>JAOAQZ010000041.1 GCA_025210795.1 Cohaesibacter sp. | reverse complement strand
CGGTGGACATGGCATTACGGGTCGCAGATACCTCATCCATGATTTTCTTCAGCTGATCACGAATTGCAGGATCCAGACCATCCCACCATTCGGTAGAAGTCACAACCAGATAGTCAAGAACCTGGTGGTTGGTCTCGGTCACACCATCCTGAACTTCAAAGAATTTTTTGGTGTAGATGTTGGACCAGGTATTTTCCTGACCATCAACAACACCGGTCTGCAGAGCACCATAAACCTCTTTAAAGGCCAGCTTCTGTGGGTTCGCTTCCAGAGCTTCGATCATGGCAACAGCCACTTCAGAAGTCTGAACGCGGAATTTCAGACCTTTGGCATCGGTTGGCTTAACCAATGGCTTGTTAGCAGAGAAGTTTTTGATGCCATTATGCCAGTAACCAAGACCCTGCAGGCCTTTGCGCTGCATGGCGTCAAGCAGTTTCTGACCATCTTCAGAAGTCTGGAACCGATCCACCGCATCGATGTCATTGAACAGGAATGGCAGATCAAAAAGACGGAACTTCTTGGTATATTTCTCAAACTTGGCAAGAGATGGCGCTGCCATCTGCACATCACCCAAAAGCAGAGCTTCCAGCACCTTGTTATCATTAAACAGGGTAGAATTCGGGAAGACTTCCATACAAGCCTTACCGTTCATTTCTTCATTCACGCGCTTGGCAAGAAGGGTCGCAGCTTCCCCTTTAGGGTGTCCGGTGGCAGCGGTCACGTGGGAGAATTTAATCACCACTTCACCGTCATCACAATTAGCCATAGCAGGGGCCGCACCAGCCATCAAAGCTGCAGTTGCAGCAGCAAGAACGAATTTTTTCATTTGTAATCTCCTCCCGGAAGCATAGATAAGCCCTTGATGGGCCGATTATGGATGGAGAAGAGTTTGCAAGGCCTGTGCCAAGTTTTAATAAAGTGTAAAAATTTCAGGATTAGGCAGTTGAATCAAAGCGGTTGCAGCCCCATCTCCAAACAGAAGCCTAAATCGCACCTAGTCTGAGTGTCACGATTCCCACACAGAGCAAATCTTGGATGTGTAGGTTCCCACACAATTATCAGATAAAATAGGCGTCAAATCCTCGCCAAATTCAATCAATCCAGATCGTACTTCTTCATTTTGTCGTAAAGTGTTTTGCGCCCCAGCCCCAGAGCCTGAGCTGTTTTGGTGCGACATCCGTCCTGACGGCGTAATTCTTCTGCAACCAGCCTTTTCTCATAGGCCCCAACTCGCTCGGGTAACGCCATGGCCTCCATATCCCCGGTACTAACAGCCTCATCTCCCAGTCCCATAGAAAGCCCCAGCACAAAGCGATCAGCTGCATTGCGCAATTCGCGCACATTCCCCGGCCAATCATAAGCCATCAATCTATCAAGCAGAGACGATGTCAAATCGGGGATATCCTTGCGGTATCGAGAGCGGGCACCGCGCGCCAAAAAATTGAATAGATCTGGAATGTCTTCCTTTCGCTCCCGCAGGGGCGGAATACGAAGGGTGACCACATTGAGGCGATAATAAAGATCAGCGCGGAAAGTCCCTTCTTTTCCAGCCTGCTCCAGATCAGTTTTCGTCGCAGCAACAAAGCGAATATCAAGAGGGATTGACTTATTGCTTCCCAAAGGCTCCACGGCTCTCTCTTCAATCACCCTTAAAAGCTTGACCTGCAATTCAAGAGGCATGGTCTCAATCTCATCCAAAAAGACCGTCCCACCATTGCCATGTTCAAGCTTACCAACCCGCTTGGAAGACGCACCTGTAAAAGCCCCTTGAACGTGGCCAAACAGCTCGGATTCGATAATCTCGGCAGGCAGCCCCCCGCAATTGAGCGCCACAAAAGGACTTGATGCGCGCCGCCCCTCTTCATGCAGGGCACGCGCCACCATTTCCTTACCCGCTCCCGTCTCCCCTTCGATCAACACATCAGCATCGGTATCGGCCAAGGCCATGATGTCGGCCCGCAAACGGTGCATCAAAGGAGAACGCCCCACAAGACGGCCCTCTAGGGTGCTTTCCTCGGCCAGTTCTTGCCGAAGGGCACGGTTTTCCAAAACAAGACGGCGCTTTTCCAGTGCCCGCTCCACAACAGAGACCAGTTTTGCCACGGGAAAAGGCTTTTCGATAAAATCATAAGCCCCGGCCCGCATGGCCTCCACCGCAAGGGGGACATCCCCATGGCCGGTAATCAAAATAACAGGCAAGGCATCATCAATATTCTGCACCTCTTTCATGAGGGCCAGCCCATCCATGCCCCCCATGCGGATATCCGAGATAAGAATGCCCTCAAAATGCCGCGCCACATGCTCAAGCACACCGGATGCTCCGTCAAAGGCCTGAACATGGTAGCCCGCAAGCTCTAACCCTTGTGTCAGAGAGAAACGAACCTCTTCATCATCTTCCGCCAACAAAACACTCGGCATTGCAGTCATCACTCAAGGCTCCCTTGCCAGTGGCAATCTTATTTCAAAACAGGTCTTGAACGGCTTTTCATCCATATCTGCAAGCGAAAGAGTGCCGCCAAATCCTTTGACCAGATTAAAGGCAATAGGCAAGCCCAAACCAAGCCCAATGCCCTTATCCTTGCTGGTCACAAAGGGTTCAAAAATCTCGGCACGCAAAGCCTTATCGACACCAGCTCCACTATCACTCACCCGGATCACTCCATGATCCTGATCCACAAAAGCATCAAGCCGCACCCGTTTTTCTTGAGCCGCACCAATATTTGCACCATACCCAGTCGCATCTGCAGCTTCCCTGGCATCTGCCTCAGCCTCTGCAATGGCATCCAGCGCATTGGCGATGAGATTGATCAAAACCTGTTCAAGACGAGTGTGACCTGCAACAACCACAAGATCAGTATCCGCAATCTGAGCTTCCAGCATAACGCCTTGTTTGCGAGCCTGAGGCAACATCAGCATGACAGATTCGTCCACCACAGCCTTAATTGATATCGGCTTGGTATCAATTCCGGGACGACGCGCAAAAGTTTTAAGGGTCTTTGAAAGGCTGGCAAGGCGATCCACCAATTTGCCGATCCGTTCCAGATTATCCTGCCCCTGCTCCATATGCCCTCCATCAAACAAAAGACGCGCATTGTCAGAATAAGAGCGAATGGCAGCAAGAGGCTGATTATATTCATGGCTCAAAACTGCTGACATCTGCCCGATGGCCGCCAGCTTCGCCGAGTGAATAAGTCCCGCTTGCATTTGCCGCAATTCCCGTGTGCGATCCCGCACTTTGCGCTCCAGCCGCAGGCTCGAAGCAAGATCGCGCCGGCGCTGGGACAATTGCTGGCTCTGACGCGAAAAGACCACCCAAAGCCCCCCAAACACCAAACCAGCAAACAATGCACCAACCAGCAAGACAACAATTGTATCAAGCACCACCGCCCGCAAAGGCTCTAACGCAAAAAAGCGCCAGCCAAGGAGCGGGTCATAATGAGAGACAGCAACATAATCTCGCAATTGCTGGTCACCTGTAGCTGACGACATGGAAACACGAACCAACATCGGTCCAAACAGGGAGGGCTTGGCTTCCATACTCGCAGCATTATTATCTATGCCTTTCACGTCAATCGACTTGGCATCCCCAGATTGCGCACCCCTAGCAAGAAAACTGCCGTGCCACCCTTCCCGATTGGCAAGTACGACCCGATCACGCACAGTGGCAAGGATTGGATTGGCGGACAAAGCCCAATTCTGCTCGGTATCAGCCAAATCCACATGCACCGAAACAATACCAGCTACATTGCCTTCAATTCGCACCGGGCTGGAAAAGACATAATGCCTGCTTTCGCCCGTTACCTGAAAAAAACGACCAAGGCTGCCTTTATACGCCTCGGCAATATCGGGGCGGCTTAGCATCTCATCAGAATTTTGGGTTTGCGGCACCAATTTGCTATCAATAATGCGGCTGCTGCCCCCATCAGGAAAGGTAAGCTCAATTTCAGCGGCATCACTCATCACCGCAATGCGCCCAAGGCCATTCAGAGCAGCCTCAAAATCCTCGTCATCCCCACTGCTGGAAAGCACCGCATGAATATCAGGCCGACGAGCCAAAAGGGGCGTGAGCAGGCGATATTTATCCAGACTGCTGACAAAGCCGTTCACCTGCAATTTCAGACGCGCTTCGGCTTGCTCAGCCGAGCTATAGAGAGCTGCCCGATAGCCAATCATAGCGACAACGCAGAGCAGAAGGATCAAACCGGTCCCCACCACAACCAACACACGTTGATGCGTTCGAGCAAGATCTGACGGCCGAAGAAACCGATCTGGCATAAATGCTCCCTTAAACAACTTTGGCTGTCAGAACCCGTATCACAAGCCAAGGTCAGAGTTTGCCACCGCGTTAATCAGACTGCAAATGATCAAAGCTGTAAGGCCCTTCTTCTTTCAGGCTTTCCAGCACGATAGAGGTGCGAACATGTTGTACGCTTTCATGAGGAAGGAAAATATCATTGACAATTTCCGAAAGCATGGACAAATCATTGACCACAAGCTTGACCAGATAATCCATATCCCCCACCAATGCATGAGCCTCGCGCACTGCAGCAACCGATTGCAGAAGATTACGAAAGAAACGCGCCGTGTCACGGCTATGGGTATTGAGCGTGACATTCATAAAAACCGTTACCTCAAGCCCCAGTTTCTCAGGGGCCAGAACAGCACGATATCCCTTAATAATACCAGCCTTCTCCAACCGCACCCGGCGGCGAGAACATTGGGAAGCAGACAGGTGAACCTGTTCCGACAGATCCTGATTAGTCATTGCCCCATCATGCTGCAATGCGTCCAGCAAGCGCAAATCAAAGCTATCCAGTTCCATGGCGCGCGCCTCTCCCTCAAAATACGCAATATCTTTGCACCATAAGCAGCAATGCTGAGACAGTCCACACATATAATGCAAGCGCAATGACACGCACTGAATGGATAGGACGCAGCATCAGCCAAAGAAGAAATTGAAAAAGGCACAATCCTTACGATAATATCTGAACAAGACAGAGCGGCATAATGGGTTCAAATGAACTCTGGAAATCTTTGCAAAGGCAAGGCGGCTTTTAAAGTCAGGACCCTAGCCACTTGCGGGAGGCGTAAAGCGCAAGGATAGGCAGGACATCCCCCCATCCAGCTTTGCAGCCTCACTATTGCCGATCAGCCGCACATCATATCCCTCATCCATTAGCAAGCCAGCCGTCTTTGGAAAACCCTCAGGCATCAGGACAAGATCATTAAACCGAATGGCATTGGCACATGCTTCCTCACCTGGTGCGGTATGCAGCACCCTATAGCCCTCAAAACAGCCACTATCCGCCAGCCGCTTGGTCGACAGAATAGTCTCTTCATCAAGCAAGGAGCAATCTGTTTTAAAGTGCAGCACCCCTTGTGGTGTTTGCACCTCTCGCAGATCATAACCCCAATGCGATACGAGAGAACGCAATTCTTCAATACCAGCACGATCAGTCCGGGCAGATTGGCCCACCAAAATCTCACGCTCAGTGACGAGAATATCCCCACCATCAACAAAGCCCGGCCCCTCAATCACCTGAACCTCGCCATAAAGTCCTTCAAGAACCGGAGCCATACCAACCGTCTCCCCCAAGCGAGAAGGGGCACCGGGGCGCATCAGGATCGCCCCTTCACAAAGACAAAGGGCCGCATCTTCCACAAAGACAGAATCGGGAAACGCCTCTAGCGGCTCAAGTACCGTCTCGTCCGCCCCGGTCGAGCGCAAAGCGGAAGTGTAAGCCTGATGATGGCTAAGGAATAGCTCAAGATCAGGTTCACCAACATCGACAGCCCGAAGGCCCCGATTGATGGATGAGGACGGCTTGCGCACAATCGCATGACTAAAGCGGTAAGAGCGTTTGCTCATTGATGTCTCCATTGAAGCGCTGGCAAAGGCCAAAACAACAATAGCTCTGCCAGAACACAGTACGAAAACACCAATTAAGAGAGCAAGCGGCCATCATGTCAAAGACAATCCGGCCTCGCTCACCATAAACTTATAAATCAGACCCATTTTCAGTGATTTTATACCATCCAGATATCCCTGTATCGTTTGGTTGTTTTTTGATTTTTCGTATTTTTGGTTTAGTCATGATCACTCCACGGCTTCATCGCTGGCGCGATCGGAGAGATCAATCCAGATTGTTTTGATTTCGGTATAT
>JAOAQZ010000040.1 GCA_025210795.1 Cohaesibacter sp. | reverse complement strand
CGCGCTATCGCGCTGCGGGCAAGACGGGGCAGAGGATGCATCCCCGATCCCATCCCGAACTCGGCCGTTTACGCTCCTCAGCGCCGATGGTACTCCGTCGTGAAGAGCGTGGGCACGTTGCGTCGCTGCCAGGCCTGTTAATGCGAACCAAAGTGAAGCACCGCAAGAAAATAGAAAATCAAACAATCATAAAGGCCAGAAAAAGAGAAGCAGTGGTACAGAAAGGCCAATGACGAGTATTTCTAGGGGAAGTCCCAAGCGCCAATAGTCTCCGAATTTATATCCGCCGGGACCCATGATAAGGGTGTTATTCTTGTGTCCGATGGGTGTTAAGAAGGCGCAGGATGCAGCAACAGCGACTGCCATTAAGAACGGATCGGGATTGACACCTAATTTGTTTGCGATCTCAAGGGCGATTGGGGCAGCGACCACGGCTGTTGCTGTGTTGTTGAGCACGTCCGATAAGGTCATGGTGACAACCATAAGGATTGTAAGGACGATGGCTGGTGCTAGGCCCTCAGTGAGCCCTACGATCGAACCTGCGATTAGTTCTGTTCCTCCTGAATTCTCCAAAGCCGTTCCCAGAGGGATCATAGATCCCAACAGGACTACAACGGGCCATTCGATGCTGTCATAGACTTCTCGAATGGGGACGATGGAGAGGAGTGCATACATGACAGTGACAGCGGCAAGGGCAACAGGCAGATAGACGAGATTGAAGCTTGCTGCTAAAATGGCAATGGCAAAAAGAGCACTGGCAAGGCCAGCACGCCCATGTTGGGTGAGAGTCAGGCCGCGGTTTGCGAGAGGCAAGCATCCAAGCCATTTTACGGTTTCGGCAATTTCACTTGAAGGGCCTAGGAGAAGCAAAACATCTCCGGGGAGGATTTCTTCTTTTCGTACGCGCTGATAAACCCGACGGCCTTCGCGGGCAATGCCTAGAAGTGTGACATTATGACGACCTAGAAGGCGCAGAGACATGGCAGAGCGGCCTGCAATGCGAGCTTCGGCCGGCACCACACATTCGACAAGTTCCATCCCTTTGGCAGCCGCTGGGGCCTCAGACGTTTTTCTCTGGTAGCCAAGTTTGAGGCTTCCTACGAATTTGTCGATGCTTTCCGGGCTTGCTTCCAGAACCAGAATGTCTTTTTCCTGTAATTCTGTATAGCGGGCATTGCCTGATTGTCGTTTGCCATGGCGAATAACGCCGAGGATGGCGATGTCATGCTCTTCTGCGTCGCTGTCGAGGTCTTTAACAAGGCGGCCATCTGCATGGCTTCCTTCAATGACCACAACTTCCGCGATATATTTTCCGATATCAAAAAGTGCTTCAGTTTCATCGCGGCGATTTTGGGCATTGGGAATAAGGCGCCAGCCGACAAGGGCGATGAACAGGATGCCGATGATGGAGACAATAATGCCGACAGGGGCAAAATCGAACATGGCAAATGGCTCGCCCAAGGCTTTCTCGCGGAAAGAGGCAATGATGATATTAGGGGGGGTGCCAATAAGGGTGATCATGCCGCCCAGAATGGTTGCAAAGGCGAGGGGCATTAATGTGATGGAGGGGCTGCGGCCCGATTTTTTGGCGGCCTGAATGTCGACGGGCATGAGGAGGGCAAGGGCAGCCACATTATTCATAATGGCCGAGAGAGCCCCGCCAGCGGCTCCAATGATGGAGACGTGGTTGCGCACTGAGCGGTCCTTGTCTACGACCAGAGTGGTGATCTTGTCCACCGCCCCTGAGAGCACAAGGCCGCGGCTGATGATAAGGACCAGAGCCACGATGATGGTTGCGGGATGACCAAAGCCCGAGAAAGCCTGCTCTTTTGGAACAAGGCCTAAGAGTAGGGCCAAAACCAGAGCGCCAAAGGCGACAAGATCGTAGCGCACCTTCCCCCAGAGCAAGAAAATAAAGACAGTACCGAAAAGGGAGAAGAGGGCGATTTGATCAAATGTCATGCGACAGGATTTTCCGCTTACAAAGTGTGCAAGAAATGACGATAAGAAATTCTATCGTAGCTTTGCTTGGCGGTGATGGCCAGCGTCTTGAAAATGGATGGGGGTAATATGGAGGGCTATGAACATGAAAAGCCCGAGTAGAGATCTTCTACCCGGGCTTTTGAGATGAATGATGGAGACCGCTTTAGGCTAGTCGCCCATGACAATGTTTGAATTTTTTGCCGGAGCCGCAAGGGCAGGGGGCGTTGCGGGGCACTTTGCCCATCATTTCTGCAACGGCGGCTTGATCTTCTTCTGCGATCTCATTCTCGCCGGTCAGCGGATTGAGATGCTGTTCATGCATTTCCGGCAATTCTTGCTGGGCAAAAGCCTCTTCCTCAGAGCGCAGCTCAACATGGGCCAGCTGCTGGGTGACCATTTTGCGAAGGTTGCTCAAAAGTGCTTGGAACAGCTCAAAGCTTTCTGTCTTATATTCCTGCAAAGGATCCCGCTGACCATAGCCGCGATAACCGATAACGTTGCGCAAATGGTCAAGGGCGACGAGATGCTCGCGCCATAGATGATCAAGGGTCTGCAATAGAACTGACTTTTCGACCTGGCGCATGATGTCTGGGGTGAAATTGGCAGCCTTTGATGCTGCCAGTTCATCAGCGGCTTTTTTCAGGCGGTCGATGATTTCTTCGTCTGCGATGCCTTCTTCCTTGGCCCAGTCTTTTACCGGGACGTCAAGGTTCAGAAGGTCAGCAACCTCATCATGCAGGCCATCAACATCCCATTGTTCTGCATAGGCTTTTTCCGGGATGTGGTGAGAGACAATATCTTCGATAATCTCGTGGCGCATGTCGGCCACCACGTCAGCAATGCCCTCGTCTTTCATCAAGTCGATACGCTGATCGAAAATGACCTTACGCTGGTCATTCATCACATCGTCGAATTTGAGCAGATTTTTGCGGATATCGAAGTTGCGGGCCTCGACCTTTTTCTGCGCTTTCTCAAGGGCCTTGTTGATCCAAGGATGGATGATGGCCTCGCCTTCTTTCAGGCCCAGCTTTTGCAGCATGCCATCCATTTTATCCGAGCCGAAAATGCGCATCAGATCATCTTCCAGAGACAGGAAGAATTTTGAATGTCCGGGGTCACCCTGACGACCGGAGCGGCCACGAAGCTGATTGTCGATCCGGCGGCTTTCGTGGCGCTCGGTGCCAATCACATAAAGACCACCAGCTTTAAGGGCGATGTCTTTTTTGGCGTCAATATCGCTTTTGATTTCGGCGATTTTCTTCTCGCGCTCTTCCCCTTGTATATTTTCGGGGATTTCTTGAGCAACGCGCATGTCGAGGTTGCCGCCAAGCTGAATATCTGTCCCACGGCCCGCCATGTTGGTGGCGATGGTCACAGCGCCGGGCGCGCCAGCCTGTGCCACAATGGCTGCTTCCTGCTCATGGAAACGGGCATTGAGGACTTGATGGTCAATCTTGGCCTTTTTGAGCATGGAGGAGAGTTCTTCGGAGCGCTCGATAGAAGTGGTGCCGACAAGAGCAGGCTGGCCACGCTCTTTACAATCACGCATCAGTTCAACCAGAGCAAGATCCTTCTCGCGCGTGGTGCGATAGACTTCATCATCGTCATCAAGGCGCTGAACCGGAAGATTGGTTGGAACCTCGATCACCTCAAGGCCGTAAATATCCATCAATTCTTCCGCTTCGGTCTGGGCTGTACCAGTCATGCCGGACAATTTGTCATAAAGGCGGAAATAGTTCTGGAATGTGACAGAGGCCAGTGTCTGGTTTTCTGGCTGGATAGGTTGCCCTTCCTTGGCTTCCAGCGCCTGATGCAGGCCTTCTGAATAGCGGCGCCCTTCCATCATACGGCCGGTAAATTCATCAATGATGACGACTTGACCGTCTTTGACGATATAATCTTTATCGCGCATGAATAATTTGTGGGCGCGCAGGGCCTGATTGAGGTGATGCACCACTGAGACATTCTCGATGTCATAGAGGGAATCACCCTGCAGCATGCCTGCATCTTTTAAAAGCTCTTCAACAAACTCGGTGCCGTCTTCTGTGAAGATAGAGGATTTGGACTTTTCGTCCACTTCGTAATGCTCTGGCTCAAGCTTGGGGATGAAAGCATCGATGGTGTTATACATATCGGAGCGATCATCAAGGGGGCCGGAGATGATGAGGGGCGTGCGGGCCTCATCAACCAGAATGGAATCCACCTCATCGACGATGGCAAAGTTGTGGCCGCGCTGAACCATCTGGTCCAGTTCATATTTCATATTATCGCGCAGATAATCAAAGCCAAACTCGTTGTTGGTGCCATAGGTGATATCGGCTTCATAGGCGGCTTTGCGCTCGTCATCATCAATTCCGTGAATGATGATGCCGGTGCTCATGCCAAGAAAGCCGTAAACCTGGCTCATCCATTCGCCATCGCGTTTGGCCAGATAGTCGTTGACGGTGACCACATGAACGCCTTTGCCCTCAAGGGCATTGAGATAGGCGGCAAGGGTGGCAACAAGGGTTTTACCTTCCCCTGTGCGCATTTCTGAAATGGAGCCGTCATTGAGCACCATGGCACCCATGAGCTGCACATCATAATGGCGCTGGCCCAGTGTTCTCTTGGCGGCTTCGCGGACAGTGGCAAAAGCAGGGACCAGAAGGCTCTGGACTTTGGTTCCGTCTGCAATCTGCTGACGGAATTCTGCTGTCTTATTCTTCAGCTCTTCGTCAGACAGGTTCGAATATTCTTCTTCCAAAGCATTGATTGCGGCCACGTGCGGGCGATAGCCCTTAATGCGGCGATCGTTTGCCGTTCCAAAGAGTTTTCGAGCGATGGTACCAAGACCGACCATTGAGAGGGTCCTTCCTTCAAGATGCTGCCGCATTTGGATGCAACAGAGAATGGGTGCAATTGACGCAAGACTAGCCGGAATGAGCGCACTCGTCCCGGTCTGTGTTATGACTTTCAACAGGTCAAGCAACAAACTATTGAGCTGACAGATAAGATTGGGTCTCAGTCTTGTCAACGTCAAGAAAGGCAGGTAGGTGAGCTATAGTGTCAGTTTTTAGAGTTTTTCGCTTCAAAGTGAACAATCATAGGAAAAATACGAGATGGTTCGAGCCTTTTTCTCCCGGTCACTGATGGCCGCAGCAGCATCCATTGTTCTTTTAAGCGGGGGCCAGATGGCTCTTGCCCAAGATGCAGGCAAAGAAAGTGTGATCGCAAATGTGAATGGCCGGGCCATTACTACCACTGAAATGGGTTTCATCGCTCAGGAGCTGGGCGGTCGTTTGGCACGGATGACGCCTGATCAGCGCAAAGAGGCTCTGGTGACCATTTTGATTGATCTGGAGCTGGTGGCGGAAGCTGCTGAAAAGCAGAAGCTCAATGAAGGGGCGCTGTTTAAAAAACAGATGGATTTCTTGCGTCGCCGTGCTTTGCGCAACGAGTTTTTCCGGGTCAATGTGGACGAGAAAATCACCGATACTGATCTCAAAGCTTTCTATGACAAGGAAATTGGTTCAAAGCCTGCCGAGATGGAAGTAAAAGCGCGCCATATTCTGGTGCCAGAGGAAAAAGAAGCGCTGGCTGTCATCAAGGAGCTTGATGGCGGTGCCGATTTTGCCGAACTGGCAAAGAGCAAATCAACCGGTCCATCCGGTCCGCGTGGTGGTGATCTTGGTTATTTTGGTAAAGGCCAGATGGTTCCTGCTTTTGAAGCCGCTGCTTTTGCACTGGATAAAGGGGCTTACACCAAGGTGCCGGTTAAAACCCAGTTTGGCTATCATGTGGTCAAGGTGGAAGATAAACGCGAATCTCCAAAGCCGAAATTTGAAGAGATCAAAACCAATCTTCGCGGTGCTGTTGCCGAACAGAAATTCTCAGCTCTGCTGAATGATCTGAAGGCAAAAGCCAAGATTGTGATCGAAAAATAATTCAAATCGAGGCACGCTTTTCAAAAAGCTGCATTTTTTTGAAAACTGGGCTTTCGCAGACTTTCAAGAGAGGCTAAATCATAGCCTCTCTTTTTTTGTTTGGGCCTTATGATCTTGTAGTTCGGGATCTGGCCATATTGCAAAGGTTAAGACCATGGATTTGCAACCTTCCCCATTTGCGCCGACCGAGTTTCCCCCCATGGATGCGCTGGCAGGCTTTCGCTTGGCAACGGCCGCAACGGGCATGAAATATCAGGGCCGTGATGATCTTTTGGTCGTTGAAATGGCTGAAGGGACCGCGGTCGCCGGGGTTTATACCAAATCCAAATGCTGCTCGGCACCAGTGGACTGGTGCAAGGCCCATCAGGGGCAGGGCTCTGCGCGTATGCTGGTTGTCAATGCGGGCAATGCCAATGCTTTTACCGGCAGCCATGGTGTTAGCTCGGTCAGCGCTGTTGCCGAGGCGGCAGCCAAGCTTGCCAATTGCCCGCCCGCGCAGGTTTTTATGGCCTCAACCGGTGTGATCGGCGAGCCGCTGGATCCTTCTTTCATCACCTCCAATATGGAGCTGATGATGGTGGATGGGGCAGAGGATGCCAGCTGGAAGGAAGCTGCTGGCGCCATCATGACCACTGATACATTTTTGAAAATGGCAACGGCCAGTGTCGATATCGATGGCACGCCGGTGACCATCCACGGCATCGCCAAAGGCTCGGGCATGATTGCCCCTGATATGGCGACCATGCTCAGCTTTGTCTTTACCGATGCGCCGATTGCAGCGCCCGTTTTGCAAGCTTTGTTGTCGCGCCATGTGGAGACATCTTTTAATGCAACCACCGTGGATAGCGATACCTCCACGTCCGATACCCTGATGGCCTTTGCATCAGGGGCTGCAAAGGAGCGGGGCTGCGCTGAGATTACTAAGAGCGATGATCCGCGCCTTGGCACCTTCTCCGATGGGCTGTCTGCTCTTTTGAAGGATCTGGCCAAGCTGGTTGTTAAAGACGGGGAAGGGGCGTCGAAATTCCTCTCGATCACCGTTGAAGGTGCCGAGAATGATGCCGCTGCCAAGCGTGTTGCCCTCTCGATTGCCAATAGCCCTTTGGTTAAAACCGCAGCCGCCGGAGAAGATGCCAATTGGGGCCGTGTTGTCATGGCCGTTGGCAAGGCCGGTGAGATGGCTGTGCGCGACAAGCTGGCGATCTGGTTCGGGCCTTTGCGGCTTGCATATGAAGGGCAGCGGGACCCCGATTATAGCGAAGAGGCTGCAACTGACTATATGAGCAATGCCGAGATTGATATCCGCACCCATCTAGGGGTTGGGGACGGCAAGGCCACGGTTTGGACCTGTGATCTTACCCATGGATATATCACCATCAACGGGGATTATCGCAGCTAGGCGATCATACCAACAAGTAACAAGATCTGGTGCGGGGTGAGAGAGAATGGATAGCAAGCTTCAAGAGACCAGCGATGAGACAAAGGCTGTGAAGATGCTGCTTGTTGTTGCTGTTGCGCTGGTCGATCAGGACAATCGCATTCTCATTGCCCAGCGCCCCGAGGGCAAAAATCTGGCTGGTCTTTGGGAATTTCCCGGCGGCAAGCTGGAGGTGGGCGAACGCCCCGAGGCTGGCTTGATCCGCGAGCTTTACGAAGAGCTTGGCATCCAGACCTGGGAGAGCTGCCTTGCGCCGCTTACCTTTGCCAGTCATGCCTATGATGATTTTCATCTATTGATGCCGCTTTATATTTGCCGTCGCTGGGAGGGCATTCCCCAATCCAAGGAAGGGCAGGCTCTTAAATGGGTGCGGGCTGGAAAATTGCGTGACTATCCCATGCCGCCTGCTGATATTCCGCTTATACCGCCATTGATTGATTTGCTTGGGGTGTAGGAGCGCTGATCTTCCCCCACAAAGCCAAGGTTGCATCTGTTAAAACGCCATTAACCAGCCCTATTCATTCCGCCGCTCTGGGGGCAAATCTTATTATTCTGTTTAGAAAACACCTATAGCCTTGGGGCCGGGATTGGTTTTGGCTGCAAAAAGCTGCGCTGTAGCCAAAAGAGACGCTTTGGTGAGGCAATTGGTGGATGAGTTTATTTTATAAAAAATTTTTGAGGGACGAGGATGGCGCCACATCTATTGAATATGTGGTGATTGCTGCTGTGCTGAGTGTTGGTCTGATAGCGGCCACAACGAATTTGGGCACCCAACTGGATGCAACTCTGGTAACGATTTTTACTGCAATTTCAGGTGCGATTTCGTAACGCCCAGATTTTAGGTGGCGAAAAGACTTGCCCCGGCCTTAATGGGGCTCTGATTTATCCTTGAGAATTTGTGACAGATGGGTTTTGGCTGAGCCGGGCTGCAAAGGCTTTTGCTGGCTTTCATGGGGAGCCCAGCCTGAGAGGGAGAGAATCTGGAAGGTTGCCCGGATTTTTCCGTCATCGTCCGAGAATTGTTCCTGATAAATCTGGGCTGCCCGCATCAGGACATCCCTGCGCAATGATTTGCGCGAGCGGGCGGCAAGAGCATTGCCAGCACCCATCTTTCTTAAATCCTGCAAAAGATCAAACATGGATTTGTAGCGTACCGTCAGGATATCCTGATCAGCGACAGGCAAGGCAAAGCCTGCGCGCTGCAAAAGTGCACCGACATCTTTTAGCTCAGGAAACGGGGCAATGCGCGGGCTTGCGCCGCCCGATTGTTCGCTTTCTGCCTGAAGGAAGGCTGTGCGCAGCTCTTTCAGGCTCTCATTGCCTAGAAGGGTTGCCAGAAAAAGACCATCAGGCTTGAGGCTGTTGCGAATCTGAAACAGGCTGCCGGGCAGATCATTCACCCAGTGAAGACTAAGGGGCGAGATGATCATGTCAATCGAGTGGGCTTTAAAGGCTAAGGCCTCTTCATCGCCCACCACGGTTTGAAGCGGGATGGTATGAGAAGCGGATGCGGGGTCTTGTGCAAAGAAATCCTGATGATGTTCCTGCCGGATGACGCGCTCTGTCCCTTCACGCATACGCAAGGCGTTTGCAAGCTGGCCGGTATGGCCCCCAAGTTCCAAAATGGTGGGAAATGGCCTTAGCACCAGCGACAGGCGGTCCAGCATATCATCGCATACATGACTTAGCAGAAAATCAGCATCGGCCCCATGGGTCCGCAAAGCCTTAAGACGCCGCATTTTTAAAAGGGCGCGATCGAAGATCTGTGGAGGTGTCGACATTCTCTCTGGCTTTCCGTGGCTTGGGCACTTGGGTCCTTGCATGATGCAGACTTTGGCCATAGCGTGACTATGGATGGGTATGCATTTAAGCGTTCTGCTGTGGCTTATGAGGAAGTGGAAGGTCTGTCAATATGCTCACGCAGCAAATGCGAAAGCTTTCTTTGCCTCTTTTAATGCAGGTTAGGCAGTGGGGGCGCAAAGGTCTTGATTTCCTGCTGCCGCCCAGCTGTGCGGCTTGCGGGGTGCGGGTGCAAGAGGCCAACCATTTGTGCGGGACCTGCTGGAGCCAGATGCACTGGATTGCAAAACCCTATTGTGAGATTTCCGGTATTCCATTTTCCTATGATCTGGGAGAGGAAATGGTTAGTTCGCAGGGTGCTGCCGATCCTTCCACCTATGATAAGGCGCGGGCAGTTGCCCTGTTTGACGAGACGGCTCAGGCGCTTGTTCATAAGCTGAAATATTATGATCGGACTGATCTTGCCGGGGCCATGGGCCGCTGGATGATACGGGCCGGACAGGATTTGATTGATGATCCCCACAGTCTGGTGGTGCCGGTTCCCCTGCACCGGAGGCGGCTCTTTGTCCGGCGCTATAATCAGGCCGCCTTGCTGGCCAGAATTATGGCGCGGGAACTGGAGATGGAATTCTGCCCTGATCTTCTCAAGCGTGTGCGCTCTACCCGCCAGCAGGTGGGGCTTAGTGAAGCAGCCCGAAAAGCCAATGTGCGTGGAGCCTTTCGCCTTAACTTGTCCAGTTGCGGAGATTTGAGCGGTAAAACCGTCATTTTGGTGGATGATGTCATGACAACAGGGGCAACGCTGGAGGCTTGCTCGCGGGTTTTGAAACGGGCCGGAGCCAAACACATTTATGTGATTGTGTTTGCACGGGTTGTAGAACCGGGGCAAATGACCATATAACGCTGGTTGAAAGTTTTGATTTGTTGAATTTTAGATCCCTTTTCGCCAAAAGCGCGATTAGGTTTGGGATCTGGTTCAAATTGGTGCCTGCCTTTTTACGGCAGATAAGATCTTAGGAGATCCACAATGGCTGACGTTGTCATCTATACCCGTAAGATGTGCGGATTTTGTACCGCTGCAAAAAAACTGCTGAATGACAAGGGTGTGGCCTTTCGTGAGCATGACGCCACATTTGATTTTGATGTGAAGCAGGAAATGATCAAGAAATCCGGCCGCAAGACCTTCCCGCAGATTTTCATCAATGATGAGCATGTCGGTGGTTGTGATGATCTGTTTGATCTGGAAAAAGCTGGTCAGCTGGATGCCAAACTGGCAAGCTAGGGCCTGATCCTTTTAGTGGGGTCAAGGTCTTAGGGACACAGGGGCCTAGTATCCGGGGTCGTGTGTCAGACATAACAGGGATTTGGCTATGACGGTTTTTCGGGCAGCATGTGTGCAGCTTCGTGCCGGGCGGGATATCACCGCCAATCTTGATCAGGCAGAAAGCCTGATACGGGAAGCTGCAGCAGATGGCTGTTCCTATATTCAGACCCCTGAGCAAACCGCCACTATGGAGCTGAACCGTGCCCGCCTGATGGAGAAGATCTCCTTTGAAGATCAGGATGAGGGATTAAAGCGGCTTTGCGCGCTCTCTCGCGAATTGGGCATCTGGCTCCATATCGGCTCCATGGCGTTTAAAGTCTCTACCCCTGATGGTGCGCGCGAGAAGGCGGCCAATCGGTCTTTGCTTATCGGGCCGGACGGGGCGATCGCCGCTCGCTATGACAAGATCCATATGTTTGATGTGGATCTTGCCAATGGCGAAAGCTACCGCGAATCTTCGTCCTTTGAAGCGGGGACCAAGGCGGTTCTTGCCTCCCTTCCCTGGGGTCAGTTGGGTCTGTCGATCTGTTATGATTTGCGCTTTCCTGCCCTTTATCGCGGCTTGTGCCATAAGGGGGCGGATTTTCTGGCGGTGCCTGCGGCCTTTACCGAAAAGACGGGTAAGGCGCACTGGCATATTCTACTTCGAGCTCGTGCCATTGAAAATGGTGCCTATGTGCTGGCTGCAGCTCAAGGGGGCGAGCATGAAAATGGCCGCCAGACTTATGGGCATTCGGTGATTATTGATCCTTGGGGCAGCGTGCTTGCCGAGGCTGGCAAAGAACCCTCATTCATCGCAGCTGATATCGATCCTGCAAAAGTTGCGCATTTTCGCCGCTCGGTGCCGTCTCTTGCCAACGAACGCGATTTTGATCTTTAAGTCTTGTCGGTTATTCTGTAAGAGCTGCGCTGTCTTGGTGTTTGGCTTTGGGTTTGTCTTTTGAGAGCTTAGGCGCTGCGACAGATGATTTTGGGCATATACAAGGATTGGGCCGGGTGATTAAATTTTCTCTTCGCTGTGACAAGGGACATGGATTTGAAGGCTGGTTCCGCAATTCAGAAGATTTTGATCGCCAGACGGAAAGTGGCTTTTTGCAGTGCCCTTCTTGTGGGTCAGAGAGTATCTCCAAAGCGCTGATGGCTCCGGCTGTCTCTGGCACGCGAAGCCAGGATAAGGTGTCTGGCGAGCATAGCCAGCCTGTAGCCGCCCAACCTTCGGCTGAGGAGCAGGCCAAGTTGCAAAAAATCCTCAAAGAGGTTCGCGACCACGTTGTTGCAAATTCCGATTATGTTGGCGACAAGTTTGCTGAAGAAGCCCGCAAAATGCATTTCAATGAAACCGCAAAGCGCGGCATTTATGGCGAGGCAACGCAAGACGAGGTCAAGGGACTAGCCGAAGACGGGATTGATTGCCTGCCGCTGCCAACCTTGCCCGAAGATCAGAATTGATCAGTCAGGCTCCAAAGCTTTGCCCGAGTGCGTTAGTCTTCGCCTCGTTCGCACATCACCATATAATTGATGTCCATATCCTTGCCCCGTGACCAACGGTCAAGGACGGGATTATAGATCATGCCCTCTTTCTTGGTCATGGTAAGGGGGGTTGGGGCAAAGGCGGCTTCCAGCTCATCGGGGGTGACAAATTTGTCCCATTGATGGGTGCCCACCGGCAGCCAGCGCAGAATATATTCAGCCCCGACAATGGCCAGCGCCCAGCTTTTCATGGTGCGGTTGAGGGTGGACATGAACATAAGGCCGCCCGGCTTGACCATGGAGGTGCATGCCTTGATGAAAAGGGGCACATCCGAGACATGTTCTACCACTTCCATGGCAAGAACCACATCGAAGCTCTCACCTGCTTCGGCCAGACTTTCAGCTGTTGTTGCGCGATAATCGATATCAAGCCCCATTTCTTTTGCGTGCGTTGAGGCAATGCCGATATTGACCTCAGATGCATCCGCGCCTGTCATTTGCGCACCCATACGGCTCATAGGTTCGGAAATCAGGCCCCCACCGCAGCCGATATCAAGCATCTTTAGGGAGCCGAAAGGGCTTTGAACGCTCTCATCAAGGCCGTAATGGGCGATGATATTTTCGCGGATGAAGGCAAGGCGTGTCGGATTTTGCTTATGGAGCGGGCGAAATTTTCCGGTAGGGCTCCACCATTCTGCCGCCATTGCGGAGAAGTGAGCGATTTCGGCGTCGTCTACCGTGCTGCCAGAAAAATGTGTTTTATCTGCCATAAGCAATGCCCCATAGCCCAGAGATGGGTCTGTGCGTGGCCCATAGGGGCCTTGTTGGAAATTTCCTCATAGCTCGGCTCATATGGAGCAAAAGTCAAGGGCCACACCAAAAGTCAGCGGGTTATACAGTTGCGATTAAGGCGCGTCCCGTTTATGTATGTCGCAACAGATGGCAATCATTTCGCAAGGAATGATTTGGCATCTTTCTTTTTGACGGCAAATATTTGGCAGAAAGAGACACTGAATGGCCCGTCTTGTTATGAAATTTGGGGGCACCTCTGTGGGTGACCTGGAGCGGATCAGACGCGTTGCGCGCCATGTGAAGCGAGAAGTGGAAGCTGGCAATCAGGTTGCTGTTGTTGTGTCTGCCATGTCTGGCAAGACCAATGAACTGGTAGGCTGGGTGGAGGAGAGTTCTCCTCTCTATGATGCTCGTGAATATGATACGGTGGTTGCCTCGGGTGAGCAGGTGACCTCTGGTCTTCTGGCCTTGACGCTTCAGAATATGGGTGTTGATGCGCGGTCCTGGCTTGGATGGCAAATTCCCATTAAAACCAATGATGTACATGGTGCTGCGCGCATTGAGAATATCGATGGAGCGCGCCTGATTGAGCGACTTGAAATGAATCAGGTGGCAGTTGTTGCCGGGTTTCAGGGCATTGGTCCGGACAATCGCATCGCCACGCTGGGGCGCGGCGGGTCCGACACATCTGCGGTCGCTATTGCGGCCGCAATTGAGGCTGATCGCTGCGATATCTATACTGATGTGGACGGGGTTTATACAACTGACCCCCGTATCGTTCCCGAAGCACGGCGGCTGGATCAGGTCTCTTATGAAGAGATGCTGGAAATGGCTTCTCTTGGGGCCAAGGTGCTGCAAGTGCGTTCGGTTGAAATGGCAATGGTGCATAATGTACGCACCTTTGTGCGCTCCAGTTTTGTTGAGCCAGATGCTCCAGAACTTATGAATACAAACATTCCGTCAGGAACGTTGATCTGCGATGAGGATGAGATTGTGGAAAAACAGGTAGTAACAGGCATTGCCTTTTCCAGAGATGAAGCACAGATTTCTCTGCGCCGCGTGGCAGATAAACCCGGCATTGCTGCCCATGTGTTTGGGCCTCTCGCCGAAGCCAACATCAATGTGGACATGATCGTGCAGAATATCTCTGAAGATGGAACGATCACCGACATGACCTTTACTGTGCCGGAAGGGGATTTCAGCCGGGCTCAGTCGGTCCTTGAGCAGCACAATGGTGAAATCGGCTATGAGGTACTGCAAGGCTCCACCGATGTGGTTAAGGTCTCTGTGATCGGAATTGGCATGCGTAGCCATGCGGGTGTTGCCGCCCAGGCTTTTAAAGCACTGGCTGATAAAGGCATTAACATTCGTGCGATCACCACGTCGGAAATCAAGATTTCTATCCTGATTGATTCGGACTTTACCGAGCTTGCCGTGCGAGCCCTTCATTCCCTTTATGGGCTGGATGACAATAGCTAGTCGCTCTCTGGATTTGGTCGATCAGGGCAGGGGATACCCGCTTGGTAGTTTGCCCTGATTGATCTGCCTGCCTGAGCGTTGCAATATGGTGGGTGATGAATATGGGAATCACCTGTTTCGGCTGATGTTCATATTGGAATGACAAAGCTGTTTTGTGAGATGCAAGACATGCTTAGACTGTAACCGGTCAGCTTGGGAGAGTGGCTGTTCGGTGCTTGAGGCAATTAATCTGGAGACAACCAGATGCGGGGAAACCTAGCAGGCCCGCGTATATTGTTGCGCCGCCTTCGCGAAGCGATGGCAAAACCGACAGATGCGCAGGAAAGACTGAACGAGATTGTGACCTTGATCGCGGCCAACATGGTGGCCGAGGTCTGCTCGGTTTATGTCTTGCGGGCTGACAATTTGCTGGAGCTTTTTGCAACGCAAGGCTTGAACCCATCTGCTGTTCACCAAACCAGCCTCAAGGTGGGGGAGGGTTTGGTCGGCCATATTGCCTCTGATGCGCGCCATCTCAACTTGTCCGAGCCGCAAAATCATCCAGCTTTTGTTTATCGTCCGGAGACGGGGGAGGAAGCCTATCACGCCTTTTTGGGGGTGCCGATCCTGCGGGCGGGGCGTATTCTTGGCGTTTTGGTTGTTCAGAACAAGACCACACGCACCTATAGTGATGAAGAAGTCGAAGCCATGCAGACCACTGCCATGGTTTTGGCGGAGCTTATTGCCTCTGGAGAGCTTGGAAGTCTTGCTGGGTCTGACGGAGATCTTGATCTTAATCGCCCGATGCAGATTTCCGGCCTGTCCATGGCCGAAGGGATTGGTCTTGGTCATGTGGTTCTGCACGAACCGCGCGTTGTGGTCACCAATCTGATTGCTGAAGATGCAATCGCTGAGGAAAAGCGGCTTGAAGCGGCTATTGAACGTCTTCGCCTCTCTGTCGATGATCTTCTAAACCGTGATGATATTTCTCATGGTGGGGAGCATCGCGATATTCTCGAAGCCTATCGCATGTTTGCCTATGATCGGGGCTGGGTGCGACGGATGAAAGAGGCTATCCATTCTGGCCTGACCGCTGAAGCGGCTGTTGAGCGGGTTCAATCGGATACGCGCGCGCGGATGTTGCGCTCGACCGACCCTTACCTGCGTGAACGGCTGCATGATTTTGATGATCTTGCCAATCGCCTGCTGCGCAAACTGATGGGTGGCAAGGGGAGCCTTGATAGTGCTCATCTTCCCTATGATGCCATTATTGTTGCGCGCAATATGGGGGCGGCCGAGCTTTTGGATTATGGCCGAGATCGCCTGCGCGGTTTGGTGCTGGAAGAGGGGGCACCCACAAGTCATGTGGTGATTGTGGCCCGGGCGCTGGGCATTCCCACTGTTGGTCAGGTGGAAGGCGCGGTTACTGTTTGCGAAGATGGGGATGCCATCATTGTGGACGGGGATATGGCGCAGATCCATCTGCGTCCCTTGCCCGATATGGAAGCGTCTTATGTTGAGCAGGTCAAATTTCGTGCTCATCGTCTGGAGCAATATTCCAAATTGCGGGACAAGCCAGCCATTACCAAAGATGGCACCCGCGTTGATCTGTTTATGAATGCAGGTCTTTTGGTGGATTTGCCCAATGTGGAAGGGGCAGGAGCCCAAGGTATTGGTCTGTTCCGTACCGAGCTGCAATTTATGGTCGCCGAGAGCTTTCCCAGAATGCGCGAGCAGGAGAAGGTTTATCGTGCGGTTCTGGATGCAACCGGTGGCTTGCCTGTGACTTTCCGCTCCCTTGATGTTGGCGGGGATAAGGTGCTGGCCTTTTTGCGGCTTGCACCGGAAGAAAATCCCGCTATGGGGTGGCGCGCTATTCGTTTGGGGCTTGATCGTCCGGGCTTGCTTCGCACCCAGATGCGTGCCCTTTTGCATGCCGCAGCTGGTCGTCACTTGCGCCTGATGTTCCCCATGATTTCCGAAGTCGGGGAATTTGACGCCGCCAAGGAATTGTTTGAGCGCGAAATCGCTCACCTAGAGCGTCATGGCTATGAAAAGCCGGTGCAAATTGAGCTTGGGGCAATGCTGGAAGTGCCCAGCCTTTTGTTCCAGCTTGATGATTTGATGTCGCGGCTCGATTTTGTCTCGATTGGCACCAATGATTTGCATCAGTTCATGATGGCAAGCGATCGCGGCAATACCCGTCTTTCCGGGCGTTATAGCAGTTTGTCTCCCTCCTTCTTGCGAGCGCTGGGACAAGTGCTGGAAAAGGGTAAGGAACATAATGTTCCCATCACCGTTTGTGGCGAGATTGCGGGGCGCCCCTTGGCCGCAATGGCTTTGCTGGCGCTGGGCTATCGCACCTTGTCCATGTCGCCCTCCTCGATTGGTCCGATCAAGTCTATGGTGCTTGATTTGCCGCTTGATGAGCTGACGAAGACTTTTGACGATGTGTTGGCACAGGCTATTAGTGGTCAGGAAATCAGAGATTTCCTAACTGGCTTTGCTCAAAAGCATGACGTTTCGCTTTAGATTTTCCATTCTGACAGAGTGTGTGATTGGGGGTCGGCCCCAGTTTCCTTTTTGCGTATGATGAGAACCCGAACTGGAATATAAGAGTATGGCAGCAGTTTCTATCCCCCTGAATCGGGTTAAAGCCTTGATTGATCGCTTTGAGGCGATCTCGGCTGAAATGGCTGCAGGCCCGGAGCCTGAAGTCTATGTCAAATTGAGCAGGGATTATGCCGAGCTTGATCCTGTTGCGGGTAAGGCGCGGGATTATCTGGCAGCTTTGCAGGAATTTGACGATATCAAGGAAATGCTGGCCGATCCTGATATGGATGCAGACATGCAGGAATTGGCCCAGCTGGAATATAAGCCCACTGAGGAAAAAATCGAGGAACTGGCCGCTGAGTTGCAAATTCTTCTGCTGCCCAAAGATGCAGCAGATAACAAAAGCGCCATCCTTGAGGTTCGGGCCGGTACTGGCGGGGATGAAGCGGCTTTGTTTGCCGGGGATCTGTTCCGCATGTACCAAAAATATGCTGAAGATCATGGCTGGAAAGTCTCCATCATGTCCTTGTCCGAAGGGGATGCCGGCGGCTTTAAAGAAATTATTGCTTCCATCACCGGGGTCGGAGTGTTTGCCAAGATGAAGTACGAATCTGGTGTGCATCGTGTTCAGCGTGTGCCGGAGACTGAATCGGGTGGCCGTATTCATACCTCAGCTGCTACGGTGGCCGTGCTGCCGGAAGCTGAGGAAGTTGATATCGAAATTCGCAATGAAGATATTCGCATTGATACCATGCGTGCCTCTGGAGCCGGTGGCCAGCATGTGAATACGACGGATTCGGCGGTTCGCATTACCCATTTGCCCACCGGTATTGTGGTGACCTCTTCAGAAAAATCCCAGCATCAAAACCGGGCCAATGCCATGAAGGTGTTGCAGGCGCGTCTTTATGAGGCCGAGCGGGATCGCGCAGACAGTGAGCGGGCCGATGCGCGGCGCGGGCAAGTGGGATCTGGTGATCGCTCCGAGCGCATCCGCACTTATAATTTCCCGCAAGGGCGCGTGACAGACCACCGGATCAATTTAACGCTCTATAAGCTTGATAAGGTTCTGGCCGGCGAAGGGCTTCCTGAGCTGATTGATGCCTTGATTGCAGAAAATCAGGCACAATTGCTTGCCGCTTCAGAAGCTGAGAGCGTTTGATCCCTGAGTGATCAGCTTGTCTTTAAGGAATGCGCGTGATGCGGCTGGATCAGGCTATTGCCCATTGGGCTGCACAATTCAAAGCAATCGGAATTGAAAGCTCAGGGCTTGATGCCCGGCTCATTGTGCAAAAGGCCCTTGGCTTTTCCGATATGGATATGATCCTTAAATTTGATCATCTCCTGCCTGAGGCGGAGTGTCTGGCAGTTGAGAATCTGGCAAAACGGCGGCTTAAAAGAGAGCCAGTAGCGCATCTTTTGGGTTATCGCGAATTTTGGGGCCTGAATTTTCATGTCAATTCTGATACACTGGTGCCTCGCCCTGATAGTGAATTGCTTATAGAAACAGCTTTGGACTTGTTTCCCAAGAAAGAGCGGGCGCTTACCATTCTTGATATTGGAACCGGTTCTGGCTGTTTGCTGCTTTCGCTTCTGTCCTGCTTTCCAAATGCGTTTGGGGTGGGGATTGATATGAGCGATGGGGCGTTGGAGGTGGCGCAAAAGAACGCGACCGATCTTGGCTTTGCTGATCGCTGCTCTTTTGTAAAAGGCGATTATTCATCCAGTTTTTGTGGTGGCTTTGATCTTGTTCTCTCCAATCCGCCTTATCTGGCAGAAGAAGAATTTGGTGATCTGGATGAAGATGTTGCCTGCTATGATCCTTATTCCGCTTTGGTCTCTGGTCAAAGCGGGCTTGAGGCCTATGACGCCATCCTTAGCGAGATTGCTGATTGGAACCATCAGCCTCACGGTTTGATTTTTGAACTTGGCTACCGGCAGGCGTCCTCACTTTGCGGCCTTGCCAAGGCAAAGGGGGCATCTTCTGTTGATATCAAACAGGACCTTGCCGGTCATGATCGCGTAGCAATTGTGAAATTCTAAACTTAGATCAATAACTTATTCGCATGATTTTGGTTGGGAGAATATCTTTTTACAAATTGCCCTAATGGGCAAAATTATGCTTGAAATTGTTGATGAACCAGATAAGTTGATCTTAGCAACGAATAAGAAGCTCTTGGGCGAACTTGTGTTTTGCCGAATATAGAGCTCTGGTATATGCATACTGGGCCAGCTCTTTGCCCCTTTTAAAAGAGTGGCTGTATAGCAGTATTTCAAATTTATCGATCACAGAATCTGCCTCTCTCAAGGCGAGTCATATTTTGTGGAGTTTGTGGATGATAGCGTAGACGCTGTCTGATATGCGCGTGGTGCAGGGGTTATTGATCCTGTCTGTCTGGCAAGGGAGAGACCCAAGAAAATGCGTGAGAAAAATACGATGCGACAAGGACAAAAAAACAATCGGATGCGTGGGCGTGGGCGTAAACCTTCTAACCCTTTGACCCGGTCTTATGACAGCAATGGGCCAGATGTGAAGATTCGCGGCACCGCCAGCCATATTGCCGAAAAATATCAGAGCCTTGCTCGGGATGCTTCTGCCTCTGGTGATATTGTGATGGCTGAAAATTACTATCAGCATGCTGAACATTATCTGCGGATTATTGCGTCTGCCCAAGTTGCTAATCGTGAGCAGGAAAATCGTCCGCAACCGGTTGCCAATGGATCTGGCGAACAGCCTGCACAGGGTCGGGGCGGTCGCCGCGGCAAGCCTGTTGTTGTTGATCTTGCCGAAGAAGCGCAGCCGGAAATTGTTGAAATTGCCGAAGCTGCCCCTGCTGCTGATGAAAGCACTGCGGCCCCTGCTGCAGACGCAGAAGGGGCGGAGCCTGTGGCCAATGGCGCAGCACCTGCACCAAAAGAGGAAAGTGCGCCTCCAAAACGCCGCCGCCGCGCGCCAGCTCGCCCTCGCAAGCGGGCTGCTCCCAGCCAGCCAGCTTCTGATGCGGCTGAGCCCGCAGCGCCCGCGCCGCAGCAAGTTCCTGCTGCTGCCCTTGCGGATGCGCCGCAGCCAGTTGTTGCAGATGAATAGGCTGTAACGGATTTGATGTTTGAGACAGAAAAACCCGCCTTTGGCGGGTTTTTCTTTGGTCACGTTCTGTTTTTGATCAGCTCAAGCGTATCTAATCTTGGTCCGTCACGGATAGAAGGTCGCCCTTTTTGACCAGCCCTGCTTCTTGTGCCACCAGATGAATGCCGCAATCGGCATGGCCATAATGCTGCATCAAGGCTTTGGGGATTTGTTGGTCGCGTTCCCCTGTTGCCGGATTGGCGTTGGTGGCGGCGCAGCGTATGGTGCGTTTGCGGACCTTAAAGGCGGTGCCCCCAATTTTAATGGTTTGGCCAACCCAGTCATGTTCTGCCCAGGCCGGGGCATTTTCAATATAGAAATTGCCGCGAAAGCGCATGGGATCAAGCTCTGCCCCGATTTTTGCGCCCAGCTCCTTGACGCTTTCAAGATTGATCAGGCTTAGATCCTGCGTTTTTGAATCGGTAAAGGCATGGCCAGGGCTATGGCGGATTTTAGGACTGCCATTTAGCGGTCGGTGGCAAAATTGGGCAAGATAGGCCTCTATATCCTTATGGCCCTGCTCAATGAGCAAATTGCCTTTGGCAACGATCTCTCCGTCTTTTTCAAAGGAGATAGTGCCGCTTGCGGGATCAAAGCTGGTTTTTAATTGCGCCAATTCTGGATGTTTCATCAGAACAAGGAAAGCGTTCTTGCTGATATGGGCCGGATTGGTTGGCTCAAAGCCACTGGGGCCATTTTCAATGGCAAAGGCTCGGTCCCATGGCATGGGAGCATTGGCTTTAAGCTGGATTTTGTCCAGTTCCTGTCCGGTAAACCCCTTGATCGGATAGCGATAGATGGCTGAAAGGGCAATTGTCATTGCAGAAGAGACCTTGTTTGATAAAATTGGATCATGCCCCCTTTTGTGATGAAAATGCAACACTATATCTAAGCTATAGCCTTTGTCTTTGATGAAAGGGCTGAAAATGATGAGATCAAGGCCTTGCCGGAAAATCGGGAGGTTAGACAATGATCTCACGGTTCGTGGTGTTTCCTGTCATGCCAGTTGGGTGATGGAGAGCGCGCACAAGGAGTAGTGATATGAATTTGGAACAATTTACAGAACGATCCCGCGGCTTCATGCAGTCTGCGCAGACTTATGCTATCGGTCAGGGCCATCAGGCTTTTTTGCCCGAGCATTTGCTTAAAGTTCTTTTAGATGACAAGGAAGGCTTGGCGTCCGGCCTGATTGATCGATCGGGCGGTAATTCTGCCCAGTTGCGCCAGCTTTTGGAAAAGCATTTATCAAACCTTCCCTCTGTAAGTGGTGGCGGTGCGGGCCAGCTTTATCTGGCGCCGGACATGGCCAAGTGGAGCGAAAAGGCACAGGAAATTGCCAAAAAGGCGGGCGATTCTTATGTGACTGTGGAACGGATGCTGCTTGCCATGGTTTTGTTGCCCGACAGTGATGTGGGCAAGCTTCTTGCCAAGGCTGGCATTTCTGCCCAGACGCTCAATGCAGCGATTGAGGCCCTGCGTGGGGGCCGTACAGCGGATAGTGCTTCTGCTGAGGACGGCTATGATGCGCTCAATAAATATGCGCGGGATCTGACACAGGATGCCCGTGATGGCAAACTTGACCCTGTGATCGGGCGCGATGACGAGATTCGCCGCACCATTCAGGTGCTTTCGCGCCGCACCAAAAACAATCCGGTGCTGATTGGTGAACCGGGGGTTGGTAAAACCGCCATTGCAGAAGGCCTTGCCCTGCGGATTATCAATGGCGATGTGCCCGAATCCCTTAAAGACAAGAAGCTTCTTGCCCTTGATATGGGGGCGCTGATTGCTGGTGCCAAATATCGCGGTGAGTTTGAAGAGCGGCTCAAAGCAGTTTTGACCGAAGTTGAAACAGCTGCGGGTGAGATTGTGCTTTTCATTGATGAGATGCACACCCTTGTTGGTGCTGGTAAATCAGACGGGGCGATGGATGCCTCCAATCTGCTCAAGCCTGCCTTGGCGCGCGGTGAACTGCATTGCGTGGGGGCCACCACTCTTGATGAATATCGCAAATATGTCGAAAAGGATGCAGCTCTTGCCCGCCGTTTCCAGCCTGTTATGGTCAATGAGCCAACGGTGGAAGATACGATTTCCATTTTGCGCGGGCTGAAGGAGAAATATGAGCTTCATCACGGCGTTCGTATCGGGGATGCGGCCCTTGTATCGGCTGCGACCTTGTCGGATCGCTATATCACGGACCGCTTTTTGCCAGACAAAGCCATTGATCTGGTGGATGAAGCGGCCTCGCGTTTGCGGATGCAGGTCGATTCCAAGCCCGAAGAGCTGGACGAATTTGATCGCAAGATCATTCAGCTCAAAATCGAGCGTGAAGCCTTAAAGAAAGAAGAGGATAGTGCTTCAAAAGACCGGCTTGCCAAGCTTGAGCAGGATCTGGTCCGACTTGAGGAAGAGTCAGCCATTCTCACCCAGCGCTGGCAGGCAGAAAAAGACAAGCTTTCCAGTGCAACCAAACTGAAAGAACAGCTTGATGAAGCACGGCTTGCGCTTGAGCAGGCCCAGCGCCAAGGGGACTTGGCCCGTGCGGGTGAGCTTGCTTATGGGCAAATTCCTCAGCTTGAATCCCAGTTGCAGGATATGGAGAAATTGCAGAACCAGATTACGAGTGGTTCAGGCAATGGTTCAGGTACTGGTTCTGGCCCGCAAGGTGCGATGCTTGAGAGAGCGGTCTCGCCTGATCATGTAGCCCATGTGGTTTCTCGCTGGACCGGCATTCCGGTTGATAAAATGCTGGAAGGGGAGCGCGAGAAGCTTTTGCGGATGGAAGAAGAGCTTGGCAAGCGCGTGATTGGCCAGATGGATGCAGTGGCTGCTGTCTCCAAGGCAGTGCGTCGGGCCCGGGCTGGCTTGCAGGATCCCAATCGCCCGATTGGCTCTTTCATGTTTTTGGGCCCAACCGGCGTTGGTAAAACCGCGCTGACCAAGGCTTTGGCCGATTTTCTGGTTGATGATGAACAGGCCATGGTTCGCCTTGATATGTCCGAGTTTATGGAAAAACACTCGGTGGCCCGCATGATTGGGGCTCCTCCCGGCTATGTCGGCTATGAAGACGGGGGCGTATTGACCGAAGCCATTCGCCGCCGACCCTATCAGGTCATCTTGTTTGATGAGGTGGAGAAAGCGCATCCGGATGTCTTTAATATCCTTTTGCAGGTGCTGGATGACGGGCGCCTCACGGACGGGCAGGGCCGGACGGTTGATTTCAGGAATAGTCTGATCATCATGACGTCCAACCTTGGGGCAGAATTTCTGGCGACCAATGAGGAAGGGGATCTGGATGATGCTGACCGCGAGAATGTGATGGGCGTTGTTCGCTCGAGCTTCCGGCCTGAATTCCTCAACCGGATTGACGAGATTATCATCTTCCACCGGTTGGCGAGGACTCATATGTCTTCGATTGTTGAGATTCAGATGGGTGGTTTGTCCAAGTTGCTGGCAGATCGTGCCATCACTTTGGAGCTTAACGATGCGGCCATTGATTGGCTTGCAGACAAAGGCTTTGATCCCGCCTATGGGGCGCGGCCGCTAAAACGGGTGATCCAGCAGGCTTTGCAAGATCCATTGGCTGAGAAATTGCTGGCCGGTGAGATTCATGATCACAGTGCGGTGCATGTGAGTGTGCTCAATGGTGAGCTTAGCTTTTCAAGCGTGAAAAGCGATCATGCTGTAGCTTAAAGAGATAGGCAAATAGAAAACCCGGTGGAGTGATCCGCCGGGTTTTTGTAATTCTTTTTGGATTTTCTGATAACTAGAATCAATTGGCGCGGGCCAGCTTTTGTTTGCTTGGTTTGCCGAGCAATTCATCAACCCGCTGGCGTGTGCCTTGGAAGGAGGCAAGAATATCTCCTTTGAGCGAGCGGCCACGAGGCAGACGGATCCGCATCGGGTCCACATGGCGGCCATTGACGGTTACCTCATAATGCAAATGCGGGCCGGTTGAGAGGCCGGTCGAGCCGATATAGCCAATGATTTGGCCTTGTCTTACATAATCGCCGGTTTTGAAGCCTTTGGCAAAGGCACTCATATGGGCGTAACCACTGGCATATCCGTTGGTATGCTGGATCTGGATATATTTGCCATAGCCGCTGGACCATTTGCGCTTGACGATTCGTCCATTGCCCGATGCCATAATTGGGGTTCCGCGTGGTGCGGACCAATCGACCCCTTTATGAAGACGGGCGATTTTGAGAATCGGATGGCGGCGCCAACCGAAGGGAGAGCGGAACTTGCCTCCTTGCATTGGTTTGCGCATTAGGAATTTTTTGGCGCTACGACCATTTTCATCGTAAAAGTCGATATAATTGTCATCAGGCGTCTGATAGCGGTAATAGCGTTTGGTTTTGCCCGATAGCTGGATTTCCATAAACAGGATTTCCGGTTTGCCGTTTGTGGCGTCTTCCGGGATGGAGTGGAAAACCTGAATCGAATCGCCGGGTTTGACCTTGGATTTGAAATCAATATCAAACGACAGGATCTGGACCATCTTATCAATCATTTCAGATTGAATGCCGTTTTTAAGGGCGGTCTGGTATAGTGAATTATAGACGGTGAGGCGGGGGCCAGCACGCAGATTGGCAATGGCTTGCGAGCTTGCTGCAGCAAGGGGAGCAAAGCCTTCTTGCGGTTCTTCGGCCACCTGAAACGTTCCCAAATCTGATTGGGCGATGGTGAGCTGATGCTCTTCTCCATCATAAAGGCTCAGGCGCAAAGGAGCGCGGTCACGGATGCCGTCTTGCACCAGCTGATAGACAATGCGCATGCGCTGATTGTTGCTAAGCGCTTCGATGCCTGCCTGCTGAGCAAAAATCTCGGCCAGCTCTTCTGCTTCTTTCTCTGTTGCTTCATTTTCAAGCAACAGATCGCGCACGGTGTCACCCTGCACGGCGACAACAATCTTTTCTTCGGTCTCTGTCCCATCACCGCTTAATGCTGTTTTGGTGATGGAGGCCATATTTTCGGGAATGATGCGAATATAGGCGCTCGAGAGAGAATTGAGGTTGGTGCCGGGAAATTCAAAGCGGGCCGGATCGACCAGTTCAAAGGGATTTGCGTTATTGGCATTGTCTTCGGCAAAGAACAGGGCCGAATTGGCAACCATTTTCTGAATGGCAAAATCGGTTGGTATGCCGCCGTCGCGTTCATAGCCGCTTTGAATATTCAAAGGCTCGTTTCGCAAGCGCATTTCGCCTTCAATATCTGCGGTATAGAGATTGTCCTGATCAAGGGCATTGGATTTTTGCGATGATGCATTGGCAGCTTGCGCAAAAATCCGAACGGCATTGAATTCCGGAAGGGCAATGTCCTGACTGCGCTTTGTCTCAAGCGAGGCTGAAATCAACATATAGGGGCGGCTGGTGATCAGATTTTCATCACCAAGCGCTGAAATGGTGCTGACCTTGATCTCCTTGCGGTGAGAGACGGGGCGAATCGTTCTTGAAAGCCGGTTGCCTTTTTTGCCCGCACTGACAAGCTCACCCGGTTTGCCCGGTTCTATCCTTGTCTCTTGTTCATTATAGGCCGCCAGTTCAGACATCTGATCCTGACTTTGAATGCCGGCAACCAAAGCTCCACCCATCAGGAAGATAGATGTGCAACCGGTAAGGACCGTTCCAACAAGCCAGCGCATATTAAGAGTTCTGCGATCAGGCGGGTTAAGCCGGGCAGAAGGAGTTAGCAAGGCTGGAAGTGTGCCCAGATTGATCTCTCGTAAAGAGACAGGGGCCTTGTTGCCATGATTGCTTTGGTTGCTCATGAAGTCTTTTCTATACTGGCATCGGCTAACCCTTATTGATCAGCCTTTTTTCACGTTTCTTTCTAGCGTGAATCGCTGCGTTGGAAAAGACCTTTCAAATGCGGCTAATTTTCGGATGGCCTGACCTTTTTCTGCAACGAAAGTCGGTTATGCACTGTTGTGTTATGCAGTTGTGATATTTTTTGTTTAATGTGTTTGACTCTTTTTATTTGTGGGTCTATAACGCGGTTCATCGACAGCGGCGTTGCTGCTGGCGGCGGGGTCTTGTGTCCCCTGATTTGTGAGATT
>JAOAQZ010000039.1 GCA_025210795.1 Cohaesibacter sp. | reverse complement strand
GTAATTGCAATTCTTGCAGGTGTGGGTCTGATCCCTTTACGGGCAAGGCTGTATGGCGATTCTGGCAAGATGCGCAGCGTCGGGATGTTTTCAAAAATGAGGCGATCAGCAATGGGATGTTCCTGATCAAATGGTTAGCCTTTGCCTATATTCTTGAGGCCTTGCTTGTTACCTATATTCCTGCCGAGCTGATTGCACAGGTTGTTGGTGGTGAAGGAATTGTTCCCATTGCCATTGCAGCTGTTGTAGGGATGCCAGCCTATTTGAATAGCTATGTGGCTCCTCCCCTGCTTGCAGGATTGATGGAACAAGGGATGAGTGGTGGAGCTGCCATGTCCTTCATGGTTGCCGGGGCGGTTAGCTCCATTCCTGCCATGACGGCTGTATGGTCTTTGGTGCGTCCCTCCATCTTTGCCAGCTATCTGATTTTGGGTGTCAGCGGTGCGATTGCATCTGGTGTTGTGTTTCAGATGCTGTTGAGAGGCAACTTTGCAAAAGAAAAGGCCCCCCAACCAAATGGGGTCGCGGGCCTTTTTATGTGTGGGGATGATAAGGCAAGAAGCTTATTGTGGCAGCTTGTCGTCTACGCCTTTTACATACCAGTTCATGCCCAGCGGAGTGCCGGCATCAAGGGTTTCGCCTTCTTTGATTGCCTGGCTACCATCTTGCTTGAAGATTGGGCCCTTGAAAGGATGCAGCTCGCCGGACTCGATGGCGGCGGCGGTTTTCTTGGCCATTTCTACAACATCTGCGGGCAGATTGGTGTAGTCAGCCATGACGACCATTTTCTCTGCGAAGCCACCCCAGGTGTCGGCGCTTTCCCACTTGCCATCGATCACAGCCTGAACGCGCTTGATGTAATATTCGCTCCAGTCATCGACGATTGCTGTCAGCTGGCTTTTGGGGCCGAACTTGATCATGTCAGAAGCCTGACCGAAGGCGAAAACGCCGCGCTCTTCTGCGACCTGCAGAGCTGCAGGAGAGTCGGTATGCTGGGTGATGATGTCAGCGCCCTGATCGATCAGCGCCTTGGCAGCATCTGCTTCCTTGCCCGGGTCAAACCAGCTGTTTACCCAGATGACCTTGATCTTCATGTCCGGATTGATGGACTGGGCACCAAGAAGGAAGGAGTTGATGCCGCGTACAACTTCTGGAATTGGGAACGATGCGATATAGCCAACGGTGTTGGTTTTGGACATCTTGGCAGCGATCTGACCGATCACATAGCGGCCTTCATAGAAACGGGCAGCATAGGTGGAGACGTTGTCAGAACGCTTATAGCCGGTTGCATGCTCGAACTTGACCTTGGGATAGCGCTTGGCAACCTTGAGGGTTGGGTTCATGAAACCAAAAGAGGTGGTGAAGATCAGCTCGTTACCCGCACGGGCCAGCTTCTCGATCACGCGCTCGGCATCCGGGCCTTCGGATACATTTTCAACGAAGCTTGTTTCGACTTTGTCGCCAAACTTCTTTTCAATGGCCAAGCGGCCTTGATCATGCTGGTAAGACCAGCCGTGGTCGCCAATTGGGCCAACATAGACAAAGCCAATTTTGGTTTTTTCTGCGGCTTGGGCAACACCGGCGGTCAGGCCGAGTGCAACTGCGGCAGCAGCGGCAAACAATTTACGCATTCTATCCCTCTCCTGTTTGCAATCATGATGATTGCTATTTTAGCTAAAGGAGCCATGCATGTTGGTGGGCTGCAAGGCGGCTCCTTGAATGACCGGACCATGGCCTCAAGATGCGGCAGGTCCAAACTGAGTGCAATCCTGTTACCGATCGGGCACGAATGCAAGCCCCAGACAGGCTGGCGTGTTGGCGCGGGCGACGGCGCGATTGCGTGAAATGAAGACCAGAGCAACGATGGTTGCAAGATAAGGCAAGGCTGACAGCAATTGGGATGGAATGCCCACCCCTGCCCCTTGGGCATGGAATTGCAGGATTGATACCGCGCCAAACAAATAGGCCCCGATGATAAGGCGGCCCGGAAGCCAGCTGGAGAAGACCACAAGCGCCAGTGCAATCCAGCCGCGGCCAGCGGTCATATTCTCAATCCATAGGGATGTATAGACCAGGGACAGATAGGCGCCAGCCAATCCAGAGCAAAGGCCGCCGAACATAACCGCCAGATAGCGCACCTTGATGACAGAATATCCCAGCGCATGGGCCGAGCCATGATTTTCGCCAACCGCGCGGATGATAAGGCCTGCGCGCGATTTGAACAAAAACCAGCTGGTGCCGATGACCAAGAGGATCGAGATATAGAAAAGCGGATCCTGACCAAACAGGGCTTTGCCGATGATAGGCAGATCAACAAGACCGGGAATGGGCATGGGAGCGAGCTTGATGCCCGGTGTGCCAACAAAGCCTTCGCCAATCATGCCGGACAGCCCCAAACCCAACAGTGTGAGTGCCAGACCGGTTGCGACCTGATTGGAGACAAGGGTCAGCGTCAAAAAACCAAATAGGATTGACATGACGATGCCGCCAGCCATGCCTGCGAGAATGCCAAGAACCGGACTTCCTGTGGTGAGCGAGACGGCAAAGGCACAAACCGCGCCCATGATCATCATGCCTTCAACGCCCAAATTCAGAACCCCGGAGCGCTCGGTCACCAATTCCCCAAGGGAGGCCAGCAAAAGCGGCGTTGAGGCGGTAACAATGGTGATGAGAACTGCTTCAAAAATATCCATCAGACCGCCTCTTTCTTTTTAGAGGGAACAAACCGGATGCGATAGTGAATAAGGGTATCGCAGGCCAGAACATAGAATAGCAAGATCCCCTGAAAGGCCTTGGAGGTTTTCTCTGAAATGCCAAGGTCAATTTGTGCAGCTTCCCCGCCTAGATAGGACAAGGCGAGCAAGAGGCCTGCAAAGAGGATACCGATGGGGTTGAGCCGCCCAAGGAAAGCCACGATGATGGCGGTGAAGCCATAGCCGGGTGAAATGGTCGGGCGCAACTGACCGATGGGGCCTGCAACCTCGATAATGCCTGCAATACCCGCAAGGGCTCCTGATGTCATAAAGGCAAAAAGGATCATCCGTTCCTTGGAGAAACCTGCAAAATTGCCCGCTCTTGGCGTTGCGCCCAGCACGCGGATTTCAAAGCCCTTAAGCGTGCGCGAGAACAGAATGAAGACGGCAATCACCGCAACCACCGCAAAGACCGCACCGATATGCATGCGGCCATTTTCAATCAGGGATGGCGTGATGGCAAAATCATGAAACAGGCGGCTTTCGGGGAAATTGAAGCCTTCAGGGTTTTTCCATGGGCCGCGCACCAGATAGTCGAGCAGCAGCAAAGCCACATAGGTAAGCATCAGGCTGGTGAGAATTTCATTGGCGCCGAATTTGTTTTTAAGCAATGCCGGAATAGCTCCGAACAAAGCGCCGCCAACAGCTCCCATGGCCAGCATCAAGGGGAAGACAATCGGGCTTTCCCACTGATAGAAGAGAACAGGCAGGATGGCGCCAGTAATCGCTCCGACGGTGAATTGCCCTTCTGCCCCGATATTCCAGTTGTTAGAGCGATAACAGATCGTGAGGCCAACCCCGATCAGAATAAGGGGGGATGCTTTGACCACAAGCTCTTGCAGGCTCCAGCTATCAAGCAAGGGGGCTACAAAATAGACATAGAGCGCTTTGGCTGGATTAAAACCCAGCATCGAAAACATGATCGCGCCGGTGATCAGCGTGAGGAGAATGGCAAGAAGTGGCGACAGCCATGTCATGGCCATTGAAGCCCCTGCCCGCTTTTGTAGAACAATCTGCATATTACTGCTCCCCCGCGCTGGCAGTGGTCGGCGCATCAGTGTTGTCTTCCATGCCGTGAACACCGCCCATCAAGAGGCCGATTTTCTCAAGGCTCATTTCTTCAACCGGTTCGGCTGCGGAAAGTTCGCCCTTATTGATGACGGCGATCCGGTCTGCCACTTCAAAGATTTCATCAAGATCCTGAGAAATGACCACAACGGCCGCTCCTTGGCGGGCAAGATCCAGCAAAGCTTGGCGGATGAGAGATGCAGCCCCTGCATCGACCCCCCAAGTGGGCTGGGAGACGATCAGCACTGAAGGCCCGCGATCAATTTCGCGCCCGACAACAAATTTTTGCAAATTACCGCCTGACAAGCTGCCTGCATTGGGGTCAGGGTCGCCTTTACGCACATCAAACGCTTCTGAAATGCGTAAGCCTAGCTCCCCCGCATGATTGCGCTGGAGGAAAAAACCTGTCTTGAGCGGTTTGTCCGAGCCATGACGGGTAAGAATGACATTTTCACTCAGCGGCAAGTCTGGAACAGCTGCGTGACCTAAGCGCTCTTCCGGCACGAAGGCAGCTCCCAGTCTGCGGCGGGCTGTTACTCCCTTATGGCCACTTTCAACCTCGTTGATGGTGACGGCGTCCGCTGCGGTATCGCGCTCGCCTGAGAGCGCATCAAACAGCTCTGACTGGCCGTTGCCAGCAACGCCTGCAATGGCAACAACCTCGCCGCCTCTTACCTCAAGCGAGATATTGTCGAGCGGTACGGCAAAGGGGCCAGAAGGCGGCAGGGAAAGTTTGTTCAGCTTAAGCCGGATTGGAGCGTCATCAAGGCTGGTTTTGGTCCGCTCTACAGCTTTGACGCTGGAGCCAACCATGAGACGGGCAAGGCTTGCGGCGGTCTCTTCTGCGGGATTGCAATGGGCAACCAGCTTGCCGTGGCGCAGAACGGTTGCGGTGTCACACATCTTCTGCACTTCTTCCAGCCGGTGGGAGATATAGAGAATGGATCGCCCTTCCTTGGAGAGCCGCTCCAGAGTTTCAAACAACAGATCCGCTTCTTGCGGGGTGAGCACCGATGTGGGCTCGTCCATGATGATGAGTTCGGGATTCTGCAAAAGACAGCGGACAATTTCAATACGCTGACGTTCGCCAACCGAGAGATCTGCCACAAGGCTGCTGGCCTTGAGAGGAAGACCATATTCGCGTGAGACTTCTTCGACCTGTTTGGCCAGTGGTCCCATTTTGGTGCCTTTGGGCAGAGCCAGCGCGATATTTTCAACCACCGAGAGGGAGTCAAACAAGGAGAAATGCTGGAACACCATGCCAATGCCCAGTTTGCGGGCTTGAGAAGGGTCTGAGAGGTGAACCTCCTCCCCTTTCCAGATGATGCTGCCAGATGTGGGCTGCAAAGCACCATAGAGCATTTTGACCAAGGTGGATTTGCCTGCGCCATTCTCGCCCAGCAATGCGTGAATTTCTCCGGGGGCGACAACCAGATCAACAGCATCATTGGCCTTGAGCGAGCCGAACTGTTTTGTCAGGCTTCTGGCTTCTAGCAAGGGAGCAGGTGTCATCTCAGATCAGTCCCGATTGTGATATCCCTCTTATTGGAGCAGAGAGATAGGATGAATGTCGCAAGACAAGGCGTGGAGTCCCGGCCTCTTTAAGTGACTATTGGTCATTTTGCTACTCAAAAGGACATCATTAGAGGCGTTTATGATGCTTTATTCAGCCCTTTTGTGTAGGTATTTCAATGTTGTATTCAAATTGAGATCGAAGGCTATTCCAATGATCTCGCAATGTGTTCGGTTCTTTTCTTTTCGCTCACACCACTTGAAGATGCTTATCCCTTTAATCAGGGGTTCATTCTGGCTATTTGATCAGCTTTCACGATCGGGCTGTGGGGGGAAGAGATGAGTGAAATGCTGGCGGGCGTGCGTTACAAACATGGCCGGTGCCAGTTTGAGCTGTCTTTGGGCATGGGTGATGATCGCGAGGCGATTTTTCGGCAAAGCTTCATCATCCAGCGGAATGAAGGTGAGATCCTTCTCGTCGGAAGACGCTTCCAGTCCGATGCGGGTTTGGAAGCAGACACCAAGCCCCTTTTGCGCCAGTTTGCGCATCATTTGCAGGGTGCTGACTTCTGCAAAGACCGAGGCATCATGGGTTGCGAGCATTTTGTCGAGAGCGGCGCGTAAGGACAGGCCCTTTGACGGCAGAATGATGGGATATTCAACGCAATCGGCAAAGGAGCAGCTGTCGCGACTGCTCAAGGGATGGCTGGAGCAGGCAACCGCCCCGATTTCAAAGTCCTGATGATAGCCGATCGAGAGGGTTTCATCGGCGGGCGGGTCAAAGGTGAAGCCGATGTCGACTTCGGATTCCATCACGAGCCGTGCGATCTTGTCAGAATGGGTGACCGTGATTTTTAGCTGGATATCGGGATAGGCTTCGCCAAAGGAGGCAGATAGGTCTGTGAGCAATTCTGTTGCCACGCTTTCGACACTTGCAATGCGGACAATGCCGCTTTTAAGGCCTTTTAGCGCATCGATCTCGGAGGCTGTTTCTTCAAAATCGCGCAGCACATGGGTGACGTGGCGCAACAGGATGGCCCCTGCGGGGGCGAGCTGAAGGCGGCGACCGACCCGCTCGAACAAAGGCAGGCCCAGACTGTCTTCCAGCCACAGGATTTGCCGATTGACAGCGGAGGATGCGACGTTGAGTTCGCGACTGGCAGCCCGGATGGCACCATGTTCTGCAACGGCGGCGAAGTAACGCAAAGCTGGGGAATATAGAAGGCGAGCGCGGTCCAGAATCTTGCTCCTTTTTCAAATCACTCAAACTTTGCAAGCTGGTCCCGACGATTGGCGAACAGGATATGCGGGTGCGCCGGGCCAAGAAATCAGATTGAGATCAGGTTACCTATCTTATTCTGCCCCTGTCAAAGGGGCACAATGGTGGAAGTGTTTCAATTTTTTCTAGTAAAAAGGCTCTGATTTTCTTTTCAAAGAGAAAAATTGAATTTTTGGTCATATGGCCCATTATTTTGGCCCATCTTGCAGCTTTTCCTGCATTTGCAGTGCCTTGAGCTTCTCGCGCCGCCTTTTATCAAGGCTCATGATGTTGAGAAACTCGACAAGAACCGAGAAGCCCATCATGGCATAAATATAGGCGCGCGGGATATGCATGCCGATGCCATCGCCCACCAGGGCAAAGCCGATCAGCATCAAAAAGGCCAGGGCGAGCATTTTGGTGGTTGTGTGCCGCTCGATGAATTGGGCGATGGGGCCAGAGGCGGCATACATGATGGCCATGGCGATGACCATGGCTGTGATCATCACTTCGATATGCTCGGCCATGCCGATGGCAGTGACGATGGAATCGACAGAGAAGATCAAATCAATGGCAATGATCTGGGCAATAGCAGCCCCGAAAATAAACTCGGCCTTGCCGGTTCGGATGACCGCTTCTTCTTCCTCGGAGAATTCAAGTTCGAGATGGATTTCCTTAAGCGCCTTATAGACGAGAAACAGGCCGCCTGTGATCATCAGCACATCTCGCCACGAGACGCCGCGCCCCATAATAGTAAAGACCGGTTCGGTGAGGCCAATGAGCCATGTAAGGGCAAAGAGCAAAATCACACGGAACACAAGTGCCAGCAGAATGCCGATCATTCGGGCGCGCTGGGCCATTTGTTCTGGCAACTTGCTGACCAGCACCGAGATGAAGACGACATTATCAATCCCCAGCACGATTTCCATTGCGGTGAGCGAGAGCAAAGACGCAAGGACTGCAGGGTCAAGGAAGAGCTCGAGCATGGGAGATGTCCTAAGAAATTATATCTCGGTATTGGCGATCTTTCGGTAGAATTGGAGAATGCCGCCAATGACGAAGAAATAGGCACCAGTGACGGCAAGAGCCCATTGGTCAAGGGGATCACTGGCCATGTCATTCATGGTGACGCGCACGGCAAAGACACTCCAGATTGCGACCATGGTCAGTGTGACCCAGCGTAGCCTGACGACTCGCACCGGATGGATAAACTCAATGGGAATGAATTGCGCTGCGGCCAGCACCACCACAATGAGGAAGCCAATGATGGGCGATGGGGTGAAAATGAAGAAATAGAAGAGCACCCCGTTCCAGACAGCAGGAAAACCGCGAAAGGCCTTGGAGGTGGTTTTCATGCGGCTATCGGCAAAATAGAGGCCGCCAGACATAACGATGATGGCGGCAGCAACCATGCCCAATGTGCCGGGGATGAGACCGGCATAAGACAGCACAAGCGCGGGAATAAAGACATAGGTGACAAAGTCTATGACAAAATCCAGCGCATCCCCGCTCCAGTTGGGCAGGGTTTGGCGTACATGAAATTTGCGTGCGATCGGCCCATCAATGCCATCGACAAATTGCGCGACTAGCAGCCATGCAAACAGCATTGTCCAGTCTTGCTGGAAAGCTGCCAATGTTGCAAGGATAGCAAAGGCGCCACCCGAGGCGGTGAGGATATGAATTAGAAAAGCGAGTATCTGGGCCATATCTCTTTGCTACCCCATTCGTCTAAGGGCTGCAATCAATCGTGTCTTGCAAAATGGGGCTTTGCGGAGAAATCCAAAGGAACCATGCGGTAAGTGGCGCTCTAGCGTATGTTTTGATCTTAACCGATGCCTAGTATCACTCGGCCAGCATCGGAAATGGCGAAGACTAGAAGCCCCCAAACAATCAAAAAGGCACCGATTCCTCGTGTAACCCATGGATTGGGGATCATTTTCTCAAGCCCCATCAGCACGCCCAAAATGGCCATCCAGATAACATTCATCACGCCAACGGCAAACATCACCGCCATGATGGCCCATGTACAACCAAGGCAGAAGATGCCCTGCTCCAGCCCCATAACGTAAGAGCCGGTAAAGGAGCGGAAGAAACCCTGTTTGGTCCGGCGGGTAAAGTAAGGAAATGGCAGCTGACAGCGCAGCAGGCAGGCCTGTTTGGCTGGGGTGAATTGGTAGATCCCTGCCAGCACCAGAATGGAAGCCGAAAAGACCATGGAGGCTGGCCCCATGATTGGTGACATGGTTTGAAATTCGGTAAGGCCCCACTGAACGAGGGTTGCGACAAGGCCAAAGCCGATCCAGATGGTGAGATAGCCAAGGGCGAGCAGCAGAACAGAGAAAGCTGTAACGGATTTTCCCTTGGCTTCCTGAACGCTTGCATAGCTTTTCAGGATTGGGGCTGCGGTTGGTAGCATCATGGCGATTGCCATCATGGACCACATGGCAAAGACGATCAGCAGATCTTCCAGCCCCCAAGCGCCGATGCTTGGCATGCCAAAATGGCCGATGGCTGCGGATGGCGCGCAAACAGCTGCAATGAATGCGCGGGTGGTTGCATCAAGACTGCCAAAGCTGTTGAAGACATTAAAGGCAGCCATGCCTGGCCCCATGGAGCGCATGTCCATATCTGGTGCCATATCCACGACCATGGCGAAGAGATAGGTCCAGGCAAAGAGAGAGGCTGCTGCAATAAAGAGAATAAGCATAAGGCGCGGCTTGCCTGAAGCGGCCTGCAAAGCAGGGCTTTGGTCATTCATGCTATCCATCTGGATGTCAGACTGGTTGAATAGGCCGGACATGTTTGCAGCTCTTTCTTCCTTGGGGATGACTGAAAAGATGATCCCTTTGGGATAAGGACGAGTATAAGTATTTGTGCGGCCAGTCATGCCGCATTTTGCTAAAAATGGCAAATGACAGCTTTTTCCAGCCATGCGGCTTTTTAGCACATATTGTCCTCTCATTTGTCATCTTTTTACAGATATGCGCTCTGGATTGTTGTAAAAGGACTGAGTAAGACGCCATAAGGAATGAGCAGAATCAAAGAGGTATTCCATGAGCGAGATCAAATATGCCGATATTGCGGTGGTGGGTAGCGGGCCTGCGGGTCATGTTGCAGCCATTCAAATGGCAAAACTTGGTTTGAGCTGCGTGCTGATTGGCCCTGATCATCCCGGTACGGACGGGCGGACAACGGCCCTTCTTGGCAGCTCCATGACTTATCTGGAAAGCCTTGATCTTTGGGACGGTGTCAAGGCCCAAGGCCAGCCCTTGCGCGTGATGCGCCTGTTTGATGACACATCGCGTTTGGTGCGCGCCCCTGCAACCGAGTTTGATAGCTCCGAAATCGGGCTTGAAGCCTTTGGTTATAACATCAATAACAACAAGTTGGTGGTCGCATTACATAAGGATTTGGGCAGCCTGTCAGGCCTTATTCAGGACAAGCAATTTGCCCGCTCTGTCTCACTTCACCAAGATCATGCCCTTATCGCTATGGAAGACGGGACCAGCTGGCAGGTGAAACTTGCCATTGCAGCTGACGGGCGCAACAGTCTTGTGAAGGAAGCTGCGGGCGTTGAGATGCGCAAATGGTCCTATCCTCAGGCCGCTTTTGTGCTCAATCTGCGGCATAAAGATATGTCCCACAACAATGTGTCGACAGAGTTTCATACGCCAAGCGGCCCTTATACCCTCGTGCCCTATGAAGATATGCATACCTCCAGTCTTGTCTGTGTGGTAACGCCTGAGGAGGCTGAAAAGCTCAAGGCTATGGAGCGGGATGCGCTTGTTCTGGAGCTTGAGAAACGAGCCCATCATATCTATGGCGCATTTGAGCTTTTGACAGAGCCACAAATCTTTCCGCTTGCAGGGATGGTTGCCAAAAAGTTCAGCGGCAAACGGGCGGCCTTGATCGCCGAATCTGCTCATGTCTTCCCGCCCATCGGGGCGCAGGGGCTGAATTTGAGTCTTCGCGATATTGAAGAGCTAGCAAGCCAAATCAAGGCGGCCTTTGAGCAAGGGGAAAAAGATCCCGGTTCGGCCGCTATCCTTAAAGGCTATGATGAAGCGCGGCGCAGTGATATCTGGTCTCGCACCGCCGGTGTGCATATGCTCAATATGTCTTTGCTGTCTTCCTTGCCAATTCTGCAGGGCATGCGCACAGCGGGTCTTGCCATGGCCAAACATTTTGCGCCTCTTCGCAAATTGCTGATGAAAGCTGGCCTCGACAGCCCTGCCCGCTTTTCAAAAATCGGTGATTAAAGTCCAAGCTTTTACGGGCGGTTTTGACCGCCCTTTTCTAAGATAGCTGGATGAAAGAGCTGTTTTAGCCCAGTTCCGGGAATGGCTTTGTTTTGCTCTTACTGTCTCTGAATTGGGGTACAATCGGCACGACCGTTGCCCCCATCACAGAGCCGTCACTTTGCTCGACTTTATACTCAAATAAGCCTCTTTCAATGAAATGAGGATCGCTGAGTGCTTCTTCAAACTGCTTTACGAGCGTCACGCAGCAATCTGCGGTTTCAAATTGCGGCAACCAATGGCTGGAAGGCTTGTCTTTGATCAGTTCTGCAACTCTTGCCTTGGTTCTCTCGGGATTGATCCAGTCTTTTTTGAGGTCGTCCTCCAGCTCGATAATGGAGGTGAACCTATCCCAGAATTTTTGCTCAATGGCCGCACAGGCAATCAGGCGTCCGTCGGCTGCCGGATAGAGCTGATAGCGCGGGGATGAGCCGGTGAGGATCCAGTCTCCATTGCCCGGATATTCGCCCGTTGCCTGCCCTGCTGCATGGAGGAAAGCTGCGAAGGTGAAGCTGTTGTCCGCCATGGAAATATCAAGATGGGTCCCCTCGCCTGTTTGATCCTTTACCCGCAAGGCAAGCAGAATATTGATAATGGCAGGCATGGTGCCGCCACCAATATCGCCCACCAGATAAGGCGGCAGAACAGGTGCATCATCCGGACCGGTTGAGAAACTGAGCACACCAGCGCTTGCTACAAAGTTGAGGTCGTGCCCCGCTTCCTTTGCCCGCGGCCCTGTTTGGCCATAGCTGGTGATGGAGCAATAGATGATGGAGGGGTTGATTTTCTTGATCGCTTCATAGCTGAGGCCCAGGCGTTCCATCACGCCGGGGCGGAATTGCTCTAGCAGGATATCAGCCTCTTCAATATGGGGGCGCAAGATATCAAGAGCATTTTCAGAGCGCAGATCAATCTCGAGGCTTTTTTTGCCCCTGTTCATAGCCGCAAATGGACCGGAATGCTTTCCCCATTTGGGTGGATAGGTGCGCAAATCCTCTCCGCCCGGTCGCTCGACTTTAAGCACTTCGGCACCGGCTTCCGCCATGATAAGGCTTGCAAGGGGACCGGGAAGCAAGGTTGAGAAATCAAGGATCTTTATGCCTGAAAGGGGTAGCTGTGTCATGAAAGATCCTTTTCTGTTTCTTGAGATCTAGGGGCTTTGCCGAGCCGGATTGCTAGAGAGGCAAAAGTCCTTGAGTGATGAAATATAGAAAGCCAGTTACTGTAAAGACCGAAGCCAAAGTGCCAATCATAACAGCACTGGAGGCCCTTTCTACATAAGTGTCATATTGTTGCGCAACAACGAAAACATTCGCAGCAGGCGGCAAGCAAGCCATAAGGATAGCGGTATAAATCCAGATATCTGGAATGCCGCCCACATAGGTAAGAAGTGCATAAACCAGAAGAGGATGGACAATCAGCTTGATGGGCAGCAAAACGCCCATCTCTGCCGGGATGCGTTTTACCTGACGCAACGCTACCGCAACGCCCATGGCAAACAATGCGCAAGGAGCGGCTGCACCGCTCAAAAATGTCAGCATCTTGTCAATCCAACCCGGAGGCTCGAACTGGATGGCGGCTGCCACCACCCCGATCATCGTGGCTATGATGAAGGGATGAAGGAAGACCTTCTTGAGGATATAGACAAGCGTCTGTTGCCATGTCTGCTTTTCGGTTCCCGACAGGGCCATCATGACGGGGATGAGCGTGAAGAGCAGGATAGAATCAAAACAGAAGATCAGCGCAGTTGGAACCGTGGCCGAGGGGCCAAGGGCTGCCAGCGTCAGGCCCGGTCCCATATAGCCGATATTGGAATAACTGCCGGTAAGCCCTTGAATGGTGGATTGTGCCATATTCCCGCCCGTCACCCACAGGCCAAATGCAAAGGCAATGGCAAAGGCTGTATAGGTGGTGAACGTGGTGGACAGAACAAAGGACCAGTTGGTCAATTCTTCCAAAGGCGTTTGGGAAATCAGCCGAAAAAACAAGGCAGGCAGCGCGATATAGACCACAAAGAAATTGAGCCATGCGAGCCCCTCTTCCGGCAGGTCGACGATTTTGCCAGACAGAAAGCCCAGAAAGATCAAGCCGAAAAACGGGAGGGCAAGTGTAAAGACATCTCCCATGGCTTATCCGTTTCCTCTCTGGTCTTTGATTGGGGCGTTAAGGGCTGATTTGCGGCGGGCTTTGATTTGGCTAACGTGAAAGGTTCCAAATTCAAACTCTATAGGCAACCGCAAGACTACGTAGCTCTTTTGGTTAGCTGTCCACAAATAGTCTTGGGTTACTTGCGCTTTTTCGTGGCTGGGATAAAACCTAACGGCCCCTTTTTCCTATCAGGACAGTGTCGTGAGCAAAAGATCCCGCCCCATCACCCTTTCCCATCGGCTTGAATATGCTGGCGTTATGTTGGTGATTGGCCTTTTGCGCCTGATGCCGCTTGCGATGGCCTCGCAGTTTATGGGCTGGTGCTGGCGGCAAGTCGCTCCAAGACTATCTCGCCAAAAGCGTGCTATGGCCCATTTGCGTGAGGCCTTTCCGGATAAAGATGATGCCGAGTTGGAAGCCATAACCACCGGTATGTGGGATAATCTTGGCCGCACCTTTGCTGAAGGCCTGCTGGTTGACCGGTTTGAGAAGATTGCGGGCGACTTTGACAAGCCTGAGGGTTATGAGGCCTTTGTTACCACCATGAAGGACAAAGGCGGTATTCTCGTCTCGCTTCACTCCGGCAATTGGGAGCTTGGCGGCATTGTTGCCCATCAGCACGGGGTTGCTCTGACCACCGTCTATCAGACGCTCAAAAACCCTTTGGTTGATGCTTATGTGATCAAGCAGCGCTCATCCATGTTCAAGGGCGGCATTCACGCCAAAGGCAACAAGGCTGGCACCAAGCTTATGGCTTGGGTGAAAGCGGGCAATATTGCCGCGATCATGGGCGATTTGCGGGATCATGGAGGGCTTAAGGTGCCGTTTTTTGGGCGCCCTGCTCCTTCCAATATCTTTCCCGCACGTATGGCGCGAGGCCTTGATGTTCCGCTCGTAGCCGCCCGTATTATGCGCAGCAAGGGGATTGAATTTGAAATCGAGTTTGAATTTGTCGATGTGCAATTCACCGATGATCCCGAAGCTGATATTGCAGATGCGACCATGAAGGTTCAGGCCATTTTCGAGAAATGGGTTCGCGCCCGGCCAGAGCAATGGATGTGGGCTCACAAACGCTGGGGATAGTTTTCGCTCAGCTCATCCCCGCCCGTTTTGCGCCTATTTTGCGGGATTATGCCGCTTTTCTAGCATCTATGCGGCTATCAGTCTGGTGATTAAACGGCCTCATACGCAAAAATCATGCCTTCTGCACCTTCTTGCCTATTGCGCCGCAGCAATTTTTGCGGTGCGTTAGGGGCAGTTAGAATTTGCAAAAGTCTGTATCTTGCCAATTTGGAGACAGATCGGTGTTTTGCGAGCAAAGACAGGAGACGGGTATGAAGACCCCACGCGCTTTTTTCAAACCATTGGCCATTGGTGCGCCGCAGCCTTACAGCGAGTTGCCAACCCGCGTTGAGCGGATGATTCATTTTGTGCCTCCCCATGTTGAGAAGATGCGCGCCAAGGTTCCTGACCTGATCAAGAAGGTTGATGTGGTTCTGGGCAATCTGGAAGATGCCATTCCTGCGGACAAGAAAGAAGAAGCCCGTGCCGGCTTCATCCAGATGGCCAAAGAGAACGAGTTTGGCGAGACCGGTCTTTGGACTCGCGTCAATTGCCTCAACTCCCCTTGGCTGCTTGATGATATTACCGAGATTGTCTCGCAAGTTGGCAATAAGCTTGATGTGATCATGCTGCCCAAAGTGGAAGGCCCTTGGGATATCCATTATCTTGATCAGCTGCTCGCCCAGCTTGAAGCCAAGCATGAAATCACCAAGCCAATCCTGATTCACGCTATTTTGGAGACAGCAGAAGGCGTCAACAATGTGGAAGCGATCTGTGGTGCCTCCCCGCGTATGCATGGCATCTCGCTCGGGCCTGCTGATCTTGCAGCCTCTCGCGGCATGAAGACCACCCGCGTTGGTGGTGGCCATCCCGGTTACCGTGTTCTCTCTGACATGGAAGAAGGCAAAGAGCGCTCTATCTACCAGCAGGATCTGTGGCACTTTACCATTGCCAAGATGGTTGACGCCTGTATGGCTCACGGCCTTAAAGCCTTTTACGGTCCCTTTGGTGATTTTTCCGATCTGGAAGCCTGTGAAGCCCAGTTCCAGAACAGCTTTTTGCTTGGTTGCATGGGCGCATGGTCTTTGCATCCTACTCAGATCGAGATTGCAAAGCGTGTCTTTTCCCCTGAGGTGGATGAGGTTAAAATGGCCATCCGCATTCTTGAAGCCATGCCAGATGGCACCGGTGCTGTGATGATTGATGGCAAGATGCAGGATGATGCCACATGGAAGCAGGCCAAGGTTATTGTTGACCTTGCAAAGCAGGTTGCTGCCAAAGATCCTGACATGGCGGAGAAATACGGCCTTTAAGGGCTGTATTTCTGCCAAAATCGGATTTGTTACTTGACAAGCAGGCAGGCTCGTGGCCTCTACGGCTCTTGCAATTTGTTCGATCGTCTTGGACAAAGATTTAAATTGAAAAGCTGTAAGCGGAGCCTGTTTGCATGACAAAGATGAAAACTGCCAAATTTCAGATTGGTCAGGTGGTTCGGCATCGCGTCTATTCGTTCCGTGGCGTTATTTTCGACGTGGATCCCGAATTTGACAATAGTGAGGAATGGTATGAGGCCATTCCCGAAGATGTTCGGCCGCGCAAGGACCAACCCTTCTATCATTTGTTTGCCGAGAATGAGGAGACAGAATATGTCGCCTATGTCTCGGAGCAAAATTTGTTGGAAGATGAGAGTGGAGAACCCGTCAGGCACCCTCAGGTTCATCAGGTTTTCAAAGGTCGCAAAAGTGGCATTTATCAACCGATTGATGATTTGCTGAACTGATTGGGCTGTCTTGGTCCTATTATTCTGAAATAAAAAGCCCCCCGGTGCTTATTGGCAACCGGGGGGCTTTTGATTCATATGGCCTTGAAGGCTTCGGGCCTTGGATGATGTTAGCGGGCCTGTTGTAAAAGAGGCCCGCCGATTTCATCTTTAGTTGGCTTTTTTCTTCTGCTCAAGAAGCTTTTGGCGCTGCTCTTCTGCGCGCTTGCGTAGTTCTTCCTGCAGGTTTTTCTGCTCGCTTGCGACCTTGGTTGGATCAAGCGCTTTGCCATCATAGGCTGCAGTAAATCCTGAGAGTGTCAGATCAAACCGAACTGGCTGTGCCTGCTGGTTCAGTGTGGTCAAAGACAGTTGAGAGCCTTTTTTCATCTGAGCGATGTAATTGGCATCAATCACGATTTCTGCATAACAGGCGTTCGGGAAGCAAATGCCGTAAGCGCCTTTATTCTGTTTGCCCTTGTCAATTTGCAAAGAAAGGCCAGGCTGGAGCAGCATGCCGGGGGTGATGGCAATCACGAGGCTCTTGCGCTTTTTACCTTCAATCTCGCGAACCGCGACAGAGGCCAGAAACTGACCGGTCTCAGCACGCAATTCCTGAACGATCATGCAGAGGCTTTTCTTGGTCTTAGGATCCTGAGAGCAGATTTTGACCCAGTTTTTGTTGGCCTGCTTGAGCGCTTCGCCAGCTTGTGGCGCGGGAGCCTGAGCAGAGGCTGTGGCAGAAAACAGGGTTGCGGCGAAAGCACCAAGCATAAAAGGCTTTAACAGCTTTGCTGCCTTGTCAATCATGATCATGAATGAAATCCCGTATGTAATTCAATGTGGTTGAAGCCAGTCTGGCCAACTTCGTGTTTTTGTTTCTGGCCCAACATCCCTAATGAATTGGGCAGAATAGTGGCTCTTTGGATTTGTTCTACAAGCAGACGCTTAAAAATACCAGTGCGGAAAACAAACAGGTGGATATTCCATTTTATGATAGCGTTGGGAATGTCGATTCGAGTGGCTGCTGCGACATAAGGAGCGGAATAAGGAATGCAAACAATGAGAGCCAGCATGTTGGGTAAGATGCCCCGAGGTAGCAATTATGCGATTGTGCGTTATGCCTCATCTCTCTGGCATAAAGACCAGTTTTATGCGTCTTTTTTGGTCATTTTTGTTGCTTTCGTTCTCTGCCTGTTTGTTTCTGTAGCGGCCCGTGCTGCGCCCTCCCATGGTGTCGCGATGCATGGTGATCCTAAATATTCTCAAGATTTCAACGCTCTAGATTATATCAACATCGACGCACCCAAGGGCGGTAGAATTGCTTTTGGCCTGCAGGGCAGCTTTGACAGCCTTAATCCGTTTCTGCTCAAGGGTGTATCACCGCGAGGTTTGTGGGATGTTTCACTGGGGCTGAATGTATATGAACCCCTGATGATGCGGGCTGGCGATGAACCTTTCTCTCTTTACGGCCTTATTGCTGAATGGGTGGATTTGCCGCAAGATCGCGCCTCTATTACTTTTAAGATTCGCCCTGAAGCGCGCTTTTCTGATGGTCATCCAATCAGCGTAGAAGATGTGCTTTTTACCGTTGATCTGTTGAAAGAGCACGGGCGGCCCTCTTATCAGAGCCGAATTAAGCGAATCGCCCGCATTGAACAACCTGAGGAAGGTCAGGTTAGATTCGTTTTTGAAAATGGTGATGATCGGGAGTTGCCATTATTGATTGGTATGCTGCCGGTGTTACCCAAGCATGCCATTGATCCGCAAAAATTTGCAAAATCAGGTCTGTATCAGTTTATTGGCTCTGGTCCCTATCTCATCGACAAGGTTGATGCAGGCAGCAAACTGATCCTGAAGCGGGATCCTGATTATTGGGGGCGTGATCTCCCGATCAAGCGGGGAATGGATAATTTTGATCAGATCCGCATCGAATATTTCAGGGACAATACGGCGCTGTTCGAAGCCTTCAAAAAGGGTGAATTTGATATGCAGCCGGAATCAGATCCGGCTCGCTGGGCCAACCAGTATGATTTTACAGCGGCCAAAGAAGGCAAGGTGCTGCAAAAGACTTTTTTGTCTCAATTGCCCAAGGGCATGTCAGCCTTCGTTTTTAACACTCGCCGACCCGTTTTTGCCAAACGCGAGGTGCGCCGCGCACTTGCGATGTTGTTTGATTTTGAATGGGTGAACAAGAATCTCTATCACTCCCTCTTTAAAAGAAGCGGCAGCTATTTTCAGAATTCTTCCCTTTCTTCGCTCGGGCTTAAGGCTAATTCATTGGAATTGAAATTATTGGAGCCTTACCTTGATGTGATTGATGCGGATATTCTTGAGGGGCGTTATCTGCCGGTCTCGGCTAAAAATGGCCGTGATATGCGGCGGGTTATGGCGCAGGCCATCAAGATACTTGGCAAAGCCGGTTACCAGCTTGATAACGGCATAATGAAAGAGGCCTCTACCGGTAAGGCATTGCAGTTTGAGTTTCTTGCAACATCCAAGGAACAAGAACGCCTTGCTCTTGTTTATAGCCGTATACTGGAGCGGATCGGTATTGTGATGTCGATCCGAACTGTCGATAGCGCCCAATATTGGGAGCGGCGCAAGACCATGGATTTTGACATGATGAAAATGTCCTGGTCCGCTTCTCTTTCGCCCGGCAATGAGCAGATTTCCCGATGGCATTCTTCCCAGCGCAACAAGGATGGCTGGTTCAATCAGGCTGGTGCCAATGATCCGGCGCTTGATGCAATGATTGCTGCATTGCTGGCAGCCCGTTCGCAGGAAGATTTCACGGCCGCGGTGCGCGCTTTTGATCGGGTTTTGATCAATGGCTATTATGTAGTGCCGCTTTTTCATAAGTCTGACCAATGGCTTGGCATCTGGTCGCATATTGGCATGCCCAAAGGGCAACCTCTTTCGGGTTATCATCCCTCAACATGGTGGGATAAACGCATTCGCTAACGCGGGTTTGTGCCCAAAAGCTGCCATCTTCGCCATGATTTAGGGGTTTGGTACGCGCAAACTAGGAGGAATCAGCTAATATGGGCCAAATTATGATTCTATCAACTGGTTGCATGAGGTCCTCTAATGCTCCTCTCTGACACGGAAGAACGTGAGCTTTATCACGCCTCTGGCGTTTGGCAAGACAAACGTCTGGATCAAATTCTTCTCACCCATGCGAAAGACCGCCCGGATGCTCTGGGTTTTGTTGATGATTCTGACTTGCACGATATTTGTGGGCGTGAGCCCCAGTGTCTCACCTTCGATCAAGCTTATCGCCGCACGGTCGGGCTGGCTGGGTTTTTGTCCAGTATTGGCGTGAAGAGTGATACTGTCATTGCAATGCTGCTGCCTCCTTGTGTGGACGCTTCGTTGCTAATTCTGGCGGCAAGCCGGGCAGGGCTTGTTGTGGCCCCTCTTCCGCTGTCGCTTGGCGAGGCTGATCTGAAAGCCCAGCTAGAGGCTGTTGGTGCCAAGGCTGTGGTTTGCTGCTCGCGGTATGAAGACGAGCCGGTAGCCGAGCGCGTTCGAAATGTTGCAGCTGAAATGTTCTCCATCCGCTTTGTGTTTTGCCTTGGCGATGATATTCCTGATGGCCTTGTTGAGCTTGCGCCCATGCTTGAAGGGCATGAGGAGCTGGACGAGGATGCGTTAAGCGCAGACGGCTTTGATCATGGGGCGGATGATATTCTTGCGGTTCAGTGGACCACAGCAACCAATCACCCTTCCGCCCCTGTCGGGCGCAGTCACAACCAGATTTTGGCTGCAAGCCGGTTTCATGCGGCACAAATCAATCTTGGCGCGGATCAATGCCTTTTCATGACCCATCATTGGAGCGGGTTGTCTGGCCTCTCTGCGGCCTTCGGGGCTGCTCTTTATAGCGGTGCGCGGATTCAGTTCCACCATTTTACTCACTATCCGCGCATGGCGGCTCATTTGGCCGAGTTTGGTGGCCAGCATGTCATGCTTCCGGCTCATCAATGGGAAATGTTTCATTGTGAGTTGAGTGACCAAGTGCGGGAGCAACTGTTAAGTGTTTCCCTTGTCTGGAACCGTATCCATACGAGCGGTGAGAGTTTCAGAGGCAATGAAACTGCAGCCCGATTGGTGGATCTTACAATTTTCAACGAATTGGCTCTCTTTAGTCAGATTCGTCGCAAGCCCGGTTTTGTTGGCCCAATTCCCCTTGGTGCCATTAAAACCAGTGATGAGGATGGCAGTAAAGTCTGGCTAGAGACTGATCTGTTCGGGCTTGAAGAAGCCAAGGCGCAGTTTGATGCCTCTCTTTTGGGAGGTGAGCTATGCGTTAAGGGCCCCATGGTTCCGCGAACTCGTTTCCCTGAGCCGGGGGAACAAGACGCTATCCCCCTTCCCGCTTCTCGCAAAGGGCATGTCCATTGCGATGTGGGTTGCCGCGTGACCGATCAACAGGATGAACAAGTCTTCTTTTCTCCCTTGGGCGATTTGAGTGACGTTATCCGGCTGGGCGGCTTTGCCGAACGGGCGCAAGATCTTGATGGACTTTATCAATCCTGTGAGGGGATTGACGATGCCGCTGTGTTTACGCGGCGGGACCAGTCCGGCGATGTCGTCATTCTGGCAGCGCTTGTCGTGGGTGATCCTGGTTATGCGCTTGCAGACTTTCATGAAGCCTTGTCCAAAGCTGGAATTTCCAGCCACAAATGGCCGGAAGACATTCTTGTGGTTGATGAGGTTCCAAGGCGAGATGATGGCAGTGTTCTGCGCACATCCTTGCAAGATATCATCAAAACTCAGAAGGTTGCCTGATCGTCCGGTCCTGTTTTGGATCTGGTGGCCTTCAGCCTTCCTCTCCTTTTTAATGAGTGCATCACGCTTACTGCGAAAGAGATAAAGAATGGGAAAACAAGCACTCGTCCTTACTGAGCAGGACTTTGGCTATGATGTGCCGGAATGGGCCTCGTTGCTCATGGATAATGACTTTGATGTCTGGTCGCACTGTGTCCTGCTTGAGAAAGAGCCATCATCGGTTGAGTTGCAAGCTGATATTCTTTTGCTTGATTTGCTCAATGTCGAGGATGCGCAGATTGGGGATGTGATCGAAAAGGCAATTGCCTTGCGCAGTCAGCATGGCTTAGACGCTGCGCGCATTCCCCTTGTGGCAATTGCGCAGCCAGGCGTGGATCTGAGCGAAGATCAACTTGCGCATTTTAGTGATATCTTGCAGCCGCCCCTTACAGGCGATCTTATTTCCAATCGGCTTATTTCGCTGATGCGCCTTTCAACCATGAGGCGGGAAGCTGAGCGCCGTGCGACGACCTTTAAGCGGTTCGGTGTTGGTCTTCCTGTGGTTCCCCCTCCGCGGGATATGACACAGCAGCGACTGTTATTCATTGGCTCAGGCATGGCTTTTCTGCCCATTCAGAGTGCTTTGCCAGACGACGTAGAAACCGTTGCGGCCCTTACCCCCGCCATGGCGGAAGATATGCTCAAAGAGCAGCAATTTGATGCCCTGATTGTGGAGCTGAGCGACTATAACGCCCATCTGATTGCCTTCATTGAGGATCTGCGTCGTAACCCATCCTATTTTTCCCTGCCGATTATTCTCATTTGCCACAAAAAGGCTTCGCAGGACGGATTGGCAGGTCTGGCATCAGGTGCCAATGATATTGTCTCCTTTCCGTTCTCTGGTAGCTTCTTTGAAAACCGGATTGATATTCTGGTGCGGGAAGAGCGATATCGCCAGCAATTGCGCAAGATTTTTTCTGAAGCGCGCCTGTTGATGCCAACCGACGAGGTGACACGGCTTTATTCCGAGACCTTCTTAAAAACCCATCTTGAAGCATTACCCAATGAGGCCTCCAAGCCGTGCGTGAGTTTTGCAGGGATTGATATCAGGTTCGACCTGATTGGCGGGCGTGAGATGTCCAGCATCAATGAAAATGGCCTTTTATCCCGTGTCGGGCGATTGATTTCCTCGCTCATGCGAGCAGAAGACATGCTGGCCCGCCTTGATAATGGTCGTTTTGTTGCACTTTTCCCCGATACTGATCTTCAGGAAACCCGCACGGCGCTCCAGCGCATTCGTGCCATTGTCCAGCTCTCTCCTTTTGTTGAGCAAAGCTCACAGCAAGGTATTAAGGTTTCGCTTGATTTCTCTTTGCACTATTTTGATAGCAAGCAGGCCACAATGGATGCGGATAAAATCCTCAAAGATCTTTTTGAAAATCCCGTCACCCGATTCTAGCGCTCAGGTCCTGTGCGCATTCAGTGTAAGCCAGAGGCTGGCCCTTTCCGATCAGGATTGGGCCAGTTTTGCAAGCTGGGTCATGATGATGGCTGTACCTTTGAGGCGATCCATTGGCCGGTCCCAGTTGCGGATCAGCACGACTTTCATATCCGGGCGGACCTTGGCGAGGACGCCCTGCTCCGAGATATATTGCATCAGCTTTGCCGGATTGGCGAATTCGCCATTGCGCAGTGCGATCACCGCGCCTTTTGGACCTGCGTCAATTTTCTCGACATTGGCCTTACGGCATAGACCCTTGATGAAAACAATCTTGAGCAGATGTTTGACCTCGTCAGGCTGCGGCCCGAAGCGGTCAATCAATTCAGCGCCAAATTCATCAATCTCGTCGGCTTCCACCAGATCAGCAAGACGGCGATAGAGGCTGAGGCGCAATTGCAGATCTGCCACGTAAGTTTCAGGGATCAGAACCGGCGTGCCGATGGAAATTTGCGGCGACCACTTGTCGTCCATCATGGACATGTCGCCGGATTTGAGCGATGCCACAGCCTCTTCCAGCATTTGCTGATAGAGTTCATAACCCACTTCCTTGACGTGGCCCGACTGCTCTTCGCCCAGCAGGTTGCCTGCGCCCCTGATATCAAGATCATGGCTGGCAAGTTGGAATCCTGCGCCCAGTGTATCAAGGCTTTGCAAGACTTTGAGACGGCGCTCGGCAGTTGGGGTAAGGATCTTTTTCACCGGAATGGTGAAGAGTGCATAAGCCCGCGTTTTGGAGCGCCCCACCCGACCGCGTAGCTGATAAAGCTGAGAGAGGCCGAACATATCGGCGCGGTGGACGATAAGGGTGTTGGCGGTTGGCACATCAATGCCCGATTCCACAATAGTGGTTGAAAGCAGCACATCATATTGTCCGTCATAGAAAGCGGTCATGATGTCATCAAGTTCGCCTGCGGGCATTTGGCCATGGGCGACAGCGACTTTGACCTCGGGTACCTGTTCGGTAAGGAATTGATGGATTTCTGCAATATCAGAGACGCGCGGGCAGACATAGAAGCTCTGGCCGCCGCGATAATGTTCGCGCAGCAAAGCTTCTCGGATTGTCAGGGCATCAAAGGGCGAAATAAAGGTGCGCACCGCAAGCCGGTCCACCGGAGGTGTGGCGATCAGAGACAGTTCCCGCACGCCGGTTAGAGCCAGTTGCAAGGTACGCGGAATTGGGGTGGCCGATAGGGTTAGCACATGCACATCGGCGCGCAGCTCTTTGAGTCGCTCTTTGTGTTTGACGCCAAAATGTTGTTCTTCATCAATGATGAGTAGCCCGAGATCGCGGAAGCCAACGGTTTTGCCAAGCAAGGCATGCGTGCCGACGACAATATCGACATTGCCTTCTTTAAGGCCTTTCTTAGTGGCTGACAGATCCTTGGAGCTAACCAGTCGGGAGGCCTGCGCGACATTGAGCGGGAAGCCTGCAAAACGCTCGGCAAAGGTTTTGTAATGCTGGCGGGCGAGCAAGGTTGTGGGCACGACCACCGCAACTTGCCTTCCATTCATAGCAGCAATGAAGGCGGCACGTAGGGCAACTTCAGTTTTGCCAAAGCCCACATCGCCGCAGATCAGGCGGTCCATAGGGCGACCGGAGCCCATATCGTCAAAGACCTGCTCGATTGCATTAAACTGGTCATCCGTTTCATCAAAGGGGAAACGGGCCGCAAATTCATCATAGAGACCTTCGGGCGGTGCAATCCGTTCGGCCGTGCGCAATTCGCGCTCCGCAGCCACTTTGATAAGCTGATCCGCCATCATGCGGATCCGCGCCTTCATTTTGGATTTGCGCGCCTGCCATGCAACGCCGCCCAGCTTGTCTAATTGTGCCTCGGTGTCTGCATTGCCATAGCGGGAAAGCAGCTCGATATTCTCAACCGGCAGGAAGAGCTTGTCACCGCCAGCATAGTGGATCTCGAGGCAATCATGGGGGGCGCCTGCGGCATCCACACTTTTCAGCCCTTGAAAACGGCCGATGCCATGCTCGATATGAACAACGATGTCCCCTTGGGACAGGCTGGTTGCTTCGGTCAGGAAGTCTGAATTTTTCTTGCGTCGGCGTTTGTTGCGGATTAGCCGGTCACCAAGAATATCCTGCTCGCCAATCACCGCATCTTTTGTGGTCTCAAAGCCGCTTTCCAGCTCAAGGACGGTGATGCCAACCTGTTTTTGGGTGATGACCTGCCGGGCTTGCCATGTCTTGTAAGGCACAAGACCGGTGAGCCCGTGATCGGTCAGTACCTGATGCATCCGGTCGGCAGAGCCTTCGGACCAACAGGCGATGGTCACCCGTTTCCTGGCTTCTTTTAGCTCAGCAATATGCTTGATGAGCGCGTCAAAAATATTGACGCTGCCGGAGCTTCGTTCCGCTGCAAAATTGCGCCCCTGCTTGCCGCCACAATCGACAATTTCGCCAAGGTTGTTGTCAGGCCGGTCAAAGGGAGACAGGCGCACGCGCTTAAACGTGCCCAAGGTGCCTTTCCAGTCTTCTTCGCTGAGATAAAGAAGGTTGGGTGCGATGGGTTTGTAAGGAACGCCCTGATCAAGCTCGCTCTCAAAAGCCTCTTTGCGGCTTTCATAATGATCCTGAATGAGTTCAATGCGCTCGCTTGCAGCTTCATCACATAGATGATCGAGCACGAGTGGCGCTGTGCCGGTAAAATCGGTCAGTGCCTCAAGGTCGCTATTGAGATAGGGCAGCCAATGTTCCAGCCCCTGATAACGTCGCCCTTCGGTGACGGCATGATAGAGCTGGTCATCACGGGTGGATGCGCCAAAGGAGCCGGTATATTTGCTGCGAAAAGACGAGATTGCCTCCTCTGTCAGCACCACCTCGCTGGCCGAGACCAGATCAATGCTGCGCAATTGCCCTACAGAGCGCTGGCTTTCGGTCTCGAAGGTACGGATGCTCTCAAGGGTGTCTCCGAAGAAATCAAGGCGGATGGGCTCTTCCTTGCCCGGCGCGAACAAGTCGACAATGCCGCCGCGGACCGCATATTCCCCCTGTTCGCGCACCGTTGGCGTGCGCAAAAAGCCGTTGGTTTCCAGCCAGCCAACCAGCGCATCCATATCAACAATCTGCCCCGGCTTTGCCGACCAGCTTTGCTTTTTGATCGAAGTGCGGCTTGGCACGCGCTGCAACAGAGCATTGATGGTGGAGAGAACAATAACCGGACGTTCAAACGCGCCATAGGCCAGCTGCGACAGAGCAGTCATGCGGCGGGCAGAAATCTCCGCATTGGGAGAGACCCGATCATAAGGCACGCAATCCCACGCGGGAATGCTGATCACATCCATATTGGGCGCGAAAAACCGCAAAGCCTGTTCCATGGAAACAAGGCGCTGATAGTCTCGCGCTACATAGAAGGCAGCAACTTTGCCCGAGCCATCATTTTTGAGGTTCTGTTCTGCAATCTGCGCCAAGGCATAGCCTTCCATGCCATCGGGGACATGGCTGTAATGAACCATCATGGATTGGGCAAGAGCATCATTGAGCGAGAGCATGGGCAGACTTTGCATAGGAAACGGCAGTAAAGACCAGACAGACGGGATTGGAGCGTTGTACGCCCCGCCTGTGAGGTTAGCCCTAGAATGTTTCGTGATAGGTTTTGATACGGTGGAAAATGGGGCAATCAAATTCCTGCGGGACCGGCACTTCATCGGTGAACCACTGGATCAGGTCGCGGTCATGCTGGTCCATGATCATTTCCAGCTCGGAAAGCTCCTGGTCGGAGAGATTTTCCAACTCGCGGTCAACAAAGCGGCCAAACATCAGGTCCATTTCCTTGATGCCGCGATGCCAGGCACGCATAAGAATTTTCTTACGGCGGACATCCAGACCATCGCTGCTTCGTGTAGATCCTTGTGACATGGGAGAATTCTCCATCCTTATGGCCTGAAAAAGATGATTGTATATAGCGGGTGAAGAGGGCTTTGTCAGCCTCCCTGCGCTCTATCAACAAAAAACAAAGAGAGAACATTGCTTGACGATTGAGTAAAGGGTCGCCATGCTCTTATCTGATTTGTCAAAACTTGCAGAATCACGTTGTTGCCATGCGTCCGCTTTACCTCAACCAATTGTTCGCCTCGCTTCTGGGAATCAAGGGTGTCGGCCCGAAGATGAGCCAGACATTTTCAAAATTGCTGCGCGGCGATGCCTTGCTTGAGGCGCGGCGGATTGATTTGCTGCTTCATATGCCCCACTCGCTGATCGACCGCAGCTTACAACCCGGTATTGCCCATGCGCCCGATGGGGGTATCGTCACCGTCAAGGTGACCATCGACAAGCATATGCCACCTCCGCGCCATAACCGGCGCGTGCCTTATCGTATTCTTTGTCATGATGAGACGGATAGTCTGACTTTGATCTTTTTCCATGCCAAGGGGGGCTATCTTGAGCGGCAAATGCCCGTTGGTGAGGTGCGGTATGTCTCAGGGCGGCTTGAGCGCTATAATGGAGAGGCCCAGATTGCTCATCCTGATCATGTGGTGAGCGAAGAAGATTTTGCCTCCCTTCCCCTGATTGAGCCTGTCTATCCGCTGACTGCAGGTCTTTCGAGCAAGGTGGTTCACAAGACCATGCAGGTGGCCCTTGATGACTTGCCGGTGATAGGAGAATGGCAGGATAAGGCATGGCTCGACAAGCATGGCTGGGCGGGATTTAGCGAGTGCCTGCAACGGGTGCATAATCCTCTTGAGGTCAAGGATGTTGAGCCGATTGCCCCTGCCCGCCTGCGTCTTGCCTATGATGAATGCCTTGCAAGTCAGCTTGCTCTGTCGCTTGTGCGCAATTCCATCAAGAAGGAGGCAGGGATTGCCCGCCGATGGAGTGGCAAGCTGGCAAAGGCGCTAACGGCTGCCCTGCCCTTTGCCCTTACGCAAAGTCAGCTCAATTCCATTGCCGATATTGAAAAGGATCTTGCCTCTCCCGAGCGGATGTTACGCCTTGTTCAAGGGGATGTCGGCAGCGGCAAAACCATGGTGGCTCTCTTTGCCGCGATTGCGGTGATTGAATCAGGCTCGCAAACTGCCATTATGGCGCCGACCGAGCTGCTTGCCCGCCAGCATTTGCAGTCCATCAAACCGTTATGTGACGCCATTGGCGTGCGGGTGACCACCCTTACCGGCAAAGACAGCGCGGGCGATAAGAAGGCAAAACTCAAAGCACTTAAAGAAGGTGATATTGACCTTTTGATTGGCACTCATGCGCTGTTTCAAGGCACGGTGGAATTTGCCGATCTTGGCCTCGCCATTGTGGATGAACAGCACCGTTTCGGGGTGCATCAGCGCCTTATGCTCTCCTCCAAGGGGCAGGCAACGGATCTGCTGGTTATGACGGCAACGCCCATTCCGCGCACCTTGGTTCTCACCTATTTTGGTGACATGGATGTATCTTTGCTCACTGAAAAACCTGCGGGCCGAAAGCCAATTGCCACACGGACCATGTCGCTAGACCGGTTTGACGAACTGGTAAGCGGTATTGGGCGGGCAGTGCAAAATGGGGCCAAGGTTTATTGGGTATGCCCGTTAGTGGAAGAATCCGATGTTCTTGATGTCACCTCGGCTGAAGACCGTTTTGCTTCCCTCAAGAACATTTTTGGATCTCATGTCGCGCTGGTTCATGGCCGGATGACGCCGGATGAAAAGAAGCAGGCAATGGACAATTTCAAGGATGGTGAGGCGCAAATTCTTGTTGCGACCACTGTTATTGAAGTGGGTGTCGATGTGCCTGACGCCACCATTATCGTGATAGAGCATGCCGAGCGCTTTGGCCTTGCCCAGTTGCACCAGCTGCGCGGTCGTGTTGGGCGCGGTGATAAGGCCTCTTCTTGTATTTTGCTCTTTAAAGGGCCTTTGGGAGAAGTCTCCAAAGCGCGGCTTTCTATCATGCGCGAGACCGAAGACGGCTTTCGCATTGCTGAGGAAGATTTGCGCCTTCGCGGTGAAGGGGATTTGCTGGGCACGAAACAGTCCGGCATGCCCGGCTTTCGGATTGCGCAGATGGAGTTTCATCAAGAGCTTATGGAAGCGGCCCGTGATGATGCCCGCTTGATTACTGAAAAGGACCCCGGACTTCAGTCCCCGCGCGGCAAGGCGCTGCGCGATCTTCTCTATTTATTCGGGCGGGATGAGGCAATCTTGTTGCTCAAGGCTGGATAAAGCTGTGCTTTACGGGATTGCGGATTGGGGGCTATGCGTGAGCAAATAGCGCTCACTTTTGCTCAGCCAGTAGCTCCAGCGCCTTTTCCTTGTCTTCTTCCGCTGCATTTTCAGCGATGAAGCCGGGTGTGACTAGCCCTGCAGAAATAACCAGCTTGGCTGCATCTTCCACAGACATGTCAAGCAAGATCACATCTTTGCGCGGAACAAAAAGGAGGAAACCCGAAGTCGGGTTGGGTGTGGTTGGTAGAAAGACGCTTAAAAACCCTTCGTCATTGCCTGCCTTGTCGCTAATGCGATGAGCCACTTCCCCCACTGTATCGGTGGCGACAAAAGCCAGCGCCCAAAGATCCCGCCGCGGATATTCAATCACCGCAGCTTTGGTGAAAGTTTGTCCTTTCTGTGACAAAGCCGTTTCAAAAATCTGTTTGAGTGCTCTGTAGAGATTACGCACCAGCGGCATGCGCCCCAGCATAATCTCGCCAAAAGACACAAAAGACCGGCCAACAAAATTGGCGGTCAAAAAGCCCAGAATCGTGATGATGATCAGGGCAAAAATCAGCCCCACGCCGGGCACGGAAAATGGAAGGTAATTATCCGGATTATAGACGTCAGGAATATAGGGTTTTACCCAGTCATCAACCCACTGGATGAAAGACCAAGTAAGAAAGACCGTGATTCCAATCGGTGCGGTGATCACCAGACCAGTGAAAAAATAGTTCCTCAGCCGGGCACCAAACGTCAGCCTCACCCGTTCCTGATTGTGTTTTTCACTGCTCTTCTTCATGTCTCTTCCACTTGAACCTGAATAGATACCGTTCACTTATCAATGCATAGCAGATAATGCGTCAATCTGGTGGTGAAAAGGTTTCATTCTTTCGTCCGTGCACTATTTTTACCCTGTATAATGAAGACTTCTCTGTGTGGGAGAGTCTCATGACCGATTTTTGAGGGCCAGATTTGAGGAACGCATGAAAAAACTGGAACGAGGCATTTTCCTTCTGTTGGGCATGAGCATGGTTGCCATTGGTCTGATCGGGGTCATCTTGCCGATCCTGCCCTCGACGATTTTCTTTTTGGCAGCGGCCTTTTTCTTTGCTCGCTCCTCACCCCAGCTTGAGGCTTGGCTGCTTGAGCATCCCCTGTTTGGCCCGCCTATTCTTGCGTGGCGCGACTATCAGGCTATCCCCCGACGGGCTAAATATCTTGCCTTTACGGGTATGCTCATCGGAATGATCAGCTTTACCTATTTTGCCCAGCCCGGCCCCATCCTGTTTATCTGTGTCGGTGTCTTCTTTGTTGCCTGCGCCTATTATGTCGGCACCCGTCCTGACGGGCCGCAAGAGGAAGACCTACTGGATTAGGCTTTGGCTTGTGGCGTCTTGAGCAGGAATGAAGCAAAGCCGGACAGAAGCAACAGGCCAAGACCGGCAAAGCTGATGAGGTCCGGCAAGGTTCCAAATAGTAGGAAGCCGAAAAGCGTGGCCGCGACCAGTTGCACATAAACAAGAGGTGCCAGCCGTGAGGCCTGCATTTGCTGATAGGCAAGGATCAAAAACAGGTTGCCAATGGCAGAGCCAAGTGCGCTGGCCATGGTATAGGCTGACAATTCCCAAGAAAAATCAGGCAGCTTGCCAAGGCCGAAAGGGGCTAAAAGGATGGTGCCGATCAAAAGCTGGCTAAGAAGCATCATTTTGCCCGAGGCCAATGGGGCGAGCCAGCGGCTGGCAACCAGAAAAGAGCCGTAGAAACAGCCAGCCAGAATCGCAAAGGCCATGCCGCTCGACAAATTCGCGCTCGGCTTGACCACCAGTAACACCCCTGCAAAGCCGATGAAGAGCAGGATGGTTCGCCCAAGCGTGATCGGCTCTTTGAGCAAGATAGCCGAGACAAAATAAGACAGGATCGGGCCAATGAAAAAGGCTGCGAATACATTGGGTAAAGGCTCGGTTTTAAGGGCCGTTAAGATGCAGGTGATGCCGCCAATGATGAAGAGGGCACGCAACCAAATACGCCAGTTTTTAAAGAGCTCCAGCTGAACCGAATTTCGTTTCATAAGACATAAAATGAAAAGAAAGCCGATTGCAAAACGACTCCAGGCAATGAAGAGAGGTTCAACCCCAAGGCTGGTGCTTAAGACCTTGCCAGCACTATCCCCGCCGGGGATGAAAATCATGGCAAGAAGCATAAGAAGGATTGCTGTGGGGGAGATCTGACTATTCATCAAACAAAGTGCCTTTAAGGTATCTTTTGAGCGTGACCCTACTGGCCTGAAAGCTATTGCACTAGCGTAATGTTGCTGAATGGGGCTGCCAAAACGAAAGAAGCCGGAGAGATCCCCGGCTTCGTTGGTTTACTATATGATGATCGCGCTCTATTCGACGGTGACCGATTTGGCCAGATTACGTGGCTGGTCGACATCTGTTCCCATAAAATCGGCCGTATGATAGGCAAGCAGCTGAATAGGCAAGGCATAGACGATTGGGCTTAGGATGTCTGGCACCTTGGGCATGATGATTGTTTCGCACTCGTCGAGCGTGTTTTTGTCCGCGCCTTCCTGATCGGTAATCAGAATGATCTGACCATCGCGGGCCGCGACTTCCTGCATATTCGAGACCGTTTTCTCAAATGAGGAATCTGACGGGGCAATGACCACAACGGGCATGCTTTCATCAATCAAGGCGATGGGGCCGTGTTTCAACTCACCTGCTGCATAGGCTTCGGCATGGATATAGGAGATTTCTTTCAGCTTCAGCGCTCCTTCCAGAGCCAGCGGGAAGCTGGTGCCGCGACCAAGATAGAGAATGTTATGGACTTTGGAGAGGCGGCGGGCCAGATGAGCAATGGATGGTGAGAGTTTGAGAGCCTGACGGATATATTTCGGCAATTCGCTGATAGCCTGCACCAGCTCGTCTTCCTGCTCTGCCGTGATTTGCCCGCGCTCCCGAGCGGCCAGAACGACGAGCGACAGCAAAACTGAGAGCTGGCAAGTAAAGGCCTTGGTTGAAGCAACGCCAATTTCCGGTCCGGCAATGGTTGGGAAGATAGCATCACTTTCGCGCGCGATTGTGCTTTCCGTAACATTGACGATAGAGGCAATATGTTGGCCCTGATCACGACAATAGCGCAGGGAAGCCAAAGTATCCGCCGTCTCACCAGACTGGGAGATAAAGAGCGACAGCCCACCCTCTTCCATCGGGACTTCGCGATAGCGGAACTCGGATGCCACGTCGATATCAACCGGAATGCGGGCGATCTTCTCGAACCAATATTTGGCAACGAGACCGGCAATATAGGCAGTGCCGCAAGCGGACATGGTGATGCGTTTAAGATCTTTGAAATTAAACGGCAATTTGTCTTTAAGGCGGACCTTGCCGGAGGCAAAATCCACATAATGGGCCAAGGTATGCTGGATGACTTCCGGCTGCTCATGCATTTCTTTTTCCATGAAATGCTTGTAGTTGCCTTTGTCTGCCACCTGGGTTGAGGCCATTGCCATGGTTTGCGGACGCTGGACTTCCTTGTCATTTTCATCAAAGACCACATAGGAGTTGCGGGTCAGCACCGTCCAGTCGCCATCTTCAAGATAGGTGACCTGATCGGTAAAGGGAGCAAGGGCAAAGGCGTCGGAGCCAAGGAACATTTCCCCTTCCCCGTGCCCAATGGCCAATGGGCTGCCGCGCCGCGCGCCGATCATCAGATCTTCCTCGCCACCAAAGATGATGGCAAGAGAGAAGGCGCCATGCAGGCGCTGGAGGATATTGCCTACAGCCTGAGCAGGCTTGGCGCCTTTATCCATTTCGCATTTGATCAGGTGCACAATGGTTTCAGAATCGGTCTCGGATTCAAAAACGTGGCCGCGCGCGGCCAGTTCTTCGCGCAATTCGCGAAAATTCTCAATAATGCCGTTATGAACGGCTGCGATACTACCTGCCTGATGGGGGTGGGCGTTGGTTTCGTTGGGAATGCCGTGGGTCGCCCAGCGGGTGTGGCCAATACCGATGGAGCCAGGCAAGGGGTTGTCATTGAGAATGAGTTCAAGATTGCGCAATTTGCCTGCAGCTCTGCGGCGATCAAGATGTCCCTCTTGCAAGGTTGCAACACCTGCTGAATCATAACCACGATATTCCAGCCGCTTGAGAGCATCCACCAAAAGGGGTGCTACATCCTGTTTGCCAAGAATTCCGACGATACCACACATATGCTTATCTCTTTTCGCAATGATTTGATTTTTACTAGCTACCTTGGAATGCCCCAAAATGGGAAATCAAATCCGGTTGCACTTTCTAACAATCTGAAATTACAGACTGAAATATAATTTGATCACGTCGTTCTTGACCTAATCTTTGGCTTGCTTGGCCCGAAAGCGGGTTGCCCAATTGGCAAGGGAGACCTGCTTTGCTCGCGTAAGGCCTAATGCCCCGGCTTCAACTGTTTTGGTAATAACGCTGCCAGCACCGACATTTGCGCCCTCTTCTACGGTTACCGGTGCGACCAGAGACGTGTTGGATCCGATAAAGGCTCCCTCTCCAATGGTGGTTTTGAACTTGTTGAAACCGTCATAGTTGCAGGTAATGGTCCCCGCCCCGATATTGGCTTTTGCCCCGACATGGGCATCGCCGATATAGCTGAGATGATTCACCTTGGCCCCTTCTTCAATGACGGACTTTTTCACCTCGCAGAAATTGCCCACTTTGGCTTTTTCTTTCAAATCGGCTCCGGGACGCAGGCGGGCATAGGGGCCGATGACGCAATCGGAGGCTACTTTTGCCCCTTCCAGATGGCAAAACGCTCTGATTGTGGCATTGTCGCTGACTTCAACGCCGGGGCCGAATATCACATTGGGCTCGATCACGATATCCTTGCCCAACTTGGTGTCATGGGCAAAGAAAACACTTTGCGGCGAAGTGAGGGTAACGCCCTGAGCCATGGCTTTGCTTCTGGCATTTATCTGGAAAGTCTCTTCTACTTTTGCCAGCTCTGCACGGCTGTTTACGCCCTGCACTTCTACTTCGTCCGCCTCCAAAGCCACAACGGAAAGGCTTCGTGCATTGGCCAGCTCAACCGCATCGGTGAGGTAATATTCCTCTTGCGCGTTGTTATTATCAATCGCCTTTAGCAGATCTAGGATGGAGCCGCCTGCAAAGGCCATAATACCGGCATTGCAGAAATTGACTTTCAGTTCATCGGGTGATGCATCCTTGGCTTCGCGAATGGCGACCAGTTGGCCATCTTTCTCCAAAAGGCGGCCATACGGACCGGGTGTTTCCGTTTTAAAGCCCAGCACCACTATATCGGCTCCGCCTGCCAAATTTTTGCGCATTTGCTCTATTGTTTCGGTGCGCACCAGTGGCGTGTCGCCATAAAGGATGATGACATCATCGCATGGATCGAGCAGATCTGCTTGTGCGGCCAGTACAGCGTGGGCAGTACCCAATCTCTCGATTTGGGAATGGGCCACAATGTTGCTGTGGATTTTTTTAACGCTATCATGCACTTGTTCCATATCAGGCCCAACAACCAGTGATAGCTGGTCGCACCCGGCCCCAAGAGCGGATTTGGCGACATGGCAGACCATGGGCAAATGCGCAACTTCATGCAAAACCTTTGGTTTGCTTGACTTCATTCGGGTTCCCTGTCCTGCAGCCAAAATAATGGCCTGGCATGAACGAAGCGTCATGGAGCGTCTCCTTAGAGTGCAAATATCTCTGTTCAGTAGTCTTTAAGGCATTTTTACCTAATGAACAATTGATACAGAATTTAGAACGAGGCTTGCAGCTTACTAAAAAAAAGACTTTGCTTAATAAAGCGTGAATTAAAAGATTCGCGCTTGAGGAGGCTATTTATGGCGCGGCGTGGGAAAACTATTTTCGACGCAAGCATGATGGTCGGTTGGGCATTTGTAGCGGGCCTTACCGGCATGCTTGCTTTGACGGTAGTTGATACTTCCAATCAAACGAATCTGTCCTCTGGAGATGTTGCATCTCTGGAGCGTCCGTCTGCGCCAATTATTACTGGATCTATCGACAAAGATGAGCCTGCAACGGCCTCTATTAATCACTCTGCGTTAGCCTCGGGTTCTTCTAACCTTCCAGATAGTGACGATGTGGCGAGCGGGCTAAAGCCTCAGATCCTTTTGGAGCAGCAGAGCGCCAGTTTTGATCCCTTCGCGGAGGATAGAAAACAGCAAGCGCTTATGGCCAGATTGAGCAAGCAGCTCAACGAAATGCAGCGCGAGATCGAAGCGTTTCACACCACAAGCAAGCGGCTCCGCACCGAGAATCTACGCTTGCGCCAAAGGCTTGAAAGCCTTGAGGCCCAGAATCGCCTTGAGGCGAAACAAAAGAATGCGGCAGCATCAAGGGATAAACGGCGCGTGCGTGTTGTGCCGCTTCCCGGCCAGAATTCACAGGCCGAATTTAAAAACGGGGGGGCTGTGATGGTTGACAAGCAGGCCACTGGCTCTATTCGGCCGCTTGTTCCGGTGAAACCGCAGCAGCAATTTGATCCTTTCTCAGTGCGCCCCCAAGCGAATATGCAGCTAAAGCGCGCGCCGATGGATCTAGATACAAAATCTGAAAAAGCAGCTTCTAGCCAGCAGGTTTTGCCAAAAACAAAGCCCGCGGCAGGGGTGATTGGGTCTGCTCAAACTCGGCTTTCCCCCATTAGCAAGATTGTTCCGCCTCCCAAGCAAATTCTAACCACAAGCCAGACAAGTTTTGCTCTTAATCTTGGGCAATTTGTTTCTCTGCCCGAGTTGCGTTCGGCATGGCTTGAAATTGCCGGGACACAAAACCAGATTATCGGAGATTTGCGCCCTGTCACTTCTATCGCGCAAGGGGATGGCAATCGGATTAATCTCAATCTACTTGTCGGCCCGCTTCAAAATGCTGCGGATGCGGCTGCTCTTTGCGCTCGCTTGAAAGACCGCGGCTATGGTTGCAATGTTTCTCCTTTCCAAGGTCAGGCCTTGGTTCTTAATCGCTGAGCGAGAAACCTGTTCGCATTGCCTCCCTTTCCATTGCTCTTTGAAGTTGCTGAGGCAATTTCTCGTCTTGTCTTTGTTTTCCAAGTTGGTTACTAGTCTGACGATTGGATCTTCCTTTCAATCATGCATCTTTTATTGCCTGCCTCTTTAAGCTGGCCTTGAACAAGCTTGACGATAGCGGATGCATTCCTCTCCTCCCTGCTGCGAGATAGAAGCTGTGCCTTCCAAGTTGCTTGCCTATGGGCTGCTATTGCTGAGCCCTTTTTTCTTTTCCTCCAATCTGATTATTGGAAGCATTGCGGTTAAGTCGATCGAGCCTTTTACCCTGACCCTTTTTCGGTGGGGACTCGCATTTGCAATGATATTGCCGTTTGCCTGGTCTGCCATCTGGTCAAGCAGGCAAGTTTTGCTGGAGCAATGGAAGCTGGTTGGGTTGAATGCCTTTTTGAGTATCGGCATCTGCGGCGCAGGTGTTTATTTTGCGCTTAAATATACCAGCGCTACCAATGGAACACTGATTTACACCTCTTCTCCCGTTCTGATACTAATCATGGAAAGGATTTTCCGAGGAAGACCCATTTCTGCACGTGAGGTTCTGGGCATTATTTTAGCGATTCTCGGCATTGTTTATATTGTGGTGCAAGGAAATCTTGAGCAACTTCTGGCGCTTGAGTTCAATTCCGGTGATCTTTTGTTTGTGATGGCCGCGACTGGCTGGGCTATTTACTCTGTTTTGTCAAAGAAACGGGTTCTTCAGCCGGTTTCTACCATTGGAATGTTCGCCATTGTGGCGCTGGTTGGGGCTTTGATGATGGTCCCGTTCTCGATAATGGAGGCTCAAAATGCGGCTTTTTGGCCAACGGAGCCAGAGCAATGGTATTCTCTTTTGGGCCTTGGCTTTGTCTCCAGCGTGCTGGCCTTTATTTGTTATCAATATGGTATCAAGGTGCTTGGGCCTGCTACAGCGGGTATTTTCATGTATCTACTGCCGCCCGTTGGCGTGTTGTTGGCCGTTACCTTTCTTGGAGAGGCTTTTCTAGATTTCCATCTGGTTGGGCTTATTTTGGTTATGTCTGGAGTTATAACCGCAACCCTGCCGTTTGAGCGCCTGTTTAAGCGTTAGGCTGTCTATCGGTTCCAATTCAATGAAAAAGGGGCTCACATGAGCCCCTTTTTTGCTTTGGCTGGAATGTGATTTTCTAGCCAATGGAATTGAGTGCTGGCAGCATTTCCTGCAGCCAGAAAGCTGCATTTTGAATTTGGCCTGTGATAAACAAAATGCCGGTTACAACGAGCAGCCCGCCCATCATTTTCTCGATAGTGCCCATATGTTTTTTGAATCGATTCATAACGCCGAATGCCTGACCGGCGAAGGCAGCGGCGAGCATGAAGGGAACGCCAAGCCCCAGACTATAGGCGGTTAGCAGAATCATACCCTGCTGGACGCTTTCCTCAATACCGGCAACAAGCAGAATGGTGCCCAATACGGGACCAATACAGGGTGTCCAGCCGAAAGCGAAAGCAAGACCGATCAGATAGGCACCAAAGAAGCCTGCTGGTTTGCGCTGAACATTCACCCGCGCTTCGCGGTATAACAGACCAATACGAAACACGCCGAGAAAATGCAGGCCCATGACAATGATCACGCCACCTGCAATATAATTGAGAATACCGGAATAGGTTTTCAGGGTCTGCCCAATTGCAGATGCCCCTGCCCCAAGCAGAACGAAAATGGTGGTAAAACCCAAAACAAAAGCAAGGGCTGAAAGAATAACGCGGGTTGCAGCCCGGTTGGTGTCATTACTTCCTGTAAGCTGATCCATGGAAACCCCTGCCATATAACATAGATAGGGAGGCACCAGCGGCAGCACACAGGGGGAAATGAAAGACAGCAAGCCCGCGATAAAGGCCCCTGTGAGTGTGACATCAATTTCCATTCAAGGCTCCTGGGAATTTCTCCAAATGGCGGACATTGCATTAAGGCCGCCAGGATATATCGCCCTATATAGAGGGTTTCTTGGTCGCGTTCCATTCAATTGGCTGTGAGACAGAGTCACAGGCCACGATTGCTTACTTTTTGGCGTGATATATGGTCCGTCACATTGATCAAATTCAATCTTGGCCTCTGGTTTAAACAATTTACATTTAAATTTTGTTCATGTTTGGCATTATGGAAAACCGCTTTTCTCGATCTTGAGCACAATCTAAGTCTTTGAAATAGCCACTTTTTGGCCTCTGCTGCTTTTTAGTTTTTGTGCCATTCTGTGTAAAGGATGGATGAGATTGGAGTTTTCCCATGAAAAAACTCGCCATCAAGCGACTAGCGGTTGACTGGGGCGAAAAATCCATTAAAAAGGCGCTCACCGAACACGGTAAGTGCCCGTAGCTCAGCTGGTAGAGCATCCGACTTTTAATCGGACGGTCGAAGGTTCGAATCCTTCCGGGCACACCATTCTCCCCCTGCTTTATTTGATTTTCTTTTTTTGCCAGCAGTCTCGTGCAGTGCCAGTTGCGCGCAAGTCGTTGAGGTTGTATGGATTTTCACATACAGCTTCTGCTGCATTCATGCCTCCTTGGAGATCTGGTAATTTTTTGTCTGCCAGATTGGCAAATTATGAGTTTGGACTTTTCCTTCTTAAGAATGTTGGTGAAAACCCATTTTGTATCAAATCAGCTATCGACTGGGGCGAAAAATCTGCTAAAAGTTGCCTCACCAAAACGGTAAGTGCCCGTAGCTCAGCTGGTAGAGCATCCGACTTTTAATCGGACGGTCGAAGGTTCGAATCCTTCCGGGCACACCATTTCTCCCTTCAAGACCAATCTTTTTCTTCTCGCTGATAGCGCATTTATCGCATAGTAAACGTGCGACTAAGGTCTTGTTCTCCCATCGTAAATATCCGTTCTTTCACTCGATATATCTGTTTTTCGCAGGTGTAATCCCCTCCTCATATTTAGTCAAATTTAAGTGTAATTGGCTTGAATGGTCTGACAATGCGCACTTATTGCGCTATATTATAAGGAATAGTCTGTAATTCGCGGATTCGACAAAAAGGAGACGACGCAACTTTATGTAGGAGACAAGTTATGATGAAACGCTACTTTGTTAGCGGTGCGCTTGCTTTAGCAGTCTTGTCTGCTGGAGTGGCGAATGCCGATCAATCTATCATCAAACCACCGGCTCAGAATATAGCCATCGACAAGACATTGCCTGCACCGGCAATGAAACCCTTAAAGATCAGTGTGATCGATAAAGCCATCATTGCCTTTGTCGTGCGGATGCATGTTGGGAGTTTATCGCAGCAAAAGCCTGATCAGTTTTCCAAGACCTTTACGCAAAAAACGCAAGATCATTTCAAGTCAGCAGATCAAATGCTTGCCTTCTTCTCGCGCCGCTATTTCCCCGTGCGCCACGGAAAGAGCTTCCAGCTTGATACGCTTAGCCTCTCTGGTGATGTTCCTGTCCAGCATGGATATCTGATTGACACCAAGGGGCTGCGTTGGCGCGTGTCTTATGGTCTGAAAGATATGGGCAATAAGAAATGGCGTATTGTTTCAACGGTTATTACCCTGGCACCAGGCACACCGACCTGATGCACAGACATCCCGGCGCAAATGCAGGTTTGGATGATAATTATGAGTTCGAAAATGCATAACAAACAGCAGATCAAAAAAAACAGCACCCGAACAATTTGGGCACTGGTTTTAAAAGCTGCTGTGGGCCGGATGCCCTAAAGGTTGAGATTGCTCTTCATTAAAGAGCCGGAATATCTCCCTTAGCCCAAGCTTCCTTTACTTCTGCCTTGTGATCATCAAATCGCTTAGCTTCGATGGCATCACGCATGCCTTGCATCAGCTCTTGATAATAGGCCAGATTGTTCCATGTCAGCAGCATGGAGCCAAGCGCCTCGTTTGATTTGACAAGGTGATAGAGATAGGCGCGGCTATAGTCGCGCGCGGCTGGACAGGAGCTTAAAGGATCCAGCGGCCGCGGATCGTCCTTATGGCGGGCATTTTTGAGATTGACCTTACCATAGCGGGTATAGGCAAGACCATGACGCCCTGCCCGTGTTGGCATGACGCAGTCAAACATATCGATGCCACGTGAGACAGATTCGATCAGATCATCCGGCGTGCCAACCCCCATCAAGTAACGCGGTTTATGCTCGGGCAAGAGCGGGCAAGTGACATCCAGCATATCAAGCATAACATGCTGCGGCTCGCCGACAGCAAGGCCGCCGATGGAGTAGCCTTTAAGGTCCATGGCTTTCAGCGCCAGCGCCGATTCTTCACGCAGACGAGGAATATCCCCCCCTTGCACAATGCCGAACATGGCCTGTGCCGGACGGTCGCCGAACTCGGTTTTGCAGCGCTCGGCCCAGCGAAGGGACAATTGCATGGCGCGCTCGATTTCGTCTTCTGTTGCTGGCAGCTTGGTGCATTCATCAAGCTGCATTTGAATATCGGAGCCCAAAAGGCACTGAATTTCAATGGAGCGCTCAGGGGTCATCATATGTTTGACGCCATCCACATGGGAGCGGAACTCAACGCCCTTTTCGCTCATCTTGCGCAATTTGGCCAGAGACATGACCTGAAACCCGCCGGAATCTGTCAGAATCGGATATTGCCAATTGGCGAATTTATGCAATCCGCCCAACGCATTGATCCGCTCGGCGCCAGGGCGCAGCATCAGGTGATAGGTATTGCCCAAAATGACATCAGCCCCCAGATCACGCACCTGTCCGGGATACATGAATTTGACCGTTGCCGCTGTTCCAACCGGCATGAAGGCGGGGGTGCGGATGGTGCCCCTTGGCATGGAGACCTCACCCCGGCGAGCCTTGCCGTCCTGGGCTAGCAGTTTAAAGCCAAACTCCTTTGGCGCAGGATTGGGAAGCGGCTGTCCCAACCCCATTTTGTCGCGATCAAGTCCATTTACCTGATTTGCGGACGGATTGTCGTCCTGCGCGGCGATTGTATCGGCGGTCATCTTGGTCATCTCTTTCATAATCCTTCTATCTGCGCGGGGGTATCAGGCGGGCTGATATCAACGCAGCAGCAAAGATGAATCTCCGTATGAGTAGAATTTGTAATCATGCTCGATGGCATGGGCATAGGCCGCCTGCATTCGCTCTTGTCCCATCAGGGCCGAAACAAGCATAAAGAGCGTTGATTTGGGCAGGTGGAAATTGGTCATCAAGCCATCAATGGCACGGAACTCGTAGCCCGGCGTGATGAAGATATCGGTGTCTCCGCAAAAGGCTTCAATTTTGCCGCTCTCTCGCGCCGCGCTTTCAAGAAGGCGCAGTGATGTGGTGCCAACGGCAATGACTTTATTGCCGCGCGCGCGGACTTCATTAAGATGATTGGCAAGATCTTCTGGCAATTCGCCCCATTCGGAATGCATTTTATGGTCGTCGGTATCGTCGGCTTTTACCGGCAAAAAGGTCCCTGCCCCCACATGCAAGGTGACGAAATGGCGCTCAATGCCCTTTTCATCCAGCGCGTCAAACAGGCGATCCGTAAAATGCAGGCCCGCTGTTGGCGCTGCAACTGCGCCTTTTTCCTTGGCATAGATGGTCTGGTAGTCGTGCTTGTCGCGCTCGTCTTCCTTGCGTTTGGACGCAATATACGGCGGCAGCGGAATATGGCCCACCTCGGCAATAGCCTGATCAAGTTCGGGGCCTGAGCAATTAAAAGAGAGTACGACTTCGCCTGCATCGCCCTTTTCTTCAATCTTTGCGGTTAGCTCTGCGCCAAAACGGACAAGATCTCCGCATTGCACCTTTTTGGCTGGCCTTGCAAATGCGCGCCAGGTTTTGGCGTCTTCGCGCTTATGAAGGTTAAAGCCGACCTTTGCCTCGATCTCGCCACGAACGCGAATGCCTGCAAGTTCTGCGGGAATGACCTTGGTATTGTTGAAAACAAGAGCATCGCCGGCCTCAAGAAATTTAGGCAGATCCAGAACCGAATGATCTTCGAAAGCCTTGCCGGTTTCACAGGCACCATGGACCAGAAGCAGTTTGGCTTCATCGCGTGGTGCATGGGGACGCAAGGCGATGTTATCTTGGGGAAGATCAAAGTCGAAAAGGTCGACGCGCATGGTCTCTCCAGAAGGCAGAATTGGCGTTGAGTAAAATCCAGATCCCATATCGCACTATTGGCAATGAGCGAGGCCTGGCTATTTGCCGGTGCAAATAACTCATAAAGCGTGGAGAAAAGCCTCCCAATGGCCCTGTGGGCTAACAGGCAAGTCTTGTTCCGCAGGCTTTATGATGGACGGGTCGTAACTTATCTCAGCCCTTGCCGCAACCCAATTTTTGGCGCGCAAGGTCGCTCTCTAGTCATTGCAGTAATAAGCGCACAAAAAAGCCTGAGGCAGCGTCCTTATTGCGCCTGCATACCTGTTCGGATGGCATGGCACCAAGGGGCTGGCTCAGGCTTTAAAGCTTTGCAGAGATTGCCTTAGAGGTCGGCTGCGACCTTCATGGAGACAATGCTGTCAGGATCCTGTACAGGCTCGCCGCGCTTGATCTGATCGACATTGTCCATGCCATCAATGACCTGACCCCAATAGGTATATTGGTTGTCGAGCCATGGAGCATCGGCAAAGCAGATGAAGAACTGGCTGTTGGCAGAGTTTGGATCCATGGAACGAGCCATGGAGCAAGCACCGCGGCCATGTTTGGTCGGGTTGAATTCCTGAGCCAGATTAGGCTTGGAAGAACCGCCGGTGCCGGTGCCGTGCGGGCAGCCAACCTGAGCCATGAAGCCGTCGATCACGCGGTGGAAGACGATGCCGTCATAAAAGCCTTCGCGAGCCAGTTCTTTAAGGCGTGCGCAATGGTTTGGTGCCAGATCAGGGCGCAGTTCGATAACAACTTTGCCTTTGGTGGTTTCCATTACCAGTGTGTTTTCTGGATCCTTGATATCTACCACAATTCATTCCTTTGTCGGTTCATTCGGTCATCCACGCCGTATCACGGTCAAGGGGACCGGCGCTGGATTTGCTAGACTCTGTTATAAGTCTTCACTTGAGGCCTGTCTAAAGAAATTAGCCAGTCCCCAAAGCAAAGTATGCTCAAACGTGCCTATTTGACGTCGGCTGCGATTTGCATTTTGACGATCACATCAGGTTTTGCGGGTGGCTCACCCTTTTTGATCTGGTCAACAAATTCCATGCCAGATATGACATCACCCCAAGCGGTATATTGGCCGTTCAGCCATGCTGCATCCCCATACATAATGAAGAACTGGGAATTTGCGCTGTTGGGGTCGGATGAGCGGGCCATGCCAAGAACGCCGCGCTCGAACGGGCGCGGGTTGAATTCTTCTTTCAGATCCGGAAGGGAAGAGCCACCAATACCAATGCCTTGCGGGTCGCCTGTTTGCGCCATGAAGCCTTCAATCACGCGATGAAATTTAAGACCATCATAAAAGCCTTGTCGGGTCAGCTTTTTAATGCGTGCAACATGGTTGGGGGCAATATCGGGGCGCAGTTTGATGACTACGCGGCCATAATTGGTATCGAGATAAAGAGTGTTTTCCTTATCCTGCGCTGAGGCGGCGCCTGCGAAGGATAAGGTGCTGATCATGGCCAGAACGGCCAAAAGACGAACAAAGAGTTTCATTCTTGCGTCCATTTATGTTGATAGCTTTTGGGCCACAGCCGCATTGACTGCAGGAGGAACAAAAGGCGTAATATCGCCTCCCATTGTGGCAACCTGACGAACGAGGCTGGCAGCAATATGGCGAACTTCGCCACTTGAGGGCAAATAAAGGGTGAAAATGTCTGGCGCCATGGCTTCATTCATGCCAGCCAGCTGCATTTCATAGTCAAGATCCGTGCCATCGCGCAGCCCCCTGATCATCAGAGTGGCATTTGTCTTGCGCGCGGCATCCACAACCAGACCGTCAAAAGAAATGACGTCTAGTTCGGTGCCGGTTTCGCTTGCGATGGGGCCGATCACTTCTCCAATAAGGTCAAAGCGTTCCTGCGCGGTAAAAAAGGGTTTCTTGCCATGGTGAACACCAACGGCCAGCACCAGTTTATCAACCACCTGGCAGGCCCGCCTTGCAATATCGATATGCCCCAATGTGATGGGGTCGAAGGAGCCGGGATAAAGTGCAATTTTTTTGGTCATGCCTTTGTTCCTAGCGTTCCTTTTCTTCAATCACAAGTCTTGGCTACTGATTTTTATCATAATGTATATTTGTTTGAACCTTTTGCCTGTTCACCTCGTCCTAGAGGTAAGAGACGTGATCTTGCCTGTTTGATCAGCACCCGTTCAGGTTGATGAATGCAAGATGAATGAGGTGATCATATCTCTTTCAGGCACCATGCCTTAGAAAAGTCTTAATCATTAACAAATGGGCAATATGCCCAGTGCATGATCTCTATCACAAGCGTAGAAACGCTGGATTGGCATGCAAAACAAAGCAGCAGAGCTGCGGGACATCAAATGTGTGTCCGGTTGGCTTTCGGGGGGCTTTTGATGAATTCTTTACAGAAGACAAGATTGGTCGTGATGGGCGGTATTGCCGTATGTGTTGCGAGCCTTGGTTTTATCGCTTTTTCTGGTGCGCAGGCCGATTCCAAACCAATACCGCTCGGTTTTTCTTACGGTCTTTCATCCGCCGGGGAATGTATCGCAGTTAAAGGGCGCATGCGCTGTGATGCTGTTGATCAGATCACGCCCTTTGTTGCGCCTGAAAAAGCAACATTTCTATCTTCCAAAGGCACTGCTGCCCGATTGAGCAAGGACAAACTGGCCCTTGTTGCGACACAATAGGGATTAACAGCTGTTTCTTTGCAAAAATCTGACCTTCTTTTTGCAGATTTAAAATGAGGCCTTCGGGCCTCTTTTTTTGTTTGTAATTCTCTAGGAATAGAGAGTGTTGAAGGCGTGGAGCGCAAATTGAAATGCCAATAAAAAAGGGCCTTCGCTCAGGAAGGCCCTTTTGTGTCTTTGTGATTGGCAGTCTCTGGCTATTCTTGGGAAGATTCGCCCTGATCACCACTTGGGCCATCTGAGGATGGCTGATCATTGCCACCTTCAAACTCGGTGCCCTCTTCAGACTCATCTTCAGAGATCCGCTCGACAGAGACGACTTTTTCGCTGTCTCTTGTTTTGAAGACGGTCACCCCTTGTGTGGCACGGCCAGCAATGCGGATGCCATCAATCGGGCAGCGGATGAGCTGACCACCATCGGTTACCAGCATGATCTGGTCGCTCTCTTCCGCCGGGAAGCTGGCAACAAGACGGCCGTTGCGATCATTCACCGCCATGGCCGCAATGCCTTTGCCGCCACGACCGGAAATCCGGTATTCATAGGATGAGGTGCGTTTGCCAAAGCCATTTTCGGACAGGGTCAAAACAAACTGTTCTGCAGCTCCCATTTCAGCATAGCGGTCTTCCCCAAGGGAGGTTGCCGGAACATCCGCCGGTGCCTCTTCAGCATCTTCTCCATTCAGGGCACGACGCATGGCATTGGCGCGGCGTAGATATTCGGTTCTCTCGTCCGGATCGGCATCAAAGTGACGCAAGATGGACATGGAGATAACCTTGTCATCGTCCTCTAGCTTGATCCCGCGCACGCCAGTGGATCCGCGGCTTTGGAAGATGCGGACATCTTCAACGGAGAAGCGGATACATTGCCCTTTGGCGGTCGTCAGCATGACGTCGCTATCGGTGTCACAGGTCTCGACCCCGACAATGCCGTCTTCTGTGCCCTCTTCAAACTTCATGGCGATTTTGCCATTTCTGTTGACCAGCTTGAAGTCGGACAGCTTGTTACGGCGAACGGAACCGGAGACGGTTGCGAACATCAGATCCAGAGTTTCCCAGCTTTCCTCATCTTCAGGAAGGGGCAGGATGGATGTGATGCGCTCGCCCTGCTGAAGCGGCAGCAGATTAATAAGAGCCTTGCCTTTGCCTTGCGGAGCAGACAGTGGCAGGCGCCAAACCTTCATTTTGTAGGCAATGCCGCGTGAAGAGAAGAAGAGAACCGGCGTGTGGGTATTGCCCACAAAGAGCCGCGTTACAAAATCCTCGTCCTTTGTGGCCATGCCAGAGCGGCCCTTACCACCACGACGCTGGGCGCGGTAAGTGGAGAGCGGCACGCGCTTGATGTAACCGGCATGGGAGACGGTCACGACCATATCTTCGCGCTGGATCAGATCTTCGTCGTCAAAATCAGCACCACCTTCAACGATTTCGGTGCGGCGTGGTGTGGCAAATGCTTCTTTGAGTTCAAGCATTTCCTCTTTGACGATATTATAGATCCGCTCGCGAGAGCGCAGAATATCAAGATAATCCTTGATCTTTTCGCCAAGGGCGTTGAGCTCGTCGCTGACTTCGTCCCGGCCAAGTGCGGTCAGGCGCTGCAAGCGCAGATCGAGGATCGCACGCGCCTGCTCTTCTGACAGATGATAGGTGCCATCATCGTTAAGCTTGTGGCGCGGGTCGTCGATAAGCTGGATGAGCGCTTCAATATCCTGCGCCTTCCAGCGCCGTGTCATCAATTCGTGACGGGCGGTCGCCGGATCCGGTGCCTTGCGGATCAGTGCAATCACTTCATCAATATTGGCAACAGCAATGGCCAGCCCCACCAAGATATGAGCGCGCTCGCGGGCTTTATTCAGCAAGAACTTGGTACGGCGGCTGACAACCTCTTCGCGGAAGGCGTTAAAGGCAACCAGAACATCGCGCAAATTCATCAACTCTGGCTTGCCTCCATTGAGCGCCACCATATTGGTGCCAAAGGAGGTTTGCAGCTGCGAGAAGCGATAAAGCTGATTGAGAACAACATCCGGTACGGCGTCGCGTTTCAGTTCCACCACAACCCGCATGCCCTGACGATCAGATTCGTCACGAATATCGGAAATGCCCTCAATGCGCTTATTGCGAACTGCATCGGCAATTTTCTCGATCATCGAGGCCTTGTTCACCTGATAGGGAATCTCGGTGATGATGAGAGCATTGCGGTCTTTGCGGATTTCTTCCACATCGACCTTGCCGCGCATCATGATAGAGCCGCGGCCGGTGTTATATGCGCTGCGAATACCAGCACGACCAAGGATGATGCCGCCGGTCGGGAAATCCGGCCCCGGCACATATTCCATCAACTCTTCGGCCATAAGAGCGGGATTGTCGATAAGCGCGATAGAGGCATCAATCACCTCGCCCAGATTGTGGGGCGGAATGTTGGTTGCCATACCAACCGCAATCCCCCCCGCTCCATTGACCAAAAGGTTTGGAAAGCGGGATGGCAGAACCGATGGTTCGCTCTCGGAATTATCATAGTTGTCAACGAAATTGACGGTGTCTTTGTCCAGATCGCCCAAAATCGTTGTGGTGACCTTTTCCAGACGACATTCCGTATAACGCATGGCCGCAGCGCTATCGCCGTCAACCGAGCCAAAGTTCCCCTGCCCGTCGATCAAAGGCAAGCGCAGGGAGAAATCCTGCGTCATACGCACAAGGGCATCATAAATGGCACTATCACCATGAGGGTGATATTTACCCATCACATCACCGACCACGCGAGCGGATTTGCGATAAGGCTTGTTCCATTCATAGCCATTTTCATGCATGGAATAGAGAATGCGCCGATGAACCGGCTTCAGTCCATCACGCACATCAGGCAACGCACGGCTTACGATCACGCTCATGGCGTAATCAAGATAGCTGCGTTTCATCTCATCGGTGATGGAAACGGGCTTGATATCTGTTGCCAGAGCATCGCCCGGAAGTGTTTCATTTGTGTCTGTCAAAGGAGTGTCTCGAATCCTTGGCAAAAGGGTAGTTCTGTATATCCGATTCATGGGTGTGCAGCCAAGTCAGGTTATGGCTGCCTGTGAGGAAAGTCTGCAGATGCCGACTTAATGGTGTGCAGAGGCCCTCTTCCACTTTCGTCTTAGAGAAAATGCAACTAAGCTCAGACCCTTATTTCATCGCACCGGAGGCCGGATATGGATGCATTGCCCCTTGATTTGATGCTCAACGCCTTTATCACGCTGTTTGTCACCATTGACCCGCTTGGGCTGGCGCCAATCTTTCTGGCTATCACGTCGGGTGCCAGCAAAAATGAGCGGCTGCGCATTGCCTTTCGCTCGGTGATCACGGCAGCCTTTATCCTGATCTCCTTTGCGCTTATCGGACAGGCCATCCTGTCGGTTCTTGGTATTTCGCTTGGGGCGTTTCGGATTGCAGGCGGCATTCTACTTTTTGTCATTGCCTTTGAAATGGTGTTTGAAAAGCGCAAAGAGCGGAAATCCAAATCGGCTCAAAAAGCTCTCACCGATGACGAGATCCATAATATTGCCGTGTTCCCGCTGGCAATCCCGCTGATCTCCGGCCCGGGCGCAATATCCGCGGTATTGCTTCTCTCGTCCAAATCCGCTGACTGGGTTGAACAGGGATCTGTCCTCTTTATCATTTTTGTGGTGTTGGCGCTAGTGCTGTTGATGTTCTCACTGGCCAGTCCGGTTGAGAAACTGCTTGGCAGCAATGGCCGCAATATTCTGACGCGCCTGCTTGGCGTGTTGCTTGCCGCTCTCTCTATCCAGTTTATCGTCGATGGCGTTAAGTCCATTATGGCGGGCTGATTACCTGCGATAGACCTTGCAAGCTCATCACAAATGAAAACGGGGCTGCCATTACCGGCAGCCCCATTATTGATTATGACCTTCATTTCTTGTGAAATGAGATGGTCTACATCTTCTTTTCTGGTCCTTTGAGCGCCACATAGATGGCGGGAATGACAAGCACCGTAAGCAAGGTAGAAGAGGCAAGCCCGAATAGTAGCGAGATGGCAAGGCCCTGGAAGATCGGGTCAGCCAGAATAACTGCCGCTCCGATCATGGCAGCAAGTGCTGTGAGCATGATGGGTTTGAAGCGAATTGATCCAGCTTCCATTAGTACCTCTTTCAGCTCACGTCCCGATCCCTTTTCATGGCCAACGAAATCGACCAAGAGAATTGAGTTCCTTACGATAATCCCTGCAAGAGCGATAAAGCCGATCATGGATGTCGCCGTAAAGGCTGCATCAAATAACCAGTGCCCGACCATAATGCCAATAAGCGTGAGCGGGATGGGGGTGAGCACGACAAGCGGAACGCGGAAGGAATGGAACTGAGCCACAACCAAGGCATAAATGGCCAGAATGGCAACGCCAAAGGCAGCACCCATATCCCTGAAAGTTACCCAAGTTACCTCCCATTCGCCATCCCACAACATAGCAACCTTGCTTTCATCATCTGGTTGACCGTGGAGAATAATGTCCGGTTTTGGCAAATCTCCCCAATCATGGGCGTCGATCTTGTCCTGAATGGCGAGCATGCCATAGATGGGAGCTTCGAACTCACCAGCAAGCTCTGCCATAACCATTTCAGCCGAACGGCCGTTATGGCGGAAGATCGGGAAGCTGACTTTCTCCCTGTCAGCCCGCACCACATCGCCCAGCTCTACAACGCCGCGCTCACCGGGGATGACATTTTGCGGCACGGGAATGCTCAAGAGCCGTTCCGAGATGGCAAGATCCGCCTTGTTTGGCTTGACCGCAATCTCGACCGGACGGCGTCCATTGCCCTTATGGGAATAGCCGACCACCTGACCATTGAGGTAATATTGAATGGTCTGATAGACATCTCCCTGCTCTACGCGGTGATATTCAAGGTTATCCTGATCAATGCGCAGGCGGGCTCGTGTGGTCGGGGTGCCAAAGCTGTCATCGACATCCACCACGAAAGGCACTTCTTCAAACAGTTTGCGCACCTCGCTTGCGACCGCGCGGCGGGTGTCGGCATCCGGTCCGTAAATCTCGGCCAGAAGAGTTGAGAGAACCGGTGGTCCGGGGGGCACTTCCACTACTTTAAGGCTGGTGCCCTCAGGTACATCAAGCGTCTTGATCCGCTCGCGGATTTCCAGTGCAATCTGGTGGGAGGTGCGATCGCGATTGTGCTTTTCGCTCAAATTGATTTGCAAATCGCCCTGCTCTGGCATGGCACGCAAGTAATAGTGGCGCACCAGACCGTTAAAGCCAAAGGGTGCCGCGGTGCCAGCGTGAGACTGGATATTGGTGATTTCGGCCACGCCTTCCAGACTGCGGGCAACCTTTGCCAGCACCCTGTCTGTTGTCTCAAGGGTGCTGCCTTCGGGCAAATCTGCAATGACCTGAAGCTCGGATTTGTTATCAAAGGGCAGCAGTTTGACCGTTACATCTTTTGTATAGATGAGCATGGTCGAGGCAATGGTGGCAATGCCAACGATGAGAAGGAAAATCCACGCCCGACCGCGTCCGGCCAGAATAGGCTTTGCTGCAAAGCGGTAGGATTTGCCCAAAAGGCCGCCATCGGCGCTTTCTGCATGACCACCCTTGCCAATAAGATCCATAAGCCAAGGGGTCAGCATAACAGCCACGAAGAAAGACAGGATCATAGCAGCTGATGCGACAGCCGGAATCGGGCTCATATAAGGCCCCATCAGGCCGGAGACGAACATCATGGGTAGAAGAGCCGCCACCACGGTGAGCGTTGCCACAACGGTTGGATTACCAACCTCTGCAACCCCTTCAATCGCGGCTTGAATTTTTGATCGCCCGTCATTCATCGCCCAGTGCCTGGCAATATTTTCAATCATGACGATTGCGTCATCCACCAAGATGCCGATTGCAAAGATAAGGGCAAACAGACTGACTCGGTTGATGGTATATCCCATCAAATAGGCAGCTGCGAGGGTGAGCAAGATGGTGGTCGGGATGACGATGAAAACAACAATGCCCTCACGCCAGCCAATGGAAAGGCCGACCAGCACCACAATTGAAACCGTTGCCAAGCCCAGATGGTAGAGCAGTTCATTAGCCTTTTCATTGGCGGTTTCACCATAATTGCGGGTAATATCAACGCGCATGCCTTCGGGAATGATCTGGCCTTTGACCTCGTCCACCCGTTTCATGATGGCAGCGGAGATATTGACGGCATTGGCCCCTTTGCGCTTGGCCAGCGCAATAGAGACCGCAGGAAAGCGCCCCAAAGAACCATTTTCAAGGCGCGGCATATGCCAGACGCGATGTTCCTTTTGTGCAGCGCCGACAACCACCTTGGCAACATCCTGCACATAGACAGGGCGACCATCGCGGCTTGTGAGCAGCAAAAGGCCGATATCTGGCACTCCTGAGAGGGTCTGCCCCACAGCAACTGGCAGAGATTTGTTCTGCTCGCGCATAGCACCGACCATGAAGGACGTGTTGGCTGATTTCACCTTGCCGACAAGCTGCTGCAAGGTGATGCCATAAAGGGCCAGTTTTTCTGCGTCCGGCTCGATACGGATCTGATCCTGTTGGCCGCCCACCAGATAGGTTAGGCCGATATTGTCAAGCTTTGCCAGCTCCACGCGCAATTCATCTGCAATGTTATAAATGGCGTTGTCGGTCCATTTGTCTGCAACATCTGGATGGGGTGACAATGTGAGCACCGTGATTGCAACATCATCAATGCCGCGCCCCACAATCAAAGGTTCGGGAATGCCGACCGGAATTTGTGACAGATTGGCTCTTACCTTGTCATGCACCCGCAAAACGGCTGCATCGGAGCTGGTGCCGACCAGAAAGCGTGCTGTGACCGTCACCATGTCATCCATAGTCTGGGAATAGACATGCTCAATGCCATCAATGCCTTTGACGATGGTCTCAAGCGGTTCAGTGATGAGCTTTACCGCGTCTTCCGCCCGCAAGCCGTCTGCCCGCACATGAATGTCGACCATAGGCACCGAGATTTGCGGCTCCTCTTCGCGCGGCAATGCCATAAGGGCAACCAGCCCCAAGGCAAAGGCGGTGATGAGCATAAGGGGTGTCATTGGCGATGAAATGAAGGATTTCGCCAGATTACCTGAAATACCGAGTTTCATAGCGGATCCTTATGGCTTTACAAGGCGATCGCCGTCGCTCAGGCCAGAGAGAATTTCCATCATATCCTTGCCATCACGCTTATAGGCATGACCGGCCTGCACGGCGATATCGGTTTCGTCCCCTTGCTCAGAGATGGCGCGCACATAATCAACCCCATAGCGGGTGAAGAGCATATCGGCAGGAATGAGGTAGGATTGGCGGCTGCCCGCCCCCACACGCACCTGTATCCGTTCGCCGACGAAATAGTCGCCAAGACCGTCAACGCGAGCGTCTGCCAGCACGCGGCCATTGCTGATGCGCGGATAGACCTTTTCTATGATGCCGGTGCGGGTGCAGCTTTCATCGCAATTGGTGCCGCGGCCAGCAACGTCGACTTCATTGCCTTTTTTAAGAAATTTTGCATGCCGTTCTGGCAGGGCCAGCCTCAGGATGTAATTTTCCTTGGCGATTGTGGCAACCGCTTCACCCGGCATGACCACTGAGCCAACGGTAAGCGGCACATCCAGCACCCGCCCTGACTGAGGAGCTAAAACCGCACCTTCTTCCATTTGCTTGACGATCACCGCGCGCTCAGCCTCGGCTGCTTCCAGCTTGTTGGAGGCAACATCGAACTGGGTGAGGATCTGGTCACGCCGGACCTTGGAGATTGTGCCCTTTTTATAAAGGCTCTCGGCACGGTCTTTGTCGGTTTTGATATTATCAATCTCGCGCTGGGCTGCCCTGATCTGGGCGTCGATGGCTTGAATGCGCAATGGCAGCTTGGGGTCGCCCACCAGCGCGATGGTCTCGCCTTCCTTGACCATGGAGCCTTCGGTAACGCTCAGTTCAGAGACCGTACCGGGGATGCGCACGCGAGCGGCGATGGAATCAGTGCTTTCAACTGTGGCAAAGACTGCTTTTTTGTCTTCGATTGTGACCAGTTTGACTGTAAAGTCCTGAGCTTGGGAGGAGATGCTGCTACCCACGATCAGCGATAGCGCGATTAGGGCTGGTTTCATCGCTCCCATTTTCATGGCTTCCTTGTTCATGGTTTCGCCTTTTGCGAGTTCCATGGGGAGGCTTCCAAACGACTGTGCTTTGCGCATTTGTGTCGGTCTCTCTGGCTAAGAATCTTTATATTAGTAATATCGAATATATGAAACTTATTCAAATGTCAAAGACCTGACGACAAGAATCGCTTAGACAATAGGCGCGGCGCAGAACGATGAGAGGGAAAGAGCAATGGCCTCTGGCTCAAAGAAGGTTATTTATGCAGCTTTGATTGGTAACGGCCTGATTGCTGTCACGAAATTTTTTGCAGCATCTGTAACAGGCTCGTCAGCTATGTTGTCAGAAGGCATTCACTCCCTTGTCGATACCGGCAATCAGGGTTTGCTTCTTTATGGTATGAAACGCGCGAGCCGCCCCGCCGACAGAAAACATCCATTTGGATATGGATCAGAGTTGTATTTCTGGGCATTTGTGGTGGCGCTGCTGATCTTCGCTGTTGGCGCAGGCCTATCCATTTACGAAGGCATTCAAAAAGTTCTGAATCCGCACCCGGTATCAGACCCAACCATCAACTTCGTTGTTCTGGGTGCCGCCATCATCTTTGAAGGCTGGGCCTGGTGGGTTGCTTTTAGAGAGTTCAGAACCACAAAAGGTAAGCGCGGCTGGATGCAAGCCGTCAAGGATTCCAAGGATCCAACTGTCTTTACCGTTCTGTTTGAGGATTCGGCTGCCATGCTCGGCCTGATCGTTGCTGGCGTTGGCATCGCGATTTCCTACTACATGAACATTCCATGGATGGATGGTGCAGCCTCCATTGTCATTGGCATCATTCTGGCTGGCACGGCCATGCTGCTTGCCTATGAGACCAAAGGGCTTCTGATTGGCGAATCTGCTTCGCCTGAAACCGAGGATGAGCTGGCCCAGATGGTCACGTCCCATCCGGCGGTTACCATCGTCAACGAGATCCGTACACTGCATCGTGGACCTAATGACGTATTGCTGACGCTGAGCCTTGATTTCGAGAACAGCATGATCGTCGGCCAGCTTGAGGTGGTGATTGCCGATCTGGAACGCCAGATCCGTGAGCGCTTCCCGCTTATCAAGCGCATCTTCATCGAAGCGCAGAGCTATAAAGATCACGTTGATGTTGCAACCGAGCAAGGCGAGCACATCTAGATCCGTAGCGAGTAAAATTCAGAATAGATGAAAGGCTAAAGGGGCGCCTCCTTTAGCCTTTTTCTTTTACTTGAGCGGCATATGGATTTCGGTGAGCAGCTCTGATGGTGCCGTCGTTTTGGGATCATTGAGATAACATTCAAAGCATGGAGCCTCGGCTGTTTCCTCGCCACTTTCAGAGAGCCATGCGCCGAAGAACCACTGATAGGCCTTTTCCAATTCGGCATATGGCCCTTTATGGATCAAAACTGCATGCCGTCCGCCGCCAATGGTGCGCGTTGAGATTCCATAGTCTTCGTCGGTATAGTCCTTATCGACAACAAAGCCTGCGGCAGAGCGAAGCTTGTCCACTTCAACAGAGGCCGGATCGTCATAATAGATGCCGATGGATTTGGCATTTTCATTAAGCAGACCATTTCTTGCGGCCCAGATCCCCGCCTTTTCAAAGGCTTTTCCGACTTGCATATAATCGCCATGGTGATCGACACAGGCCAGTTTTATCGGATCGATTGATTTGATTTCAACGTCAAACATTTTCTTCATCTCCATTGTTGGAATAGACACAACGGGAATGTCCTGACGTGATGAACGATAAGATGCAGGGGCAGCGCCGTAAGATGATTTGAAGGCGCGGCTGAATGCTTCAACGCTGCCATATCCGGCACGTTTGGCAATGGCTGCGATGTCACTACTGGTGCGGATCAAATCACCTGCTGCACGATGCATGCGCAATCGGCGAACGGTCTGGATCACAGTTTCATTCATCATACCGTGATAGATGCGATGAAAATGACACCGTGAGAAACATGCCACATCGGCCAATTTGTCCAGATCAAGATCTTCATCCAGATGATCTGACAGATAAGCCAGCACCCGCTCAATACGTTTAAGATAGCTGTCTTGCATATGTTTGTTCATGCTCAGAACCTCCTTGCAATTTCATGCATATCCCAAGGCGATTTGATAAATATTGCTAAGTTGCGCCCGGCCCGCAACCGCTATGCTCTTTAAGCTTTGCGGGCGTATCAATAGAATTGCAAAAGCCCGGCAGGTTTCACACCATACCGGGCTTTCTTGAATTATGATTGCGTTCTTAAACGCGAATAGATCAAAATGGAATGTCATCATCCATTTCATCGCGGAAACCACCGCCTTGCGGTCCGCCCTGCTGGCCACCGCCTTGGGATCCGCCAAAGCCGCCCCCTTGCTGGCCACCACCGAAGCCGCCACCCTGTTGACCGCCGCCTTGGCCGCCACCAAAGCCACCGCTTTGCTGACCACCGCCAAAGCCGCCGCCACCACCTTCGCCGCGATTATCCAGCATGGTCAAAGTGGAATTGAAGCCTTGCAAAACGATCTCGGTGCTATAGCGATCCTGACCATTCTGGTCCTGCCATTTGCGGGTCTGCAACTGGCCTTCGATGTAAACCTTGGAGCCTTTGCGAAGATAATTTTCAGCAACGCGGCACAGGCCTTCATTGAAAATGACAACCCGGTGCCATTCTGTCCGCTCGCGGCGCTCGCCGGTATTGCGATCTTTCCAGTTTTCGGATGTTGCAATAGACAGGTTGCAAATCGGCCGCCCATCCTGCGTACGACGGATATCCGGATCAGCGCCCAGATTACCAACAAGAATGACTTTATTCACGCTACCGGCCATAGTTCAGTTCCATAGTTTGAGATTTCATATTGGCTGACGAGCATACGCATTTTTAACCTTTGAGGCCAGAACGCACATGCCCTACCCACTACTTTTCTATGCTGCTATTCTTTTTAAGAACAAATCATGTACAAATCAACAAAAAAGAGCTATATCTCATGATCTAGGGAATCATTTTTGAAGATTGGTGGTCTTGCTCTTTAAAAGGGCAGCCATTATTTCCTACTTTCTAACCGTCCATCATCCCTCATGCTGTCCATTCCAGCACGGCCCCAAGGAACTATCTGGGAACATGTGTAGCTCAAAAACCGATTTGTCGCCCTCATCTCTCAAGTCGATTTCTATCCGCGGTGCGCGCGAGCATAATCTTAAGAATGTCAATCTGGATATTCCGCGCGACAAGCTGATTGTGATGACCGGGCTCTCGGGCTCTGGCAAAAGCTCCTTGGCGTTCGATACCATCTATGCCGAGGGTCAGCGCCGCTATGTGGAATCGCTTTCAGCTTACGCGCGCCAGTTCCTTGAAATGATGCAAAAGCCGGATGTGGACCAGATTGACGGCCTCTCTCCTGCCATTTCCATCGAGCAGAAGACCACGTCGAAAAATCCGCGTTCGACCGTTGGCACTGTGACCGAGATTTACGACTATATGCGTCTTCTTTTTGCGCGGGTTGGGGTGCCTTATTCTCCTGCAACGGGGCTGCCGATTGAAAGTCAGACTGTCAGCCAGATGGTTGACCGGATTTTGGAATTTCCCGAAAAATCCCGCCTTTATCTGCTGGCACCGATTGTAAGGGGGCGCAAGGGGGAATATCGCAAAGAGCTGGCTGAGCTTATGAAAAAGGGCTTTTTGCGGGTCAAGATTGACGGGGAATTTTACGAGATTGCCGACGCCCCTGCTCTTGATAAGAAGTTCAAGCATGATATCGAGGTTGTGGTAGACCGGATTGTCGTGCGGCCTGATATGCAATCCCGCCTCGCCGATTCCCTTGAAACTGCATTGGATTTGGCTGACGGTCTGGCTATTGCCGAATTTGCAGATCAAAACGAAGAGGATGGCGCGGCAAAACGAGTGATTTTCTCGCAAAAATTTGCCTGTCCGGTCTCTGGTTTTACCATTCCGGAAATCGAGCCGCGCCTCTTTTCCTTTAACAATCCATTCGGGGCGTGCCCGACCTGTGATGGTCTGGGTAGCGAATTGCAGATCAGCGCCGAGCGGGTCATTCCTGATACATCTCTCAGCCTTAAAGACGGGGCGATTGCGCCATGGTCCAAGGGCACTTCTCCTTTTTATCGCCAAACTCTTGAGGCGCTGGCCAAACATTATGAGTTTGAGCTGACCGTTCCGTGGATTGAGCTGCCATTTAAAGCGCAAGAGGTTCTGCTTTATGGCACGGGCAAAGAGAAGATCCAGTTTGTCTATGATGACGGCTCTCGCTCTTACAAAGCCAACAAACCTTTTGAAGGCGTGATTCCCAATCTTGAGCGGCGCTGGCGTGAAACAGAGAGCAATTGGGCCCGCGAAGAGATTGGAAAATACCAGTCCAGCCATCCGTGCTCGGCTTGTGAGGGCAATCGCCTCAAGCCAGAGGCTTTGGCTGTTAAGCTCGATGGCAAACATATTGCCGATATTTCCAAATTGTCCATTAAAGATGCCACCCACTGGTTCCTTTCCCTGTCTGATAGCCTGAGTGAGAAACAAAAGGAAATTGCCGAGCGGATTTTAAAAGAGATTCGCGAGCGTCTGGCCTTTCTGAATGATGTCGGGCTTGATTATCTGTCGCTGTCGCGCAATTCCGGCACCCTTTCGGGTGGTGAATCCCAGCGTATTCGTCTGGCCTCCCAGATTGGTTCGGGCCTGACCGGCGTTCTTTATGTGCTGGATGAGCCTTCCATCGGTCTTCATCAGCGCGATAATGCGCGCTTGCTTGAGACCCTTTGCCATTTGCGCGATTTGGGCAATACCGTCATCGTGGGTGAGCATGACGAAGATGCTATTTTGCGCGCAGATCATGTGATTGACGTTGGTCCCGGTGCTGGCATCCATGGGGGGCGGGTCGTCTCGGAAGGAACGCCTGAGCAGATTTTGGCGGATCCGGCATCTTTAACAGGGCAGTATCTGTCTGGGGCAAAAAGTATTGGCGTTGAGAATGATCGCCGGCCGCCGCAAAAAGGGCGCGAGCTTACCGTTGTCAATGCCACGGGCAACAATCTAAAGAATGTCACAGCGTCCATTCCCCTTGGCACCTTTACCTGTGTCACTGGCGTCTCTGGTGGCGGCAAATCCACCTTCCTGATCGACACGCTTTATAAGGGAGCGGCCATGCGCCTTAACAAGGCGCGGGCTATGCCCTCCCCCCATGATCGTATCGAGGGACTGGAGCATATCGACAAGATCATTGATATCGACCAATCCCCGATTGGCCGGACACCACGCTCTAACCCGGCCACCTATACCGGAGCCTTTACGCCCATTCGGGAATGGTTTGCAGGCTTGCCTGAGGCCAAAGTGCGCGGATATGCGCCGGGGCGCTTTTCCTTTAATGTGAAAGGCGGTCGTTGCGAGGCCTGTCAGGGCGACGGCGTTATCAAGATTGAGATGCATTTTCTGCCAGATGTCTATGTTACTTGTGATGTCTGTAAGGGTCACCGCTATAATCGTGAGACACTGGAAGTGCTCTTTAAGGGCAAGAGCATTGCTGACATTCTGGAAATGACGGTTGATGAAGCAGCGGACTTCTTTTCTGCCGTGCCGTCAGTGCGGGACAAGATGATCACCCTTCAGCGTGTGGGGCTGGGCTATATCAAGGTTGGTCAGCAGGCAACCACTCTGTCAGGCGGGGAAGCACAACGTGTGAAGCTGTCTAAAGAGCTGTCTAAACGCTCAACCGGCCGTACGCTTTACATTCTGGATGAGCCGACAACCGGTCTTCACTTCCATGATGTGGCCAAGTTGCTGGAAGTGCTGCATGAACTTGTGAACCAGGGCAACACCGTTGTGGTGATTGAGCATAATTTGGAGGTTATTCAAACCGCTGACTGGATTATCGACCTCGGCCCTGAAGGGGGTGATGGGGGCGGCACGATTGTTGGCCAAGGCACGCCGGAGGATCTTATCAAAATCCCGAAAAGCTATACCGGCATTTTCCTTAAAGAGCTTTTGGAACGGCGAATGGCAGCAGCGGCGGAATAAGCCCGCTTGCGCATTGTTCCAGCCATCAACGCATTAACGACGCAGATCTTACAAGAGCCGCCTCATTTTTGGGGCGGCTTTTTGTTTGCAGTTGCCGGCTGACCTCATCCGTCATTCCCTCCTTCCCTGCTCCTTGTCATTCCCTCTAGTCATACCACATCTGAGAAATGCACATAACCGCCAAATAAACTGCAATAGAATCATTGGGATACAGATATTTCCCCATCTGTCTAAACCATTTGCTAGGGCTAGGAATGCATGCATCGCACGGCAGCTATGCAAAATTGTGCGATGCAAAATTGTGCGAACTATATTATATCTCTTTTCAACATGCTGAGGGAGCGAACCCTCGGCAAAATAATTGTGCCACGTTGCATAACAACCAAGGATGACTGCAATGTTTGATAATGTCGTGAAAAACTATCGGCAGTGGCGTAATTACCGTACAACGGTTAATGAGCTGAGCCGCCTCTCCAGCCGCGATCTTAATGATCTGGGTATTGGACGCGGAGATATTGAATTCGTTGCCCGCCGCGCGGCAAAGAAATAAGAATTTCAGGTTTCTTCCTCCTCCCATGAAACCTGATGGGTTTCAGAACGATCCTCCCCGTTTTGAAACAAAAAAACGAAGCCTGCCGGACCTCCTCCCCCGGTAGGCTTTCGTTTTTTAAAGAGCCCTTTTGTGGGCCGATCCAGACGATCATCATCCGAAAAATTGCACACAGACAATCATGCACCTTATGCTTTGGCGCATTGGACCTTGTTTCTGCCGGTTAGAAGATCTGTTTTGATTTTTTAAAGGCCTTGCGGTCTTTCGGCGAACCATTCATCCAGCGGTTTGATGACTGGAAATTCCCCATTATCCTTTACCCAGCTATCAATGGCATAAAGGCTATCGCTAATCTTTTGCTTGACCACTGCGCTGGCATGAGGATAGCGGCCGTCAAGGAAGAAGCCGCGTGCGACTGGCGAAGAAACGGTATGATGTTTCAGAAGGCCTTTTTGCTGCGCAAAGAGCAGATAGGACGTGGTGTTTGACGCTTCGTCAATGCAATCCATTTGGCCCGGCGTGCCGGAGTTATGTAGATCAAGCCCGCCTTTATCCTTGTCCGAACCAACGGATGGTCCGACGCGCACCTCAAAATACTGGATGAGCTTGCCCATAGCCTTGCGCTCTTGCTCGGCATTTTCCTGATCATTCGTCAGGATCTTGGTCATAGCGTCAAGATCATCCTGATTGGTTTTAAAAGCATAGCTCAGTTTGCAACCAAAAGCGTGACAAATATAGAGCGTGCTATCGCTTGGTGCCCGCATTTTTGTGGTTTTGATCCACCGCTCTGGCGTTGGGGCGATCTGCGCCATGCAGCCTGACAGGAAACCGGCTATAACCAGCATGGAAATTCTTGTGCTCCAATTGCCCATTTCCTGATCGACTCCACTTAATCGCCCCGATGCCTTTTGGATGTATCACTTCGCAATCCGCTATGCCAAGCTTTAAAATCGGCGCGGAGCAATGTGAAGGCTTTTCTTATTCTGCGGCCAGTGCTAGAGAAGCGCTTCCACTTTTCACAGGATGGTTGATATTGTGAGCAAAGAAGATAAAGCGATCCGAATTATTGGTGCAGGGCTGGCAGGATCTGAGGCCGCTTGGCAATTGGCAAATCATGGCATTCCCGTGGTGCTGCATGAAATGCGTCCGGTCAAGACGACGGATGCCCATATCACGGATCATTGCGCTGAACTGGTTTGCTCCAATTCTTTCCGCTCAGACGATGCAAGTGCCAATGCGGTTGGGCTTCTGCATCAGGAAATGCGCGAGGCCGGCAGCTTGATCATGGCCTGCGCGGATGCCAATAGCGTGCCTGCTGGCGGTGCCTTGGCCGTTGCCCGCGAAGCTTTTTCTGAAATGGTCACGGAAAAACTGAGTACCCATCCACTGATCACTATTGAACGCTGCGAACTTACCGAACTGCCTTCTGCTGAAGATGGGTCCGTGCTGGTCGCAACAGGACCGCTGACCTCCCAGAGCCTGTCGCAATCTATTTTGGCGGCAACTGGTGAGGATTCGCTCGCCTTTTACGATGCGATCGCGCCAATTGTGCATTTTGATTCCATTGATATGGATAAGGCCTGGTTCCAGTCCCGCTATGACAAGATTGGGCCGAGCGGAACTTCTGCCGACTATATCAATTGCGGTATGAATGAGGCTGAATATAAGGCCTTTATCGAGGCGATGCTGGCCGCGGAGAAAACCGAGTTCAAGGAATGGGAAAAAGCCAAATACTTTGATGGCTGCCTGCCTATTGAAGTTATGGCAGAGCGCGGTATTGATACCCCGCGTTATGGCCCGATGAAACCTGTTGGCCTAACCAACCCCAATGACCCTGAGACCGACCCTTACGCGGTTGTTCAGTTGCGCCAAGATAACAAACTGGGCACGCTTTACAATATTGTCGGGTTCCAGACCAAAATGAAATATGGAGCACAGACCGAGGTGTTTCGTATGATCCCCGGTTTGGAAAATGCGCAATTTGCCCGTTTGGGCGGCATTCATCGTAACACCTTCCTCAACTCCCCCAAATTGCTTGATGGGACTTTGCGCCTTAAAAGCCATCCGCATTTGCGATTTGCCGGTCAGATCACCGGTTGTGAAGGTTATGTGGAGAGTGCGGCAATCGGCTTGCTAACCGGTCGTTTTTTCGCCGCAGAAGCCAAGGGGCGCGAGGCGATGACACCGCCTGAGACAACAGCTTTTGGTGCCCTTCTTGCGCATATCACGGGTGGCCATTTGATTGACAGCAATGGCGGGCAGCGCTCCTTCCAACCTATGAATGTGAATTTTGGTCTGTTTCCAGCCGTTGAATTTTCCAAAAGGCGGGAAGATGGGTCCAAAATGCGCGGGGTGGAAAAGCAGCTATCAAAGAAAAAAGCGCTTACGAAACGAGCGCTTGACGATGTGAAGAACTGGCTGAAACAGATCGCGTAAGGCCTTATGAGTGGCAATATGGTTTTGCCGCTCTCTTCTTTTGCTCCACTGGAATGTGTTATCTGCCTGCGAGACGCCAAATGGCCCAGTAGAGCTGCCAAAGCGGCACTTTACGTGCGGAAAATGGCGACTTTCTCAGCTGTTTAAGGCGGGGCGGCACGCAAGATAATTGCAAGAAGGCCGTAGCCAGATGCCCTTTACCTGATTGTTTCAAACCATCATAATCAGCCCTTGCAAGCTTGTGATAGTCTGCGGCTTTCTCCCGCAACTCACTCAAGCTTTGAGTGATCTTTTCGGCCGGTTCTTGCGCCCAAAGCTCGTTTTGATCAAGACCGTGGGCCTTAAAGGCAGCCAGTGGCAAAAAGAGCTGTTTTTGATTGGCTCGCGCACTCCATTCATAAAGATGACTTGTGAGCGAAAGTGCCATGGCGGTATTTCCGCATAGATCGGCTAGATCCGGATGGTCTCCGTTATTGAGAATCTGGCAGGCGAGCATGATGGGCAAGGCTGATGTTTCGCCCACATAGGTCTCATAAGCCTCCCAATCGGGCATAACGTCATGATAGAGGTCGAATGTTCGAGCCTCGACAATCTGATCCAATTGTCCTTTGGGCAAGTTATACTTAGCCTGAAGCTGCTGCAGCCTTTTGGCCAGTGGCCCGATGGCATTGGCACTCATGTCGTGCTGCCCAGATATCTCCGGGCCAAGATCAGCACCTTGAGCGATAATATCCCTCCACCACTGAAGACGGATCTCGCCCATAGCGGGTTCAGTCACCTGCATGGGGATGCGCTCTATCTCGCCAAGAAAGGCGTAGAAGGCTATCAGATCGTCGCGGTGCGTCTCTCCAGCGGTCAAAGCCATGAAATGGCGCAAAGGGTCGAGCTTGCGCAGATGGTCTTGACAAAAGGCTTGATCCAACTGATCTGCCTGTTGGTCTGTGTGTTGGTCCGGCATGGAATGCCCTTAAGATCAAGTCTGGTCGCGCTTTGCGCTTATAAAGGCAAGGCCTAGTCGACGGCCAGCATAGCGGCGGCAACGGCGCGTTCTTCCGCAAGCAAAATATTGAGCGTGCGAACCGCAGCTCCGGTATCCATGACATCGGCCATGATGCCATGCTCTCTAAACATCGCTTTTAATTCCGGATTGACAGGCACCAAATGTGTCCCTGACCCGATCAGCAGAATTTCAATTTCCTCCGCCTCTTTAAAGACATGCTCAAAGGCTTCCTTTGTCATTTCTTTTGGGGAGGCAATGTCCCAGCGGCGCGTGCCGCTGGGCAAAAACATTAAAGAACCCTGATGGGAATAGCTCCCAAAGCGAAAGCCCCCTTGCCCATAATAGTCTATGGGGTCATGACCGGGGTAGAAAGCATCGACCATTTCCAGCCCCGTTGCCAGAGCCACTGCATTTTCGACAAACCCGTCGGGTTTGTCTTGCGCAGCGTCTGGCTTGGCATTGCCGGATTGGTCGCCTTTGTCAGGCTGGTCAGATTGTTTTTTACCCCATTTGAATATCATGTCAGGCAGTGGCCTCTTCCGGGTCTTTGTCCTGCTCTCTCAAGACTTGCTCGGGGCGAAGGTTGAGGAAAATAAGCAGTGGTGCTGCGATAAAGATAGAAGAATAGGTCCCAACAAACACACCCCAGATCATAGCGAAGGTAAAGCTTTTGATCACCGCACTACCAAGGAAATAGAGCGCACCAAGAGCCAGCAAGGTTGTGACCGAGGTGAGCACTGTCCGTGACAGGGTCTGGTTGATGGACAGATCAAGGATATCCTTGAGTTCCTTCTTCTTATATTTGCGCAAATTCTCGCGGATACGGTCATACACGACCACCGTATCGTTCAGAGAATAGCCCACAATCGTAAGGATCGCAGCAATAGAGGAGAGGTTAAACTCCAACCCAACCAAAGCAAACATACCGATAGTGAGGATCACGTCGTGGGTTGTGGCCATCACGGCACCCAGCGCAAACTGCCATTCGAACCGGAACCAGATATAGACAAGAACCGCAAACAGTGCCGAGAGAACCGCAATTGTACCGGCAGAGGCCAGCTCGCCAGAGACGCGGGGGCCGACAACCTCAACGCGGCGATAGGTTACATTATCCCCCAGCGTTGCCTTGACCCGATCAACGACTTGTTGCTGGGCCTTTTCGCCCCCTTCTTGTGTCTCCACACGAATGAGGACATCGTTGGGGGCACCAAATTCCTGCACCTCGACATCGCCAAGACGCAGCTCGCCCAACTGGGAGCGGATAGCCCCTAGATCTGCAACCTCTTCGGCGGTTTTGATTTCAATCAGCGTGCCGCCTTTAAAATCGATACCGAAATTGAGGTTAAAGAGACCATAGAGGGCTAGCGAGCCAACAATCAGCAGCACAGAAAGCGGAAAGCTCCATTTTCTGTGCGTCATGAACCGGAAATTTGTTCCATCCGGGACTAAACGAAGTGGTTTCATTTTTTAATCTCCGGGCGGTTAGATCGGCAGCTCAGATGGGCGACGGGATTTGATCCAGCCAGCTACCAGCAGGCGGTTGAAAGTAAAGGCTGAGAAGACGGTGGTAATAATACCAATCGCCAGCGTGACCGCAAAGCCCTTAACCGGACCAGAGCCGAGCGAGAACAGAATGATTGCCGCAATGAAGGTGGTGATGTTGGCGTCCAAAATGGTGCCAAGCGCACGGCTATAACCTGCATCAATGGCTGCGATGGTTGATCGGCCATAACGGTTTTCTTCGCGGATACGCTCATAAATCAGAACGTTCGCATCCACCGCCATACCAACGGTCAGCACGATACCGGCAATACCCGGCAGGGTGAGCGTTGCACCAAGCGCAGACAATGCGCCGATGATCAGGGTGATGTTGGCAAACAGAGCGACATTGGCAAACAGACCGAACAGGCCATAGCTGAGGAACATGAAGATGACCACAGCCAGCGCACCGACGATACCGGCAATCTTGCCTGAATCGATGGAATCTTTACCAAGGCCGGGGCCAACGGTTCGCTCTTCGATGATGGTAAGGTCGGCGGGCAAAGCCCCTGCCCGCATCAAAACGGCCAGATCGTTGGCGCTCTCAACGGTGAAAGAGCCGGAAATGATGCCTGAGCCGCCAAGGATTGGCTCATTGATGCGCGGTGCGGAAATGACTTCCTCATCGAGCACAATGGCAAAAGGCAGGCCAACATTCTGGCTGGTGACTTTACCGAATTTGCGTGCACCTGACGTGTTGAAACGGAAGGACACAACCGGCTCGTTTGTTTGCTGGTCAAAGGTTGGCTGGGCGTCGTCCAGCTCATCACCTGAAATCAGCACCCGCTTCTTAACAAGGTAAGGAACCGGAGGATCATCAGCTGAATAGAGAACCTCACTGTCAACGGGCGGGCGGCTGTTGAGTGCTTGATCCACGCCCATTGTGTTGTCAACAAGGCGGAAGGTCAGTTTGGCTGTTGATTGCAAAATCGTTTTGAGGCGATCTGAATCTTGCAGGCCCGGCACCTGAACCAGAATGCGGCTATTGCCTTCACGCTGGATGGAGGGCTCGGTGGTGCCAAGTTCGTCAACACGGCGGCGAATAACTTCGATGGATTGTGCAACCGCTGTGCTTACGCGCGAAGAAATGCCTTCGTCTGTAAGCGAGAGGCGCAAGATGCCATCATCGCTGGCCTCAAGGCTGGTCTCAAGCGCGCCACCGCCCCCGATAAGGGATTGGGTGACAGGCTGAACCAGTGTGCGAAGCTTGGTGCGTGCATCTTCCAGCCGTGTCAGATCCCGCACGCGCACTTGCACGGAGTTATCCTTGATCGCCAGACCGGTATACCCGATTTTGTCTTCACGCAGAAGGGACCGCACATCGCCGCGCAGAACTTCGAGGCGCTCTTTGATCACGCCCTCTTCTTCTACTTGCAGCAAGATATGAGAGCCACCCTGCAAATCCAGCCCCAGCACCAGTTGGTTTTTCGGGAGCCAGCTTGGCAGGCTATTCAGCGTTTTTTCAGAGAAAAGATTAGGCAGGGAAAACAATAGTCCAAGGACGATTGTGATCAGGATCAAGCCTACCTTCCAACGTGCAAAATGTAACATACGGCCATCCAGTCAGGCGGTAGAAAGAGCGGCGTAACAAGAGCCGCTCTTGGCAATTCATGATGGAGAGAAACAGCAGTTTGCTATTAGGCAGCGTCGCCAGCAGGCTCACCTTTAGAGCGCAGCTCGGCAATTGCCTTGCGCATGATTTTCACTTTAACGCCTTCAGAGATTTCAGCCTGAATTTCGTTATCGTCAATCACTTTGGTAACCTTGGCAACGATGCCGCCGGTGGTGACGATGGTATCGCCGCGACGAACAGCTGCGATCATTTCCTGATGCTTTTTCATCTGCTGGCGCTGCGGGCGGATGATCAGGAAATACATGATCACGAAAATAAGCACGAAAGGCAGAACGGAAAGTAGGAAATCCTGGCTTCCTGCGGCACCAGCGGCCTGGGCATAAGCGGGCGTTACAAACATTGGTTGCTCCTTAACAGGGGATCACAGACCTGCCTTAGTGGCGATCGCGCCCCAATTGGGTTTGAGCGGACTATAGCGGCCCAGGCAAGCTTTGCAAACACTGCTCTGGACTCTCTGCCCATCTCTGCTAATCAAGGGATACAAATAGTGTTCCTTGGGCCAAGTTGGAAGGCCCTTGATCACGTAAAAGACCTGATTTTCAGAGTTTTTCAGTAGAATTCGGCCCTGATTGGTCAATAGGAGTTCCCATGTCGGCGAGTGAGTTGAAATCCATCGTTAAAAGCCTGAAAAAAATCCACAAGGTTTTGGAGCGGGCCGTGCCGGAGAAAGCCCCAAAATCCGATCTTGGGCAAGCCGATGGATTTGTGTGGCACAAAGACCCTGCTCCTTACTTGCAGCCGGTTCAAAGCATCAACCGTGTGGATCTGTCCTTGCTTCAAGGTATTGATCGCAACCGTGATATGGTACTTGAAAATACTCGCCGTTTTGCCAATGGCTTCCCCGCCAATAACGCCCTTTTGTGGGGTGCGCGGGGCATGGGAAAAAGCTCTTTGGTCAAAGCGGCTCACGCGCAGGTAAATGAAGAGAAAAGCGGCGCTGGCAGCAATTTGAAACTGATCGAAATCAGCCGCGAAGATATCGAATCGCTCCCCACCTTGATGAATATTCTGCGCGGTCGGTCAGAGCGCTGCATCCTTTTTTGCGATGATTTATCCTTTGATAGTGGCGAGAATGCCTATAAGTCGCTCAAGGCCATTTTGGATGGCGGCATTGAAGGGCGGCCCGAGAATGTTCTCTTCTATGCCACTTCCAACCGCCGTCACCTGATGCCGCGCGATATGATCGAGAATGAGCGCTCCACTGCCATCAATCCCGGAGAATCAGTGCAGGAAAAGGTCTCCCTCTCCGACCGCTTCGGGCTTTGGATCGGGTTTCACAATTGCTCTCAAGACGATTATCTGGACATGATCAACGGCTATGTCGCCGCCTACGGCATTGAAGAGGATGCTGATGAGCTGCGCGCCAGCGCCCTTGAATGGTCCATCACTCGAGGCTCCCGCTCCGGCCGTGTTGCATGGCAATTCATTCAGGATTTAGCAGGCCGAAAAGGTGTTGTTCTGCGCTGATCTATCTCGTGCATAATCGCCCTGCCCCCCCATGTGGCACTATTTTGTCTTAAACTCCAGATTCCGCAAACCTTAGTAGAATTAGTATCCAAAACCATCCGATGAAAAACTAGTGCCATGAGTTTTAAATCGGAGCCTATAAGGAGACCCTTTTCTGAAATTTTCCGATGGCATCATCTCTTTATACGAGCATTTAATATAGACTCTACTCTAGAGTGTATTCATAATGGATGGGCTATAAACAGATTTATAGTTTTATCCATATTATGTTTGGGAGGAGAAATAATGGAAAATCATTTGGAAAATCTAGGCGCGTTTTTTCATGGAAGTGATGAGCTGGTTGTTCTTTCCGCCGAAGATAAAAAGGTTCTGGAAGCATATGCAGAGGCCATCAGAGACGATAAAGAACTCGAAGATCGAACCTTATGTGCATTTATAGTATTTAATGGGAATTGTGGTTTTGCGAATTCCGGAAGTCAAGCATATGTTCAAAACAGGCGAGCAGACAGATCGGTAAAAGCCACTATTCGAGTGAATTGGACTCAAGGGATTGATAGTGGTAGTTATCAGGCAACCCGAACCATCCCTGCTGGCGGCCGCCAATATCTTGGCTGCACAAAGTCTGGCGCTATTCCTGTTGCTAGTTACTCGTTTCAAGTAATTGGTTGTCAGGTTTTATAAACCTATTGCAGATCAAACAAAACAAGTATGTTGGTGCCCTTAAGCGGTCGCCGACATGCTTGTTATTAGAGCAGTTCCCCACCACCAGATAACAGATCATCACAAGTCCGTTAGGCTGCAAGAGAATCCTAAATCTGTTCCTATTTCTAGTCTAAGCTTCATCATCCACTCATGGGAGTGAAGTTGAAACAGCTAAGCAGAGGAGCTTTTTATGTTGCGCAGATTTGTTGTGTTTTTTGCCCTGGCACTTGCATCTATTGGGTGGGTTTCGAGTTCCGCGTGGGCGGCGAAAGATCCTGTTTATCAGAGTTTTCTGGGAACAGCGATTAGTGGAACCGACCCTGTCAGCTATTTTAAGGATGGACGCCCGATAGAGGGAAAATCCAATATTACCTATGAATGGAATGGTGCGACATGGCGTTTTGCCAGCAATGAGAACAGGGATCTGTTTGCAGCTGCACCGGAAAAATATGCCCCTCAATATGGCGGTTATTGCGCTTGGGCCGTATCGCAGGGCTATACAGCTTCAACTGACCCGGAGGCCTGGTCGATTGTGGATGGAAAACTCTACCTCAATTATAGCAAAGCGGTTCGCAAACAATGGGAACAAGACATTCCGGGCAACATCAAATCCGCTGATAAAAACTGGCCAAATGTGCTGAAATAATCTTGTTGCGGCGCAGTTTTGGAACTGTGCGCGTCTTTCGTTATCGGCTATCGCAGCACACGATACCCATAGCCCCGGCAAAGGATAACCTGCCGGGGTTTTTCTAAAATTCATTACCTGTTCTCTATATCACGACCAAATATGGCAGGCCGTGACAAGCATCGCGCGAGCGCAATACGGATCGATTATGCCCAATATGGCCTAAGCGCTTTTCTCTGGTCTCTGGATCGGCTTCAGTGTGGGTTGCGAAAATCGCTTTGCTGACACCTCAGAAAAATGGTTTTTGGCGAAACCAATGAGCGACCACCGTAATCCGTTCGAATGCGATGATCACTTATTCACATAGGTCTGCAGTCAATAGAATTAAGGATAGCTCAAGGCTGCTGACGCGTGGCCGTTATGACGATATCACGGATAGATACATTCTGCGGCTGCTGATACATGAACAGCGCCGAGCGGGCAATGTCGTCCGCAATTAAGACTCCACCCATGGCTTTTTTCCAGTCCTGATAACCGCTGATGATGTCCTGCGAGGTGGTATGGCCCAAAAGCTCGGTCTCGACTGCACCGGGGCAGATTGCCATGACACGGACATTGGCGTCGGCCACCTCTTCGCGGATATTCTCGGTGATAGCTGAAGCGGCGAACTTGGTGCCGCAATAGGCCGCATGATTGGGGAAGGCCTTCTTGCCTGCGATGGAGCTAATATTGATGATAGTGCCACCATTGCGGGCTTTCATGTCGGCAAGCACCGCCTGTATACCATTCAGTAGGCCTATCACATTGACATCATACATCTGTTGCCACTCGGCAGGGTTCTGATCATCAACCTGACCGAGCAACATTACACCGGCATTATTGATCATGCAATCAACCGGGCCATGGATTGTCTCAGCCTCGCGGATTGCCGCGGCCATTGCTTCTCGATCTGTGACATCAACGGACCTGCAGAGCGTGTCGGGTAGGTTAAGCGCTTTGAGTTTGTTGATACGACGGGCAAGCAGTAGCAAAGAATAGCCGGCTTCCGAGAAACGTTTGGCCATAGCGGCACCAATGCCGGAGCTGGCGCCAGTAATAGCAATGAGAGACTTGGTCATTTGGAACATCCTGTCCAGTAGAGGAAATAGAATTTGTCTGGACAGGTGATAGTTCTTTTTATTATCAAGAAAAACAGACTTCACCCGAAATGACTGTTAGATAAAAATGAACAATTTATCCCTGCATGCCATTCGTTCTTTCCTCCTTGTAACGCAACATGGCAGCTTTACCGCTGCGGCTAATGCGGCTGGTATGTCAAAAGCCAATCTGAGCCAACAGGTTTCCGAGCTTGAGGCTAGACTGGGTGCCCAGCTTTTTGTCCGGACGACGCGTAAGCTCAGGTTGACCGAAGTGGGAGAAGGCTATTTCCGCCAATGTGAAGCGGCTATGCAACAGCTAGATGCGGCGGCTGATTGGGCCAGTCAATCGACCAGAAAATTGACCGGTAGCATTCGCATAAATTCGGTAGGCGGCCCCATTGGGGAGGAGCTTGTAGCGGCCAGCGTCGTCTCTTTTCAGAAGGAGCATCCCGGTATTCAGGTCTATCTCGATTTTTCTTCTCCAAAGGTGGATCTGATTGAGAAACATTACGATCTTGTAGTTCGGATGGGTGAATTGCCCGATTCCACGCTGATTGCCCGAAAACTACACCAGGTCAGAACCTGTTATGTCGCCAGCCCCGACTTTATTGCGCAGCATGGGTCCATCAAGGAGCCAGAAGATTTGAGCAATTTGCCTCTAATTACCGGTTCGGTCGATCATTGGGCGTTGACGAGAAAAGGCGAAACCCGGCTGGTGCATGTGCAGAACGGAATAAGATTAATCAGCGGCAGAGCTATGCGGCTGGCAGCTTTGGAAGGACTGGGGGTAACACGCCTTGCCGATATCTATGTCCAAAGGGATATCGCGGCTGGCAGGCTTATAAATGTTCTGCCTAATTGGACCCAGACGACACCTCTATTCATGGTCTCGCCGCCATTGCGCCATCAGCTCCATCGGGTAAAAACGCTGATGGACTATCTGCAACCCCGTTTCGCCATAGCCTATGAAGCGGGTCTGACCTGATTGGTGAAGCCTCTAACCATCACAGCGAAGATCAAAAAGAGGGCTTGAAGCAAAGATGGTGCTTCAAGTTAACGACATATAAAACAAAAGCCCCGGCGGATTACTCTCCGCCGGGGCTTTTGTTTTTTTGAAACCGATTGCTTCTTAAAGCGCTGACAGGATGCGGTTTAGGGCTTCTTGTACTTTGGCTTTAAGGGCTTCTTGCTCGGCCAGTTTTGTTTTTTGCTCTTCGACGATTTCTGCTGGTGCATTGGCGACGAAGCGTTCGTTGTTCAGCTTGCCGGAGAATTTGGCGGCTACCTTTGAGATCTTGTCGATCTCTTTTTCAAGGCGGGCTTTTTCTGCCTCAAGATCGATGACGCCGGCAAGTGGCAGGCAAAGGGTTGCCTCTCCGACCACGACCTGAGCGGAGCCTTGCGGGACTTCGCTTGAGATTTTGATCTCTTCGGCGCGGGTCATGCGCTTGATGATGGCCTTCTGGCCTTCAAGGCGGCTTTGCGATGCGTCAGACGCTCCCACCACTTCCAGTTTGAGCTGGGTGGATGGCGGGATATTCATCTCGGCGCGGACCGAGCGGATCGCGGTGATTACATCAACCAACCAGTTGATTTCGTCAGCCGCGCCCGTGTCTTCGATGTGGTAGCTTGGCCATTCTTCCAAAATCAGCAAGCCTTCGCGCGCCGGGCCAGTTTTGCCGGTTTCCGCCCACAGCTCTTCGGTGATGAAAGGCATGAAGGGGTGCAGAAGCAGGCAGATCTGATCGAGAACCCATGCCACGCAAGCTTGGGTCTCGGTTTTGGCTGCGCTATCGCCCTCAGCTTGCAGGATTGGTTTGGTCAGCTCGATATACCAATCGCAATACATGTTCCAGACAAAGCGATAAAGCGCATTGGCGGCATCGTTAAAGCGATAGGTTTCAATAGCATCGGAGACTTCCCCTGCTGTTTTGGCAAGCTCGGTGACAATCCAGCGATTGACTGTTTCCGTCACGCCATTAGGGTCAAACCCTTCGGCGCGGGCACAGCCATTCATCTGGGTAAAACGGGTGGCGTTCCACAGCTTGGTGCCGAAATTACGGTAGCCCGCAACGCGGCTGGTGGCCAATTTGATGTCGCGCCCTTGCGCGGCCATCGCAGCCAGCGTGAAGCGAACGGCATCGGCGCCATATTCGTCAACCAGATCAAGCGGGTCGATCACATTGCCCTTGGACTTGGACATTTTCGCGCCTTTTTCATCGCGAACCAGAGCATGGACATAGACCGTGTGGAATGGCTCTTCCTTCATGAAGTGAAGGGACATCATCATCATACGGGCAACCCAGAAGAAGATGATGTCAAAGCCGGTGACGAGCACGTCTGTTTGATAATATTTATCAAGCTCCGGGGTTTTGTCTGGCCAGCCAAGGGTAGAGAATGGCCACAGCGCGGACGAGAACCATGTGTCGAGCACGTCTTCATCGCGGGTCAGTTCAACATCCTTACCATAATGGGCTTTGGCTTGCTCGGCGGCTTCTGCCTCAGTCGCAGCTACAAAGACCTTCTCATCCGGACCATACCAGGCCGGGATCTGGTGGCCCCACCAAAGCTGGCGAGAGATACACCATGGCTGGATATTTTCCATCCATTCAAAGTAAGTCTTTTCCCAGTTTTTGGGCACGAAATTGGTGCGCCCTTCCTTGACGGACGCAATGGCAGGTTTTGCAAGCGTTTGTGCATCGCAGAACCACTGGTCGGTCAGGTATGGCTCGATCACAACGCCGGAGCGGTCGCCATGCGGGGTCATGTTGACATGATCGTCGATGCCGGCGAGCAAGCCTTTCTGCTCGAACATCTCGACAACGATCTTACGTGCCTTAAAGCGCTCAACCCCGTCGAGAGCAGCGATGGTCTCGGCCAGTTCGTCAGATTGTTCAACGCCCGCCAGGAAATCTTCATTGTCTTTGAGCCAGATATTGGCTTCGCGTGTCATGATGTTGATCATTGGCAGGTCGTGACGCTTGCCGATGTCAAAGTCATTGAAATCGTGAGCAGGCGTTACTTTCATCGCGCCAGTGCCGGTTTCTAGATCGACATAATCATCGGCAATGATCGGGATGCGACGACCAACAAGCGGCAGCATGACATTCTTGCCGATCAGATCCTTATAGCGCTCGTCGTCTGGATGAACGATGACGGCGGTATCGCCCAGCATGGTTTCTGGCCGGGTGGTGGAGACGGTAATGGTGCGGCCCTCTTCCCCTTCGATCGGGTAAGACAGGTTCCACATATGGCCGTTCATTTCCTTTTGCTCAACTTCCAGATCGGAAATGGCGGTGAGGAAATGCGGGTCCCAGTTAACCAGACGCTTGTCCTTATAGATCAGGCCCTCGTTATAGAGCTCGATAAAGACTTTCTGCACAGCGCGTGAGAGGCCTTCATCCATTGTGAAGCGCTCGCGAGACCAGTCGGCAGAGGCACCAAGGCGGCGAAGCTGGTTGAAAATAGTGCCGCCAGATTCCCCTTTCCATTGCCAAACCCGCTCAAGGAACTTTTCACGTCCCATATCGCGGCGGCCCGGCTCATTATTGGCGGCCAACTGGCGCTCAACAACCATTTGCGTTGCAATGCCCGCATGGTCCATGCCCGGCTGCCACAGCACATCCTTGCCGCCCATGCGATGGTAGCGGATCATGATATCCTGAAGGGTGTTGTTCAGCGCATGGCCCATATGCAAAGAGCCGGTCACATTCGGCGGCGGAATCACAATGCAAAAGCTGTCTTCGCCGTCTTTTTTGCCTGCACCGGCATTAAAAGCACCGGTTTCTTCCCACGCTTGATAAAGGCGCGGCTCAACTGAGGCCGCATCGAATGTTTTTTCCAGCATTGTACTTCCATGTTGCAAGGGACCCGCGCATGAAATGCAGATGCGCCCTGCCCTTGCCTTTGCAAGATTGGCTTCTGTGCTTGTGCCCTATGCGCGCACAGATCGCTAGGTGTCTTGGATATGGTGTAAATCCCATCGCCACAGGTCTGTCAACCGTCTGGCCAGATGCTTGATGCTATCTGGCCTTTATCGGGTGGTTTTTCGCCCAAAAGAGCTAAGAAAACCACAGCGGATGGGAGTAAATTTGAGAAAGGTTGGTGCGGGCGATCAGCGGTAATGCTGCTCGCCCCTGGACACTCGTTCGATCTCGGCGCGGACAAGGCGCTCTACCATTACAGGCAAATTCTGATCCAGCCATGCTTTGAGCATGGGGCGCAACATATCCTCCACCACATTTTCCATGGTGCGGGTATTGTTGCTTAAAATTGTGTGGGTCAGATTGTCAAAAGCATTGGTCACCACTTCACTTGTCTGGCTGGAGACCAGAGGCATGCCTTTTTCGACATCTGGAAGATTGTCAATTGGCGTGGGAGCGGTTTCAATCGTTGCTTTGAGAAGCGGTGGAACCTTCTCCTCGAGCTCGCGATGCAAGGCGTCCTGAAGTGCAGGGGCTGGCTCTGGCTCGGGGGTTGGATCTGGCGTTACGGCAACGGGCTCCGGCTCTGGCGCGGGTTCGAACTCGTCTTCCATGAAGACCAGATCATCTTCCTGTGGCTGCACCAGATCCTGCTCTTGCCACTCGGTGGAGAGTTCAAGCACGTCTTCTTCAGCGGCCTCAGGCTCGGCATCCGCTTCCATGGCAGCCATCATTGCAGCCATATCATCTTCTGCGGCAGGTTCTTCTTCTGGTTCGGATGCGGGAGAATCAAACAATGCATCAAGATCGTCTTGATCCATCTCCGTATTTGCGTCCGCTTCCGGCTCCGCTGCAGCTTCTGCCTGGGCAGGTTCTTCTCCGCCAATAGCGGCTTCTTCATCGGAGATAATCCGGCGAATAGACGCCAGAATTTCCTCCATTGAAGGTTCCTGAGCTGCATTGGTATTTGACATGGCCTCACCCGAAAACTGATAAACCAGCAACGTTACAAATCATATCCACCGCAGATATGATTCGTTCCTTCTATCACTATAGGCGGTTTAGATTGAACTGAAAATCTGTTCAGTAAAAAAGCATCATTCTTGTGGGCAAGAAACAGCACAAGAAGCGATTTCCCCACTATCCCGCACTTCCTCCCACAGAAAACAAGATGTCCATTTTCTTTGCCTTTGAGGCTGGACATAAAAAAACCGGAGCTTAATGCTCCGGCTTTTCAAACTCAAATTTGGCTCTATTAGCGGCCATCTGGCGTGCGCAGACCAAACCATTTATCGCGAACCTGATTATAATGCTTCTTGGGATTATAATGGGTTACGCGCAAGTTCAGTTTTTGCGCAGACAAGCGACCGATAGCAGAGGCAATACGGTAAGAGGCAACGATACGGTCTCTTTGTGCAGTAACCAGTGAGATGCGTGCATCAATCAACTCCCCTTGGGAGTTCAACACATCAAGAGTGGTCCGCTGCCCTACTCCGCGCTCTTCAATCACACCGCGCAAAGCAAGACGAGAGGCTTCCACCTGAGCTTGGGCTGCAGTAATTTGCGGAACGGCGGCTTCCAGAACGCCCCATGAAGAAATGACATTGGAGCGAACCTGATCACGCGCCAGATCAAGCTGGATACGGCGCTGACCAAGTGTTTCCTTGGCTTGACGCACTTGCGAACTAACCCGCCCACCCTGATAAAGCGGCACAGAGATAGAGCCGGTAATCTGAGCACTATTGGTCGTGGTATCCCGGCTTGATGTGCCGCCACCAGATTGATCACTCCATGAACGATTGGCCGTCCCTTGCAGGCTTACTGTCGGCATCAGCTCGCCCTGTGCAACTTTTACAGCCATTTGCGCGGCATCTACGTTATGCTGAGATGCACGAATGGTCGGATGTTCACTAAGTGCTGCACCAATGGCACCAGACAGTTTGCGTGGGAACAGCTTATCGACGGCATAACCTGCCGACAGCTTGCCTGGCTTTTTGCCCACGAGCAATTGATAGTTAGCACGGCTGGAAGACAGATTTGCCTTTGCAAAATTGACTTGCGATATAGCACCGGACAGACGCGCTTCGGCCTGAGCGACATCGGTTGAAATGGTTTCACCTACCGCAAACCGATCCTTTGCGGACCGGACTTGTTCTCTCAAAAAAGAAACATTCTGCTTGCGCAGTTCCAGAATAGCCTGATCGCGGAGCACATCCATATAGGCTGTTGCAACATTAAACAGGATGGTCTGTTCTGTATTTTCCAAAGTAGCACGCGCGGCGCGGACACTGGCTTCGGCCTGTTTCACACCATTTTTCGTGCGCATGCCACGAAACAGGATCTGATTGACCTGCACGCCAAGAGAAGTGGAGTTGGTCTCATTTCTTTTGGATGGACCAGAGAGCTGTTCAATGGAAGTCCATTGGCGGGTGGCTGAGCCTGAGCCGGTCACGGTTGGACGATAGCCTGAAAGCGCTTGTGAGACATTTTCATCAATCGCACGCAGTTCGGCACGGGCTGCATTCAAGGTCGGGTTATTTCCGTAAGCCATTGATAAAGCTTGCTGCAGATTTTCTGCCGACGCATCAGATACATTTAGGGCAAGTGCTGCAACTGCGCACAGGGTTGCCATTTTCAAGCTTTTCACGCCCACACTCCTACTCCAACCAGCATCACGACCCCAACGGGGGAAGAGACAGCCCAGTCCGATTCTTCATATATCGGGCCAACATAGGGGGTGTGACGTTACATTCCTAGAGCCCTGACTAATTTGGATGTTAAAAAACCATTAATGCTGCATTCAGGCAACAGATTGGCCCTAAGTTTATACAGAACTTTTGTAACTAAATGTATTTTCGCACTTTTGAACATAGATAACAAAAAACCGCCTGCAAAGATACAGGCGGTTTGTATAGTTTTAAGTTTGTGTTTTTATTCAGAATTTAAAAACAGCAGGCTTTGCAAATTCTTCCAAGGCCGGGGCATTGGTGTCAAAGGCTGGCATCGATGAGAAGTTATCCCCATTGCGCAGGATCTTCACAGCTTCTGCGCGGCGTTCCTTACCATCCACACAAACAAGGCATCCGCCTTCTTTAAGCTGGGCCAGCAAATCTTGTGGCACAGCTTCAACCGCCCCCTCAATGAAGATAACATCGTAAGGGCCTTCTGATGCATAGCCCTTGGTAATGTCAGACGCTATGACGGCAACATTATCGCACCCAAGCTCCGACAGTGTCGTCTGGGCTTGTTCTACCAGCGCTTCGTCGCTTTCAACGGCAACGATTGTGTTGCCCATTTTGGAAGCAAGAGCTGCTGAATAGCCGCTATTGGAACCGATGACGAGCACCACATCGTCTGGCGTGATGTCTGCCAGTTGCAGCATCTTGGCCAAAGGGGATGGTTGCATCATCATGCGGCTGTTAGAAATCTGGATATCGGCATCGCTATAGGCCAGCGCGCGCTGATTGGTCGGGACGAACAATTCTCGTGGCACAGAGCCAAAAGCATCCAGCACATTATATGCGGTCACATCGGTGGTTCTGATTTGGTTATCCACCATTTGACGGCGCGCGTCTGCATATTCGCCCATGACAGAAATATCCTGTATTTGTTGATCCCTAAAGGCTAGGAGATAGAATGGATCGCGCTTGGTCAAAGCCCGGATTCCACGCATTCCCGCCTACCCCCTCGTGATTATCGCCGCCTTGGCGCTGTTGCAAGAGTGGATTGGTGATTTTAGCCGTAAATGTCGCAGTTTGAACAACTCATTAGGCGAGTTTCGATAAAAAGTTCAAATTTTGGTGGATATCGACTTGTCCCCTTCCATCGCTTTCGCTATACACCTCCCACCACAACGCGGAAGGCTCGATGGCGGAGTGGTGACGCAGCGGATTGCAAATCCGTGTACGCCGGTTCGATTCCGGCTCGAGCCTCCAATTCTCTCCCTTGTATAATCCCAAAACAGCAATCTGGCCGTTAACAGGCTCGTGTGCATGGCCCTGCAAGCTCTCCAAGCTACCTATTCTGTAGCTTTTCCCATGGCATTTACCAGATTGTGCCATTTGAGATCATCCAGGGTGATCAGTTGGACATTGAGCGCGCGTGCCTTACCAAACAGGGCTTCATATTTGGGTTTGCGATTATAATGGTCATAGAGATCTGTTGACAGGATCAGCCCGACAAAGGCATTTTCCGAGCCGAAATGATCGGCCATATTATCAGCCTCGTGCAGAGCTTCCATCAGCTTTTTGCGCCTGCGGTCGTTGGACTTTCTGTAAGACGCCCCAAAAGCCTTGCAGGAGTAAAAAGCCAGCCGCGAGCCATAGCGGGCAATGACATCAATTTCGTTTTCTCCGTAATAGCCATCTACCCGCCAACTGACTGATTGGCCGTAGAGTGCTTCATCAGCACCGGCTTCCAATGCTGCAAGGCAGGCCACCTCTTCCAGCCAGCCACCGGTGATGTAGCGGCGAGAGCCAGCCGAATCTGCCCTGAGGCCACCGTCAGGCATCTCGCGGATCAAATCAGCGTCCATCAGCGCTTCAACAATGCATGCTTCGGTTGGATTAAGATCAGAATGGCGAATCGTTCCTTTAAAGAGACGGGTCCTGATCCGCTCAAAGGCTCTATATTGGTTGGCAATCGCCACACTGGCCGCAGAATGCTTGCGCGCCAAGCGTAAGCTGCCGGTTCTGTCCTCATCAAGCCAGGCCCCTTTTTTCTTGATCAGATCGGCAATCGTTGGCTGGGGCATTGTTTGTCCTTCTTAACCTATGGCAGGTAGCAAATAGAGAAAGACAGACTATCATAGTTATTCAAGCCGACCAGTCTCATATAGTTGCTCTATGGCTTTGCTTTGATAAATCCATCATGCAGTCCACACGAGTCAACGCGCCCTATTGCTGGCTTTTTTGCCCGCCCTGAATTTTTATAATGAGCTCATCATCCCTGCTCTTTCGCTCTGCCAATATCTGCCATTTGCGGCGCAGACGACGTAAATAGGGCTGATCAATTGAGAGAACAAAGAGCCCCAGCGGGATCATCCAAAAACCAAGCACAGGCAGAAAGCCCAGAACACCGCCCAAAACCAGTCCCAGCCCCAGCCAGCGCCGTGCAGCAGGTGTGCCGGGCATAGAGACAGTCCATTGACCAATGGAGATCTGTTTCTTGGGCGTAATCATGTTTCAACCTGCATTGCTTGAGGGAATGAAATTGGCTCTGTTGCACCTGTGATGTGACAGCCTTTAAATAGGGGAAAATCTGATCAATTCCAGCCCTGAAGAATTTTGAAGCAAATTTTCCACCACCATGAAAAAAAGTCCCTCACTTTGCAAAAAAATGCTTGGCAAGTTCGATCCCCTCTATTAGAAACCACTTCACCAACATCGATAGCGCTTTTTAGCTGCTTTGATGAAAACAGTTTTCCCCAGTAGCTCAGTTGGTAGAGCAAGCGACTGTTAATCGCTGGGTCGCTGGTTCGAGTCCGGCCTGGGGAGCCAATTAAGGGT
>JAOAQZ010000038.1 GCA_025210795.1 Cohaesibacter sp. | reverse complement strand
CCTTTCCTTGAGCAATTGCCTTTTGTGCCTCAAACGCCGCTGCATCAACCGCTTCAACCACATCCTCATCTAGCCCATCAGGGGGTGGGGAAGACCAGAGCCAAGACGATATTGATGCATTGTTCGACAGTCCATCGGGTGGCGGGGAAGATCAGAGCCAGGATGATATTGACGCTCTGTTTGATAGCCCATCAGGGGCTGGGGATGATCAAAGCCAAGATGATATTGATGCGCTTTTTGATAGTCCGGGATCGAATGAAGCAGAAAAAGCTGTGCCTACCAGTCCTCCCAAGACAGAACTTGTCACCAGCCGCGTCGCTGATGGGCTAGATGAGGATGTGGTTGAAGCGGTTGATGCAGCGGCGTTTGAGGCACAAAAGGCAATTGCTCAAGGAAAGGCGGGCAATGATATAGAATCCGCGGTGCGCAGGCGCCGTGGGAAGGGGCGCAAGCCGCGCCGCTCTGCTGCTGCCAAGACTGCAGGAGTGAATGATCGCAAGGATTGGATCGTCGGCGGCTCTGCTCTTGCGGCCAGTCTTGTAATGGTTGCCGGGCTTTTGATGGCCCCAGCCTTGGTGGTTCGTACTGTGCCAAGTTTTGCTTCACTTTATGATTTTCTCGGCATGCCTGTTAACCTCAGCGGAGTTGTGTTGCAGGATGTCTCGGCGCAATTGTTGCAACGCTCAGGTGCTCCGGTCATTTCCATCAATGCCAGCCTTGTGAATGATGGGGGTGAGCCTGTTTTATTGCCAAAAGTGCAGCTTTCCGTGCTTGGCAATGACGACGTAGAGCTATATGCATGGGCTATCGAGCCTGATGGCGTTGGCTTGGGGCCGGGTGAAAGCAAAGATATTGCCACCCGCATTGCTGCACCAGCACAGGCAAAAAAAGTTTCCCTTCGCGTGACCAAAACCCAGTGATGGTTTGGTGATGCAAGATTACTGGACCTGCGAGCCTTCATGACCGAGATTATTCACGTCCTCTATGACGAAGAAACCCTTGCCAAGCGCAATCAGGAATTGGCCGATACCATCGCCAATGCTGGCTATGACAATCTTTTGGTGATTGCTGTGCTCAAAGGCAGTTTTGTTTTTGCAGCAGATTTGTTGCGCTCTCTCTATCGGGCCGGTGTTCCGCTTGAAGTTGAGTTCATGTCTTTGTCCAGCTATGGGAGTGGCACCAAATCAACGGGCAATGTGCGCGTTGTGCGTGATATCGAGACCATCGTGAATGGACGTGATGTGTTGCTGATCGACGATATTCTGGAGTCTGGCCGTACTCTTGCTTATGCACAGAAGTTGCTTAAAGAGCGCGGAGCCAATCGGGCTGATATTGCGGTTTTGCTTGATAAGCCGGGCAAACGGATTGCGGATATCCAAGGCGATTATGTTGGATTTGAATGTCCTGACGAGTTTGTGGTTGGCTATGGCATGGACAAGGCCCACTCTTATCGCGAAGTGCCCTTTGTGGGTTATTTAAAAGGCGAGGGCTGATAATTCTCACATTCTTTTTCTCGAAAAAGCGCTTCCTTTGCATTTGGTCAACCATTTGACCGGCATGATGGAGCGACAAACTGAAGTGATTCAGGTGCGACAAAAAGAATGATGGGAGTTGGAGTGGATGGCCCGAATTCTTCTTACTGAAGATGATGATGGGGTACGTATGTTCGTCCAGCGTGCGTTGATGATGGATGGTCACGATGTGGAGACCGCCGAAGACGGCATGGATGCAATGGACGTACTGGCTGAGCAGGATGGGGCGTTTGATTTACTGCTCACTGACATCAAGATGCCCATGATGGATGGAATTGCGCTGGCTATGTCAGCCGCCAAGGATTGGCCTGATATGACAATCCTCATGATGACCGGCTTTGCCGATCAGCGAGAACGCTGTGACAAGCTCGCCGTGCATATCCATGATGTTGTCCCAAAACCTTTTTCTCTGGCTGAAATCCGCACGGCTGTGCGTGAAGCGCTGGCAGGTGGCATGCCGCAGGCTTCGCCCATGCCGCACGCCATGCTCAACTAGCTTTTATTGTGTTTGAGTTCAGACAGGGTGATATAAAAAGGCTGGCTTTTTAAAAGCCAGCCTTTTTTCTTTCATCACGATTGCTTTAAAAGACGCTAGTCCTTGAGCCATTGAGGCATTTTATCCAGACCCAGCATTTCGTCATAGCTTGGTCGCTCGCGGATGATATGCCACTCATTACCGCTTACCAGAATTTCGGGCACCAAGGGGCGCGTGTTATAGGTGTTGGCCTGCACCGCGCCATAGGCACCCGCTGACATTACGGCAATCAGATCCCCTGCTTCCATAAGAGGTAGAGGACGATTTTGCGCGAGAAAATCACCGGTTTCGCAAACAGGGCCCACAATATCAACATTGGCGGTGGGGGTGTCAAAATCAGGCTCGCTCACAGGGCGCACATCATGCCATGCTTCATAGAGTGTCGGGCGGATCAGGTCATTCATGGCCCCGTCCACGATGACAAAGGTTTTGCCTTCGCCCTCTTTGCGATAGATGACTTCGGTCACCAGAATGCCTGCATTGCCAGCAATCAGGCGGCCCGGCTCGAAATAGACCTTACAGTCGAGATCGCGCACATGTTTTTTGACGGTTTCGGCATAATCGCGCGGCAGGGGCGGAGGGGACTGGTCTGCCTGATAGGGAATGCCAAGGCCGCCGCCAAGATCGACATGGTCAATGTCGTGGCCATCCTTGCGTAGCTCTTTGATCAACTCGCCCAAACGGGCAAAAGCTGCATCAAATGGCTCCAACTCGGTGATCTGGCTGCCGATATGCATATCGATGCCGGTTACCTTGATGCCGGGCAGCTTGGCCGCACGGGCATAAACCGCGCTTGCCTGCTTCCAGGGAATGCCGAACTTGTTTTCAGATTTGCCGGTGCTGATTTTTGCATGGGTTTTGGCATCAACATCGGGGTTGATCCGAAGTGAAATTCGCGCTTCCTTACCCAGCTTGCTTGCAACAATGCTCAGTAGCTCCAGCTCGGGCTCTGATTCGATGTTAAAGCACAGAATATCCTGCTCCAGCGCAAAGGTCAGCTCGCGGCGGGTTTTGCCAACGCCCGAGAAGAGGATTTTTGAGGCTGGAATGCCTGCTGCCAATGCGCGGCGCAATTCCCCTTCCGAGACCACATCTGCGCCTGCGCCCAGTCTTGCCAGTGTTTTAAGCACGGCCAGATTGGAGTTGGCTTTCATGGCATAGCAGACAAGGGAGGGGATATCGTCGAAGGCTTGGGAGAAAACCTGATAATGCCGTTCAAGCGTTGCGGTTGAATAGACATAAAAAGGAGTGCCGACCTCTTTCGCCAAAGCGGGAATGGAGACATTTTCGGCATGCATGACACCGTCTTTATAGTCGAAATGATGCATGGATCTGTGTCCTTTAGCAAAAAAAGGGAAGAAAGGCCCGGATCGGCCGGGCCTTTAAGAGCGGGAATGCCCAAAAGGCTTCCGGTTCAGATGATCACAGCAATCCGTCGAGGATGAAGCGTTTGTCTGGCGCCTTTGTTGGCGTCTTTTGCTCCACATCCACATCTTTATCCTGCTCTGTGGCGGACTGACGAATGGTCGGGTCCACAGGATCTGTCAGTGTGTTGGTCTGACTGGACGGGGCCTCAAGGGGACCCTTTTGACCGCATGCTGACAAAACAAGAGCCAGCCCAATAAGGGCCGCAAGGCCAAGGCCTTTGGAAGATGCAGAGCGAAGTGCCATGGGAGGCTCCCTATTTGGCTTGTCTTTGATAAATGGATCTGTGATCACAATTTGTCCTTGCCGATCCGGCCTTTCGAGGCCGGATCGGGCTTATGCAAACTATTGCCTGGCTGCTTGTTCTCTTTCAAGTATTTTCAGCCAGCGTTTTGCCTGTTTTCTCACATTTTGAGGGGCCGTACCACCATAGGAGACCCGGCTTCTTACGGATTTGTCCACCGACAATACAGAGAAGATATCTTCTGTGATGGATGGTTCAACCGATTGCATCTCTTCCAGTGTCAGCTTGTGCAACTCGATATTGCGCTCAACCGCCATGGCGACCAGTGTGCCGGTGACGTGGTGGGCGTTTCTAAAGGGCATATCAAGGCTGCGGACCAGCCAATCTGCAAGATCTGTTGCGGTGGAATAGCCGGAGCCCGCGGCTTTTTTTAGCTCTTTCTTGTTTGGCTCCAGATCTTTGACCATGCCGGTCATGGCAGCAATGCAAAGGGAGAGATTTTGCAGGGCATCGAAGGCCTGCTCTTTGTCTTCTTGCATGTCCTTGGAATAGGTAAGCGGCAGGCCTTTCATAACAATCAGCAAGGCATTGAGCGCCCCGATGATGCGGCCCACTTTGGCGCGCACCAGCTCGGCTGCATCTGGATTGCGCTTTTGCGGCATGATGGAGGAGCCTGTGGAGAATTTGTCCGACAATTGCACAAAGCGGAACTGGGCAGAGGACCAGATAACCAGCTCTTCTGCAAAGCGGGAGAGATGCATGGCGCAGATGGAGGCTGCAGAGAGAGCCTCAAGCGCAAAATCGCGATCAGACACGCCATCAAGGCTGTTGGCGGTTGGGCGATCAAAGCCCAGACTTTCAGCCGTCATATGACGATCAATGGGGAAGGAGGTGCCAGCAAGAGCCGCACAACCGAGCGGGCTTTCATTCATGCGGCGGCGTGCATCCTGCACCCGACCCCGGTCACGGCCCAGCATTTCCACATAGGCAAGCATATGATGGCCGAAGGTGACAGGCTGGGCGCTTTGCAAATGGGTGAAACCGGGCATAACGACGCCTGCATGTTCATTGGCTTTTTCAACAAAAGCCATTTGCAGATCAGCAAGCTGGGCGTCTAGCGTATCCATGGTGTCACGCACCCACAGGCGGAAATCGGTTGCAACCTGATCATTGCGCGAGCGAGCTGTATGCAGTCGTCCGGCGCTTGGGCCAAGCAGATCAGCAAGCCGGCTTTCCACATTCATGTGAATGTCTTCCAGTGCGCGCGAAAAAGTGAATTCCCCGTGTTCGATTTCTTCCTGTATTTTAGTCAGGCCTTCGGAGATGGCTTGTGCATCTTGCGAAGACACAATGCCCTGATGGGCAAGCATGGCCACATGGGCTTTGGAGCCGGTAATATCTTGAGAATAGAGTTTTTTGTCAAAATCAATAGAGGCGTTGATTTCTTCCATGATGGCGTCTGGGCCTTCAGAGAACCGACCGCCCCACATTTTATTGCTCATAGTTACCGTTCCAGTTTGTTGGCCGTAGCCAGATTATGTCTCTGATAACTATTTATCAGATTTTTTGGCCCAGCAGGGTGTTATCCGCTGCATTTTTGCCGGATTACCCCATAATATAGATCGTCACATTTATCTGCCAAGAGGAAGGATCTTCTGCTTATGACCCACCCCACAAAAGAAACCGACAGCCTTGTGTCTCAAAATCGTGCAAGTGGCCGGGCGATGCCGTCCCTTGTGCGGGGGCTGACTGCCGGACTTATGGCGGTATACGTGATGATTGGGGCCTCTGGCAATGCGCAATCGGCCGAGCAGTGTCAGGCATCGCAGACTCTTGCACAGGCTATTAAGCCCCTTGTGGGCGGACCGATCGCTGCGCTGCAAATCTCTAAAGATCCTACCGATGTCAGTGATCTTAAATTCAAAGGTCCGGATGGCAGTGATATGAGCCTTGCCGATTTTAAAGGCAAAGCTGTTCTTCTTAATTTGTGGGCAACGTGGTGTGCGCCATGCAAGAAGGAAATGCCTGATCTGGATGAACTGCAAACCAAACTTGGTGGTGATAATTTTGAAGTCGTTGCGGTGAATATCGATCGCAAGGGTCCTGAAGTAGCCCAGAAATTCCTTGATAAGATCGAGAGCAAGGCATTGGCGCTTTATTCCGACCCCAGCATGAAGATTTTCCATGAGCTGAAAAAACGCGGCATGGCCTTTGGTATGCCAACGACGTTGGTGCTGGACAAAAAGGGATGCGCGCTTGGCTTTATGGCAGGGCCTGCTGCCTGGTCTGATGAACGGGCGCTTGAGCTCTTGGGTAAGGTTGCAAAAGAGGGCTAAGCTTAGCCACTGTTTTGGCCTTTGCCTGAAGCGAATGATCTAGGGTCCTGACCCTAGGCTTTGATATTGACAGCCTGCCCCATGCCTTGTGGGCGGGCTGCACTATTTTCAAGCCCTTGTTCAACGAGCTTGTCCAGTATGCCAACCATGGCATTGTCTGAATTTTGCGCCATTTTCGCAAGCGTTACGCCCAGCTCCATCTTGCCTTGGGCGGCGTTGGTATAGGCAACAGAGGCGCCAAGAGATCCTACAGATGACATTGTCTTCTTCCTCTCTTAATTCCGCACATTTGGAGTCACTCCTGTATATGATAGGGTGGGGAGCTTAAATCGGGGTTAAGAAAGGGTTGCGGAAATGGATTGCATTGTCTCATTTGGAAGACGGGCAAGGCATAAACGCAAAAAAGCCGCCTTCGGACCCGAAAGCGGCTTTGAATAAACTTTGTTGGCCTAGGCCTTAGCGGGTTGGGACTGGTGCCTCGCCGCGATAATCGTAGAAACCGCGCTGGGTTTTGCGGCCAAGCCAGCCTGCTTCCACATATTTGACCAGCAATGGGCATGGGCGATATTTGGTGTCGGCCAGACCTTCATAAAGAACCTGCATGATGGACAGGCAGGTATCAAGGCCGATGAAATCTGCCAGCTGCAGCGGGCCCATCGGGTGGTTGGCACCAAGGCGCAACGCAGTATCAATGGCATCAACGGATCCAACGCCCTCATAAAGGGTGTAGATTGCCTCATTGATCATAGGCAGCAAAATGCGGTTGACCATGAAGGCTGGGAAATCTTCAGACACAGCAACTGTTTTGCCCAGATTGTCGGCAAATTGCTTGGCAACATCGAAGGTCTGCTCATCCGTTGCAATGCCGCGCACCAACTCAATCAGCTTCATCATTGGCACTGGATTCATGAAGTGGATGCCAATGAATTGCTCTGCCCGATCTGTCGATGCGGCAAGGCGCGTGATGGAGATTGACGAGGTGTTGGAGGCGATGATTGCATCCGGGCGAATGATTGGAGTAACCGCTGCAAAGATTTTGCGTTTGGTTTCCTCATGCTCGGTTGCAGCTTCGATGACGATGTCAACATCGGCAAGGGAGTCAAGGGCAATATTTACAGCGATATTATCCAGCGCTTTATTCTTCTGGTCTTCAGTAATCTTGCCAGATGCGACCTGACGGGCCATGTTGCCTTGGATTGTGGCAAGAGCCTTGTCTAGATTTTCCTGTGAAATATCGTTCAGGACCACATCATAGTTTGATAGGCCACATACATGTGCGATGCCGTTGCCCATCTGGCCTGCGCCAATAATGCCGATTTTTTTAATTTCTGAAACCATATGAATCACCAGTTGCCATTGTTAGAGATGGCGAATGCGGGGTTGGCCCTGTTCAGTCTTGGCAAAGATCCGAAAAATGAGGGAGGTCGGGTCTTGATGCCGGAAATTGTCTGAGAGGGATACTGGCAGATTTTTTATTATTTCGCAAATGCGAAACGGTAAAAGGGCGTTTGAAAAACGCCCTTTTACATTCAGTTTTACAGAGCTTTTTCCAGCTCGGGCAGGACATCGAAGAGGTCCGCCACAAGGCCGTAATCTGCGACCTGGAAGATTGGGGCTTCCTCATCCTTGTTGATGGCAACAATGACTTTGGAATCCTTCATACCAGCCAGATGCTGAATGGCGCCGGAGATGCCGCAAGCAATGTAAAGCTCAGGGGCGACCACCTTACCGGTCTGACCAACCTGCAGATCATTTGGTGCGTAGCCAGCGTCAACCGCTGCACGGGAGGCACCAATTGCAGCACCCAGTTTGTCAGCAACAGGGGTGAGTACTTCGTTGAACTTTTCTTCAGAGCCCATAGCGCGACCACCGGAGATGATGATCTTGGCAGAGGCCAGCTCGGGACGATCAGACTGTGACAGCTCTTCACCAACATAGGAAGAGATACCGGGCCCTGCGGCAGCATCAACATTTTCAACGCTTGCAGAACCATCATTGCCAGCAGCTGCAAAGGTTGCAGTCCGGACGGTGATGATTTTCTTGGCGTCGCCAGATTTTACAGTCTGGATGGCGTTACCGGCATAGATTGGGCGCTCAAAGGTATCGCTTGATACCACTTTGGTGATGTCAGAGAGCTGCATCACGTCCAGAAGGGCGGCCACGCGCGGCATGAAGTTTTTGCCGTTGGCGGTAGAGGCGGCAACAATGGCATCATAATCGCCAGCCAGTGCTACGATCTGGGCAGCCATAGGCTCAGCCAGCTGGTGTTCAAGCTCATCGCTTTCAGCGACAATCACTTTGGCAGCGCCGGAGAGTTTGGCAGCTTCCTCAGCGGCAGCACCACAGCCTTTACCAGCTACAAGCACATGAACGTCAGAGCCCAGCTCGACCGCTGCAGTCATTGCTTTGGCAGTGGCGTCATTCAAAGCCGCATTGTTATGTTCGGCAATCAGAAGTGTCGTCATATCTATATCTCCTCACGCTTGCCTTACAGCACACCGGCTTCGTTTTTCAGCTTGTCGACCAGTTCGGCGACGTCGGCAACTTTCACACCGGCCTGACGGGCGGCAGGCTCAACAGTGGAGAGCACCTCAAGGCGTGGAGCAATGTCAACGCCGTAATCAGCAGGCTCTTTGGTGTCCAGAGGTTTCTTCTTTGCCTTCATGATGTTTGGCAGAGATGCATAACGTGGTTCATTGAGGCGCAGATCAGAGGTAACGACAGCTGGCATATTCAGCTCTACCTTTTGCAGGCCGCCATCGATTTCGCGGGTAACAGTGACTTTGCCGTCGCCCAGCTCAACTTCAGAAGCGAAAGTGCCCTGAGGCCAGCCAAGAATTGCCGCCAGCATCTGACCAGTCTGGTTGCTGTCATCATCAATGGCCTGCTTGCCAACGATCACCATGTCTGGATTTTCTTCACCAACAACAGCGGCCAGCAATTTGGCAACGCCCAGTGGCTCAACATTCTCATCGGTTTTGATGAGGATGGCACGATCAGCACCCATGGCCAGAGCAGTCCGCAGGGTTTCCTGTGCTTGCTGCGGGCCTACGGAAATAGCCACGATCTCGGTTGCTTTACCAGCTTCTTTCAGGCGGATTGCCTCTTCAACCGAGATCTCATCAAAGGGGTTCATAGACATTTTGACGTTGGCAAGATCAACGCCTGTGCCGTCTGCTTTCACACGGATTTTGACATTGTAGTCAACAACCCGCTTAACGGGTACGAGAATCTTCATCGATTGTGTCTCCAAAGTGAGCACAAAGTGCCCCAATTGCATATTCGATACGCATTCCATCCTTGGAAGAGAGAGGATGCGCATTTGAGTCCCGGATGGTCGGGATGGACGGTATTTCCTCTCAGAGCGCGAGTCAACGGTCTGTGAGTCGGAGTGCTATGAGAAAATATTATGACCGGGATGCTTTTCACACAGCTTTTATGCCGCAAGGTGCCAGATCTACATCAATAGTATGAATTAAAGCGTCGTGTTGCGATCAAACAGAGGCACTGATTTACGCTTCATAAAGGGGATCAAAAGAGCGCCGGTTGCAGCGCCCCCCACATGAGCCCACCAAGCCACCCCTTCGCCTGCTGCCGAGAGGGAATTGTAAAGCTGCAAAAGAAGCCATGCACCCAGACAGTAAAGTGCAGGGATGCGCAAGGGAATGCGGCCTAAAAAAAGGACCCAGACCTTCACATTGGGATGGAGCATCAGATAGGCGGCAATGATGCCCGCTGTTGCCCCCGATGCGCCAATAAGTGGGATGGGTGAGGCCCAGTTGGCCAGAATATGAACCGCTGCGGCCCCCATGGCGCAAAGGCAATAAAAGAGCAAAAAGCGCATATGCCCCATGGCATCTTCGATATTGTCGCCAAAGACCCAGAGAAAGGCCATATTGCCCAGAAGATGCATCCAGTCTGCATGCAGAAAGGCGTAAGACAGTGGGGCTGTCCAGAGGATGGGATCCGAGAAAGTAAGGGCAACGGGATTTGAGCCTGAAAAATGCTGGGGGATGAGGCCAAAAGCGAGCGCATAATCCTGCAAGGCAATATTGCCGGTGCCGGATGTGGTGAACACAAACAGGATGATATTAAGCGCGATCAAAGCCAGAGTGATATATTGCAGGCGAACGTGAGTTAGTGCGTTTTTGTCATGTAAGGGGAAAAACATGGCAATCTACTTTTATGGTTTGATGCGATAATTATGCGGGTGTTTGCAGAGGTGATCCTCTGGCCTGATGGCTGTTCCTAGCGGGTTTTTCCCGGCACCCAGAGAATATCATCATTGCCCTTGGCATTGGTCCAGCGGGCTGCAACAAAGAGAAAATCAGACAATCTGTTGATATATTGAATGCAGTGGGGGGATAGAGCTTCTTCCTCGTGGGTGGCAAGCTCTGTGATCAGGCGTTCCGCTCGGCGTGAGACCGTGCGCGCTACATGTAGATGCGCAGAGGCGCGCGAGCCACCGGGCAGGATAAAGCTTTTTAGCGGCTCTAGATCTTCGTTGAGCTTATCAATCTGGGTTTCAAGGCGCTCTACCTGACTTGCAATGATCCGCAAAGGCTCATAAGGCAGCTCTTCACCGGTATCGGGTGTGGATAGATCCGCGCCCAGATCGAACAGGTCATTCTGGATTTCGGCCAGCATGGCATCCAGCTCAGGCATGGAGGCGGTTTCAAGGCGGGCGACCCCGACAAAAGCGTTGGTCTCGTCTACCGTGCCATATGCTTCCACCCTCAGATCATGCTTGTTGCGTCGCTCGCCATTGCCAAGCATGGTGGTGCCTTTGTCGCCAGTGCGGGTATAGATCTTGTTGAGACGAACCATGCTGTGCCCTTTGCGCCTTTTTGTGGTGAGTGTCTTTTATCTGCTTGATTGCAAGCATAAAAAAAGCGCGTTTGCAAGCAAACACGCTTTTTATCACATTGTGCCTTAAAGGCTATTGCTTGGCAAAGGCCGAGGCTTAGAATTTGTATCCAACGCGCCCGCCAACATGGGTCAGACCATGGTTCCAACTTCCCAAACCGGCATTGGAGAGATGCTCCACTGTCGCCATAATGCGCCATTGGTCATAATCAAAGCCGATGGAGGCTGTTTCGCGGAACAGGACACGGGTGCCAAGAGGCTCCATTTTGGGATCGGTATTTTTGAGGTTGCCGTTATGAACCGCGCCGCCAAAGCTGGTTTCAATAAAGACAGGGCCAAAGATCGGATAGAGCCAGCTTAGGCCCGCATAGCCATAGCTTGTTTTGCCTTTGCTATTGACCGATGCGCCGATATGGGGGCGCGGAGCAAAGAGCATATCAAGGAAGGTAGAGTTTTCGTTGATCTCGCCCAAAGGCTGGAACAGAGCTTCAGCCTGAATGCTGATAGTATTCTTCTCGCGGCGATCTACATCATGGGCCAGAACCCCCATGCGTAATTCGCTGAATAAGGAAGATGACGGTGCTGCCGGGTCTGCATAGTCAGCGGCATGCGCTGAGAGGCAAGAGCCCAATACAAGAGCAGAAGTTAACAAAATAGATTTATTCATTACCCATCCCACGAGTGTCTTGAATAAAATAAGCATAATTGGCTGTCATCCTTAGCGCACCTTAGGACAAGATGCCAGCAAAACATGGGCTATCGGCAATTGCTGGTGGCAAGTCTTGCGATAAGTGTGGTTTTTTGGCACCAGCGTTGCGTTTATCTTTGCCAATTGGTCTGGTTTCTAGGCCGATGTGGCATAAAGGGTGGCCATGATCAGAATAATGGCAACGAATTGCAGAATCACCCGCCAGCGCATCAATGTCTGCGACCGGTTGGGATTGTCGCCTTTTAGCATATTATAAAGGCCCAATATCAGCACAATGGCCACGGCAATCAGAGCAATGGGGACAAGAGTAGGCAGAATGGCGGACATGATGTCTCCTTGGATCAGTTGGGTGGCGGCTGGCGTCAATCACCATTGGCTCTGAGGATTCGATCCAGCATAGTGGTTGAAAGAATACGCTTTGCATAGCCTATAAAATAGGTTGGCACAGTCACATAATATCGGGCTTTGGCTTTGGGGGCATTAAGCGCATGGTTTAATTTGGCCAGAACTGCTTCCGGCCCCAGTTCAAAACGGTCTTTGTCGTCAGAGACACCGCGAGCCAGCCTTTTTTGATATTTGGCGGCATGAACGGATCTGTCCATATCGATATGTTCTTTGAGCTTTTTAAAGGCGGTGGCCCTGAAGCGTGAGGTGATGGGGCCGGGTTCGATCAGAGAGACCTGAATGCCGCTCCCGTGGAGCTCAAGACGCAGGGTATCGGTCAGGCCCTCAAGGGCAAATTTGGATGAATTATAAGCGCCCCGAAAAGGCAATGCTGCCATGCCCAGAACGGAAGAGCATTGAATGATGCGGCCATGGCCTTGCTGGCGCATGAGGGGGATGACTTGGCGGGTTAGTTCGTGCCAGCCAAAGACATTGCTTTCAAATTGTTCGCGCAGGGCTGATGTGGGCAGGTCTTCCACTGCTCCCGGTTGGCCATAGGCCCCGTTGTTGAAGAGGGCATCAAGACCGCCGCCTGTCTTTTCTGTGAGTGTCTCAACGGCCTTGGTGATGGATGTCTCGTCGCGATAATCAAGATAGAGCGGGATGAGGCCTTTACTGGCCAGATCTTGCAAATCTTCGTCGCGCCGGGCGGTGGCAAAGACCATCCAGCCTTCTTCTTTTAGCCCAAGGGCACAGCAATGGCCGATGCCGGTGGAGCAGCCGGTGATAAGAATGGAGCGCTGGGCCATGGAGATCTCGCTATTGCTGGTTGGCTTTTGATGCTGAGATCAGATGTAGGGGAGGCGGGGGGAAATGAAAAGGGGCAGCTATGAGAAGCTGCCCCTTATTGTGCTTAATTGATCATCCCTTCCCGGCATGGAAGGAGCCGAAGATTAACCGCGGCTGTCGAGCAGGCGGCGGGCAATCACTTGAGCCTGAATTTCGCCTGCGCCCTCGAAAATGTTGAGGATACGGGCATCACACAGGACGCGAGAGATAGCATATTCTACCGCAAAGCCGTTGCCGGAATGGATCTGCAAGGCATTGTCAGCTGCAGCCCAAGCGACGCGGGCGCCAAGCAGTTTGGCCATGCCTGCTTCCAGATCACAGCGCTTGTCATGATCTTTCTGGCGGGCAGAGAAATAGGTGAGCTGGCGAGCCACCATCAGTTCAACCGCCATCATGGCCAGTTTGTCGATCACGCGCGGGAAATTGATCAGAGCTTTGGAGAACTGGATGCGCTCCTGTGCATACCGCAGGCCCAGATCCAGTGCAGATTGTGCCACACCAATGGCGCGGGCGGCGGTCTGGATACGGGCAGATTCAAAGGTCTGCATCAATTGCTTGAAGCCTTGGCCTTCAACACCGCCCAGAAGATTTTCTTTTTTCACTTTAAAATTATCGAAGGAGATTTCATATTCCTTCATGCCGCGATAGCCCAGAACCTCGATCTCGCCACCATCCATGCCTTCTGCCGGGAAGGGGGTTTCGTCATCGCCGCGTGGTTTTTCTGCCAGCAGCATGGACAGGCCCTTATAGCCCGGCTCTTCAGGATTGGTGCGCACCAGAAGGGTCATGACATCGGCGCGGACCGGATGGGTGATCCAGGTTTTGTTGCCGGTCACCTTGTAGCTGTCGCCATCAAGGGTGGCGCGGGTTTTGAGGCTGGCAAGGTCGGAGCCGGTGTTTGGCTCAGTAAAGACTGCGGTTGGCAGAATTTCGCCAGAGGCGATTTTCGGAAGCCAGTTATTTTTCTGCTCTTCGGTGCCGCCGCACATAATCAGCTCGGCTGCAATTTCGGAGCGGGTCCCCAGAGAGCCAACGCCAATATAGGCGCGGGACAATTCTTCCGAGACCACGCACATGGATTCCTTGCCAAGGCCAAGGCCGCCGAATTCTTCTGGAATGGTCAGGCCAAAGACACCCATCTCGGCCATTTTGCCGACGACATCGAGAGGGATATATTCGTTTTTAAGGTGCCATTCATGGGCATGGGGTGAAACCTCGGTATCGGCAAAGCGGCGCATTTCCTCGCGGAAGGCTTCCATGGTTTCGTCAAGACCGGCATCGCCAAAAGAGCCAGCCCCTTCGGAGGCTTCCATCAAGGCAACAAGGCGCAGGCGAATGTCTGGGGTGTTGCCCTCGGCCATCAGGCGCTGGACTTCTTCTGTCTTTGCTGCGGCAATCACATCAGCCGAGACGCCAAAGTCGGACAGGCGGACAATTTCGCCCTGATTCATAGGAATGCCGCCAAAAATCTGCGCCAGATATTCGGCAAAGGTCATGCGGGTGATCAGGCTTTCCATCTCGCCAAAGCGACCCTCTTCGCTCATATTGGCGGCATAACCCTTCATTTCCTTCAAGGCTTCCACATAGGTGGCGAACCATGCAAGGCCGTGCGTGGCGCGCTGTTCCTGTTCAACCTTGGCAGATTTTACCTTGCCATCCACGACCACTTTCTCGCGCACTGCATCAATGATGGCATCAAGCAGGATTTCAGTGGCATTGACGGCTGCGGCCATATCGGCGCTAAAGGTCGCAGGGGTAGGGATGGCTTCCGTTTTAACGGTAAGTGACATGGATACGCTCTCCAATTTGATCAGCCCGTGCGTGTCTTATGGGATTTGCCGGGGAGGCTGACCTGATCTTATGTCCAGTTTTGCTGCACCGCACAGTGACTGTGCTCTGCAACATTTGCAATAGGCCATAGGATTAATGTGATGATTTGTTGCGCATAGGCATCATTTTGGCATGGCTGGCGAGGAAAACTCCGGCACCTGTGATGATGATGCCGACAATTTGCATGCCTGTGATTGGTTCATCAAACAAGATCCATGAGAGAATGGCCGTCACTGCCGGGATCATATAAAATAGTCCGGCAATGTTGGAGACGGCGCCATTTTCGATCAAAAATAGCAACAGGAAGATGGCCCCGATGGAGAGAACCAGCACCAGCCAGCCAAGAGCGAAGATGAATTCTCCCGACCAGATGATGGTCTGGGTTTCTGTTGCATAGCTTAAAATGCCACACATCAATGCAGCGGCCACATATTGCCACACGGTCGAGGTGCGCATGTCGAGATTGCTGGCAAAGCGCTTTTGGTAAATGGTGCCAAAGGAAATGCCAAAAACAGCAACAAGAGAGGCAAAGATCTGCATGGGCGTGACGGAGAAATCCCCACCTTGCAAGCGCGGTGCCAGCACAAGGGAAATGCCGATCAGACCTAGAAAGAAGCCGCCAACATGATTGCGGGTGATGGATTCCTTCAAGACAGCTGCGGCAAAAAAGGCGGTCATTACCGGCTGCAGGCCCATCAAAAGAGCGGTCAGGCCCGCAGGCATCCCGTCGTCAATCGCCCAGAAGACACCGGCAAGATAAAATCCGTGCAGCAACAATCCGGCAATGAATGCGTGCATAGCCTCTCGTGCTGTTGGCCATTTTGCCTTGAGGAATAATGTGATCGCCAGAAGCAGGATAAGAACACAGACAAAACGGATGGTCAGAAATGTCATGGGTTCGGAATAGGGTGCCCCCATTCGTGCACCAATAAAGCCGGTGGACCACAGAAACACAAAGAGGGCCGGGGCCATTTGGCCCAGCTGCTGGGTGATTGTCTTGCTCACGATGGGGCGCTTTTTTCGTTGAAGTCTGAAGGATTGTTTCTCTTTTTTATCTGTTGCTTTTAACCCTGTCCAAAGGAAATAGAGCCGCAGGGTGAGAAAACTACTCTTTTGTCTCTATGAAAAGGGCGTATATCCGAAAAGGGAGACTCTGGGAAAAGGACGTATCTGGCCCAATCAGAGATGGAAATGCGAAAGTATTTGCCCTATCTAGAGGTTTGAGCCTGAAATGCAGGTGGCTTCAAGACAGTTTAGTTTTGCGAGATTGGTAGGAGAGACAGGCTGGAATGACTGAGTGGTTTTCCCTGCCCATCCGTCTATTTTGGCGGTTTCTGGATAATCACGGCATTGCGCTGGCCAGCAATATTGCCTTCTCGTTGCTTTTGTCACTGTTTCCTTTCCTTTTACTTATGACTGGCGGCACCATTTTGGCAGGGGGTGATCAGTTGGGGCCGGTTGTGCAGCATGCCCTTTCGATTGTGCTGCCTGACGCCATTGCCGATATTTTGCAGCCAGAGGTGGATGCGGTTGTTTTGGAGCGCAGCACCAGCTTGCTTTCTGTCTCGGCTCTTATCTTTCTGATCACCTTGACGGGGGCGGTTGAAAGCCTGCGCGAAGGGCTTAACCGTGCCTATGGTTATTATGAGCGGCGATCAATCTGGTCGCGCCGGGCCGGCGGGCTTGTTGCTGTCTTGGGAGCGGGTCTGGTGCTGGTTGCGGTGTCAGCCGGATTGTTCTTTGCGCCGGTTGCCTGGAGCCTTGCCCTGCCGCATCTGCCTTGGCTTGAAGATTTCAAGGCAACCTTTGATGTTATCCGCCTCGGGATTGCCTTGCCGATCCTGACCCTCTTTCTGGTCGCCAGCCATCGCTGGCTGCCTATGCGGCTGATTGCGTGGGGGGATTTGTGGCCCGGTGTCTTGGTCACTCTGGTGCTGTGGTATCTGGCGGGGGAGAGCTATAGCTATTATCTATCGCATTTCGCCTCTTATGCGCGGGTCTATGCGGGCCTTGCCGGTGTTGTGACGACCCTTATTTTTCTTCATATCATTTCCTCCATCTTTTTGATCGGGGCCGAGGTGAATGCCATGCGCATTCGCTTGCGCCGCGTGCAGCAAAGCAAATTGATCAAAAATGGTGAGGCTGGCTGATCAGCTCCAAAAGCCGGGTAAGGCCCGAAACAGCATCATGAGGGCAAGGGCTGTCAAAAGGCCTTTGAAAATGATGCGGAAATAATGGTCGGGCATGCGTTTGAGGATCGAGCCGCCCAGCACCGTGCCAGCATAGCCAGAGGCAATCATGGCGACCAGCAAGCCAATCCAGTTTTGAAAGGCAAAGCCGATCGCGCCAAAGGCGACGATCTTAAGGGCATGCTGCAAAGTCATGGCGCAGGCATGGGTTGCGACGATCGCCTGCCGCTCGGATGCTCTGCCTGCAACAATGGCTCCGACCAGAGGGCCGGTTGCGCCCACGAACATGCCGGCAAGGGAGGATAGTCCGCCGCCGATGGCGATGGCCCCGGAGCCGCCCGAGACCCGTTTGGGCTTTGGCCCCCAGATCAAAAACAGCACAAAGAGCGCGAGGATCAATTTGAGCAAATGCTCTGGCAGGGCAACAACAAATTGAGAACCAATCATTGTGCCGATAAGAGCCCCGATGGCAAAGGCCAATATGAAGGGCCATTTGATAAAATGGCGGAAATGCCACGATCGTCCGGCATTGGAGCCCATCTGGACGATGCCATGAAGAGGGATGAGCGTGGCAACCGGCATGGCCAGCGACATGATGGCCAGCAAAGCGACGCCGCCACCAATGCCAAAGGCTGCCGTTAAAGCAGACGTGGCAAAGCTGGCGACAATCAGTCCCCATAAAATCCAGTCAGATAATCCGGTGTCTGCAAAGAAGGGGAGGGATTCAAGCATGGTTTATTCAGCCATTTGGTAGTGATGTCTCGATCAATTTGATCCAGTAGGATGCACCGATCGGAATCAGATCATCATTGAAGTCATAGTCGGGATGATGCAAGGCCGCGCTGTCACCGTTGCCAATGAAGATAAAGGCACCGGGGCGGGCTTCGAGCATGAAGGAGAAATCTTCCGACCCCATGCTGGGTACCATGTCTTCGCTTACCTTGTCTGCACCCACAATGTCGCGGGCGATTGTTGCGGCCCGTTTGGACGGCTCGTCATGATTGACGGTCACCGGATAATCGCGTGAATAGATCAGCTTGGCTTTGGCACCATAAACTTCGGCTGTTTTTTCAACGATTTCGGTAAGGCGCTGTTCAGCCATGTCGCGGATGGCGGGATCGAGCGTGCGCACGGTGCCCAAAATGGAGCCGGTTTGCGGGACCACATTGTCCGTAAAGCCTGCCTCGATTTTGCAAAGAGAAACAACAATGGATTTTTGCGGATCGACATTGCGGCTGGCAATGGTCTGAACGGCCTGCACAATGGCAGACAGAACCACGATTGTATCAATGCCCTGATGAGGTTTGGCGGCGTGGCATCCCTTGCCTTCCACCTCGATGCGAATGCGGTCGGCTGAGGCCATCAGCGGGCCGGAACGAATGCAGAAATCGCCCACTTCCATGCCGGGCCAGTTATGCATGCCATAGACTTCGTCAATGGCCCAGCGCTCCATCATGCCATCGTCGATCATGGCCTTGGCGCCGCCGCCACCTTCTTCGGCTGGCTGGAAGATCAACACAACCTTGCCGTCAAAATTGCGGGTTTCTGCCAGGTATTTGGCAGCGCCCAGCAGCATGGAAGTGTGGCCATCATGGCCGCAGGCATGCATTTTTCCATCGATCACCGATGCATGAGGCTTGCCGGAGGTTTCCTGCAGCGGCAAGGCATCCATATCTGCGCGCAGGCCAATCACCTTGCCAGATGTGTTGGTTTTGCCTTCAATCACAGCAACCACACCGGTTTGCCCAATGCCGGTGGTGATGTCTGTGATGCCAAAGCTTTGAAGATGCTCGGTAACCTTTGCAGCCGTGCGGTGCACGTCATATTGCAGCTCTGGATGCTGGTGCAAGTCCTGACGGATTTCGGCAATTTCAGACTGGAAGTCTGCCATGCGATTGATAATGGGCATATAATTGGCCTTTTGGAGTTCGTCTGTTTGGGTGAGGACCCAAGAAAGGTGGGAAAGGCAACCCTAATGCCAAAGTTGAAAAGGGGCAATATCATAGGGTCAGGACTCACTAATTTTGTGCATTCTGCGAGGACAGCTTTGCGCTCTTGCAAGGAAGGAAAGCACGACAATGTGGTGCATTTTCAAGATTTTACGACGTAGTGAGAGCGCAAAAGTGCCTCGCCCTTCGGGTTTATCTGGAAGCATCCATCTATCAAACCAATGACGGCAGAAAGGGAACCACCCTTATTTTGTCAATGGTTCTTCTATCTGAATACTTCCAGATAAACAGAATGAGACTAAATTAGTGAGTCCTGACCCTAGCCTCAAACAATGGATTGCTGCTGTGAACGGTTCCTGTTGTTTGGGTAAGGGGCTTGTTTGCTGGCTGTTGCGTGTTTTGCAGATTATGGTGGCGCAGATTAAATTGGGCTCGATGATAGGCAGATTTGAAAAAATGGGTTATGGATCTGGCTTTGGCATTCATTGACGAATCAATAGGACAAATAGTGTGACTGTTTTCTTTCAAACGTTAAGATCCAGCCTTGCCAATGGCTTTGTGCGCAAAAGCCTTGTCCTTCGATTTGCTGCGGCAGGCATGGCAGTATTGCTTGCTGCGTCCGGCAGTGAAGAAGCGCTGGCAGCGAAAAAGGCTGCCAAGAAGAAGCCGCTGCCCGAGGTGCCGGTTTCAGAAATTCTCTCGCCCAATCCGCTTTTGCTGCTTGATGTGGATACGGGCAAGGTTCTCTATCACCGCAATGCCAATCAGAAATGGTATCCAGCCTCTCTCACCAAATTGATGACTGCTTATGTGGTTTTTCGTGCCATGGAAGCAGGGGAAGTGCGGCAGGATTCTATTGTCGAGGTTTCCCCTCATGCGCTTTCCTATCCGCCATCCAAGATGGGGTTTAAGGTCGGTACACGCCTGACTATTGAAAATGCCCTTAAAATGGTGATCGTCAAATCCGCCAATGATATTGCCGCCGCTCTTGGGGAGCGGATTTCCGGCTCGGAAGCCGCTTTTGCCCAGCGGATGAACCGCGAAGCGCGCCGCCTTGGTATGACCTCAACCAATTTTGCCAACGCCAATGGTATTTTCCGGCCCGAGCAGAAAACCACCGCACGTGACCTGGCTCTTTTAGCGCGGGCCATTTTGACGGAATATCCGCAGCATCGCCCTCTCTTTCAGATCCCCGCCATTCGTCATGGCAAGCGGGTGCTGCGCTCTTATAACCGATTGCTGGAGCATTATCCCGGCACCAATGGCATGAAGACGGGCTTTGTCTGTTCCTCAGGCTTTAATATTGTCGCTGCGGCCAATCGTAATGGTCGCCAGCTTGTGGCCATTGTTTTGGGAGCGTACAACACCCAGTCACGGGCAGAAACCGCGGCTTATCTGTTTGCCAGTGGGTTTGGTCAAGCCAATATGAGAGCAGGTCAGGGCCAGAATTTGGCCGATATCAGCCAGTTTGGTCCGGCGTCCAAAGCAATTGATATGCGCCCGCAAATCTGCACCAAGCGCTCCAATCCCAAATGGAAGGGGCGGGTTAAAGTGATTGGCAGTTTTCTTGAGCCAAGAAAGCGTATTATGGAACCGGTGCGGGTTTATGCAGGGATCAAGAAAAGCAATCAGCGGGTTGCGATGCCGATGTCTCTTGCCAGCCTTCCACAGCGCGGCCCCAAGGGCAAACAGCCGCTTAAGCTAACCTCGTTGCGTAGCAAGGGCGCGCCGATGGGCGGCGGATTGGTGGCGTTGCCCAAACCCAAGCCGTAAGGGCGCCTGATCCTTGCAGATATTGAGTCCAGCTAACCTTTTTTGATGACAAAGCGGTAGCTTTCATCCTCTCGCTTGTCCATTTCAAGCAAGATATGCGACTGCTCGTTACAGAAATGGGGGATATCAAGGCTTGCCATCGGGTCGGTGCTGATCACTTCGATCACATCTCCCGTTTCCAGTTCGCTTAAGCATTTGCGGGTTTTAAGAACGGGGAGAGGGCATTTGAGCCCGGTTAGATCGAGATGTTTTTGAACGCTCACAGCTTGATCTCTCTCATCTGGAACCTAGGTTAAATAGATGTCCCCAAAAGCTGCCTGACGGCGGGCTTTGTGCGGTCTTTGTTTGATAGCCAAATTTTCTTCTTGTTCCAAGCAAAGACTGTATTTTGCTTTAGCCGGTCCTTTGTGAGGTGCTTTTCCATCTATGCAAAACGCTTTAAGCTGATGGCTTAAACCCAGCCCACAGGAGAGAGACAATTATGACAGCGCAGGATGTTCTTGATTTCTGGTTTGGTGCCGAGCCGCGGCTCTGGTTCTCCAAAGATGATGGTTTTGATGAAGAGATCCGCAGCAGATTTGGCTCACTTCTTGAAAAGGCGCGCGCGGGGCAGTTAAGCGATTGGGAGCAGGATCTTAAAGGCCTGCAGGCCCTAATCATTTTGCTTGATCAATTCTCCCGTAATCTTTACCGCGGCTCAGGGGAGGCATTTGCCGAGGATGCTTATGCCTTACGTCTTGCGCGGAATCTTCTGGCCCATGAGGATTGGCAAAATCTCTCCAAGACTGAAAAAATGTTTGGAATTATGCCCTTGATGCATTCGGAAGATTTGCAAGACCAAAAAGATTGCCTCGCTCAAATGGAGCTTATCGGGGTTGAGGGATCCATTTCGGCAGCCAAAACCCATTTGGAGATCATTGAGCGCTTTGGCCGTTTTCCTCATCGCAACGGGGTTTTGGGGCGCGCGACAAGCCCAGACGAGCAGGCCTTTCTTGATGAAGGCGGCTTTTCCGGCTAGCCAAATTTGCTTTGCCAGTTGCGAGAAAAAGAAAAGCCCCCGACTTATGGATCGGGGGCTTTGGCTTGTCATATCCCGCAAAGGCGGGTGGGGGAGCTTTACTTATGCGTTTTAAGCCGCTGCCACTCGGGCAAGGAAACTATCGATGGATGTTCGCAGTTCTTTGGTTTCCGCGCTTACATTGTTTGATGTTGAAAGGGCGGTATCTGCGGAGTTGGATGTTTCCACCACAGCATTGCTTACGCCTTGCATATTTTCGGTCACGGTCTGAGTGCCAATAGCGGCTTGTTGTACGTTCTGGCTGATTTCCACCGTTGCGGCCCCCTGCTGGGAGACGGCAGCAGCAATGGCATTGGTGAAGTTCTGCACCTCGCCCATGATCTGGGCAATACCATCAATATTGTTTGCAGCTTCTGTTGTAGAGTTCTGAATGCCGGAGATTTGCTGGGAAATCTCCTCTGTTGCCTTGGATGTCTGATTGGCAAGCTCTTTGACTTCTGCTGCGACAACGGCAAAGCCTTTGCCCATCTCGCCTGCTCTTGCCGCTTCAATGGTGGCGTTAAGGGCCAGCAGATTTGTTTGCTCGGCAATATCCTGAATGAGTGAAATGACCGATCCGATTTTCTGCGATGCTTCGGACAATTCATTCACCTTGGCATTGGTTGTCTCGGTTGAGGCAGCTGCGCCTGCAACAATCTGGTTGGTTTGTTCAATCTGGTTGCTGATTTCCTCAATGGAGGCGGAAAGCTCTTCGGCGGCGGCAGCAACCGTCTGCACGTTGGTTGAGGCTTCTTCAGATGACGCTGACACATTGGTGGAGAGGGATGACGTATTGCGTGCCTGACCAGAGAGAGACTGGGCAACATCCTGCATGGAGGAGGCATTGTCGGACAGATTGCTCAGGCGGTGGGAAATTTCCTCCTGAAACGCACCGATCAGTTGCTCGATTTCCTGTTGGCGCTGGATTTGTTTCTCTGTCGCTTTGGCATTTTCAGCCGTCATTTTGTTTTGTTCTTCGACATTATTTCTAAAGGCACCGATGGCATCGGCAATGGAGCCAATTTCATCGCCGCGCTTGAGATCGTCAAAGGAGATATTGGTGTTGCCACTTGCAAGCTCGCGTGCGCGCTCAACCAGTTTGGCGATTGGAGCGGCAATGGAGCGCGAGAAGAGAAGCGCGGCTCCGATTGCGCCAAGCAGGATAAGCCCGGTAATGAGCGCGGCTGCATTGCGCTGAGAGGCCAGAGGGGCGTTGATTTCCTCGGTCGCCTGGATGGCGACAACATTGTAAGGAATATCATGAAAGGTGAAGCCTTTGGCCACAGAAAGAAACTCGGTGTCGCGATAGCCTTGAAGAAGGGAGGCGCTGCTTTCCCCTTTTTGGGCTGCTTTTAGGCTTTCGCTGTCAATTCTGGTGTTCAGAATATCATTTGTGTCTTTGGTAAAGGGAGAATCATTGCGCATCAGGCCGTCGGCGCCTACCAGCAAGGTTTCGCCGGTTTCGCCAAGCTTGGCGCTGGCAGCCATTGTCTGGTTGATGGCATCGATTGGCATCTGAAAGATCAGAACACCCAGCTTCTCGTCTCCCTTAAAGATAGGGGTGGCGATGAAGCTGGCTGGTGCGTCATTGCTTGGAGCATAGGGCTTGAAATCAAAGAAGCTGATTTGGTTTTTGCTGGCATTTTGCGTTTTGCGGAAGATCTTGCCCAAATCGCTATCACGCCACTGGCCATCTATCAGATTGGTGGCGTAATCCAGTTCCTTATACACCGAATAGACAAGGTTGCCTGATTGATCGACGAGGAAAATGTCATAATAGCCGCGTGTCGTCAGCAATTTGTGGAACCATGGGTGATAGGCACCATGGAGCTGGTCATAAGCGCTGTTACCGGCCTCAACCAGCTTATCTTTTTGGCCAGTTGGGTTGGGATTGTCGGTAATATAGGCTTTTTGCAGTACCCCTTTTGCATCACCCCCCAGAGCTTGCCAGCTTTGGGTGAAATCAGACACCGCATTTTGCACGAACGGGCTGGCTGCGGTGATCTGCAGATCCTGCTCGATTGAGGTTAGATATGCCTTGATGCTTTCGCTTCGGATGGTTGCTGCTCCCAGCATCCGTTCTTTGGTAAGAGTGGAGACCATCTTGTCGGTGGTTATATAGTTATAAGCCCCAAGAGAGAGTGCCATTGTTAGCGTAATCGAAGAAATAACAACGGGAAGTTTTGCGGAGAGGCGTGTATTCTTCAGCAATTGCAGCATTTTATTATCCCATTCGAGACGGTGGCGATAAATATTGTCGCTTTTATTAATCGTCGCTATAGAAGGGTTAATATGCCGTTACTCAAGTGTTGTTTATAACTTGGCTTAATTATGAAATACGGTTTTTCACTTATTTTCTAATGCTTTGTCTTTCTTAGTAAAATTCCTACTCAACCAAATTAGGCTTTGATTTGGGCTGGTTTGCACAAAAATTAGGCAATATCTTAATATTGTTGCGCTTCGACAGGCGAAGGGATTGCCTAAATTTAAGACTTTTAGATCGGGAAATTTGAAAATGAGGAGGGCGCTGCTCACTATTACCAAGGCTAGGCGGTTATAGCCCCCACGTATCGCGTAATTTGTAACCTTGTGGCCATGGATCATCTGGGTCCAGCATATGCTGATGAATGCCGGTGACCCAGCCTCTGCCGGAGATTTGCGGAATGATGGCGGTTCGATCACCAAGCGCATGGGTGCGCAGAATGCGGCCTTCGAATTGGGAGCCGATAATGGAGGTGGCAAGGAATGTTTCGCCTACCTTCATCTCTCCCTTCTCATGGAGCAGGGCCATGCGTGCTGAGACGGCGGTGCCCGTCGGCGATCGATCAATTTTACCCGGCTGAATGGCAACTGCAGAGCGAGCGATATAGCCATTTTCTGTTCGGGTCAGCGGGCCTGCAAAGAGGCAAAAAGAAATATGTTTCCAATCGGGATTGTCTGGATGGCTGAAACCTAATTGCTCATTTGCTGCATTGGTGATTGTCACGCCCAATCGGGCAAGGTCGCCTGCTTCCTCTTCACAAATGGAAAAGCCAAGCTTCTTCGCATCCACCACCACAAAACTGTCGCCACCATAGGCGGTATCAACGCTGAGGGTTCCAAGACCCTCGACCTCCAGTTTGGCGTCCATCAGCCCGGCAAAACTGGGAAGATTCTGGACATGGATTCGTTCTGCCTTGCCATTTTTGCAGTCTGCTGTGACATGAACCAGTCCGCCGGGGGCTTCAAGGGTCATTTTTGTGACTGGTTCCGTCATGGGAATGATGCCGCCATCAAGAAGAACGGTCGAGACACAAATAGAATTGGAACCAGACATCGGGGGGGTGTCTTCTGGCTCCATAATAATGAAGGCGGCATCTGCATCGGGATGTTTGGGCGGCACTAGCAAATTGATATGGCGGAAGACGCCGCCTCTTGGTTCATTGAGCACAAAATTGCGCAAAGTCTGGTCTTGGGCGATGAAGTTGCGTTGCTCCCACAGACTGTCACCGGGAGGTGGGGTGACGCCGCCCACAATGACATCGCCGACCTCTCCTTCTGCATGGCAGGAAATGACATGGAGTGTTTTGCTGCTGCGCATTGTGCCCTCTTTGTCCGGTCCGTGTGGCGTGGTGAAGAAATTGCTCTTTGGCTGCGGCCTGAAATAACTATGGCCTAAAATCTTTGGGGGGAATAGGCATCAAGACAGAGTGGCGGCTCCGCTCCGCTCACAAGGCTTGCGACCAATTCTGCCGTCCCAGCTGATTGGGTAAGGCCCAGATGGCCATGGCCAAAGGCATAAATGACTTTGTTAGTTCGGGAAGCGTGGCCAATCACAGGCAAGCTGTCTGGTAAGGAGGGGCGAAAGCCCATCCACTGCTCGCCATTTTGGGTATTAAGATCAGGTAAGAACGTCTTTGCTTTCTCTAAAAGGATTTGAGCGCGGCGATAATTGGGGGGAAGATCAAGCCCGCCAAGCTCGGCGGCGCCGCCAACCCGTACGCCCTCCTTGATGCGGCTTACCACAAAGCCGTGATTGGAGAAGGATAAGTGAGTGCGCAGATCAAAAGCGCCTTTTGGCAAGGTGGTGTTATAGCCCCGCTCGGTTTCAAGCGGGATATTATCGCCAAGCTGCTTAGCAAGATGATGGGACCATGCGCCGCAAGCTATAATGACCTGATCTGCCATCAGGCTTTCGCCCTTGGTGATGACTTCCATGCCATCCTGGCTTTGCTGTACAGTGCGAACCGAGCCCCTCTTTATAATTCCCCCAGCTTTACAAAACTCGGCTGCGAGATGCTCGCACCAAGCTTGAGGATCGCAAATATTGATCCAATCGGGCGTGAAACCGGCATGGGTGAAGCGCGGAGAAAGACCGGGCTGGATTTCGGCAATCGCCTCCCGGCTTTCAAGCAATTTAAAGGTAGTCTTGTGGTCTTTCCGTCTTTGCCAGTCTGGCAGGCTTGCCTTAAATTCTCGCTCGCCTTCGTAAAGCTGCAATTGCCCTTCGCGCTGGAGCATTTTTTGAGACTTTGCTGCGATCACCTGACGCTCTAACGCAGATCTTGAAAGCTCCATTAGCTGGGCCTGCGCTGTGATGGCAGCCTCGAACCGGTCTTTCCAGCTTGCGCGCCAGAAGCGCAGCATCCATGGCGCAATTTCAAGCGCGTAAGAGGGGGGGATGGATAAAGGGCCCAGCGGATCCAGAAGCCATTTGGGGGCTTTTTTCATAATGCCGGGTGTTGCAAGGGGCGTGATATCGGTAAAGGCAAAGGCCCCTGCATTGCCTTTCGAGGCTTCCTTAGCGATGCCTTTTTTATCCAAAAGTGTGACAGCCAGTCCTTGCCTGCGAAGCTCAAAAGCAATGCTGACGCCAATAATGCCTGCGCCAATGACGAAGATGCGCGAGCTTTGGGGGGAAGGCACTTTCGACATATCACTTACCTGTCTCACGATTGCCTTGCAGCTTTTGGCGCGGCGTTAAAAGGGGGGCATGGCGGCAACCACGTAAGGCTTTTATAAAGGATTGCCATATTTGGCGTGCGGGGGAGGGGGACTGTCCTTTATCGCCTTTGGGGCCTTAAAAGGCCGCTCGTAATTGCCACCATGCTTTTGTGATGCTTTAGAGCATCGGGGTTTGTGCTTGGACCCTTGTTCTCTTAAAGGAAGCAGATCTATTTAAGGAATTTGTGCTGTGATTCCTTTTGCATAGGGGTCTTTGGGATCAAATAACAACTCGGTTTGTGCGGTCACATACGCTTCGCCCGTAATCGTGGGAATGATGCCACCATGCTCACCGGGCTGGTAGCTGACCTCGTAAAGGCTATCGATGATGCTTTCCTGCCGCCAGATTGTTTGCGGGGCAAGCAGGCCATCTTCCGCAAGGCAGGCTACCTTGGCTGAGGTGCCGGTGCCGCAAGGGGAGCGATCATAAGCGCCGCCCGGACAAAGCACAAAATTGCGACCGTCATTGCCGTCTACATGAGCCGGACCCGTGAATTCGATATGATCAATCTCGCCTCCGTCCTTGCCCGTAATTTTTTGCGCGGTAAGGGCTTTGCGGATTTTGGTGGCGGCTTGGGTGAGGTCGGCAATATTTGCAAAATCAAGCGAAGAAGGGGCATTTTTGGTAAGGAAAAACCAATTGCCGCCCCAAGCGACATCGCCCATGACTGGCCCTGGTCCGTCAATGTTCAGCGTCACATCTTTAAGATGGCGGTAGCTTTCTACATTCACAACAGAGGCTTTGTTGGGGGAATGAAGCTTGACACTGACAATCCCGACCGGAGTTTCAAACTTGTGGATTCCAGGGGCAATCCGTCCCATATGGGCGAGCGTTACTGCAAGGCCGATGGTGGCGTGGCCACACATGCCCAGCGCACCGGTCGGATTGAAATAGATCACGCCGGTCACGCAGTCTGGATCGCTCGGTGGCACCAACAAAGCCCCGACAATGGCATCATGGCCGCGCGGCTCCAGCAACACACTTTGGCAAAAGTCCATATGGTCTCGCTCAAGGCGGGCGGCTTGCTCTTTAAGCGACAGAGGCCGGGGACCATCTTGAAGAGATGGCCCGCCTTCGATGATTGTGCGAGTGGGCTCGCCCGCGGTATGGGAATCGATTACGCGCATAGGGCTTTCACATCCGGTTGCTTGCTCCAATCCTCATACCAAGTGCGGAAGAGATTGAATTGCTGCTCGACATAATTGCGCTGGCTATCGGTCAGCTCGTCACTTTCGTTAAAGTGAAGGCGGTAAGCCTCTTCGCCCTGCATGACTAAAAGATGCTTGTAATAAAGCACCAGATCTGCCCCTTCATCAAAGGAGGAGAGAACGCCCAAGGCTTCTTCCAGCTCTTTGGCTTTGGCGCGCGCGGCTGCATTGCCTGTAGCAGCCTTTTGGCACAAATCGACAAGATGCAGCACTTCCTTGGGCAAGGCATTGCCAATGCCTGTAATGGCACCGCCTGCACCGCAATTGACATAACCATGATAAACGGTGGTATCAACGCCGATCATCAGGGTGACGCTGTCATCCTTGCTGGTGATATTTTCAGCCGCATAACGCAGATCATCTGCACCGCCAAATTCTTTAAATCCGATCAGATTTGGGTGATTCTTGCGCAGATCAAAGAAGAGATCGGCGCGGGTGGCAAAGCCATAATAGGGGCTGTTGTAAATCACGGCTGGCAGATCAGGGGCGGCGCTTAGAATTGCGGAGAAGTGGTTTCTCTGAGCAATTGGGGAAGAGCCGCGAGAGAGAACGCGCGGGATGACCATAAGGCCATGAGCTCCGACCTTCTGGGCGTGGGTGGCATGGGCGACAGCTGTGGCGGAATTAACTGCGCCTGTACCGACAATCACCGGAATGCCTGCCTCGACCAAGTGTTCTACCCCTTCCATGCGCTGGGCATCGGTAAGAAGAGGCCAGTCGCCCATGGATCCGCAATACACAACGGCGGACATGCCTGTATCAATCAGCTCCTTGCCTTTGCGGACGAGGGCATCGAAGTCGGGTCGGCGATCTTTAGTGCAAGGGGTCATCAAGGCAGGAATGCAACCAGTAAAGATGGTCATATCCATCATATCTCTCCTTTGCAATGTGCCGGGATCACAGACAAGGAGCGATCAAATTGGTCACATTTTTGCATATTGTATAAAATTTATAGCCTGAGCCAAAGCGTTAATTGTTCCAGTTAGGCAAAAAAACTTAGTCAGGTTTTATATCTTTATTGCATATTGTATCCAATTTTCAATGCTAAAATTTAGATCTTTTGTACCTGAACCTGTGAGCGATAAAGATTATATTTCTAACAGCCTGAAATATCGTAATTTTTTATGGACGTCATCAGATGGGCAAACCAAGATAGTCCGCATAAGGATGCAACTTAGGTGTGAACTTAAAACTGGATGACAATGTGTGGAGAATTGGCGTCTGGTTAGACCAAATGGTCTTTTTCAGAAAAATGGTGCCCCCGGCCCGACTCGAACGGGCACGCCCTATGGACAGCAGATTTTGAATCTACCGCGTCTACCAGTTCCGCCACGGGGGCACGTGAGGAGGGACTATAGGAGATAATTTTTCCCCGTCAACAAATAACATTGTGTTTTGTCACATCTTCAACACGATTTCTCAATCTCCTTAACATTTCAGCCATCTGGCTTTATTAAGGTGCGCTCACGCAAAAGTATGATGTGTGAAAGATGGACTTATCTGGTGCCTCTCGGCGCCGAGATATCAAGAAAGACTGATCTGCCATGTTGAGAAAACTCTATGACTGGACCATGTCTCTGGCAAGCTCCCCGCGTGCTGGGTGGGCCTTGGGGGTTGTGTCCTTTGTTGAAAGTTCCGTCTTTCCTATTCCGCCCGATACCCTGCTCATTCCGATGGTGATTGCCAAGCGGCAAAAGGCGTGGATTTATGCCGCGCTTTGTACTGTTGCGTCAGTTCTGGGTGGGTTGGCTGGATATTTCATCGGGGCGTTTCTCTTTGATCAAGTCGCTCAGCCAATTTTGAGTTTTTATGGCTATGCAGAGAAATTCTCAGATTTTGCAGCCCGTTATAATGAATGGGGTGTCTGGATCGTGTTGATCGCAGGGTTGACACCTTTCCCCTATAAAGTGATCACCATTGCATCGGGTGCCACTGGTTTGCCCCTTTTCGTCTTTACCATTGCCTCTATTGTTGCCAGAGGGCTTCGCTTCTTTGTGCTGGCGGCCTTGCTTTATTGGCTTGGTCCGCCAATCCGCGACTTTATAGAGCGGCGCTTGGGGCTTGTTTTTACCGTCGCTCTGGCTTTATTGATTGGTGGTTTTGTAGCGGTCAAATATCTTATTTGATTTGCTTGGCCGCCTTGCCTTGGATTTTTCTGGTGAAGAGAGCAAGGCGGGTGACTGAAGGCAAGCGCTGGGCGCTGAAGGAATGGGGCGAATATGACTTTGACAGCACCGGTCGGTATCACGCAGAAGCTTGCGGCAATTTTGCTTCTTCTGGGCGCTTTGTCCCTTCTTGGCGGGGCCTTGGGCTTTCAGCATATTGGCGGCTATGTGCCTTGCAAATTGTGTCTTGCCCAGCGTCATCCCCATTATGCCATGGTGCCTTTTGCCCTAGGGCTTTTGCTTGCCATGCGCCTTCAATGGTCCGCTCGTGCCATTCGTCTTGTTTTTCTGGCTTTGGCTGCGGTTATCCTTTATGGGGCCGGGATCGGGGTCTATCAGGCCGGGGCAGAATGGGATTTCTGGCTTGGTCCGAATGATTGCGGTGGCGGCATTCCCATTACCCAAAATGCAGGGGATTTGCTGGCCCAGATCCAGCAAGTGAAGATTGTGAGCTGTAACACTGCATCCTGGCGCATGTTTGGCCTGTCTTTTGCTGGCTGGAATGTGGTTGCGTCCACTATTCTCGCCGCCATTGCCATTGGCGGGGCGGTGCTGTCAGCCGGATTTGCGCAGCCTTATCTTGATAAGATCCTCAAGAAATAGAAAAATGATGCTGGGTCTTTTCTAAAGGACCCCATCGCGTCCTTGTTTTAAGTGCCGGTAATGGGCCCATAATAGGTGAGCGGCGGCGCTTCGCTCTGGTGCCCATAAGGCGGCCACATGGCGGGCGGTTTCTTTTGCGTCCGGCTTTTCCTTAAGACCCAAGACAGAGGCAAGGGAGATTTGCAGGGCAAGATCGCCTGCGGGGAAAATATCTCTGTGTCCAAGGCAAAAGAGTAGATAGATTTCAGCTGTCCATGGCCCAATCCCGTGAAGGCTACACAGATCTGCATGAGCTTCTTCAGCGCTTTTCTCGGCCAGCACTAAAAGATCAAACCCATCGTCAATCGCTTCGACTAATTTGCGAATGGTTTTGATTTTGGGGCGCGAGAGAGAACAGGCGCGCAAGTCGTCGTCACTTGCCTTGGAAAGATGCCGGGCGGTCAGCTGAGGAAATGCTTCCTTAAATCGCGCCGAGATGGCTTTGGCCGATGCAACGGAGACTTGCTGGGCGATGATGATGCCGAGCAGTCCTTCAAGCCCTTGCGGCCGCTGGCGAATTGCAATGGGCGCGCATTGAGACCGGATAGAGGCAAGGCGCGGATCAAGAGCGGCCAGTTTGTCAAAAGCCTTTTCCAGATCTGCCTGGTTGGTCAGTCTCATCTGTGTCAGCTCCTTTACCTTGCCGCCTTACCTTACCTGAGCTATCAAGAATGACGCCCTGTTTCCAGCCTTTGATGAGATTACCTTGATATGAAGCCGGTTTTCAGATTTGCCCCCAGCCCCAACGGGGCTCTTCATCTTGGCCATGCTTTCTCCGCTCTGCTCAATTTTGAGCTGGCAAAACGGCTTGGTGGGCGATTTTTGCTGCGTATGGAAGATATTGATGTCATCCGCTGCACCCCTGAGCGGCGCGCGCAAATGCTGATGGATCTGGAATGGCTCGGCCTTGAATGGGAAGAGCCGGTTCTTTATCAATCAAGCCGCTTTGAGCAGTATAGTGGGCAGCTTGAAAGGCTTGCCCAAAAGGATTTGATCTATTCTTCAAGTGCTTCGCGCAAGGATATCAAACAAGCGGTTTTGTGCGCTCAAGAAAGCTTAGAAGAGGCCTATCCTTGTGATCCGGATGGCGCGCCGCTCTATCCTCGTGATCTGCTTTATGACAAAGAAAGTAAGGAGGATGGTGCGCCCAGTGCGTTGCGACTTGATATGGGGCGTGCGCTTTGTGAGATTGGGGCGGATTTGCCCCTTTTCTGGCGCGAGCAGGGGGCTGGCCTTGAAGGAGCGCATGTTATCGGGGGTAAGGTAATGGCGGACCCGGCCGCGTGGGGGGATGTTATTCTGGCGCGCAAAGATTGCCTAACGTCTTATCATTTGTCCGTTGTGCTGGATGATGCTGCGCAAGGGATTACCCACTGCGTGCGCGGTCTTGATTTGTTTTGGGCCACCAGTTTGCATCGCCTGCTTCAGGAACTGCTGGACCTGCCGCAACCGACCTATTATCACCACCGCCTTATCAATAATGCATGGGGTGAGAAATTATCCAAATCCCGGCAGGATTTGAGCCTTGCTCATCTGCGCGAAAGTGGCACAACGCTGCGGGATATCAAGACAATGATTGAGATCACAGATGAAGATCTGGCAATGGGAGAAGGTGCTGTTCCTAAGTGACCACAGTTAGCCAGAAGGGCAGCGTGATGAGACCCAAAAGCACTGATAGGGTGATTGAATTGGCCGCAAGGCCGTGCCCCACTTTGAAATGATCTGCGAGCAAATAGGCGTTTACCCCTGTCGGGCTGGCTGCGCCCAGCACAAGCGCTCCCGCCCAGAGGGGATCCATCGGCATGACCCAGAAAACAAGGACATAAAGAAGCGCGGGAAAGGCCATGGTTTTGAGCAAGGCCAGCACAAAACCCGGCGCGATATGGCCTCTTAGGCCATATTGTTTGAGTCCCATTCCCATGGCGATCAGGGCAAGAGGCACGGCAGTGGGGACAATCTTGTCAATGACAAGGCCTGCCAGATGGGGAATGGGCCATCCCATAATGCCCCAAAGACCGCCTGAGAGGATGCCAATGATGATCGGATTTTGAATAAGGCCCAGCGCCACGCGCTTGATCATGGCGCCCCAGGATCTTTTCGCTTTCGGGTCTTCTCCTTCTGTGCCGTAATATTCGACCAGCACCGAGCTTGTTAGCATCATAATCGGCAGGTGGATGGAGAGAAGCAATAAAAGCGGGACAAGGCCTTTGTCTCCATAGACGCCTGAGACAATGGGAATGCCCAGAAGAACCAGATTGGAAAATGCTGCGGAGATACCTGCAACCACCAAGACAGATCCGCGCCGCCCGAAGAAAAGCTGCACACTTATCATTCCCAGAGACCAGATCACAAAGACTGAGCCGAAATATGTGAGCCACAAAAGCCATGGGGATTGTGCGGATGGGTCGCTGGTGGCCAGAGCTTTGAAAATAAGCAGCGGAATGGGCAGGGTGAATACGAATTTGGATAAGGCATTGCCAGAGGCAAGAGGCAAAATGCCGCTTGTAACAAGGACATAACCAACGGCGATTAGCCCGAAAATGGGGAAAACAAGAGAGAAGATATCAACCATGTTTTGTCTCGAGCTTGGAGGGTAGCTGGGCCAGCGGAGCGTGGCCTTCGGGAAGGGGGAGGGGATATGTCTTCCACTTAAAGACAATAGAGCAAGATGGAGCTGCACAAAAGCCCATAGTGCACAGGCCCCAAAAAGGCTTTATTGGAGTGGTAGGAAATTGCTCTTATACTGGCGTCAAATATTCGCTGGTTTGCGACCTTAATTCCGCTCTCTTGTTTTGGTGTGCGACAACAGGGTGTTGGAATGAAAGGCGCTCTGCAATGCTGTGCAGCCGAGGAATGGTATGCCAAAGAAGACAAAAATTGCTCCTACCCTTCCGCAGGAAGAGAGCCTGCATCATGATTTGCGCACCCATATCAGCGCCGTTATCTCTTTAAGCAATTTGATCAAAAGCTCTCCGGATCCTGATCAGGTGGGCCATTTGGTTGATGCTATTCATTTGGCGGCTGACAATGCCCTTGCTATTATGGATGGGGGTGTTCGCCGGCCTGCGCTTCCGTGCGGGCAAGGTATTTTGCTTCATGAATGTCTTGATGATTTTCGCACTCTTGCCTTAGGGCTTGCCCATAGCAGCAAGGCCAGTTTTTCGCTGACCATTGATGAAGATATTGCCCAGCTTCCCCCCATCGTGCTCGATCAGGCCCAATTGCATCGGGTGCTGATTTTGCTTTTGGATAATGCGCTTCATTATGGGGAGGGAGCGGATATCTTTTTAACTTGCGGTCTTGATCATGAAAGCCAGCAGCTTGAGCTTTGCTTATGTGATACCGGTCCGGGCTTTGGAGAGGATAGTGCCGAGCATCTGTTTATGCCCTATCAGCGCGGCAGCAATCATCAGGACAAAAGCGGGGACGGGCTGGGATTGTGGAGCGCCAGAAACATCATCTCGGTGATGGGGGGAACTCTTACGGCCAAAGCCAACTTGCCCCACGGGGCCTGTTTTCGCATTCTCTTGCCGCTTGTGCCCGTCTTCTCCGATCAAACATGTGAAGAGCTGCCCTTTGCAGGACCGCAAGATCTGGCGGATCGTCTTGCTGCGCTCACTATTTTGGTGGTGGATGATAACAAAACCAACCACCTTATTATGGGAGAGATGCTCAAAGCGATGAACATCCGGGTACTGCATGCGTTATCGGGCAAACAGGCCTTGCACAGCCTTGAGACAAATAAGCCGGATTTGATTTTTATCGATATTCGTATGCCGGAAATGGGAGGATGGGATTTGGCGCGGGAGATTGACCTGTCTTCAGAGATCCGGGCGATCCCGATGATTGCCATCTCGTCAGATGCAGCCCCTGCGCATATGCCTCTTTTTGCCGCTTGGCAGCAGCGGCCTGTGCGGGCAGCCGATTTGCTCAATCATATTCAGGCCCAGTTGTTCTAGAGCCAATCTTGCCGAAAAATCCTACAAAAGAAGCGGATGCCATTGGCATCCGCTTCTTTAATGTGTTTTGAATTTTGGCTTTTGAAAGCAGCGCTTATCCTGCCTGACTGGCGGTCAATTGCGCGATGTCTTTCATGATTTCGTTAAGCTGGAAATCTTTTGGCGTATAGACCTGCGCCACACCATAGCCTTTCAGCGTCTCGGCATCGGCTGGCGGGATGATGCCGCCGACAATCACGGGAACATCATCCAGTTCTGCCGCTTTCATTTGCTCCATCACATCGCCAACCAGTGCCAGATGGGAGCCGGAGAGGATAGAGAGACCAACCACATGCACCCCTTCTTCCAAAGCGGTGTTGACGATTTGCTCTGGGGTAAGGCGAATGCCTTGATAGACCACTTCCATGCCGCTATCGCGCGCGCGCACAGCGATCTGCTCAGCGCCATTTGAATGGCCATCAAGTCCGGGCTTGCCGACCAGAATTTTAAGGCGGCGACCGAGCTTATCAGACGCTTCATTGACGGCTACGCGCACATCTTCCAGATCATCGCCATCGGTGCGAGCCGCTTTGCCAACGCCGGTTGGGGCGCGATATTCGCCAAAGACATCGCGCAGAACTTGCCCCCATTCGCCGGTTGTGACGCCAGCCTTAGCGCAAGCAATGGAGGGCTCCATGATATTCTCACCGGACTGGGCGGCTTTGCGCAGGGCATCCAAAGTGGCTTTCACAGCCGCATCGTCGCGAGCGGTGCGCCAGGCCTTGAGATTTTCCACAGCTTCCTCTTCTACCTGTGGATCAACGGTCAGGATGCCGCTGTCCTCGCCCGAGGCAAGAGGGGAGGGTTCACTTTCCATGAATTTGTTAACGCCAACCAAAGTCTGGTTGCCCGATTCGATGCCTTCCAGACGCTTGGCGTTCGATTCAACCAGTTTTTGCTTCATATAGCTTGATTCAATGGCAGAGACAGCGCCGCCCATTTCCTCGATGCGGGCCATTTCGGCTCTGGCTTCACTTTTCAGCGCTTCTACCTTGGCATCAATTTCTTTGGAGCCGTCGAAGATATCGCCATATTCCAGAAGGTCGGATTCAAAGGCCATGATCTGTTGCATGCGCAGGGACCATTGCTGGTCCCATGGACGCGGCAAGCCCAGAGCTTCGTTCCATGCGGGGAGCTGAACTGCGCGGGCACGGGCTTTTTTGGAAAGAACAACCGCCAGCATTTCAATGAGAACGCGATAAACGTTGTTTTCCGGCTGCTGTTCGGTGAGGCCAAGGCTGTTGACCTGCACGCCATAGCGGAAGCGGCGGTATTTTTCTTCTGTAACGCCATAGCGTTCGACGCAGATTTCATCCCACAGATCAACAAAGGCGCGCATTTTGCAGATTTCGGTCACAAAGCGCATGCCAGCATTGACGAAGAAAGAGATCCGGCCTACGGCCTTGGGGAAATCTTCTTCAGAAATTGCTCCGGTTTCTTTTACCGCATCCAGCACCGCAATGGCTGTGGACAAAGCGTAGGCCAGTTCCTGAACCGGTGTCGCCCCTGCTTCTTGCAGATGGTAGGAGCATACATTCATGGGGTTGAATTTAGGCATTTCGCGGTAGGTAAAGCCGATAATATCGGTGGTCAGCCGCAGGGACGGGGCTGGCGGGAAGACATAGGTGCCGCGTGAGAGATATTCTTTAATCAGATCATTTTGCGTTGTGCCCGCCAGCTTGGAGCGGTCCGCGCCTTGCTCATCTGCCACCGCAATATAGAGAGACAGCAGCCAGGCAGCGGTGGCATTGATCGTCATGGAGGTGTTCATTTGCTCCAGAGGGATCTGGTCAAACAGCGCCCGCATGTCACCAATATGGGCAATGGGCACGCCCACCTTGCCCACTTCCCCGCGCGAGAGGGAATGATCGGGGTCATAGCCTGTTTGTGTTGGTAGATCAAAGGCAACGGACAGGCCGGTCTGTCCTTTCGACAGGTTCATGCGATACAGGGCATTGGAATCGCGCGCGGTTGAATGGCCCGCATAGGTGCGGAAAATCCAGGGGCGATCTTTTGGCGCAGCGCCATTGATGGTTTTTGGATCCTTAGTCCCTGTAGTGGTCATGACAACTTCTCCCGTCACAAAATCTTATCCACGCATTTCAGGTCGGTTTGTTTCAACAAGCCATTTATCCTGCGGCAATCTACCCTCTTCCCACAGGGTCGCCTTTGCGTTTGCCTCTATAGATCATCTTATAGCGCCTGAGAGGCATGACGCATAGTCTTCTTCGCATGCGCAAAATGCAAATTGGCAATAAGACGCATATCATTCTATGAAATAATTTAAGATAGTTTCGCGACAGCGTTATAAATTGTCTCTTGACATTCAGTCTATGTTGCAATGCAATATGACATAGATCAATTCAGAGTAAGACCATCAGGAGGAGCAGAATGGCTGAAGAACTCCTTGCTCAAGGTACAACCGGCGAGAAAAAAGACCTTTATGAACTCGGTGAGATCCCACCCTTGGGGCATGTGCCGAAAGAAATGTATGGATGGGCGATTCGTAAAGAACGCCATGGCACCCCGGAAAAATCCTTCCAGCTGGAAGTGGTTCCAACCTGGGAGCTGGATAGCCACGAAGTGTTGGTTCTCAACATGGCCGCTGGCGTCAACTATAATGGTGTTTGGGCTGGCTTGGGTGAGCCAATCTCTCCTCTGGATGTTCACAAAAACCCTTATCATATTGCAGGGTCTGATGCGTCCGGTATCGTCTGGGCTGTTGGCCGTAAGGTGAAAAACTGGAAAGTGGGCGACGAGGTTGTCATTCACTGTAACCAGGATGACGGTGACGATGAGGAGTGTAATGGTGGCGATCCTATGTATTCGCCAACTCAGCGCATTTGGGGTTATGAAACTCCCGATGGATCTTTCGCGCAGTTCTCTCGCGTTCAGGCCCAGCAGCTGATGCCACGTCCCAAGCATCTGACTTGGGAAGAAAGCTCCTGCTATGTTCTGACACTGGCAACCGCTTACCGCATGCTGTTTGGCCATGCTCCCCATGACCTCAAGCCCGGCCAGAATGTTCTGATCTGGGGCGCTTCTGGCGGTCTTGGCGTGTTTGGTGTGCAGATTGCTGCAGCGGCTGGCGCCAATGCGATCGGTGTGATCTCCGACGAAACCAAGCGCGATTATGTGATGAGCCTTGGTGCTCGCGGCGTCTTGAACCGTAAGGATTTCACCTGCTGGGGCCAATTGCCGCCGGTGAATTCCGACGAATATAAAGAATGGTTCAAGGAAGTTCGCAAATTCGGTAAAGCGATCTGGGACATCACCGGCAAAGGCAACAATGTCGATATGGTGTTCGAGCATCCCGGTGAAGCAACCTTCCCGACCTCGACCTTTATCACCAAGCGTGGTGGCATGATCGTGTTCTGTGCCGGTACATCAGGCTTTAACCTGACCATGGATGCCCGCTATGTCTGGATGCATCAGAAGCGTGTTCAGGGTTCTCACTTTGCCCATCTGAAACAGTCTATGGCTGCCAACCAGATGGTGATCAATCGTCAGGTGGATCCTTGCATGTCCGAGGTTTTCTCCTGGGAGCAGATTCCAAAGGCGCACGAGCTGATGCTTGCCAACCAGCATGCTCCGGGCAACATGGCGTGTATGGTCAATGCGACCCGCACCGGCCTGCGTACGCTGGAAGACACAATTCTCGCGTCTCGCGGTGAAGAAGTCTAAGCGTTTTAAACGCTAGAATTTTAAAAAAAGCCGGGTCCTTTGGATCCGGCTTTTTTTGATTGAGGCTGTTATCAAGATCCTCAAAATTTTTTCTATTAGGATTCAAGCTAGGTTCTTGCGGCATAATGCCTGTGTGTTTCTCTCCTCTGGTGCAAAAGTTGCTCGCCAAATGGGGAGGGCCATCGGCGCACTGAAGCATTATGGAGCTTTGCTTGTCTGATATTCTGTCCCTTTCCAGCCCCTTTTTGCATCCGGCCTTTGTTGAGGCGGGGCAGCGTTATTTGCAGGCACCGGATTTAAAGACATTCAGCGCTGGCTCTTTATCTGTTTCCTTTGAGGTTTGTCGCCCACTTTTTTTGGCGCGAGCGCCCATGCTGCGGGTCTGGGCCCATGATTATGCGCCTTTAGGGGGTGTTTTATCCCCAGCTCAATCGAAGATGGCTGATCTCAGCGAAAAAGATTTTGGCGAATTTCTGGATGAATTTTCAAATCTAGCCTTGGAGGATGCCAAGGCGCAGCTTTTGTTTTGGCCTTTTTTTCCGGCGGAGGAACAGCACATGCACTGGCTTTCGCGCTGGTGCGCGCAAAAAGGCTGGGGCTCTGTTCTTCCCATCCGCACCCATGAGCGGGCATGCCTTTCTCTTGATCGGGGCCAGCCCCATGGCGGGCTTAACCTGCGGGCCAAAAAGCGCAAAGAATATCAGCGCCAATTGCGGCGGTTGGGTGATATCGGGCCGGTTTCTAGCTGTAGCACGGCTGAAGGAAGTGACTGCCAAAGCGGGCTTGAAGAAAGCCTTGAGCATTTCTTTGCGCTGGAGGCTGCTGGCTGGAAGGGCCAGCGCGGGACTGCTCTTGTCTCAAATCCAGATACCAAAGCCTTTGTTGAGGCTTTCCTGCCAGACATGGTGGCGGATGGATCTGCCCGGATTGACTGGATAAAGGTTGGAGATCAGCCGGTTGCGAGCCTGATTTCTTTAAAGGCGGGGGCAGGGCTTTTTACCTGGAAAATTGGCTATGATCCGACCTTTGCGCGCTTTTCCCCTGGTGTTCAGATCATGCTTGATCTTTCAAAACAGGCTTTGAAAGATCCTGATCTTACCTTCATTGATAGTCTTGCCACGCAGGGGCATCCGATGGTGGATCATATCTGGCCTCATCGGCGCGCCATGGCCAGCCTTTTGGTGCCTCTTGGTCTCAAAGGCGCGCGACAGGCACGGCAAGCTGCGCTTTATTATCGCAGCTATGATCAACTTCGCGCCTCTGCCAAACAGCTTTTGCGCCGCTGATCGTGCCCGTACAGGGCTTTAAGGCTGGTCTTTGAGCTTTCGGCGGATGATCTTACCGGTGGTCGTCATGGGAAGATGATTAAGATAGGAGATTTCGCGCGGATATTCATGTGCGGCAAGACGGGTGCGGACATAGGATTGGATATCCTTGGTCAGTTCTGCGCTTTCCTTATAGTCATCATGCAGCACGATATAGGCTTTTACGATTTGAGTGCGGATGGGATCGTCCTTGCCAACGACAGCGCAGAGTGAGACGGCGGGATGGCCGATCAGGCAATCTTCAATTTCGCCCGGGCCAATACGATAGCCTGCCGATGTGATGACATCATCATCCCGCCCGACAAAAAAGATATAGCCCTCTTCATCCTGATAACCCTGATCACCGGTGATCAGCCAATCCTTGATATATTTCTCTTTTGTTGCCTCGGGCCGGTTCCAATAATGAAGGAACATGACCGGATTGGGGGATTTTACGGCGATCTTGCCCAAGCTGTTTGCTGGAAGCTCATTGCCTTGTGCGTCGATAATGGCAACGTGATGGCCGGGAATTTGCTTGCCGATGGCTCCGGGCTTGAAAATACCGATATCGGCGCAAGAGCCGAGCATGAGATTGCATTCTGTCTGGCCATAGGATTCGTTGATGGCAATGCCCAGTTCTTTTTGGGCCCAGTCTACCACTTCCCGCCCAAGGCTTTCGCCGCCTGAGCCAAAAGAGCGCAGGACCAGATTATACCGTTTCCCCGGATCTTTGACCGAGCGAAGCAGGCGAATGGCCGTTGGCGGCATATAGGTGTTGCGCACTTTCATCTCGGCCATCAGGGCAAAGGCGGCTTCGGGGTCGAATTTGGGAAATTTATAGGCAATGACCGGAACGCCGAAATGAAGGCATGGCAAAAGGCAGTTCAGCAGCCCCCCGGCCCATGCCCAGTCAGACGGGGTCCAGAACAAATCTCCCTCTTGGGGCAAAAAATTATGCGGCATTTGAACGCCGGGCAAATGGCCAAGCAGCACTTGATGACCATGCAGGGCCCCTTTGGCGCGGCCTGTGGTGCCCGAGGTATAGATCATCAGCGCGGGATCTTGCGGTTTTGTTGCAAGGGGGGGGAAATCGCAGCTCTCACTCTCAACATCTCTCTTCCAAAAAAGCTCGGCTTTTGGTGCGGCTTTATCGGTGGTGAGAATATGGGTGAGATTTGGGAGGGAGGGACGCAGCGTATCGATCCGCTCGACCTGATCCCATGAAGTGAGCAAGGCAGTAGCCCCTGAATCTTCTAGCCGGTACTGAAGGGCATCTTCGCCAAACAGGATCGCAATGGGCACCGCAATCGCCCCCATTTTGTAAAGGGCGATGTGAGCAATGGCCGTTTGCGGGCTTTGCGGCAGCAGCAGGGCCACCCGGTCCCCTTGCTGAATGCTTGCATTTTTAAGGCAATTGGCCAACTGGTTGGATTGATCGCGCATCTGGCCATAGGTGATAGGAGTGACCGAGCCATCTTCTTTGCGGTGATAAAGGGCTATGCGGTCGGGTTCTTTTTCGGCCCAGCGGTCGCAGACATCCACCCCGATATTATAATATTCAGGCAGGCCCCACTCGAAGGTCTCATACAGGTGATTGTAATCACTGTTATAATTTAACATGCTGCCCTTACCCGACTTACGAGACGATGCCCTGAAACTTGAACTGGCCGCACGCTAGCAGCCTTTGGGGGAAAAAGGGAGATCGACTTTTGCAGGTTTGGCTCATGCCTTCATGAGGGAACAGCATTTGGCATCCGGGTGCAGATGCCAAATTTCTCTCTTCGGCCAAGCTCTAGCGCACTGGAATGGTGAGGCTACCGATGGAAAGGCTGGTTTTATCGCTTTTCTCGCGCGGCAGCGGCATAGGAGGCGCGGAGGGTTTGGCTAGAACCATAGCCCAGAAAACCCCATATTTGGCATTGGGTTTATAGCGTGTTGCAATGCCCATATGGGTGACCTTGGGATTGAGCATATTCTTGTTGTGGTTTTTTGAATCGCGCCAGCCCGAGAAGGCTTCAGCCAAGGTCCAATAGCCTGCACTGACATTTTCAACCGCGGTCTGATAGTCATATCCGATCCGTTTGAGGCGTTTGGGCAGGGTTTGCGTCTGCTTGAGTGAGTGGCGCACCTTGCCGGCATCTGCCATGCCGTTGGCCTGCTCTTGTGCGGCTGCCATCAGGCGCGGCTCAAGGCTTAAAGGGGCAAGGCCCTTGTTGGCGCGATAATCATTGATGAGATTAAGGGCAGCTTGCGGATTGACGCTGACCTGACCTTGATTGAGCCTTTGATAAAGCGGCTGCTCGGGCGGTTTTGTGGTCTCAAGGCAGCCAGCAAGGCAAAGGGCAAGCGTCAGGCTGCCAGCCAGTTTGAAAGCTTGGGGCAAATGCCCACGGCTGGTGCGGCGCTGGATCGCATTTTCCTTTGGGGAGTGTGGGGATTTTGCTCTAGTAATCACTGCCGTCTCCGTCCAGGTCCACTTCATCCTGACTCATTTTATGAGCCGATTTCCGCTTTGGAGTCTCTATCAAAACCTCTCGATCATCAAGGGTGTTTGAGGTGATGGAGCGCACATGAATATCCTGCTGAGGGAAAGGAATTTCGATCTTTGCCTCTTTCATGGCTTTGAAGATGGCAAAGCGCAGGGCGCTTTTGGCCGAGAGGGAATTGTCGATATTTTGGATGTAACAGCGCAGCTGGAAATCAAGCGAGGATGCGCCAAAGTCCATAAAATAGACCGATGGGGCCGGATAGCTTGCAATATGCTCGGACTCTTCGGCAATGCGCAGAAGGATTTCTTTCACTTGCTCTGGGTCGGCATCATAAGAGACACCAAGGGGGATGATGATCCGCCCCATGGAGCCGTTATGCATCCAGTTCATCACCCTGTTGGAGATGAGATCGGAATTGGGAACGATGACCGTTGCCTTGTCAAAGGTCTCGATCTTTGTTGCCCGTACCGAGATCTTTTTCACGTAACCCTGATCGCTGCCCACCACGACCCAATCACCGGTTTTGATGGGGCGTTCGACAAGGAGAATGAGACCGGAGACGAAATTGTTGACGATGCTTTGAAGGCCAAAACCGATACCCACCGATAGGGCACCAGCCACAAGAGCAAGATTGGAGAGGTCGATTCCGAGATAGGAAAAGGCCAGCATGACAGCAATGATGAAGCCGACATAGCCAACGCTGGTGTGAAGGGAGTTTTTAAGGCCGGGGTCAAGATTGGTGCTGGGCAGTAGGCGTTTCTCCATCCAGCGCTGGATGCCCTTGACCAGAACCAAAGCAGCGACGAAGACAAAAATGGCGCCCATAATGCCGATGGGCGAGATTTTCAAATCGCCAAATTGTAAATTAAGGGTGCCGGTGCGAATGGCCGATACCAGATCAGCCGATTGCCAACCCCAAGGAGCGAAGATCAAAAGGGCTGCAAGGCAATAGAGCAAGATGCGCAAAGCCCCGTTCAAGAGCACTCCCATTTGGCTCAAGGTGCTGGCCTTTAGCCCCATGGAGCGGGCCATTTGTTGGACCCGGTTTGTTTGATGATCGAGATTTTCCAACAGGAAATTGTCGATAAAGCCGGTCAGGATACCAAGCAGGGCAAGGGTTACAAAAATACGGGCCAATTGTTCGGCAAGGAATGAGCCGAGCGAGACATAGCCAAGAATGGGGGCTGCAATGATGATGATGCAACTAAGCCAGATGATTGGCCGTAACAGCAAGATAAAGCCTGGCAGCATGAAGCTGTCTGACTGAAGTCGCGCGGCACCTTGTGGTGAAGAGGAAGCTTCCTCGGCTGTTTTATCGGGCCCTGAAATGGCTAGACGCAATCCGGCCCAGATGAGAAGGGCTGCGATGATGGAGGTGAAGCCGCGCACCAGAATGGTTGTCTCAAGGGGTCCGATCAAAACTTCGCTGAACGGTTGATAGGAAGCCTGCAAGGTATAGGTGGCGATGAGCAAAAGCCCGATGCCAAACAATTTTGTGGCTTTGGGTGTTTCAAGGTTTAAAAGGCGGTAATTCGGCTTTTGCGGGGCGAGAAGCGCGCGCAAAATGCCATAGCTAAGGGCTGTCAGGAAGACGACGGTTACCAGCAATTCAGCAATTTGCTCAACCCGCAAGGGGATGAGATTGGCATTTCGCAACACGAGAATGATGCCGACCATGCTGGCAAATGGCACCGTGGTATAGACGATGATGGACCATAGGGCATGGCTGCTTTTTTGCAATGCGGTGGGGTGGCTCAGGCTGGCAAGGCGTGACATGCCCGAATAAAGCAAATAGCGCAACGGGCCGATGATGAGGATTGCTACCAGCAAGGCCATGCCAAAGACCTGCCAGATCTTGTCGGTTGCCTTGTGGGAGAGGAAGGAAAACCAGTCATTGGCCAAAAAGAGGGTGCTGTCCCACAGGGTGCCAAGACCGGACAGGCCTCGCGCCCAAAGAAGTGGATTGAGAATGGTGCCCGAGCGCTCAAAAAGCTGACGGGTGAAGCGGTCTTCCAGTGCCAGCGTGATACGGTTTTGTAATTGCTGAGTACGGACCAAAATGGCTTTGATGAGGGTAAGCTGGCTTTGCTGGGCGGTATATTGACGGGTGAGTTTCTCTCGTTTGGCTTTAAGAGCTTCGCTTTCTTCGGTGGCAGTTGGTGCTGTTTCCGCAGGAGCTTCGCCCTCTTTGGGGGGAGCTTTCTCTTCGTTTGGCGGTAAGGTCAAGGCGTCAATCTGCGCCTTGGTTTCGTTGGCAAGAGGCGTCAGGCTGCTTTCATGCTTGGTTGCTTCTTCGCGTATGGCTGACAATTCTTTCGATAAATTGCTAAAGCCTTCTGCCGTGAGACCTTCAAACCCTAGGGTCTTTTCTGCTTGATCAAGCTGGCTTGTCAGCTCGCCGATCCGTTTGCCCAGATCTTGCGGTGCATTGGCGGTCTGGGCATTGGCGGGCCACATGCTTGTAAGCAGCATCAAGCAAATTGCAAAAACCAGCGATGAAAATTGGGTGAGGCGGAAAAATAAGCGATGTGCCGCAAGAGTGTTGTCTGTCATGTCTGCCTGTTTGTGGCCTTGGCCATAAGGATTTGGAATTTTCCAATCAAGATTGTTTGCGATAACCCGCAGTCATAATAGGGTTAGACCGTCAGCGGTGAGTGTTAAATCACGATTTGGGCCTAACAATCTCCTCCATTCAATCGGGAGGCAGCCTTTTGATCGGCAAAAAGCAAATCAATATGGCTACATTAGGGGTAGGAGGGCTGCAATTCAATTGCCCGTATGATGCTGTTCCCACTTTGCATTTATGGGGCGCGGGTTTTAAGCTGCCTTTGTTGCGATTGATGATTTGCTGGAGAGTGTGATGTCTGCGCCTGAAATGTTTGATCTTGATAATCCGGTTTTCCCTAAAGAGCTGGAAGAAAGGAAGATGGCTAGTGGCGGCTATCCCTATGCCAAAAAGCTGAAGCGTTCCTCTTATGAAGAGGCACTTGAGCTGCTGCAAATCGAGATGGTCAAGGTGCAGGAATGGGCGCGTGCTAATGATGAGCGGATTGTGATTGTCTTTGAAGGGCGCGATGCGGCAGGCAAAGGCGGCTCTATCAAGGCGCTGACGCAATATACCAATCCGCGGCATGTGCGGGTGGTGGCCTTGTCCAAACCCAGCGATGTGGAGCGGGGGCAGTGGTATTTTCAGCGCTATGCCCAGCAATTGCCAACGCAAGGAGAAATCGTTCTGTTTGATCGCTCTTGGTATAATCGTGCAGGGGTTGAGCCAGTTATGGGCTTTTGCACGCCAGAGCAAAGAGATGTATTTTTGCACGATGCGCCGCGGTTTGAGACAATGATCCTTGATAGCGGAACCCGTTTGTTTAAATTCTGGCTCAATATTGGGCAGGAAATGCAGCTTCGCCGGTTTCATGATCGGCGCCATAGCCTGCTTAAACATTGGAAATTGTCGCCGATTGATCTGAAAGCGCTTGATAAGTGGGATGATTACTCCAAGGCGCGGGATTTGATGCTCAAGCATACCCATACATCCCATAGCCCATGGATTATTTTGCGAGCCAATGACAAACGCCGAGCACGGCTCAATATGATGCGTCATCTGCTGCTTAATCTCGATTATGAGGGCAAGGATGAAGTGGCTATTGGTGAGATTGATCCAAATATTCTGGGGCATGGCCCTGCATTTTTGCATGGATCGGAATAATCTATCAAAGATTAGAGTTCAGATCGTAAAAAGGGGCGGATAAACCGCCCCTTATTTCTTTTCCGTGATTTTGCATCGGTGCTTAGGATGCTGACAAGCACTCCTTCAAAGCTTTGATATTGGAGCGGATCAGATTGAGATAGAGATCAGCCCCGGCTTTTTGCGTCGCGCCGATCGGGTCGAGTGAGCCGAGTTTTGCGGGTGTATTTTCCAGCAGAACCGGGACGATCTTGTCGGAGAATTGTGGTTCTGTGAACAAGCAAACAGCCTTCAGATCGGTCAGTTTTTTGCGCACTTCCTTAACGCGCGCTGCCCCTGGGGCGACGCCCGGTTGCAGCATGATGGAGCCGGTTGCACTCAGATCAAAGCGTGCTTCCAGATACTGATAGGCGTCATGGAAGACCAGAAATGGGCGCTTTGACAATGGAGCGAGGTCTTTCTTGCCGTCTTTGATCAATGCTGCAAGTTTTTCGACCAAAGCATTTTTGTTTTGCTCATAGATCTTGGCATTGTCTGGATCGATCTCGGACAATTCCGCTGCAATGGCTTCTGCCATGGCAATTCCATTTTGTGGATCCAACCAAATGTGGTTGTCGGTGCCAGCTTTGTCATGATCATGATCTTTGTGATCGTCATGATCATCGTGCTTAGCCTCTTTGTCATGATCATGATCTTTGTGATCATCATGGTCGTCGTGCTTAGCTTCTTTGTCGTGATCATGATCTTTGTGATCATCATGGTCGTCGTGCTTAGCCTCTTTGTCATGATCATGATCTTTGTGATCATCATGATCATCATGCTTATGCTTCTCCCAGTCGCCGCCGGTGCGAACTGTTAGGCGCTTGATGCCTTTAGCATCCATCAACTCCAGCACATGGGCCTTGCTAGCCAGAGTTTTCAAAGGGTCGATGAGGAATGTCTCGATGCCGGGACCAACCCAGACAACCAAATCAGCTTGTTGCAGGGCTTTTGCCTGAGAAGGGCGAAAATCTGTGCTGTGGGGAGACGCATTTTGTGGCACCAGCATTTCTGCTTTGCTCACATCACCAAGAATAGCCTGAGTAATGGAGTGAACAGGAGCAATGGTGGTAACAACTTTTGGAGCCGCGGAGGCTGCGCTTGTGCCGGCAATAGCTGACAATAGCAGCGCGGGAAGAGCAATCTTGCTGGCCAATTTTTTAAGGCCAGTTGAGGAGGCTTTAAGCGTCATCATAAGAAGAATTCCAGATATGTTATGTTATAACATATCGTGTATGCGGACTTGGTGATTATGTCAAGATTTTTCGATAGGGGAGCCAGCTTGATCGTTAGCTGCCAGATTTTATTTGCAGAAAGATGAAATAAAATATCTTTGACTATTTGGTCAATAATATGTGCTTCTATTCATTAATAGTCATAAGATTGTGCAGATGAATGCAAGTTTGTCATTAATAATTTGACTGGAATGGTTTGACTTATTCAATAATCACTAGATTTTGGTCTTTTGTTAAGAATAAACCGGCACTGTAATCTCACTATAACAATGCTCTTAGATGTGCTCTTGAGATTTGCAGTTGGGAAAATGTAATGCTGAAATTCAAACACAGCTCTCTGTCGGTTGATTCCGGGTCATGCGAAGTGGATCAATTGAGGGATGATTGCCCTCAACCTGCGATGAATAGTCAACCGCCAGTGGTTTCGCCCATCAACGAAGCTGTGTTTAGAACTGTTGTGAATGATCTAAATGGTCTCGGGCAAGAATTGGCCGATGTTGCAGGCGAAATTGAAGTGCTGAATACTGAAACAGATGCCTGTTTCAAGTCTTTTTCCGATCTGAAAATTTCTGCTGCTGAAGTTCAGGATTCCAATGACCGCATCCATGCTGCTGCCGAGGCTTCTTTTGAAGTGGCAGAAACCACCTCGCAAGATGTATCGCGTAGTCGTGAGATGATCGATATTACCCATACCAAGGTCGGGGAATTGATGCATGCGGTCTCGGGTATCAGTACTCAGCTACAGGGTTTGCAGGAAGCATTTAGCAGTGTGCGCGATGTGGCCGGGGCTATTGATGCCATTGCTCGCCAGACAAACTTGCTGGCGCTTAATGCTACAATCGAAGCTGCCCGTGCCGGTGAAGCGGGTAAGGGTTTTGCGGTTGTGGCCAGTGAGGTAAAGGCGCTCGCAGCTCAGACAAGCAAGGCAACAGAGAGTATTGGCTCTACCTTATCGGAGCTTGATAAGGAAGCGGACTTGCTCATCTCGCTGAGTGGTGAAGCAACCAGTTCAATGACCGAAGTTGAGGAGAGTACCTCTTCCATGCTTGGTGTGATTCAGGGCTTGGATACGGCTTTTCAGACTATTCGCACTTCGTCTCAGGAAATCGAGAATGGCGTATCCGCCAATAATCAATCCTTGCGAGAGCTGGTTGGAGAGGTCAATTCTGTTCATGCTGCTTTTGAAAATAACCAAAAGGGCCTTGCTTCTGCCTCTGTGAGGATGATCAAAGCTGCCAAGACCACCGACCGTTTGGTTGCCTCCTCGTCGTTGGGTGGGTTGGAGACAGAAAATACCTTCTATATCGAAACCATTCAGGATCTGGCGCTCAAGGTTTCGGAAGCGTTCGAAGATGAGTTGATGGCAGGCCGGATTTCTGAGCGGGATCTGTTTGATAGCACTTATACGCCCATTGCCAATACAGATCCTGAACAGGTCATGACGTCGTTTACCGAGATGACGGATCGGGTGATGCCTGCCTTTCAGGAGCCGATTGTTGCCAAGCATGAGGCTATTGCCTTTGTGGCGGCTGTTGACAAAAATGGATATTTGCCGACCCATAACAAGGTTTTCTCCAAACCTCAGGGCTCTGATCCTGTCTGGAATGCAGCCAATTGCCGTAACCGCCGCATCTTTGATGATCGGGTTGGGCTGGCTGCGGGCCGCAATACCGAAGCCTTCTTGCTGCAAACTTACCGAAGAGACATGGGGGGAGGCAATTTCGTTTTGATGAAAGATTTGTCTGCGCCTATTTACGTGCGCGGCCGCCATTGGGGCGGCTTGCGGATGGGCTATCGTCCCTCCTAATAAGACTTTGATTGTGAATAAAGAAAGGCGACAAATCAGGGATTTGTCGCCTTTCTCTTAAGGAGCATCCCAAATGTGGGGATCAAGGCTTCGTCATTGAGATGATAATGCTCCATGACGAGGCCTTTCTTTGTGTGCCTTTTTTCTTTCTTGCGATTTATGGGGCTGATCGCAAATGGGCACTAGATGCTCTCTTCAAGAAGCTTTGTCGCCGCTTCAAGCGTGAGCGGCAGCGGATTGCCGCCACAGCTAGGATCCTCAATCGCCATGGCAGCAAGATCGGGGATGCGGTCTGCAGTCACGCCGATTTCTGAAAGTTTTTTGGGCACACCCAGCTCTTCGCTCAATTTCATCAAAGCTGCAAAGAAGCCATCAAAGCCGCCTTCAATATCAAGATAGCGGGCAAGGGCATCGATCCGCTCTTCAATGGCGGGGCGGTTGAATTTGAGCACGGCGGGCATGACAATGGCATTGGTCATGCCGTGATGGGTGTTGAAAACTGCGCCAATCGGGTGAGACAGGGCATGCATAGCGCCCAAGCCTTTTTGAAAGGCTGTTGCACCCATGGCGGCGGAGGCCATCATATGGCCGCGGGCTTCGATGTCGTTGGGGTCTTTGGCGACTTTTGGCAGGTTCTCCCAGGCAAGGCGCATCCCTTCAAGGGCGATGCCCTGGCTCATGGGATGGTAATGGGGGGAGCTGTAGGCCTCCAGCGAATGGATGAAAGCATCCATGCCAGTGCCGACGGTGATCATTTGCGGCATGCCAGTGGTCAGCTCAGGATCACAGATCACGATGCTTGGCAGCATCTTTGGATGGAAGATGATTTTCTTCACATGGCTTTCAGAATTGGTCAGAACGCCTGCGCGGCCCACCTCCGAGCCTGTGCCCGCAGTGGTCGGGATAGCGATATTTGGATAGATGGCGTCCGCGTCAGCGCGGGTCCACCAGTCGCCGATATCTTCAAAATCCCAGATCGGGCGGGTTTGATCGGCCTGAAAAGCGATGAGCTTGGCAAGATCAAGGCCGGAGCCGCCACCAAAGGCGATGACGCCATCATGATTGCCTTCGCGGAAGACCTTGACGCCCGCTTCAAGATTTTTCTCGGTTGGGTTGGGGTCGACATCGGCAAAGATGCCACGCCCCAGACCTGCCTCTTCCATCAGATCAAGGGTGGAAAGGGTAATGGGCAGATTGGCAAGGCCCCTGTCGGTGACAAGCAGTGGCTTTTTCATGCCAGCAGCTTGGCAGGCTTCGCCAATTTCCTTGATACGGCCAGCGCCAAAGCGGATCGGAGTGGGGTAGCCCCAGTTAGCAACAAGCGTCATGGAGTTATGCCGTCTTTAGGTGATAGGATTTTGGACGGGTCAGGTTCTGATAACCGATGACGGAAAGAGCGCCGCCGCGTCCGGTATTTTTGCAGCCGGTCCAGCACAGACCGGGGTCAAGATAGTCTGCCCGGTTCATGAAAATGGTGCCGGTCTCGATTTGCGCGCCGATATTGGCCGCGCGTTCCGGATCTTGCGTCCACAGGGAAGCGGTCAGGCCAAATTCGCTGTCATTCATCAAGGTGATGGCTTCATCGTCACTTTTCACTTTCATGATGCCAACAACAGGGCCAAAGCTTTCGTCGTGCATCACCCGCATATCATGAGTCACATCGACAAGGATTTGCGGCATGAGATAGGCCCCGCCATCATCTTGAGGGAAGAGAGCTGGATCAATGAGGGCTTTTGCGCCAGCTTCAATGGCTTCGCTGGTTTGGCTGCGGACTTCATCGGCAAAGCGTTTATGCGCCATGGGGCCCATGGTGGTCTCTTCATCAAGCGGGTTTCCGAGCTTATAGCCGGAGACGATTTTGACGGCCTTTTCGACAAATTCGTCAAACTTGCTTTCATGAACATAAATACGCTCGATGCCGCAGCAACACTGGCCGGAATTGAACATGGCCCCGTCAATGAGGGTATCAACGGCGGCATCCACATCTGCGTCGTCCATGACATAGCCGGGATCTTTTCCCCCCAGTTCCAGCCCGACACCGGTAAAGGTGCCTGCAGCTGCGGTTTCAATCGCCTTGCCGCCACCCACAGAGCCGGTGAAATTAACAAAGCCAAAGCTTTTGGCCGCAATCAGGCTGGATGTGGTGTCATGATCAAGAAACACATTTTGGAAGACATCTTGTGGCACGCCTGCTGCATGGAAGGCATCTGCCATCCGTTCCCCTACCAAAATGGTCTGGGTGGAATGTTTGAGCATCACACTGTTGCCGGCAATAAGGGCCGGGGCCACGGTGTTGATGGCGGTCATGAAGGGATAATTCCATGGAGCAATGACCAGCACCACGCCGTGGGGCTCTTTTAAGATGCGGCGTTCGAATTTGTCGCTCTCTTCCACAATGATCGGCTTGAGGCTTTCTTCTGCGATTGCGGCCATGTGGGAGGCGCGCTCGTTAAAGCCGCCAAATTCGCCGCCATAACGGACCGGACGGCCCATCATTTTGGCAAGTTCGGGGACGATTTCATCATTTAACTCGCCGACTTTGGCGACACCGGCCATGACCAGATCGATCCGTTCCTTCAGTGGACGGGCAGCCCAAGCCTTCTGGGCCTTGGTCAAGGTGCCGACAGCGGCATTTGCGGCATCGATATTAAGGACTTGCCGCTCTGCAAAGATGCTCCCGTCAATCGGGGAGATGCATTGTAGAATTTTGCTCATGATTTGGCTCATCATTTGCGGGTTTTCAGTTCAGGCTTTTGCCTGGTTTATCAGGCCCGTTCAAAGCCGCGTGCGACTTCCCAATCGGTGACCTGTTTGTCAAAAATTTCCTGCTCCCAAGAGGCGCAGCGCACATAATGGTCGATGACATCATCGCCCATGGCAGCGCGCAGCATGGCTGATCCATCCAGCACGCTGGTTGCTGCGCGCAAGGTGGACGGAATGGAGCGGGCATCCTGTGCTGCATAGGCATCGCCGGAGAATTCAGGCTCAAGCTTGAGTTTGTTTTCTATGCCATCAATGCCAGCAGCCAGTAGGGCGGCCATGGCAAGATAGGGGTTAAGATCCGAGCCGCCGACGCGGCATTCAACGCGCACCGCTTTGGTGTGATCGCCGCAAATGCGATATCCTGCGGTGCGATTATCCTTGGACCAAATGGCTTTGGTCGGTGCAAAGGTGCCCTCGGCAAAACGCTTGTAAGAATTGATGTAAGGAGCAAGGAAATAGGTGATGTCAGAGGCGTTATGCAGCAGGCCTGCCACATAATTTTCCATCAGCTCGGACATGCCATACCGGCGGCTCTCGTCATAGAAGAGCGGGGTTTTGCCATCGGCTGACCACAGGGATTGATGCACATGGGAGGAGGACCCTGCGGCTTTGCTGTCCCATTTGGCAAGGAAGGTAAGGGCGCGGCCTTGCGCCCAAGCAATTTCCTTGCAGGCATTTTTTACAAACGCATGGCTGTCGCCGGTGGTCAGCGCATCAGAATATTTGACATTGATTTCTTCCTGTCCTGCGCTGGCTTCGCCTTTTGAGCATTCCACCTCGATGCCTGCATCATGCAGCCCGTTGCGGATGGCGCGCATGACGCTCTCTTCCTTGGTGGTCTGGAAGATATGGTAATCCTCGTTATATTTGCCCCAGGTTTTAAGGCCGTGATAGCTGCTCTCATGGGCTTCTTCAAAGCTCTGCTCAAAGAGGAAGAATTCAAGCTCGGTCGCCATAAAGGCGGTCATGCCCATGGCTTCAAGTCGGGCGATCTGTTTTTGCAGCACAGCGCGCGGCGAATGGGGAACCGGCTTGTGGGTGGCATGATCCAGCACATCACACATGATGAAGGCGGTTTTCTCAAGCCAAGGCACAAGGCGGATGGTGTCAAGATCGGGCTTCATGACATAGTCGCCATAGCCAGATTCCCAACTTGTTGATTTGTAACCCTCAACCGTTTCCATTTCCATGTCGGTGGCCAGCAGATAGTTGCAGCTATGGGTCTCGATATAGGCGCTTTTGCAGAAATAGCTGGCATGGAAGCGCTTGCCCATCAGGCGGCCTTGCATGTCAACCTGACAGGCCAGTACGGTATCAATCTCGCCACTTTCGGTGAGGGCTTTGAGCTGATCAAATGACAGGGTGCCGGGCATGAATGGATTCTCCGTCAGGTCATGGATGCATAGTGTGATCGTCATATTTGTATTGTTACCCCCGGCAAAGGAGATGATTGCCGAGGGTGGTTTTGTAGGATATGGGCTTGAGCCTATCAGCTATAGCGATAAGGGCGACCAGCTTTTTCCATGGATGCGTTATAGTCTTTGAGAATCTTGACCACGCGGGCATTTCGATCGGACTTTGCTGCGATCTCATCCCAGAATTTCTGCGCTTCGGCCTCCACAGTTGCCCATTCTTCATCGGGAATGGATGTGAGCTTCATTTTGGTGCCTTGGGTGCGCAGTTTTGCTTCACCGGCCCAGTACCAATGCTGGCGATAATAGTGGGAGCTGTCCATGCACAGATTGAACAGGGTTTTCAGATGCTCCGGCAGCTCGTTCCAGCGCTCGGAATTGGCAAAGTAAGAGCCAGCCCATGCCCCGGAGATATTATTGGTGAGGAAGTAGTTGGTTACATCAGCCCAGCCGACGGTGTAATCCTCGGTAATACCGGACCATGCAATGCCGTCAAGTTCGCCGGTTTGCATGGCAACTTCAATGTCTTCCCATGGCAGGGTGACGGGGACAACACCAAAGCGGGAGAGGAATTTACCCGCGGTGGGGAAGGTAAAGACGCGCTTTCCCTTAAGGTCTGCAAGGCTGTTGATCGGATCTTTTGTTGCAAAATGGCAAGGATCCCAGGCGCCAGCAGACAGCCAGGTTACACCTTCGACTTCATCATAGGCTTCCTGCCAGATTTCTTTCAGGCCCCAATGATTGAAGAGGGCAGGGACATCAAGGCTGTAGCGGGAAGCAAACGGGAAATAGCCGCCAAAGACCGAGACATCGACCGGTGCTGCAATGGAATCATCATCAGATTGAACAGCATCAATGGTGCCGCGCTGCATGGCGCGGAATAATTCGCCGGTTGGGACCAATTGGTCGGCAAAGTAAAGCTCGATTTCCATCTCGCCATTTGCAGCTTTGTTAAAGGCATCGATGGATGGCTTGATCACATGCTCGGCAAGGGCTGCTCCGGCATAGGTCTGAAGGCGCCATTTGATGGGTTTGCCCGCGGCATGAACGGCGGGAGCAGCCAGTGATGAAGCACCAGCTGCAGCCGTGACCATACCGGCTTTTTTAAGAAACTCGCGTCTGTTGGTCATGTCTTTCTCCTCTGAAAAGCTGGCCTTGGGCCAGGTAGGATTGTTTTTATTTCCTCGGTGATGTGGGGCTTGTGCCCCTTGTTATGAGATATTGGACCCTGCCGGAGGTGAACCGGCAGGGTCAGGATGCCTCTAGCGGGCATAAACTTTTTCTGGCAGCCACGTGGCTAGCTCGGGGAAGATGGTCACAAGAGCCAGCCCCAGCACCATGATGGCAACGAACGGAATGACCGAGCGATAGATATCCATCAGCGAGATTTGCGGAGGTGCCATGGCGCGCATCAAAAACAGGTTGTAGCCAAAGGGGGGGGTCATATAGGCGATCTGGCAGGTAATGGTGTAGAGAACGCCATACCAGATGAGATCAAATCCAAGAGCGCCAACAAGCGGGATGAAGAGCGGGGCGACAATCACCAGCATGGCGGTATCGTCAAGGAACATGCCCATCAGAATGTAAGTGACCTGCATGAGAATGAGAATTTCCCACGGCCCCAAACCCAGATCTTCAACAAACAGGGTTTTGATGGCGCGTACCGCTCCCAATCCGTCAAAGACGGCGCCAAAGCAGAGGGCGGCGAGGATGATCCACATGAACATGCAAGAAATGCCAAGGGTCTTGCGTACCGTGGCTTCAATCAACTGCTTGTTCAAAAGGCCCTTGATGGCGGCCGCACCCATAGCGGAGGCCGCGCCCACGGCCGAGCTTTCGACAAGGGACGTGATGCCCATCAAAAACAGGCCGGTCATCAAAAAGAAGATGATGAGCGGGATAATGCCTGCGCGCAACAGCTTGAGCTTTTCGCTCATGGGAATGTCGCGGTCTTCCTTTGGCAGGGCCGGACCCAGTTCAGGCTGCATTTTGCAGCGAATGACGATATAGGCAATGAACATGGCTGCAAGGATCAGGCCGGGAAAGACGCCGCCAAGCCACAATTTGCCGACCGGCTGGCGGGCAATCATGCCATAGAGAACCAGAACAACGGACGGCGGCACCAGAATGCCAAGTGAGGAGCCTGCCTGAATGACCCCTGTGACCATGATTTTGTCATAGCCGCGGCGCAGCAATTCCGGTAAAGCGATGGTGGCCCCGATTGCCATGCCAGCAACGGAAAGGCCATTCATGGCGGAGATTATGACCATCAGGCCGATGGTGCCAACGGCAAGGCCGCCCGGCATTGGTCCCATCCAGACATGGAACATCTTGTAAAGATCTTCTGCGATGCCGGACTCGGACAGCATATAGCCCATGAAGATAAAGAGCGGCAAGGTGAGCAGCGGATACCATTTCATCAGCTTCATGGAAGCGGAGAAGGCCATCTCGGACCCGCCATCACCCCACAAAAGGAGGGCGGCGGCAACGGCCACAAATCCAATGGCTCCGAAGACACGCTGGCCTGTCAGCAGCATGACCATCATGGTGCTGAACATCAAAAGGGCAATCATTTCATAGCTCATCCGATATCCTCCCCAGTCAGCAAATCCACGCCTCTGGTTCGGGCCAGATCACAAAAGAAAGCGGCAATGGCTTGCAGAAGCATCAGGAAGATACCGATGCACATGATAATTTTAATGGGGGCCATTTTCGGGGCCCAGGCCGAATAGCTTTCCTCGCCATATTTGAGGGCATATTGGGTTGAGGAAATTCCCCCATAGAGCAGCATGACGAGATAGAAAATCAGCAAAAGCACGGTGATGGCGTCGATCATGGTGCGTGTTTTGGGGGACCAGCTGCCATAGAACAGATCCATGCGCACATGGGCATCAAGCTGCATGGAATAGCCGCCACCCAAAAGATAATAGGCCACCATCACGAACTGGGCCATTTCCAGCGTCCAGATCGAGGGGGTGAAAAATGTCTTTGAGATGGAGGAATAGAGCAGGATCCCCATCATAACAAAAATCAGATACATGGCGATGGTGCCGACATAGCGGTTCATCACATTCACGGCTCTGACAAAGGATGTTATCGCATTAGGCACGATCTGCTCCCCGGGCTTGGCTGGTGATTGGTGATTGCATCGGTGTCATTTGTCTTGTGCCCCCAAGGAATGGGATCCGTCTTGCGCGGATATCTGGGCAAGGGCCGAGCTGATCAGCCGAAAGAGAATAGTTGCCATGGTTTTTTGATCCTGATCGGTGGCGATCAGGTCATTGCGAATTTCGATCATGACATTAAGCAGGCCATGGGGCAGTGCATGGAGCTGCAAGGTATGGGTGACGCCATCTGTCGGGCTATAGGGCTCGTTGGCTTCGATTACCATGTCCTTCTCGCTTTTGGCTTGATCAAGGATTGCCTGCCCTAGCCTGTCGTCTGTGTCATAGAGAATGCCCAGTTCCACCGCGCGCTTTTTGCCGTGATAGACAGGGGTAAAAGAGTGAATGGTGACAAGGATGGGAGGGCGACCCTCTGACAGGCGCTCTGCGACTGTCTTTTGAAGAGCTTCTTCAAACGGGTGATAGATGGCTGCCGTGCGTGCGTTCTTTTGCGCCTGTGTCAAAGAGTGGTTGCCCGGAATATCAAAAATCTCGCTGCGGGCAGGCATGGCATCGGCGGCGGATGGAGGGCGGTTGCAATCATAGACAAGGCGGGAATAATTCTGGTGGACAAGGGTGGCATCCAGCAATTGTCCCAGCTCAAGGGAGACTGCCAAGGCACCTGGATCCCATGCCACATGGCTTTTGCGGGTTTCCTCATCAAGCCCCAGATTATGCAGCCCGGCGGGGATGGCATTGGATGCATGCTCGCATACCAGCAGCACCGGCCCCGCTGCCTGCGGGTTGTGCACTGTTACTGGTGAGGCTTCTTCAGCCCCAAGGATGCTACCGATGTCAGGATATGATGTCGGATCTGGCACGAATGTCCCTTTCTGCCCCTCAAATTTTTTTGTAAAGAATTGTTCAGATTTAATCGACCTGTCAATAGTGTTTCTGATAAAATCCTTTCAGAATGGATTTGTTTGTTATAAATTGTACGTCAATGGATAAGCTTGAAAGCGGAAAACGAGGTGATCTTGGGTGATCAAACACAAACAATTTCTGAGTTATTGCGTAGCAATTTCGATGACTTAACCCGTGCGGAACGGCAATTGGCCAATAGCCTTTTTGAAAATTATCCTGTCTCGGGGCTTGGCAGCATCACGACGCTTGCGGAAAATGCCAAAGTGTCGACCCCGACCGTTGCACGTATGGTGCAGAAGCTGGGATTTAAGGGCTATCCGGAATTTCAGGCCCGGCTCCATCAGGAACTAGAAGCCAAGATTTCTGACCCCATAGCCAAGCATGATCGCTGGAGCGAAACCGCACCCGATACGCATATTCTCAACCGGTTTGCCGGATCGGTGATGCAGAATATGCGCCAGACCCTTGCCCAGATTGATGTGGCCGAGTTTGACAAGGTTGCGACGTTGCTGGCGGATCGGGAGCGAGCTGTGCACATCGTAGGCGGTCGTATTTCGCGGGCTTTGGCGGATTATATGTTTACCCATATGCAGGTGATCCGTGATGATGTGACCCTGATTACCTCCAATTCCAACACCTGGCCCCATTATGTGCTGAATATGAAAGAGGGGGATGTGCTCGTCATCTTTGATATTCGCCGTTACGAGCGGGATATTCTCAAGCTGGCACATATGGCACAAAATAGGGGCGTGCAGGTTATTCTCTTTACTGATCAGTGGAGCTCACCGGTCTCGGATGTTGCAAGCTTCTGCTTTAATTGCCGTATTGAAGTGCCATCGGCATGGGATAGCTCTGTGGTGCTGATGTTTGTGGTCGAGGCGGTGATTGCAGCCGTGCAAGATCAAAACTGGGATGACACCAAGGATCGTATGCAGCTTTTGGAAGAGCTGTTTGACCAGACCCGATTGTTCCGCAAATTTGTCTAGGGTTCTGACTCTAAGCTGTGGGGAGCTATTTTAGCGCCCAGCGTGAAGATAAAAAAAGAGGGCCGGACAAAGATATGTCCGGCCCTCTTTTTTATTCATAATGCTGATCAATTAGCCCTTTGGTTTTGGCGTGACGGCAAGATCGCTTGCCGTTGGGCTTGGCGTCCCAATCGGGGCCGGGGGTGTCTTCTTAAAGGGGTTGGACAGCTTGGATGTCAGGTTTGAGAAAAAGCCGCCGCCGCTTTGCTCGGTCTGATTTTGAACCTGTGCATTTGCATTGCTGGCCCTTGGGATGATTTGTCCGGCACCTGCCGGTGCTTGGGTTGCTGCTGGTTTGCCGGGATTGCCCTGAATAAGACCGGCAATAAAGCCATCGGGATTTTTGCCTTCAGCAATCCGCTTCTTGCGCTCAAGAATATCAAGCTGGGCTTCGGCCATGGCTTCGGCTTCGCTTGCTTCCTTTTTTGCAGCTTTGTTTTCCAGATCCTTGATGGCTTTTTGGAAAGCAATTTCCTCGCTTGCCCGCATTTGCTGCAAAGAGGCCAAAAGATCGGGCTTTATGGTGTAGTCGGGGCAGCTTCCTGTCGCATCAAAGCTGTTTGCGCCTTCTGGATTGAAGATATAGGTGCGATTGCAGACTTCGACCCGAGGTGGCTTTTTGGTGATCTGGAAATGATCGTATCCATTTTTAAGATTGACCCAGAAAGGGAAATGCTCGTTGTTGCGGTTGCGTGCCATATTTTCCGGGGTCATGCGAAACGGAAAGGCGTGCACCTTGAACGATCTCTGGCCCCCTTCAAAGGCTTCGCGTCCCAGCGCATAAATTTCTGCCACTGGCTCGTCTTCCATGGCATAGCAGCCGCGGGACGAGCATGACCCATGGACCATCAAATGGGCACCGGTGCGGCCATAAGAGCGGTCAAACTTGTTGGGATAGCCCAAATTGAAAGAAAGATAATAGCTGGAATTGGGATTCATCTGACCCGGCGTGATGGCATAAAATCCTTCGGGGGCCTGACGATCACCTTCTTTCTTTTTGGGGCCGATTTTTCCTGAATAGGCGCAAATCGGATAGGTCTTCAGCAAGGCATAGGTGCCGTCTTTGGTCTGTTTCCAGGCTTCCAGAACGGCTTCTTCCTTGAAAATGCGGATATAGAGGGGTGCATTTTCGGTTGAGCCGATTTTACGGATTTGTGACTTGATCTTGCTGTTAAGCGGTTGCAAATGCTTGTTGTTGCCCCACTGCTCGGCATTGCAGGCAGCCAGAGTCAGCGCCAAAATAGATGTTGCCAGAATGTGCCATTTGCGCGTCTTGAGCATGTTCTCGCCTGTCACGTTGTTATCTTGCTTGTTCTTGCGACCAATTCATCGTTAAAGAAAGGTAACTCAAACTGATTGACAGTCTGTTACTGCCACAGGCTTTTCCTGCTTGTCCTTCAAGCACTTGATTCCCACTTGTGCCTTGCTTCTCGTCATGTCTTATCGTCTTTCTTGTCGCCCATCACATGACAATCAGGTGGGGCAAGAATAGGGCAGAGAGGCAAATTTCGCCTGTTGGCATCGCGCCATCTTAGCGAAAGGGCACAAAAAAGGCGATGCTATTGCATCGCCTGATCTTTGTCCGGTCCTTGTCTTTGGCCAGGATATCTGTGTTTGCCTGGCGCTTATTTCAGCGTGCGGCCAATGGCAAGGAAGCGGTCTCTGCGCGCCTTTTTGATCTCATCTGAGGACATGCCGTCAAATTCCGCCAGAGCATCAGCAATCATGGTGCCGGTTGCTTCAATCACGTTATCGGGGGAGCGATGGGCACCGCCAACTGGCTCTTTGATTATGGTGTCGATGACGCCAAACTCTTTCAGATCCTGCGCGGTGATCTTCATATTGGTTGCTGCATCCTGCGCGCGGGTTGAATCGCGCCACAAAATGGAGGCTGCTCCTTCAGGGGAGATCACGCTATAAATGGCATGCTCAAGCATGAACACCTTGTTGGAAGCTGCAATGGCAATGGCACCACCGGATCCGCCTTCGCCAATAATGACGGAGACATTGGGTGTGCCCATGGCAAGGCAGGCATCGGTAGAGCGGGCAATGGCTTCTGCCTGTCCGCGCTCTTCTGCGCCAATGCCGGGATAAGCCCCTGCAGTGTCAACAAAGGTGATGAGAGGCAGATTAAAGCGCTCGGCCAGCTCCATAATGCGCACAGCTTTGCGGTAGCCTTCCGGACGGGCCATGCCAAAATTGTGGCGCAGGCGGCTTTCGGTATCGTGGCCTTTTTCGTGGCCCATAACAGCTACAGGCTTGCCGCGGAAGAGGCCGAAACCGGCCTGAACAGCTTCATCATCTGAATATTTGCGATCGCCGGATAGCGGTGTGAAATCCTCGATTAAGCCGTTGATATATTCGCGCAAGTGCGGGCGATCGGGGTGGCGGGCAATCTGGGTTTTGTGCCACGGGGTCAGATTGGCATAGAGATCCACCATGGCTGTTTCAGCCTTGGCTTGCAGACGCTTGATCTCGTCTCCCACATCTACCGCCTCGCCATTTTCCTGCATGGAGAGCAATTCTTGAACTTTGCCTTCCAGATCGGCGACGGGTTTTTCAAATTCCAGATAACTATGCATAGTCGGCTAATCCGATTGTTTCTCTGTCTGGGCCTGCTTGCAGGCTCTTTATACCAAATTGGCCCCCAATCAGGCCCCAAAAAGGCTATGTCTTGGGTCGGCGCGACCCTGAACCTTTGTGATCTCTGTGTCAAGCAAACAAGGTTTGCTTTTTGCGCTCTTTGTTGCTTTCGCTCTTCTTGACCATCTTTCTGGCAGGAATTGGAGCAAAACCGGATTTTCAGTCTCAGGTCCTGATTTTATCCGAGAGCGGGTGATGGTTCTCGACCAATTCTTTCAGTTTTTCATCCAGCACATGGGTGTAAATCTGGGTTGTAGATATATCTGCATGGCCTAACAATTGCTGAACGGCGCGCAAGTTGGCACCGTTTTGCAGCAAATGGCTGGCAAAGGCATGCCGTAACACATGGGGTGAGACTGAGGCAGCGTCAAGATGCACATCATCTGCAAGGCTCTTGAGCTCCCGTGCAAAAGCCTGACGGGTATAATGGCCGCTTTTGCCAAAAGAGGGAAAGAGCCAGTTTTGTCGTTTGGCCGTGCCTTTTTTGGGAGCTTGCTGCGCCAGCATGGCTTGATAATCCAGCATTGCTTTTTTGGCAGGCTCGGAGAGAGGAACCAGTCTTTCCTTGTTGCCTTTGCCGATGATGGAGAGAAATTGTCCGTCCTGATGGGCCGCGCTTGCAGGAAGGCTCACAAGCTCGGAGACGCGAAGGCCCGTTGCATAGAGAACCTCGAGCAAGACATAAAGGCGTAAGGCCCGGATTTGCCGTTTGGGTGTCGGGCCTTCAAGGCTTGCATTGAAGCGAGCCGATTCGATCAGGCGATCCACTTCTTCCACCGTCATGATTTTGGGTAGAGGGCGCGACCGCTTGGGGCTTTGCAATGTGGTTGAGGGGTCATCGCCGCGCAGGCCATCACGATAGAGAAAGCGAAAGATTTGCCGGATCGAGGATAATTTGCGGGCAATGCTGGAGGTGGCGATATCGCGCTCAGCCAATTCGGCAAGATAGGCGCGCAAAGTGTCTATCGTGCATGTCTCAAGATTTGTGTCATTGGTGTGAAGAAAATCGGCCAGATCTTCCTGATCGCGCCTGTAGGCTTCCAGAGTATTGAGCGCCGCGCCGCGCTCGGCACTGAGCATATCCAGATAGAGAGAGATAAGACGGCTGTCGCTTGGCACCCTGGATCCTTGTTTCTTCAAGCGCTTGGGGTTGTGTGCAAATGAAAGGGGCAGGAAAAAGATCAGCGTTTCAGATCTTTTGCAGGAATGCGAACGGTCATTTCCTTTGGTTGCGGATCGACAAAATTTGCCAGAGCAAACAGTGCTCCATAGCCCGCTCCGGCCAGAATTAACAAGACAATCAAGAATTTTATAAGTGAAGGCATTAGTTGACCCAAGTTAACCGGTTCATATGTGATCCATCTTCCAAATGTGGTGTCTGGATGCCTTTGTCAAAGATAGGACCTTAGCATTGTTTCTTACAATTTTGAGTTTTTTTTCCGCACCTGCCCATTTTGCTGTGGCCTTTTGTCTGATTTCTGCCAGATTGCTTGCTTGACAGCACCGACGCAAAGCAGCAAATGAAGGGGTATGGTCCGGTGGGGACCAGACACCATGACTTGGTGCGGCAGAATTATGAGCTAAGGACACACACGTGGATTCGAAAAAGCAGGCACCCTCTGGCCGTGAGGCGGCACTGGTTGAGGCCCTTGGCGGGCGCCCCATTATTCTGGTTGGTTTGATGGGGGCGGGTAAAACCACAATTGGACGACGCCTTGCCAATCGTTTGGGTGTTCCGTTTCGCGATGCAGATCATGAAATAGAAGCAGCCGCCAATTTGTCTGTTGCCGAGATCTTTGCCCAGCATGGGGAGGCCCATTTTCGCGATGGCGAGAAAAAGGTTATTGCCCGCCTGATAGAAGAAGGCTGCCAGGTTCTGGCAACCGGTGGCGGGGCATGGATGAATGAACAAACCCGCGAAGTGGTTAAGCAAAGTGGTGTGTCTGTGTGGCTGAAGGCGGAATTTGATATTCTGATGGAACGGGTCCGGCGCCGCTCCCACCGCCCTTTGCTGCAGGACCCTGACCCAGAAGGGGTGATGCGCCGCCTAATTGATGAGCGATATCCCGTCTATGAGGAGGCTGATCTTACGGTAATGTCCCGCGATGTGCCTCATGAAGCTATTGTTACCGCTGTTGTCGAGAGCCTTGAAGAGCATGTCAAAGCGCATCCTGCCGCTTCCTGATCGCTTCTTTATATTTTAAATAAATGGCGCACACTCTGCTGCCTGACCTAATCTTAAGGACTTGAACATGTCTCTCCCCCACGCTTCTTCCTCTTTGCCTGATGCCTCTCGTCTTGTTCATGTGGATCTGGGAGAGCGCAGCTATGACATTCATATCGGGCGCAACCTTTTGGGCAATCTGGGCCCTCTGTTCGCCAAGATGTTTGGTGGAGCCAAGGCCGCCATTATCACCGATAAGACCGTTGCGGGGTTGCATCTTGATGCCGTTCAAAAGAGCCTTGAGGCCTCTGGTGTCGAGACCCATGTGATTGTGCTTGAAGCGGGCGAGAAAACCAAATCCTACGAGGGGCTGACAAAAGCTTGCGATGCGGTGCTTGATACCCGGCTTGAGCGCGGTGATCTGGTTGTTGCCTTGGGTGGTGGTGTGATCGGGGATCTGGCCGGATTTGTTGCCGGGATTATCCGGCGCGGTATGCGCTTCATTCAGGTGCCCACCACTTTGCTCTCCCAAGTGGATAGCTCGGTTGGTGGTAAGACCGGTATCAATAGCGGCCATGGCAAAAATCTGATCGGGCTTTTCCATCAGCCTAGCTTGGTGCTTGCCGATAGCGCGGTTCTCGATACCCTGCCGCGCCGTGATTTTGCTGCCGGTTATGCGGAAGTTGCCAAATATGGCCTGATCAATGATCCGGGCTTTTTTGCCTGGCTTGAGGCAAACTGGCAAGAGGTGTTTGCGGGCGGACCGGCGCGCGAAGAGGCGATTGCCCGCTCTTGTCAGGCCAAAGCCGATGTTGTGGCCGCCGATGAGCGGGAAGCCGGACAGCGGGCTTTGCTCAATCTGGGCCATACCTTTGGTCATGCGCTGGAAGGCATGGCCCATTATGATGCCGAGCGCCTTGTGCATGGGGAAGGGGTGGCCATTGGCATGGTGCTGGCCCATGAATTCTCTGCGCGTCTTGGCCTGTGCGATCCTTCCGTGACCGATCGGGTGATTGCCCATCTTGAGGCTGTGGGACTGCCTACCCATATTGGAGCTATTGCTGGCGAGAAACCAACCTCAGATTTGCTGATGGACTTTATCGCGCAGGACAAAAAGGTTTCGCGGGGCAATCTGACATTCATTCTCACCCGCGGTCTTGGACAGTCTTTTGTTGAAAAAGGCGTTGATCCAAGTGAGGTTAAATCCTTTTTGGAAGAGAAACTGGCTTAAAGCTTGGCGCTTGATCCGCATAATGAGGTGCGGGATTTGTATGGATTGATGAAGAGGCAGGATTTGTCATGGTTACAACATTATGGTTCACACTGATTGCCATACTTGTTCTCATTGCTATTTCAGGCTTTTTCTCCGGCTCCGAGACTGCCCTTACCGCTGCTTCACGGGCGCGTATGCGCCAGAAGGAAAAAAGCGGTGAAAGTCGCGCAAGTGTTGTTAATCAATTGCTGCAAATGCGCGAGCGTTTGATCGGCTCTCTGCTGTTGGGCAACAACCTCGTTAATATTCTGGCTTCTGCTCTGGCGACCAGCCTGTTTTTGGCGCTGTTTGGCGAAGCCGGTGTGGTCTATGCCACTTTGGTGATGACTTTGGTGGTTCTGGTTTTTGCTGAGGTTCTTCCCAAAACATGGGCCATTTCTAACCCTGATGGCTTTGCTTTGAAAGTTGCGCCTTTTGTGCGTGTGGTGACGTTGGTCTTTGGCCCCTTTGTTATTGCGGTTGAATGGGTGGTGGTGCGCCTGTTGCGCCTGTTGGGGGTCGATACAAAAAATACACCTATCCTGTCTGGTCAGGACGAGCTGCGCGGTGCGGTGGATTTGCTGCATATGGAAGGCAGCGTGGTCAAGGATGACCGGGACCGGTTTGATGGCCTTCTTGATCTGGAAGAGCTGGATGTTGAAGACATTATGGTGCACCGGACCAATATGCTGTCTATTGATGTTGATGACGGGCCGGTTTCCATTGTTGAACAGGTTTTGATGAGCCCCTATACCCGTATCCCGCTGTGGCAGGGAGAGCAGGATAATTTTGTTGGTATTTTGCATGCCAAGGATTTGCTGCGTGCGCTGGCGCGCGTGGAAGGGGATGCGTCGAAACTGGATATTATGGGAGAGGTATCAGAGCCATGGTTTGTGCCCGATACCACCAATCTTAAAGCCCAGCTGAATGCCTTCCTTAAACGCAAAAGTCACTTTGCCCTTGTGGTTGATGAATATGGGGAAGTGATGGGGCTTGTTACCCTTGAAGATATTCTTGAAGAGATTGTCGGTGATATTTCCGATGAGCATGATATCGACATGAAAGGGGTGCGGCAGGAGCCTGACGGGTCTGTGCTTGTTGACGGGTCTGTGCCAACGCGGGATCTTAATCGTGCCTTTGACTGGAATTTGCCTGAAATTGAGGCCACCACCATTGCCGGTCTGGTCATTCATGAAGCGCGGCAAATCCCCGAGCCGGGGCAGGGTTTTACCTTCTATAATTTCCGCTTCCGCGTTTTGCGCAAGGAACGCAACCGTATCACGTCCTTGCGCATCACACCGGTAAAGTAAGGGGCTTTGGCGCCTTCTAGAGCTGGTTGAGGGCCTGTTCCAGATCCGCAATCAGATCATTGGCGCTTTCAATGCCAACGGAGAGGCGGATGAGGTTGGCGGGTACGTCGCTCAAATCCCCTTCAATTGTTTTGCGGTGCTCAACAAGACTTTCAACGCCCCCAAGTGAGGTTGCCGGAACAAAGAGCTTTAAAGCCTTGGTGACGGTCACCGCCTCGTCAAATCCGCCTTTGACGAGAAGCGACATCATGCCGCCAAAGCCATTTTCGCACTGGCGGGCGGCACTGTCGTGGCCGGGGTGGGAATTGAGGCCGGGATATAGCACGGCTTCCAGCTTGGGATGGCTTTCAAAATAGCGGGCAATGGCCATGGCATTGTCGCTGGCCTCGCGAAAGCGGATGGAGAGCGTTCGCATGCCGCGCAGCAAAAGCCATGCTTCAAATGGTCCCATCACACCGCCGGTTGCTGTGCGGATGGCGCAGATATCCTGCCATTGCTCATTGTCATCGGCACAGACCAAAATGCCGCCCAAGACATCGGAATGACCGTTGAGATATTTGGTGGCAGAATGATAGACAAGATCTGCCCCATGTTTGATGGGTTTGCAGGTAACTGGCGGGGTGACCGTGGAATCCACCGCTAGCAGGCCACCGGCCTTATGCACCAACTCGGCGCAATAGGCGATATCCATCACGGCCCAGGTTGGATTAAGCGCGGTTTCGATCCATAAAAGATCTGTTTTGCCGGGAATGATGGCCGTTTCCAAAGCCCCTTCTTTTGACGGGTCAAAAATGGTAAGATGAATGTCGCCCCGATCTGTCAGACGCTTGAGCCAGACTTGCGCGGCAAAATACATGATTGACGGCACGACAATATGCGCGCCGGGCTTAAAGCTTTGAATAGCCGCTGCAAAGGCTGCCAGTCCGGAGCTGAATAATTGTGCGCCCTTGCCGCCTTCCAAAGTGGTGAGCAGGGTTTCGATCTCGCAATAATTGGGATTGCCCGCCCGGCTGTAGAGCCAGCCATTGCGCAGATCATAATTCTCGTTTCTGGCAAAGGTGGTGGCAGGATAAATAGGAGGGACAACTGCGCCAGTGGTCTCATCTATGGCATGCATGGCTTGGGCCAGCAGGGTTGGCTCTGACCAGTCATCATTTGCGCTCACGTAGGGCTCCTGTCAAAAGGGGAAGGGCGGATGTGAATTTTGCCAGCATTTTGCCTGTGCGTTGGAAGCGTTTGGTTGCTGGCGGGCAGGAAGGCTGATTTTAGAAAGAGGCCTTAAATGGAATTGGGGCCAAACTTGATTGATGAATAGCCCTTTTGCCGGGCTTTAGGCTCGGATCACTTCAAGTGCGAGGGCATGAATGGGGCCATCAAGCTCTTCCTTGATGATGTCATGGACGAGACGATGGGCCTGCACGCGGGAAAGTTCGGCAAAAGCTGGTGCTGCAATGCGGATGCGGAAATGGGTTTCGCCCCCTTCTTGCCATCCACCATGGCCCCGGTGTTGTTCTGATTCATCAATGACCTCCAAAAGGCTTGGCTGTAGTTGATGAGTTAATTTTTTCTCGATGTTGTTCTTGACGGTCATGGCTAACAATGGTGAATTGTTGGACTTCAAATTTTACGGTGATTTGCATCACTGTGGCACACACGTTCCGGAAACTAAACCAGATTCATGAAACTAGATTCGAAACTCTTTGATTCGATCCGCATCAAACCTGCTGTCGAACGTCGCAAAAAGCAACAAGAAGCTGAAAAATGCGAATGGCCGGATTGTGACAAGCAAGGCGGCTGCAAGGCACCCAAGCGGGGAGGCGGTCCGAAAGACTTCCATAATTTCTGCGCAGAGCATGCCCGGGAGTTTAACCGCAATTACGACTATTTCTCCGGCAGTGAGGACGAGGCGGCTCAAGATGATCGGGCAACCGGTGGTCGTCCAACCTGGAAAATGGGTGTAAATGCCTGGGGCAATGAAACCCACAAAGCAGGTGAAGCGCGCGGCAAAAGCTGGGAGACAACCGGTTTTTCTGATGGTCAGCACCAGCGGGCAGCAGAACGTGCCAAACGGCGGTCTCGTCATTCCAACCAGACCCGGAAATTGCGGCCGCTCGAAGCCAAGGCCTTTGAGACCTTGGGCCTGACATTGCCTGCCAGCGTGGATGATGTAAAGCGCGCTTACAAGCGCCTTTTGAAAGAGAACCATCCAGATCTCAACAAAGGGGATCGGGCATGTGAAGAGCGTTTGCAGGCGGTGATTGCTGCCTATAACACGCTCAAAGCCGGCGGTTATTGCTAGCACGCCCTATCGTGTTTCTCTGATATGATTTTCAGAAAGCGCCCGTTTGCGGGCGCTTTTTGTCTTTTGGGATCTGCTCTCCTGTCGCAAATCGGTCACGATTGAGGGAAATATCCGCGCCTTGAGGCGGATTTGTGTTGCTCTTTTAAAAGTCTTTGCAGTAAGTTGCCGCTCAAGAATGACCCTTTCCTTATCGGTTTCGCCCCACATTATGGCTTTGCCTTGTCGGGCCTTACGGGCCGATGTTGTTACCCAGAGCACTGAAATGAACCACATGAGCCAAGAAGTCGCCAATTTGCCCGATACTGAACTTTCTGTGCGGGAGGTCTTTGGCCTTGATGTTGATATGATGGTCCCGGCCTATTCCACGCCTACCAGCCATGTGCCGGATCTTGATCCTGATTATCTGTTTGATCGTGAAACCACTTTGGCAATTCTGGCGGGCTTTACCCATAATCGCCGTGTGATGATTTCTGGTTATCACGGCACCGGTAAATCCTCTCATATCGAGCAGGTTGCCGCTCGCCTTAACTGGCCTTGTGTTCGTGTCAATCTTGATAGCCATATTTCGCGTATCGATCTGATCGGTAAAGATGCGATTGTTCTTAAAGATGGTAAACAGGTTACCGAATTCCGCGACGGGATTCTGCCTTGGGCTTTGCAAAATAATGTGGCCTTGGTGTTTGACGAATATGATGCCGGTCGCCCTGACGTGATGTTTGTGATCCAGCGCGTTCTGGAAGTTGCGGGTCGCCTGACCCTTCTTGATCAGAACCGCGTGATCCGTCCGCATCCATCCTTCCGCCTGTTTGCAACGGCCAACACTGTGGGGCTTGGGGATACATCCGGCCTCTATCATGGTACGCAGCAGATCAACCAGGGTCAGATGGATCGCTGGTCTATTGTGACAACCCTTAACTATCTGCCCCATGATAATGAAGTGAATATCGTGCTGGCAAAAGTCAAAGGGCTTGATGCCGAGGTTGCCTCCAAAATGGTGCGTGTGGCTGATCTTACCCGTAACGCCTTTATGAACGGGGATCTGTCAACGGTGATGAGCCCGCGTAGCGTGATCACCTGGGCGGAGAATGCGGATATCTTTGGCGATATTGCTTTTGCTTTCCGCGTGACCTTCATCAACAAATGCGATGAGCTGGAACAGCCGCTCGTGGCCGAGTTTTACCAGCGTTGCTTTGGTGAAGAATTGCCAGAATCTTCGCTCAATGTAGCCGTTAGCTAAGCTGGCGGCGGCTCTTTCGTTGTTGCTATTGCATCCTTGTCAGCTGTGAGAAAAGACCCCTATGTCCGGCAAGCATCATAATAAATTGCATGGTCAGATCGAACCCAACGAGCGTTTCAAACGCTCGGTCGGGGGAACGCTGAAAGCCATTGCGGGACATGTGGATCTTGAGGTGCATTTCTCCTCTGATCGGGCAATCTTGACGTCCGGTCAAGCACGGCTGCCTGAGCCGCCTCGGGCTTTGAGCCCTGAAAATGCTGCTATTTTGCGCGGTCAGGCGGATTCGCTTGCTTTGCGGGTTGCCTGTCATGATCCGCATATTCATGCGCGCCATGCGCCAGACGGCAGCCGGGCACGCGGGGTGTTTGATGCTGTCGAACAGGCACGGGTTGAATCTATTGGTGCGCGGCAAATGGAAGGTCTGGCGGGTAATTTGTCAGCCATGCTGGAAGATCGCTATTCCAAGGTTGTGACCGGTGATTCCAGCCGGACGGAAGATGCCCCGCTTGATCATGTTCTCTCGCTGATGGTGCGCGAAAAGCTCACCGGCAAGCCCATCCCTGCATCTGCCACTGCGCTTGTTGACCAATGGCGCGGCTGGGTTGAAGAACTGGCAGGTGATAGCCTTGAAAAGCTTGACGCTGATATTGCCGATCAGGCTCTGTTTGCCCGTCACCTTCGCCGGGTTTTGGCCGATCTTGATGTGGCCGAAGATATGGGCGGCGATCCGGAAGACAGCGACGAGAATTCTGACGATACGGATGAGGGCTCCAACGAGGATTCCAAGCAGGATCAAACCTCGGACGAAGCCCAGAGCGGTGAGCAGCAAGAAGAGCAGCAGGCCGAGCAATCCGGTGAGGATATGGAGGCGGGCGAGAGCGAGTCTGAAGAACAATCCTCACAGGATATGCAGGATATTGATGATGAGGTTGGGGATGACAGCGCCGAGACGACGCAGCCCAAATCTTATGGTCGCAATGAGCCTGAAACCGGTTACAAGATTTATACCAAGACCTTTGATGAGGTCATTCTTGCAGAAGAGCTGTGCGAGGCAGCCGAACTTGATCGCCTGCGCGGGCAGCTTGATAAGCAATTGCAGAATTTGCACAGTGTCGTTGCCCGTCTTGCCAACCGGCTGCAACGCCGTCTGCTTGCCCAGCAAAATCGCGGTTGGGACTTTGATCTTGAAGAAGGCATGCTGGATACGGCCCGCCTGACCCGTGTTGTCACCGACCCGATGCGTCCGCTCTCCTTTAAATGGGAGCGTGATACCGAGTTCCGCGATACGGTTGTGACATTGCTGATTGATAATTCCGGCTCCATGCGTGGTCGGCCGATTTCCATTGCGGCCACCTGCGCCGATATTCTGGCCAGAACATTGGAGCGGTGCAATGTGAAGGTCGAAATTCTGGGCTTTACCACCAAAGCGTGGAAGGGCGGGCAATCCCGCGAGGCATGGCTGAAGGCTGAAAAGCCCGCCAATCCGGGACGGCTGAACGATTTACGTCATATCATCTATAAGTCGGCTGATAGCCCTTGGCGGCGGTCGCGGCGTAATCTTGGGCTTATGATGCGCGAGGGGCTTCTGAAAGAAAATATCGACGGGGAAGCTCTGGATTGGGCGCATAAGCGTCTTTTGGGGCGGCCTGAGCAGCGCAAGATTTTGATGATGATTTCTGATGGCGCGCCGGTGGATGATTCTACTTTGTCGGTCAATCCGGGCAATTATCTTGAAAAGCATTTGCGTGATGTGATCGAAGAGATTGAAACCCGCTCATCAGTTGATCTTCTTGCCATTGGCATTGGTCATGATGTGACGCGCTATTACAAGCGGGCGCTGACCATCATTGATGCGGAAGAGCTCGGCGGGGCGATGACAGAAAAGCTGGCTGAATTGTTTGATGAAAATGGCCGCTCTTGATCTCGTATCGAACGTGCCAGGTTAGACATAAAGGGCAGGGTGCTTTTGGGCCTTGCCCTTTTCTTTTATGCCCATCATCAAGCCAAGTGGGCATGGTCCCCCTTTGCCCATGTGCATAAAAGGGATTTTGGCGGCGAAGGCCTTCTCTTTGCCATATCTTGAAGGGATCTTTCCCTCTTTTCCTGATTTTGGGATCGCTATTGTGATGGCCTCTTCTCTTGTATCTCGTTCGATTTTTCGCGTAGCGGAAAGCTGCCGTAAGCAAACCCTTTTGAGTGGGTTTGCTCTGGTTCTCAGTGCCTTTGTGGCTATCCAACCTGCTCAAGCGGCACCGATTGTGATCGATAGTGAGATTATCCCCCATTTTGACCGCTTGCAGCCCGACAAGATGAGCTTTGGCAAGCTGGAATGGGTTGGCGGGCTTGTTCTCACAAGCCCTAAACAGAGTGATTTTGGCGGGATATCCGGCTTTTCCTGGACGGGGCCGCAGCGTTTTTTAGCAGTGACAGATCAGGGCAATGCGATTTCCGGCGAATTGGTAACAGCGCAAGGCCAGCCGGTGGGCATTCGTGATGCATCCCTTGAATTGCTGCCGGGTCTGCGCACCAAAAAGGCCAAATGGCGACGGGATGCTGAAGGGTTGGATGCCAAGGGGGCGATGGCTTGGGTGTCGTTTGAGGGGGCGAGCCGCCTTGTGCCTTATAAGCTCTCAGGCGGTCGCCCAAAGACGGCGCTTAAAGATATCAAACTGCCCAAAGCTTTGCGTAAGGCTAGCCGTGGCAATGCCGGGCTTGAAGCTGTGGCGATCGCGCCTGATAGCAGTCCGCTGGCTGGTGGGCTGGTGCTGATGTCCGAGCGGGCAAAGGGGAGCAATATTCAGGGTTGGATCCTTCGAAAAGGGCGGACCAAGCGCTTTGTGCTTCCCCAAAGTGGTAAATTGCGGGTGACGGATGCAGCATTTCTGGCAAATGGGGATTTGCTCATTCTGGAGCGGGATTTCTCTCTTTTAAGAGGTCTGACCATTCAGCTAAGGCGTATTGCCAGTGGCGACTTGAGAGCGGGCGCGATTACGCGATTTGAGACGCTCTTTAAGGGAGATCTGCGCTATGAGCTGGATAATCTGGAAGGATTAGCGGTCCAGAGCCTTGCTGATGGCTCGTCTCTTCTGACCATGGTGTCAGATGACAATTTCAATATGCTGCAACGGACCGTGCTGCTGCAATTTCGCCTCTCCGCAAACTAGGGTGATTGTCTTTGGGAGTTTGAGGGAGAGGCTTTCAGGGTTTGATGGATCAAACCCTGAAACTTGTTGTGCCGAAATACTTTACGCCCGCGCGGCGGAGAAATCATCTGCCCGGCTGCGCAGCAGCTTGTATGGGGCAAGCATAGCCAGAGACACCAGCAATTTAACGCCATAATCCCCGACAGCCCAGCTGACCCAGCGTGGAGCTTGCAAGCTTTCGATATAAAGGAACGGAGCCATTCCAGCGGGGAAGGCGTCTGCTTCCATGCCAAAGGATGTGTCAAGAAAGGCAAAGCTTGTGGCAAATGCCATGCCGAAAAACAGCAGGGTATCAAGGCTAGAGCCAAGGAAGGATGAGACAAGCGGGGCTTGCCACCAGCGGGTTTGGCGCAGCTTGTTAAAGACGAAAACGTCAAGCAATTGTGCGGTGAGGAAGGCTGTGCCCGAGGCAATAGCAATGCGCGGGGAAGCCACCCAGATGGACCACAGAACCGCAAGGGCAAAACCGACAAAGACAACTTTGCGGGCCGCTGCCGGGCCAAATCGGCGATTGGTCAGATCTGTGACCAGAAAAGCAACCGGATAGGTAAAGGCCCCCCAAGTGAGCAGGTCTTGCAAGCCCAACGGCTCAAAAGGGAATTGGACCAGATAATTGGACGCAACGACAGTTATCGCCATTGCCAGAATGCCTATGATCAGGCCGGTACGAGTAGCAACCATGTGTCACTCTCCTTATAGACTGCGAACAGGAAAATAGCCCATTGCAGATGTTGAAAAAAAAGCAGCACCTGTTAGGGCACTGCTTTTTCTATTTGTCAGGGAGTTGTGCCTCTTAGGACGCAACAGCCTGTGCTTTTTCGATCTTACGCTTGATCAAAAGGGCGTTCTTGGAAAGATCCGCATCTTTGGATTTGGCAAGAAATGCATCAAGGCCACCGCGATGCTCAACAGAACGCAGTGCATGAGCGCTGATGCGCATCTTGACACCGGCGCCGAGAGTTTCGCTCAACAGGGTCACATTGACCAAGTTTGGCAGAAAACGACGACGAGTTCTGTTTTTCGCGTGGCTGACATTGTTACCGGACTGTACGCCTTTGCCGGTTAGTTCACAGCGCCGTGCCATGGAAATACCTCACAAACTGATTCGGACGCACATTGGCGTCCGGTCATGGAATTTGATGATCCAGTCTTCTGCGCGAGCGCAGATCGACGGAAAGTTGCCTCGGTATAATGACCCTTGGACCATCCGTCAAGTGAGTCTGGGACCTGTTATGGGGGGATTTGTTGGAAAATGCAAAGAATCTGCAGCTTTTGGGCATCCTCTTCTCTATCACTTGGCCAAGTGGTGGCAAAATTGCTGTTTGCTTGCTTTTTCTCATCCTCTTCCCTCCACACACAGAGTGAGAGGGAAAAGGATTGGTCTTGTGTTCTCGCTGTCCTGAGCGACAGGGGAATATGTGCTTGGTTTCTTATATCGCGCCTGGCACCTGACTGCGAAAAGGAGAAAAGAATTAAGACAGTGCGCCCACAATTTGCCGCAATATCTGGTCTAAATGTCCCTGTGGGATGAAAATTGTTAACCATATTAAGCGAAAACTAAGAGATATATTGTCTTTGAAGTGGGGATGAGTGTTCAGAAGTTGGAAGTTGCCTTTCCCGTGATTGCTGATTTCAGATCTGTTCTTTTCGCTTTGTGCCAATATCCGGCGTATTTTAGGGGATATCCATGGTTTTGATTGCTCCATTTGGAAGATCTGCAATTGCCAGTCAGAAGGCTGTAGGGCCTCAGGCCAAGCTTTTGTGCCAAACAAAGACTGAGCGGCGTATCACCAGTGCTGCATTTGCCTTGGCAGCCGCATGGGCGGCACTTGTTGGCGTGGAACAGGCGCAGGCAACCGAGGTCAAAGCCAGTTTCCGTATGTCTATTGCCGGCATTCCTGTTGGCAAGGGCGGGGTGACTGCCACTGTCAAAGGGCGCAACTATTCGATTGATGGCTATGCTAAAACATCGGGTGTTTCCAGGATGTTTGTTGATAGCAAAGGCCGTGCCGTCAGCAAGGGGCGCTTTAAGGGCGAGAAATTGATGCCCAGCTCTTATGCTCTCAATTCACGCGAGAATAAAATCCGCAATGTTGTGCAGATCGCAATGCGCTCGGGCAATGTAAAAGATTTTACGGCAAGCCCTCCAGTCTCCAAGGTAAAAGACCGGATTCCCCTCAAGCGGGTCCACACCAGAGGGATTGTTGATCCGCTCAGTGGTTTGATTTTGTCCACCAAGTCTGTAAAGCATCGGGTTGGAAAGAGCGTTTGTAACCGCACCGTTCGGATGTTTGATGGTCGCTGGCGCTATAATATTGAGCTTTATTATAAAGGCACCAAAAATGTAAAGGCATCGAGCAAGGATGGCTATACAGGACCGGTGACTCGTTGTGGCGCCCGGCTTCGTTTTGTTGCGGGTCATCGCCCCAATAAGAAAAGCACCAAGTTTATGGAGAATAATAAGGATCTGGAAGCTTGGTTTGTGCCGGTTGGAAATGAACCAGTCGTTGCCGTTTATCGGTTGCAGATCGGGACGATGGTTGGGCGTTTGGTTTTGCAAGCCAAGCGCTGGCAGGTGAATTAGGCGAGCGCCTTATATGCTTTTAAGGTCGGGCGATCGGCTGGTGAGCGATTAGAGCGCGCCTTGCGGTCCACCAATAAGAATGAATGAGGGAGCTTCGGCTCCCTTTTTGTTTGCCAAATTTTTTTCTCTCTCCCCCTTTTCCTCCCAGACACCATGTTGCTGTTTGGCAGGCTTAAGGCGGCCTCTTCTATATGTGTGTTGCAGCTCTGCCTTTTTGCTGTGCTTCAGCGTGATCTGAGGTATTGCAGCAGCTTGTGCCAAAATGGAAAAATTGGTTAACGCCTTGTGTTTCTTTAAAAACAGGTGGTGCTTACGTAAATTACCACTCGCTATATTTAGGGCTTTTGGAGGTGTGCTGACTTATATCTAGTGAGAACAAACTGGGAAAATGCTTCCATCGCTGATTCGTGCAAGCTTTGTTCTCTCTGCGTTCAAAAGGTTAACGGAGGAGGGATTATCCGCCTCCTGTTGTTTAAGAGAGAGGTAAGAGATTGCGTTTCATTTTGGACCAGAATTTTTAACATTTCGGGCGATTTTGGTGCCTGTGAATGGGGTGCTTTGACTTCGGGACACAGGCGCTTGCTAAATCTTGTAGGTTTGAGGGGAAGAGCGCCTATATTCAGTGAGAACAAATACGGAACTTGATGGTGTCAGCGATTCGGGCATGATTCGTTCCAGACTCGTTCCAAAGGTTAAATTTGCTGCTGCAAGTTGCTTGGGTATGCCCCATTCAGCCCTTGCAAAGCGCGCATGGAATTTGCAATAACCTTTCCTCTGGGGCTTTTGCCCTGCGGCACAGAGCCATAAGTGAGCTTTAGTTGGCAAAAGCACGATGACAAAACGCAAAGAGACTTCATCGCCTTTTTCTGCATTGGCCGATTTGAAGCTGGATCCTCAAAAACCCAAATTGTCTGAAGAGAAAAGCAAGCTGGTTGAGCGGGCACGGCAGCGCAGAGCAAAAGGGGATGGACCGAAAGTCAAGGCTTCACCGGAACGAGCCAAGGAGCGAGAGGCGCAAGATATCACCTCTTATGCAGCCAAGGCCTTTGGTGTTTCATCGCACTTAGAGGAAAATGCTGGAGCGGGGTCGGGCGGGGCTGCTGCTTTTGGCAAAGTGACCGCTGTGCTCGGGCCGACCAATACGGGCAAAACCCATATGGCGATCGAGCGGATGGTGGCCCATTCCTCTGGCATTATTGGCCTGCCTTTGCGGCTTCTGGCGCGCGAGGTCTATGGCAAGCTTGTTGCCAAGACAGGCAAGGATCTTGTTGCCCTTCACACAGGGGAAGAGAAGATCATTCCGCCGCATGCCCGTTATCATGTCTGCACGGTTGAGGCGATGCCAGCCCATGTGGATGTTGCCTTTGTTGCTCTTGATGAGGTGCAGTTGGCGGCAGATTTTGAGCGCGGACATGTTTTTACAGATCGGCTTTTGCATTTGCGCGGGCGCGAAGAGACGCTTCTTTTAGGGGCCGAGACCATGCGCCCGATGATTGAGCAATTGCTGCCGCGCGCCACTATCATTTCCCGACCGCGTATGTCGCAGCTCACTTATGCGGGATCCAAGAAATTATCCCGGTTGCCCCGCCGGTCAGCCATTGTGACTTTTTCGGTCAATGATGTGTATGCCATTGCCGAGCTTGTTCGCAGGCAGCGGGGTGGGGCCGCTGTTGTGATGGGTAGCCTGTCGCCACGCACCAGAAATGCGCAAGTTGAACTCTTTCAAAATGGTGATGTGGATTATCTCATCGCAACCGATGCCGTTGGCATGGGGCTTAATCTGGATGTTGACCATGTGGCCTTTGCCTCGGAGCAGAAATTTGACGGGTTTCAATATCGCAGGCTTACGGCTGCGGAACTGGCACAGGTTGCCGGTCGTGCAGGCAGGCACACGCGTGATGGGACCTTTGGGGTGACGGGGCGTGTCAGCCCCTTTGAAGACGAGCTGGTGGAGCAGCTTGAATGCCACATTTTCCAGCCGCTTAAATTACTGCAATGGCGCAATCGGGATCTTGATTTTGGCTCCTATCAGAGCCTGATCCAGTCGCTGGAGCAGCCCCCCAATCGCCCTGGCCTTGCCAAAAGCCTGCCAGCGAGTGATCTGCAGGCCCTGGAGCTTTTGTATAAAGACATGGAGATCAGGGATCGCATTCATGAAAATGACAGCTTGCACCTGTTATGGGATGTCTGTCAGGTGCCGGATTATCGCAAAATTGCTCCCGCCAATCATGCCGAACTGATTTCCAAGCTCTTTTGTCAACTACAGGATTATGGTCGTCTTGACCGGAAATGGCTGTCAGGGCAGATTTCTTTAGCGGATAGAACGGATGGCAATATTGACACATTGGCAAATAGAATTGCACATATCCGCACTTGGACGTTCATTGCGAATAAAAAGGGGTGGCTAGATGATCCCCTTTTGTGGCAAGAACAGACCAGAGCCGTCGAAGATCGTCTGTCTGATGCTCTTCATGAGCGCTTAACCAAGCGCTTTGTGGATCGGCGTACAAGTGTATTGATGAAACGTCTGAGAGAAAATGCAATGCTCGAAGCGGAAATTACTGCTACCGGTGATGTGCTGGTGGAAGGTCAGCATGTTGGACAATTGCAAGGATTTCGCTTTGCGCCCGATGTGAGTGCTGAAGGTCAGGATGCCAAAGCGATTCGCGCCGCCGCGCAGAAGGTCTTGTCTGTAGAATTTGAAAGCAGATCTGAAAGGATCGCAGGAGCTGCTAATGATCAGTTCTTGCTGTCCGGAGATGGGATCCTGCGCTGGCAGGGAGCTCCAATTGCCAAATTGGTTGAAGGGGATGAAATCCTCAAGCCAAGGCTGATGGTGCTGGCTGATGAAGGATTGTCCGGCGCGGCTTTGGACGCTGTTCAGGCACGCGTCAATCTCTGGCTTACCAATCATATCAACTTGTTGCTGCAGCCTTTGGTGGATCTGGCCAATACCGGCGAGCTTGAAGGCATTGCCAAAGGGCTTGCGTTCCAGCTGGTTGAAAATCTCGGGATTCTGGATCGACGGTCCGTGTCCGAAGATGTTCGCTCACTGGATCAGGATGCCCGGGCCTCCTTGCGCAAATTTGGTGTGCGCTTTGGTGCCTATCACATCTATATCCCCATTTTGCTCAAGCCTGCGCCTAGCACTTTGCTGGTGATGATGTGGGCGCTGCGCAATGGCGGGCTTGATCAGGCGGGGCTTGTTGAAGTGCCTGCTCTGTCAGCCTCTGGCCGGACATCGATCCCTGTGGACGGGTCTGTTTCTGCTCAGCTTTACAAGACAGTTGGCTTTGGTGTGTATGGCCAGCGGGCCGTGCGCATTGATATTTTGGAGCGTCTGGCCGATCTCATTCGCCCGCTTCTGAGCTGGCGCGCAACCGAAGAATCACCCGAGCCACCGGAAGGGGCTTTGGATCGCGGTTTCACCGTTACTGTTGCCATGACATCGCTTTTGGGCTGTGCCGGGGATGATTTTTCCACAATTCTGAAATCTCTTGGGTATCGGGTCGAGCGTCGCAAGATTGAAGCAGAAGCAGCGCCTGCTGCTGAAGAGGCTCAAGGCGAGACCGCTGCGAGCGATGTTGCTGCTGACAATACAGATGCTGATAAAGCTGATGAGGGTGCCAAGGAAGTGTCTTCGGATGCTGCTGCACCTGCTGATTCAGTTTCTGATGATGCCGAGGCAAAGCCGGAAGGTGAAGCCGAGGCTGAAGAAGAAAAGTGGCTTGAGATTTGGCGTCCTGCGGGCCGTGGTGATCGCAAGCCCCATCGTGCCGGGCCGCGTAAAGGTGGCTTTAAAGATGGCAGCAAAGGCAAGTTTGGCTCCAATCGTGGCGGTGGTCGCGGCGAGGGCGGCAAAGGTCGCTCCCGTAGTGGGCAGCCTGATAAGGGCCGCAAGCCGTCTCGCTCTTCTGCACCTCGCAAGGAAAAAGTGGCTGATCCCGATTCTCCATTTGCAGCCTTGGCCGCTTTGAAGGCCAATTTGAATCAGGACAAATAACGTCCGACAAACATGTTTGGGCGGAGCTTGCATGCAGGAAAGTGTTGCAAAACTTCGGATTGATAAATGGCTTTGGTTTGCCAGAGTGGTCAAAACACGCACTCTGGCAGCCAAGCTTGTCACTTCCGGAGCGGTCCGTCTGAACAAGGAAAAAGTGGCAGCTGCCAAGCAAGGCGTTAAAGTTGGTGATGTTCTTACCATTGCCCGCAATGACCGGATCCAGATTTATAAGGTTCTGGCTCTGGGCGAGCGGCGCGGCCCCGCGACGGAAGCGCAATTGCTTTACGAAGATCTGTCTCCGGTTGTTGAGAAAAAGCCGCGTGCTGAAAGTGCCAAAGTCGAGGTTCGTGATGCCGGGGCAGGAAGGCCGACCAAACGCGACAGGCGCCAGACCATGAAGTTCAAGCAAGCCCATCTTGATGACTAGCTGACTTTTCCAGACTGACCATGGTCCTTGGGCCGGTGCGCCTTTCTGCTTGCGCATTGGTCTTGCCATCCTTTTAGGTTCAGATTTTTCATAAAACAGGTATTTATTATGCTTGATTTGAGCAAGCTCAAAGATGGTGGCAAAAGTCTTTGCTATCCGTAACCAAATCTTTCCTTGACCGGGCCTAAAGTGCCTTTCACTTGTTTTAGGGAAATTTCTTCTAAGTTGCGACAGCAATACGCAATGGAAACTGCTTGCAACATTTTATCAAAAGCGATAGCACATCGCATAAGAGACCAATGAGCGGCTAGACCGCAGACCACCTGTTGTGGAGATCACAATGACTTATGTTGTGTTGGACAATTGCATTAGCTGCAAATATACGGACTGTGTAGAAGTTTGCCCTGTTGACTGCTTCTATGAAGGTGAAAACTGGCTGGTTATTCATCCCGATGAATGTATCGATTGTGGTGTGTGTGAGCCGGAATGCCCAGCTGAGGCGATTAAGCCCGATACCGAGCCAGGTCTTGAAGACTGGATCAAACTCAATACCAAATATGCCGAGATCTGGCCAAATATTACGGTCAAGAAAGAGCCGATGCCAGGTTATCAGGACATGGATGGTGTCGAAGGCAAGCTGAAGCTTCTCTCCGAAGCGCCGGGAGAGGGAGACTAAATCCCGACTTCAGGCAAGAATTTAATGGCTCGGGCTGACAGGACAGTGTCGCCGGGCCATTTTTCTTTGTTATTCCAGAAATTTTTGTGCGCCGCAAAATGGCTGAAATCTGCGATTTATGTAATTAAATCAGAAAGATCGGCGGGAGCATTTACTAAAGATGACGGTTTGATGGCAACTTTCGTTGGAATTGCAACAAAAATATGCTATGCTCCCCTTAATCAACAGACAAGGGAAGGTCAAAAATACTCCTCATTGGGAGTTTTTTTATGCGTATTTGTTGCTCATTTCAATGGGTAACTGCGCAATCCACATATCCCTTGTGCCTAATTGGTAGAAGATGAGCGCAGGCTATGAAGTTTCTGTGCTCAAATGGCGTAATTGTCCGGATTTAAAAGGCTTTTAGTCTTTCTTACCGGAGCGGGATGCGATTTTGCCAAAATCCATCCTCAAGTGACGCGGGAGTTTCAAGCGTATGGCCATCAAAAAAGCCACCCAACGTCAGGGCTTTAAAATTAACGAATTCATTGTTTATCCGGCACATGGTGTTGGTCAAATTGTTAATATCGAAGAACAAGAAGTGGCAGGCCTGAACCTGGAACTGTTTGTTATCAATTTCGAACAGGACAAAATGACCTTGCGTGTTCCTGTTGGCAAAATCGCATCCGTTGGCATGCGCAAATTGTCCGACGAAGAAAGCGTTGAAAAGGCATTGGTGACTGTCACTGGTCGTGCTCGTATCAAGCGTACAATGTGGAGCCGCCGCGCTCAGGAATATGAAGCAAAGATCAATTCCGGTGATTTGCAGTCTATTGCTGAAGTGGTGCGTGACTTGTATCGCTCTGAAAGCCAGCCAGAACAATCCTATTCCGAGCGTCAGCTTTATGAAGCTGCGTTGGACCGTATGGCGCGCGAAGTGGCTGCCATCCGTAAATTGTCTGGCACCGAGGCTATTCATGTGATTGAGAAAAATCTGGCGAAAAGCCCGCGCCGCGGTGCAGGCAAAGGTGAGCAGGAAGCCGCTGCTTAATCGCTTTGGATTTTCGTTTTAAAAAAGGCCGCGACATTTGATGTCGCGGCCTTTTTGTTGTTTGGGCTTCAGAAAGCCGTCGCTATGTTGCCATTCCCATTATTGAGTGGGGGCAGCCTTTAGGGTTGATCGACGATCAGCTTGACCTTTTGCCCTTTTTTAATCCGTGCACCTGCTGGCAGATTATTAAGCAGACGAAACAGACGGGCCTTTTGCTTGCTGCCGCGCATGCGCCTTGCGTAAGTGTCGATGCTGCTGGCAACCGGGGCTTGTTCGATCTTGACAATGAGGGGGCGGAAGCTTTGGGCTTGGGCATAGGTGAGCATGCGGAAGGAATTAAAGGTTTCCGTCACGTTCGATTCAAAGCTTGCATTGGGCCGGGTTGTTGCAAAGACAAAGCGATAAGTGGCTGACTGAATGCGGACGATGGCAATGCGGAAGGTCCAGCCTTTGGCGCGGGCGGTGGCCAATACGGCTTTTTGCCCGTTAATGGTCTGCTCTCTTATGGAACCGGTGATTAGGCCGGTAATCCATCCAGATGTCAGATAGTCCGTTAATCTGATATCCGGGCTTACGCTGACCCCGTCAAAGCGCATGGCTGTGCCATCCTGAGCCACGGCAAGGACGGCTTTGGATGTGTTTTCCAGCCGGTAGCCTTCTGGCAGGGAGAAAGTGATGCGAAGATGGGGATGGATATAGGAGCGGTCTCTGACAAAACCTTCATCCGGGGCGTCCCCAAACAAGGTGCCGTCCAAAGCATCAAGATAGCTGTCCTGTTCCTTGGCGCCAATATTGGGGCCACCAAAGCGGCGGGCGGCAAAGATGGCTGCCTGAATACGCTGCGGTGTTGTGGGGTGAGAGGACAGGAAATTGGCTTTGGGGTCGTTATTGGCTTGCCCTGTAAGGAATTCGGCATAAGCCCCCATGGTTTTAAGAAAACGGCTGGCGGCAAAGGGGTCAAGGCCTGCTCTTTGAATGGTTTCGATGCCTAGTTTGTCCGCTTCCAGCTCCTGGACTTGTGAGAAGCTTGCCAGTGTGATCAGGTTCTTTGCTTTGATCTTGGCCGCTTTGGCATTATTGCCCACCATGTTTTTGATGACGCGGGAGACCATCTCATTATTCTTGCGCGCTTGCGCGCGCGCCAACGCATGGCGGGAGGTGACATGAGCCATTTCGTGGGCAAGCACGGCGCCAAGTTCTGCCTTGTCATTGGCAAGAGCCAAAAGGCCGCGCGTGACATAAAGATAGCCGCCGGGCAGGGCAAAGGCATTGATGGTGGGCGAATTGAGGATGGTAACGCGATAGGGCCGGTTCGGCTCGGGTGACGCTGCGACCAGTCGGCCAACCAGTTTGGCAACCATTGATTCCAGTTTTGGATTGGAATAGAGCCCGCCATAACTCTTGATGATTTTAGGATGCTCTTGGCGGCCGATTTCCCGCTCGACAGAATCAATAGGAGAGGTCACGGATGGGGAGACCGGACCGATGGATGGCGCATTATTGGTGAGCAGACTTTGGCAGCCCGTCAGAAAAAGAGTGACGGCCACAAGGATGGCTGTCCGGTATTGTGAGACCAAGCTACTTCGCGTCACTGACAAGATCCTCAATGTCATACTGTAGTTGTTGCGGATGCCTGATGCGAATCAGCGCCCCATCCCGATTCTCAATCCAGCCTCGAACATATACAGTCTGGCCCTTTAATTCATCTAAAGAATGGCCTTGCTGTTCCCAAAGTTTGAGGTTTCTGGCTGATAGGGTCACGGTAAAGTCTGTTTTCCAATTGTGGCCAAAATTGAGATAGCTGGTTTTATTGGGATTTCGGGACAGGCTGACGATCGTTCCCTTGATGAGCTGATAGGTGGAAATTGTGTTGGAAAGCGGGACTGCTTTGGCGCTTTTTATCTTATATATGTCTTGTGCCCATAATCCGCGCAGATTTCTTCGTGCCTCTTCTTCCTTTTTAAGGAGGCGACGGGCGCAGGCTATAGAGAGGGATGCGGGGTTTGCGCGTGCAAGGCCTGTCTCCAGTAAGATATCTTGAAGATTGATAACAGAATGCTCTGACAATCGGACCGGGAAGAGAGAGAGGCGACCATATCTATCGGTTTTGGAAGAGGCCCTGTTTTTTGCGCTTATATAATATTGGAGTGTCGGAGATTTGGTGTCTTCTAGCCAGCTTTGAATAACTTTTCGCTTTTGAGTTTCCAAAGAGCTTGGGATGAGCTCCTCCATTATCAGGCCGCGCAATCGAATATTATTGGCCTTTATCGTCTGATTGCTAAGGAGGGCCATCTCTTTAAGACAAGGGTGAGTGGCTGGCGGTGCCGGTTTCTGGACAGGTTCTGCTGATGTAATAGCTGTTTCGCTCGACAGGAAAAGGAGTGGGATAAGGCATAAGATTATGTGCCTTATAAAGGGGAGCGCTTTGGATGGGAATAAATGGCCCACGGTGAGCTTATCCTGTTTCTCTTCTTTAAAGGAGATGATACTAAATTATGTCACGGATGACAGTCTTGATTACGCCTTGCTGCCATTCTTTATGGCCCCGTAGCTCAGATGGATAGAGCAACCGCCTCCTAAGCGGTAGGTCGCGCGTTCGACTCGCGCCGGGGTCACCAGCTTTCCCGATTTTTCCTCTTTTTATGCTCTTTTGGGCTCTTCGGCGCTCAAAATTGCCATTTGTGGTGGCTGTATAGGGGTGAATTTCATTAAGTTATTGAAGTTATTTGATTAATTAATTTATGCACTGTTGTGTTATGCAGTTGTGATATTTTTTGTTTAATGTGTTTGACTCTTTTTATTTGTGGGTCTATAACGCGGTTCATCGACAGCGGCGTTGCTGCTGGCGGCGGGGTCTTGTGTCCCCTGATTTGTGAGATT
>JAOAQZ010000037.1 GCA_025210795.1 Cohaesibacter sp. | reverse complement strand
GTCTGGTGCAGGAGTGTCGGTCAATTTGCGCACGGGTGCGGTCTCTGGTGGTGACGCGGCAGGCGATACGCTGACAGCTATCGAAAACCTGCAAGGCTCCAGCCATGATGATACGCTTGAAGGCGATACAGGTGCCAACCGCCTGTCTGGTGGTGCGGGCAATGACACCCTGATTGGCGGACAAGGCGCGGACATTCTCGACGGGGAAGCTGGAACGGATATTGCTGATTATTCTTCCTCGGATGCCGGTATCACCCTGTCCCTTGATGGCAGCGTGGCAACAGGCGGTCATGCAGAAGGCGATCAGGTGACCAATGTTGAGACTGTGATCGGATCCGGTTTTGACGACACCGTAACAGGGACCGCTGCCAATGAACGCTTTGAAGGCGGCGCGGGCAATGACACCTTTGAAGGCGGCGCGGGCGGTGACGCCTTTGTGGGGGGCGCTGACACGGATAGTGTGAGCTACCAGCAATCTCTGGTCGGAGTGAATGTTGACCTTGAGGCCAACTCGGCTTCCGGCGGGGATGCTGCGGGCGATAGTTTTGATAGCATCGAACAGATTATTGGCTCTTCGTTTGCCGATACGATTACGGCAGCCAATAGCGGCAGCCATCTGGAAGGACGCGCAGGAGAAGATACCCTGATTGGCGGTACTGGAGCCGACAATCTTGATGGTGGCCAAAATGACGATATCCTTCGTGGTGGTGCTGGTGCCGACAGCCTGACTGGCGGGCTTGGAACAGATACAGCCGATTATTCCACGGCAGGTGGCGGAGTGACCGTAAACCTTGCCACCAATAGCGGTACAGGGTCAGACGCCCAGGGCGATACCTTTACCGGCATCGAAAATGTCACCGGCTCGGACCATGCAGATACGCTGACAGGCGACGCCAACGAAAACCGTCTTGAAGGCGGTCTTGGTGACGACACCTTGGTTGGTGGCGATGGTGGCGACCGTTTGGTTGGTGGGGCGGGTATTGATACTGCCGACTATTCTGCTTCTGCAGCCGGGGTAACGATCAATCTTGATAGCGGCCTCAATATTGGCGGTGATGCAACCGGTGACCAGCTTACCGGTGTTGAGAATGTGATTGGTACAGCGCATATCGACAACTTGACCGGAGATGGTGAGGCGAACCGCCTGACTGCCGGGGATGGCAATGACACCCTTGCGGGGCTTGGCGGCAGTGATGTGCTGGATGGTGGTGCAGGTACGGGCGATATTGCTGACTATAGTGCCTCAACCTCTGCCGTGAATGTCGGGCTGGATGGCAGTGTTGGAGCGGGCGGCGACGCGGCCGGTGATACCTTGCTCAATATTGAGGAAATTCAAGGCTCTGATCACAATGACACCTTGCGCACGGGAGCGGCAGGCCACACGTTGCGCGGCGGTGAGGGGGATGACACCTTAACCGGTAATGCCGGTATTGATCAGCTCTTTGGAGATGAAGGGGATGATATTCTCCATGGTGGCGGTGAGGCTGACACCCTGCAAGGGGGCGCAGGTGATGACACGCTGCGCGGCGATGCAGGGGATGACACCCTGATTGGTGGCGACAATGCCGATACTCTGATCGGTGGTCTCGGTGCGGATGTTCTGCAGGGCAATTCCGGTACTGATATAGCGGATTATTCCGATTCAGATGCAGCTGTAACCGTCAATCTCACCACCAACACAGCAACCGGTGGCCATGCGCAAGGCGATACCTTCCTTGAGGTGGAAGGTCTGACCGGCTCGGCTCATAATGATGATCTGACCGGAGACGTATTTGTCAATACTATGCTTGGCGGAGCGGGCGATGATGTGCTTGAAGGCGGCGGCTCTGGTGACGTGATTGATGGCGGCGCTGGATCTGATACCGCGCGCTATAGCGGATCATCTGCTGCGGTTAATGTCAATCTTGCCACTGGCACCCATTCGGGCGGTGATGCCAATGGCGATACGCTTACCAATATTGAAAATGTCACTGGCTCCAGCCATAACGATACGCTGACCGGAGATAATAATGCCAATATTCTGCGGGGCGGTAATGGTTATGACACTCTGATTGGCGGTGTTGGCGCAGATACTCTGGATGGGCAAGGTGGTGAGGATACCGCCAATTATAGCGCTTCTGACGCAGCGATTACCATCAATCTGTCTACCAACTCAGTCGCAGGTGGTCATGCGGAAGGGGACACCCTTATCGCAATCGAAAATATTCGCGGCACGACACAGGATGACAACATCACGGGTGATGCTGGCAGCAACGATCTCTATGGGGGCGACGGGGTCGATATTCTGACCGGCCTTGGCGGTAGCGATATCCTGTACGGGGAAGCTGGAAATGATGAGCTTGTCGGGGGTGATGGCAGCGATACGCTCTATGGCGGCAACGACAATGATACGTTGCGCGGTGATGATAGCAACGACTATCTTCATGGTGGTGCGGGCGATGATACTCTGATTGGGGGGGCTGGATCGGATACTCTGCGCGGTGACAGTGGTCATGACATTGCCGATTATTCTGCCTCCAACGCGGGCATCAACATTGTAATGGATGGCTCCGACAGCTCAGGTGGCCATGCAGCAGGTGACAACCTCGATGGTATTGAGGAAGTGATCGGCTCTAACTTTAATGACAGCTTGCAAGGGGCTTCGGGCTCAGAAACCTTCCGCGGCGGTAGCGGTAATGACCGGCTTGATGGTCTGGCAGGGGCAGATACGCTCATCGGTGGCGATGGTGTCGATACCGCCTATTACCGTTGGTCCAATGGCGGCGTTACTGTCAGCCTTCTCTCCAATACCGGCATTGGCGGGCATGCCAATGGCGATACTCTGTCCGAGATCGAAAATATTCACGGCTCCACCCATGCCGATGTGCTGACGGGTGACGCGGGTGATAACAAACTGGAAGGCTTTCATGGCAATGACACCCTCATCGGCAATGATGGGGTGGATGAGCTTGTAGGCGGTATCGGTGATGATTTGCTGCAGGGTGGCGATGGCAACGACATCCTAAAAGGCGGCAATGATGATGACCGTCTTGAAGGGGGCGATGGCGATGATAACCTGCAGGGCGGCGACGAAGATGACGTTTTGATCGGTGGCGCAGGGGCAGATGTGCTGAATGGTGGTGTCGATGATAGCGACACGGCTGACTATTCCAGTTCAACTTTTGCGGTTTCGGTTGACCTGGATGCAGGCACAGGAAGTGGCGGGGACGCGCAGGGCGATACCCTCATTGATATTGAAAATGCCATTGGCTCGGAAGAAGCTGACACGCTGATCGGGAATGACAAATCCAACCGCCTTGAAGGGCGCGGCGGCGATGATTTGCTGCGTGGTGGCGAGGGGCTGGACTTCCTTATCGGTGGCGGAGGTAACGATACTGCCGACTATCAGGGCTCCGATGCGGGCGTGATAGTGGATCTCGCCACCGGTACTGGCACAGGTGGGCATGCGGCCAGCGATCAGCTCTCAAGCATCGAGAATTTGACAGGCTCAAGCCATAATGATGATCTGCGCGGCAATAGCAGCACCAACATCCTGACCGGCGGTGATGGCAACGATACCTTGCGCGGCCGTGGCGGGGCTGATCAATTGATTGGTGGCGATGGCATTGATACGGCAGAATATTATGATTCTGGTGCGGGCGTTACAGTCTCTCTCGCTGGTGGTCCGGGTGTTGGCGGTGATGCGCAGGGCGATACTCTGACTTCCATTGAGCAGATCTACGGCTCCGGTCATGCAGATACCCTAACTGCAAGCAATGATGGCAACACCCTTATTGGCCGTGGCGGGAACGATAGTCTGACTGGCGGTACAGGCGCAGATACCCTCTCTGGTGAAGATGGGGATGATGTTATCGACGGTGGCGATGGCAACGATAGCCTGAGTGGTGGTGATGATCAGGATAGTCTGACCGGCGGTGCAGGCGATGACACGATCACGGGCGGTGATGGTGACGATACTCTGGTCGGCGGCAGCGGGGCGGACAGCCTTGATGGTGGCAATCATGAGGATACTGCAAGCTACACGGCCTCCAGCGCTGGCGTGACTGTCAATCTGGCCGCAGGTACTGGCACAGGGGGCGATGCGCAGGGTGATACCCTTAGCAATGTTGAAAATGTCATCGGCTCTGCCCATGCCGACACTCTGACCGGCACCGCAGGTGCCAACAAGTTGACGGGTGGCGATGGGGATGACGTGCTCGAAGGCGGTGCAGGCGGTGATGTGCTCACAGGCGGCGATGGCACCGATACAGCCACTTATGCAGGATCATCAGCCGGGGTAAATATCAACCTCACCACCAATTTGCATCATGGCGGCGATGCACTTCAGGATAATCTCAATTCCATTGAGAATGTTACAGGCTCTGCGCATGCAGACAGCATCATTGGCGATAGTGCAGCCAATGTCTTGAGCGGTGGCGCAGGCAATGATGTGCTGGAAGGCTCAGGCGGAGCTGACGTTATTGACGGGGGTGCGGGCGTCGATACTGCCAGCTATGAAAGTTCTGCTGCGGCAGTGACGGTCAATCTGGCAACAGACAGCGCCTCTGGCGGCGATGCCGAGGGCGATGATCTCAATTTGATCGAAAATCTCAAAGGCTCTGCCAATCATGATACGCTAACCGGCGACACCGGAGCCAACGTGATTGAAGGCATGCGAGGCCGCGACATCATTCGTGGCGGTGCTGGAACTGACACCCTGCGCGGCGGCGACCATGATGACACGCTCTATGGCGAGGACGATAACGACATTGTGGATGGCCAGGATGGGGATGACATTCTCTATGGTGGTGATGGCAATGATACCGTTACAGGCGGTATTGGCGATGACGAAATGTATGGCGGCATCGGCGATGACAACCTTGATGGTGGCGAGGATGACGATACCCTCTATGGTGATGCGGGTAGCGATACCTTGGTCGGTGGTCTTGGGGTCGATACGCTTAACTATGCTGCGTCCGCTGCGGGTGTCACTGTCGATATTGCGGGCAATACGGCCTCTGGCGGTGATGCGCAAGGCGACGTGATCTCCGGATTTGAGAATATTGTTGGCTCTGAGCAAAATGACGTTCTGACCGGCAATGCCGGAGACAATGTGCTGACCGGCAATGGCGGCAATGACAGCTTCATTGGCGGCGCGGGCGGAGATACCATCTCGGGTGGCAGCGGCGTTGATGATCTGGACTATTCTGCATCGGATGCAGGCATCAATCTAACCCTTGATGGAACATCAGCGACAGGTGGCCATGCGCAGGGTGATCGGGTAACTGGAGTTGAAACCGTCACCGGTTCCAGCCACGATGATGTGATTACTGGCATTACCGGCAGCCAGACCCTGTCTGGTGGTGACGGCAACGATACCCTTGAAGGGGCGGCGGGAGCCGATACACTTGCCGGTGAGGGAGGTATTGATACCGTCTCTTATGTGCAGTCGGATGCGGGCGTGACGGTCAATCTTGATACTAACGCGGTCAGCGGTGGTCACGCCAATGGAGACGTGATCTCTGGCTTTGAAAATGTAACCGGCTCCAATTCCGGCGATAGCCTGACCGGTACGGCAGGAGCCAATGTGCTCACCGGTCGCGGCGGTAATGATACGCTGGATGGCGGCGCAGGAGATGATGTGATTTCTGCCGGTGACGGCGATGATACCCTGATCGGCGGCGCAGGTGCGGATACACTTGATGGCGGAGCGGATACCGACACAGCTGACTATCAGGCCTCGGATGCCGGCATTAATGTGAACCTGACTTCAGGGGCCGTTTCTGGTGGTCACGCCCAAGGGGACACCCTCTCCAATATCGAGAATATTCTCGGCTCTGCACATAACGATGTGTTTGTGGGGGATGCTGCAGCCAACAGACTGCTTGGCCTTGGAGGCGATGACCATTTCACTGCAACAGCTGGCGCTGATGTGCTGGATGGCGGCGCGGATAGCGATACTGCGACCTATGCGGATTCCACTGGCGGGGTAACACTCAATCTTGATGGTACAGTCTCAAGTGGCGGCTATGCGCAAGGGGATCATCTGATTTCTATCGAGACGGTGACCGCTTCCGGCCATAACGACATAGTCAATGGCACCTCCCTTAACGAGACCATCTATGGTGGTGGTGGCAATGATGTGATTGAAGGGGCTGGCGGCAGTGATGTCATCGACGGCGGCACTGGCCTTGATACAGCAAGTTATGCCAATTCCAATGCAGGCATCACCATCAATCTTGATACCAATTCCGTCTCTGGTGGTCATGCCAATGGCGATACTCTGACGAGCATTGAAAACATCACCGGCTCTGACCATGTGGACATTCTGACCGGCGATGCCGGTGCCAACATCCTGATCGGCAATGACGGCAATGACATCCTCACTGGCGGTGATGGTGCAGACCGTCTTGAAGGTGGCAATCATGCAGATACGTTAAGAGGTGGAGACGATAACGATACTTTGTTTGGCGGAGCGGGCAATGATACCTTGTTTGGTGGCGCGGGCGCGGATAGCATTGACGGCGGCACCGATATCGATGTCGTGGATTATTCCGCCTCGGCTGCCGGCATCAGTATCATTCTCGATGGTGCTGCGGGCACCGGCGGTGATGCCGCAGGGGATGTGATCACCAATGTTGAAAATGTGATCGGCACCGCTCAGGCTGACAGCATCACCGGCAATGCAAGTGCCAATACCCTTACCGGCAATGGTGGTGATGATGTGCTCGAAGGGGGTGCAGGGGCCGATACGCTTCAGGGCGGATCGGGTACTGATACTGCCTCCTACAGCACCGCAAGTGCCGGTGTCACTGTCAGCCTTGCCACCAATAGCGGCACGGCTGGCGATGCTGCGGGTGATGTGCTCAGCGATATCGAAAACCTGACCGGCTCGTCCCATAATGATAGTCTGACTGGTGATGGCAACAATAACAGTCTGGAGGGTGGTGCAGGGAACGACACCCTTATAGGTGGCGGCGGCGCTGACAGCCTTGATGGGGGTGCAGGCACCGACACAGCAAACTATGCGAATGCCGGAAGCGCCGTGATGGTCAATCTGTCAAGCGGTGGTCTCTCGGGCGATGCATCAGGCGATAGCTATACCAGTATCGAGAATGTTACTGGTTCTGCCCATAACGACACCATCACAGGGGATGGCAATGCAAACCGGATTGATGGCGGTGCTGGCGTTGACATTCTCTCCGGCAATGGCGGCAATGATGAGCTGCGTGGTGACGGCGGGCAGGATACGCTGACCGGTGGCGCTGGCGATGATACGCTCTATGGTGGCGACGATAACGACACTCTGATTGGTAACGACGATAATGACACGCTCTATGGTGATGATGGGGACGACACCCTATCAGGCAATGCCGGTAGCGATACCCTGATCGGCGGTACAGGTACGGATACAGCCGATTATTCCGGTTCTGTTGCAGGAGTGACCATCAATCTGGCCACCAACAGCCATTCCGGTGGTGATGCGGCTGGTGACAGCCTCTCTGGCATTGAGAATGTGCTGGGAACGGGTCAGGCAGATAATCTCACCGGTGACGGCAATGCCAACCGCCTCGATGGTGGTGTCGGCAATGACGTGCTGGAAGGCGGTGCCGGGGCCGATACGTTACTTGGCGGCGCTGGCACCGATACAGCCAGCTATTCCGGCTCGGCCTCAGGCGTGACTGTTAACCTCGCGACCAATAGCCATTCTGGCGGTGATGCTGCAGGGGATAGCCTCTCGGACATTGAAAATGTGACGGGCTCTTCTCAGGCTGATACCCTCACAGGTAATGGCAGTGCCAACCGCCTTGATGGTGGTGCAGGCAATGACACTCTTGTCGGCGGCGCTGGCAGTGATACTCTGATCGGTGGCGCTGGAATTGATACAGCCAGCTATGCTGGCTCGTCTGCCGGTGTAACCATCAATCTGGAAACCAGCACCTATTCAGGCGGCGATGCCGCAGGGGACAGCCTTACAGACATCGAGAATGTTACCGGCTCTGGTGAGGCAGACAGCCTTACCGGTGATGGGGGTGCCAACCGCCTTGATGGGGGTGCAGGCAATGACACTCTTGTCGGCGGCACTGGCGGTGACACTCTGATCGGTGGCAGCGGCACAGATACAGCCGATTATTCCGCTTCTGGCTCGGGCGTTACTGTCAATCTTGGCACGAACAGCCATTCAGGCGGCGATGCTGCGGGCGATAGTCTCTCAGGCATTGAAAATATCACAGGGTCTGGTCAGGCAGATAGCCTCACCGGCGATGGCAATGCCAACGTTCTTACAGGCAATGGCGGCGATGATGTGCTGGAAGGTGGCGCAGGAGCAGACACCTTGACCGGCGGCGGCGGTACGGATACGGCCAGCTATTCCGGCTCCTCCGCGGGCGTTACGGTCAATCTCGCGACCAGCAGTCATTCTGGCGGCGACGCTGCGGGCGATAGCCTCTCAGGCATTGAGAATGTCACAGGGTCTGGTCACGCAGACAGCCTCACCGGTGATGGCGGTGCCAACCGTCTTGATGGTGGTGCAGGCGACGATGTGCTTGTCGGCGGCGTTGGCGGTGACACTCTGATCGGTGGTAGTGGCACAGATACAGCCGATTATTCCGCTTCTGGTTCGGGCGTTACTGTCAATCTTGGCACGAACAGCCATTCTGGCGGTGATGCTGCGGGCGATAGCCTCTCAGGCATTGAAAATGTCACGGGTTCTAGCCACAATGATAGCCTCACCGGTGATGGCAGCGCCAATGTGCTGCGCGGTGGCGCAGGCAATGATACCCTTGTCGGCAATGGCGGTGCGGATGATTTGTTTGGGGATGCGGGGGATGACCTCTTCATCATGGATGAAACATCACTGGATCTGAGCGGCACCAGCGTGCAGGGCGGGGCTGATACCGATACACTGCGTCTGGAAAGTGGGTCAGGAGCGGTCGATAAAGCAGGTCTGTTTGATGTGCTAAGTGATATGGAAATCATTGATTTCCGCGAAGCAGGTGTTGACGCAACGCTCAATCTGTCGGCTTCTGATATTCAGGGCGTAACAGATGGCGGCAATCAGCTCACCTTGCAGATCAATGCTGGCGATAATATTTCCATCACCGATCCTGTGGCCAATTACACCACCTCGGTTGTTGGCTCCACAACGACTTACACCATCTATGATGATGCAAGCCACACCACCCAGCTGGCAGAACTGACCGTGGTTACCTCATAGCAGAAAACCTGTTGCTTACAGAATGAGCAAAAGAAAAGGCAGCGCAATGCGCTGCCTTTTTCATAAGTGCCTGATTATTGCCCGGCTTATTGCCGCAAGGCCCGCTCTTGCAGGCGGCGGATCGGAGCAAGCAGGTAATTGAGAATGGTGCGCTCACCGGTCAGAATATCAACATCTGCAATCATGCCCGGTACAACGGGCTTGTCGGCACCAAAGCTGGTAACATCTGCTTCTAGACGCACGCGGAAATAAGGCTGCCCTTTTTTATCTTGAAGAGCATCGGGCGAGATTTCGGTAATCTTGCCTTTCAGCCCCCCATGGATGGAATAATCATAGGCGGAAATCTTGATAATCCCCGGAAGGCCGGGCCAGATTTCGGCCCTGTCCTTAGGCGACAGGCGGGCCTCGACCGCAACTGAGCTTTCAGTTGGCACAATCTGCACCAGATTCTGGCCAGAGCGCACAACGCCCCCAACGGTAGAGACGAAAACGGAATTGACCGTGCCTGCAATCGGTGCCCGCACGTCAGAGCGCTGGCTGCGATCCTTCATCGCCGTCATGGCTTGCTGCAATTTGGCAAGCTGGACTTCCACTTCATTGCGCTCATTGGCAGCAGCTTCGCGTGTCCGCAGCACCAGATCCTGCCGTCTTTCGCGAATCTCGGACAAAGCAGCTTCCGTCTTGGGAATGGTTAGCTTAAGGCTGTTTAAATAGGTGTCGATCTGAGCAAGCGATGTCTCTAGCTGCAAAAGATCTGTCTTGGACACCGCACCAACCTTGACCAACCGACGATTGCTCTCCACCCGCTCCTGGATAAGCGCCCGCTCGGCACTCTTACCAGTTGTCATCACCCTGTGGCCTGCAAGCTCGAGCTCTTTTTGGCGAATCTGGTCATCAAAAATCTTCAGCTGTCCGGCTTGGGTCTCTCGCCGGCGCTCGAACAGGGCCAGCTCATTTTCCACCAATTCAGGCACGGAACTTGCCAACTCTTGCGGAAAAGACAGGCTATCAAGGCCCCGGATTTCAGCCGACAGGCGATACATGCGCAAGAGGCGGGCCTTGTGCTCAAGTTTGGTTTGGGACAATTCGGCAGAAAAGAAATTATTCTGGATGCGCAGCAGAATATCACCCTTTTTTACCCGATCACCCTCTTTCACATAAAGAGCTGTCATGATGCCCCCTTCCAGATGCTGCACCATCTGGTTTTGCTGCAAGGGAACAATTCGGCCTGAACCGCGGGTGACCCGCTCAATGCTGGCAAAAGAGGCCCAGCCAAGAAAGGCCGCAAGTCCTGCCAGAGTCACATAGGTGAAAATTCTGTGAGAGCGCTTCGCAATGCGGTCGCTCTGCCGGTTATAAGGGCGCAAGTTCTCGTGATCTACCGGTGCTTTTACCGGTTCGATTTTAGCCAAAACAGCAGAAGAGGGGGACTGGGAAGACTCCGATTTTGCCATAATGCAATACCTGCCACACATAATTGCAAGCTCTTTCACTGCATCTGCTCCATTCAGGATGGCATGCAAAGAAAGGCTGAAAAGTAAAGTCAGGCCAGTCTAGAGCTTGCGAGCTTTAGAAAGCGTTAAGCTTAACCGTTTATTACTGAAAACAGTGTGGGCGCATTTGCATAAGCTATTTAAATTCGTGATTGCCTTAGAGTTCGTCGTTCAGGGGCTTGGACAAGACCATGTCAGATTTTAAAAAGACACAGGCCAATGACAATGCCAGCGGGGGCGGGGCCAAAAAGAAAAAAGCCAGCCAGCCTGACAAAGGCATTGAACGGAGTGAGGGCCGACATGCAGAATTGATTGCCAAACTGGCAAAAGTGGCTGCTAATGAAGCGCCCTCTGCTCTTGATGCCAATCAGTTTGATCCCCTTAACATTGAACTATCCGACTTTCATCCTGATAAAGGGCAGCATCTTTTCCTCACCATGCAAATGCTGGCCAGCCAATGGTCAGAGCGGGCGAAAAGTCGCAAATTTGAAGCCGCAGACCTGAGCGAACAATTTCCAACGCCCCAATTGCTCGAGGCGGAAGGCAAAGCGCAGGATAGCACGATCACCCAGCGCGAGATCGCACTCTCAGCCATTCATCAGGATCATTGCCCGGCCATTTTGGCGCTCGACAATGGCCTATGTGTTTTGGTGCTGGCTATTGCAGAAGATGGCAGTTTTGTCATAGAGCGCCAGCACGGCATTTTTGAGCGGATTGATGCCGTTGAACTGGCCAGAGCCTATAGCGGCACCTTATTTGAGATGCAGCCTCTTGTGGGACAGGGTGCTCTGGCTGCATTGAATGGAGAGCTGAATGGCGCAGAGAATGCAGCCAAGGCTTCCCCTTATTCGTCTGGACAGGCACCAGCAAAATCCGGCCTCCTCAATTGGTTGATCGAGCAGGTATGGCAAACCAATAAAGGCCTGTTGGTCCAATTGATGGTCGCAGCCGCCTTGTCCAACCTGCTGATGATCACTCTGCCGATTTTCATTATGTCGGTCTATGACCGGGTGATCCCGCATTTTGCGGTTGAAACTCTATGGACCCTGTCCATTGGCGTCTTCATCGCCATGGCGCTTGATTTGGGCTTGCGCTATGTCCGGCTTAATCTGTCTGATGCCATTGGCCTTGCCGCAAGTGTTAAGCTGCAATCACGCCTCTATCAGCGCCTGACGCGCATGCCGCTTAGCCAAGCCCCGCGCACGCCGGGTGGTCTGGCTGATGCGTTAAAGGAAATCGAAGGCTTATGTTTGATCGGTCCGGGACTGATCGTGGCGATGCTGATTGATTTGCCTTTTGTGCTCGTTATTCTTGGGCTGATTGCCTATTTGGGGGGCGCAGCTGTTTGGGGCGCCATTGCCGGTGGTGTGATGATTGCGATTATGGTCGGTTATGGCTTTCATGCCTCACGCACCAAGGGCCAGCAAGATGCGCAATTGCTGCATCTGAAAACCAATCAGATGGCCGAAACCATCGAAGCGCTAGAAGCGGTGAAAGCCACAGGAGCTGAAAATCGCCTGCTTGGCGCATGGGAGCGGCTAACTGACAATCAGGCCATAGCCTCCCATCATGCGCGCCTTCATAATGCCTTTGCTATGCAGGCCACCATGGCCGCATCACAGCTCGCCATCGTTCTAACCGTTATGATCGGTGTCTACCAAATTGGCGGTGGCCTGATGACAGTTGGCAATCTGGCTGCTTCCATCTTGCTGGTTGGCCGCGTTATTGCGCCGATTAGCAATATCGTTTCTCTGTTTGGCCGCTCTTTGCTGTTGTCCTCCACTCTGGATCGGGCTCGTAACCTTCTGGAGTCACAAGAAGAAGAGGCAGGCGATACAGCACGCCAGCCACTGGGTAACAAGTGTGCCCCTATCGCATTTCATAACGTCTCCTATGCCTTTGATGAGGCCGCCCAGCCCTGCCTTGAAGAGATCAGCTTGACCATTGCTCCGGGTGAGAAAGTTGGTATCATTGGGCGTAATGGCTCAGGAAAATCTACCTTGTTGCGCCTGATTCCGCGTTTTCTGGAGCCTTCCTCGGGCACCCTGCTGTTTGACCAATTCAATCTTCGCCAATATGACCCGGCACAATTGCGCCGCCTGATGGCCTATATGCCTCAAGACAATGTGCTGTTTGATCGCTCCTTGCGTGACAATATTTGTCTGGGTGATCTCACCATCTCTGCCAAGCGGTTGGAAGAAGTAGGGCGGGTGACCGGCGTTAACGAGTTTGTGGCAAGTCATCCGCAGGGCTACGGCCTTATGGTTGGGCCGCGTGGCGAACGGCTGTCAGGGGGCGAGCGGCAGGCGGTTTGTCTTGCGCGGACACTGGCAACAGATGCTCCGATCATTTTGCTCGATGAACCGACTTCGGCAATGGATAACAGTTTGGAAGCCCATTTTGTACGTACCTCAAATGAGCTACTGGCGAACAAAACCTTGGTGCTGACCACCCACCGGACCCATTTGCTCAAAATGGTTGATCGGGTGATCTGGTTGGATAAGGGCAAAGTGGTGGCCGATGGGCCACGTGATCAGGTGCTCTCTAACCTTAAAAAGAATGCATAGCAGTGTAAGATGCAGGCCGGACCGGGACGGCTTGCCTGGATGGTCGTGAGTGGGGGACCAAAAGAGTGGGAAAAAGACAGGAAGAAGCAGAAAATCATTGGCCGGGATTTGTGGATGCATTGTCAACCATTGTGATGGTGGTGACATTCCTTTTGATTATTCTGGGTATTGTGATTTTCTCTCTCTCTCAGCAAATTACCAAAAATGTTGACTCGGTTGAAGATGCAACCGAAACCACTTTGGCTGCTCAGCAAACAAAGCAATCTCAAGAGAGCCAATCTCAATCCCAGCAGGAAAGTCAAGCAAAGCAAGAGAGCCAGTCACAGCAGGAAGCCCAGAAAGCAGCTGAAGTCATGCAGCAGGCCCAAGCCCAGATGCAGGAAGCCCAGAAGCTTAAATCCGAAGCGGAGGCTCAGGCGGAAGCGGCAAAAGAGGCTCAAGCTGAAGCCAAGGAAGCCCAGGCCGAAGCTCAAGAGGCGCAAGCCGAAGCCAAGGCCCAGTCCCAAGCCGCAGAACAAGCAATGGCAGAAGCTGAGGCCAAAAGCAAAGCTGCTGAACAAGCTCAGGCAAAGGCAGAGGCGCAAGCCGAGGCACAATCCCAATCCCAATCTCAGTCTCAGTCCCAATCCCAGTCTGAGGCAGCATCAATGAAAGATGCCCAGGGGCAAAGCCAGGCCCAAAATACTGCCCAGGCTTCAGGCCTTGAAGGGAAAGTGGGCGAGTTTAAGCAAGATCTTGGTAAGTCCACCAGCGCTGACATGACAGTAGACAGCGAAACCAAGCTGGCCGTTAGAAGCCAGGAAGTAAAAGACAAAAAGGAAATCGAGGTCGCAAGCGATGAAACCGATCCCGATCGTCTGAAAACAGGACCGGTCGCGATCAAGTCAGCCCATGACTTGCTCAGCCTGAGCTTTGACGCCCAGACCATCAAACTTGATGAAGGTTCTGCAAATCAGGTCAAAGACTTCCTGAAAGACAATCCAGAAGCCCCCAAGGGCTCGAAGCTGGAAATCTGGTCTTTTGCAGATTCTGCCATCGGTTCCATCTCTGAAGCGCGCCGTATTGCCTATTACCGGGCCATGAATACCCGCAATACCTTGCTGCAGGCTGGTATCGAAAAAGCCAACATCACGGTACGGGTGCGCGAAACTGATGATGATAGCCTTAAACACAAGGTCAAAGTGATCGTCAAGAAATAGCGGATCTGCGCAAAAGCAGAAAAGAGCTCGAAGATCATTTTGGGGGGCTTTGCGGCGCAGGTCCCTAAAATTTGAGTCAAATTGGCTTTAATCCGCCAAGAAGGGGGTAACTCTAACCTCTTGTAAAGAGAATGCTGCTAGTCTGCTCGTCGAGTGGGGAGTTGCAAATGGCCAATCCGTGGGGGATTGGCCTGATTATTGGCAGCATTTACCCGGTGTTTCTGAAAGAGTTTTTGCGTACAGAGTGGGCATCCGGATATGATCAAGGATCTGAAATCACAATTAGGGAGAATGACATTTGTCCTGGTACTCTTATTGAGTCTGGGCTTATGGCAAATGGATTTTGTGCTGACGGCCATCAGCTCCAACGTCTTCCTGAATTTGACTATCTTTGGAACATTTGCCTTTGGCGTTTTTCTAATGTATCGCGATGTTTTCCATCTGGAAAACGAAATTCATGCCTTTGAATCGCTCAAGGAAGAATTTGAAGACACGCGCAATACAGAAGAAAAAGAAGCCGCAGATCCCATGTGGCGCTACTATCGCTGCAACAATCTGGCGACCATCTATAAAAAACCGACCATTCTGGGGCATGCCCATCAGTTGATCTCCGAGCAGATTGCGCGCCATAAAAGCCTTTCGATCTCTCCCTCCACCATGTCCACTCTGGTGGATGGCATTGATGGACGTCTGGCGGACCAGAAAAGCCTGCAGCAATATGTGACCGGTATTCTGGTTTTCCTTGGCCTCATCGGTACGTTTGTTGGCCTGATGGCAACGCTGGCATCTGTGGGTGATATTCTGGGGGCGCTGGACTTGGGGTCGGGCGATGCCATGGCCACAGTTCAGGCCTTGATGGACAATCTGCAAAAGCCGCTTAAAGGTATGGCGACGGGCTTTTCGTCCTCGCTCTTTGGTCTGGTTACCTCTCTTACATTGGGCGTTATGGGCCGGTTTGCCTCCAAGGCATCAAACGACTTGCGCACCAATTTTGAAGAATGGCTGGCCGGTGTTGCCCAGATTGATGAAAATGCCGTGGCTGAAGACGAGTTGGAAACAGCAGGACAGGCAGGCGGCACCAATGGTGTGAGCGCTCGTCAATTGCAGCTGCTTTACAAGGTTGCTCGCCACACTATGGCAAATAATGGCCGGGTGCGTAACCAGATGGAAAAACTCACGGACTCTGTGCATTCCATGGTTGAACAGCAGCGTGAAGGCCAGCGCACGCAAGAAACCTTGCTGACATCCTTGTCACAAATGGCACAGCATCAGGCAAGTATGGTGCGGGTTCTGGATCGTTCTTCGCAAGCCTTGCAAAGCCGTGAGGAAATGGTCGATCTCATCGCGCATTTGGAAGATCGTATGGCCGATCGTCAGGATCGCCTGCGGGATCGCCTTGATCTGGTGGGGCACAACCTCTCCAGCCTGTCGCTTCAGATGGACCGCCATCATCAGGCACTGGATCAGGAGGCAAAACAGGCCGACGCCCTGATTAAGGAATTGGACCAAGGGGCGCTTGATCTTCATGAGCAGATTCTGGCCGAGCACAAGGCCAAAGCAGAAGCCGAGGCTGAAGCTGCAAAGAATGAAACGACTGAAGGGGAGACCGAAACCCTTGAGCCAACGCCAAAAGACAGTGATGCGCAATCTGGTGTGAAAATCACCCTTAATCGCCGCGAAACCGCGCCAAAAGATAGTCAGGATCCGTTGGGCTTTGATCAATTAAAAGATCGCCTGAGTGCGGAATTCAAGGAAGAGATTATCGACGAAATCGACTTGCATAATCCATCTGATCGCTGGGATCTGCATCAATTGATGCAAAAGCGTGAAGAGGAAGACGAAGCAGAATCCGGCAACAAAGTTGCCAATTCCAACTAAGCGCGATTGATGAGGAGCCAGCCATGAGTGTTGATGGTCTGATCAAAAAAGATACCAAGGTTCTGCACAATCGTATCATGCAGGATCAACAGGAAAATAAGCATCTGCGCCGCCACCAGCGCCGTGAATGCTTTATCATTGCGATTATGAATGTGCTTGAACGCTCTGTTCCTATGGAAGGGGTGATCAAGGAAATTTCCGCCGGTGGTGTTCTGTTCCGGCCCGCCAGTACCTACCTTCTCAATCGCAAGGGCGAGAGAATTTCCATCGTTATGGGTGAGCACAAGATTTCTGGCAAAATTGTTGCTGTCCGCCCCACAGGCTATGGGGTAAAGTTTCTCGACACGCTTGAAGATGAAGAAGTCGAAAAATTGATCGAAATGCATTCGATTGATCGGCAATAAGCTGATTTGACGTAAAAAGGCATACTCCCTTCATTGCCTTGTCATTCATACGATTTAAACGTGCGTTTCTAATCAGATTCGCACGTTTTGTTTGTGCCGCACAGGAAAGAAATGCGGGCAAGGTTGCACCATTATTTACTTGAGCTGTCTTCAGCGCATGGTCATAATCAAAAGGCGTGCATCAAGAAGCTAAAAGGCAAAAGTGGGCATGAAGCTCTCCATCAATCAATTGCGAGCGCTGGAAGCGGTGGCGCGGACGGGGAGCTTTTCCTCCGCTGCCAAGGAACTGGGCATCTCGCAACCTTCTGTCTCCAATCATCTTTCTGCCCTTGAAAAGCACTTTCGCACCCAATTAATCAACCGCAACGGGCGCAAGGCCGAACCAACCGAGCTGTGCCAGCAAGTGCTGTCGCGCACTCGCTCGGTCCTTGCTATGACGGATGAAATCGAGCAAATCCTCGACGGGTGCAGGCAATTGCAAAGTGGCACTTTGCGGCTTGGTTATTCCACCTACCAGTTTGCCATGCCTATCCTGTCAGCCTTTATGGAGGCCTATCCGGACATTCAGATCGAGGCTCGGGCCATGGCTTCTCATGACCTTATCCCGCTATTGCAGGATGGCAATTTTGATGTGATTTTTGTCACCGCCCGCAGCGAGCCTCCCTCAATGGTGGCACGGCATATCAGAACCGAAAAAGTGGTTGCGGTCGTCCCGCCCGCCCATCCTTTTGCTCAAAAGACCGAGATCAGTTGGCAGGAACTGGCCACCTATCCGCTCGTGCAGCGCGAAAAAAGCTCCGAAACCCGCCAAGCCTTTGAAGCTGCGGCGCAAAAGGCGGGCGTTTCCCTTAAAACCGTGCTGGCTTTGGGCTCATGGGGGTCAATCGTCACCTCTGTTCATAACGGCATCGGGGTGGGCATCGCCATGGCGGGGGAGGTGACCCCATCCGACGGGCTTATTCCCGTGCCTATCAAGGGCGACCATCTAAGCGTTGATCATTATCTGGTCTGCCTGCCGGAAATGCAGCATGTGGCGACCATCAAGGCGATGTTCGATACCCAGCTTTTGCAAAGCAGCTAGTGCGAAAGAGCGGAGCACACCAAGCACGGGCTTCCTCTCATATCTCATAAGAGTTCGCATAAAATCATCCGGTAAATCTCCCTCCCGCTTGTATGACCATTTTGTGTCACCCACTTAAATATAGCTTGAAGCTATAGATAAAGATGTTTCATAAAACTGTTAAATAAGGCAGCTAGAAGGCAAGTGCTCGATCCAAATAGGGAGACAAACGATGAGCCACAAATCTGCCTTTCTAGCCGGTGCTGCGCTGCTGGCGCTTAGCCTTCCGGCCTCTGCCGCCTGTCCTGTTGCAACCGTTGCTGATATGAAGGGTTTGAGCTCAGCTTACCCTCAGCAGTTTGAACTGAAAGAATTTGAAAAAGCTGGCAATTGCGAGCTGGTTTTTGCCGAAAACCCGGCCATCAACGATCTCAATGCCCGCATCGGCGGCAACGGCAAACTGGCGGCGGTCGCGTCTCGCCTGCCTACCGAGCCACTGGTTGTAGCACCGTATGACGCCAAAGGCAGCTATGGCGGCGTGATCACCGGCCTGTCCAAGGCAACCGAATCCGGCACATCCGATCTTCTGTCTGTGCGCCACGTCAACTTTGTGCGTTATGCCGATGATTTGCAGACCATCGTGCCCAATGTGGCGCAAGCTTGGAAATGGAATGAAGATTTCACCCAGCTGACCTTCACTTTGCGTAAAGGTCATAAATGGTCCGATGGCGAGCGCTTCACCGCTGAAGACGTGGCGTTTTGGTATAACGACATCATCCTTAACAAGGATGTTTACGAAAAAACTCCGGGCCGCTGGCTCTTTGCTGGCAAGCCCGTCAAGGTCGAAGCGCTGGACGAGGTGACCGTCTCCTTCACATTCCCTGTTCCAACACCGGGTATTCTCAACCGTTTTGCCGTAGACTTTGGCCAGCCTTTCCAGCCAAAGCATTTCCTGTCGCAATTCATGCCAAAATACAACAAGGATGCTGACAAGCTGGCCAAATCCCACGGGTTTGAAAAAGCAGGCGATGCTGTTGATTTCTATTATGGCGGATCCGACTGGAAAGACGTGCCATCCCCGCTGCTGAAAGATGCCGAGAAAGCCGCCAAAATCGGCCGCGATGTGGTGCCGACACTGGAAAGCTTCATCGTTGTTGAAGAAACAGCCGAAGGCCGCAAACTGGTTGCCAATCCTTACTTCCATATGGTTGACACTGCCGGTCAGCAGCTGCCTTACATCAACGAAATCGTTGAAAGCTATGTCAGCGACAAGGAAGTCCAGAACCTTAAAATCATGAACGGCGAGGTGGTCTGGAAACAGCAGGCTATCTTCCTTGAGGACTTCCCGCTGCTGAAAGAGAATGAAGAAAAGGGCAAGTATACCGTCCAGTTCGCGCCAACCTTTGGCGAGAATGTCTTCTTCTCCTTCAACCGCACCCACAAAGATCCGGTTTTGGCAAAGCTTTTCTCTGACGTGCGCTTTAACAAAGCCATGTCCATCGCCATGAACCGCGATGAGATCAACGAGATTGTCTATCTTGGTCAGGGCAAGCCCATGCAGGGTGTACCAGCTGAGCCAAAGACTGTGTCTTTCGTTACCGACGAAGCTCTCAACAGCGATATTGACTACAATATCGAAGCTGCCAAAAAGCTTCTGGCTGAAATCGGCCTCAAAGATGCCGACGGCGATAAAACCCTTGAGCGTGAAGATGGCAAACCTCTGGTCCTGCGTCTTGTCTATTCCTCTCAAGGGGTGCCGGTTAAAATGATGGAACTGGTGCGTGACTATTGGTCCGCTGTGGGTGTCCGCGTTGATCTTAAAGAGGTGACCTCAGACGAATATCGCGCTGCCGCCAACAACAATGATCTGGACCTCACCACCTGGAAATATGACGCCAATACCGGCCCGACTATTTCTCAGGATGTCACGGTCTTCATTCCTCCTTTTGGTGATTTCTTCAATCCCGGCACCGGCTTTGGCTGGGCTGCATGGAAAAAGTCCGGCGGCAAGGAAGGCACCGAGCCACCAGCAGATATTAAAAAGCTGTGGGGCCTGTCCGAGAAGTTCATTCAGGTCTCTCTTGGTTCCGAAGAATCCAACCGGATTGGTGCAGAAATCGTCAAGATTCACGGCGACAATATGCTCAAGATCGGCACTGTCGGTGACATTGTTGCCCCCTTCATGTTCCGCAATGATCTGAAGAATGTGAAGCCGATCAAGTCCAAAACCTATGACTTCTATTGGACTTATCCATACCGCCCACAGCAGTGGTATCTGGCGAAATAGCCTCTCACTTCTCAAAAATGCCAGAGCGTGGCCGTGGCTGCGCTCTGGCTCCCCGCCTTTGCGATAGAGGACCCAATGCTCCGTTTCACCCTTGAGCGGTTGATCGGAATGATCGTCACCATGGCTTTGGTCTCGGTGATGGTTTTCCTGATCATGGAAATACCGCCCGGCGATTATGCCGACCGCTATGCCTTCCGTAAATATTCCGGCACCGGCATCAATGTCACAGAAGCTGACATCGAGGCCATCCGCCAGGACCTTGGCCTCAATAAGCCCATGGTCTTGCGCTATTTCGACTGGATTGGCAATATTGTTTTGCACGGAGATTTCGGTCAGGCCTTTGCTTTTGAAACATCTGTGACCAAGGTGATCGGGGATAAGGGTTTTCTAACGCTGGGCATTTTGTTCGGCACATTGTTTGTGACCTATCTGGTCTCTATCCCCATTGGCATTCTTGCCGCGGTCAAACGCGCATCGGCCGCAGATTATGGCCTCACCGTCTTTTCCTATCTTGGACTGGCCCTGCCAAACTTTCTGCTGGCGCTGATTTTGCTCTATTTCGCCAATAAATGGTTCGGGGCCGATATTGGCGGACTCTTTTCGCCCCGCTATGCAGATGCCCCCTGGTCCCTTGCCAAGGTATGGGATCTGGCAAAGCATTTATGGCTGCCTGCTCTCGTGCTGGCTTGGTCTGCCGTTGCCTACCAGATCCAAACGGTGCGGGCCACCATGTCGGATGAAATGAACAAGCTTTCTGTTACGGCAGCAAGAGCGCGCGGCGTGCCTGAGACCAAGCTGCTCATCAAATATCCCGCGCGTCTTGCAATCAATCCCATCGTCTCGACCATCGGCTTTGACGTGAACCGGATTTTCTCCGAGCTGCCAATCGTGGCCGTCGTTCTGGGCCTCACGGAGCTGGGGGAGCTGTTGCTGCGCGCCTATCTCGATCTCGACATGTATGTGGCGGGCGCCATTTTGCTGCTTCTCACCTTCATCATCGTTTTTATGAACTTCATCTCGGATATTTTGCTCGCTTGGCTGGATCCGCGTATCAAACTGGGAAGCTAGGCTTATGACCGATACAACACAGCTAAGCTCGACCAGCGCTCCTCTTGCTGCAGAAGAAGCCAAGCGGCTTAAATATTATTCCGCCTCGCAATGGACATTGATCTGGTGGCGTTTTCGTCGCCACAAAGCTGCAATGATTGCTCTGTCCTTGCTCGCTTTTATGGGGCTTATGGGCATCTTTGCCGAATTCGTTGCCCCTTACGGCCCCACCACGCGCGATACCAAATATCTTGATGGCGCACCGCAAATCCCGTCCTTTTGCGATCAAAAGGGCTGCTCCTTGCGTCCCTTTGTGCATGGGGTAAAAACCAAACGTGATCCCGTCACATTACGGGCCATCTCGGTGCCGGATCCAAACCAGCGGGTCTATCTCACCTTCTTTGCCAAGGGCGAACCGGTCGATCTTCTGGGCTTTATGCCAACCGACAGGCATTTGTTTGCGCTTGATGATAGCAAGGCAAAACTGCATCTGTGGGGGACGGATGATCTGGGTCGCGATGTCTTCTCGCGCACTATTTATGCAACCCGCACCTCGCTCTCCATCGGGGTGATGGGGGTGCTCATCTCCTTCGTGCTGGCGCTGATTATCGGCGGCATTGCCGGTTATGCGGGTGGCTGGGTGGATAATATCATTCAGCGGGTCACGGAAGTGATCCGCGTGGTGCCCATCATCCCTCTTTATATGGGGCTGGCGGCTGCCATGCCCAAAGAATGGTCCACCACCGAGGTCTATTTTGCCATGACCTTGATCTTGGGTCTTTTCGGCTGGCCGACGCTGGCAAGACGTATTCGCTCTCAGCTGCTCTCCATCCGCTCAGAGGATTATGTCATTGCCGCGCGGCTGGCCGGAGCCCGTCCTCTGCGGATCATCTCACAGCATATGCTGCCCAGCTTTACCAGCTTCATCATCGTCGATCTGGTGATTTCCTTCCCCTACATGATCCTGTCGGAAACAGCCCTGTCCTTTGTGGGGCTGGGCCTGCGGCCGCCCACCGTTTCGTGGGGTGTTTTGTTGCAGCAAGCCCAGTCGGTGCGGGTGATTGAGCAGACGCCATGGCTCTTTATTCCCGCTGTGTTTGTGGTGGTGGCGGTGCTTGCCTTCACCGTCGTGGGTGACGGCCTGCGCGACGCTGCCGACCCCTACAGCAACAATCATTAGGAAGGATTGCGCGATGCTATCAGTGAAAAATCTCTCCATCTCCTTCCAGACTGACGAAGGACTTATTACCCCAGTGCAAGGGGTCTCGTTTGACGTCAAGCCGGGGCGGACGCTTGGGCTTGTTGGTGAATCCGGTTCAGGCAAATCCATCTCCACCAAGGCGCTCATGCAATTGCTGCCGGGCAATTCCAGCCTCTCGGATGAGAGCGAGATGATCTATCGGGCCAAGGATGGCTCTGAGATCGACATCCATAAGCTGAAAAAGACCGGACGGGCCATTCGCAAAATAAGGGGAGGGGAGATCGGCATGATCTTTCAGGAGCCAATGGCTTCTTTCTCTCCCGTCTATACCATCGGCAACCAGATGATCGAGGCGATCCGCCTTCACCGCAAAACCAGCAAAAAGCAGGCGCGGGCCCTTGCCATTGAAATGCTGGCCAAGGTTGGCATTTCCAGCCCGGAAACGCGGGTGGACCAATATCCCCACGAAATGTCCGGTGGCATGCGCCAGCGCGCCATGATCGCCCTTGCCTTGTCCGCAGAACCTGCTTTGCTGATCGCCGATGAGCCAACCACCGCCCTTGATGTCACCATTCAGGCACAGGTGCTGGAGCTGATGAAGGAGCTACAGCGAGACCTTGATATGGGCATGATTTTCATCACCCACGATCTGGGGGTTATCGCCCATATTGCCGATGATATCGCGGTTATGTATCTGGGAACCATCGTCGAGGCTGGCCCGACAGCCGATGTGATCCACAATCCCAAACATCCCTACACGAAGGGCTTGCTCAAAGCCTTGCCAAGCCTTGCCCATTTGCAAGAGCGGCTGGTGCCGGTGCCCGGTGATATTCCCAGCCCCAATGAGCGCCCCAAAGGATGCCCCTTTCAAACAAGATGCAGCAAGGCCATTGAAGGCCTGTGTGATCAGATCGTCCCGTCTGACATCGCCATCACAGACGAGCATGCTGTGCGCTGCTGGCTCTATGCGCCTGAGGCTGACCTAAGAATAGAGGAAAGGGCATCAGCATGAGTGTTCAACTGGTCTCCATGCCGCAAAAAGAAGACAAGCCTGATGCTTCCAAAAAGGCAAAGCCGATAATGATGCAGGAAAAGAAAACCAAGAAGAAACAGGCCAAAAAGAAGGCATCAAAGGCTGAGAAATCCATCGCAAAAGCTGCGGATAATGTGCTGATTGAGGTGAAAGACCTGAAAGTGCATTTTCCCATTCGGCAGAAAAAACTGTTCCGAACCGAAGTTCAAACTGTGCGGGCTGTTGATGGGGTGAGTTTCGACATCCGTCGCGGCGAAACCGTGGGTCTTGTGGGGGAGTCCGGCTCGGGCAAAACGACCGTCGGTCGCGCCATCCTGCGCGCCATTGATCCCACCGGCGGCGATGTGATTTTTCACGGCAAAAAGCGCGATATTGATGTCGGCGAGCTAGCCGGTGAAGATTTGCGCAAATTTCGCAAGAAAATGGGAATGGTCTTCTCCGAAGGCTCTCATTCGCTTGCCTCCATGGGGGCAGATATCCTGCGCGCCTTTCGTCCGCGCATGAGCCTTGTCTTTCAGGATCCCTATTCCTCGCTCAATCCGCGCATGACGGTGCGCGATATCATCGCCGAACCCCTTGTTGCCTCCGGTCTTATGCGGGATCGCGACGAGATTGATAGGCGCGTGCGCAAAATTGCCAAGCGCTGCAAGCTTAATCTGGAGCATTTGCGCCGCTTTCCCCATGCCTTCTCGGGCGGGCAGCGGCAGCGCATCTGCATTGCGCGGGCGCTCGTCACCAAGCCTGATTTCGTAGTGTGCGATGAAAGCGTCTCGGCCCTTGATGTCTCCATTCAGGCAGAGATCGTCAACCTGCTCAAGGATCTGCAGGAAGAGATGAATGTGGCCTTTCTCTTCATCGCCCATGATCTGTCAGTGGTGGCGCAAATCTCGCAGCGGGTGGCGGTGATGTATGTCGGCAAATTTGTCGAATATGCCCCGACCGAGGCGCTTTTCTTCAAACCGCGCCATCCCTATACCCAAGCGCTTTTGTCAGCCATCCCGACCATTGATCCTGATGAGGCTTTTGACCCCATCAAACTGGAAGGGGAAATCCCCAATCCGCTGGCAGCCCCGTCCGGCTGCCGCTTTCACACCCGTTGTCCCTATGCAAGCCCCATCTGCTCGCGTGAAGAGCCGGTCTGGCAAGAGGTGGCACAGGAGCATTTTGTTGCCTGCCACAGGGTGCATGAGCTGGATTTCTCCCGAGACAAGACACTAAAAACCAAAGAAAAAGACAATGCTGAGTAAGAATAAAAAACCGATCTCGCTTCACGATTCCAAGCCCGAAGGGCCCTTTCCTGATCCGGCCATGGGAGAACCCTTTTTGCTGACACCCGGGCCGCTCACCACATCTGAAGAAGTGAAACGGGCCATGCTCAAGGATTGGGGCAGTTGGGATGGTGATTTTCGCGCCATGACGGCAGAACTGTGCCGCCGCCTGCTGGACATGCTTGGCGAGGGCAAGGACGACTTTGACTGCGTGCCTCTCCAAGGCTCTGGCTCCTATGTGGTCGAGGCCATGCTTGGCTCTTTCGTGCCGCGCGATGGCAAAGTTCTGGTGCTCGCCAACGGAGCATATGGCAAGAGGGCCGCCCAAACCCTTGGCTATCTGGGACGAGATTATCATCTGCTGGATAAGGGGGATTACCTGCCGCCAAGAGGGGCGGAAGTGGCGCATATCCTTGAGCAAGACCCTGAAATCACACATGTGCTGGCCATTCATTGCGAGACAAGCTCCGGCATTCTCAATCCGGTTGAAGAAATCTCCAAGGCCGTCTATGCGGCAGGGCGCAAGCTGCTGATTGATTCCATGTCAGCCTTTGGGGCTGTGCCGCTGGAGGCAAACACTATCCGCTATGAGGCGCTCGTCTCGTCTGCCAACAAATGCATTGAAGGCGTGCCCGGCTTTGGCTTTGTGCTGGCTCGCAAAAGCGAGCTGGAGCAAGCAAAAGGCAACAGTCATTCTCTCAGTCTGGATGTGCATGCCCAATGGGATGTTATGGAGAAAAGCGGCCAATGGCGCTTTACCCCGCCAACTCACGTGATTGCAGCATTTCTGGAAGCGCTCAAGGCGCACGAGGCCGAAGGCGGGGTGACCGCGCGAGGCGCACGCTATCGCAACAATCGTGATATTCTCGTGGCAGGCATGCGGGATCTGGGTTTTGAGACCTTGCTGGATGAAAAGTGGCTCTCTCCCATCATCGTCACCTTCTTCTGCCCAAGGGATGAGTGCTTTGATTTCTCACAATTTTATGAGCTGATGAAAGAGCGCGGCTTTATCATCTATCCGGGAAAATTGACCGTGGTGGATAGTTTCCGCATGGGCTGTATCGGTCATATGGATGGCGATATCATGCGCCGCGTGGTGGCTGCTGCTGGTGAATGCCTGAAAATCATGAATGTTACCAGCGCCGCTCCACCTGCCAGCGCGCTTGAAGAAAGAAGGCTCCTTGCCTCCTAACCCTCATCCTCTGCCGCAGCAGAGCAGCTTGAAAACCAGCATAAGAACAAACAGGATGTTACAATGAGCAAGATTAAAGCAGTGGTCTTTGACTGGGCTGGCACCATGGTCGACTTTGGCAGCTTCGCGCCCATGGGCGTGTTCGTCAAAGCCTTTGAGCAGTTCGGCATCACCGCCCCCATTAATGAAGCGCGCGAGCCTATGGGGCTGCCCAAATGGGACCATATCCGCACCATGATGGATATGCCCTCAATCGCTGATCAATGGAGCGCCCAATATGGCGCTGCCCCAAGCGATACTGATGTCGACAAGGTCTATGAAGTCTTTGTGCCCATGAATGAAAAGGTCGCTGCAGATTATGCCGATCTGGTGCCTGGTGCGCTGGATGTCGTAAACTACCTGCGGGACAAGAAGATCAAAATCGGCTCTACCACCGGCTATACCCGCTCCATCATGGAGCATGTGATTCCGGTCGCCAAAGAACAGGGCTATGAGCCGGACAATCTGGTTTGCTCCGATGACCTGCCAGAAGGACGCCCCGGTCCTTTGGGCATGTATCAAACTTTTGTGGATTTGGCGGTCTATCCCCCGTCCGCAATTGTAAAGGTGGATGACACCGTGCCCGGTTTGCAAGAAGGTGTGGCAGCAGGCTGTATCACGGTTGGCTTGGCCCTGTCAGGAAACTTCGTTGGCAAAACGCCTGAGGAACTGGCTAGCCTGTCGGCTGATGAGATTGATGCCCTGCGCACAGAAGCAACAGCCATGTTGAAGGAAGGTGGCGCAGATTATGTGATCGACAGCGTCGCAGATCTGCCAACGCTTTTAGAAAATCTCTAGCTCACGCGTAAAGGCACATTATGACCGCATCCCAGATCACCCCCCGGATCGAACCTCAGATCAAACCTAAGGTGACCTCTAAGAATAAGCCGAATATTCTTTTGATCACGGCGGACCAATGGCGGGGCGATTGCTTGGGGGCAGCAGGCCACCCAACGCTGAAAACCCCCAATATTGATGCCCTTATTGCGGATGCGGTCCACTTTACCAACCATTACACCACCACAGCACCTTGTTCTGCTGCTCGTGCCTCGCTTTATACGGGGCTCTATCAGATGAACCACCGCGTGGTGCAAAATGGTGCGCCTTTGGCCCATGATCTGGATAACATTGCCCGTGCGGCCCGCCGCGCGGGATATTTGCCAACCCTGTTTGGCTATACGGATACCTCTCATGATCCGCGGACCCTCCATCCCAATGATCCTGATTTGCGGTCTTACGAAAAAGTGCTGCCCGGCATGCATTTGGGCCAGCTTCTGCCGGAAAATGACAAACCATGGATCACATGGCTGAAAGAGCAGGGGCACCAGATCGAGGATGCGAGCAAGGTCCATATCCCGCCTATGGAAGAGGGAGAACGCGTTTCGCTCCAGCCCCCGTCCTATGGTGAGCAAGAGACCCAAACCGCGTTCCTGTTGCAAAAATTCTATCGCTGGCTGGATGAGCAGGAAGATGAGGAGAAGCCATGGTTTGCCCATATCTCCTTCTTGCGGCCCCATCCGCCCTTCATTGTGCCAGAGCCTTTTGCCAGCCTTTACGAACCGCAAGAGGGCAGCCCCTATCAGCGCCTTGAAGATGCTGCAAGCGAAGCGCAAAGTCATCCGCTCATGGAATTATTGCAACAGCATCAATCCATGTCGAGCTTCCTGAATTATGATAAGAATGGAGCCTTTGGCGGCTCGGATCTGGTCAAGGATCTTTCAGCCCATGATATCGACCGGATCCGCGCCATCTATTATGGCATGATCTCGGAGGTGGATGCCAAAATCGGCGAGATGATTGCAGAGCTGAAACAGCGCGGCGAATGGGATAACACCCTTGTCATCCTCACATCTGACCATGCGGAAATGATGGGCGATCACTGGATGCTGGGCAAGGGTGGTTATCATCAGGGCAGCTATCACATTCCGCTTGTCATACGCGCACCCCATGGCGCGCGCGGCCACAAGGTCGAGGCCTTTACCTCTGCCGCCGACATCTTCCCAACCCTGCTTGATGCGCTGGGTAGCGAGGCGCTCAACAGCCTTGATGGCAAGAGCCTTATGGAGTTTGCCTGCGGTAAATCTGTGCCGGATTGGCGTGATGCGGCCTTTTTCGAGTTTGATTTCCGCATTTTGCGCAAAGCCCATTCGGACCTCAAGGCAAAGACCAAAGCCGCGCAATGCAGTCTTGCGGTGCTACGCGATCACGACTTTCATTATGTCCATTGCCCCGGATTTCCTGCGCTTTTGTTTGATCTGAAAAAAGATCCCCATTGCCTTGAAAATGTCGCGCAAGATGAGGCCTATATGCCGGTGCGTCTTCGCTATGCGGAGAAAATGCTCGATCTGCGGGCAGAACATCTTGATGAAACGCTGGCCCGTTATATGGTGGGCGAAGACGGAGTCGTGATCGTCGATTAGAGGGGGCAAATTAGCGGTAGCGGGCTACCAGCCTGTCGCATAATTTGCTAACACCGATATGAAGCAGAAGGGTGAGCAGGGCCAGCACGAACAAAGCTGCAAACATCAGCGAGATCTTGGCCCGCCCGTTGGCTAACAGCATCAAATAGCCAAGCCCTTGCGACGCCCCGACCCATTCGCCAATAACCGCCCCGATGGGGGCGTAAACAGCGGCAAGGCGCAGGCCAGAGGCAAAAGAGGGAATGGCCGCAGGCAGGCGAATGCGCCACAAGATCTGTTTGTCCGAGCCATTCATCACATGCCCCAGATCCAGCCAGCCCTTGGGCGTTTGCATCAGGCCATCAAAAAAGCTGGAGGCAACAGGGAAATAGATGATCAGCACAGCCATCAAAATTTTGGAGCTGATGCCATATCCAAGCCAGAGGGTAAGGAGCGGCGCCAGCGCAAAGACCGGCAAGGCCTGTGTGAGGATCAAGACCGGCTTGATCAAATAGCGCGCAACCGCCGATGTTGCCAATTGAATGGCCGTCATCGCCCCCAAAAGCGTGCCAAGCACCAGCCCCAGCAAAACTTCCCATGTGGTGACGAGCGCGTGGGTGGCGATCAGCTCGCGGCTATCCCACAAGGTTTCGATCACCTTCATCGGCCCGGGTAAAATGAAGGAGGGTATGCCGCCAAAACTGACCAGCAATTGCCAAAGAGTGAGGATGAGCGCAGTGGCTGCTAGGGGGCGGGCGATCACCGCAAGAGTTTTCGTCATGCTCATGCCAGCCCCTCTCGCAATTGCCGCAAAAGGCGCCCCTGACAGGCCAGCATATCACTATCATCCACTGCCCGAATGGCCGGACTTGGCGGCGGCGGCACTTCGCTCAACCCCTCTTCGTGCATCAAATAGATTTTATCGCCCAGCCGTGCCGCTTCCCCCGGATCGTGGGTCACCAGCAAAATAGTGGCCTCTTTCAGCCATTCTGCCGCCAGTTCCTGCATTTCAGAGCGCATGCGGGCATCCAAGGCCGAGAAAGGCTCGTCCAGCAACACAATGGGGCGTTCTTCCATCAAGGTGCGGGCAAGGGCTACGCGCTGACGTTGGCCTCCGGACAGGGCTGATGGTTTTTTGGTCATATGATCGGCAAGTTCAAGCTTGGAGAGCAGGGCATGGGCCTTGTCTTTGTCAGCCTTGCCGCCGCGCAGTCGTGCCCCGATCAGCACATTGTCTTCAACCGACAACCATGGCATCAGCAAATCGGTCTGGGCCATATAGGCAAGGCGTCCGGCAAGGGGCTTGCCATCAGATGTTTCAATTGAGCCGGTAAACTCAACGCCTGCCGCCAGGTCGGCAATAAGGCGCAGCAAGGTTGTCTTGCCAATGCCTGAAGGGCCAAGAAGGCAGGTCCATTGTCCCGCCTCCAGCTCCAAAGAAAGCGGCGCAAAGAGGGAGGTGCCATCGATTTCTGCTGAGCCTTGCAGCGTAATGCCAATCAATTGCTATCTCCAACCCTCAATGCCTGTCACTATCCATCGGGCCTGCTTACGCAAATTTATGCGCCCTCAAGTCCCATATCCCAAAAGCCTGCTTCCAGCTTTGTGGCCATCACAAAGCGGTCGCACAGGCGCTGCCAGCGCGGGGAGGCTTCAAAATCCTCACCGATGCGGCGAGCCGCTGCGCCATCCAGCATGGCCCCCACATCACGGCAGACAGATTGATAATCCTCACTGGCATAAGTATCAATCCAAGGCTGATAAGGCGTGCCAGAGACCGCTTCGCGGCCCAATCGCTCGCCAATCTCTCCATAGCCAAGAACACAAGGCATGAGAGCGGCCAACAGATCAAGCAAATCACCATTCTGTCCTGCATCCAGCACATAGCGGGTATAGGCCAGATTGGCAAATTCTTCCTCGGCCGCGTAAAGCTGATCTTCAGAAATGCCATGCTCGGCGCAGATTTTGACATGCAACTGCATCTCGAAATTGACCAGAGCATTGACGGTGCCAGCGGCGATTTTCAGCTCATCAAGGCTTTCTGCCTTGACCACAGCCAAAGCCCAAGCGCGGGAGAAATGGATCAAAAAGACATAATCCTGCACCAGATAATGCAAAAAGGCTTTGCGGGGCAGGGTGCCGTCTTTCAGCCCTTCCACAAAGGCATGGCGGGCATAGCTATCCCATGCACCGCCTGTTGCCTGTCGCCAGAGCGCAAAGGCCCGGCCATAATCAGGATGATCCGCCATTATTTGGCAGCACCCAAATCAACCGCCAAGTCAGAAACTGGACGGATTTCCTTGGTCAGGCCGGATTTTTTCAAGAAAGCCTCAAAACGGGCATAACGACCATGGTCAAGACCGGCAGGAGAGAGGGTAAAGCGCGGCCATGTATCAACCCATGCTTTTGCATTCAGCTCATCCTGCAATTCCTTGGAGGTGGATGAGAAAATTTTCCATCCCTCTTGTGGCTGGTTGACGATGAACTGGGTTGCTTTCTCGGTTGCAGCCAGAAAACGCTGGATCTTGTCTGCATCCATTTTTTCCGGATTGGCAACATAGATCAGCTCGTCATAGGAGGGAATGCCCTCCTGTTCAGGATAGAAGCACTTGCCTTCAACTCCTTCAATTTCCATCTGGTTCAGCTCAAAGTTACGGAACGCGCCGATCACAGCATCAACCTGCTTGCTCATCAGCGAGGGAGACAGGGACCAGTTGACATTCACCAAGGTCACTTCTTCAAGCTTTACGCCCTTTTGGCTCAGAATCTCGCCCAGCAGCGCTTCTTCAACTCCGGCAACGGAGAAGCCGATTTTCTTGCCCTTCAGATCCGCAATGGATTTGATGGGGCCATCTTTAAGCACCAAAAGGCAGTTAAGGGGCGTGCCAACCAGGGTGCCAACGCGCTTGAGCGGCAGGCCTTCTGCCACCTGCAAATGCAGCTGCGGCTGGTAAGAGACCGCCAGATCAGCCTTGCCGGCAGCTGCCATTTTGGGAGGATCGGCAGGGTCAGCCGGGGCAATAACCTCAACCTCAAGGCCCTGTTCTTTGAAATAACCGTTTTCCTGCGCCACGATGATAGGGCCATGGTCAGGATTGATGAACCAGTCAAGGATCAGGGTCAGTTTGTCAGCCGCAAAAGCAGGGGCTGAGAAAAGCAGCGAAAAGAGAAGAATAAACAGACGCATCAAAGCGTTCCTTTCAGGCTGTTTTAAGGGCGATGCCCTCTATGCTTGGACTTGCAAAGGTCAAAAGGCAGGCAGACCAATCGCTCAGTCTGCCCATAAATCATGGAAATGATGAGTGGGGCCATGGCCTGTCTTGGGGGCTTTGTAAGAGCCAACGCCGAGACTGTCGGCCTTGGCAACTGCTCCTGCGAGATAGGCTTTGGCATTGGCAACGGCTGTGCGCACATCCTCACCCTTGGCAAGTTCGGCAGCGAGAGCGGCTGAGAGAGTGCAGCCGGTGCCATGGGTATTGACCGTCTCAATGCGTTTGGCTTCATACCATTGAGGCCCGGTCTTGGAGATCAGCACATCGGGGCTTTCAGCCCCTTCAAGATGGCCACCCTTCATCAAAATGGCGGAAGGCCCAAGAGCACAAAGCGCCTCGCCATGGGCAACCATTTCATCGCGGCTCGTTGCCTCAGGCTGGTCGAGCAGGGCCCCGGCTTCTGGCAGATTGGGCGTGAGAATATGGGCAAGCGGCAAAAGACGGGTGCGGATAACGGCCATAGCATCGCGCGCCAAAAGCGGATGGCCACCCTTGGCAATCATCACCGGATCCAGAACGATGGGAATATCCCTGTAAGGCCCAAGGCTGTCGGCCACTGCTTCAGCAATCTCAGCATTGGCAATCATACCAATTTTAACCGCATCAACTCGAATATCTTTAAAGACAGATTTGATCTGATCGGCCACAAAGGCAGGCGGAACCAGATGCACGCCGCTGACCCCTTGGGTATTTTGGGCTGTAAGGGCGGTGAGCGCCGTCATGCCATAAACACCGCGGGCCGAGAAGGTTTTAAGATCGGCCTGAATGCCAGCCCCGCCGGACGGGTCCGAGCCTGCAATGGAAAGAGCGGTTGCAATCATGAGCGCGCCTCCTTGATCAATTTGGCAAAATTCTGTGTGGCAGCTTGCGGGTCTGCTTGTCCGCAAATGGCCGAGACAATGGCAAGACCTTGGGCACCTGTGGCAAGGGTTTGTGCCACATGTTCAGGCTTGAGCCCGCCAATGGCAACAGATGGAACCGGTGCTGCTGCCACCAACTGGGCCAAACCATCAAAACCTGTTGCAGGCTTGTGATCTGGCTTTGTTGGTGTCGCAAACACCGGTCCGACCCCCACATAATCAACAAGAGCAGGATCAACCGCGCGTGCCAGCTCAGGTGTCTCTACCGATAGCCCGAGGATCATATCCGGCCCGATCAGCGCACGGGCTTTATGAACGGGCATATCTTCCTGCCCGATATGAAGAGCATCGGCCGAGAGCGCATGGGCTGCCTCGACATTATCATTAATCACCAAAGCGCAATCGCTTCCTGCAAGAACGGATTTAAGCTCGCGGCCAATGGCAATAAACTCTTCGGTGCTGGCGCTTTTGTGGCGAAGCTGGACAGCCGTGGCCCCGCCCGCCAGCGCTTGGCGGGTTGTCTCGACCATGCCAAGCGGCGCGCAAAGATCAGGGTCAAGCACCAGATAAAGGGACAGATCAAACAAGCGGCGCATCAGCTTACCCGATCCGCTGCAATATCTTCGGCTTTAAGGCTCGCCAGACCGTCAAGGAACTGCCAGGCAAAAGAGCCCGGCCCCTTGGCCGCTTTTGCTGTCTGCTCGCCCACCTCGCCAAACATGGCAAGCGCGGCTGCCGCTGCAATCAGCTTGTCCTCTTCAATCGCCGCAAAGGCTCCCATAAGGGCGGTAAGGGAGCAGCCCATAGCGGTAATTTGCGACATCAAAGGAGAGCCGCCGGTCACGCGCAGCTCGCGGCTTGCATCACAGACAAAATCGATCTCGCCGGTAATCGCCACAACGCAGCTATGCTTTTTGGCAAGGGCGCGAGCGGCCCCTTCAGCGGCGGAGACGGCATCTCCTGAATCGACGCCTTGTCCAGCGCTGGCCTCACCGGCAAGGGCCATAATTTCTGATGCATTGCCGCGAATAATGGTCGGGCCCATCGCAAGCAATTCTTGTGTGGTTGCGGCGCGATAGGGGGTTGCAAAATGGGCAACCGGATCCAGCACCCAGGACTTCTGCGCGCTATTTGCAGCGTCAATCGCCTTCTTCATACCCTCAACCCAATGGGGCGAGAGAGTGCCGATATTGACCGTCAGTGCGCTTGCAATGGCAGCAAAGTCACCGGATTCTTCAGGCGTATGCACCATAGCAGGGGAGGCCCCTGCCGCCAGCAGCGTATTGGCTGCAATCGACATGGCAACATAATTGGTGATGCAATGAACAAGCGGATTGCCCGCCTGCATGGCGGCAACGGCAGCTTTGATTTGCTGGTCAAGAGAAAGAGCTTGGTCGGCCATGTAACACTCCCTTGGTGTGGGAGCGAAGAGGAAAGCCGAAGATAGCTGGAACGCCTTTGGCTTAACGCGACTCCCTACGCCAGTATGATCTGGATCAGGTTATAAGGGTACTTCTCAGCCCAAAGGGGCGCCCCTGTCAGTAAGTACCGACTAATCATGAATCGCTGGAAATGTCACGTACTTTTTAACGGCCGGTCAAAGAGAGGCGCTTTTAGCAAGCGTCAGCATGGAAGCGGAAGAGTTGGTCAAGTTTGATGTGTTTCACTTCATGCAAGGGACTTTGATAGGCGGATAAATTGAATCATAATCACAGCAAAGAGCTAATAGGTTGAATTCACTTTAAGAACAGAAAAATAGGATTCAATATCAATCACTTATTCCCTGTTGCGGAATCAAGCTCGAACATGCCTGATCTACAACTTCCCATCTATAAAGTTCTGTTTTAGTGATTGATTTTACTGAAAAAATCGCAAACACTTAACAAAGTCTTTAAATAGGGTGATCCGGTAGTCTCATAAGCGCAAATTTAGTTCATCCAAAACGCGAGAGTGTGATTATCAATTTTCCGCAACCAGTCTTTCAAAAAAGAAAAGACGTGACCTTGGCTTGCCAAGCCTGCCATGATGACAGGCAAAGAGGATGGATCTGTCTGCGTGCATATTGCCGGTGCTCTTGTGTATGGCAGAGGAAAAATGCAGCGCATTTTGCACAAGGCTTCAGACAATCCCGAATATGATGAAAGGGAGAGCATAATATGAGTGAGCGATCCTATTTCTCCCCCAAGGGGGGACTACCACCACAAACCCAATTGCTGACTGATCGGGCGGTTTTTACCACCAGCTATGCCGTCATTCCCAAAGGAGTGATGAGCGATATCGTCACCAGCAATTTGCCTTTCTGGGAAAAGTGCCGGAGCTGGATTTTGGCCCGCCCCTTGTCGGGCTTTGCCGAGACCTTTTCCCATTATGTAATGGATGTCTCACCGGAAGGAGGCAGCGACCACCCCGAGACGGAAGACGGGGTGGAGCATGTCCTGTTTGTCACCAGCGGTGTGATCAGTCTGGTGATTGGTGAGCAGCATCATGCCCTCACCGCAGGGGGCTATGCCTTCCTGCCGCCCTCGCAAAAATGGAGCCTGCGCAACCTCTCCGAGACCGATGCCAAATTCCACTGGATCCGCAAACGCTATGTACCGGTCAAGGGCATTGAGGAGCCTGAGGCTTTTGTAAAAAATGAGCAGGATATCATCCCCGACCCCATGCCCGAGACCGATGGCGTATGGGCAACCACCCGCTTTGTTGAAGGGGATGACATGCGCCATGACATGCATGTCAATATCGTTACCTTCCAGCCCGGTGGGGTGATCCCCTTTGCCGAGACCCATGTCATGGAACATGGTCTCTATGTGCTCGAGGGCAAGGCTGTTTATCGGCTCAACGATGATTGGGTCGAGGTCGAGGCAGGGGACTTTATGTGGCTGCGCGCCTTCTGCCCTCAGGCCTGCTATGCCGGAGGGCCGGGGCCTTTCCGCTATCTTCTCTATAAGGATGTCAATCGGCATATGAAGCTGGGTCTCTGAAGCTGGATCTCTAGAGTGCGTTTGCCAGTGTGAGTCGCCAAAGGCGGGCTATAGACAGGGCCGCAGAATCCCTGCACCTTTCTTGCGCAACGCGCGCCTATAGGTGAGACAGACAAAAAGGGGATGGCCATGCAAGAGCAGGCTTTGGATTTTGACCAGCTGGAAGTGGGCTATGATATCCCAGCCCGCCCCGGTATGGCGCTGTCGCAGGTTCAAACTCCGGCACTGATCATCGACCTAGATGCCTTTGAAAGCAATATTGCCCGCTTGCAGGCGGACTGTGATGCAAAAGGAGTGGCACTGCGCGTGCATGGAAAAATGCATAAATGCGCAACCGCTGCCCATTATCAGATTGCCCAAGGCGCTGTCGGCATTTGCTGCCAGAAAATGTCCGAAGCCGAGAGTTTTGCCCGCGCAGGCATCAAGGATATTCTGCTCTCCAATCAGGTGCGCGATCCCTTAAAAATCGACCGGCTGGCGCGATTGCCCAAACTGGGCTGCAAGCTCTCTGTCTGCGTTGATGATGCTCAGAATATAGAGGCTCTATCGCAAGCGGCTGGCAAGCATGGCATCGAGCTTGATATTTTGGTGGAGCTTGAAAGCGGAGCGGGTCGCTGCGGTGTCGGCGCTGGCCAGCCAGCGCTTGAACTGGCGCAAGCCATAATCTCAGCCCCTCATCTCTCCTTCAAAGGCCTGCAAGCCTATTGCGGCACTGCCCAGCATATCTATGACTATGAAGGTAGAAAAGCAGCGATTGATAAGACCATTGAGGAGGCGAAAGTCACCAAAGAGCTGCTCGAAAGCCACGGCATCCCCTGTGAGATCATTACCGGAGCAGGCACTGGTACCTATCCGATGGAGGCTGCCTCCGGCGTCTATACCGAGATGCAGTGCGGCTCCTACGCCTTTATGGATGCAGATTATCAGCGCGTTCTGGATGAAGACGGAAAGCCGCTTCTACACTTTCAAAATGCCCTTTTTATCTTCACGTCCATCATGTCGGTGGCAAAACAAGGTGGGGCCATTTGTGACGCGGGCCTAAAGTCCCAATCACTGAATCTGGCCTTCCCACAATTTATGGCCGCACCGATATACGCTATGAGGCTTGCTCGGATGAGCATGGCAATCTTGCTGACCCGAATGGCGTGCTGCGCGCCAATGATAAATTGCTGCTGGTGCCCGGCCATTGCGACCCGACCTGCAACCTGCACGACTATTATGTCTGTATCCGAGGGGACAAAGTTGAAGCCCTTTGGCCCATCACTGCACGGGGCAAGTCTTTCTAAGAGTTGGCGTTTATAGCCCCGCTACCTGCTTTTTTCCCTCTTCGCTCATGAAATCAACAAAGAGCCGGATTTTGGGATCGAGCAATTTGCGGTGCGGATAAAGGCAGGCAAAACTTGAGGGGAGAGGCGGCGTATCGGGCAAAATCGGCACCAGATCCCCTGCGCGCAGAGCACTGGCTATATCAAAGCGGGGCTTATTGACAATACCGCGGCCAGCAAGGGCCCACTCGGTCAGCACATCCCCGTCGTCGCTGTCATAACGGCCCGAGACTTCCAGTTTTATCGGCCCGTCGGGGCCTTCCACTTGCCAGAAATATTCAGGTGAGCGGGGATAGCGCAGCATCAGGCAATTATGCCCCTGATCCAGCAGTTCCGCAGGGCTTTGAGGTGTGCCAAAGCGTTCCAGATAATTGGGTGAGGCGGCAAGCACCCGCTCGCAATCCATGATTTTGCGATGTTTGAGGTTGGAATCAAGCAGCTCCCCCACAAAAAAGGCCACATCCAGCCCTTCCTGCAAAATATCAATACGCCGGTCAGACAGGCGAAGACGAATCTCAACATCCGGGTAAAGATCGCAAAAATGGGGGATGAGCGGTGCAATCACTCGCCTGCCAACCCCTAAGGGAGCGGCAACGGAAATAACCCCTTTGGGATGATCGGAAAAACCCGCTACCACCGCTTCGGCCTCTTCCAGCGTATCAAGCACCTTGACGGCCTGCTGATAGAAAACCCGCCCCACTTCGGTGGGGGTGAGCTTGCGGGTGGTCCGGTTGAACAGGCGCACCCCAAGGCGGCTTTCCAGCTCTTTGATGCGGTTGGAGGCAACAGCCGGTGTCAACCGCAGGTCCCGCCCGCCCGATGTGATGCTGCCAAGCTCCACCACGCGGACAAAGACTTTAAGAGAATCGATATAGGGCATGCAAATCTCCCTTGGCCCTTTGCTTTGGCAAAAGCGTGTTGCTCCTGTGTCTTGCTCGGTCGGTCGCGAGCCAGATTTGACGTAACCGCCTAAGGCCCAGCCATAGCAGGCTTGAAATGGCTTGATTATATAGAAAATATTGAAAGTCTTGAAAATTATAGTGCCTTTTTTGGGGAAATGGCAAGGTCTAGGCTGAAAGGGAGTATCCGTTCTTCGCCACGCCACCATTTTTGCGCAAAAGGACCCAAAGCCGTATGGCTCAGACCCGCCATAACATCCGCTTTCTCCTCAATGACCGCCCCGTCACGCTCACGGGTTTCAAGCCCGAAGAGACCGTGCTCGATTTCCTGCGTCTGAATGAGCGCCTGACAGGCACCAAGGAAGGCTGCGCCGAAGGCGACTGCGGGGCTTGCACCGTGCTGGTGGGGCACTTGCGCGACGAGAACGGTGCTCAAAGCGAGCTGGTTTACGAGCCAGTCAATAGCTGCATTCGCTTTCTTGCCACCCTTGATGGCTGCCATCTTGTCACCATCGAGCATGTCAAAGCCAAGGATGGCGGCCTGCATCCTGTCCAGCAAGCCATGGTGAAGCATCATGCTAGCCAGTGCGGCTTTTGTTCGCCAGGCATCGTGATGGCGCTTTACGGGCTGTGGATGCGTACGCTCTCACCCTCCGTTCAAGAGATCGAGGAAGCCTTGCAGGGCAATCTGTGCCGCTGTACCGGCTATGAACCCATTATCGCAGCGGCCTTGACGGCGTCCGAGCAGATAAAAGCAAGGGGAGAAGACCCACTTCTTGCCGAACGGCAGGCGGTGATAGCCGAGCTAAGCGCCATGCAGGATGGCAAGCGGGTAGAGCTGAGCTGGAGTGAGGGCGGCAGCAATGATCAAAGGGCAGAGCAACTGGCCCTTTTGCCTGCCGATCTTGACGATCTCGCCACCTGCCTTCTAGCCCACCCCCAAGCCACCTTGGTGGCCGGAGCAACGGATGTTGGTTTGTGGGTGACGAAATTCTTGCGCCCCATCAGTCCCATCATCTTTTTGGGCCATGTGCGCGAATTACAAAGCATTGATGAAAATGAAGAGGGCCTTTGCCTTGGTGCAGGAGTGACATATTCGCAGGCGCAAGAGGTCTTGCTGACCCACTATCCCCATCTTGCCCACTATTACAGCCGCATTGCTGGCTGGCAGGTGCGCAATATGGGCACCATTGGCGGCAATATCGCCAATGGCTCCCCCATCGGGGACATGCCACCTGTCCTGATCGCTCTGGGGGCCTTCATCACCTTGCGCAAAGGCGAGAGCCGCCGCATGCTAAAGCTCGAGGACTTCTTTCTCGCCTATGGCAAACAGGACCGACAAGAAGGGGAGTTTGTTGAAAGCATCCATATTCCTCATCAAACCCATACCAGCCTGCATGGGGCCTATAAGGTCTCCAAGCGGCGTGATGAGGATATCTCTTCGGTGGCGGCTGGCTTTGCGATTGAGTTAGATGGTGAGACCATCTGCGCCGCCCGCCTTGCCTTTGGCGGCATGGCTGCCACACCAAAGCGGGCGAGCGAGACAGAAAAAAGCCTGATCGGCAAGCGCTTTGCCAAAGAGACCTTTGAAGAGGCAACCGAGCAGTTAAGTAAGGATTTCACCCCCTTAAGTGATATGCGCGCCAGCAGCGATTATCGCGCACTCGTGGCGAAAAATCTGCTGCTGCGTTTCTATTTTGAAAAGGCCGAAGGCTATCAGGGGCTGGAGGCGGCGCAATGAACAAAAGCATCAAGGGCGGCACCCACCAATCCCCCATTCATGACAGCGCCATAAAACATGTCATGGGCAAAGCGGATTATACCGATGACGGGTTGGAGCCTACAGGCACGCTCCATGCCTATCTGGGACTGTCTGAGCACGCCCATGCCCAGATCACGCGGATGGATCTGGACGCGGTCAAAACCATGCCCGGCGTGATCGGCGTGCTGACAGCGGATGATATTCCCGGTGTGAATGATGTCAGCCCCACTGGCTCAAAGGATGAGCCGGTTTTTGCAACCTCAAAGACAGAATTTTACGGCCAGCCGCTCTTTGCTGTGGTGGCCCAAAGCCGCGATCAGGCTAGGAGGGCGGCAAAGGCCGCGCAGATTGACTATGATCCCTTGCCAGCCTGCCTCACCATCGAAGAGGTGCGCGCAACAAAGGGCTTTACGGCTGAAAGCTATGTCTCGCCGCCCCTCAAACTGGAACGGGGCAAGGTGGACGACGCCTTTAGAAAGGCCAGCAACCGCTTGCAGGGCCAAATGGTCGTGGGTGGGCAGGATCATATGTATCTTGAGGGGCATATTGCCTTTGCCATTCCCGCTGAAGATGAGGATGTTGTGGTCTATTCCTCCACGCAGCATCCCAGCGAAGCCCAGCACATGGTGGCCCATGTTCTGGGCATTGCCACCAGTGCCGTCACCGTCAATGTAAGGCGGATGGGGGGCGGCTTTGGTGGCAAGGAAACGCAAATGAACCTCTTTGCTGCAGTGGCAGCGCTTGCCGCCAAAAAATGGAACAGGCCGGTCAAATTACGCCCTGATCGCGATGATGACATGCAAGCAACCGGCAAACGCCATGACTTTGTTATCGACTATGACGTGGCCTTTGATGACGAGGGGAGGATAGAGGCCGTGGAAGGGGACTTTGCTGCCCGTTGCGGCTTTTCCGCCGATCTGTCCGGTCCGGTGACGGACAGGGCGCTCTTTCATGCCGACAATGCCTATTTCTACCCCCATGTGCGGTTGCGCTCTCACCCGCTTAAAACCAACACCGTCTCAAACACCGCCTTTCGCGGCTTTGGTGGGCCACAAGGGGTGATCGCTGCCGAGCGCATTATAGAAGAAATCGCCTATAAGCTGGGGAAAGACCCGCTGGAGATCCGCAAGTGCAATCTTTATGACGTGTTTGAAGAAGCAGGCGGCAAGAATGGTGGTGAGGAAAGCGAGCGGCTACTCACCCCCTATCATCAGCGGGTGGAAGACAATATCCTGCCGCGCCTGATCAAAGAGCTGGAAGAAAGCGCCGATTATCAAGCTCGCCGCAAGGCAGTGCTGGCCCAGAATGAAAAGGGCGGCCTTATCCGCAAAGGCATCGCGCTAACGCCGGTCAAGTTCGGCATCAGCTTTACCGCTACCTGGTATAATCAGGCCGGTGCCCTTATCCATATTTACCGCGACGGCTCCATCCATCTCAATCACGGGGGAACCGAGATGGGACAGGGGCTCAACACCAAAGTGGCCCAAGTGGTGGCTGATGCCTTTCAGGTGGATTTAAGCACCATCAAAATCACCAAAACCACAACGGAAAAAGTCCCCAATACCTCCGCCACTGCGGCGTCGTCCGGCTCGGATCTCAATGGCATGGCAGCTTTGGATGCCGCCAACCAGATCAAGGAGCGCTTGATCACCTTTGCAGCAGGTCATTGGGGCGTGGAGCGGGAAGATGTCAGCTTCCTGTCGCATGAAGTTGAGATCGGCACAAAGCGCCTGCCATTCGCGGCCTTCATCGAACAGGCTTATATGGCCCGCATCCAGCTCTCCGCCGCTGGCTTTTACAAAACGCCAAAGATTCATTGGGATCGGGAAAAAGGGCAAGGCCGGCCCTTTTATTATTATTCTTACGGCGCTGCGGTCTCTGAGGTCAGCGTCGATAGTCTGACGGGCGAATATAGAATTGATCGCACGGACATCCTTCACGATGTTGGCCGCTCGCTTAACCCCGCTTTGGACAAGGGACAGGGGGAAGGGGCCTTTGTGCAGGGCATGGGCTGGCTGACGTGCGAAGAATTATGGTGGGACGATAAAGGCATGCTCAAAACGCACGCCCCGAGCACCTATAAAATTCCGCTTGCGTCCGACCGTCCGCGTATTTTCAATGTCAAATTGGCCGATTGGTCCAAGGCGCGCGAGCTGACCATCAAACGCTCCAAAGCAGTGGGGGAGCCTCCCTTCATGCTGGGTATTTCAGTGTTTGAGGCCCTGTCTATGGCGGTTGCCAGCTTTGCTAATTATCGCATTTGCCCCTGCCTTGAAGCACCTGCCACGCCCGAGCGGGTGTTGCTGGCGATTGAGGAGATGAAAGCGCGTGCGAAAGAAGGGCCAGAGAAGGAAGGGCAGCCAGATGATTGATCTTGTCACCCTTCTCTCAAGCGCCGATCCCGTCATGCAAGTGCGCCTTGCAAGCGTCAAGGGTTCATCCCCACGCGAGGAAGGAGCGTGCCTTTATGTCTCGGCCCGCGCAGTAGCAGGAACCATTGGCGGCGGCCAACTTGAATATATGGCCATAGATAAGGCCCGCGCGCTTCTTCGCTATGGCACGCGCAAAGACAGTATGACGGTGCCACTGGGGCCAGAAATTGGCCAATGTTGTGGCGGTCATGTTGTGCTTGATCTCAAAGTCCTGAGCGAAAGGGATAAAAAGGCCTGCTTAGACGCGCAACAGACCCGGCAGCAAACCCAGCCGCAAGTCTATATCTTTGGGGCTGGCCATCTGGGGCGGGCTTTGGCGGCCTGTCTGTCCCTGTTGCCTGTAACACCGTTATTGATTGATAGCCGCAAGGGTGAGCTTGATCTTTGCAAAACTCATATCAAAAAATGCTGCACACCCTTGCCAGAGACCATGATCCGGCAAGCGCCAGCCCACACAGCCTTTGTGATTGCCACCCATGACCATGGTTTGGATTTTCTTCTGGCTGCCGAAGCCTTAGCGCGCTGTGATGCGGCCTATGTGGGCATGATCGGCTCAAAGACCAAACGTGCGACTTTCCGCTCTTGGCTGGCGGCGCATGATCCAGCACTTTCAAGCGCGTCACTTGCCTGTCCCATGGGGGCAAGGGAGGGCGCGAAGGTGGCGGACAAAAGGCCAGAGGTGATTGCGGCCATGATAGCGGCTGAATTACTGGAGACGTTCCTTGGCACGGATGCGCAAAGCAAGATGGCAAAAGCTGAACAAGAGCCTTTTGCCCAGAGCCCGGACTTGCTAGACAAAAAGGGCGACCAGGCCGAGCCATCGGTTCGCACATCCATCTATGACTTTTCGTAAAATGAAGCAGGAAGGCAACTAAAATGACGCAAACAATGCTGCGTGGCCGGATTTTGACCTTCCGCACCGAGCCTTCAGGCCCGGGCGACGAGAGCGCCTATTTCTACGAGGAAGACGGCGCTATCATCATGGAAGAAGGGCGCATTCTGGCCTGCGGGGCCTATCCCGATCTGGCCCCTCTTTATGCCAATGCTTCTATCATTGATCATCGCCCCCATTTGTTGATGCCCGGATTCGTCGATGCGCATTTGCATTTCCCGCAAGTGCAGGTCATTGCCTCTTGGGGGGCGCAATTGCTCGACTGGCTGCATGATTATACCTTCCCGCAAGAAGCCCTTTATGCGAGCAAAGATCATGCCCAAGCCATGGCCAAAGCCTTCTTTGACGAGCTGATCAATCACGGCACCACCACAGCGGCTGCCTATTGCTCGGTCCATAAAGAAAGCGCGGATGCCTTCTTTGCCGAGGCCAGCCGCCGCAACATGCGCATGATTGGCGGCAAGGTGATGATGGATCGCAATGCTATTGAAGACGTGCATGACACACCCCTCTCAAGCTACGAAGACAGCAAGGCCCTCATCAAAGCCTGGCATGGCAAGGGACGGAACCTTTACGCCATCACCCCCCGCTTTGCCATTACCTCAAGCCCTGAGCAGCTGGGGATGGCGCAAAGCCTGGTGCGGGAACATCCCGATTGCTTTGTGCAAACGCACCTGTCTGAAAATAAAGACGAAATCGCCCTCACCAAACAGCTATACCCGAAATCAAAGGATTATCTGGGCGTTTATGAGGATTATGGCTTGCTTGGCCCCAAAATGCTGCTTGGTCACTGCATCCATCTTGAGCCGCGCGAAATTGAGGTGCTGGCCGAGACCGGATCAAAACCGGTTTTCTGTCCCACATCGAATTTGTTTCTAGGCTCTGGCCTGTTTGATGATGCAGGCCTTCGCGCGCGCGGCATCACCAATCTGATCGCAACCGATATTGGCGGCGGCACCAGCTATTCCATGCTGCAAACGCTCAATGAGGGCTACAAAATCCTGCAATTGCAGGGCCAAAAGCTGGACCCTTTGCGGGCCTTTTACTGGATCACTCACGGCAATGCCAAAGCTTTGGGGCTTGAGAGCATGATCGGCACACTCGAAGCGGGCACGGAAGCGGATATTGTGGTGCTTGATAGCCGAGCAACCTCTGCCATGGCCCTGCGAATGGAGCGGGCGGAAAATCTGGCCCATGAGCTGTTTATCCTGCAAATCATGGGCGATGATCGGGCGGTCAATCAGACCTATGCCGCGGGTGTTGCACAGAAGCATTGATGGCGCGAAGGGATTGCAAAGGGGTGCGAGCAACTAAGCGCTAATCAGCCAAGGTTCTTCAAACCAATATTCTTGCAAATTGTTACCTGTCCCGATCCTGTCAATCACTGCAAACAAACCGGCGTGATGCTGGGCGCTTTCAAGGGGTGTCAACACGCCATGCCAGACATTGCGATGAAGATTGATGCCCTGACCGGACCGGGTGAGAAAGGCAAGGGGATCTGCGGGCTTTCCGCCATCATCTTGCGCAACAATCACCATGAAGGGAGCTTCGTGCAGCGGCAAAAAGGCCTGACTGCCCAAAGGATGCCGCTCCATCATATCAAGCTTATAGGGAAGGCTGCGCGGCTTGGCATCAAACAGGCTGATACCCGCGCGGCCCTCTCCACTATCAGGGGTAAAATCGAGCTGCGCCAGATCATGATGCCGCCCGCAATGGCCCTGATTGATGAGAAAATCAGGAGAATTTTTGAGCTCAATCACATCCCCAAAGGGGGCAAAGCGCTCTTGGCTCAAGGGAATGAGTGATAGCGATTTTGCAGTCATGAGATCGCCCCGGATGGTGAAGCCGATGATGCATCAGGCGTCGCCATTTGCTGCCAGAGGCTATAAAGGCGCAATTCTGCTATGCGCTCTACCTGACGGCAGGCGGTGATAAATTCGCTCTCACTATCATGGGCAAGGCGTTGCTCAAACGCTGCCAGAATAGACGCTTTATCATGGTCGCGCACGGCAATGATGAAGGGAAAACCATGTTTTGCGACATAGCGCTGGTTGAGATCCATAAAGAGCGTACGTTCCTGATCGCTCAAGATATCAAGGCCAGCTGAGGCCTGCTCGGCACTGGACGAGGCAGTGAGCTGCTGGGCCGCTGCCAATTTGCCCGCAAGATCAGGATGAGCGGTGAGTACACCTAAGCGCTCAACATAGGAAGCGGTGCGGAACATGCGGCATAAGGCATTATGCAGCCCCGTTGGCGTGTCATGGGCCGGTCCCAGTTCCAGCTCGAAAGCGCGCTCTGCAATGAAAGGGGAATGCTCGAAAATCCCGCCAAAGTGATGGACAAATTGCAATCGCTCCATCTGGGACGGGCGCAAAGGATGAGCATGAGTCGGGTGATGGTGCAGCCAGTGCTGAGCAATATCAATGCGCCGCGCAAACCACACATCCCCGTGACTTTGAGCATAATCCATAAAGCGCTCAAGCGCCCTGATCCGCCCCGGACGGCCGATCAGGCGGCAATGAAGGCCAATGGACATCATTTTGGGATGGCCTGCTTGCCCTTCTGCATAAAGGCAATCAAAGCTGTCTTTTAGATAGGCAAAGAATTGCTCGCCGGAATTAAAGCCTTGCGGGGTGGCAAAGCGCATATCATTGCAATCAAGCGTATAGGGGATCAAAAGCTGGTCCTTACCATTATGGTGATGATAATGGGGCAGATCATCATCATAACAATCAGAAATATAGGCAAAGCCGCCAATCTCGCTGGCAAGATCGACTGTATGGGCCGAGCAGCGCCCCGTATACCAGCCCAAAGGGCGCTCGCCGGTCACTTCCTCATGCAGGCGGATAGCCTCATGCATGTGAACGGCCTCTTCCTCATAGCTGAAATCTTTATAATCAATCCATTTAAGGCCGTGACTGGCAATCTCCCAGCCCGCCGCCTGCATGGCGCGGACTTGTTCTGGATTGCGGGCAAGGGCCGTTGCCACCCCATAAATGGTGGCCGGAATGGCGCGGCGGGTAAAGAGCGAATGCAAGCGCCAGAAACCGGCGCGCGCGCCGTAATCATAGAGACTTTCCATATTCCAGTGCCGCTGCCCCGGCCATGGAACAGCCCCGACAATCTCGGACAGAAAGGCCTCTGATGCTTCATCGCCATGCAAAAGGCAATTCTCGCCGCCTTCCTCATAATTGATAACAAACTGAACGGCGATTTTCGCCCCGCCCGGCCAATTGACCACCGGAGGCGTGGCCCCATAACCCACCATATTTCTGGGATATCTTTTGATATTGGTCACGTTGCTCTTCACCCACTTCATTGCCGTGTCTTGGTTATCGGCATTCTAGACTCATACGACCTTTATTTTCCATAATAGCGCAGGGTAATGGCTATCGATTTTCAAGATTTTCTATAAAGAGCTATAAGATTTGTGCGATATACCCCGCCGCACTAGCAGGCGAGAATAAGGCAGTCTGGCGGCTTGAAGGCTGGCGGGAAAAGCAGAGTGATCATCCATCACCACCATAACGGATTGGGGCAGCTATGAGCGGATTTCTCACAACCCATATTCTGGATACGGCACGGGGGCGACCTGCCGCCGGGCTGAAAATCGATCTTTATCGCTGGCAAGGCGAGGAGCGCACGCATCTGCGCACATTGGTGACCAATCTTGATGGCCGCACGGATGAGCAAATCCTGCCCGCAGCCGAGTTTGAGCGGGGGGATTATGAGCTGGTCTTTCATGCGGGGGAGTATCTTAGGGCAACCGCCCATATTGAGGATGAGCCGCTCTTTCTTGATCTCATTCCCATCAGGTTCGGGATGAATGAAGAGAGCCATTATCACGTGCCGCTGCTTCTCTCCCCTTACGGCTATTCCACCTATCGCGGGAGTTAAAACATGGATGAGATGGCCGCTCTTAGCCCCATCCTGTGGGCATGGCTGGAATTTGCTCTGCGCTGGCTGCATGTCATCACGGCGGTGGCATGGATAGGCTCCAGCTTTTACTTCATCGCGCTGGATCTGGGCCTGCGCAAGGCAGATGATTTGCCCAAAGGGGCCCATGGCGAAGAATGGCAGGTCCATGGCGGCGGCTTCTATCACATCCGCAAATTTCTGGTTGCGCCCGAGCGCATGCCAGAGCATCTGACATGGTTTAAATGGGAAAGCTATTCCACCTGGCTATCCGGTGCGGCCCTGATGATGGTGGTCTATTGGGCAGGGGCCGAGCTTTACCTGATTGATGCAGGCAAGATGGAGCTGGAAATCTGGCAAGCTGTGGCCATCTCCGCAGCATCGCTCACCCTTGGCTGGCTTCTCTATGATGCGTTATGCAAATCAGCACTGGGGGAGAGCCCAACCACCTTGATGCTGCTGCTCTTTTGTCTTCTGGTCATCATGGCCTGGGGCTATAACCAGATTTTTACCGGACGGGCGGTGATGCTGCATCTGGGGGCCTTTACGGCAACCATTATGACGGCCAATGTCTTCTTCATCATCATGCCCAATCAGCGCATTGTGGTCGCAGATTTGCAAGCCGGACGAGCGCCTGACCCCAAATATGGCAAAATCGCCAAACTGCGCTCGACCCATAACAATTATCTCACCCTGCCGGTCATCTTTTTGATGCTGTCCAACCATTATCCGCTGGCCTTTGCCAGCCCCTATAATTGGTTGATTGCAGCTTTGGTCTTTTTGATGGGCGTGACCATCCGCCATTATTTCAATACCAAACATGCACGAGCAGGCAATCCGCTCTGGACGATCCCTGCAACCGTGCTGTTATTCTTTGGCGCAATCTGGCTTTCCACCTTGCCCATGCCAGCTCCTGCCGAGCACGACGAGGAAAGCGGGTTAACCCGCCAACTAAGCCCCCAGCAACTGCGCTTTGCCAAAGCAGAAGGCTTTGAAGAGGTGAGCGATATTGTCATGGGTCGCTGCTCCATGTGCCACGCGCAAGAGCCCGGCTGGGAGGGCATCGCGACCGCACCCAAAGGGGTGAGACTGGAAAGCGAGGCCGACATCGCCAAGTCGGCAGATCTTATCTATCTTCATGCAGGGCGCACCAATGCTATGCCTCCGGCCAATGTCACCTTCATGGAGTATGAAGAGCGGCAAGCAATCACCAAATGGTATCACAAGGCGCTGGAAGGCTAGAGATACCCACTGAAAGTGCCAATCGTGCCAAGATCAGTGAATGCGGCCAAAGCCATTGATCCAGCTATGTTTCACCGTCCAGTTTTCAGGGTCAAACGCCACCAGATCGGCGGCATAACCGGGTTGGACCCGTCCGATCACCTTGTCCATACGGATGAATTGCGCAGGATAGAGCGACGCCATGCGCAAGGCTTCCGATAAAGGCAGGTCCAGAAGCTCAACGCAATTGCGCACAGCCCCCATCATATCAAGATCCGATCCTGCCAAGGTGCCATCAGCCGTGGTGCAGCGTCCATGCTCAACCGTGATTGTCTGGCCATTTAAGACAAAATCTTTTTTGTCGGCCTCGGCCCCCACGCTCGCCATAGCGTCCGTGACCAGCATCATCTTGCCACGTCCGGCAATCTGGTTCTTGGCAGCAATGGCCATGCGCAGGCTGGCAGGGTGAACATGGAACCCGTCGGCAATCAGCCCGCACCAACTGTCCGCGTCATCAAGTGCGGCCCCAACAACCCCCGGCTCGCGGTTCCCAAGGGGTGTCATGGCATTAAAGAGATGAGTAAAGCCGCTCAGTCCTTTGCGCAAGGCTGCCTTGATCTGCTGATAGGTGGCTGCACTATGCCCCGCGCAAACCAAAGCTCCTTGTTTGGCAAGGGCTTCGATAAAAGAAGGGCCAGTCTCTTCCGGTGCCACTGTGACCAGTCGCACGCCCAGATCAGGATGGGTGAGCAAAGCAATCATGGCGTCAAAACCATCATCCTCCACGGGGCGGATCAAGGCTTCGTCATGCACGCCCTTGCGGGCTTTGTTGAGGTAAGGGCCTTCAAAATGGACCCCCTTGATCGCACCAAGAGAGCTATTCTCCCCCCAGTGGCGATGGGCCTGCCGGATCAAATCGCTAACATGCTCCATAGCGGCGCGGCGATCGGTGATCAAGGTGGGCAGCATCGTGGTTGTGCCATAGGCGCGATGGGCCTCGGTGATGATATCAAGGCTGGCAAGAGAGCTGTTGCCATCCAGCATCACGCCGCCGCCGCCATTGACCTGACAATCGATAAATCCCGGAGCAAGCACAAGGCCGGTCAAATCGATAATCTCGCATCCTTGGGCCGTAAAGGGAGCCAAATGGGCGGGGATATTGAGGATCTCTTCAATGGCACTATCATTGAGCAACACGGCCTTGCCAGCGTGGAACTGCTCCCCGTCAAACAGGCGAGCATGGAGCAGCAGCTGTTTCATGCAATCCTCCCTCCGGCAAGCAAAATCGCTCCGTCGCAGGCATCCCGTTGGGCAGGGACCAAAAGCGGGCGTAAGTCTTCCTCAATAAGCGGCGCGATATGAGGAGCGAAGCCGCCAACAAGGGCAATCCTGCCTATTCCTTTTGTAGCCATTGCGCCCACAATCTGGCTGGCCTCTTTGGCACATTGGGTCATGATATCCCGCCCATGCAGATCATCCTCTTGCGCAAAGGCCACAACCTCCTTTGCAAAGGCTCCAAAGGCGCGGGGTTTTGCTGTTTGCACCCACTGCAAAAGCTGATCGGCCTTGTTGCCAAAGCGATCAAGAAGAGCTGCCGTAAGCGGCGAGGGGGGAATAAGCCCGTCATGGGCTTCAATCGCCCGTCTCAGGGCCAGATAACCGGCGCGCGCGCCGCTTCCCCCGTCCGAGAGCATAAAGCCCCAACCGCCGATATTGATAAACTGGCCATGGGCCTTGCCAAAGCCGCAGCTGCCGGTCCCCAAAATTAAAATGCCACTCCCGTCGCCACGCTTATCATCATCATTGTCAGCATCAGGACAAATTGCATGGGCACCGAGCCAAGCCGTATGGGCGTCGCTTTCAAGCGAAAAACACGCAAAAGGATGGTCCCAAGCCAGCATGGCTGCACGGTCCGAGGCAAGATGCAGGCCTGCAAGCCCAGCTCCTACAGAAAGGCGGGAAAGGAGAACCTCGTCATATCCGGCCTTTTCAAGGCATTGCCGTGCAACATCGACAAGCTCGCCTTGCGCCAGCGTCAGGCCCAAATTGGTATTGGCCGGACCGCCTTTTGCCTCGCTTAAAAGCTGGCCATCACTATCGCGCAAGCGTCCCCTGCATTGGGTGCCGCCCCCATCCAGTCCCAAATAAAGCTGCATCTCTGCCATTCTGCCTCGCAAATCAGTCTGCTCTATTGAAGGGGAAGCGGCCGCCCAATGCAAGCGGGGCTTTCATCTGCCCCCATATTGCGCAAGGGCCATGAGACGGGAGACTATATGTTGCAAAAGCCAGGGTTGATTGACAGCCTGCCAGCCAATCGCCTAGGCTTCCAATCCGGGTGAGACAGAGCAAGAGTTTGCAAATGTCTTTTGCAAAGCATAAAGGCCCAAAAGGGCCACCAGAAATAATAATTCAATCTTTTATAAACGACACCGGGCACCATATTAAAAATTATGATTGAGACTTCTTATCCCTTTACCATCGGTATTTTGGAAGCAGGGCTTGTTCCTGATGAATTGCGCGCTGACTATGGCTCTTATCCGGCCATGTTTGAAGCTTTGCTTGAACAGAATGCCCCCACAGATTGGGCTTTTGAGACTTTCTCGCCCGTTGAAGGGCATTTCCCAACTTCGGTCAAGCAGTGCGATGCTTGGCTGGTAACCGGCTCCAAATTCAGTGCCTATGAGGATCTTGACTGGATCCACCACCTGCGTGATTTTCTTTCGCATGCATACTCGGCTGATGTGCCCATTGTTGGCATTTGCTTTGGTCACCAGATCCTTGCCGAGGCATTGGGCGGCAAAGTTGCCAAGGCCGATCAGGGCTGGGGCTGCGGGGCCCATCGCTATAAGTGGATAGAAAAGCCTGACTGGATGGAAAAAGCAGACCCGCAAGCGCGCCAAAATGGCAGCTTTGTGGTGCAAAGCTATCATCAGGATCAGGTCATTGTCTTGCCGCAAGAGGCAAAAGTCCTTGCCCAGTCAGATTTTTGTCCCTATGCGGCCCTGTCCTATGAAGACAAGGCCATGTCCTTTCAGGGCCATCCGGAATTTAGCGCAAATTACGCGTCGGACCTATTTGCCCTGCGCCGTGAGAATGGCTTGCCTGCCCATATTGCCGACGCAGCCATCGCGACAAAAAATACACCCATTGATCAGGACCTGATGGCCCGCGGGATTGTAGAATTTCTTGAGGCTTTTCAAACGAATAAATAGCTCCTATAAAAATAGGCAACAGATATATAAAAGCTGGATGGTCAAGGCCCTTCTCGGTAAAGGGCCAGCCATGCAGGCTTGAAGGGAGAGAGACATGTCCGCAATGGATAAACGCAAATTCTTTATTGGCGGCAAATGGCTGAAACCTGCATGTGCGCAGGATTTTGAGGTGATCAATCCGGCGACCGAGCAATCCATCGCCACCATTTCCATGGGTAGCGAAGACGATGCCAATGCGGCGGTTGCAGCGGCAAAGGCAGCTCTTCCCGCTTTCTCCACTACCAGCAAGGCAGAGCGGCTGGAGCTTTTGGAGGCTATTCTGGCGGTCTATAAAACCCGCTATAACGAGATGGCCGATATTATCAGCGCCGAGATGGGAGCTCCGAAAGTGCTTTCGGAAAAAGCACAAGCCGCGGTTGGTATTGGCCATCTGAAAGGCTTTATCGAAGCGCTTAAAGAGTTTGAATTCACCTCTGTCTTGCCAAATGGCGATATTCTGGCCCGCGAGCCGGTGGGTGTTTGCGGCCTGATCACCCCTTGGAACTGGCCCGTCAACCAGATGGTGCTGAAAATTGCTCCGGCCCTTGCCACGGGCTGCACTATGGTGCTCAAACCCTCAGAGCTGACGCCTCTCTCTGCCATGCTCTATGCTGAAATTCTTCACGAAGCTGGCGTCCCTGACGGGGTGTTTAACCTTATCAATGGCGAAGGCCCTGTGGTTGGAGCAGCCCTGTCGCGCCACCGTGATGTGCGTATGATGTCCTTCACCGGCTCCACCCGCGGCGGTGTGGCGGTGACAAAGGATGCGGCCGAGACCGTCAAACGTGTCTCGCTTGAGCTGGGCGGCAAAAGCCCCAATATCATTTTTGCTGATTGCGATGTGGAGAAAGCGGTCAAGCGTGGCACCCGCCATGTCTTTAATAATACCGGCCAATCCTGCAATGCCCCAACCCGCATGCTGGTCGAACGCTCGGTCTATGATCAGGCGCTGGAAGTTGCCGCCAAAGTGGCCGAACAGACCGAAGTCGGCAATCCCGCTGAGGAAGGTCGCCATATCGGCCCTCTTGTCAGCGCCCTGCAATATGAGCGGGTGCAGACCCTCATCCAGAAAGGCATCGACGAAGGCGCAAACCTGCTGGCTGGCGGCGTTGGCAAGCCCGAGGGCCGCAATGTGGGCTATTTCTGCAAGCCAACCGTCTTTGGCGATGTCAGCAATGACATGACCATCGCGCAGGAAGAGATTTTTGGCCCCGTCCTCTCCATCATTCCCTTCGACAGTGAAGAAGAAGCGATCGAGATTGCCAACGACACCCCTTATGGCCTTGCCGCTTATATGGATACGGGCTCTGAAGAGCGGGCCGAGCGGGTCGCAGCCAAATTGCAGGCCGGTATGGTCCGCATCAATGGCTCGGACCTGAGCCGCGGCAGCCCCTTTGGTGGCTATAAAATGTCCGGCATCGGCCGCGAAGGCGGGCATTTCGGCATGGATGATTTTCTTGAGACCAAGGTCATCACCCGTCCCGCTTCGTGATCAGGAGAAATCGCGGGAACGCATAGAAATGCCGGGCTAGTGCGTGTCTCGTTTGATTGCATTCACAATCAAACGCAAAAGATTCGCACCAAGAATGAGTTAGAGCCTGTCGCAATGAATTTTGTTCGGTGCGACAGGCTCTAATAAGCTCGGCATTTTGTTTTTGCAGGCATTGAAGCCCAAGCTCAATAGCCCAAAACAACGCCTTCGCGCCGTGGGTCTGCGCCACCCACATAAAGCCCGTCTATGATGGCAATGGCATGGAGGCCGGAATTCAGATCCCGCACTTTGATCTTGTGCCCTTTGGCTTCAAGCGCAGGGATCAAGTCGGTGGCCTTGCTGTCTTTTTCGATATCTGTCGCCCCGTTGCGATTGACAATATGAGGCTGGTTGAGTGCCTGTTGCGGGTCCATGTCAAAATCGATGATATTGATGATGGCACGGGCGACATAATTGATAATCCGCGACCCACCGGGGGAGCCAATGGCAAGAACCGGTTCCCCGTCTTTGAGCACTATGGTGGGGGCCATGGAGGAGCGGGGCCGCTTGCCGCCCTCTACGCGGTTGGCAATGGGCTTGCCGTCTTTTTCTGGTGCGCGCGAGAAATCAGTCAGTTCATTATTGAGCAAAAAGCCGCCTGTCATCACCCGCGAGCCAAAACCGGTCTCAATGGTCGTGGTCATGGAGACGATATTGCCTTGCCCGTCAATGATAGAGAAATGACTGGTGCCGGGGCGCTCGAGCTGGGTGTCCGGGGCGCGCAAGGCCGATTGGGCCCAAGGTGGGCTACCCGCTGTGGCCTTTCCCATGCTTTTCTCGCTATCAATCAGGCCTGCCCGACTTTTGAGATAAAAAGGATCAAGCAGTCCTTCTGGCATTTTGACAAAATCCTGATCGGCCATATAAAGGCCCCGATCGGCATAGGCGAGTTTGGCTGCCTCCAAAAACAGATGCTCGGCCTCAGCTCCCGGGCCAAGGGCGCGCAGATCAAAATGGGACAGCATGCCCAAAATCTGCCCGACGGTCAGCCCGCCAGAAGAAGGCGGCCCCATGCCGCAAATCTCATGCCCGCGATAGGCAGCGCATGGAGAAGAGCGCTCAATCACCTGATAGGCTTTGAGATCTTCAAGCGTCAGGATGCCCGGATTGATGTCGGTTTTCACCGCGGCCACAATATCCCTTGCAATCGGACCTTCATAAAAAGCCTTGGCCCCGTCTTTTTGCAACAGTGCCAGCGTGTCGGCAAAGGCGGGATTGCGCAACAGATGTCCGGCTTTCAAAGGCTTTTCAAACCGGTCAAAGAAATATTTGCGGGTGGTCTCAAAGAGATCAAGCTTGCGTTTGCCTGCGCTTTTGGCAATCAGGCCCGCCAATCGGGGGGAGACCTGAAAACCGCCCGTTGCAAGCGCCCGTGTCGGCTCCAGCAAATCTGCCCAAGGCTGCTTGCCATAGCGCTGATGCACCGTCTCCAGCAATTTGAGCGTGCCCGGCACACCGACCGAACGCCCGCCGACCACAGCGTCAAACCATTTGACCGGCTTGCCATCCTCGCCCAGCCAATAATCCGGCGTTGCGGCCATCGGGGCCTTTTCGCGCCCGTCAAAACTGGTGAGTTTCTTTGCTGTCGCATCCCAATATAGCATGAAGGCACCACCACCGATGCCAGAGCTTTGGGGCTCAACCAGATTAAGCGCAATTTGCACGGCCACAGCGGCATCAATAGCACTGCCGCCTTTATTGAGCACCTCATAGCCAATCTGCGAGGCAATCGGATTGGCGCTGGACACCATAAAAGATGCAGCCTTCACGGCCTTCTTTTGGGAAATGGACAGCGTCTCTTCCGGCTGCATCGCTTCTTGAGCCAAAGAGGAAACAGCCCCTGCAAAGAAGGGCAGGGAGGCAAGAGAGGCGGTGAGAATAGCCGTACGGGCCAGTCGCGGGATGGACTGCGAGAGTGAAGAAGAAGCACAAATCATGAAGGAAATCCTCTGGCAAGGGAGGGGAGAGCGATAATTGGGATAACAACAAAGGCCAAGAATAGATCCTGCCAGTCTGTGCCATTTGCCCCGCCTTGGCAAGAGCAGCTAGGTAAAAGCCCGCACAAGGAGAGAGGTATCCCGCTCTAGCGCTGCTCCACCAATTTTCCATCAAGAATGCCAGCAGCGGGGTAAAGGATGATTTGCTCCCCTTCGCTCAAACCATCCAGAATTTGTGCTTTCAGCCCGTTATTCTGACCCACTTTGACATGGGTCAGGCGAGCTTTGCCTTCTGAAACAGTAAAGACTGCCCAGTCTTGCCCATCGCGGAAAAGGGCATTGGAAGGGACAACCAGTGCCTTGGCATCTTCCCAGATCACCACTTGCGCCTCGACCCGAAAACCGTGACCCAAAGCGGCCCGCAGATTTTGATCGTCCGTAAAGCGGATCACACCATTGACGCGCTGCTCTTCCACCCCAAGGGCCGAGAATTTGGTAAAGCCCAACGGATCAATCCGCTCCACAATACCGGACAGGGCCGCATCGCCCCCCCAATCGTCAATAATGACCCGATCTCCCTTGGAGATCTGCACCGCGTCACTTGAAAGGAATTCAACGACAATTTCAAGATCTCCGGCAATATTGCCAATCTCCATCACCGGTGCGCCAGCCGCCAAAGTGGTCTCGCTTTGCTGAATGACTTTAAGAATGCGGCCAGTAACGGGGGAATAGAGCGGAATTTCCTTTTGTGCTTTTCCAGCGGAAGCAAAGCCTTGGGGGCTGTCAAAATCAATCAGGCGCGCGCGGGCATTGGCAAGCTCGGCCTCTCGCATGGCAATGGCTGCCTCGGCGGTATCTTTCACCGCGCTTGCCCGCCTTGCGTCGCGCTGGCTGCGCTCCAGCGCCACCGTGCTGATGGTGCCGCGCTTGGCAAGGGAGGTAGCACGTTTCAGCTCGCTTTGTGACAGATCAAGATCGGCAATGGCCTTATTAAGATCAGCCTTGGCAACCCGAAGGGAGGCCTCTGCCGCCGTGACGGCTGCACGCGCCTGCTCGCGGGTGCGAATGTCGAGCGCCGCAGGATTGGTCGGCAGCATTTGGGCCACCACGCTTTCCCCCTTGACCACCGCATCCCCCGGCTCAACCTCAACCCGCAGCAGCCGCCCTGCAACTGGCGTTGAGACCACATAGGCATCATGCACCCGCGTGCGACCCTCTTCATTGATGGTCACGATCATCGGCTCATAGCGAACCTCTCCCAGATCAACCATCAAGGGGCGCGGCCAGAAGGACCAGGCAACCGCCGCCCCGACAAGAGCAAGGGTTGCAAAACTGAGAAAATGACGAGATTTGCGTTTAGCCATGAGGTTATTCTCTCGTTTTAAGCGCCGAAATCAGATCTTGCCTGTCCAGGTCCCATTTGACCAGCCAGCCGGAGAAAAGGGCCGCAGACAGAACGGTAAGGCCCGCAATGCCAAAACTGGCAGGGCTGAAGCTGACCGGTATCTGATACAGATCGGTTGAAAAGCCATTGGCAATGGCAAAGGTGAAATAATATCCCATAAGCGCCCCGATGGGCAGGGCGAGAAGGGTAACAACAGCCAGCTCACCCAGCAAAACAAAGGCGGCTTCGCCCTTGGTAAAGCCGATAACGCGCAAGCTGGCAAGATCGCGCTCGCGCTCGGCAAAAGCAATCCGCGCGGCATTATAGACAATGCCAAAGGTGATAATCGCGGCAATCGCCGTCATCACAAAGCGAATGCCGCCAGCTCCCTCATTCATCATCTTGATAAAAGCGTTGCGCGCATCGTCTTTCACCGCCACTCCGGCCACATTGGGCATGGCTTTTAGCGCCTGATAGATTTCCTCCTCGCGCGCCCGATCAAGGCTGAGATAGGCGCTGGAAATCCTGTTCGGCTCGGAGAGGGCACGGTTAAGGGCGGATATTTCCATATAGGCAGGGGAGCCGATCAGGCTTTCCGCAACACCCACAACGGGCAAGGAGAGACTGGGCTGCCGCCCCTCGCGCACATCAATATAGAGCAATTGTCCGGCCCTGATATCAAGCTTTTGAGCCAGTGCCTTGGAGAGCAGAATTCCATCCTTGCGCATGATGATCGGTGACAGGTCTTTTGCAATGGCGCGGTTAAGGCGGGCATCCTCGTGATAGCCGGTGAGCGCTCCGCGATGACTTTTAAGACCATTGGAAAAGACAACCGAGACCTGCCGCGAGGCTTCTGCATCCAGAATACCGGGGATCTTTTCAAGATCAAAAATCACCCGCTTGGACAGGGGATGAGTAAAGCTGACAGTGATATCAGAGCGGTCAATCACATCAAAGCTGAGAAGAAGGGTACGGTCAAATCCGGCCAGAAGCGAAATCATGGCAACGGAGAGAGCCATGCCTGTGGCAATGCCGATAATCGAGCCTGCCATGCGGCCCGGCTGGCGGAAAATCCGGCGCACCACCATGCGGCTTGGTTGGTCAAGCAGCCGATTAAGCTTGGCCCCCCAGCGGCCCGTGCGGCTATAATCTGCCGGAGCAGGGGGGCGCATGGCAAGGGCCGGGGTGAGGGCAAAGACCGAGCGCAAAACCAGAAGGCCACCGGCAGAGGCTGCCAGCACACTGACCAGAATGCCAATCACAAAGCTTGACGGCTCCACCTGAAAAACAAGAAGCGGGAATTTGAAATAGGTAAGATAAAGCCCCATCATGGCGCGACCGGCGGCAATTCCCAAAAGGCAGCCGCTCAGCGCCCCGAGCGTGGCAATGATCAAAACCAGCTTGAGATAATGGCCACCCACCTCCCAATTGCTATAGCCAAAGGCTTTGATCAGGCCGATCTGCTCTCGCTCGGACTGGACCATGCGCGAAATAACGATATTGAGCAAAAAGGCGGCAACGGCGAGAAAGATCGGTGGCACGCTTTTGGATGAGGCGCGCATGCCCGAGATTTCTTCTTCGGTAAAGCGATGGGATATCTGGTCAAGCCGCCCGTAAGCGCCGCGCCCGCCATAGGCCTCCAGCACCAGATCTGCTGCCTCAATCACCGCTTGCTTGTTGGCCCGCCGCCCAAGCAGGATAAGGGCCTCATTAAAGGCCCCGCGCATATCAAAGGCGGCCCCAAGGGCGGTCTGGCTCATCCAGATCACCCCAAAGCGGCTGTCGTCAGAAATCAGCTCGCCGGGAGCAACGCTATAAAGAAATTCAGGCGATTGCACGAGGCCGACAATATCAAGGCGGCGGCGGGAACCATTCATCGTAGCGGATATCTGATCGCCGGGTTTAAGATCATGCGCCTTGGCAAAGCTGTCGAGCAGCAAAATCTCGTCGCTTTGTTTGGCATTAAGAAAGCGGCCAGCGGTCAGCTGCGGCACATTAAGACGCGGCATACCGACATCGGGCAGCGAGACCGCTTGTGCGCGAATGGGAACAGCCAGACTGTCAAGATTAATAAGCGCCGTGCCTGCAACGCGCCCTTCTACCGCCGAGACACCGGAAATGGCGCGCAAATCCCCGAGCAGAGAAAGGGGAGCCCGTTTTAGAGAGACAAAGACGTCGGCAAAATGATTGCGCTCATAGTAAGCGCGGCGGGTCTCGGTCAGTGATGTGACAATGCCCGACATCATGACAAGCAGCATCACCCCCACAGCAATAACTGCACCAATCGCAAGGGATTGGACCTTCATGCGATTAAGATCGCGCCATAATTTGCGGTTAAGTGGGGTCATGGCTTACCAGACAATATCCTCTGGGTTGGCTTTTTCTTCGTTGATGACAATCTCGCGAATGGCCCCGTCAGAGAAATGAATGACCCGATCTGCCATGGCTGCGGTCTCGGCGGCATGGGTGACAATCAAGATGGTCGAGCCCAGATCTTCATTCACCTGTTTGAGAACCGAAAGAACGGTGCGCCCCGTCTGACTATCAAGCGCGCCCGTTGGTTCATCGCAAAAGAGCACATTGGGCCGCTTGGCAATGGCGCGGGCAATGGCCACCCGCTGTTGCTCACCACCGGATAATTGGGCGGGGAAATGATCTTGCCGGTCAGCAAGTCCCACCATCGCCAAGGCGTCTTCTGCCTCCATGGGGGCATCGGCAATTTCGGTGACCAATTGCACATTTTCAAGGGCTGTGAGGCTGGGCATCAGATTGTAAAACTGGAAGACAAAGCCCACATGCTCGCGCCGATAGAGCGTCAGCTCAGCGTCATCCATATCGGTCAGGTTCGTGCCGCTAAAATAGGCGCTTCCTTCGCTTGAGCGATCAAGCCCGCCCAGAATGTTCAGCAAGGTGGATTTGCCACTGCCCGAGGCCCCCAAAAGCACCACGATCTCGCCTTTTGGGATGGACAGATCAACACCGCGCAAGGCATGGACCGCAGTCTCGCCTTCTCCATAAATCTTGCGCAGCCCTTCGGTGCGAAAGGTCAGGTCAGGCTGCAAAGGCTCAGGCATCGGGCTGTTCCTTTCCCTTTCGGTTGCTGCAAAGCAAAGATTTGCAAAAGGCGGCTCTTGCTTCAATCATCCTCCCTTTTGGCGAGGTAATCAATGAGTGAGCGGCAGAATAATCACAGGCAACTAGAGGTAAGCCCAGGCAATCAGCGGCAAAGAATGCCGCAGCATCGAGGCCTTGATTTGCTTGCTCTTAAGGGCTTAGGCTGAAGACAGGTTTAGATATTTTTGATAGGCTCAAGGGGAGGTTGCTATGAAGATAATTTGGCTGGGACATTCTGCATTTCGTCTGGAAATTGCGGACCAGATTTTGCTGGTCGATCCATGGCTGGAGGGCAACCCCATGTTGGGGGAAGATCAATATGAAGCAGCCACCCAAGGGGCAACGCATATCTTGCTCACCCATGCCCATTTTGATCATGCAGGCGGTGTGGTCGAGCTTGCCAAAAAGCTGAATGTGCCGCTGGTTGGCCAGTTTGATCTGCTGTCCTACTGGGCGGAAAAAGAAGGCATCGAAGTGGTGGCCTTTAACAAGGGCGGTACGGTCAAACTGGGCGAGATTGCAGTGACCATGGTCAATGCGGTTCATTCCTCTTCCATGATGGGGGAGACCGGCCCGCAATGCACGGGCAGCGAATGCGGCTTCATGCTCGCCGCGCAAGATCATGTCCTTTATATCTCTGGTGATACCGACGTCACCGCCGATATGGGCATCTTTAATGACCTGCACGCGCCGGATATCGGCATTCTGGCTGCCGGTGGGCATTTCACCATGGATATGGAACGGGCAACCTATGCCGCCAAGAAGTTCTTTAACTTCAAAACGGTGATCCCCTGCCACTATCGCACATTCCCCATATTGGAGCAGTCGGCACAGGTGATGAAAGACGGCCTGCCGGGTGTTGATGTGATCGAGCCGGAAGTGATGCAGCCCATCACGATCAGCTAGGGAAATTGCGTTCAGAATACTGCCTTGAGAAAGTCGTCGACGATGCGTTCGAGCTTGCTTAAGCTGTTGCAGCTCTCTGCCACATGACAATGGGGCGCATAGCGTTTCATCTCGCTATCGCCATTACCCCATTGATTCTGCCGCTCGGGATTGATCCAGATAATCCGCCCGCAGCGATCATAAAGCTCTTTGAGGATCGGCACCTCCGCCTCCCCATAGTTCGAACGCCCGTCGCCGAGGAAAATCACGCAAGTGCGCCGGTCAAACAAGGACCAGTGGTCGCGCTTGAGGCTGCGCAGCATCTGCCCGTAATCCGTTGGCTGAAAGCCAATGCTGGAAAGCACTTTGGGGATGGCGTCTTCAATATCGTGATCGTCCATCATGGCATCAATGGACAGGGTCTGGCTGGCAAAGGCAAAGGAGTGAATGTCCCGCACCACTTCATGAAGACTATACAGAAACAAAAGCAGAAAGCGCGCGGTATTGGCAACCGAGCGCGAGACATCACACACCACAACAAGGCGCGGGCGGTCGATTTTGGTCTGTTTCCAATGGGTGATGAACGGAACACCATCATGGCCCATATTGGCGCGCATGGTGCGGCGAACATCCAGAATGCCGCGCCGTGCCCGCTTGCGCCGCTTCACATAGCGCGATGCAAGCTTGTCCGCCAGCCGCGTCACCAGCTTATGCATGCGGTCATAATCGCTATGGGGGATAGAGGTGAGCGGCATGGTGGAGAGAGTTGCTTCGCGCAGGGCAATCTGGTTGGGCTTTGCATAAAGCTCAATCTGCCGATCCATAAAGCTAAGCGTCTGGGCAATCAGATCTGTGCGCCCCGCTTGCAGGCGAGCAACTAGGCGGCTGCTTTCTTCCTCATCCAGCCCGTCAATTTCGCCCGCATCGACCCGCGCGATCAGGGCTTCCAGCTCCGATAGGCCCATTTGATCAAGGAGTTTGCGGGCTGCAACTCCGCGCTGGGTGCTAAAACGCACCATATTGGCGCCGGTCTGCTGGGCCGCAAGCGAGAGCTGCTGGCTAAGCCCTTGCCCGTCACCCTCTAAAATCATGGCGGCCAAAGCATTATCACCCGCCACTCCATCCGGAAGAGAAGGGGCGAGCGAGGCACTTGCCCCGGATTGGGATTGAGAAGGGGACTGGGAGGCCGCATCCTCTTGCGCTGTGCTTGGGTTTTGGCCGTCTTCTTGTTCATCGCCCTTCTTGGAACCAGTTATGCCCAAACTGGAGAGAAGAAGCGGGTCTTGCGCAAAAAACAGATCAAAAACATCGGCAAAGCGGTCTTTCTCCGCTTCGCTCTTGGCAAGAAGCTGGCCAAGGCCAGTGCGCAAGAGGGCGTGATCGGCAAAGCCGAAATGAGCCAGCATCTTGTGCGCCTCAATCGCTTCTGCAACTGAGACCTCCACCCCGTTGGTGCGCAAAGCGCGGATGAAATCTTCAATGACCGCGCGCATTACCGCACAGCTTTCTGCGCGCTGGTGAGCAGCTCTTTCATATGGTCATGGGCAAGCGCGATATCCTCTTCATGCTTGAGCAACACATTGAGCGTGTTATGTAGCAAATTGGCATCAAGATCGCTGGCATTGAGCAAAAGGATAGAGCGGGCCCAATCAATCGTCTCGGAAATAGACGGCATTTTTTTAAGATCAAGCTTGCGCAAATCCTGAACAAAGGCCACCAGCTGCGTACGCAATCTGGCTTCGATATCAGGCACGCGAGCGGCCACAATCTGTGCTTCCAGCTTGGCATCGGGCAGCGGAATGAAAAGATGCAGGCAGCGGCGCTTGAGCGCATCTCCCATATCGCGCTGATTGTTGGAAGTAAGAAACACAATAGGCGGACGCTTGGCTTTGATCGTGCCAATCTCAGGGATGGAAACCTGATAGGCGGAGAGGATTTCCAACAGGAAAGCCTCGAACTCTTCATCAGACTTGTCAATCTCGTCAATGAGCAGAACCGCTCCTTCTTCCTGCTGCAAGGCTTGCAAAAGGGGGCGGGGCTCCAGAAATTGCGGAGAGAAAAAGACATCGCCAAAATCATGCAGCTTTTCCATCGATTGCCGCAAATCGGATGTCTCATCAATCAGATCGCCGACCTTGTCTTTCAGGATTTGGGTGTAGAGAAGCTGCTTGCCATATTTCCATTCATACAGCGCCTTACTTTCATCCAATCCCTCATAACATTGCATGCGGATGAGCGGCAGCCCCAGATAATGGGCGGTGGTCAGCGCCAGCTCCGTCTTGCCCACACCGGCAGAGCCTTCCACCAGAACCGGCTTTTCCAGATGATAGGAGAGCAGCAGCGCCGTGGCGATTTCTTCCGAGCAAATATAACCCTGCTCCCCAAGGCCGGAAATAATGGTTGGAACATCACAAAGCTTGCTGGCGTGACTATCACTCATAAAAAGGGCTCCTTGGGCCAAAGAAAGGCAGGTTGGTGGCTTTATGCTAACGACTGTTTGCCTGACTGTCGCGAGCTAAAAAGCCTCACCCCCAATCTAAAAGGTGGGGAAGTCTATAAGGTCGAGAAGCCAGCTGGCGCGAGGCAGCCTTTAAGCTTTGCCATAGGGGGGATTTTTCATTTGAATGTCACATAACATTCAAATGAGCGCGCTATGAAAAAGACCATGAGACAGCTTTTCTTTCACTCCTCCGATTGAGGCAAGACCATGGCCCGACTTCCGTCCTCGCGACAGCAGCAAATCATTGACAGGGTGCAAAGAACCGGATTTGGGGCGATTGGCGACTTTTCGGCCCAATTCGGCGTGTCGGAGCAAACCATCCGCCGTGATGTCAACCAATTATGCGAATGGGGAGAATTGCGCCGCGTGCATGGGGGTGTGGAGAGGCCAGCCACGGGACAGACGCCGCGTCAGGCCCGCCAGATAATCGCCCATGAGGCTGAAAAACGGCAAATCGGGGCGCTGGTAGCCCGGTTTGTTGCTGACGGCAGCAGTCTTGCTGTTTTAGCCGGGACGACTACGGAACTGGCAATGAAAGCCTTGCAAGGAAAATCGGGCCTTCGGATCTTTACCAACTCGCTCTCTGTCGCCCTGTTTGCCAGCCAGCAGCCGGATTGGTCAGTCTCGGTTGCGGGTGGCGCGGTAATTGCTCCCAAAGGTGCAATGATGGGAAGCGGCGCTGATTTCTTCAGCCGGTTCGAGGTTGATATCGGCCTCTTTGGTGCAGCGGGCCTATCTGCTGATGGCACTCTTTTGGATATGAGCGAAGAGGAAGCGGCTTGCCGTAAGGCCATTATGGCCAGCTCTCGCGCCTCTTTTCTGTTGCTAGATCACAGCAAATTTGGCCATCCTGCGCATATTCGCGGCGGCCATTTGGATGAAGCGACGCGGCTTTTTACCAGTGATGCAGAAGCAATAAGCTGGCTAAACCATGTCCCTCTCATCCCTGTGCATGCACCAAAGCCTAAAACTTTTGCTCGTCAAAGGAATATTTCGGATCATCATCTCCCTGTCCAAGCATCGTAACCTCTAGCCCCAGCTCATCATGAACCCCATGGATTAGCGGTTCCAGATCAGCGCGTCTGTCAAGTAAGGTAAAGCTTGCACTCATCAGCTTTTTGCTTTCAAAAGGCGGTGAGCGAAGCGGATCTGCTTCGCATTCGAAAGGGTCGGTAAACTGGAAATAGAGCCGACACATGGCCGGGCGAGCTTCATAGATAGAGCAAAACCCGTCTTGCAGAAAAGGGCAGGCAATCCGATCACGTCGCTGAAACTGATCAAGCGTCTGCCCGTAAAATGAGCGGTAAATCTTAAAGGGTGTTCTCTCATATTGCTCTTTGCGCTCGGCGTAAACCTTCTCATATTCGCTGTTATAATGCCGCGTCCATGAATCAGCCCGACTTTTAATATCTGCCTGTGTTTCTGGAGGAAGGGCTGAAAATGCCTCGCCAATACGCTTTGCTTCCCACGGATAGATATCAACGGCCTGATAACAGCAATGGCTGCATCCCGCTGAACAGATCGGTAGGAAAATGGACGTGCCGCGATCAATTTCTGCATGTAGGCCTTGAGCCTCTTCTGCATTGATACTGCCACGGCCATCGGTGCGTTCTCTCAAACGATCGAGATAGGAGATGACTTCTTCTTGGATTTGGTCGGATTCTCGTGCTTCAGGGGATCGGCGAGTAAGAAAAAAGATGGCAAGCGCCAATGGGCCAAGAAAAATCAATAATTCCATTGTCTGGTCCTGACAGTGACGGGCTGAAAAAAGCTAAATATGTCCTTGTGTCATGGGATGTGATTCAGGCGTACTTGTCCAGTCGGGTCTAATGCGTCAGAGAGGAAACGCATTAGATAGACGGAATAATATAATCAGGAAAAATCTGGCTTTGCTGGATATAATCCATAACGTTATGGCCTTTAAACAGGCCATGGTCAGTAACCAAAATACCCTGCCAACCTTGTGCCCGAGCCCCCAGAATATCGGTGTGAAGCGTATCACCAACCATGGCGATTGCGTCATTTGGAATATCCGGCCCTAAAAGCGTGCGAATATGCTTATAAACGCTGGGAAAGGGCTTGCCATGGAAATGAAGCGCAAGGCCGGGCAGCTTGTCTTGCAACTCGTGAGCAAAATAGCCCGGCTCAAGACTAAGGCCTTCTTCGCGCGGGGCGACTAGATCGGGATTGGCAATCACCACCGGCCGGGGATTGGCCGCAAGAGAGTGGAGCAGCATTGTCTGGCGCATGCGCGACCAGCCAGCAGAAGACAGGAACAAAAACCCGTCCACCTGATCATAATCGCTCGGGTCTTCAAACAAGGCGCGGTTGGAGACGGGCAATTGCGCGGGATAATAATCTTGCGGCCCGATAATCCCCCAATGGGCAATGTCAGTCCATTGCGAAAGATATGTTTCGCATACGCTGCGAGAAGAAATCAGCTCCTCATCGGCAAAGTCAAAACCCAGTTTTTGAAATTTGGCAATGGTTTGGGGAAAGGTATAAGAGGCAGCATTGGTTAGCACAAACAACCTCTTGCCCGCTTTGCGTAAGGTCTGGATACTCTCAAAAGCACCGGTGATGGGGGTTTCACCAACATTGAGAACCCCAAAGGCATCAAAGACAAAGACGTCAAAGCGATCCATAAGCGCGGCAAGATTTGCGGCTGGCACGCAGCCTGTATCTAATGCATTTGCCCGCGCGTCCACCTCCCGTTTTGCACCGGGCAAGCGCGGGCGAATGGCCTCATAGCGCTCAAAGGATTGCTGGGTGGTCAGGAGTGTTGTCACGGCAGATCTGTCTCTTAAAGTCTATCGCTGATCATCTTTAAGCCAATGCATGTCGCGGGCAAGCAACAGGCGCTGAACGCGAGATGGATAGTCAGAAATGATCCCGTCCACCCCCATGGAAATGACCCGCTCGATATCTTGCGTTTCATTCACTGTCCAGACATTGACCATCAACCCAAGGGAATGAGCAAGGTCAAGATCTTCCTGTGTCAGATCCTTGTGAAAGGGCGCCCAGATTGGCACCTTGGCTTCGGCAACCATCGCCGGAATGCTGCCCCCATGGGCATCAAAATCTGACGAGCCAATCCAGGGCGAGCCGGAATAGACCGTGCCTTGCGCTCCCTTGCCTCCGTCGGGGATTTCCGGCTTTTGCAGGGTAAGATAGGCCCGAGAAATATGGGGCACCAGCTCGGCCAGTTTTTCCATCAAGGGCCAGTCAAAGCTTTGTAACAAGACCCGTTCTTCAAAGCTATGATGCTTGACACAAGAGACAATGGCTTCGGCCACCTCTTGGGTGCGGGCCTGATGATGGGGCAGGGTGGAATCGGTCTTGATCTCGATATTGAGAACCTCATCCCCTTCACCAAAATCCTTAACAAGTTCAAAAACTTCATCAAGAGACGGGATGGCGACTCTGCTCATAAAGGCCTGATCAGGGAAGCGATCAGCATAATCAGTGCCCGCTTTAAGACCGCCAACATCATAGCGCTGCAAATCCGTAAAGCGCATTTTGGCAATCTCAAGCCTCTTGCTATCTTGCTCCTTGTCTTCCAGCCAGCCCCCGTTTTCGTCGCGGGTGGCATGGCTTGCCAAATGCAAATCATGGGTGGCCACGATCACACCGTCCCCGCATAGCTGGACATCAAGCTCTAAAAACTTGATGCCAATGGACAGGGCATAGGCAAAGCCTTCCAGCGAATTTTCTGGCATCAGGCCGCGCGCACCGCGATGGCCGTGAATGTCGATAACAGATTTGGCAGGCATGGGAGCACTCTGTGTCATGGGGTCTCTATCATTTGGTTTGAGAAATCAATTCACGCGCAAACTGGTTTCTGGATCAAACAAATGGATATTTGCCGGATCAACGCCAAAGCCAACCTTGGCACCGCGCTCCAAATTCTGAATACCGTCAAGGCGCACGGAAATTGGCTCGGAATGATCCATCCCAACAAGGCCACCATGAATGATGGTATCGGCACCCAATTGCTCAACCACATCCACGCTGACGGTAAGAACAGCCTCATTGCTGCCTGCAAGATGCATATGTTCCGGACGGATGCCAACCTTGAGCGGTTTGCCCGCATGGCCTTCAGACCCGCAGCCAACTTTGAGCACTTCCCCGTCCGAGAGTGTGACACTCTGCCCGTCAGAGCCGCAGATGCCATCCAGAATATTCATAGCAGGGGAGCCGATAAAGCCAGCAACAAACAGGGTGGCGGGCTTGTCATAAAGATCAATCGGTGTGCCAAACTGCTCCACATTGCCGCCATTGAGCACCATTAGCCGGTGGCCAAGGGTCATGGCTTCCACCTGATCATGGGTCACATAAACCGAGGTAATGCCAAGGCGCTCTTGTAGCTTCTTGATCTCCAGCCGCATTTGCACACGCAACTTGGCGTCAAGATTGGAGAGCGGCTCATCAAACAGGAAGACGCTCGGCTCGCGCACAATGGCACGGCCCATGGCAACACGCTGGCGCTGACCACCTGAGAGCTGCCGCGGAGCACGATTGAGATAGTCAGAGAGTTCCAGAATGTCAGCCGCTTCTTCCACCCGCCGCTTGATCTCGCTCTTGTCGATACCGCGGATTTTGAGGCCATAGGACATATTCTCATAGACGCTCATATGCGGATAAAGCGCATAATTCTGGAACACCATGGCGATGTCGCGCTGGGCAGGCTCCAGATTGTTGACAATCTTGTCGCCAATGCGGATATCCCCTTCGGTAATGCTTTCAAGTCCGGCAATCATGCGCAGCAAAGTGGATTTGCCACAGCCCGACGGCCCGACAATTACCACAAATTCTCCGTCTTCGATGACCCCGTCAATGCCGTGAATAACCTTGGTTTTGCCATAGGCTTTATGGATATGTTCCAGTGAAATACTAGCCATTGCTATACCCTGTTTTTCTTATGCGCTGGGCGCTTATTTCTCGGTTTCCGTCAAGCCTTTGACGAAGAGTTTCTGCATGCCGATGACAACAAAGACCGGCGGGATCATCGCCAGAAGAGCCGTCATCATAATGATGTTCCATTGCGGGGATTGTTCTGCGGCCTCCAGCATCTGTTTGATGCTCATCACGATGGTTGACATGGAGGTGTCTGTGGTAACCAGAAGCGGCCACAGATACTGGTTCCAGCCAAAGATGAACATAATCACAAACAAAGCGGCGATATTGGTGCGCGAAAGCGGCAGCAAAATATCCTTAAAGAACCGCAAGGGCCCGGCCCCGTCAATGCGCGCGCTTTCCAGCAATTCATCGGGAATGGTCAAAAAGACCTGACGGAACATGAAGGTTGCGGTGGCCGAGGCGATGAGCGGAATGGACAACCCCCAATAGCTGTTGAGCAGACCCAGATTGGCCACCACTTCAAAAGTGGGCAAAATGCGCACCTCAACGGGAAGCATCAGGGTGATGAAAATCATCCAGAAAAAGGTCATGCGGAACGGGAACTTGAAATAGACAATGGCAAAGGCCGAGATGAGGGAAATGGCAATCTTGCCAATGGAAATCATCAGGGCCATAGCCAGGCTGTTCAGCAACATCAACCAGACTGGCGCATTTTCAGAGCCACTCAAACCGGCACCAAAAAGCGTCCGCTCAAGATTGACGAAAAACTGATCTCCCGGCCAAAGCGGCAGCGGGGTTTGAACCATGCGGATCTCGTCATGTGTTGCCGTTACAAAAGTGATCCAGATCGGCAGGGCGATCATGGCAATACCCAAAATCAGAAACAGATGGGTAAAGAAGGTCACGATGGGTCGATTTTCAATCATCAGTATTCGACCTTTCTTTCAACATAGCGGAACTGAACAACAGTCATCGCAATGACAATGATCATCAGAATAACGGACTGGGCAGCAGATCCACCAAGATCAAGCCCGACAAAGCCGTCATTAAAGACCTTGTAGACAAGGATCGTGGTGGAGTTTGCCGGCCCACCTTGCGTGACCGCATGGATGATGCCGAAGGTTTCAAAGAAGGCGTAAACCACATTGATAACCAGAAGGAAGAAGGTGGTTGGCGAGATCAGCGGGAAGATAATGGTCGAGAAACGTTTGACCGGCCCCGCACCATCAATGGCAGCAGCTTCAATCACCGATTTCGGAATAGATTGCATCGCCGCTAGATAAAACAAAAAGTTATAGGCAACCTGCTTCCAGGCCGCAGCCATAATCACCAAGGCCATGGCCTGATTGCCATTTAGATAATGGTTCCAGGTAACACCAATCATTTCCAGAAAATAGGGAAAAATCCCCAAGGTGGGGTTGAACATGAAAACCCACAAAGCCCCGGCCAGAACCGGTGCAATGGCATATGGCCAGATCAGCAAGGTGCGGTAGAAGGTGGCCCCCTTGATCACACGGTCAGCAAAGCCGGCAAGAACCAGCGCGATAGACATGGATAAAAGAGCAACAGCGGCCGAGAAGAAAGCAGTGCGCAGGAAACTGTCGATATAATGCTCGTCTTCAAACAACAATTCAAAATTTTCGAACCAGACAAATTCGGAGCCCAGACCAAAGGCATCTTCAATCAGAAAAGACTGATAAAGCGCCTGACTGGCAGGCCAGATAAAAAACACAATGGTAATCAGAATTTGCGGTGCCACCAAAAGATAGGGCAGGGGGGACGCAGGGAAATGGACGCGTTTTATCATGAAAGGCTCCAAGAAGGCCAATAAGACCCGGACAGATCCCGAAAGACCTGACTTGGGCCCAAAAGACCTGAATAGGCAAAGACACCCCGCCGCCTGTCGCGCCGGGGTGCAGAGTGATCGTGCCAGATTTACTTGGCTGTGCGCTCAAACTTGCGCAGCAAAGCGTCACCGCGCTTCTTGGCTGCATCCAGAGCGGTCTTGGCGTCTTTATCGCCAGCCCAGATGGCTTCCATTTCTTCGTTCAGCACATCGCGAACCTGCACAAAGCTACCAAAACGCAGGCCGCGAGAGGCAGGGGTTGGCTGGTTCAGGCTCAGCTGCTGAATAGCAGTGTCGGTGCCAGGATTCTTGTCATAGAAACCCTGTTTCTTGGACAATTCATAAGCAGGAGTGGTGATCGGCACATAGCCTGTTTCCTGATGCCACCATGCCTGTACTTCAGGAGAAGACAGGTAAGTCATGAATTTGGCAACGCCTTTATATTCTTTGCTCTCATGACCGGAGAGAACCCAAAGGGTCGCACCGCCAATGATGGAGTTTTGCGGCTTGTCAGCAACTTTGGTGTCGAGCGGCAGCATAGTCTGGCCAAATTCGAACTTGGCTTGACCCTTGATGGAGCCGTAATAGGCAGAGGAGTTCATCCACATGCCGCATTCACCATTGGTGAACATTGGCAGGCTGTCGCCGCGGCGGCCGCCATAGACAAACTGCTTGGTCTTGCTCATAGCAGCAATGTCATCAAGACGGGCAGCAACCTTGTCATTGTTGAAGGTGAACTCGGTGTCGAAACCGGCAAAGCCGTTTTCCTTGGTGCCCATTTCCATATTGTGCCATGCGGAGAAGTTCTCGATCATGACCCAGGACTGCCAGCCAAAGGAGAAGCCGCACTTCATGCCGCTATCAACCAGCTTTTTGGAAACTGCTTTCACATCATCCCAGCTTTTTGGCACATCGGCACCGGCTTTTTTCAAAGCGTCCTTGTTGTACCACAGAACCGGAGTGGAGCTGTTGAACGGCATGGACAAAAGCTCGCCCTCAGGGGTCTGATAGTAAGAGATCACAGCAGGCAGGTAGGTGGATTTGTCGAAGCTCTCGCCAGCATCTTTCATCAGTTTTTCAACTGGATAAACGGCGCCTTTGGCAGCCATCATGGTGGCGGTGCCAACTTCGAAAACCTGTACGATATGAGGCTGTTCTTTCGCACGGAAAGCAGCAATCGCAGCGGTCATTGTTTCGGTATAGTTGCCTTTATAAACCGGAACAACTTTATAGTCGGACTGGGTGGCATTGAAATCATTGGCAATTTTATTAACGCGTTCGCCATTGGTGCCGCCCATTGCGTGCCACCACTGAACTTCGGTTGCCGCCAGAGCCGGAGAGGCCAGACCAGCGAGCATGCTTGCTCCCAACAGGCATGCAAATTTGCGAGACATTTTCATTTTTGTATCCTTTGCTCAATCTTGAGACAAATAAAAATCTGTACCCCCAACCGGTATCTGTCCCTTTTGCTGTTGGCATGAAGGTGAGCCACCATCAGCAAAAGCGTCCTTGCTTCTCGGTCCGCATTCTTCCAAATCCAAAAATACGGACGATTGGCAAAGTCAGATATGACCCCGCCGGGGAGGCGTTCGGGCTATGCCAGACACAATAGCCAGCCACACCAGACGAAAGTAGCTTATTGGCTAAAAAAAATAATTCAAATGAATTTTTATCGCATTTGCTATAACATCATGTTATAAATCAAGAAAGTCATAAAGATTCAAGAAGATGCCCTTTGGAGTAAGTCGGGATATTTCGACACATGTTACAAGTCAGACAGTTAGAAGCCTTTCGCACAGTTGCCACAACTGGCAATGTTACCCTTGCAGCACAGCAATTGGGCATCTCTCAGCCTGCAGTTTCGCGCCTCATTAATTCACTCACTCAAAGCCTTGGCTTCACCGTTCTGGTGCGCGAAGGGGGCAGGCTTGTCCCCACCCATGAGGCACGCTTTTTGCTTGATGAAATTGATCGGGTCATGGCCGGGCTTCGCAATATCGAAAAGATGTCGCAGGAAATTCATGAAAGAAAGGTGGGGCATGTGCGGGTGGCCTGCTTGCCCGGTTTTGCGACAACCCATTTGCCCGGCATCATCGCGCAATTCCTCAAAGAACGCCCCGGCGTGACATTGGCGCTGGAGCCTGACCGGCCAGAGCGCATTCTCGACTGGATTATCTCCCACCAATATGACCTTGGCATTACAGCCGACTATCATGACCATCCGGTGATTGAATCAATCCCCTTAATGATGCGCTCGGTTGCCATCCTGCCCCCCGGCCACAAGCTTAAAGACAAGGAGCAGCTGACCCCGCGCGATTTTGATGGCGAGCCTTTCATCCATACTCGCCGCTCAAGCTCTTTCTTCAATCTGGTCAAAACCGCCTTTGATGCCAGCGGCGCAGAGCTTAATTCCCTCATTGAAACCCGCCAGTTCGGGGCAGCCTGCCGAATTGTGGCGCGCGGGGTGGGGGTGAGCGTTGTCTCTATCATTGATGCGCTGGAATATGAGCATGAGGGCCTCATCATCAAACCCTTCTCTCCCGTTATTCCTCATGAGGTGCATATCCTTTACCCAACTCATACACCGCGTTCGGTCATCACCATGGAGTTCATCGATATGTTTGTTGACAGTCTGGCTGAGTTTCAATTGCCCACCAAGGCTCGGCGCTAGGTTGGGAGGGGTTTGTCGCAGATGAAGGGGCATGCTGCCGCTCGATGACTATTATGAGCTGGTCGCAAAAGTGTCATATCCCAAATCATGGCTGCCACCACCTCCACCAGCATGCAAAATGTTGCACGAATCCGCTCCTATCGCAGAGAGGGCGGATACGAAAGGCTTGACTTCTGAAAAGGTCTATAATAATTGTTTGTATACAAATAAATATTGGCAATGAAATTCACTCTTTAATAGCGTAGAGCTTTGCAAAGACAGGAGACCGAGATGACCTTTGTTGGCGAAGTGACCCCAAGCAATCCTGCGACCAGCAGTATAGTCTATCCCATTCCGGCTAATGTTTTTGCGGAAACGGTCACCCATGTAGAGCATTACACAGACCGTCTCTTTCGCTTTCGCATCACGCGCCCGGCCTCCTTCCGCTTTCGCTCTGGTGAATTTGTGATGATCGGCCTGCCCAATGCTGAGCGTCCCGTCTTTCGCGCCTATTCCATTGCCTCACCAAGCTGGGATGAAGAAGTGGAATTCTTCTCCATCAAGGTGCAGGGCGGGCCGCTGACCGAGCATTTGCAAAAGATCAAGGTTGGCGACATGGTCTTGATGCGCAAAAAGCCCACCGGCACATTGGTCAATGATGCGCTGATCCCCGGCAAACGCCTTTATATGTTCTCCACCGGCACCGGCATTGCCCCTTTTGCCTCTCTCATCCGCGATCCCGAAACATACGAGAAATTTGATCAGGTCATCCTCACTCATACCTGTCGGGAAGTGGCAGAACTCAAATATGGTCAGGATTTGATCAAACTCTGCTCGGAAGATCCGTTGGTTGGGGAATTCACCAAAGGGAGACTGGTCCATTATGCCACGGTGACGCGCGAGCCCTATGAGCGTACCGGACGGATTACGGATCTCATGCGCTCTGGCAAAGTCTTTGAAGATCTTGGTGTGCCGCCAATTTGCCCGGAACATGACCGTGGCATGATTTGCGGATCCATGGAGATGCTCAATGAAACCAAGGAAATTCTCGAAGGTTTCGGCCTTGAAGAAGGCTCCAATGCGCGGCCATCCACCTTTGTGGTCGAACGGGCCTTTGTTGACTAGAGTGCCGAGTTTTCATCCGGTTTTGGGATGCAACTGCGCGATCTTTGCGTAATAATCATGGGATGGCGGTGAGGATACTCCCTGCCATCCTCCTCTCTATTGATGCCCGTTGGATCCTAACGCCTTATGCCGAAGCCCTATTCAATCGACGCAATTTTGCTTGCTGCCGGGCAATCCCGCCGTATGGCGCCGCAAGACAAGCTTTTGTTGCCGGTTGGTGGTCAACCTATGCTGCGTAAAGTGGCGCAGGATCTTATCCAAAGCCGCATAAGGCAGCTCCATGTCTTCTTGCCTCAAAACGGGTTTGACGGGCGCAAGGATGCTTTGGGCGGCCTTCCTCATCGTCAGCACAGAATAACCGGCCCCGATATCGGGTTAGGCCACAGCCTTGCCTTTGCCGTTCAGCAGCTCCGTGCCGATTGTGATGGGGTGCTGGTCATGCTGGCAGATATGCCCTCTCTTTCCCCTCCCGTCTTGAATAAATTGATTGAGGCGGCCGAGCCTGAGGCCATTATCGCCCCGAGTTTTAAGGAGCAGCGCGGCAATCCCGTCCTGTTTGGCAAGGCCTTTTTTAAAGAACTATCCCAGCTTTCGGGTGACGAAGGCGGCAAGCGCATCATCTTGCATAACAAGGATAAAGTGCGCCTCATCCCTATGGCAGATGAGAGCTGCTGCATCGATATTGATAGCCCGAAAGACTGGGCAAACTACAACAAATAGGCTGTGCAGCCCAAGCTTTGCCATGGTGTGATGCTGGCAAAGTCTGGTGGAGCTTTGCAAGTGAAACACGCAAATATCAGTATATCCACGGACAAAGCCTTTTTTTGCCCGAACTTGGAATTTGCATTGACAAGATCAAAAAAACAGAATTATCATTTGCATGCTAACAAAATAATTGCCTTCTAACCGGGTGGTAACATCATGCATCAAAGCCCTCAGACACTTGATCAGGCTCTTGAAATGCTTGCCAGCAAGCAAGCATGCATTGTTGCTGGAGGGACAGATTTCTACCCTGCACAAGGGGAAAAGCCCTTTCTTGACCCGATCGTGGACTTAAGCCAAATTTCCGCGCTGCGCTATTCCTCCCAGGCAGCCGATGGCTGGCATTTTGGTGCTATGACAACATGGAGCGATGTTGCGCGGGCCAAGATGCCAGCCGCTTTTTGGGGGCTGCAAGCCGCAGCACGCGAGGTTGGATCCTTACAAATCCAGAATGCTGGGACCATGGCTGGCAATCTGTGCAATGCCTCTCCGGCAGCGGATGGGGTGCCGCCTTTGCTGACGCTCGATGCGCAAGTCACCCTAAAGTCCCGGCGCGGCAACCGGACTATGCCGCTCTCCCAGTTCCTCAAAGGTGTTAGGCAGACCGAGTTGGCAGAGGATGAATTGTTGACCGATCTCTTTGTCCCCACGCCGCACCCCAAGGCCAAAGGGGCCTTTAGCAAACTTGGCTCGCGGCGTTATCTGGTCATTTCCATCTGTATGGTGGCTGCTGTGCTCACTCCAGATGAGGAGGGCGCAATTGGCCAAGCCGCGATTGCTGTGGGCGCTTGCTCACCCGTTGCCAAAAGACTGGAGGCGCTGGAGCGTGACCTGATCGGCGTGCCAATGCAGGAAGCTGCCATCAGGGATGTAATCAAGCCCCATCACCTTGCCGGACTATCCCCGATTGATGACGTCCGCGGCTCGGCCGATTACCGGCTAGAGGCAGTGGAAGAGATGGTAAGGCGCACGATCATCAAAACCTTTTAGAGCCTCGAATATACCAAGCGCGAAAGGTCCGTGCTGACCATCACGGCCTTAAGACCAGCACCGCCAGAGCGTGAACAGGACCAGATCTCTTATGACCGGACCCCAGATTGAAAAGCAAAGCAAAGAGCAAGATCAGAGCCAGTCTCTGGCGCCCACGATTGACTTTTCCTTAAATGACCATGCTGTCTCGGTTGTCGTCCAGCCCGGTGCACGCCTGTCCGATGTCTTGCGCGAGGATTTGGGGCAAAGGGATGTTAAAATCGGTTGCAATGCGGGGGATTGCGGGGCTTGCACTATTTTGCTCGAAGGAGAGGCGGTCTGTGCATGCCTGACCCCTGCCCATCAGGCACAAGGACGGAAAGTGCAGACAACAACGGGCCTTGTTGAGAGTGATGCCATCGCCAAGGGGCTGGCTCAGGCTTTCTTGCGCCATGGGGCGGCGCAATGCGGAATTTGTACCCCTGCTATGGTCACCGCTGCTACCGCTTTGCTGCATGATACCCTGACCCCGAGCGAGAGTGAAGTTCAGGATGCATTGGGCGGCGTGCTGTGCCGCTGTACCGGCTACCGCAAAATCATCAATGCGGTGATGGATGTGCAGCTGGAGCCGCAACCGGATGCGAGCCCTACCAGCGAGAGCGGGAAGGTGGGGGATGCAATCATCCGCCTTGATGGCTTACCCAAGGTTATGGGAGAGGAGCAATTTGGCGATGATGTTGCCCCAGCAGGGGCGCTCGTTGTGCGGGCGATCCGCTCCCCCTTCCATCACGCCAGCTTTGAGCTGGGCGATCTGGCCACCTATCAGGCGCAGCATTTAGGCATTGAGGCCATTCTGACTGCCAAGGATATGCCGGGCCGTAATGTTTTTGGGGTCATCCCGCAATTTGCTGACCAACCCGCCTTTGCGGAAGAAGAAACCCGCTTTCGCGGTGAGGTGGTCGCCGCCATTGTGGGGGAGGCAAAGGCTGTTGCCGCCCTTGATCTCTCCAGTTTTCCTGTGGTCTGGACCGAGCTTGACGCCGCGCTTGATGTCGCTGAGGCGACCGCACCAGAGGCCGCGTTATTGCACCCTGAACGAGCAGGCAACGTGATGTGCGGAGGCTTTGTAAAATGCGGCAATCCGCAAGAGGCGCTGGAGCGGGCAACATATCGTGTGGAGGCCAGTTACAAGACCGGCTTTATTGAACATGCCTATATCGAGCCTGAAGCAGGCTTTGCCCAAATGGTTGATGGACGGCTGGAAGTCCAGGCCTGCACCCAAGCCCCCTATATGGATCGCGACAGCCTTGCCGAATTAATGGGGCTGGCACCAGAAGATATCCGTATCATTCCCACCGCCACAGGCGGCGGCTTTGGCTCCAAGCTCGATCTGTCCCTGCAGCCCTATATCGCTCTTGCTGCCCTTAAAACAGGCAAAGCTGTGCGCATGACCTATTCGCGCACCGATAGTATGCAATCCACCACCAAACGGCATCCCTCAGACATCGTCCTGAAAATTGGGGCCGATGCACAAGGGCGCATTTGCGGCTTTGACTTTGCGGGGGATTTCAACACCGGTGCCTATGCCTCATGGGGGCCGACGGTCGCCAATCGTGTGCCAGTCCATGCCTCTGGTCCCTATCATATTCCCGATTATCGCGCAGCTTCGCGCGGCATTCACACCCATTGCCCACCAGCAGGGGCATTCCGCGGCTTTGGCGTGCCTCAGTCTGCCATTGCGCAGGAAACCCTGTTTGACCAATTGTCCGAGAAAGTCGGCATGGACAAACTGGAATTCCGCCTGCTCAACGCGTTGGAAAATGGCCTTCCTACAGTCACTGGTCAAGTGTTTGAGCAAGGGGTTGGCATTAAGGCCTGCCTTGAAGCCTTGCGTCCCTATTGGCAAGAGGCTAATGCTAAAGCTGACGCCTTTAACAAGCAGGCAAGCGCAGATGGATCACCCAGCCGCAAAGGGGTGGGCATTGCCTCGGCATGGTATGGGTGCGGCAACACCTCCTTGCCCAATCCCTCAACCATCAAAGCGGGGATTACGCCGGAGGGGCAAGTCGTCCTGCATCAGGGTGCAACTGATATCGGGCAAGGGGCCAATACGGTGATTGCCCAGATTTTTGCAACCGCGCTCGGCATTCCGGTCTCCGCCATCAGGCTGGAAAGCCCCGACACCGACATCACGCCGGATGCAGGTAAAACCTCCGCCTCGCGTCAGACCTTTGTCTCGGGCAATGCGGCTCGCCTGACCGGTGAAGCCTTGCGCGCCACTATATTGCGTCTGTGCAACGCTTCGCTTGATGCTGATATTTCAATTGGTGCCGGTGAGATTGTGATTGCGGAAGGGGAGCAGAGCCAGCGGCTGGATCTGTCCCAGATGGCAGCATCGGAAGATGGCTATGTTCTGCAAGCCGCCGAGACCTATGACCCGCCCACCAAACCGCTGGATGAAAACGGGCAGGGCATCCCCTATGCAGTCTTTGGCTACGCGGCTCATCTGGTTGAGCTTGAAGTAGACCTTACTTTGGGCACGGTAAAATTAGAGCAGTTTGTTGCCGCTCATGATGTGGGTAAGGCCATCAACCCTGTCTTGGTTGAAGGGCAGGTTGAAGGTGGTATCGCCCAAGGCTTGGGCCTTGCCTTAATGGAGGAATATCTACCGGGCCGCACCGAAAATCTGCATGATTATCTGATCCCCACCATCGGTGATGTGCCGCCGATCAAAACACTCATCTTGGAAGAGGAAGACGTGCACGGCCCCTATGGTGCCAAGGGCTTGGGCGAGCATGTGCTCATCCCCACAGCCCCCGCCATCCTCAATGCCATCCGTCACGCAAGCGGGGCTGTCATTACCCAAGTCCCCGCCACACCGGATCGGGTGCTACAGGCAATTAAAGAGGCTTCAAATGATGGAATGAGCGCTTAGAAGAAGCGCTCGCCAACGCGAATGCTGTCACCGGGGTGGATGTAAGCTCTCTCACGCCCCAGATGGACACGCACTTCTTCATTGCTGCCTACTTTGCGGATATAGACCGTGTTTTGATTGGCGCGATAAGTGAAACCACCAGCAATGGCGATAGCGTCCTGAACAGTCAAATCCGCTTTATAAGGATATTCCCCTGCATTCTTGACCTCACCCTGAATGAAGAAGGGGCGGTAATTGAGAATCTCCAAGCTGACTTTTGGATCTTTGAGATAACCATCTTTAAGGCGAGTGACAATCGCGGTTTCAACTTCCTGCAGGCTTTTGCCTTTGGCCGGTACGTCCCCGATAAGCGGCAAGTCCAATGTGCCTTGTTCGTCCAGCACAAACTCGCCAGACAAATCAGCTTCCCCAAAAACGATCACGCGCAATTTATCGCCTGCATCAAGCAGATAAACGGACGGGCGAGCAGAAGAGGGAAGGGAATTTGAAACACTGGATATAGGAGCAGGGCCTGAAGAGCAGGCCGCTACAAAAAAGGCAAGGCCAAGCACCAGACTACGCAAGACAAAAGACATCATTTTGGGGACCCTTCAATCGCAGAGCAACATAGTTTGTGTATCAGGCTTTGCAACCTCTTCGCAAGCCTTTCTGGTATACTTTATCGCCTGCTTCGGCTGGACCAGGATTGCCCCACACCAGCACAGAGCAACACAAGATAGGCCAAGACAACGGCCTGAATCTCCATACTGAAATCAACCAAGGCATGAAGACCAACCAAAAGCGTGGCTGCAAGCGCAATGACCAGAAAATAACGATGGCGCTGGCGCGTGATCAGGCCTTGAATACAGCGAAGAACAGCCCAGACAAAAGCCGATAGAAAGAGCAGGGCAAAAGGAATGCCAAGCCCTAAAAAGAGCTCCAGATAACTGTTATGCGCCTTGTCCCAGACAAGGGCATTGGAAATCGTTTCGTCCTTATACAATTCAAACATAATGGGAAAGCCACCAAGTCCAATGCCTGTCCAAGGATAATCGCCCAGAATTTGAAGACAAATACGATAGACATTCCAGCGGTTGATATCACCCATACCACTCTGAAAAAGCCGCTGCTCAACCCCCGCCCCGGAAAGCTCGAAAATTACAAAAGCTGCAATAGCAAGAATTGCAAAAAGATTGAGGAAAATGCGGGTAAAGCGGCGTGGTGGCTGCTTGGCGCTTTGTTTGGATTGGGTCACCATGGTGATGGCAATAAGGGCAAAGCCAAGCGCAATGAGTGTGACAAGAATACCTGCGCGGCTATTGGTGAGCAGGGTGCTGCCCAGCAACAGAACAAAACAAATCAAAAATCCGCCCACGCGGCTGGCAAGCAGACTTGTGACCCAGTCTGACAGTCCTTGCCGTGGTCGCCCATAGGTGAAAAGCTGGCGATAGCTTTGGTAAAGAAGCATCAGGCAGGCAACCGAGCCCAAACCAAAATAAGTGGCTGCATTGTTGCGATTAACAAAGGTTGCGGAAAGAGAAGTGACGTTTGGCCGCTCTCCCATCCATAGGATTGTGTCATGCCCCTGCGTGAGCGCCCATAGGCCATAAAGCGCGTAGGCAGAACTGGTCAGCACAAAAATCACCAGAAGCTGAAAAGCCTTATTGCTGGAGACGCAATATTGCAGCAGCAACCAGGTAAAGAGCACATAGGTTGTGATGCGAAGAAGGGAGAGAGCAGTAAGGGAACTGCTTGCCGTAATGCGGCCCGCAAGATCCTGTTTCAAAAGGGTCTGAGCATAGTCCCAGATAGGGTTGGAGAAAGGCGTATCCAAAGGCAGCCATTGAATGATTGCCCATAAAAGGCAAAGCAACACGACAAGAAAGGGATAAGCCACCCGCCGGGCAGGCAGGGCAAAGGGCGGAGAGGAAAGCAAGCGAGACATACCCCAAAAAGCAAATGCACAACCAACAAGCCCTGCATTAAAGAGCCAGGGGAGAGAACGGTTACTGCCCAAGAGTAGCGGGCTGGTGACAATCACCACAGCAAGAAGAAAAAAAGAGGTATGAAACAAAAATCTGGAAATTTGAAATGTCATCAAGTAAAGGCCTAAAATCTGCCCTTGCGGTCTGTCCCTCATACGCGAGACAAGGGATCCAAGTTTAAAGGAAACGTCTGGTCTTACCCTCCAGAACAAGGCAGCTTAACTGCCCCGATGCATAGGCTCCGGTATCAAGATTAATGCGGTTGGAATAAATCTCAACCGCATCGCACGGGGTATGCCCATGAATAATCATTTTTGGATGGGGTTTTGTGTAAGTCAGGAACTCTTGTCTGATCCAAAGCCGATCTTCATCTTTCTGCTGCGCAAGCGGAAGGCCTGGCCGGATTCCGGCATGGACACAATAATAATCGTCCATCTCAAAGAAAGTTGGCAATGTCTCCAGAAAGGTGAGCAAGCCCGGAGTAGCGCCCAGAACCTGATGTATTTGCTGTTGTAATTGCGCCCGCCCGGCTTCGCTATGCATCAATTGGGGATCGAGGCCAAAAGAGAGCAGGGCCTCTGCAGCGCCAAAATTGATCCAATTCTCAATATGGCGGGCGTCCGTGAGGCAGCTAAGAAGGGTCACTTCGTGATTGCCCATAAGGCAGACACGGCGATGATCGTGGCGCGGTGCGGAAAAAAGCAATTGCAGGACTTTAAGACTGTCCGGCCCGCGGTCGATATAATCCCCCAAAAAGATTTGGTAGATATCGCCGTCAAAGCTCTGACTATCACGGTAAATCTGCTCAAGCCGCAGCTCAAGCAGATGTGCGCATCCATGAATGTCGCCCACAATGTAAAGGCGAACACCAGGCCTTAGCTGTGGGGGCTTTGAAGCGTGAGAGGGCTGTTTTCGTCCCAGACCCAATTTTTGCGCAAGACGAGGGAGGACGGCCATCAAAAGGTTCCTTACTCAAGACCGACGATAAGAGCAAAGGCGGAGGAGGCTTCAGGCGCTATCGCCTAAGACGACGAAGAGCCATATTGACCATAGCCATAGCTCCCATATCCGTATTTGCCGTATTTCCCATATCCATAGCCACGGGCATTTTTCAAATCAACACTATTAAGCGTAATACCAAGAACATGACCATGGGCAGCGCTCACCAGATCAATGGCTTCCTTGATGGCATTTTTGTTGGTTTGGGCAAATTCGCTGACGATAATGGCCCCATCAGTGAGCGAGGCAAGGGCGCGCCCATCAAGAACAGGCAGAATGGGAGAAGTGTCAATAATGACCAGGTCAAAGGATTTCCGTGCACCTTCGACAAAAACACGCATAGCATCAGAACTCAGGATTTCAGCACTTTGCCACAATTCTTGATCAAGTGGTGCAGGCATGAAATACAGATTGGTCTCTTCATTATAGGTGATGGCCTCTGAAATGCTGTTTTGCCCGGTAATGACATCAAGAAGACTGATTTTTGTCTCTGGAGCCATTGCTTTGGTGACAACCGGATGGCGGAAATCGCCATCAATCAGCAGGACCCGCTCCCCTGTCTTTGCAGCATAATGGGCAAGATTGGAAGCGGTCGTAGACTTGCCTTCCCCCGGAACAGCTGACGAGACCATGACAACCTTGACCGGCTCGTCAATATTGACATAGCGCAGGCGAGAACGAAGGTTGCGAACAGCTTCGGAATAGGCACTCAGCGGGTTGTTGGCAGAATAGGTCGCGATGGATGTCTCCAAAGTGCGAATGCGCTGGTCTTCCTCGTCAGGAGACCCTTGAGAACTGCCAAAGCGGGCGGCCAAAGCGGTTTTGAGCAATTCAAACTTGCCCAGCTTCTTGCGCACCACTGCATTGGGGTCATCAATGATTGGCATGGAGGCAAAAAGAGGCACACCAAATTGCCGTTCAACCTCTGATGGCTCTGTTATTGAAAAATCAAACAGATCAATCAAAAGTGCGATACCAATGCCAAGGAAGAGGCCAAACAGGGCTGCAAAGCCAAGGAACATCTTTTTATTGGGAAAACTTGCCCCTCTCGGCGGAGTTGCAGGGGCCAGAACGCGCGTCTCGGTCGTATCGAGATTTTGTGCCGCTTGCGTTTCCTTAAAGCGATTAAGGAAAGACTGATAGAGCGTCTGGCTAGCCTCGGCTTCGCGCTCCAACTCGCGCAGATAAACCGCTGCCTTATTCTCGGAAAAAGACTCCGTTTTCAGCCCTTCCAGACTATCAAGAATGGATTTCTCCCGGCTTTTGGCAACTTCCAATTCATTGGTCGCGGTGCTGACAATCCGTTTGACCTCGGCATTGATCTGGCGGCGAATGTCTGACAATTGTGAGCGCACAGAAATAACAGATGGATGCTTGCCCCCATATTTGGCGGTAAGCTGCGCCAGCTCTCGGCCAATTTCAGAGGCTTTGCTGCGCAATTGCGTGATGACCTGAGATTGCAAGGCATCTGCAAAAGAGGCGGCAGACCCACCTTTCTTCTCAACTTTTGCAATCTGGTCAACTTTGGCCTGTGCCTCGGCCGTTTTGGCGCGAGCGAGAATCAATTGCTCATTAAGCTTGCCGATTTGTTTTTCATTGATGGTCAGCCCTTCAGCCACCTGCAAGTTATTCTCGGCGCGATAGACAGCCACTGCCTGCTCGGCACCACGTACCTTTTCGCGCAGTTCAGCAAGCCGCGTGTTAAGCCAGTCGTTGGCACGCTTGGTGGCATCATATTTGGTCTCCAAATGATCCACGCGATAGGCCGCGACAAAGGCATTGGCAATGCGGGCCGCTTTTTGCGGAGACAAGGCCCGATAGGAGACATCAACCACCAGTGAGCGGCGGCGCTGTTGAACAGACAGATTTGCTTGCAGTTTGGAGGTGATGGAGATCATTTCATCATCCATCCCTTCAAAGTCCTGCTCTTTCTTCTCTTCCTTTTTTGCAGCAGGAAAGATTGAAGAAAAGAGAGAGCTTAGCAGCCCGGCTCGAGATTGAAATTCAGGATCGTTGCGCAAATTGAGCGTATTCGCAACCCGCTCGGCAACCGAGGCGGATTTGATAATCTGCAACTGACTCTCAAACAGCTTGTCATCTTCTCCAATGCCCGACAAAACCGCATCCACATCCACCACATTGCTGGAGCGGGTGTCGATCAGCATCGAAACAGAAGCCGTATATTGCGGAGTGACAACAAAAGACAAGACCACCCCGAGCAAAGCAAAGAACAGGGTGACCGTGGCGATCAGTTTTAAATGCCGACGCGCAAAATCGACGATCTGATGAATGCTGATAATCTCATCATCAATCAGATCGTCGGAAATGGGGGATGAAACCTTTGGCAGATCAGTATTCTGCTTTAGCATAGATACCCACTACATGCTTCTGGTAATCACTATTGGCCGCATCACTTTCGCGCTGCGAATAGCGATATTTGGCACCAACCTTAAAGGTCCGGTTGATGAGATAGTCAGCCTTGATGCCCGCAGCTGTGATTTTGTCTTCGCGTGATGTGCCCTTATATTCCTCCAAGGTGAAGGAGACATCAGGGGTAATGATCAGATTACGGCGCACTTCATAATCAACCGATGCAGTGAGCAGGGATGAAATCTTGCCAGAGCTGCCTGCTGTGGTGCTCTCGCCAATGCTGCGGCGCCCGCCAACCTTAACTGTCGCGACAGGGCTTGGCATCCATGTCAGATCCAGTGCATAGCTGTAGGAGTTGATGTCTTTGAGGGTCTTTTCACTATAATCCTGCGACAAATAACCAACACTGGCTGAACCAAGCAGAATACGTGAGAGGGCAAATTCGACACCCCCCAACACTTCCAGACCTTGGGAATCGCGATTGGTGGCCGCCTTGGATGACCAGTCGCGCCAATTGCCTTCAACCGAGACGAAAGCTGAATATTCTGGCGTCAGCAAATAGGCAATCTTGCCCAGCGCACTATAGGTGGTGCCATCGCGACCATCTTGATCAAGCTTGCCGCCACCAATAGCATCAACATCATAATAATCATAATGGCGCAGAGATCCGCTGGCAGTAAGAGTGACGCGGTTAAAGCCTTTGGTCACGCCAAGATCAAGACCATAAAGGGTGTGGCGAACGCCTTCTTTTGCCTGACCGGGGGCATTGGTATCGCCCGGATCTTCCTGATTGGATTGGAGCTGCGTGCCAATGGTAACGGAGAGATCTCCCAATACGTCAACCCGCGCTTGCGAATTGAGAAAGCCGGAAAGGGTAGAGGAATCTTGATCATCAAGCACTGAACGATAATCCGCCCCACGCTCAAAATTAAGCGCATGACGGCCAAAATCGGATTGCGCGCTTAGGCGCGGCTGCAACAGGGCAACCATGCTGGATTTTTCATTGCTGTGAGCATTTTTGACATTGCTGTCATATTCCAGCGTACCGGTGATGGAGGGATAGAGGATCCATGCACCCATCTGCGCGCCAAGCGGGTCATAATCCGGGCGAGGGCGCTCGCGCACAGGATATTCCGAACTCTCGAACAGATCTTCACCACTGACAGAGCTACCAGCCTGAACCCCTTGGGCGTGACCCCAACCAGCGGCGGCAATGACAACAGCCGATGAAAGAAGAAAGGTCGTAAAAATCCGCATCCCGTTACTCACTTCACTTAAATTTTTTGGGTCTAAAATTCTTTTCACTTTGGGCTAAAACGAATTGCTGGAAGTCGGTCTTGAACTGAATGTGATGAATGCCAAAAACACACAATTGCCATCAATTAAAATCAGCAGACGGCAACAGTTTCATAACAAAGCACAAGCCGAAACCATTAAAATTCTCGTAAGTATAAACGACTTTTTAAGACCCTTTTGTCAAGGCACAACCAGACGTGGTGACGAACTTTTCTCCTCTCCCTTTTGTGTTTTTTCCTCATTCAGTTTTAACTGTGGCAAAATTGCAGCAGTTTGACCGCTTAAGGGATGCGAATAGGCTAGGCAGAATGGCGTCAAGAATCGCTCTGTTCGGGGTAAGAGCAGGCAGAAAAAAACCGCCCGAGCTTATATGTCTCGAACGGTTTTGCTGGTTTTAAGCGTTGATCAGCTGCGATGGCGGCGATATTTGCGCTTGATCTTTTTGGCAAGCCTGGCCCGTAGCACCTTGAGCCTTGCATTAATCTGGGCTTGTGTGACTTTCTTATGACCTTGAGCGCGGCTGATACGGCGGTTTTTCTGCACTTTGGAGCGTTTGCTGAACAGCCCTCTGGCTTTGCTGCGCTTTTTACTGGCAGCTTTTGCATAGGATTTTGTGCTCTGCTTGGCACTGGCCAAGGCTACCGGCCGCTTGCTGCCACCGGTAAGGCGCACCCATTTGCGCGGATTGTGCGAAGATTGCTGCTTCTTCCAGCGGTAATTGACCTTGCGCCAAGGCTTAACACTGCGGGACATGTTATCCAGCACATAGTCTCCCCGATCAGTCCGGGCAACCAGAACTGCATGATAGGTGCCATTGCGCAAATAGCCTGTGGTGATCAAAAGCGAGCTGGACGGCCAGCCCTGGCGCAATAACAATTTACGCTTTGTAAGGGCATAATCTTCGCAATCGCCATAGGCAACATTGGTCCGCCAATCATCCGCACCCCGGTCATTGCGTGGGCGGATCGCCCGGTTAACCGAAGCATTGACAGAGACCAGCTGTCGCCAGCTTTTCTTGGTGAAGCGTTTGACGCCAGAGCCGGTTCTGCGGCACTGAGAACTGTTGGAACGGCAGAACTTGATATGGCCGGTAGGTGCTTTGGTGCCTCCGCCTGTTGCCATATGGCTTGAAAATGCCTTTGACAAGCCAGAACCCGGCAAGGCCTGACCAGGGGAGATAGAAAGCCCAGTCGCCAAGGCAGCGCATAGGCCAATAGCCTTCAGAAATGGAATTGTCATTTGCCCGTCTCCACGTTTAGTTGCCGTAAAGATAGCAGGATCAATTTAAAATAGTGCTTATGATCAAGAGTAAGTTATTGTAAAATAAGAAAATAAATTTTTATAGAATATGTTTGGTCTTCATTAACCAACTCAATGGCGCTGCAAAATATCGCTCAGATTTGCGCCGCATATTTGTTGCAATCAGCGCCAGAACAAGACTGTATGTTCCCTTATGGAGCAAAGAGAAACATTGCATATTTGCCGGGGCAGGCACGGGAAGGTTCGCAATTGCAAATGCGAGAGCATCCCTATCCCTATCCCTATTCTGCGGCTTCCAAGCGAGGGGATGGGGGAGTAAATTCCGGCATGGTCGCATGGCCTTGCGCCGAAATGCCTTGACGTTGCAAAATCACATATATTGTTAGCGCGAGGATCTTAAAGTCGAGTAGCACGGAGCGGTTGACGATATACCACAAATCAAGTGCAAAGCGCTCTTCCCAGCTAATGGTATTGCGGCCATTTACCTGCGCCCAACCTGTCATGCTGGGGGTAATGTCATGGCGGCGAAATTGCTCGGGAGTGCAACGCTTCATAAAATTGCTATCTTGCGGCCGCGGTCCAATTAGCGTCATGTCGCCAATCAGAATATTGAAGAATCCGGGAAGTTCATCAAGACTGGTGGCACGCAGAAACTTGCCAAACCGAGTAAGCCGTGCCGCATCTGGCAACCGATTGCCATTCTGGTCTGTGGCATCTGTCATTGACCGGAATTTGTAAAGGATAAAGTCTTTGCCATGCAAGCCCGTCCGGCGATGTTTGAAAAGAATAGGATTGCCAAGCTTCATGCGTACTAAAACCACAAGGACAAGAAGCAGAGGGGAGAAGACAATCAGAACAAACAAGGCAATGCCGATATCAACAACGCGACGCATAAAACCTACACCTGAAACAAATTTACGTAAAATTAATAGTTGGTAAATTTAAACCTCAGGCTGTATTTGTCAATAATCATTTGTTTACTTCTCCAACTGATTTTTGCCAAAGTCATTAACCGTTGCATTTTTATCAATGCGCGTGATAGGCGCGATCAAAAACGCATAATCAAAGACGCAGCCCAGCAGGTTGGAATGCCCCGAAAGAGAGTATGGATTATTCGTAAATGATTGTTTTAATGGGTTTTCCTGATGGCGTGGCGCGTAAGAAGGTTTTCACTAAGATCAAGAGCCGTGCTGATATAGCAGGTCTTCCAAAAACAAGCAGAGACTGGTTAGCCCCATCGTCACGATGTCGGCATGATTCCTAAAATCACTTAAGGCAGTAGAGGGGGCTATCAGAGGGCTTTGATCGCCGAGGCGATTATACGGCCTGTGAAGGCCGAAGCTGTCGCCTGAGCAACAGATTCTGGCCTCAAGTGGTGTCGTGTGGTTTCAATGAAGGTGAACAGCTTGCTCATTGCCGCAAAGCGTGATGCCTATTTTTGAGCAAGGCCATAGCTTTGCAAAATGGATTGGTAGGTTCCGTCTTCCTTGATGGAATCAAGCCCTTTTTGCAAAGTGGTTACAACAGCGTCTGGTGTATCCTTGTGCAAAGCCAAATAGAGTTCAGCAGATTTTAGCTTATAGATGACTTCATACTCATCAGGATTAATGCCCATCATCCGAAAGCGCCAATTGCTAACGTTGGTTTCGTAGGCAATGGCATCAATGCGGCCCGCAAAAAGCTTTTTATAATTTTGTTCATTGAGAAGAACAGGCTCGACCCGGGCTTCGGGCATTCCGATTTCTTTAAGCAAAAGATGGCCAATATCGTCTTTCACCACACCAATACGCAATTTATGCAAATCGTCCGGCTGTGAGAGGGTCAGCTTGCGCTCCTTCTTGGCGATCAATCCCACAACTGTCGGTACAAAAGGGCCAACCCATTTAAAAAGTGCTTCCCGGCTTGCGGTCCGCGTGGTGGAGAACAGGGCATGGCCTGGCTTGTCCAAGGTTAATTGATAGCCTCTGGCCCATGGTAATAGCTCAATAGTGTGCTCGTCAACATTGCGTCCGGTGCGGCGCAAAATCTCGCGCATAATCTCGGTTGAAACGCCTTTCAATCCCTCGCTGTCACGGAAATTGAAAGGAGGATAATCTTCGGTCATGATCACAAGATCATCAAGGGCTTTAAGCGCCGAATTGCCCTCAGCTGAAGCGGAGTGAATGCCACCAAATGCAGCAAAACCAAACAGCGTACCTCCACAAAGGGTAGCAGCCAGCAGACGTTTGATATGGGCAAACATGATGATCTTCCCTCCTTGATAAAACTTAGCCGGCGAGCGCCAGTTTGAGTTGAGCGGGATTGATAAAGCTCTCAATCGGTAACGGACGCGAGAAGTGATAGCCTTGGCCAAGATCAGTGCCAAGATCAGCCAGCTTGGTCGCAATTGGGGCAGTTTCAATGCCTTCGGCCACTACGCTCAGACCCAGTTGATGAGACATAACCAAAATACCTTCAACCAATGTCTGGGTCTTTTTCGCCTTTTGGCAATCTGGATTATCCGAGGCCATCATCGAAATGAAGGAGCGGTCAATCTTGACAATATCGACCGGGAATTTGTTCATGTAACTCAGAGATGAATAACCGGTCCCGAAATCATCCAGAGCAAAGGAACAGCCCAACTCCTTGATGGCGCTGAAAATAGTCTCAAGGTTACTCGAGCTTTGCATCAGAACTGTTTCGGTAATCTCAAGAACCAGCTTGTTTGGCTGGATATCATTCTCCATCAGAGCCGAGGCCAGCTTTGCGGGCAGGCCGGGCAAAAACTGGGCTGCAGATAAGTTAATAGCAATGTAACAATCTTCAAGATGCGGATAGTCTTTAAACTGTTTCAAATGCCCGATGGCCTGCTGGATGACCAGATTGCCAATCTCAAGAATGTGACTGGTCTGCTCTGCAGTTGCAATAATATCTGCAGGGGGAAGCAGCCCCTTCTCTGGGTGGTTGAGGCGTAGCAGGGCTTCAAATCCTGCAATTTTGTTAGATTGCAAATTCACAATGGGCTGCAAATGCAGTTCAAACCAATCATTGGCAAGGGCCTGGATGATCTGATGCTCGGTTTCAAGGAAGCGCCCGGCATCTCGGCCCAGTCTGCGATTAAAGACGCAATAGCCATTGCGGCCCGATTTCTTCTGGTGATACATGGCAACATCTGCGGTCTTGATCAATTCGTCAGCTGATTGCGCATGATCGGGATAGATGGAAATGCCAATGCTGGTGGTGAGCTCAAAGGCATGGCCATGTAGATCAATGGGCAAGCTCAAGGCCTTCATGATTTCACGAGACAGCGCAACCGCATCCTCTCGGGCATTGCTACCCTGAAGCAAAATAGAGAATTCATCGCCACCAAACCGGCCCACATGCTGATTTGGGCCCACAAGGTTGGTAAGCCGGCCAGCAACAATCTTGAGCAATTCATCCCCTGCGGTGTGGCCCAAATTATCATTGACCCATTTGAAGCGATCAAGATCAAGAAAGACCATCGCGGTTTCAATCTCGCTTTGCTCCGAAAGATCAATAAAACCTTTGACATGGTGGGCAAAGCCGTCGCGATTCAATAGTCCGGTAAGACTGTCTGTGGTCGCTTGCAGGCGCAGGGCTTCTTCTGCCCGTTTTAGGCTGGAGATGTCTGTCATAACAGCCAGAGACAGGCAATCATCACTAAGGCCGTCTTGCGTTATGGATTCGCGAATGAGAACCTCAAACAAAGATCCATCGCGCCGCTGGAACAGGCAGGTTGTTTCGGAAAATTCACCAGGAGCAAGCTGCAAAAAGGATTTTCTGTCGTTATAGGTCTCAAGCGAGCAGGAAGAAATGAAGTCTGAGAAGGGCTTGCCCAGTACTTCTTCCTCGAAATATCCTGTTGCAAACAGCCAGAAGTCAGAAACCGCGCGGATATGTCCATGCTGGTCCAGCGAATAAAGAAGGGCAGGGGTATGATTATACAGTGCAGTTAGGCGCGAATAAGCCTCATGAATGCGTGAACTTTCTTTCTCCAAACGGCTTTGCATGTCGTTGAAATTCTTGGCAACTTTACCAATTTCGTCGTTAGAGCTGTATTCGGCCCGTTGCTGTTTACCGGTATCGTGGGTGGCATTGATGGCTTTGGTCAATTTGGCCAGTGGTTCAGCAATCACATATTTATTGGCAATAAGAGCTGTCGTCACAACTGCGGCGATAGATATAACCAATAGCAAAAGGGCTTTGCCAACGGTTGCCCAGATGGCCTGAGTGACGCCAGATTTATCAACGTGAATCTCCAGCATGCCAACCGAAGTGGTATTGCCATCTACATTGTACAAAATTGTCTGCGTCAGAATTTGATGAGATGAAGAAGAAGCCAGCAGCTCGTCCTCAAGCTGCGAAGCACTGGCGATCAGGTTTTTCTTATCGTCATAAATGCGAACCTTGACAATATTCTCTTCCAGCAGAATGGATTTGGCCCATTCAGGCAGAACCGCATGGTCAAAATCCCATAACGGTTTGCTAAGAGAAGAAGCATTGGTGCTGAGAAGGGTACGGTTTCTCTCATCAAACTCCGCGGTCAGAGAGTTTTCCATCACGTTATAAAACACAAAAACCAGTGGTATGTTCACCAACAATAATGTGATGAGCATAATGAAAAAGAACTTTCTCTGTATAGAATTAGAAATAAACCGTATCATCCCGCAACCCCTGGATTAGTGTGTGTGATAATGGCAGAGAAAGGTGAACAAAATAGTAAAGTTACAAAACTTTAGAAACAAGAGAAATAGACTTGTCTTGCAATATTGTTTCATTAAAAATTTGAGGAAATAATTCCAGAATTTTCTCTAGGTCATGCTGGGGAAAATATTAATTCATATCTTCAATAATAGGTTTTTGTATTAGATATAGAGATTATATCTTGACCGTTGGCCTGCTGACAGGAAAAACGCAGCTTAAACACCAGACGCACTAAGCAGGGGCAGGTTTTTCTCTCTAGGTTACCGTAAAGGCAAGCCTTGGGTTGCGATCTGAACAATAAAAGATAACGCAAAACCAATGCTTTTATGGGCCGAGCCTAGCGCTCTCGCAAGGCAGAGCCAGCAGAGCGAATAATGGGTGAGAGGAGATACTCCATAATGCTCCGCTCGCCCGTGACGATGCCAGCCTGCACCTGCATACCGGGATACAGATTAAAGCGCTCTTGGCCCCGCTCAAAATACGCTTGATCGGTTTCAATGCGGATCTTGTAAAAGGCCTGCCCGTCTTCATTCACCAACGTACCGGGGCTGATATGGGTGACCTTTCCCACCAGCTTGTCACACAATTGCGCATCTGCTGAAGCAAGTTGCAGCTGAGCTTCATTCCCAAGATGCACAAAGCCGATATCGGCAATAGCAAGGCGGGCCTCGATCACCAATTTATCGCCCGAGGGCACCAGCTCCAGCACAGTGCCCGCTGGTGTGACGACACCCCCTTCAGTGGCCACATGCAGGCTTTTGACAATGCCGTCAACGGGTGCGCGCAAAATGGTGCGCGACAAGGAATCCTGCAAGCGCACCAACCGCTCGGATAATTCCTGCAAACTGCGGAAGTGCTTGGCCCGCTCTGCGCGAACCTCTTCAATGAAACCGGTGCGAATGGAAACGAGCTTTGCCTGCGCCTCTTCAATAGTGGTTTCAACCCGCCCGAGTGAGGCTTCAAAAATGGTAATGTCGCCTTCGATATCAGCCACTTGGCGCAGCAATTCCAGATGCTTCATCCGGTTGCTCAGATTTTTCGCCAAGAGATCTTCGCTTATCTTGACCTGTTCGCTGATATAGAAAAACAGCGCCTTGCTCTTTTTGAGCCGCGCGCACTTCGTTGATATTCTCATGCCGCTGCTCGATCAGCTTGGTCTGCACGGCAATATCGGCGGTGAGACGCTCCTTTCGGGCAAGGAAAAAGGCGCGGGATTTTTCAACCAAATTGGGCATGCCGCATCAGGCCCGCATCTTGGCTTGCAAGAAAGACGGTTCGCCGTTGGCGCGACAGCCCATCTAGCATGGCCGCGATCACCCGTTTTCCCTCATCGTCCAGCCCGTCAGTTGGTTCATCCAGCAAGGCGATGGGGGATGGTTGGCGAGCATGCGCGCAAGGGCAAGGCGCTTGCGAATGCCCATGGCCAGATTCTGCCCAAGGCTTGCGTCAAAAACCAGGGCTCCTGCGGCAGATAACCAACTTGTCTCCGCTACCAATGGGGCGAGAGCTGGCGCAAATCAATCCCGTCAGCCAGAATTTGCCCCCGATCCGGCTCTAAAAGCCCCAGCAAAAGCCGCATGAAGGTTGTCTTGCCCGCGCCATTGCGACCCTTAACAAGAACAACACAGCCTGATTGGACGGCAAAAGAGAGCTTTTCATAAAGCGGCAAAGGCATGGTGGAATGCGTGAAGGCCAGATCCCGGATCTCAAGTGCCCCTTTGCATGACCAGACAGGCTGGGTCTGGCCTTCCCCCTGCACAAGGCGCGAGCGCAAATGGGAGAGTTTGGTGCTTGTTTCTGCCCATTTCTCCATTAGCTTGCCATGGCCATCAAACAGGTGCACGGCATCGGGCGAGCGAACCAGATTGGCAAAATGGCCATTGGCCTCACTATTGACCTGCTCGACTTCCTACTGCCTTTTTTGAAGAAGCGATTGCGAGAGGAGGCGCAGCCCAAAGACAAACAGAATGAAGAGAGTGGCAATCACACCCAGAGTGACATTGAGCAAATAGAGCACGCACAAAAACAAAAGCGCAAAGGGAACATCCAGCACGGCGCACAAATTGCTGCACGGGGCTGCTGGAAATCATCCCAAGTGACAAGATTGATATTGGCCTGCACACTCAGCCCTCGCGCAAGACGCAGGCGCAAAAGGCGAAATAGAAATTCCATGATAATGGCAAGCAGCATCCCAAAAGACAGGGTGATGAGCGTCGCATCAATGCCATGGGTGACATAGCGGCCCAAAACCAGCATGACGAAAATGGGGGAGGCCAGAGCCAGCAAATTGGCAACCAGCGAAATGGCAAGAAGTTCCAGCGAGATACGAGGGCTTTGAAACAGACGTCGCAGAAGTTCTTTCATATCACGCCAGCCAGCAGCACATCAGATTGGGCCGCTGACATTGTCGTTATATTCGGTCTTTCCCACCAGATCGAGCTTGGGCAAAAAACCGGAACGGCGACTTTCCTTGATGCTCTTTTTGGCAATCGTTTCATCAATCCGGGCGATCTGGATTTTGGTATTATGGCGTGAGGCAATTTTCAGCGCTTCTTCAGGATTTGAAGGCAATTCGCGCAGGACAGAGCCAAGCACCTTCATAGAGCCGACATCGGCCTTGCGATGGCGAAATGCCGGTAGCAGTTCATGGCCAGCTTTTTGGCGCGCTGGGCATACAAGCGGCGTGTCTTGGCGCCAGCCAATTGGGTCTTGGCTTGCAACACATCGGTCGAATAGCCGCCCCCAGACTGAAGCTTGGCTTCTTCCAGACCGGTTTGGCGTCGCACGCTAGCCTCTGACCGGTTGGCATAATCAAGCACGGCTTGGGAGCGTTTCACTTGTAGTGCGGCTCGAATGGCCTGAAACATCACCTCTTGGCGAGTTTGCAAAATACCTAGCTGAGCGCGCGCAAGACGCAGCTTTGCCTTTTTCACCTTGGTCTGGGTGGCACCAAAAATCCCAGATCAACTGGGTGGCTTCCACGCTGGCGCTGGTGAAATTAAGATGGGTATGGCGCTTGAGGGATTAAGGATCCGCTCGCGACCGGCACTGGCTTTGAGATTAAGCTTGGGGAAGAGATCACCCTTGCTCACTCGCACACGCTGACGACTGGCCTCGGTGCTGGAGTGGGCGGCTTTCACTCTGTCGTGATTTTCCACCGCATGGCGCAAATCATCAAGAAAAGAGGCTGCTCTGACCTGATGAGGGGCAAAAAGCTGTATGGGGAAAAGAGCGAGCAGAAAAACTGCTATTCTCCCATAGCTTCTTTGGTACCGAAACATCCCACCCCCCAAAAAAACGCAGTCACAACTCAGGATAGCAGTATTGTCATCGCAGTCTATCTTAAAGTCTGTATTTATCGTCGCGGTGAAAATACATATCTACAGGCCTGGGCCTGAGAATTCAATTTTAGTTTGTACCAGCATGGCCTGTTGGTTTTCGGGGTGGGGCAATGTTTGTCCAAAGGGACTTTTCTTCATTTTTCCTAGGCTTTGCTAGAGCAACTCCAGCTACCGGCACCTTTATCAATACCCTTGTCGTCCCGGCCTGGCTGGCCCCGCTGCCCACGCTATTGAAACGCCAAGTTATATAAAGTGAAGTGTGATGAACGAGAGAATTGAACCGTCAAAATTCGGTGGCAAGCCAGCCAGGAAAAGCACTTCGCTTCTTGATATGCTGTGGCACAAACGTTCGAAATGGGCAAAGCTCAGCCTTATCATGGTGCTTCTGGTCGTCGTCTCGGTGATCTCATCGCTTATTGCCCGCACCGCCCTGTTTGAGACCACTTACCAAAGCGATTACAAAATCGCCGTTATTGCACCTATGACGGGCAAGCTCTCTGCAACCGGACAGGCCATGCGCAATGGTGCTGAGCTTTATGCTCGTGCAATCAATGACGCTGGCGGGATCGAGGGGCAGTATATCGGCGTTGAAGTCTTTGATAACAAAGGCGAAGAGACCGCCACGATTGATCAGACCCGCAAAGCATTGGCAGATAACAGCGTCATCGGCATTGTTGGCCCGTGGCAGGCGCAAAATGTTGCAAAGGTCGCCGAACTGGCGGATGAAGCTCACATCCCTTTGATGGTGATTTCTCCGCAGGCTCAATCCCTGAGCACTCTTCATCCGTCTCTTTTTGCGCCCAGCTTTGATGATAAATTGGAGACGCAGTTTCGCGCCAATTATATGCGCAATGTGCTTCAGGAAAAGCTGGTCTCAATCGTCTATGATAGCAGCGCCCACGGGGAGGCCGCCAAGACCTTCACCGAAACGTTCGTGCGCTTTGGCATCCCGCTTCGCCATAGCTGGGGGCTTGATGCAACTGGCACCAACCTTGACGCGGACGTGAAACGCATCGCCGAAGAGATAAAGACCGCCAATGATTCCGATGCCCTCTATCTTGCAATGGACTAGGATCTGGCTTCCAAGGTGATTGCAGAGCTTCGAAACGTCAAGGCCATCAAAAATATCGTGGGCTCGCACAGATTGGCCACGGCATCGTTTGCCAAGAATTTTGGTCGCAAGAGCTTTGCATCATACGCCGACAGCACCATGACAACTGGCCCCTTGATGTATGACACCGCAAACCAGAAGGTGCAGAACTTCCGCAATTCCTTTATCGAGCGTTTCAAAACCTCTCCCGACTGGGTCGCCGCCTATGGCTATGAAAGCGCCAATGTGATTGGTCAGGCCCTGCTTAAGGTGATGAAGGCCGGCCAGGCTGGGGTGGGCGCGCAGCAGCGCAAGGCTCTATATGAAGCCCTCAAAGATGGCGAGCCGATTGACGGTTTTGCCGGTCCCATCGAGTTTGATGGGGCAGGGGCGGCCAATAAGCCTATACAGGTCGGTGTCTATGATGGCAGGCAGATCATTTCTGCCCCCACTCAATTGCAGCCAATCGCTCAAGGTGAGGTCGAAAATTACATTCAGGCTGTGCGTGATGGCCGGGCGCTCTATGTCAATGATCGCTTCATGTATAAGACCAATGTGGTCTATTCCGGCATCCTTGTTGAAAAGGTCTCTGACTATGACAAGGCCAAAGAGACCATTGAGCTGGAATTTGCCATCTGGTTCCGTTATCGCGGTGATTTCGAACCGCAGAATGTGATTTTTGACAATGCTGTTGAGCCGGTCAAACTGGACAAGCCGGACCGGACCGAGACCATCGGCGATTTGAAGTATCAGCGCTACCGGGTCAAAGCACGCTTTGAAACCAATTTTATGGATGTGCGCCGCAATTACGGCAGCAAGCTAATCGGCACGAGCTTCCGCCATCAGGTGCTTAACAAAAACAATCTCATTTATGTGGTGGATGTGGTTGGTGCTGGCCTCACCGATGGTGGGACCTATCAGCACAGGCTAAAGGAAGCCAACGCATTGGGTGTCACGTTGGGGCTGGTCTCTGATCGGTCATGGATCTCGCAGGAAATTGTGCGCGCCAGCGGATTGGGCAATCCCACCTTTGTGGGCTTTGGTAAGCCAAGCCCCGATTTCTCCCAATTGGGCGTGGGGATCGTTGCTGTCGATGGTGCTGTTTCTCTCTCTCTCGGACGTGCTGCCGACCAATTATCTGGTTTATATCGCAATCTTTGGCCTTGTTGGCTCTATCTTTGCCATTTCATGGATCACAAGCGCGACGGGCAACAGCTCTTCTGGAACCTGCAAAGCTGGCTATTACGCCTTGTCTGCTGGCCTTTGCTGTTGTCGGCAGCGGGCAGCCTTGTTTTGAACTTCGCTTTCCAGAATTTTGAGTTTTATTATGTCGACATGATTGCCCCAGTCTATGAAGCCCTTTGGTGGCTGATCGGGGCTGCGCTGGTTTCCATGGCGATTGAGCGCTTTATCTGGACGCCGCTGGAGCAGCGGGCCGCACGCAAAGTGCCAAGTTCGATCCGCGCCTTTACAAAGGCGGTGGTTTATCTGTTCGCGATCTTTGGCGTGATTGCCTTTGTCATGCATAAGGAGCTGACCAGCCTTCTGGCAACCTCAGGTCTTCTTGCCATGATCATCGGTCTGGCCATTCAGGCCAATGTCGCCAATATCTTCTCTGGTATCGTGCTCAATCTTGAGCGACCCTTTAATGTGGGGGACGTCATTGCCTTTGAAGGCGGGGAAGAGGCGGTGGTCACCGATATTTCTTGGCGAACCATCCGCGCTATTGATGGCTTGGGGCAATTACATTGCATCCCCAACTCCAAAGCGACCGAGGCAAACCTGATCCGTGTCACCGGTGGTCATGATGAATTGTATCAAATTGGCGATCGCGTTTATATTGATCCGGTCCATCCGCCAGAAGTGGTGATCCCAGCCCTGCTAAAGGCTCTGAAAAGCGTTACATATATTGATTGGAACAAGGAACCAGCCCGCGCAGAAATCCGCGAGATGGTCCTCGATAATGGCAGGCCCTATGCGCAATATGCCCTGATTTACAATGTTTCAGAATATGGACGCCGCTGGCATGTGAAAAATGAGCTATGGAATGCGGTCCATCGTGAGCTGGATGCCGTAAATGTTCCCATTTCCAAAACGGATGCTTTGGGATCTGGCAATAAGCCTCTGATTGAGGGACAGGCCATGCCTGCGCCAAACCCTGCATAGAGCAAAAGGCCGGCATAAAGACCGTGCCCTACATACCGTAATCAGGGGTGAGGAGACTAAGGCAGCTATCCTGATAAGCCTCACCGGGATAGACAGACCGAATTTCAACCGACAAGGTCTTGGCAGCGACTGCCTCTCCAAGCATGATCACACGTTCACCCCATATATCAGCCAGTCTGGTTTGCATCCTAAAGCCGGTATCAGCGGTAATGATAATATCCTTAAGGCGCGCATTGGCGCGAAAGGTGCGCGCGCTCTTGTCATAGCCGTTTGAGATAATCAGGCGATCAAATGCAAGAGGGGTGTCATCTGCATTAAACTGCTCAATCTGGAAAAATACTCTCTCGCCAATCCCATGGCCCCGTACCCCTTCACACCAAGCGCCATCCCGCGCAAGATTTCCTGGCCCGTATCTGTTCCCTCCTTGAGGGGCAAGAAAACTGGTTGCACACCATGTGGCAGATTTAAAGGCTTGCGTGGCCCCAATGGCTGTCTCGCAATGATAGCTCTGTGCGTTTGTCTCGCTCATGCTCCCAAAAATACTGGCAAGGACAAAGGTGCTGAGACTGATGAACCTCATGGAAAAGAGGGGTGATCCATTCTTCATCCAAATGTCCCCTTTCTTGTCTGCATAACTTGCATTGATATAGGCATATGTCAGTCTGACATGCGCCACCAGCGATGCCAAGGTCATGCTACATCTGTATAAAGGCTGGGGGAATTCATGGGGTAAGGTCTATAAGCTCAATAAAGTCTTGGCTTTTTTGGCAATTTTTATCAGAGCTAACCCTAGGCGCCCGATAGGACCACGATAACCCATGATAGTAAAAATGGCCTCAGGACTTGTGCCAAATGTGGTTTTATAGGCTTCATCTCCGATGGAAAAGTCAAAGGCCCGAACGCCTTTTTCCATCAAACACTCGATGAGATAGTCGATCTGCACCTTACCGGGTGATCCGCGAGAAAAACGCTCGTAATCGGCTCCGGGCAAAAGGAAGGTAAAGTGATCCCCCTTTAGGATGCCAAAAGAGGCCGCAATGATTGCCCCATCAAGTGTAAGACAAGCGGTGACAGCTAAATCATGATGATCAGGATTTTCTGCAAGTGCGCTGTAAAAATCATAAAACCGCTTTTCCTGAAGAAAATCCTTTCCCTCGGCGTGCTCAAAGCGTCTTTTTCTCACCTTCTGCAAAAAGGAAAACGCCGCTTTGATCTCGGCCGGGTCTTGCAAGAGCCGAAACTCAAGTGCTCCAAGTTTAGCCAGACGCGCTCTTTTCCGCTTTAAGTCATGACGGCGGTTGGCGGATAAATGACTGAGCTTCCAGTCTGCAAAATTGTCGCCCAGTTCCGTAGCATGACTGGAAAAATCGGCCTTAGCGGCAATCCAGCTTTTTGGAAAGAGGGATAATATCCATAAATCACGTTCCCTCACATGCTTGATCCAGACGATGTTATAGGGTGTAAGAGCCTTGGAAAGCTTGTCTGTCAGCTCATCGGTATATTTGTCTTCATGCCTCAGCAATTTTTCGCAAAAGCTGGCATCAAGAGTGGCACAAGCATGATCCACCACACCGAAATTTAAAAATTCAAGCAGCTTGAAAGGCCCGATGGTTCTCTTGGTAAATGGCAAAAGAGCGACGAGCGTGCCGGACTGCTCCTCTCTGATTGTGACGATCAGGAGGTCGGCAGGCATGGATGGCCCCAGCTGGGTAGCCATGGCATGCATCCAGTCAGGATGTTGAAAAGCAGAAGCGTCAGATCTGGCAAACAGCTCGCGATATTCATGTGAGCAAAAATCAAATGCTTCGGTCGTCTCAATCGTAAACATACAGCCACAATTCTAGTGTGTTATCGCCTGTTTTCCCGGCTTGGATGCAGGAAAATCATCCTATCTCGACGTGCCCTTGCCTGAAATCAAAAATAGCTCTCAAACACTTTTGCCCGAAAACAGCATAGAGACTTAGCTTGGCAGTACAACCCAAAGGGTTATTTATAGTTGATTTAACAATTGTTAACGATAGTGGCAATTCGCCCATCACGCTAAGGAGTGTTTTCATACACTTTGCCTAAACTGCTGTGCTGTTACGATTTTTATCATCGAGCTTTGGCAGGGAAACCGCGTGGGCGAAAGAACAGCACTCTTATTGGGGAATTATCGCCCCACATATATTCTGGCGCGTAGCCTGAAAATGCGCGGCTATCGCATTATATGCGGGCTTGATGGCTATGACCGTGGAGCTGAGGTGTCTCGCTATGTGGATGCGGTGTGGAAGCATACGTCCTACCAAAGCGATTTGCCCCGCTTCCAGCAAGATTTGACGGCATTTTTGGAGAAATATCCAGAAATAAGCGATATTTATCCAGTGGCTGAACCTGTCATTCTGGCCATCGCAAAAGGTCAGCTTGAATTGCCAAAGACGATCCGTATCGGGTCCATGGATCCTGATCTTATCAAGCTTTGTCTGGATAAACAGGTGCTGTTGGAAAAAGCTCAGGAACTGTCAATTCCAGTTGCCCCCTTTGCCAAAACGTCTGATGAGGCGGATTTTTATGAAAAAGCATCCGCAATCGGTTTTCCGCTGGTGATCCGCCCTTTGATTTCAAACCAGCTTTTGGGCAATCAAAAAGCCATCACTTGCACGGATGAAGACGATCTCAAAGCCAATGATGCGGTCTGGCAAGACGCGCGATTCCAGCTTCTTATTCAGCGGCACGTAACCGGAAAACGCGACAATATTTATTTCGCAGCCAGCGGCGGTGAGATTACCCGATATTTGCATGCCAAAATCACCCGAACCAATCGCGAAGATGGCTCGGGGCTGGCAATCGAGGGGAAAACAATTCCCCCTTGTCCACAATTGCAAGCCTATAGCGCAGCTCTTATCCGCGCGCTTGGCTATAACGGCATTGGCTGTGCGCAATATCTGGTTGATGACGATACGGGTGCTATTCATTTTCTTGAGCTTAATCCGCGCATTGCCGGAAACCATGCCTTGCCAGAACAGTGCGGTTTGTCTTTAGGTGACCAATTGATTGATCTGACCGAGGGCGAGATAAAAGCTGCTCCCGCACTTATCGGGACAAGTGGCTTGAAATATAGCTGGCTGTCGGGGGAGCTTGATGCCATCCGGCAGGCATGGAGGGCAGGGACTATGCCCGCAGGGCAAGCCCTTGCAAAAGCCGTTACGGCAGCCCGCGCCTTTATCGCAGATGATCTGGATATAAGCTTTGCGCCCGGGGATCCGATGCCGGGCATCATAACGTTGCTGGACAGTCTGCCTCTGATTGGCAGCATAACACGCCGACGCTTTGATCATCCCTTCTTCTTCAAATTATTCATTCGCAAGGATTGCCTGTCATGAGTGCTCTACAACTTGCCTCATCCCTTGATCTGACCCGGCAGACGGGCGAAATGAGTTCCCCTTCGCTGGAGGCTTGCTTTATCCAGCCTCAGGATTGGGATGCTCTTGCAATCCAGTTTCGGGATATCATCCACGAACAGACCGAGTGCTTTAATGCTCTGCGTTGGGAGCCGCACCAACTTGAGCGGATTGCTTTTTATCGCCAAGGAAAGCTGGTAAGCGCTGCAGTTGTTCTGAAAATGAAATTCCCCTTGGTCGGTGGTGGTATTGCCGTTGTAAAATGGGGGCCATTATGGCGCCATAAGGATCAAGACGATAATCCGAAAATCCTTTTGCAAACTGTTGAAAGACTTCAGGATATCTATGCGCATCAGCGCGGATATTTTCTCACCTTTTTCCCGCGTGCTGACCCCGAGATTTCTGCGCAGGAAGAGGAGATCTTTTCCCTGTGCGGTTTTCAAAAAGGGGAGGCCTTGGCATCGCCCGAGCGCTATTTCGTCAATACCCATATCTCGCATGAGCAGGCACGGGCGAGCTTGTCGCAAAAATGGCGTTATAACCTTAAAAAAGCCGAGAAGAACAATCTGACCTGCCGGTTTGCAACTGGCGAAGAAGGGTTTGCGACCTTCATGCAGCTCTATCACTCAATGCTTGAGCGCAAAGCCTTCCATGACACATCAGCCATTGATACACTCAAAGACCTGATGGAGGCGAAAGAGCCTCATCTGCGCCCCAAAATCCTGATTGTCGAACAGGATGGAGAGGCCATTGCTGGCGGTGTGGTGGATGCAAGTGGAGAGCGCGCGGTCTACCTTTACGGGGCCACAAATGAAAAAGCCCTGCCGCTCAAGGCCGGATATGTGAAGCATTGGGCGATTTTGTCCTATTTGATCGACCATCCAACCTGCCGCTGGTATGATTTGGGCGGCGCAGACAAAGACTGCGATCTGCACCAGTTCAAGCGTGGATTTGTCGGCAAAATGGGGCATGTCACCATCACGCCGTCCTATTATCATTATGGAGCTACGATCAAGGCGCGCCTTTTGGGCCATGCTCTTTACTTCGCTCGCCGCAAAAAAGGGGAAATTGCACGCCTTCTGCATGACGCGCGCCATCGCGGTATCTACTCCCTCTTTAAAAGCGGAAAATAGGCGATCATGATCGGACCGCAATTACAGCGCCTGTTCTCGCAAATGATGCTTCTGACCAGTGCCCGAGTGGCCGGGTCTATTTGCGTGTTCGTAACAACGCTGATGATAACGCGCCTGTGTGGTCCGCAAATGCTGGCCCAATATTCTCTTTATCTGGCGATAGCAAGCCTGTTGTCTGTGCTGCTGCCATGCGGCTTTCAGGCGATAGGGTCCATGATGGCGGCGGAATATCAAGAACAGTCACGCAAAGCTGTTCTTGCGCACTTTATTGCTTATGGACGCAAACTGATCCTGTTTCTAGGTATAGGGCTTGGCGGCGCTCTGTTGCTCTTAATGCCGCTCATCCCTCAAGGAGACTATAATCTATCGCAGATCCTGCCTTTCGCCATCCCAACGGCAATAGGGATGGCTTTTATCTATTTTCATGGCAGTATCTTAATCGGGCTACAGCACCAGTTTGCAGGGCAGCTGCCAGAAATTTTGCTGCGGCCAGTCCTGGTTCTTTTGGTTGTCGCCATACTTGCCTTGACCGTACCAGAGGCACAAAGCTGGCAACTCATTTTAGTGATAACGTCCGCTATCTCCATCGCAGCACTGGTCCAATGGCGCGCATTACAGGCACGCAAACCACACACGGCTCCGCAGGCCGATAGCAGTAAGCAAGAGCGTGTGAAAGAGCGCAAAGGCTGGTGGAAAATGGCACCAAGCTGGAGTTTGATCACCCTTATGTGGGACTATTTCATCGAGCTTCACATCTTGCTTGCAAGCCTGTTCTTTTTGCCCTTTGAAATTGCTTTGCTTCATATCTGCTTTCGCATTCGCCAATTGGCAGGTTTTGGCATGAAGGCCCTTTATTCCCTTTTAATGCCCAAAATCTTTTCAGCCAATGCTGCTCACAAGAACGACGAAACCAAACAGCTGATCCGCCTTGCAACCCGCGTTACCCTTGTCTATGCCTTGGCTGCCTGGATTTCTATTGCCCTGCTGGGGCCCTATATTCTTGGCTTGTTTGGCGATGACTTCCGTAATGGACAGACAATTTTGCTCATCATTATGGCAACCTTGCCAATCCGGGCTTTGTTTGGTCCGGCCCCTGCTATTTTGGGCATGAAGAGAAATCACCGCTGGGTGGTTCTCATCTTGGCCGCTTCGTTGCTTCTCTCCATCGCACTTATTGCAGGGGGCGTTCAATATGGCCTGACCATTGTGGCGATTGGCTATCTGGCCGCAACCGCCTTCACCGCCATTGCTATGTGGGCATCTGCCAAACACAAATCAGGCATCAATTGCGCGGTCTGGGCGTAGGATCTGGCGGTATTTAAGTAAGGCATGATGTCAAAAGACAAGATTATCGAAAGAGACACAAAACCATGATCGTCAATATCATCAATCAGCTCGGGTTGGCGGGAGTTATTAAATCTCCGCTAGAGGGGCAACCTGCGGCTATGACCCCGATTCTTCTTGGGCTTTTGCTATTGCCGTGTTTATTGCTAGCTGTTGTGTTTCTACAGCCATGGTCTGAGCCCAAATGGATGTTTCTGGATACCATCACAGCGGCACAATATGCTCCATCCTGCTGTCATGTATATTACGGATTTGTGTCTAACATCGGCTTGCTTCTATGGTCTGGCACCGCAGCCGCCTGCCTTGTTATTGGCATGGCCTTCTTTGCTGCTGCCAAAAGTCAGGCTATCACACGCTTTGCGCTCAGTGCAGGTATTTTGACAGGATGGCTTGCCCTTGATGATATGTTTCTCGTGCACGAAAAAGTACTTCCCGCCCTTGGCGTGCCCCAACCCCTGGTAATTGCCACCTATATGCTGTTGGCGCTTGTTTATGCAGCGGCGAGCTGGCGCTTCATCTTCCAGCAAGAATGGTGGATTCTGGCATTGGGATCGAGTGCGCTGGCGCTTTCCATCTTTGTTGATCTGGTCTTTCACAGTCCTTTGCCCGCTTTTGTCTATCTAGAAGACAGTGCCAAGTTTTTTGGGATTTTCTGCTGGTGCCTATTCCATCTTCTGGCACTATTCACATGCCTAAAAAATCATTTGCAGCTCCAAAAGCAAGGGTAGAATGCCGGCTTTGGCACTTGGCTGGCGGCCACAAACACCATAAATGAGCTGTTACCGTCGCGTAAAACACAACAAAACCAAACTGTTTGATGGGTTTGGGCTGGATTAATACAACCTGACTCAGCATTATTGCGTGATAATTAAGGAAAAATTAATCTATCGGTGTGGCACATCCCGCTTTTGATATCAGCCAGAGCATCTTTATCGAAAACGCTGCATTTACTCTATGTGATTGAAATGGTTTGTTTTAATCTTGTTTTTTGTAGTCGTAATGTTTGATCTTCGCTGCTTGAGGGATTGGCAATGGCTCTTAATAGCGATTTTCAAGTCTTGCTTACCGCAGCGTCAGGCGATGCATCGGTTGACGCTGCTCTTGAAGAAATTCTCCAGTTGATCTCTGAAAAAGCCAAAGAGGAAGGTGCAAAAGACGCTGATATCAGCTCTGCCTCCCAATCCTTCAAAAAGGCCTTGTTGCATGCAATTGAAAAGGGATTGACCCTCAGCGACGCCTATCAGCATGCGGTTGGAATTTTTAACAGCCTGATTGAAAGCTCGCGCAATACAGCCCCAAAAAGCCAAGAGCTAAAACTGCTTGAATTGCTCGTAAGCGGCAAAGAAAGCGACGGGGGGAAGGGCGCCAAAGCCAGAGGAAAAGGCGAGGAAGAGGCAGATAGCAGTTCGGATGCGACAGCCCAATTCCTAAAGACACTGGTGCAGGAATTGTCTGTTGGCAAATCCGTGCAAGAGGCAATCGAAAGCTCTAAAGTCAAGGTGGCGCTTAAAAAGGCCGTAGAGGCACAAGAAAATGAGTTTCTTGAGCAAAGTCCGACGGGCAAATTGCTGGCGACGCTGAATTCAGGCAGCAGTGTTGCCGAGGTCTTGGATGAGATTGCTGTGGGTGGCGACAGTGCTGCACTTGAAAAATCCCTCAACAAGGCACTTCAAGGCGGTGATAATATTGAGCAATCGGCCAAAAAGGCAAAATCCAACACCGATCTTGAAGAGAGCCTCAATGATGCAACGCCGGACAATCTGGCGCTGGCTTTATCCAGCGGCAGGCAGCTTGATACCGCAATCGACAAAGCGGGCGGGGCGAAAATCTTAAGGCGTTTGAAAAAGCGATTGCACAAAATCTGCAAAGTGGCAGAAGCCCGGATAAAGCCGCAAATGATGCCAAACAAATTGTGGCCGAGGTGGCGCATTTGAGTGGGCACTTGCGCAAAATCTAGCCTCCGGACTTGATCCGGCAAAAGCGGCGCAAAATGCCCAACAAACCGCAGATGCGGTAGAGCAAGTCTCCCAATCGGAAGGCCGAATAGAGGTTGCCTCTGTAGCCAATGCAGAGACAGGCAATGGGGACGACACGGCGGGTGCTGCGGAGCAGTCGAACGGTTCTGTGGATGATGGGGGGCAGAAAATTCAGGCAATACAGAAAATACAGGTAATAGTGAGAGCGGGTCCTCCCAGGCGTCTGGTGATGAAAGCTCTCAAACATCGGTGGAGACTGCCGATGCCGGCGGCCGTGCTGAGGCGACAGCTACGGGATCTGATGATGGATCTGACGCAGGCTCCGAGACTGGGAGCGGTGCCGAGCAAGAGCCGCAAGTCAATCTGGCGAGACACAGCCTGTCGAGGTGGCTTCTGCAAGCCAGCAAAATACTGGTGCAGGAAATAACAGAGAGTCCTCAGCAAACCAGTCTGCTGCAAATTCTGCATCCTCTGGTAATGCTGGCGGAAGCGGGCAGAGCGATACGCCTGCCGCAGCTTCCCAGCCAGCAAGCTCTGGCCAGCAACAAAATGGCGACGGTGCCAATTCTCAAACAGTAGGATCAGGGGGAAGTGATCCAACCCCGCAAGAAACGGCTGGCGATCAATTCGCCAGCGCAGGACCAAGTGGTGCCGGATCAAGTGATACAGGGTCTGGGAATGCGGACGATGATCTCAATGATCAAAGTGGTAGCTCTGGTCAGACTGCTTCCAACTCTTTTGACTTCTCCGATGAGTCTGATCCACCTACCGGTGCAATCCCCGAGGGAAATCAGGGCGGGCAAGATCAGTCTTTTAACAACCCCTTTGTAACCAGCAGCGCCAGCACCAGTGGCTTTGGTGGCTCTTCTGGCGGCTTCTCACCCTTTGAACAGCCATCTTCACCCGGCAGCGATGAGGGCAGTTCCAGCTTTGATGAGCTGTTTGGTAATCCCGCAACGCAAGAAGGCAGCCAAGAGAGTGAGACTGCCCCGCAAGAGGATGAAACACCGCCTCCGCCGCCGCCCAATATTGCCCCGGAAACAAGTGCCGCAACGGCCACAGGGCTGGAAGATGCCCCCTCCATTACGGTGCAACTGACAGGCAGCGATCCTGATGGGCAGGTGGCCCAGTTCCGCATTTTGACCGCGCCGAGCGATGGCAAACTTTATGCAGATGCGGGGCTGACAACCTTGCTTGTAGCAGGCGGGCTTGCAACAGCCTCAGGCAATTCGGCAATCCTGTATTTTGTGCCGAACCAGGATTTCAATGGCAGCCAGACCCTAAGCTATACAGCCATTGACAATGAAGGGCTTGAGGACAGCTCAGCTGCAACCGCCTCCATCGCTGTGACCTCGGTCAATGATGCTCCAAGAGCTGCTCCCCTTACCCTGCCTGCAACTGAAGATGGGGCGAGCGTTAGTATTGATCTGATGCAAGGGGCAAGTGATGTGGATGATGCCAATCCGCTGATCCTTGATGCAGCCAGCGTCTTGGCTCTGCATGCCTCCATGACGCTAACGGGAACCCAGCTCGCAATTGACCCGACCCATGGGGATTTTCAGGATATCGCTGCAGGAGCAACCCGCGACCTGACCGTCACCTATGACATCAAGGACAACCAAGGCGCTACCTTGACCCTGACCCTGACGGTCAGAATTACCGGCACCAATGATGGACCGGTTCTATCTGCCGCTCAGGCGGCCTTGCCCGATGGCACGGAAGACAATGCCTATAGTCTCAGCCTTGCCGATCTAACGTAAAATATCACCGATATTGATGGCGATAGCCTGTCCATCGCCAATATGGCGTCCACCAGTGGAACGGTCAGCGAAAATCCTGATGGCAGTTTTACCTTCCAGCCAGCCCAGCATGTCTCTGGTCCGGTAACACTCAGCTATGACGTGATTGATGGCAAGGGTGGAAGTGTCAGCCTCACACGCACCATCACACTGACGGCAGTCTCCGATGCACCGACCCTTGCCGTCTCTGCTGCAAGCGGTGATGAAGACAGTGCGATTGCCCTGCCCATTACCCCGTTATTGGTCGATCTAACCGAGACTATTTCGGCCATCACCATCTCTGATATTCCGGTGGGAAGCAGCCTGAGCAATACAGCAGGGGATGTTATTGCCATTACCAATGGTGTTGCAACGCTGACGCAAGCACAATTGGCCGGTCTTAAAATCACGCCCCACAGGATGATAATAGCAATTTTGATCTGTTTGTCACAGCCGCATCCAAGGATGGCAGCACCACAGAAGCCACATCTGCTGCACAAACCTTAAGTGTGACGGTGACAGCCGTTCAGGATGCTCCAGTCATCACATCCGCTGCCCAAACGGGCAGTGTGATGGAATTGTTAGACCTGACAGTCGCGCAAAACCATTAAGCATTGCACAAGCTATGCAAGTTCCCGCTCGGCTATTAATAACGGATCTGTTGATCAGGTTTCCGCCCAGATTATAGCTCTGTCCAATGGTGGCTCTCTTATCGCCTGGAGTGACAATTACGGCATAATTTATGCCCAGCAACTTGACGCAAGCGGCCAAAAGGTCGGGCCGGAATTCGTTGCCGGAGATATTCTCAACCAGCCGGATTTCAACCAGTCCATCACGCAGTTGAGTGACGGGACCGTGGTCTTTGCGTGGCTAAGCGGTAACAATCCCGGAACCATCAGTTTTTCAGCCTTTGCGCCAGATGGGGCGACTGTTTCTGCGGGAACCAATACAACTTGGCAGTCTACGTCTCTGCCCTTCAATTACAGTGCTGAATTTGAAATGAGTAGCTGGAAATCCGGAGCGGATGAAGGGGTGATAGTCGTCTGGCAAGACGCCAATAGTCATATCTTCGCCCAGCGCTATACCAAGGCCGGAGCGACGGATGGCGCGGCTATACAGCTCTCCAGCGCTGGCGGCGGGGGGAGTGTTGCGTCTCTCACTGGTGGCGGCTATGTGGTTACCTTCATCGATGGCGGTGATGTGAAAGCACAAGTTTTTGCAGCAGATGGCACTGCCGGGCAAGTAATAATCGTTGATGCCTCAAATGGTGATCAGGACCACCCCAACATTATTGGTCTCTCCAATGGAGGCTTTGCTGTTGCGTGGCAGATTAGCAATGGCGGAGATGTCTATGCGCGGCTCTATGATGCAGCGGGAAGCCCCCAAAGCGCTGCCCAATTGGTGAATGAGGGCTTTGAAGCCGGAGCAGAACGCTTCTCCAATCGGGCGCCCGCATTAACGCAAATGGCAGATGGGTCTGTCGGAATTGCATGGGTCGATCATGTCGGCGGCAGTGATCACCGGATCTATATCACCAAGGTGAGCGAAGTCTCCAATAGCGCCGACAATCTGAAAGCCACGGGCACAATCACCTTTGCCGATGCGGACCATGGGGATGACCCGTCAGCGAGCGTGATCAGTAGCTCGGTCACCGCAACCAGCTTTTCCAACAATCATCAGCTCACGCAAGCGCAGACCAACGCCTTTCTGGCCGGTTTCTCGCTTGATGATGCTGCCTTGTCCAATTTTGCCAATGGAGCGGGGTCCACCGGCTGGACCTATCAGGCCGTAGCATCCGAGCTTGATTTTATGGGGGCGGGCGACAGTGTCACCCTCAGTTTTGTCGTGACCATTGATGATGGCTCCAGCAGTGCCAATAGCAGCGCTGCCCAGAGCGTCACAATCACCGTCAACGGCTCGAATGACCAGCCCAAGGTGGCAGCTGCACTCTCTGCGTCGAGTACTGAAGGGGATGCGGCCTTCACGATTGATCTTTTAGCTGGCGCAAGCGATGTCGATGTCGGGGATAGCCTATCGGTCGATGCAGCCTCGGTCAGCGGGCTACAAGGCGGTGTGACGCGAAATGGCAACACATTGTCAATTGATCCGGGCAATGCAGCCTTCCAGTCTCTCTCGGCAGGCCAGACCCAGACTGTATTGGTCTCCTACAAGATTGCAGATGCAAATGGCGGATCGGTCTCTCAATCGGCAACAGTCACCATAACAGGGGTGAATGACGCACCTGAGACCAGTGCGGCCAGCGCCACTGGCAACCAGAATGCAAGCTCGATCACTCTGTCCCTTGCAGGCAGTGATATTGATGGCTCGGTGGCATCCTTTACCATTAAAAGCTTGCCCAATAATGGCACCCTTTATGCCAATGCCGCGCTTACCGTTTTGCTGGCGGTGGGGGATAGCGTCAATGCCTCTGCCAATGGAGCCGATGTCTATTTCGTGCCCGATGCAGGCTTTAGCGGCGGGACCAGCTTCACCTTTGCCGCTCTTGACAATAACGGCGCAGAAGATGGCAGTCCGGCCACAGCCTCAATCACCGTGCGAGAACCACCAGCAGCCACCGATGTGAGCGCAACAGGGGCGGAAGATGCAGCCTCTATTGCCATTGGTCTGGCGGGCACTGATAGTGATGGCACCATCGCCAACTTCACCATTAAATCCCTGCCATCAGGCGGCACGCTTTATTCCAACAGCGCCCTGACGGCGCAAGTCAGCATTGATGACGTGATCACGGCCAGCGGCAATGCAGCCACTCTCTATTTTGTGCCAGAGGCCGATTTTGCCGGAACACCGAGCTTTACTTATATCGCCACCGATAATGATGGCCTTGTCGATGCAACCCCCACAACGGCGCAAATAACTGTTACTGCGGTGAATGATGCGCCCACCTTCGGGGTGCCCAATAGCGGCACCATCACCACCGATCTGGGCTTTTCCGAGCAAAGCAAATATATCGCGCTACAACCTGATGGCAAATTTCTTGTGCTGGGGGAGAGCAACGGCGATTTGGGCTTGGTGCGCTATAATGCAGACGGCACGCTTGATACCTCTTTTGGTGGCGGCGATGGCATCGTGACCCAAAATATCGGCTCACCCTATATTACCAAAGACATAATCGTCCAAGCAGCTGATGGCAAAATAGTCGTTGTGGGCCAAAGCGGCGATATCTTTACCCTTGCGCGCTATAATGCCGATGGCACGGTGGATTCCTCCTTTAGCGGGGCGGGCACTGGCCTTGCCGTCATCAGTGGTTTGGGCGGTAACAGCCGGGCGCTTGATGTCTTCCAGCAAGCTGATGGAAAACTGGTCGCCGTTGGTTTTAAGAGCAATTATGGCGACTTTGCCATGGCCCGCCTCAACGCAGATGGCACGTTGGATACCAGTTTTGGCCCCAATAATACCGGCATTGTGACAGGTGATTTTGGCTCTCAATATGAGCAAGGGGCAAGCGTTGTGGCCCATAACGGGGGCATTCTTGTCGCCGGTTACTCTCAGGACCATGGAAGTGATCCTGATGTGCTGTTGCTTCGTTATGATGCCAGCGGCAGTCTCGATACCGCCTTTAATGCCAATGTCGCATTTTTAAAGTCGCAGGCTGGCAACCAAACAGGGCAGAATCTGGTCGTCTTGCCTGATGGCAAATTCTTGCTGACCTATACAGATGGAGCGGACTTCCAGACCCTTAAATTCAATGCAGATGGCACCTTGTCGGCGGATAGTGCTCTGGGGGGCACAGTCTCCTTTACCGAAGGGGGAGGAGCTGTCACGCTCGATGACGATGTCGAGATTAAAGATGCAGAGCTTGAAGCCTCAAACTTTGATGGCGCAACGCTAACATTGATGCGCAGCGGCGGGGCCAATGCGGAGGATGTGTTTGAAGCTGGCACCGGACTTTCCACTCTTACCCAAGGCAATGCTCTTAGTCTCTCTGGCACCGTCATTGGAACGGTGACAACCAATAGCGCAGGCACATTGGTGCTGACGTTCAATGCCAATGCCACGGATGCGCAGGTTAACAATGCAGCCCGCCTGATCAGTTACAAGAATATCTCTGAAAATCCGCCTGCATCTGTGACGATTGACTGGCAATTCAGTGATGGCAATAGCGGCGCACAGGGCTCTGGCGGTGCGCAAAGTGCAAGCGGGACAACGACTGTCAATATCACCGCGGTCAATGATCTCGTGACCGGCCTGTCAAACGCTCATGTGCTAACCCTTGATGGGGTCGGGGATTATATCAATGTCGGGGATGTCGATGCTGCCGATCTGGTCTCAGGCTCCTTCACGGTAGAAGCCTGGTTCTATTGGGACGGGGTCCAGCCATCCTCTATCGAGCATATTGTCAGCAAAGGCAATGCCCTCGGCGGCGAGCGCGGCTGGGCCATTGCGCTTGAGCCAAAGACGGCAGGCGCAACCCATCTAAGCCTTGCCTATGATGCAGACCCGAATGCTCCCGCCAATCAGGCAAGCAGCCATGTGGACCTGACCGGCGAGCCCATCGGCTGGCACCATGTCGCCATGGTCTATGACAGCACAACAGGCAATCTGACCGGCTATTTGAATGGCAGTGGCAGCAATTGGACCAACGGTCAGCTCTCAAGTCTTGATGGCAATGGTGCCCTTAGTGACGATGCGCTGATTATCGGTGGGGTCGACATGCAAGCAGGCAATGGCGTCAGCGTTGATCAGGAATATAACGGCTCTATCGATGAGGTGCGAATTTGGTCGCAAGCCCGCTCCTCAAGTGAGATCAACAATTACATGAACCAGAGCCTTACCGGTAATGAGCAAAATCTTGCAGGCCACTGGTCCATGAACGGCAACGCCAATGACAGCTCGGCCCAAGCCAATCACGGAACACTAGCCGGTGATGCCGCCTTTGAAAGTCAAACCAACATCTCGGTCAGTGCCTCCCAAACCTATCGTGCCCTCCTCTTGGGGCAGGATGCAGACGACCAGTCCTTAACCTATTCCCAAGGCCCCAATGGCGCAGATTTTGGAACGGTCACCGTAGATGGCACAAAAATCACCTACACTCATGATCCCTCAAACAACGCAGATGATTTTTCTATCAATGTCAATGACGGCGAGGCTGATGTCACCCAATTAGTCACTGTAAGCGTCGTCTGATCTGCTACACTGATGGCGGCGATGGTGGCACAACGTCTTTGTTGCGGCTGGACCGTGTTTTCTGATCTGCTACACTTTGGAGCTAGTGTGTAAGACAGTGCGGATTGTTGCGGCTGGCCCGTGTTTTGTGATCTTCTACACTGCGGTAGAGTTTTTGCGGGGAATG
>JAOAQZ010000036.1 GCA_025210795.1 Cohaesibacter sp. | reverse complement strand
GCCAGCATTGGCGACCGAGAGAACATCGCTTGCATCGGGATCGCTGTCATTGGTCAGCACATTCCCGGTTGCTGCAACACCATCATCGCTGGCGCTGTCAGTGTCATCAGCAGCGTTTGGCGCGTCATTTTCCCCTGTGACATTGATGACCAGATCAGAGAAGCTGGAGGAGGTGCCATCGCTGACTTCGATCTGGAATGTCTCGGTATCAGCAAAGCCGTCATCAATGCTCTCATCGGTGACCACATAGCTGTAGCTGCCATTTGCATTGAGCGTCAGGGTTCCGTAGGTGCCCAGATGAACGCCAGCATTGGCGACCGAGAGAACATCACTTGCATCTGGGTCGCTGTCATTGGTCAGCACATTCCCGGTTGCTGCAACACCATCATCGCTGGCGCTGTCAGTGTCATCGGTAGCGTTTGGCGCGTCATTCTCCCCTGTGACATTGATGACCAGATCAGAGAAGCTGGAGGAGGTGCCATCGCTGACTTCGATCTGGAATGTCTCGGTATCAGCAAAGCCGTCATCAATGCTTTCATCGGAGACCACATAGCTGTAGCTGCCATTTGCATTGAGCGTCAGGGTTCCATAGGTGCCCAGATGAACGCCAGCATTGGCGACCGAGAGAACATCACTTGCATCTGGGTCGCTGTCATTGGTCAGCACATTCCCGGTTGCTGCAACACCATCATCGCTGGCACTGTCCGTGTCATCGGTAGCGTTTGGAGGAGTGTTGCCGCCTCCTGCTCCAACACCCGTTATGGTGATTGTAACCGTGGCTGTATCAAACCCGCCCTGGCCATCAGAGACCGTATAAAGAAAAGTATCAGTTGCTGTTTCTCCAGCAGACAGATGGTCAAATTGCCCATTTGCATCATAAGAAATCTGTCCGCCAGCAGTGAGTGTGACCTGCCCCACCGTTGCGGTGTCGTCGATTGACGAAATGCTAAGGGTGTCACCATCAAAGTCAAAATCATTAGCGATTAGATCGGCTGTATTGATCAAAAGATTTGTATCAGCATCCGTTGCCGCGAGATCATCCACGGCCAGAGGGCCATTGTTAGCACCGGTCAATGAAATTGTAATGTCATCAAATACAAGGGTTTCAATACCAAAGAGCAAATCAGTGCCCAAAGCACCATCATGCCTAACCTTCAGACCGCAATAGCCATATTGAAATGAAAAGTTCAAAATGGAGTCTTCAAAGATAGCTGTGTCTCGACCTCTACCTCCAATTAGAAGATCGTTACCTTCACCACCTTGTAGGATGTCTCGACCTCGTCCACCCAGAAGTATGTCCCTGCCTTCATCACCCCTGAGTGTGTCTCTGCCATTTCCACCGCTTAAAAAATCATTGCCAGAACCGCCAGAGATTAAGTCTTTGCCGTTCCCCCCGAACAGGCAGTCATTGCCGCCATTCCCGTTGATGATGTCGTTACCATTGCCACCAAAGAAAAAATCTGACCAGTCTGAGCCATTAAAAAAATCATTTCGGTTATTTCTAGGCATGCGTCATCCCTCCATCCAATATGCCCAAGCACCATTAGGTCGAGGTTTTGTGCACTATGCAGAGGAATTTTAGTAAAAAATTGACGCAGGTTGTGATTGAGAAATAAACAATCAGTAAGGCCCTGCTGGATGTTAAATTATAATTGAGTTCCTCACTGTATCGTAATCTCCCCAACCTTAATCCGGAAAGCTGATTGTTTGATTTTTACTTTTGCTTTCTGAATTTATAATCCGAAAGTATACCATTTTTTCTATTGGCTGTCACTGTTGCCAGCAAAGTCCTAAATGAGGTCAAAGGATGAATTGAATTTTGGTTCCTAAAACCAATGCCATTGATATGGTTTGACACAACCGACACATCGTCTCGTCAGCAACTGATCCAATACAAGAAACCGCAAGGCTTCAAAGTTTCCAAAAGTGATTTATGGATAGTCTGCGGATGGGAGCAGGGTGTGCACATAGAAAAGAAATTTGCATGTCACCGGGCCGCGATGCACTATGTTTTTGATTGTGAAATATGGATAATAAACGCTCGTGCTTTCAGTGGTTGAAAATACATGGATGAACCAGATTTTAGATTTGAGGAATTTCGAGCTCTTCGTCATGAGCTTGATTCACAAGAAGAAAACCTAGATAGGATTAAGCAGCGTACAATATATATTGTCTCAATTGCTTACTCTATTTCCATATTTAAGGGGCTCCCGTTTGCCGGTAGCGTAGAAGTTCGTATTCCTGATCATTTGCAATACTTATTGTTGGTTTTTCCAATTGGTATCGTGGCGCTGTCTTGGCTGGAATATCTGGTTAAATATGTGCATATCAAGAGAATTGGCTATTATATAGCCCTTCTTGAGGGGTCAATTTACAAGGATTATCCGGAGTTAGGCTGGGAAAAACAATTGGATAAACAAGAGGCTGCAGGTTGGTTTGAGCATCTTGGCAATCATATTTTTTGGGCCGTGTTTTATATCATGACGGTCATAATATTTACTCTTCTGATTTATTCCAATTAAAGTGAGTGGATGCTGCTGATAGGATAATACGGGCTCAAATTGGAGAGATCCTACACGAACGTTAGAGCGATGGCGCGACGCCGATTGCCGGTTGTCAGCTTGAGAGTGATCCTTGTGTGAAAACTGCAATATTACGGCTATTGTCATCCGGTCCCTATGCTATAAGCGCGCATGACTATTTCTCGGAACAAACTCGTTGGCTTGTTAACAGCCATTTTTGGCTGTGTTTTTATTGCTTTGGCCATATCCCCTTATGATCGGGGGGATTGGGCGCTTGAGAATGTTCTCGTGGTCTTTTTCGCGCTGGCCCTTGGCTTGTCTTATAAGAGCTTTCCTTTATCGCGCCTGTCTTATGTGTGCATCTTCCTTTTTCTTATCCTTCATGAAATCGGCGCCCATAATACCTATGCCAAAGTGCCCTATGATGCCTTCTTGATCCGAACATTTGGTTTTAGCCTGAATGATTTGATGGGATGGGACCGCAATCATTTTGACCGGCTGGTGCACTTTCTCTTCGGGGTGCTCTTTGCTTATCCCATTCGCGAGCTATATTGCCGGTTGGCGGGAGCCAAAGGATTTTGGGCCTACTTCTTCCCCATCGAAATGGTCATGGCGTCTTCGATGATCTTCGAGCTTTTTGAATGGGGAGCAGCCAGCTTCTTTGGTGGGGATCTGGGCGTTGCCTATTTGGGTACGCAGGGCGATGTCTGGGATGCGCACAAGGATATGGCCCTTGCCAGCCTTGGGGCTTTTCTTGCCATGGCAGCGGTTTTTGTCATCAATATGAAAACTCAAGGGGATTTTTGGCAAGAATGGAAATCCTCGCTCTCAGTCAAGGCCAAAGATGTCGCTGGTGTATAGAGCGCACGTTTAACTGGTCGCAGGCAGGCGCCGATACCAAAGAATGCCAACAACAAGCGCCCAGATCATATCAATGGCCCAAAGGACAAGGCCAAAGAAGGTCAGAAATACGGTTGCAATCAGCACCAGCGCACAGGCAAGCAACAGCAATTGCACAATGCCCGTGATTGGCTTGCGCATGAAGAGGGTGCCAAGCCCGGGAATGATCAAATTACACAGAATCTGAAGCATAGTGCTGCCTTTCTGAGATCATTCAAAATGCGGGCAAGCAGGAAAAGATAAGGGATAGTAACTAGAAAAATAGGACCCGTCACGCCAAAGAAACGGCATGTCTTGGGCTATTCTCCCCAACTTTCCCTAAAATCCTACATTTCTGTGATTATCTGCGACAAATGGCACCTTCGTTGTAAGTCTTTAGTCGACAATTGGTCGCATTTGGGCCTATGAGAGGGCGCTGAATTTGGGTTTACAGATTGTTAAGATCCAAACACACGGGTTCGTCCTGCTTCCAACAGCCGGAAGGCTTTGCCTTTGACTGGTCGGAACACCGCGAAGCGGACAATGCAGCTCAAAAGATGAGACCGCATCAAAACCTGTCCTTCAGCACTAAGATGAACCATCCGCCAGAGCCCTCCCTTTAATGCTCTGGCCGTGCATAAGGTTTCAGGAATAAAAATATGGGTTTTACACGCGAAAATTGGGGCTCACGTCTGGGCTTTATCATGGCGACCGCAGGGTCTGCTATCGGTCTTGGCAATATCTGGAAGTTCCCCTATGTCACCGGTGAAAATGGCGGTGCCGCTTTCATCCTGCTCTATCTCGGTCTTGTTTTCACCATCGGTCTCTCTGTGCTTTTGGCCGAGATCGTAATCGGTCGGGCTTCACAGTCTGATGCGGTGAACAGCTTTAAAAAGCTGGGCCATGGCAATTGGTCTGTGATCGGCTATATGGGTATTCTGGCCGCCTTCATGATCCTGTCTTTCTACTGCGTTATCGCTGGTTGGACGATTGCCTATATCGTTAAATTCTCCACCGGTGCTTTTGCAGGCATGGATACAGGGGCCATCGGTGGTGCCTTTGAAGGCTTTATCGGCAATCCTGTCGAGCCAATCCTTTATCAGGCCATTTTTGTTGCCCTCACTGTGATTGTGGTGCTGGGCGGCGTTGCCAATGGTATCGAGCGGGCAGGCAAGGTGTTGATGCCTTTGCTCTTTGTCATTCTTCTGGCACTGGTCGTTCGCTCTGTCACTCTGCCGGGCGCAGAAAAAGGCATTGATTTCTTCCTCTCACCAGATTTCTCCAAGATCAATGGTTCCACCTTCGTGGCGGCTCTGGGGCAGGCTTTCTTCTCTCTTTCTCTTGGTATGGGTGCGGTTCTGACCTATGGTTCCTATCTTGATAAAGGCGCAAACTTGGGCAAATCCGCTTGGTATGTTGCCATTCTGGATACTTCGGTTGCCATCCTTGCAGGTCTTGCCATTTTGCCAGCTGTTTTTGCTTTTGGTATGGACCCCAAGGCAGGACCCGGCCTGACCTTCGTCACCCTGCCAACCGTCTTTTTGGAAATGCCTGGCGGCTATATCTTCGGCATCATTTTCTTTGTGCTGCTGACCATCGCAGCTTTGACCTCTTCCATCTCTCTTCTTGAGCCAGTGGTTGCCTATTTCCGCGAAAAAGGCTTTACCCGCTTCCAGATTACCGCTGTCTCCGGCGTGATTGTCTTCCTTCTGGGTATCCCGTCCTCCCTATCGCAAGGCATCTGGGGCGATATCAAGTTCTTTGGCAAAGGTTTCCTTGATCTGTTTGACTTCATCACAGCCAATATCATGCTACCAACCGGCGGCCTGCTGATTTCTCTCTTTGTCGGTTGGGTCATTGCCCCGCTGGCGATTAAAGAGGTGTCTGGCTCTGATGCTGGTAATGGTCTCACCAAAGTCTGGATCTTCATCCTGCGCTTTGTGGCTCCTGTCGCCATTGCGGCAATCCTGATCAACGGCTTGATTGGCTAACAGCTGCAAGCATCTGAAAAGTAAGAAAGGCGGGCTCTTACGGGCCCGCCTTTTTGCTGTGTTCTTTCCGCTCAGTGTCAGTACCTTACTTCTTGGCGGAATAGACAAGTGGGAAGTTTTGAGGGGCAATATCCTTGTCGTCACACCTCTCCCGTACGCGCTTCTCAAGCAAGAAAAACTCCACGGCTTCCCCTTCCACCGCTCTTAGTTGAAACCGGCGATAGCTCCCGCAATTGGAGCCAGCATCGGGATGGAACGAGCTGACAATGGCCCGCTTGCGGCCCACCCGTGCATCAGAAATCTCAAAGCCAGCAGGCTCACCACTGCCCGGCACTGAAGGCAGGCTTAAAGCAACGGAATGGTGGGGTTGATCATTCAGGCTAGCCATAAAAACGGATGTTCCCGTGCGAGCATAAAGGGCGCAAGGCAGCAACCACAGGCTCATGGCGTTTGATATGGCATAGCGCTCGCTATAGCGCGTGGTGTTATAGGGATCACACTCCGGCACCTGTTGCTGAAGCGCAGTGAGCAGGGCCTTTGGAACTTTGGCAAAACCTGAAAATTCACGTCCCTTGCCAAGGGAAATGGCATCACCGGGCAAAGAAGATCGGCTTGTGCGCGATGGGGCAGGGGCAGGCGAAGCATCGCTGGTCTCACTTTGCATATGATCCGGCTGCGGGCAAGACATATGTCCCTTGGCATTGGCGATGAAGGGAAATTTGCCCGAGCGGATTAGCGTAAGCTTTGCTTTGTCGATGAGTATATCATCGCCTTTGACATGTTGTTTCTTGATTTCAATCAGCAAGCGATAGCGGCTTTTGTTGGTCTCATAAAGGCGCAGATGCTCAATCCGTTGTCCGCTTGCGCGAATGCGGTCGACACGAGAAAAACTGAGAACGTCCTTGCCCACCTTCATCCAGCCCGGCAGCTCTTCCCCGTCATTGTAAGGGGCAAAGAACAGATAGGAATATTGGTCCTTTTTCGGGTTCCGATTGGTCTGCCACAGGGCGAACTGGCAGCCATTATAGCCCTCCAGAACATTCTGTCCGAAAAGCTTAAGGCTTATATCCCCCTCAGCCGCTTTAAGGCTGTGATTGGCAAAGCCAAGAAAAAAGACGGCGCAAAAAAGAATGAGCCGCCCGATTAACGTCGTCACTTGCATGGATCTCCCCCTTATATCCCATTCAGCCAGTCTGCATGTAAGAGAGAGATCTGTCTAGTTCTAGGCGAGGTCAGCCATGGCCCAAACAAAGAAAACCGCCAAAGGCATGGCCCTTGGCGGTTGAATAATTAGTGCTTTGAGCAAATCTTGCTAAGCTCAGCTAACCAGTGCGAGAGAGGCATCCTTGATCTCGCGGGTTCCTTCCACAATCACATCGGTCGCTTCGCCAATTTCATTGACGCTGCTGTCGATTGTTTGGACAGATTGTGCTGCCACTTGCATGGAAGAGGAAATCTCCATAGTCACAGCCTGCTGCTCTTCAACCGCGGCCGAAATGGTTGAGGAGATCTGGTTGATCTCTTCAATCACCTTGGTGATGTTAGCAATCGCATCCACCGCCGACGCGGTTGAGGTCTGGATCTCACCGGTATGATCACCAATGGTCTGGGTGGCTTTGGAGGTCTGGTTGGCAAGCTCTTTCACCTCTGCTGCAACGACAGCAAAGCCACGTCCCGCTTCTCCGGCGCGCGCCGCTTCAATCGTCGCATTAAGAGCCAGAAGATTGGTTTTTTCCGCAATCTCGGAAATCAAATTCACCACTTCGCCAATTTGGCTGGCCGCACTCGACAGGCTGGTAACAATTGCTCCGGTCTGTTCGGCTTGATCAACGGCAGAGTTGGAAACACCCAGAGCCTGACATACCTGACGGGAAATCTCTTCAACAGAAGCCGACAATTCCTCAGCTGCTGAAGCAACGGTCTGAACATTGCTCGAGGTTTCCTGCGAAGCGACAGAGGCCTCCTGAATTTTTTGCGAGGCCGCAGTTACATTCGCACCGATCTTATCCAAATCATTGTCAATACCGCGCTGGATTTCAGCTTTGCGCATCCGCTCTTGTACTCTGGCGGTTATGTCAGTTGCAAATTTTACTACCTTAAAGGGTTTGCCATTCCAGTCCAGAATCGGATTGTAAGAGGCTTGAATCCAGATCTCCTTGCCACCCTTGCCGACACGGCAATATTCAGCACTCTGGAACTGGCCCTGACGCAGGTTTTCCCAGAATTGCTGGTATTCGGGGCTATGTTTCTGATCGGCAGGCATAAACATGGAATGATGCTTGCCGCGGATTTCATGCAGGCCATAGCCGACAGTATTCAGAAAATTCTCATTGGCATCAAGGATAGTGCCGTCCAGCTCAAAGTGAATGACCGCCTGAGCCTTGTTGATGGCATTGATCTGGCCCTCAAAATCGGCAGACTTCAACTTCTCTTCCGTAATATTGGAGACAAGCTTAATTGCTCCAATAACCTTGCCGGATTTATTGACAATGGGATTGTAGGAACCATGGAGCCACAGTTCGTTTCCGGAACGGTCAACACGTTTGAACTCACCAGCAAAGGACTCTCCTTGTGCAATCCGGTTCCAGAATGTTCTGTAATCGCTAGAATTTTGAATGTCTTGGGGGACAAAGATTTTGTGATGCTGGCCGACAATATCTTCAATGCCATAACCAACGGTATTCAAAAAATTCTCGTTGGCATTAATAATTGTGCCATCAGGTTTAAACTCAATAATGGCCTGGGTCTCGTTGAGTGCATGTAACCGGTTGCTATCGGTCACGCCTCCTGAAATGGCTGAAAACATAATCTCTTGTCCCCTTTTGCTGGTAAGGGAACAATAGGTAAAAAATATTAATGAAAGATTGTGTAGAAGTGAATAAATATTGGAAATATTGCTCTATCTTGTAATTAAGGTATATCAAGTAAATATTGTGTTTATATAATCAAGTATTTTAAATTTATATCAATTATATGGATAAGCAAATAGTGCGTTTGGTAAGTGTATGAGAAATATATATTTATAAAATAAATGAATGACCTAGAGTTGTTGGGGTTTTTAGGCACCTGAAATATAAGAAGAAGAGGTTGTCTGGTCTAAAGGAAATGCCAAAATTTGGAATTTTGGGAGATAAATTGACTATAATTTATCATTATATTACTTTTTAAATAAAAATATTGGAATAAAAAGTCAGAAATCTGGCAAAAAGAAACCAGCTCTCCATATAGAAAAGCTGGTTCAAGTGGCTTGAAAATTATGCCTCTAAAGGGTGTGAAGCCTAATTGCTAAATAGATGAGATTCAAAGCCTAGTGAGTACTAAGGGTGCGACTGACTGCCTCTTGCCAACCTGTATATTTTGCCTCTCGTATTCCCACGCCCATAGCCGGGTCAAAACGCCGTTCCAGCTTCCAATGCTGGGCAAAGGCGTCTGGTGCCGGGTAAAAACCAACCTGATAGCCAGCAAGGTAAGCTGCCCCCAATGCGGTGGTCTCCAGAATTTGTGGTCGGTCAACAGGTGCATCCAGAATGTCGGAGAGGAATTGCATGGTCCAATTAGAAGCGACCATCCCGCCATCCACCCGCAATACGGTCTCTGCCGCGCTTTGGCCTGTGCTGGCCCAGTCTTTTTGCATGGCAGAAAGCAGATCCTTGGTCTGGTAACAGACGGCTTCCAGCGCTGCGCGGGCCAGCTCATTGGGGCCTGTGCCGCGCGTAAGACCATAAAGCGCCCCGCGGCAATCCGCGTCCCAATAAGGAGCTCCCATACCAACAAAGGCGGGCACCAGATAAACATCCTGATTGGGGTCGGCCTCATCCGCCATGGCACCGGTCTGGGAGGCTTTCTCGACAATCTGCAGGCCATCGCGCAGCCATTGCACCGCAGCTCCGGCCACAAAGATCGAGCCTTCCAGCGCATAAACTGGCTTGCCGTCCAATTGGTAAGCAATGGTGGTCAGCAAGCGGTTTTGCGAGATAGTGGGGGCCTCCCCAATATTCAAAAGAGCAAAGCAGCCCGTGCCATAGGTGGATTTGAGCATACCCGGCTCAAAACAGGCCTGCCCGACCGTGGCGGCCTGCTGGTCGCCCGCAATACCGGCAATGGCGATCGGGCCGCCAAACAGATCTGGATCTGTTGTGCCAAAGTCAGAGGCGCAATCTTTCACCTCTGGCAGGCACATATTGGAAGGCACTCCAAGCAGATCAAGAAGTTCTGCGCTCCATTCTCCCGCCTTGATATCATAAAGAAGGCTGCGTGAGGCATTGGTGGCGTCGGTTGCATGGACCTTGCCGCCGGTCAGCCGCCACAAAAGGAAGCTGTCGACGGTGCCAAAGGCCAATTTGCCTGCCTCAGCCCGCGCGCGAGCACCTTCCGTATGCTCCAAAATCCAGGCGACCTTGGTGCCAGAAAAATAGGGATCAAGCAAAAGACCGGTCTTCTCGCGCACAAGATCTTCGTGACCTGCCTCTTTAAGGGTGCGACAAACCTGCGAGGTGCGCCGGTCTTGCCAAACAATGGCATTGTGAATGCACCGGCCGGTCTCGATATCCCACACCAGCGTGGTTTCGCGCTGGTTGGTAATGCCAATGGCGGCGATATTATCAGCACTCGCATCAAGCTTGGCCATAGCCGCCTTACAGGTGGCAACAACGCTGTCCCAGATCTCTTCCGGATCATGCTCCACCCAGCCACTGTCGGGGAAATATTGCGTAAATTCCTGCTGGGCGGTGCTGCAAATGCGGTAATCCTTATCGAACAAAATGGCGCGTGAGGAGGTTGTGCCCTGATCAATAGAGAGAATGTAAGACTTGCTCATGATGCGTCCTCGCTGTGCAGCATTGTTCCTATGCCGAATGACTGGTGGCTGATGGCGCTCCGGCCCCGGTTTTTTCTTCACTATGGGCATGTTCGAGAAAGGCTTGCAAGCTGGCCTCTTGTTCTTTGTTCATATGCAGTCCGCGCTTGGTGCGCCGGTAAAGAATGTCCTCGGCAGAGACAGCCCATTCCGCTGCCATAAGATAACGCACCTCGGCCTCGTAAAGATCAGAGCCAAAATGCTGGCCAAGATCATCAGCGCTTTGGGCACGCCCAAGAAGCGTCCACGCATAGGTGCCATAAAGGCGCATCAATCGCCTGGCATGGACCTTATCAAGGAAGGGATAATCGCCAAGAAGTGACGCCAGCTTTGCTTCAAAGTCCTGCGGCTGAAAATCACCGCCAGGCATGCTGGCTGTGCGGGTCCATGGCGCGCCTTTTGCTCCCAAAACTTGCGCAATTTTCTCGCTGGCCGCTTCCGCAAGCTTGCGATAGGTGGTGATCTTACCGCCAAAAATATGAATGGCGGGGGCCTTTTTGCCATCCTCGCCTTCCAGCTTGAGCACATAATCGCGGGTGGCTTCCTGCGCAGCGCTAGCTCCATCATCATAAAGCGGGCGAACGCCGGAATAGGTCCAGACCACCTGATCGGGGGTGATGGCGTTGGTGAAATATTCGCTTGCCGCCTCACACAGATAGGAGATTTCGGCTTCGCTGATCTCGACCTTGCCCAGATCCTTTTCATAATCCTGATCGGTGGTGCCAATCAGGGTGAAATCCTCCTCATAAGGAATGGCGAAAATGATGCGCCCGTCCTGATTTTGGAAGATATAGCAGCGATCATGCTCAAAGAGCTTGGGCACAATGATATGGCTGCCCTGAACAAGGCGGACATTCTGTGCGTCAGGCCGTTCCATAGCCTCGCCCAGAATATGATCCACCCAAGGCCCGGCGGCATTGATAACCATCCGGGCCTTATGGTGGGCTTGCTCACCACTGAGCTGATCTTGCGTGACGATATGCCAAACCCCGTCTTCTTGCTTGGCCGAAATCACCTTGGTGCGGGTCAGGATTGTGGCGCCCTTATCGCGCGCATCCATGGCATTGAGCACCACAAGGCGGGCATCATTGACCCAGCAATCGGAATATTCAAATCCCTTGGTGAAAAGCTTTTTAAGCGGCTTGCCCACCGCATCGCTTGTCATGTCGACACTTTTGGTGCCGGGCAACAATTTGCGCCCGCCTAGATGGTCATACATGAACAGCCCAAGCCGCAAAAACCATGCTGGTCGCAGGCCCTTGTGATGGGGCAGTACAAAGCGCAGCGGCCAGATGATATGGGGCGCATTGCCCAGCAGCACTTCGCGCTCTTTCAGTGCTTCATGTACCAGCCGGAATTCATAATATTCCAGATAGCGAAGGCCCCCATGGATAAGCTTGGTCGAGGCGGAGGAGGTGGCGCTGGCCAGATCGTGCATTTCTGCAAGCGTTACAGAATAGCCGCGTCCTGCGGCGTCACGGGCAATGCCGCAGCCATTAATGCCGCCACCAATCACAAATACATCTACTAGTGTGTCTGTCATGTCTCGTCCTCAAGGCTGTCCTGATCGGTTATGATCAGTTCAACCTTGTTGCTTTTGCATAAGTGAAGAATGGCATCGCTCGGGCGCTTGTCGGTGATGAAGACATCAATGTCGGACAAATGCGCAATGCAAACCGGAGCTTGCCGTTCAAATTTCATATGGTCGGCCACCAGGATGGTCTTGCGAGCATGCTGGATAATCGCCTTGGCTGCCCGCACTTCACGATAGTCAAAATCAAGCAAAGACCCATCCTGATCGATGGCCGAGGTTCCGATGACTGCATAATCCACCTTGAACTGGCGGATGAAATCAACGCTGCTCTCGCCGATAATGCCGCCATCAGAAGCGCGCAGCATGCCCCCCGCAATAGCCAGTTCCAGATCGCCAACGCCCTGCAGGATATTGGCAACATTGATATTGTTGGTGATCACCATCAGGCCGCTATGGCGCCTCAGCGCTGTTGCCACCTGTTCAGTGGTGGTGCCGATATTGAGAATGAGCGAGCTGTTATCAGGAATAAGCTCAGCGGCTTTTTGCCCGAGCCGCGTCTTGGCGTCTGCTGCCAAAGAGCGGCGGGCTTCATAGGCCAGATTGGCAACGCCAGATGGATACACCGCCCCGCCATGTATGCGCTCCAGCAGCTCGCGCTCGCACAACAGATTAAGATCTTTGCGAATGGTCTGTGGGGTAACGTCAAAATGCTCGGACAAACCATCCACATCCACGCGGCCCAATCGTTTGGCAAGGGCTAGAATATCAGTTTGGCGAGGATGTAGAGACTCCATGGCATTCTTCCTTTTCACTTTTATAAGTGTCATTTTACTTTCATAATTTCAAGAAAAATTTTCGTATTTTTTCGAAAAAGTTCGTTTTAAAATGGATCATAACGGTGAAGATATGCCTTTTAGGGCACTTTCAACACTACGGCATGTGCAGGCTGCCCTTACAGCAAAACCAGAAAAGCGGCGTGGAATGTGGGGCTGTGTACTGCCCGTGGGATCACAGAAACGAAAAGGGAAGGTGTGTGCCTCATATCACATTTCCTCATATCCTATTCTAGAAAATGATTTGATATTGAGGCTGTTTTCGCGTCCTCTGTGGCGACTGATGCTGGATCAGAACCAAAAGACTGAAGCTTAATCCCAATGGCAGCACAGAACATGACGACCTATACCGGCCTCTATTCAGAGCATTATTTTAGTGCTCGCCAGCGCTTTTTGGCCAAGGCCCACAAGCTTGGCTTGCCAGTCGAAACCGATATTCATCCCCTGTCCGATGAGTTTTATGCAGAAGTTGCAACCGATAGTGTGCGCATTGGGCCAGATAAGGCCCGTTACGTGCTGTTTGTCACTTCCGGCGTTCATGGAACGGAACTGACGGCAGGCTCGGGCCCGCAGCTTGAAATGCTGGAGCAATTCAAGACAGATTTCCCTGAAGAGACAGCATTGGTGCTGGTCCATGCGGTCAATGCCTATGGCTCCGCTTGCCTCACCCGAACCGACGAGAATAATGTCGATCCCAATCGCAATATTCGCCCCACCTTCGACAAGCTCCCGCCCAATCCGGCCTATGACAGTCTGCATGCGGCCCTATGCCCGAAAGAGTGGAGCGGCAAGGGGCGAGAGGCCGCAGATGCTGCCATTGCGCACTATGTTGACGAGCATGGCATGATGGGGCTGACACAAAAGGTTTTGCAAGGTCAATATACCCATCCCGATGGTCTCTTTTATGGCGGACGGGAAGAGAGTTGGTGCGTCTCCAACCTGACCAAAATTGTCCGCCGCCACGGGGAAGGGGCCGAGCAATTGGCTATCCTTGATCTGCATACCGGCGTCGGGCCTTACGGCTTTGGTGAGGTCATGCGTGTTGACCGGCCAGCTCCAGCCGATGTGGAGTGGGAGAATATCGGGGGCTTTGTCTGCGATATTCTGGACAGGGTCGAGACCAAGGCACCCCCAATCAAGGTGCTTTTGGAATTTGGAACGTTCGAATTCAATAGGGTTTTGAATGGCCTGCGCGGTGATAATTGGTTGCGCCATCACGGAGAGCTTCATTCTCCACAGGGGCGGGAAATTAAAAGAGCGCTACGCGATGCGCTCTTTAGTGACGAGGAAAAATGGCTCAATGATATCGCCTCGCAAAGTGTGGAATGTTGCCGCAAAATCCTAGAGGAACTAACGGCTTCAGACCAATGACAAAAATTGCAAAAAGGCTGTATGCAATTGCCAATGATGAGTGGAAAAATATGCTCGGGCTACCGTGTTTGGTCGCAAAATGCGCCAAAATAGCGAGGAAAGACGCAAAATCTTCTTTTCAGACCACGCCTGACCTGCTTCTATACCAACCAAAGTTTATGAGCCTTTTGGACAGAATGAACATGAGATCATGACGACCCATCCATCAGGCTTCTTCCTGCCGCCCGTTTCCCGCTTCGGGCAAGAATTGCAAAATACCCAAACGGAGACCTCCGCAAGGCCCATGCAAGACATTAAAGAGATGATTGCCAAGCTGGTATCTTTCGATACCGTCACTTCGAACAGCAATCTGCCCATTATTGATTATATCGAAGCTTATCTCGCCAACCTTGGAGTCAGTAGCCACAGGGTTTATGACGAAACGGGCGAAAAGGCCAATCTCTATGCCACCATCGGCCCCAACGTAGCGGGTGGTGTGGTGCTGAGCGGGCACACTGATGTTGTGCCGGTTGATGATCAGGACTGGACCACCGATCCCTTCACCGTGATCGAAAAAGATGGCCGCCTTTATGGGCGCGGCACGGCAGACATGAAAAGCTTCTCGGCTATCAATCTTGCTTCGGTGCCGGAAATGCTGGCCGCTAACATGAAGCGTCCCATTCATCTTGCCCTGTCTTATGATGAGGAGACCGGCTGCATAGGCGCGCCTTTCATGATTGATGAAATGGTCAAGACCCTGCCAGCGATCGACGCTGTGATCGTGGGTGAGCCGACCATGATGCAAATTGCCACCATGCATAAGGGCGTTAATGGCGGACGGGTTACCATTCGCGGGCTCGAAGCGCATTCCAGCCAGCCACATCTGGGTTGCTCAGCCAATCTATATGCAGCACGCCTGATGACCGAGCTTGGCGCAATCGGCGATGAGTTGAAAACCAATATCCTTCAAGGCGTCGACCTCACCCCCCCCTATTCAACCATGAATATGGGTGTGGTGCAGGGGGGCATTGCTGCCAATATCATCGCGCGCGATTGCATGTTCACCTTTGATTATCGCAATCTGCCTGATGACAATGTCGAGGCTATTCTGGACCGCATCTTTGCCTATGCGTCAAAGCTGGAAGCTGAGATGAAAGAGCAATATCCAGACGCCTCCATCAAAATCGAAATGCGGACAGTGCCGGGCCTCAAGCCTGAAAATGATGGTGCCGCAGAAGCACTTTGTAGAGATCTCACAGGAAGAAATTCTGTGATTGCCGTGCCTTACGGTACAGAAGCGGGCCAGTTCCAGGAGCGTGGATATTCCACCGCTATTTGCGGACCGGGCTCAATTGATCAGGCGCATAAGCCTGACGAATATATTGAACTAGAACAAGTCCAACTGGGAGCAGCTGCTATTCGTCGCCTCATCGCGCGGATGGCCAGCTGACTTTGCTAACCTTAGTTTCTAGAGGGGAACAAAGATGAAAAAAATGACTAAATTCATGGCGGCTCTGGCAGTCACCACCATGCTGGCTGCACCAAGCTCTGCCGAAACATTCAAATATGCCTTTCAGGGTGATGCTCAGGGGCTTGACCCCCACGGCCTGAACGAGACTTTCTCTCTGGGCTTTTTGGGCAATGTGTATGAGGGTTTGACCAAATATGACGGCGATTTGCAGTTGCAGCCTGCCCTTGCAACCTCTTGGGAGACCACAAGCCCAACCACTTGGCTGGTAAAGCTGCGTCAGGGCGTCAAGTTCCACAATGGCAACGACTTCAACGCTGATGACGTGATCTTCTCCTGGAAGCGCACCCAGACCGAAGGTTCTGACCAAAAGGCGCGCGGCGGCATGATCACGGACATCAAGAAAATTGATGACCACACAATCGAGCTGATCACTGCTGTGCCACAGCCGGTCCTGATGCAGGAACTGACCTTCATCTACATCATGGATAAGGAATGGGCAGAAGCCAATGATGCGGTTGAAGCGGCCAACGTCAAGGACACCACCAAGACAGGCTATGCTTCCAACAATTCCAACGGCACTGGTCCTTTCAAAATTGTTGAGCGCAAAGCTGGCGTGAAAAGCGTATTTGAGCGCTTTGACGGCTATTGGGACAAAGGCATCAAAACCAACGTGACCCGCGCTGAATTCACCCCTGTGAAAGAAGCCGCGACCCGCGTTGCAGCCTTGATTTCCAAGCAGCTCGATCTGGTTTTCCCGGTTCCTGTACAGGACTGGCAGCGTCTTGAAGATGCCGAGGGCGTTCGCCCGCTGGCAGGTCCAGAAGCCCGCACCATCTTCCTTGGTATGGACCAGGGCCGCGATGAGCTGCTGCATTCTTCTGTGAAAGGCAAAAACCCCTTCAAGGATATCCGTGTTCGTCAAGCTTTCGCCCATGCGATCAATCTGGATGCCATCAAGAAGAAAATCATGCGCGGTGCGTCCACACCAACCGGCCTGATGGTTGCTCCTCAGATCAACGGCTTTAACAAGGACCTCAACACTCCTTATGCTTACGATCCGAAAAAATCCAAGGCATTGCTGGCTGAAGCCGGTTATCCCGATGGCTTCACTGTCACCATGGATTGCCCGAACAACCGTTATGTGAACGATGAGAAGATCTGTCAGGCTGTTGCCTCCATGATGGCGCGCGTTGGCGTGAAAATCGATCTTCTGGCTCAGCCAAAATCCAAATATTTCGGTAAAGTTCTGGCCCAGAACGGCTATGATACCAGCTTCTATCTCTTGGGCTGGACACCGGGCTCTATCGACAGCCACAACGTCTATCAGAATCTGCTGTCATGCCAGAACAAGGAAAAGCGTCTTGGCGCGTTCAACCTGGGTAACTATTGTAACGCTCGCGTTGATGAAATCTCCAGCCTGATGGGGTCTGAAACCGATCCTGTCAAGCGTCAGGCTTTGATCGACGAAGGCTTCAAGATCGTTCAGGACGAAGTTGGCTATCTGCCACTGCACCAGCAGCCACTGTCTTGGGGTGCTTCCGAGAAAGTTGACGTGGTACAGCGCGCTGACAACATTCTTGATCTGCGCAATGTTGTCGTGAACAAATAACACAATCACAAATCAGGCCTGTCGCGATGCTTTGCATTGCGACAGGTCTCTTTTTTCGATCTCCTTTAGAGGCAAGAGCCGCGGTATCTCCAAGGCTTGCTCCGGGCAGGAGGGAAGGAAAGCTCTATGTTGGGTTTCATTGTAAAACGGTTGCTGCAAAGTATCCTTGTGATGCTCGCCGTTGGATTCATCACCTTTGGTCTGTTCCGCTTTGTTGGTGATCCCATCAACAATATGGTGGGACAGGACACAACCGTTGAAGAACGGGCACAATTGAGGAAGGATCTCGGTCTTGATGATCCCTTCGTTGTCCAGTTCGGGCGCTTCACGCTCAATGCCATGCAAGGCGAGTTTGGCCAAAGCTATACCTTGCGTGTTCCGGTCAGCGAATTGCTGCGCGAGCGGCTGCCAGCCACTTTGGAATTGTCGATCATTTCCGCTATCCTTGCTCTGGTTCTGGGGTTGCCGATGGGCATTTACGCCGCCATCCGCCGCGATAGCTGGCTGACCAAGTTTTTCCTTACCAGTTCTCTGGTCGGCGTCTCGCTCCCCACCTTCCTTATCGGTATCCTGCTCATCCTGATTTTTGGTGTAATGCTGCGCTGGCTGCCCACGTTTGGGCGCGGTGAGGTGGTCTATCTTGGCTGGTGGTCAACAGGCCTTCTGACATGGTCCGGCCTTAAAGCTCTTATCCTGCCATCCATTACCCTTGCCATTTTCCAGATGACCCTGATCATGCGTTTGGTTCGCGCTGAAATGCTGGAAGTGCTGCGCACCGACTTTATCAAGTTTGGCCGCGCCAGAGGTCTGTCGACCCGCGCCCTTCATTTCCGCCATGCGCTGAAAAATACCCTGATCCCGGTCATTACCATTACCGGTCTGCAATTGGGTTCCATCATCGCCTTCTCGCTGATTACCGAATCCGTGTTCCAGTGGCCGGGCATGGGCTTGCTCTTCATTCAGGCCATCGGCAATGCCGATATTCCGATCATGGCAGCCTATCTGGTGCTGATTGCCTTCATTTTTGTGGCCATCAACCTGATTGTTGACATCCTCTATGTTCGAGTTGATCCACGCCTCCGCGTGACAGGGGGTAAGAAATGAGTGAAATGAACACCGTCTCAGAAAAAGAAGAACGCGGCGCCGTTGCTGATTTCCTTCATCGCCTGCAAGACAATGATGTGTGGTATTCCTTCTGGCATACACCTATCGCCGTGATCTCGGCCATTGTTGCCATTGTCATGATCGCCGCTGCGGTTTTTGCGCCATGGATTGCGCCGCAAAATCCCTTTGATTTGGCTGTAATTGATCTGCTTGATTCCAATCTGCCTCCAGCCTGGATGGAGGAAGGGGACCCGCGCTACCTGCTCGGCACCGATGATCAGGGTCGCGATATTCTCTCAACCGTCCTCTATGGTTCGCGTATCTCGCTTCTGGTTGGCTTTGCGGCTGTTATCCTCTCGCTCATTGCCGGTGTCGGCCTTGGCCTGATTTCAGGCTATGTGGGCGGCAGAACCGATGCGATCATCATGCGTATCGCTGATATCCAGCTGTCTTTCCCTGCCATTCTGATTGCCTTGCTGATTGATGGGATCATCCGCACCATCATGTCCAAGGAGAGCCACGACACGCTGGCTCTTTATGTGATCATCTTTGCCATCGCCATTTCCGGCTGGGTGCAATATGCCCGTACTGTGCGCTCTTCTGTGATGACCGAAAAGGTCAAGGAATATGTGCAGGCAGGGCAGGTGATCGGCCTGTCCTCCTTTACCATCATGTGGCGTCACATTCTGCCAAATGTGCTGGGGCCGGTCTTTGTGATCGGGACTATCCATCTGGCCCTTGCCATCATCATTGAAGCAACCTTGAGCTTCCTTGGTGTCGGTCTGCCGCCAACCACCCCGTCTTTGGGCACCCTCATCCGCGTCGGTAATGAATATCTCTTCTCCGGCGAATGGTGGATCACCATCTTCCCCGGCATGACCCTTGTCATTCTGGCGCTGGCGGTAAACCTGTTTGGTGACTGGTTGCGCGACGCGCTGAACCCCAAATTGCAGTAAGGGATAGAATTGATGTCTTTGCTAGAAATTGAAGATCTCAAGGTCGAGTTTCCCTCCCGCCGCGGCAATTTTGTGGCGGTGGAAGGGGTGAACCTGACCATCAATCCCGGTGAAATTCTGGGAGTTGTGGGCGAGTCTGGCGCCGGTAAATCCACCATCGGCAATGCCGTGATTGCCCTGTTGCAATCACCGGGCCGGGTGGCCAATGGGATTGTCAAGCTCAAGGGCGAGCGGATTGACGATCTGGATGATGAATTGATGCGGGCCATTCGTGGTCGCCGCATCGGTATGATCTTTCAGGATCCGCTAACCTCGCTCAACCCGCTTGAGACCGTGGGCGATCAACTGATCGAAACCATCCAGCTGCATCTTAAGCTCAATGACAAGGATGCCCGCGACCGCGCCATTGATTTGCTGGTACAGGTCGGCATCCCCGAGCCCGAGATCCGGGTCGATCATTATCCGCACCAATTCTCCGGCGGCATGCGCCAGCGCGTCGTAATCGCGCTTGCTCTTTGCTCTGACCCTGAAGTGGTGATTGCGGATGAGCCGACAACGGCGCTTGATGTCTCGGTTCAGGCGCAGATCCTTGAACTTTTGAAAAAGCTATGTGCCGAGCGCAATGTGGGCATGATGCTGGTGACCCATGATATGGGCGTGATTGCCGAGACCACAGACCGCGTGGCCGTGATGTATCGCGGCAAGCTGGTAGAGCTTGGCACCACCGAACAGGTGCTTAAAAAACCACAGCATGACTATACCAAATCGCTGATTTCTGCTGTGCCGCGCCCCGATATCCGGATCGACCGGTTCCCGCTCGTGACTTATATCGAAGACGCTCATGATAGCAAACAAGATCTGGACCTTGCCAGCCACTGGCTGGGCAAGACCCGCAGCTATGAAGATGTCGAAGGGCCGCTACTCAGCGTTGAAAATCTTCATATGCGCTTCATCACCAAACACACATTCTTAAAGCGCAACGAGAAATATCTCGATGCGGTCAAGGATGTATCCTTTGATATCCAACAAGGGGAAGTGTTTGGCCTTGTGGGTGAATCCGGTTCAGGCAAATCAACCGTTGCCCGCATGATTACCGGCATTTACCACCCGACAGGGGGCGCTGTGAATTTTGCCGGTGCGGATCTGACGCAATTGACTGTGCCAAAGGAGATCAACTCCTATCGCAAGCAGATGCAGATGGTGTTCCAGGATCCCTTCTCATCGCTCAATGGCCGCATGCGCGTGGAAGATATTGTGGCAGAGCCCATTCACTTCCATAAGCAGGCGGACAGCAGGGCCGAAGCCAAGGCGATTGTTCATGACCTTCTGGAAATTGTGGGATTGGGGGCGCAGGCTGCTCGCAAATTCCCTCATGAATTCTCCGGCGGTCAGCGCCAGCGTATCTCTATTGCGCGCGCCCTTGCCACTCGTCCTCGCTTCCTTGTTTGTGATGAGCCAACCTCGGCTCTTGATGTGTCCATTCAGGCCCAGATCCTCAATCTGCTGAAAGACCTGCAAGAAGAACTGGGTTTGACCATGCTGTTCATCTCACACGATTTGCCGGTTATTCGCCAGATGTGCGACCGAGTGGGGGTCATGCGCCATGGCCAACTGTTGGAAGTTGCCAAGACCGAGGATTTGTTCGTCAATCCCCAGCATGACTATTCCAAACATTTGCTGGAATTGATGCCAAAATTCGAGGGTGCCAATCTTGCCTGATTGGTAAGGACATCTCGCTTGTTTCACAATAAAAAGGCCGCAGCATTTAAGCTGCGGCCTTTTTATTTAATTGCGGTAGACCTCTTTGCCTGTCAGCATGCTAATAGCTGGTGCTTTATGCCCCATCCCAGAGGCGGAAAGCTGCTTGGGCCGCAGGGAGCCTCTATTACGCTCTTCCTGCATCCAAAGGGTCATGTCATCAAAGGTGAGCGGTCGAGAGACCAAGTAACCCTGAATGGAGCATTTGGAGATTTTTGAAACCGCATCAAATTGCTGATGGGTCTCCACGCCCTCGCAAATGACCTGAAGCTGCATCAGTTTGGACATGGACATCACCACGCCGATAATCGCCTGCTCCTTGGCATTATTATCAACATTTTGCACAAAGGAACGGTCGATTTTGATGCCGTCAATGGGCATGGAAGAGAGATGGGAGAGGGAGGCATAGCCAGTTCCGAAATCATCCAGTTCCACATGAATGCCCCGCTCACGGAAGAGATGGAGAATGTGCGAAATATCTGCATGGGGATCATCCAGAAGGCAGGATTCCAAAAGCTCAACCCCAAGATATTTGGGATCGATATCATAGCGCTTCATAGTTGAGAAAAAATCATCCACCAACGTATTCTTCTGCAAATGACTTGGTGAGAGATTAAGCGCAATGCGCCCAAAATCGAGACCCATATCCAGCCACTTGCGGGCAGAAGCCATGGCCTTGTCAAAGACCAGACAACCAAGCTGGGAAGCAAGCCCGCTATTTTCGCTGACAGTCAGGAATGTTCCCGGAGAAACAAGCCCGTGAACTGGATGGTTCCAGCGAATAAGGGCTTCAAGCCCTGTGATTCTTTCATCAACTGAGCTAACTTGCGGCTGGAAATAAAGCTCAAGCTGGTCATCATCCAATGCATGTCGCAATTCATGTTCGATACGGGATTCCAGATCGACCTTTTCCTTCATCTCCGCGGTAAAGAATTGATAGCCGTCGCGGCCTAATTCCTTGGTCTTGTAAAGGGCCAAATCGGCAAAGATCATCAGGCTGGCAAGATCAGTTGCGTCCTCGGGATATCGGGCCACCCCAAGGCTTACCGTCGGCCATAAGGTTTTGCCATCATAATGTAGCGGAATAGCAATCAGGTCAGTAAGTTCCTGACAAATTTCGCTTAAGGGAAGAGAACCGTCGCGCTCAATAAGGGCGACAAATTCATCCCCGCCCCAGCGATAGGGTTTGAAGCTCTTTATTTGCCGGCCAAATAGCTCAAGGCGTTCGCCAAGGATTTTGAGCAGAAAATCCCCGGCACCATGGCCCATTGTGTCATTAAAGCGTTTGAAATTATCAAGATCAATTTGGACGATTGCAAAGGGACGCTCTGGATCGGGATTATCGAAACGAAGATCCAAATCCCGCTGGCAACAGGCCCGGTTCGGTAAGGTTGTAAGATTGTCGAAATAGGCAATCTGCTCGAGCTTGTCTTTGGTATGTTTAAGCTCAGCCTCACGCATGCGATGACTGGTAACATCGACCAGTGTTACAATCGTATCTCCATTGCTGATTTTGCGCTCTGAAATGACCATTTGCGTGCCATTGGCCAGTGTCATTTCCCGTTCATCGCGATGATCGCCAAGCCGATAAGCCAGCTTTCTCTCTATCCAGTCTTCGGGAGCCTCACCACCAATATCCCAAATATCAAGGCTTATGCCCTTGCGAAGGAAGCTTTCAAAAGACAGGCCTTCGACAAGATCGTCCGCCATATCCTTATAGACTTCGCGAAAGGCATCATTGGCAAGAATAAGGCGGCCATCCTTACTCCAGATTACAAAGCCGTTACGCATACTGTTAATCGAGGAAAGCAGGTGATTATGGGTCTGGGCCTGCGCGTCTCGTGCTGCGCGCAAATGCTCTTCAGAAATCAGCGCTTCCTTATTCTTAACCTCAAGCGCGTGCAGCATTTGCTCGCTGTCGGTCACGTCAATATAGGTGGTGATGAAACCACCATCGGGAAGGGGAATGCCTTTGATGGCGAGAACCCGCCCGTCACTGGTCGTGCGTTTAAACTCATGGGCAACAGGCACACTGGCGATGCGTACCCGTTCTTCAACCATTGCCTTGATGTCGCCCTCACCATATTCGCCCCGTTCTGCATTGTAACGCATGATATCGCGGAAATGGCAGCCCAGGGGCAGTTCCTCCTTAGGCAGATCGAGAAGAGAATAAAAGTCCCGATTGGCCATCTGCAGAATAAGGGACTTGTCAAAATAGCTGACGCCACCAGGGAAATGTTCAAAAATGGAATTGAGCAAATGATTGGATTTGCGCAATTCCTCATCAATAAGCTTGATTTGGGTGATATCTGTCTGGATCGCGACAATCTCATCAAGAGTGCCAGCAGCATCGTAAATGGGCATCAGACTGGTTGCCGCCCAGTACCGACTGCCATCTTTAGCCCTGCAACAAAAGTCTCCGCTCCAGGTTTCATTCCGTGCAAGTGTTTCGTAAATTCCTTCATAAAAGGCTTCGTCGTGAACGCATGAGCGCAACAGGCGATGGTGTTGGCCAATCAGCTCCTCACGACTATATTGGGACAATTCGCAGAAGCGATCATTGACATCAATAATGATGCCTTTCCGGTCATAAACAGCAACAGTTGCGTGTGCATGCAAGCCCTGCCGCATAGCCGCAAGGGTGTGGTCCTTACTCGTTTTCTCTCGATCAAGGTCAGATTGGTTGCGATGAAAATGGGAAAAAGTTGCAATATAAAAGAGGACAAGCCCAAGTCCGGTGCTGACAAATGCCCCTAAAACCCAAAGTCCGCTGACTTTGTGGTTAAGGTCAGTCTCTGCTCCAGTATGATTAACAATAAATTCAGCAAAAAATGGAGCTGCGCACAATAAGAAGGCAAGTATTTGATAACGTTTGCGAATATGTCGCATATTTTTCAATAAAGATGAAATTAACATATACTTGGACCTACGATGTTTCGAAACATATTCCATTGTCTATGAAAATAGTTGATATTCTTATAAAAACCGACGGGTCCAGTTTTTCTTAAATTTTCTTTTGGAAAGAAAAAGACTTATTCCTAAAAGAGTTAGGAAAGTCTGGCTGGTGCTTTGATTTGGGTGATGGCACAACAACCACCAACTCTCATCAGGGAAACAGATTGTTTGTCTCTGCCTGTTGCATTCTGCCCGCAACCGCCATACATCTGATGGCCTCTATCGGTGCGGAACCCGGCATCGCTCAAAGATTGAGCATGACCGATTTCCACGACGCCCACACCCCTTCTTATGGATGATTTGGCATGACGAAGTCTGCGCCTTCCAAGCCCCCACAAGGTGAACCGGTTCAGTTGGATTCAAAGCGGCTCTCCTTCGGAGAATTTATTGCGCTTATGGCCTTGCTTATGTCGCTGGTTGCGCTCAGCACCGATGCTATGTTGCCAGCGCTCAGTGCCATGGGGGAGGATCTGCAGACCAGCTCTATCCAGCAATTGCAGCTGATCGTGACCGTCCTGTTTGCAGGGATGGCCATCGGGCAATTGCTCTATGGTCCCCTGTCAGATCAGACAGGGCGCAAGACCAGCATCTATCTGGGATTGGGGCTGTTCATGGTCGGCAGTTTGCTAAGTTGGTTTGCGCAAGATTTCTCTTTGATGCTGATTGGCCGTTTCCTGCAAGGATTGGGGGCTGCAGGGCCAAAAATCGTCATCGTTGCCCTTATTCGCGATCTTCATTCAGGCCCCTCCATGGCCCGGATCATGTCCTTCATCATGGGTGTGTTTATTTTGGTGCCTGCCTTGGCCCCAACCATGGGGCAGGGCATTTATCTTCTTTGGGGATGGCGCGCCATCTTCTTCTCTTTCATTCTTCTGGGGGCTATTGGTGGCTTGTGGCTTGCTATCCGGCAGGGGGAGACCTTGCCCAAAGAGCGCCGGATAAAGATAACGCCTTCCAATCTATGGTCTGGCATCCGCGAAACCCTGACCACGCCAAGTGCTCTTGGCTATATGTTGGCGTCCGGCCTGATCTTTGGCCCCTTTGTGGGATATCTCAGCTCTGCCCAGCAGATTTTCCAAAATATCTATGGGGTGGGGGAGCAATTCCCGTACTATTTTGCAGCGCTTGCCTTGGCCATAGGTCTTGCTTCCATGGTCAATGGTAAACTGGTCATGACCATGGGCATGCTGCCCCTTGTGCGGCGGGCCCTTGTTGCCGTCATCGTCATTTCCGGCCTGTTCATTGCTCTGTCGGCGCCTTATGGCTTTGTGCCGCCCTTGGCGTTTTTTGTGGCTGCTTTCATGCTGCTCTTTTTTGCCATTGGCATCCTGTTTGGCAACTTCAATAGCCTTGCTATGGAAGATGTGGGCCAGATTGCCGGGATCGCTTCTGCCTTGATCGGGGCGATCGGCACCTTTCTTGCTATGTTGGTGGCCATGTTTGTCGGCCTGTTTGATCAAAGCAGCCTGCTGCCCCTTTCTGCCGCTTTCACCATCTCAGGCCTGATCACCCTGGCGCTCGTTGAGATCACCGCCAAAGCAGCTGCACGACGTGCAGCGCTTGCAGCGGAATAGTCCGCAAAATCTGCCAGCAACAAGACTTTATTATCGCTTTTGCTCTATGGATGGGAGCAAACGGGTGCTTTGCGCAGCACTCCCCCGCTGAGAGATGATGGACAACGCGATGACAATTCTGGTGACAGGCGGTTGCGGCTATATTGGCAGCCATATGACATGGAACCTTGTAGACCAGGGCAAGGATGTGGTGATAATCGACAATCTGTCCACCGGCTTTAAAGAGCAGGCTCCATCCTCGGTGCCAATCATTGTGGGAGATATTGGTGACAGTGATCTGGTTGCCAAAGTCATCGAGGAACACAAAGTTGAGGCCATCATCCATTTTGCTGGTTCCATCATCGTGCCGGAATCCGTCACTGACCCGCTGGCCTATTATCATAACAACACGGTCAAATCCCGCTCTCTCATTGAAAATGCGGTAAAAGCGAAGCTGAAGGCTTTCATCTTTTCCTCAACGGCTGCGGTCTACGGCAATCCTGCGGGAGCCGACAAACCCTTGCGCGAAGATGTCCATCTGGAGCCGATTTCGCCCTATGGTTCGTCAAAATTGATGACCGAGATCATGCTGCGTGATGCGTCTCTCGCCTACGGCCTGCGCTATGCGGCGCTTCGCTATTTCAATGTGGCAGGGGCAGATCCAAAAGGACGCACCGGCCAGTCAACGCCGGAAGCCACGCATCTTATCAAGGTGACCAATCAGGTCGCTTTGGGCCAGCGAGAGGCCCTTGCCATCTTTGGAGATGATTATCCCACCCCCGATGGGACTTGCATTCGCGACTATATCCATGTCTCGGATTTGGTTCAGGCCCATTCTCTGGCCCTTGATGCGCTTTTGTCCGGGCATGAAAGCTTTGTTGCCAATGCAGGCTATGGTTCCGGCTATTCCGTTAAAGAAGTGGTTGAAGCGGTCCGATCTGCGTCCGGAGTGAATTTACGCGCCGATATAGCACCGCGCCGCGCGGGCGATCCGGCCTGTCTTGTGGCCGATTCCAGTGCCTTGCGCTCCATCACCGGCTGGGAGCCCGCCCATGCTGATCTAGGAAAAATCGTGAAAAACGCCCTTGATTGGGAGCGGCACCTCTTGGCCAAAGACTAAGGCTAACCAGCAAAACGTCTTTATTGCATGTGTGAAAAGGGCAGCTTTGGCTGCCCTGTCTTATTGCAAACCCATTTCCCGCTTAAAGATATGCCAAATCAGACAGGCCAGTTCCAAAGCCACAAAAAGGATTAGAGAGGGTGTCCGCAAAATCTGCTTTCATCGACAGAAGCCTTTTGCTGCAATTGCACAAAAATGGTGAGTTAAGCGAGAGTGCCTATCACGAAGCCTTTGAGCTGCTACAGCCGCGGCGGGACTGGGGGCTATGGAGCTTTATTCTCCTTGTGGGTGTCGGGGCAGGCCTTGTCCTGTCAGGGATCATCTTCTTCTTTGCGTTCAATTGGCAGGATATCCCGTCCTTTTGGAAGCTGGGATTGATCGAGATTGCCCTCATCGCCTGCGCTGGTGGGGCATGGGCCACGGGGCTTGATAGCCTGAGCGGACGCTGGCTTGCCTTTTTTGCCAATGGCTTTTTGGGCGTCTTTATGGCCGTCTTTGGGCAAATCTACCAAACCGGAGCGGATGCATGGCAGCTTTTCGCAGTCTGGTCGGTACTTGGTCTCGTTTGGGTTTTGCTCTCTCGCTGGTGGCCCCACTGGCTCTTGTGGCTTGTGGTCAGCAATTTGGCTCTCATGCTCTGGGTCGAGCAAGAACTCCTGACCTCCAATCGTGATCAGGTCCTGACGCTACAGATTCTGGCGATCTTTAACGGCCTCTTGCTCATCTTGCGCGAGTTGTGGCTCGCCAAGATGGAAGCGCCGGATGAGAAAAGCTGGCTTGCTGCTCGCCCTGCTCGCTGGATACCGGCTTTGCTTGCCATGGGCAATATGGGGCTCATTCTCGGTTTCTGGATTTTTGAAAGCCATGTCACCTTGCTTACGCCAGCCTTTGCAACCCTCATGGCGCTTGCCGGTCTTGCCCTCTCTTATGGCTATTACCGCTTCGTCGATTTCGACCGCCCGATGATTGCCTTGCTCAGTATGATTGTCAGCCTTCTTATCCTTGCCGCCATCATGCGCTGGCTGGGGGAGGTCAGGATGTCGGCAAGTGTCACTTTCCTCTTTGGCGGCTTTATCGCCCTTGGTCTCTTTTCTCTTGCGGCCAATCACATTCGCAATCTTAAAGCTCCGGCCAGCAAGGCAAAAGAGAAGGAGCAGGGCTCATGATTTTCTCAAGCTCTTCGCGGCAAATTACGGGCGAGGATCTATCTCGCCACCTTTTGAGCCAAGGTCTTCTTGGCAAAGAGGATGCAGAAAAGCTGGAGTACAGCATTTCTAATGAGCAGGCCAAACAACAAAAATTGCAGGATCTTGAAAGCCCGCTCTATCTTCGCCTTCTTGTTGGCATCGGGGCCGTTCTAGCCTCTCTCTTCTTTCTTGCAGCCCTCTTCATTGCGGGCATCTGGACTGATGAGCCTGCCTTTCTAGGCATTATGGGCCTGATCGGTATGGGAGCGGCAATTGCGCTCTATCGCAACTCCCGCCAAAGCGATCCGCAAAGTGGTGATAAACCAAGGCCCGAACACGTGCCGCAGAGCTTACGCCAGGTCTTTTTCGATCAGGTCTCGCTCACGCTCATGGTCGCTGCCAAATGCCTGATTGTCGTGGCTGTGGCCATACAGTTGGGCTGGAGCAGCTTTTTTGATCAAAGATGGCTCATCCCGTCTGTTCTGGCGCTGCTGACAGCGTCGAGTTATCATCTTTATCCGCTACCTCTTGAGCGGCTGATGGGGTGCCTTGCCACCTTGATTTCGCTGTGGGTGGTGCTGTTTGAAACTCTGCCAGCCTCGCAGCAGATATGGGCCTTTCATGGCTTTGTGCTGCTCCATTGTCTGGGCTGTGCTTTCTATCTGGAAAAGGAAGCCGATTGGCAGCAGCATAGCGGCCTTTTTGACAGCTTGCTCCTGTCTCTGACCATCGGTCTTGCCTATTTCACAGCGCGCGGGCTCTTCATGGTGGCCCCAAAAGCCCTTGTGATGGTCGGGCCTTTTCCTCTAACCGGCCATGCCTTGAGCATTGCTGCAGGGCTTGGCGGGCTTATCCTGTGGTTTGGTGTGCAAAGGCGGGCAAGCTGGCGACAGCCTCCCATCCTCCTTGCGCTTTTGGGCGTGCTTTTTCTTGGCATCTTAAGCCAGCCGGGCATTCTACTGGCCATCGGCCTGATGATGCTGGGTTATGCGATGCAGAATAAGGCCTATAGCCTGCTGGGGCTTTTGGCTCTGCTCGCTTTTCTCTTTCATTATTATTATGCGCTTGATGTCACCTTGCTGGCCAAATCGCTTATCTTGGTTCTCTCCGGGTCGCTCTTTCTTGCAGCCGCAGCTTTTCTGCGCTGGAAAGGGTGGCACCAAGCTACAGAGCCGCGCCCGGACTGGGTAACCAAAATAGCAAAGGAAGAGAGCAATGCGTCATAAGCTTTTTCTTATCTGGCTCCTTCCAATCCTCGTCCTGTTTAATCTCTCCATCTTTCAAAAGGAGGAATTGCTCCAAGAAGGGGAGCTGATTTATCTGCAATTGGCGCCAGCTGATCCGCGCTCCTTGATGCAAGGGGATTATATGCGCCTGGCCTATGAGATTGCGATCAAGGCACGAGCGGCGGCAAGTGCGGAAAAAGGCCCGGGTGAGCGGAAAGGCCAAATGGTCTTGCAACGTGATGAGAAGCAGATTGCTCGCTTTGTGGCCCTGTCTGCGCAAGAACCATTGGCGGAGGGGCAGTTCCTTTTCCCCTATACAAGAACAGGCAACCGTATTTCCATCAAACCTGCTAGCTATCTCTTTCAGGAAGGGCTTGCAGAGCATTACGAAACGGCGCGTTATGCCATGATCCGCCGCGACCCATCCGGTGATTATGTCCTTTCGGGCCTTGCGGATGAAAAATTGCAGGATCTTGCAAAACGCCCGTGAGTGCTGCCTCCCTTTCGCTCTTGTGAGGGCAAGCCATTGTAATTCTTATAAGTATATTGGCCGAAAAGTAGTTATTTACTTGCAACTTATTAACCTCCCACTAACCATGTTGGATTAATGTAAAGAAGCGCCGGGTGTGGCCAAAATTGTCAAGTTTATAACGAGTTAACAAGATGAGGCTGTGATGCTGGATCTCCTCCAGTTTTTTATGTCAATTACCGGCATCGCGATTCCCTTGGGTCTTTTATTGATCATGGCGGGCCGAGTGCGCTATCGCAATGAGCTCGACACTCTTGTTCGCATTATTTCAGCTTTTGGCATTACGATCGCGGCTTTCTGGTTGATCGGACATTCCTTGTTTGCTTCGCCCAGCTTATGGGGCGTGATTGGACTGGGCTGGGGTGCCTTTGGTGAAGCCGGTGAGCATATTACCACCAGTGATAGTCTGCGAACCATCTTCCTGTTTGTTTTGCCTGCCATTGTCGTTGCATGCGCCCTGTCAGAGCGCGGCACCTTGGTTGGCAACAATTTTCTCGTTGCCATTGTGTCTGCTCTGATCATCCCGCTTGCAGCTCACTGGGGCTGGAAAAACGATTACCAAACCCAAGGCTGGCTTGTTAGCAGGGGCTTTCTGGATGTAGGTGGAGCGGTCATTTTCTTTGCCTCAGCCGGGTTTGCCGGATTGGCTGCCTCGGTAGTGGTTGGGCCGCGCCTGATGCGGTTCCCCAATCAGGCATCTCGTCCCCGCGGCCATAGTCCGACTTTTACGTTACTGGGAGTTATGATCGTCATCATCGGTCTTGCCATCATGACCGCCAGCCGCGAAGAAATCGTTCAGCAGATGTCTGCAACATTTCTGAATGTTGTGATCGGTTCAACATTTGCAGGCGCAGCGGCGCTTGCTCTAATGGTCTTGCAGCCTGAGCGGGTCACTGCAATGGATCTCATTAATTCTAGCCTCGCTGGCGGTATTGCTCTGGTGGCATTTGCTGGCAAAACATCTCCGGCCAGCGCTGCGCTCGTCGGTATGTTTGCCGGCTCTGTAGCCATTGGTCTTCGCAATATGCTCGAGACGCTTGAAGTGGATGATCCCGGGGATCTTATCTCTATTACCCTTGGGGGCGGCCTTGTTGGGGGGGCAATTGCACCCATTATGGTCGCCAGTGATGGGAGCAATCTTCTCTATACCATCACCCTGCAGCTTTTGGGCATTACGGTAATTGGTCTTTGGGTTTTCTCTGCTGTCTGGGCCTGCGCGAAGATCTTGCACCAAACGGTTGGCTTGCGTGTGAGTGAAGCCGATGAAATTCGTGGTCTGTCCCTGTCGCATTTTCGCATTCAAAGCGAACCGGATTATGTTGTGTCCTTCATGGCCCATCATTCTGATATGGGCAAAGTCAGTCAGAAGGATCTGGGAGAGGAGCTTGATCGGATATCTGGTGAGATTGGTGCAAAAGTGGTCCAACTGCGCAATGAAACCCGGCGCGCAATCAGCCGCATTCAGGCAAGCAGTCAAGACAGCAAGGTTGGTGCTGCTATGGCCGCTCGCATGCGCATGTCCGATGATAGCCTCCGGGTCAATACAGAAGATTTGCTTTTGATGCTCGAGCGCATTCTCTCGCGTGAAGGGACAGCCCGCTATAGCCAGAATTTACGGGATTGGGCGGTCCGCGCCATTGATTTGCTGCTATCCCCCACATTGAATGATCTGGAGCAATATGCCCGCCATATGCCCTTGCAAGCCGAGTTGGAAGAACTGGAAGCCATGGTCATTGGCTCTGCAGATGTGGTGGCACGGTGTACACACCAAATCAAGTTGGTGGGTGATTTTTGCGATGCAGGCATCGACGGCTTCTTTGGCCGGGATCATCATTGCGACTTCTCTGGTCTTCTGGAGCAACAAGCCCCCATTTTGCAAGCCGCAGCTGATGTTCGTAACTTGCCTATCCAGATTGACAATCACAAAGCCGAAGGCCTCTATGCCACAGGCGATAGTAATGCATTTAAGCGGATCATCACGCTCACCGCAGAAGGGGCCTTTAACCGGGCGGTCCATGGTCGTTCCGATCCACTGCGGTTAGAGTTGCGCGAGCATATTGGTGGTGAACATCTGATCTTTGAGTGTCTGGATACAGGGACAGCTCTCACATCTCGCCAGGTTCGTGCCATCATTGACCCGGTTGCTGCCAGTGACATGCTGGGCGATATCGGACTTCCGCAGATCTTGCCACTTATGCTGGTTACCCGCCTTGTAGAAGCTTTGGGAGGGGACTTTACTCTTTCAAGCGAGCAGGGCCTGGGAACATTGATGCAATGCCGCTTCCATAAAATGCAAACAGCTCAAAAAGCATCCAAGGCTGCCTAAGCCCCAATTCTGGTTAATGCACTCTGGGTAAGGACGACGGCGAGAAGCTCTAGAAAATTTTTCCCGGATCGCCGTCCAATCCTTCGCCTATAAAGTGATAGGGATTGCGATAATCTGCAGCCAGCTGCAGGGCCTCATCAAGCAGATCCTCTTCCTCTAGACTGCCATCAAGCCTATGCCATTGCGATGATGCTTGATCGCGTGGCACCACTTCTGCATCCTCAAGCCAGATTGGCAGGATTTGCACATCAGCGCTCTGGGCAAGGCTTTGAATGGCCTCAAGACTGGCTGTGTCTTTCTCACCCCAATCAAGGACTATGCTATAGCCAGCCTTAAGAGCCGCTGCGGCTTTGTCCAGGACTTGCGACAGATCAGCTTTTGCCGCCTCGTCACCATGATGCAAGTAAATTGCGCCGGGCATGCGGCCCAAGGCAGGGGATAGAGCAAAGCCAAGCGCTTGCCGTGCGGCGTGATCATGACCACCAATAAGCGCAAGCACAGGTGTGCCACTCGCCAGACTTTGCATCGCAGTGCCAACAAAATTTTCAAATGCGGGAGCCAGCGAACAGCGATATCCCGATGTACAGGATTTGCTGGTTGGACAAAGAGCCAAAGCTCGATCAATGGCGCTTACAAAGATCAACAATCCCAAAGCCTGCAAACCATCAAGATCAAGGTGCTTTTTGATAGAATTGCAATAGTGAGAAAGAACCCAGCTGCATTTCTGGGGTTTGTCATTCGACCACAAATGACATAGGAAATCAGCTAGATCAAACAGGCAATCACCCTGCAATCGCCTTCCGTTTTCCAGGCGCGGATTGATCAGGCGTGGCCCTTGGCTTGTGGCAATAAAATTGGCGAGCTTCAAATTGCCATGCAGCGCTTGAACAAGGCCGCGATCAGCGCGGTCTGTAAGCAGGGGCTTAAGGCTATCGAGCTGCTGGCAGGCAATCTCAAGACTGTCCGCAAAGCCGCGCAAACCCGGCTGCGGAGAGAAAAGCTGCGCCATTTCTTTAAAACTATGCAAATGGGCAGTAAGGTCAGAAAGCCAGTTGGCTCCCTCTGCGCTGTCTTCTCTTTGTTGATAGGTAAGGATTTGCGCAGCCAGATCAGCACAATGAGAGGATGAGAGGTCTTCAAGCCCGGTCACCTTGTCAAAAGTCTGATGATAGTCAAAGCGTGCAAACTCAATAAGCCAATCGACAATATAGACATCTGGCGGCGGGCTATAGCTGGCCATATCGCTAAGGCTTGGCCCAATTTGCAGTTTGTCTCCATTTTGCAAAACGGGCCGCAAACCAAAATAAAGTTCCGGGCTGTGCCGAGCTCCAAAGCGCATTTCTGCATCAGCCAGAATGCGCCGCTCTTCGCAGCTTAAAGTGATTTTATGACCAATCGGCTTGTGACGGCGTATTTTATAACCATGATCGCCCGCAAGATAGAGCATGGCATCAACCAGATTGATGCGCTCAACAGCCCCGTCAATGCCATAGGCTTCCGGCTTGGAAAGAAAGGAAAAAATCGCCTGTTGATCCGGAAGAGGATCAGAAGAGAGGATCGTGGTGCCTTCTGTGCTGGCTTTGACATCTTCATGACAGACAGGGTCTTGTGACAAGACACACCCTTCTGGCGGCTGGATACATGCATCCAGCCGATCAGATTGGCCATCAGCCAATACGGAACTGCGATAGGGGTTTATAGAACCCATGGTCTGGTCTGTGTCCTTCCCTCAAGGCCTGGTCATAGTGGAGGCGAAAAGCCTCCCCGGCATTGATAGAGATCAAGGTAGCATGTCTTGCTTCTGGCACAATAAAATTATTCAGACAGTTCTTATATTTGCGCAAGTGATTCTTAAATCTTGCAAGCATTTTGGGCTGGCCGGATAATCCTGTGAGGTTCATGCCAAGGAGTGCATTCGCGACCGAATATTCCAGCTACGTCCCCAGGCTTTGCTCCAAAGACGAGACCAAGGCACTGGCAGAACAGGAAAAATTAACAGTAGGAGTAAGGAGGCAGGTATGTCTTTGGCTGGTATGAAAAAAATTAGGCTGAATCTGGCACGCAACCATGATTATCCAAATGGTAGCGCCTCCCATGGGTATGAATTTGTAGCCCCTCTGGATGAAACCGGACATATTGACGCTGCGGAGTGGAAAAAGAACCGCGACCAATGTCGAGTCCATCGCTTCTGGCAGGGCGAGAATGATGAATATGGTCATCTGATCCATCGACCTGGCGGATCTTGGGCCTTCACATACGATATTGATGGCGATGATGATGACGAAGCGGGCTATCGCTTTGGCCAACATGGCTTTAAGCCGGGTGAATATGTCTCCATCAAGGATGAAGACGGCGATCTTTATACCTTTACCGTGGTGACGGTAGAGCAATTGTAATTGGTTTTTGACCAGAAAAGTTTGAGGGAAAGGGCAAGCAAGGTTAAGTGAAGCGGCGCATTTAGCTGGGTAACCATAACGCTATTCGTCCCCGAACAAGCGGTCCCCCAATTGGTTATCATTCTTTCCTGAAAAAGAGTCTGTGGCTCCCCCGAGCTACAGACTCTTTTGTTTATGGCCTCTTTGAGCTTGCATTATCTGCCAAGAGCTTCAGTTGATCGGAAAGTAGGCAATAAAAAGGCCTGCTCTGGTAAAGAGCAGGCCGCCTATAAGCCTCATGAAGCAAAGCAGAGGCATCACCTCTGTTTTCGTTTACTTGGCCTCGATGGCCTTCTTGGCTTCGCAGATTCTCTTTGAAATATTGGGCACTTTAAACACCATGCGGACCAGGTCTTCATCATCCGGGTCCACGTGGGCTTCAAAGCCCAAGGCTTCGCACATGGAGCGCATGGTGCGATTGCCGCGAAGCACCTCACCGGTCACGGTCTGGAACCCGTCTTTCTCGGCAAATTGCAAAATCAGCTTCATCAGCTTCCAGCCAAGCCCTTGACCTTTGAGATCAGAGCGCACCATTACGGCATATTCCCCATCATCATGGTTGTTATCGCCATGCAGGCGAACAGCCCCAAGCATGTTGCCGCTTTCTTTCTCAATGGCAATAAAGGCCATGGAACGGGCATAATCAAGCTGGGTCAGTTTTGCGATAAAGGCATGATTCATAGAGCGCGCCGCAGAGAAGAAGCGCAGGCGCAAATCATCATCGGTCACCTGCTCAAAGAAAGGCGGGTAAAGCTCTTCATCCTCCGGGCGGATAGGGCGAACAATGACGCCACGACCGTCTTTCAGGGCAATCTCATGCTCCCATTCTGCAGGATAGGGTTTAATAGCAAAGCGCTTGTGCGGATGTCCCTTTTCAGCTGGCGCAATACGCACGCGAGCATCGGTAATCACACTGCCTGTATGATCAGCAAGGATAGGGTTGAAATCAACTTCCTGAATCTCAGGGAAATCTGCGGTAATTTGAGACAACTTGACCATGATCAGCCCAATGGCATCTCGATCAGAGGCCGGACGGTTCCGGTAGCCGGCAAGCAAGCGGTTCACGCGGGTTTTCTCCATCATGTCGCGAGCGGACAGCATATCAAGCGGCGGCAGGGCCAGCGCCTTGTCGCGAATGACCTCAACCGCAGTGCCTCCGCGCCCAAAGACCATGACAGGGCCGAACAATTTATCCACCGTCATGCCGCCAATAAGCTCAATCGCATGGGGTTTTCTGACCATGGGATGGACGGTAACACCGCGAATATCGGCACCGGGTACGGCTTTCGCTGTCCGTTCCATTACATCGCGGGTTTCCCGCTCTACATGCTCTGGGCTGTTAAGATCAAGAACCACGCCCCCAACATCGGATTTATGCTGAATGTCCGGGCTGTCAATCTTGATAACCGCTGCGCCATATTGCTCGATAAACGGCTTGGCAAGCTCGGCAGCTTCCTTTGGGGTGCTGGCAGCGCGAGCCGCTGCAATGGGCAGATCATAGGCTTCGAGCAAAGTGGTGATTTCAACCGCATTCAGCCATTTTTTGCCTTTGGCAAGAGCTGTCTCAACCACCTCTCTGGCGGCGGCCAGATCTGGCTTGGAGGTCTCAGGTGTTGCTGGTGGCATCCGCATTAGGGTTCTTTGGGCTTCCATATGTTTGACCACATACATAAAGCCGCGAATAGCATCAGCCGGTGTTGGATAATGGGGAATGCCGGCCTCTTCAAAAATCTCTGAAATGCTGTCATTGCCACCAAGCCATGCAGCAAAAATAGGAGGACGGCGTTTGCCCAACTTCTTGCGCTCCTGCATCACTTCAACCACAGCCTTTGCAGCATCCTCGGTAGAGGCAAGGGCGGTGGGGCAAGCCATGGCAAGAACGGCATCGCTATTCTTGTCATCCATCACAAGATTCAGGGCAGCTTTATAGCGCTCTGCGCCCGCATCCCCGATGATGTCGACCGGATTGGCTCCAGACCAGGTTGAGGGCAACACAGCATCAAGGGCGGCAATGGTCTCATCCGACAAGGTGGCAAGGGAGCCATTGTGATCGACCAGATCATCCACGGCCAGCACGCCTGCGCCGCCACCATTGGTAATGATGGAGAGTTTGGGGCCTTTGAGCTTGCGCACATGGGTGAGGGTCTCAACCGCATCGAAAAATTCATCAAGATCAAACACGCGCAAAAGGCCTGCCCGTTCAAAGGCTGCGTCATAAACGGCATCTTCTCCCGCAAGAGCGCCAGTATGGGAGGCAGCAGCGCGTGCGCCATCAGCATGACGTCCGGATTTGATCAAAACCACAGGCTTGACCCGGGCAGCAGCCCGAGCTGAGGACATGAATTTGCGGGCGTCCTTGATGCTTTCAATATAAAGCAAAATGGCGCGGGTATGGGGATCCATAGCGAAATGATCGATCAAATCGCCAAAATCGACATCTGCTTTGTCCCCCATAGAAACAAGGCCGGAAAAACCGATATGATGCTTTTCAGCCCAATCAACTACGGCAGTGACGATGGCACCGGATTGGGACAAAAGGGCCAGATCGCCTGATTGTCCGGGAAGATGGCAGAAGCTGGCATTAAGCCCGGCGCGTGGTGAGAGCACGCCCACGCAATTGGGGCCAACAATGCGCATGCCATAGCGGCCGGCAATTTCAAGGCAGTCTTGCGAGATCGAGCCTTCGCCTGAGCCAAGGCCTGCGGTGATGACCACCGCGCCCCGTGCCCCTTTCTCGCCCAGATCGTCAATTGCCTGAGCAACAAATTGCGGAGCCACTGCAATCACGCCAAGATCAATATCGCCCTCAATCTCCTTGGCCGAGGTCTGCATCTCAATGCCTTCAGCAACGCCCCCCTTGGGATTGATCAAAAAGAGTTTGTCTTTATAGGGCCCGGCCATCAGATTGCGAACGAGAATATTACCAACACTGCCTTCGCGAGCACTGGCACCGACAATGGCTACATTTTTCGGCGTGAAAAAGACATCAAGATTGTAACTGCTCATCCTATCCTCGATTGCACTGCATGGATAAAGCCAAAGCAGCGCCCTATTCTCAGGCCCCGTTTTCGGTAAATTGGGCCTATTCTTAAGTTAAACGGGAGATGCGTTTGAGAGCATCGCCAAATCACTGAAGGGCACTTTAAGGCCCCTTTGCGACTTTTCAGTAAAGCAAGCTATCACTACTGGCTTTGACTTAAGTATAAATTGCCCCACTCCCCAGCCATATTGTCACAGCTAATTTGGCATAGCTGGCATGCTGAAAATGCAATGCGGGGGCTTTAGGGCAGTAGGAAAGAGCAAGTCTTGAGGGAATTAATCGGGGTTTCTGCGGTGTTCGGCTCCAAAAATACCCCTAAATCAGCTGGTTATATTGCAAGAAACTGAAAGTATAAATAACCATAGTAAAAGCACGTATATATTTTTAGGAAATACGTGAAAACAAGTATAAAACTGGAGTTGGTCTAAGATAAAGCGAAAATTAAATCGGCATTAACCCTATCATAGCAAGGTAGTTTTCGAGGTTTTGTAATTTTACTATCCCCTGATTTGGCATTGACTAGGGGGTAACGTGGTGGAAGTAGAATGCAGTTATCAATCACTCAGAAAATCATGGCCGTCTTTCTGGCCGTTCTTGTTCCGATGTCCTATTTCATCGCAACCGATGTGGCCGGAACATCAAACCGGTTGGACGAAGCCAAAACCGTAAAGCATATGCTGGATGTGGCGCCCTCTATCAGTGCTGTTGTGCATGAATTGCAAAAGGAACGCGGCCAGTCCGCTGTCTTTATCGGCTCCAAAGGCCTCAAGATGGTGACAACCCTTCCTGTGCAAAGAAAAGACAGCGACGGGGCAATTTCCAAGCTGGAAACTGCAATTGCGAATCTGGATAGAGACCGCGCGGGTGAGGAATTTCTCTCTCGCCTCGAAAAAGCACAAGATAATCTTGGCAAACTGGCATCAAAGCGCGGAGAAATTTCGTCTCTGAGCTACACCGTGCCGCAAATGGCCAAATATTATACCTCAACCATTTCAAGCCTTCTGCACTCCATCGATAATCTTGAGAATGTCTCAAATGATGCGGCAACAGCCAATGCTATCAAGAACTATACCTCTGTCTTGTGGGGCAAGGAAAAGGCCGGTATTGAGCGGGCCATGGGGGGCGGCGGCTTTGGTGCTGGTGAGTTTAATCAGGTTGTCTATATGAAGCTGGTCAGTCTGGCTGCCCAGCAGGAAACCTTGTTTGGCACTGCCCGCAAGCGAGCGCCGATCGAGCTCGTGTCCCAAATGGACAAGATCTTTGCCGAGCCAATTTTCGGTACAATTAAGGAATGGCGCAAAATTGCCTACGCCAATCCGTTTGGTGGATCGCTGGAAGGATATGAAGGGCCAAAATGGTTTGATCTGGCCACCCAGCGGATTAATCGCCTTAAAGTGATTGAAGATACCTTTGCGCAAGAAATCCTCCGTCAGGCACAAATGACTGAAGACATGGCTTTCAATCAAATGATTGTAGCTCTTGCCATTGGGCTTACTGCCATCATCGTCTCGGTTGGCATCGCCTTCATTGTCATTCGTGGTATGAAGCGTTCTGTCGGCAGCCTTGTCGCAGATGCCAAGCGCCTTGCAGCAGGTGATACATCGGCAAGCTTCGATGTCGCCGAACAGTCAGATGAGCTGGGGCAGGTTGCACGCTCAGTGGTGGTTTTCCGCGATAATGTGCGTGAGCAGAAAGTCTTGCAGGAGCGCATGAATGAAGAAACCAGTGAGCGTCAAAAGCGCAATGATTATGTCGATCAGCTGATTCGATCCTTTGATAAGGACGTTCAATCCGTACTGAAAATGGTAGATGAAAATACAGCCATTTTGGGCAAAAGCGCAACGGAACTCAGCTCGATGGCAGGGACGACTTTGGAGCAGGCGACCAATGCGTCTGGCGCATCGGAAGAAGCCTCAAGCAATGTGCATTCCATCGCAGCAGCCACAGAAGAATTGTCTTCCTCCGTTGGTGAAATTCATCGGCAAGTTGATGACGCACGCGGTATTATCTCTAAAGCCAGTGACATGGCAGATACAACCACAACCAAGGTGCAGTCGCTTGACCTTGCAGTGCAGTCAATTGGCAAGGTGATGACCCTTATTCAGGATATCGCCGAACAAACCAACCTGCTTGCTCTGAATGCCACGATTGAGGCCGCTCGTGCGGGCGAGATGGGCAAAGGCTTCGCCGTTGTTGCCTCTGAAGTGAAAGAGCTGGCCAACCAGACCTCCAAGGCAACAGAAGAGATTGATCGCCAGATTTCCGCCGTTCAGACCTCTACCAACGAGGCGGTGGGCGCGATTGAGGAAATTGCAGGTATTATGACCAAGGTGGATGATTACACGACGGCGATCGCAACTGCTGTGACCCAGCAGGGATCGGCAACGAGCGAGATTTCAACCAATGCGCAATTGGCAGCGGGTGGAACTCAAAATGTTGCGTCTAATATGTCCAATGTGTCTGACGCTGTGAACCAGACCAGCCTGTCTGCTGGCAATGTTCAAACGGCCTCTGATGATCTGGTCAACCACATGGGCAGCCTGCGTCAGGAAATCTCCTCCTTCCTCGAAAAGGTCAAAGCAGCTTAAGGCAAGCGGCTTCAGCCCCCAAAAGATAACCCTTCCGCGTGACAGGCCATGCGAAAGGGTTTTTTGTTTGTAGCCCGCTGCTCATTTTATGGGTGAGGGCATAGCAACCGATAAAAGAAAACGGAGCCTGAATTTCAGGCCCCGTTTTATATCCTGGTCGCTGGATTGGAGAGCCAATCCAGTCGGGCAGAAAAAGACTGCCTTTAGTGAGCCATAATGCAAGGCACGGTCATGGCTTGCAGCATGCCGCGGGTGGCGCCACCAAGGATAAATTCGCGAACGCGGCTATGGCCGTAACCACCCATGATAACCAGATCAATGCCATTGTCAGAGATATGGTTGAGCAGGGCATCAGCAGTGCCTGAAGATGGAGCTGGGATCTTCTCAACAGAGACTTTCACGCCATGGCGAGAGAGATAAACAGCAAGATCGGCACCCGGGTCACCTGGCAGATGCAGCTTCTTGGCTTCAACCATCACAACCTGCACTTCTTCAGCCAACTCCAGAATTGGCATTGCAGCATGAATAGCGCGGGCAGCTGTTTTGGAACCATCCCAAGCCACCATCACTTTCTTGGCAGAGAAAGCTTCAGCGCCAACATAAGGCACCAGCATGATCGGACGGCCGGAATCAAACAGGGCAGCTTCAATCAGATCGGTGCGCAGTGGCTCTGGGCGGTCGGGGTTATTCTGTCCCACAACGATCAGGTCGCACATGCGTGTGTGATTGACGAAAGTTTCAAGAGCGCCCGGAGTGACATCCATCAGGCGGGTTTCAAAGCGTGTGCCAACCCGGTCTGCATATTCGGCAAAGCGCTCAAGAGCGGAATGTGCCTTGTCGTCCGCACGATTGCGAGCGTCTGTGATATATTGATCGGGCACAGGCTGAACCATCAAGGCAGGCACAACCGGCTCAATCAACGGCGCGATGCCGGTAATATGGGCATCAAGCTTTTCAGCAATCTCGTTGGCGATCTGCACCGGAGCGGTGGTCAGATCTGTTTCGATATCAAGCAAGGTTACAATATCTTTGATTGCCATTGTCTGGCTTCCTTCCCTATAGGTCTGCTAACAGTGCCAGGCACAGAAACAAGCCTTTTTAGGCCTTTGCCCGGTATTTCCAGTTAGTCCATCCCGCATGGTTTCAAGACTGGTCTTCGTCTCTATATGACCAAATGACACACCCTGTCGCTTTGATTGGGATCAAGCATGAAACTTTTGTTCGTAAAAAAACAAACGCAAGATGGTTTTTAGTGATTGGTAAAAGTGGTTGAAGGCGATTGGGTGAACGGCATAACAGGATCAATCATGCCGGTGGATGAGGTGGGGATGCCCCACCTCGCTTAAATATGCCTATCGGTAAGCCGCAAGGGTTTCGCGCGCAATGATCAGGCGCTGAACCTCGGACGTTCCCTCATAAATGGTGGTGATGCGGGCATCGCGTGCATAGCGCTCAAGGGGATATTCCTTGATATAGCCTGCCCCGCCATGCAATTGTAGCGCGGTATAGGTGGCTTTTTGCGCAGCTTCTGTTGCAAAAAGCTTGGCCATGGAGGCGGCCTTTGCAAAGGGCTTGCCTTCATCCTTGAGCCAAGCCGCTTGCATGAGAAGAAGGCGCGCCGCTTCCAGCTCAGTTTCCACATCAGCAATCATCCATTGCAGGCCCTGCATATTGCCCAGCTTGGTGCCAAATTGCTCGCGCTCCATAATATAGGCCTTGGCCCGGTGCATGGCTTCAAGACCAATTCCCAAAGCAAGGGAGCCAATGCCGATGCGGCCCCCCGCAAGCTCGCCCACCGCAATGCGGAAGCCGTCATTTTCCTTGCCCATCATGGCCGAGGCGGGAACACGGCAATTTTCAAAATGCACTTCATTGGTGGCAGAGCCATGCTGGCCCATTTTCTTTTCAGCCTTGCCGATCACCAGCCCCGGTGCATCGTGAGGCACCAGAAAACAGGAAATGCCCTTGCCCTTTTTGGCTTCCTTATCAGTCACCGCCCAGACAACAAAGACGCCCGCAAATTCTGCCGACGTGATATAGAGCTTGGAGCCATTGAGGATATAATCATCCCCGTCCTTCACAGCACTTGTTTTCATGCCAGCAGGATCAGACCCTGCACCATTTTCGGTAAGGCAAAAGCCGCCGGCAGCATAGGTGCCATCGCAAAGGGGAGGCAGATAAGCCTGCTTTTGTTCTTCATTGCCAACGGCCTGAATCACTTCTGCCACCATATTGGTGACCGAGGTTGTCACAGCCGTTGAAGCGCAAGCGCGCGCCAGTTCGGTGATGGCAAGAGAGAAGCTGGTGGTGCCCGCTTCGGTGCCACCATAATCGGCCGAGACATTCAGGCCCATAAACCCGTTTTGGGCCATTTCCTTCAGATTATTGAGAAATTCCGCGCGGCCCTCGCCCTGATCCAGCTTTTCAGCCAGCGGCTCCAGCCGGTCTGCGGCCAGCTTGGCGGCCACATCGCGGATCATTTCCTGTTCTTCACTAAGCGCAAACTGCATGTCTCTCTCCCCGGCCATTGCAACATTGCTGGCTGATATGACTAAAAAATCTAGCTTGCTTTGACGTTTACGTCAAACAAGTCTTTGGGAGAGGTGAAAAGAAAGAGGCCTGAGAAAAGACGCGCATCTAGTCTTGCAGCTTTTTATAATCGCGTTTGATCTTGCGAATATATTTGGCAGCAGAGCGATAATGGCTGGCCCCACTGGCCTCTGCCCAACGACCAAGGGTCCAATTATTCATCCATGGATAGAGCTTCTTGGTATAAAGATGCTCATCCTCGCTCTTTTGAAGAAAATCCAGAAGCTTAAGATGCGCCTTTTTAAAATCGGCAAGGATCTGTTCCCAGCCAAGAGGCTGCATCTGCTCACGGATCATCGCGTTATAGGCTTTGAGCTGATTCCATTTGTAACCCGGTGCGGGCGTGGCAACCTCTTTGCCGGCAAGACCGCCCTCATACCAGACAAAGAACAAGCCCAGCCAATGGGTGCGATGGGCGATCAGATCCTTGATGGATATCCCATCCTCTTCCTCCGGCTGCCAGTGGACAAGCTCCGGTGTCAGATCTCCAAGAAGAGCTGAAAGACGATCAAAGTCTTTCAAAGTGACGGCGATAAGATCAGCTTTGTTGGTGGCAGCAGGCATGGCGACTCTCCCTTTAGCCCCATTTTGGCAAGGGTCCAGTTCTGCTGTCTTGGCCTTAAATCAAACGGGAAGCGGGATTTAGCCCTCAAAGCGCAGAAAGGTCAGTTTGCTGTCACCAAAGCTGCGGCAGTCAAGCTCAGTAAAGCCTTGGGGTATTTCAAGGCTCACATTGGCTTTCTCTTCCCAGATGACAAGAGCTTGGTCGCAGAGCCACCCGCCTGCAACAGCGCTGGTCAGCGCCCGCTCGCCCAGCCCCTTTGCATAAGGGGGGTCAAGAAAGATCAGATTAAAAGGCTCCATACTGCCCACAGCGCCCAATTTGGTGGCGTCGCGGCGGAAAATTTTGGCAACACCATTAAGGCCCAGCACTTCCATATTGCTGCGAATAAGCCCGCGTCCCTCAATCCCTTCTTCCACAAACAGAGCACTGGCCGCTCCGCGCGATAAGGCCTCACAGCCCAATGCACCGGTGCCGGCAAACAAATCCAGTACCCGTGCATCCTGCACCACATGGTCATAGCCATGGGCAAGGATATTGAACAAGGTTTCGCGAACCCTGTCCGTGGTGGGGCGGATCTGGTTGGATTTGGGAGAGGCCAAGGCCTTGCCCTTAAAACGACCACCAACAATGCGCATGAGACTGCCCCCAAAGCCGGATCAGACAGGCTGATCAGTTTAGATGAGTGCGGGCCTTAAAGCCTGCCTATAAGAGGAAATCAGGCGCAGGAAGTCAGCGCCTGATTGAGTATGGGATTTGCCGGATAAAAAGAGGGAACCCCTCTCTTCACCTTAGCTGTCGCGTCCGCGATGGGGCTTGCGAAACGGGCGGTCACCGCCGCGATTGCCGCGATTGTCCCCGTCCCGCAGGCTCGCCTGATAGCCCTTGCCGCGGCCTTTGCCAGCAGCGGTGCTGCGCGATGCGCCGGAGGCACCCTTGCCACCTTTACGCATTTTACCTTCAAGGCGCGCATTGGGATCCAGCAAATCGGCTTTTACCGGCTTGCCGCCAACACGGCGGGTCTTGCGGCCCTCAACCTTCTTGCCATCGGCCCCATCCTCGCGGAATGTATAGTTCGTCCGGCGTGGAGCGGTTGGATCAAAAGGCTTACGCTCTGGCGTTTCGGCAAAGCGCGGATTGTCGGAAAAGCGATTGCCCCGATCACCGCGACCGCCCCGATCATCGCGATCACCACGGTTTGGGCGATCATCCCGGCCACCGCGATTGCCGCCCTTGCTGTCATTGTCGCGCGCCATAACGCGGGCGCCTTCCTTGGCGGACAAATAGCCCCCCTTGGCACCACCGGAAGAGCCTTTGCGCTCTTTCTTTTCCTTGGCCTTGGGGTCTTCTTTGGGCATTTCGGTAAGGATCGGCGCATCGAAATCGGCACCAGATTCGCTAACCAGACGTTCGCCAAGCTGATCACGCAGCACGCGGCCGCGCACTTCATTGACCTTGCCTTCTTCCAGATCGAGAAGCTGGAAAGGACCATAGGAGACGCGGATCAGGCGGTTCACATCAAGGCCAAGATGGCCCAGAACCTTCTTCACTTCGCGGTTTTTCCCCTCGCGCAAGGCAACGGTGATCCAGACATTGTCGCCAACCTCGCGCTCAAGCTGCGCGTCAATCGCCCCATAAAAGACCCCTTCAAGGGCAATGCCTTCGGAAAGGGTGTCAAGCTGGGCCTGTGTGACCTTGCCGTAAGCACGCACGCGATACCGGCGCAGCCAGCCAGTGGAGGGCAATTCCAGAACCCGCGCCAGACCACCATCATTGGTGAGTAGCAGCAAGCCTTCGGTATTGATATCAAGGCGGCCAACCGTGATCACACGGGGCAGACCTTCCGGCAGCTTTTCAAAGACGGTTGAGCGGCCCTCAGGATCGGAGGTGGTGGTCACAAGACCGCGCGGCTTATGATAAAGCCACAGGCGTGTCCGCTCCCGCGTTGGCAGGGGATTGCCATCCACCAGCACCTTGTCATTGGGTTTCACATTGACCGCAGGGCTTTCAAGAACAGCGCCATTGAGCTGCACCCGGCCTGCTTTGATCCAGTCTTCTGCGTCACGGCGTGAGCAAAGACCGGAACGGGCCATGATCTTGGCAATCCGTTCGCCTTGGTCAAGCGCACGGGTTGGCGGTGTATAGCTTGGGCCTTTGGGTTTTGGACTGTCCGAGGCTTCAATACGGTTCGGGCCGGGATTGCGTTTGTCAAAGTGTTTGCGAGAGCCGCCCTTATCAGACGACTTGTCATAAGAGCGCTTGTCAAAAGACTTTTTGCTGCCAAAACCACGATCATCTCTGTCACGGCGTGGGCGATCATCGCGGTCCCTGCGCGGGCCACGGTCTCTATCGGAGAATTTTCTGTCTTTTTTGAAATCACCGCGCTGGCTGCGCTCGCCGCGCGTCACTTCGTGTTCTTCGCGGTTCGGCTTGCGCGCGTCACTGCGCGGGCTCCAGCCATCTGCGCCTGCTTTATCGCGGCGCGGGCGGTCGTCCCTATCCCGGCGCGGGCGATCATCATCACGCCGATCGCGTCCCGGGCCAGATTTCCGGCCATCCCCTTTAAAGGATTTGGCTTTGAAACCGCCTTTTTTAAAACCATCTTTGCCAGACTTGCCCGCAGCATCGCGGTTGCCTGATGTGAATTTCCGGGCGCCATCGCGGCGCGCGTTTTCGGAACCCTCTGGCGACCTCGCGTCGGCAGAACGGCGTCCTTTCTGAGCAGATTTGCGTTCCATGGCGAAAGCCTTTAGCAAAGACAGACAGAAAAGGCGAGAAGAAAAGAGAGATACAGCCCGCAATGCATAACAGATATGCAAAAAAGGACGGCCAAAGCTTCATGGAGCAGGCCCTTTTTGAGGCTAAGGCGGCCCAAGAGCGGGGCGAAGTGCCCATCGGCGCTGTCCTCGTGAAGGATGGAGCGGTGATCGCCCGGGCTGGTAACCGCACCATTGAGCTCAATGACCCCACTGCGCATGCAGAAATTCTGGTCATCCGGCAAGCCTGCGACCAGCTAGGGAGCCAGCGTCTTCCCGATTGCGATCTCTATGTAACCCTTGAGCCATGCCCCATGTGTGCCGCGGCCATTTCCTTTGCGCGTATCAGGCGGCTTTATTTTGGCGCGGGTGATGTTAAAGGCGGCGCGGTAGAGAATGGCCCGTGCCTCTATCACCAGCCCATCTGTCATCATGCGCCAGAGGTCTATTCCGGCTTTCACGAAAAGGAATGCGCCCGCCTGCTTGTTGAATTTTTCAAAGACAGGCGGGAGTGATGCCCAATTTAAGACCTAGAAAAGAAGCGCACGGGCGAGAATAAACAGCCCCAGAATAAGGATGGCGATGAAGAAGAGGCGGCGAAACAGGGCCTCTGACAATCCCGCTCTGACCGATTGCCCAAGCCGCATGCCCAACAGGGCGGGGGCAATGGCCAGAACTGAATAAAGCCCTCGCTCCCCGTCGATAAAATTGTGACGCCCCAAGGCAAGACCAAGAGCAAGGGTGGAGAGGCAAAATAAAAGCCCCATGGCCTGAATAAGCTCATCACGCTTAAGGCCAAGGGCCTGCAAATACATAATGCCCGGTACGGCAAAAGAACCGGTCATGCCGGTAAGGGTGCCATTAAGCGCTCCCATCAGCGGCCCCGCCCAGCTTTCCTGATGTGGGGCAAAGGAAAGCTGCAACCCAATCAGGCTAAGCACGGCATAGACACACAGGCTAAAGCCTAAAATAGCAGTAAGGGCATCAAGATCAATTTGCACCAATGCCTGCGCGCCAACAAAAACAAAAGCGATAACAAGCATCAGAAAAACCCAAAGGCGGCGCAAAAGAACCCGCCCATGTCCGCCATAGGCAGCCTGCCAGATATTGGTGACAAAGGCGGGCGCCAAAAACAGGATCATCGCCGTGGGTAGATCATAAAAAAGGGCAATCAGCCCCACTGCCACGGTGGGAAGGCCGAGCCCGACAACGCCCTTGACGAGACCGGCGATAAAAAAGGTGAGTAAAGTCAGGGCCAGTAGAGGTAAGTCCATCATCTCAAATGCCTCATGATATCTGGATCCCTATGCATAGGCTTACTGAAAATAAATCTATCTCACAAATCTCACCTGATTAGCAATGGAGCTTTGAGAGCCGTAAGCAAGGATAGTACGAGGCGCAAGAGGAGAATGTGAAAATCTTCTGCCCCATTCCCATTGGGCCTTAAGATAGGCTAAAAATGAAGACCGAGTTTGGGGAGAGAAACTGATTCCCCACCAGCCATTGAGGATCGCGCTTAATTCAATGTCCCAAAGCAGCCACAGCAATCAGGCGGAAGCCTCAACAATCATCCGCCAGCTTGATGATGCAACCATCAACAAGATTGCAGCGGGCGAGGTGGTGGAGCGTCCGGCCTCTGTGGTCAAGGAGCTGGTTGAAAATGCCATTGATGCGGGCGCCAAGCGTATCGAGGTCATCACGGCTGGGGGCGGCAAGAACCTGATCCGTGTCAGCGATGATGGCTGCGGCATGAGCCACGATGATCTTGCCCTTGCGGTGCAGCGTCATTGTACCTCCAAACTTGATCCCGATGATCTGATGGATATCCGCCATCTGGGCTTTCGCGGTGAGGCTTTGCCCTCCATCGGCTCCATCGCCAAATTGACCATCACCACCCGCCATGAAGATGAACCCCATGCCTGGCAAATCGCCGTGGAAGGGGGGATGACAGGCGAAACCAAGCCAGCGGCGCTGAATATCGGTACGCGGATGGAGGTGGAAGGCCTCTTTTTCTCAACCCCCGCCCGTCTTAAATTCCTTAAAAGTGACAGGGCAGAAAATGCCGCCATTTCCGATGTGATCAAGCGCATGGCTCTGGCGCACCCTTCCGTCCGCTTTGTGGTCACGGGGGAGGATCGCTCCCGCCTTGATTATGCTGCCTGCACCGGTTCGGACGCCCACCTGATGCGTATGGGGCAGGTGATGGGCAAGGCCTTTCGCGAAAATGCGGTAGAGCTTGATGCGATACGCGATGCCGTGCGGCTGACCGGCTTTGCAGGCCTGCCCACTTTGAATCGCGCCAACAGCTTGCAGCAATTTGTCTTTGTCAATGGCAGGCCGGTCAAGGACAAGACCATTATGGGCGCCATTCGCGGGGCCTATGTGGATTTTCTCGCCGGAGGCCGTTATCCGTGTGTGGTGCTGTTCATTGATCTGGACCCCCATGAGGTGGATGTCAATGTCCACCCCACAAAGGCGGATGTGCGCTTTCGCGACCCGCAACATGTGCGCGGCCTTGTGGTGGGGGCGATCCGTCGCGCCCTTGGTGAGGCAGGCCACAGGGCCACTTCAACCGGCGGCGACCATACCTTGGCAGCTCTGCGCCCCGACGGGATGAGGGCAACCGACATTGCCCGAGGTATCGGACCTGCTGCCACTGGAGGAGCAGGACTGTCTGCAAGTCACGCACCATCCTATCCATCTGCCCATTCACCTGCCCATCCATCTTCTCAGGCAAGCTCAAATCTTGATTGGGACTGGCGCAGTTCTGTCTATCACCCTCAATCTGACACAGGGGACCATGCCGCCGAGCCGGTGGAAGCAAGAGAGCAGGCATCAAGCTTTGATCCTCTTCAGCCCTCTGCTCCGCACCCGTCAACCCCGCAGGGCTATGGAGGAGAGCAACAGGGTCGCATGGCCGATGTCTCTATGCCCAGCGCCGCTGGGCGCGCCGGACAAATGCCGCTCGATCCCGAAAAGGTCTCCCGCCCCTTGGGTGCAGCCAGAGCACAAATCCACGAAAATTACATCATAGCCCAAACCGAAGACGGGCTGGTGATTGTCGATCAGCATGCCGCCCATGAGCGGCTGGTTTATGAACGACTGAAAGCCGCCATTGCAGAAAAAGGCATTGCGCGGCAGGGATTGCTCATCCCCCATATTGTCGAGCTGGAAGAAGACGACGTTGCCCGACTGGAAGACGCCAAGGAAGAGTTGCAGGCCCTTGGCCTGAGCCTTGATGCGTTTGGCCCCGGTGCCGTGGCGGTGCGTGAAACCCCTGCCATTTTGGGCAAACCCAATCTTGACCAGCTGGTGCGTGATCTGGCCGACGATCTGGCCGAATGGGACAAGGCCAGCCGGGTTGAGGAAAAAATCCATCATGTCGCCGCCACCATGGCCTGTCACGGCTCCGTCCGCTCCGGCCGCCGTATGCGGGCGGAAGAAATGGATGCCCTGCTGCGTGATATGGAGGCAACGCCCCATTCCGGCCAATGCAACCATGGTCGGCCAACTTATGTGGAGCTGAAATTATCCGATATCGAGCGCCTGTTTGGTCGCACCGGTGGCTAGACAGATCGAAAGGTTATGCCGGTCTTTATATCGTCATGACTTTTGCCTGTCATCTTCCCTTGCTAGCCCCTAAAGCGCAAATAGATGTGCCCCGAAAGATTAGGACAAGGACTGATCTGCAATGAAGCATATTCGCCATACCATCAATGCAACGGCCTATTCCCTTGGCGGTCTTAAGCGTTTGATGAAGGAAACAGCCGCGCAAGTCGAGGTTTTCTTCTTTCTCTGCCTTGTCCTTCTCTATGCAGGTCTTGGGGCCGAGATGGTGGATTTTGCCCTGCTGGTCTTTTTCTTTCTGCTCATTCTGGGATTGGAGGCGCTTAATACGGCAATTGAAGTGCTGGTCGATCACCTGACCATGGAATTTGCCGAATTTGCCCGTCAGGCCAAAGATCTGGGATCCTTTGCGGTTTTTTGTGGCCTCTCCATGATCGCTCTTTATACTGGCTGGGTGATTTATAAATGCCTGTTCCTTGCTGCCTGAACGAGGCGCGAACAGGCCATGCTATAGATCCGGCAAAAGAGTATAAGCGATAAGACAGTGCGAGCCTTTCAATGAGCAAAGAAAAACAAGAACAAAAAGCGCAATCGGGCGAGACAGTCACGGTGCGCGATCACCTCAATTCTGCAACACGGATGCGGAAAGCCGTGATTGGCAGTATATTGCTCGTTGTTGCCTTGGGGCTTTTGCTGGGGCCACGCTGGGAAGGCGATAGCAATTGGCTGCTGGTTTTGGCCATGGCAGTTGCTTTCATCTCCCTTGGGCTGGCCTATGCGGGCCTGTCGCAGTCTATAATGGGATGGTCGCGGGAGACGGAAATCGATTTTGCCAAGGCCGAGGTTCATCAGCGTACCGCCTCGCTCTTTGGTCGCTCACGCCCCTTCACGCTGCCTTTTTTGAAAATTGCCGATATGACGACCGTGGAGATGGGCGGCGGGGAGCCCGCAGCTCAGCCTGCGATCATGCTGGAATTGAAAGATAGCAATGGCCGTGCCATGATGAAACTTGCCCAATTTTCAAGTGCGCAAGAAGCGGACGATATCGCAAAGCGTATCAAAGAGCGCTTGCAACAGGGCGAGCCGGACCATATCTGATTGTTATCCCCTAATGCCTGTTGGTTGATAACAGAGAGTTTGAGACGGCAAAGCAAGGCAAGAAGAGAAAGGATGCATCATGTCCTGTTGTGGAAATGGCACCAAGGTAAAAACGGACCCGCTGGCATTTCGCAACCATTATCCCTTGCCCGTACGGGTCATGATTGGGGTTTTTGGTGCGGTTCTTCTCTCGCTACCTTATTATTTGCTCATCGCGCCCGGCTGGAACCATTTTTCATGGGTGCTGATCCCCTATGGCATTATCGGCATCGCCGCAGGGCTTGGCGGGCTATCCTTTTTCCTCTCGGCCCTTGCAGGGGAAGCGCGGGAAACCCGCATTGATCTTGCCAGTCAATGTCTGACCCAGACGAGCCGGGGCTTGACATTCAAACGCAAAATCGAGCGAACGCCTTTTAGAGATATTGCCTTTTTTGAAATGCAGCGCCCCTCATGGGCAACCGACGAAAAGGTGCTGACGCTAACGCCAATGCTGGCAAATGGTGACAGTCTTGCTGAATTTGGGGCCTTTCCAAGCGAGGAAGAAGCACAAAAGATCATGGCGCTTATGGGCCATATGCCGGGCGGGGTTGAAAATGTCGCCCAGCATTGGACCACGGCAGAAATTGAAGCGCTCAAGCAATCTCTTGCTGCCCAAAGCAGCCCGCAAGGGGCATGCTCTATGGGCGCGCGGGGGGCACAGGCCCACGGCTCAGGCTGTGGCTGCCAATCCTCCCGCCCGCAGGCAGAGGATGAGGGGCGCGGCTCCTATAAAGGCCAGACCCAGCCCGATAAGGGCATTCATCTGGTCCATTAAGGCTCACAGCCCCTGTTAGGGAACAGTCAGCGAAAACCTGAAAATAACAAAGCCCCGCAAGATGCTGTCTTGCGGGGCTTTGTTTTAGAAATATCTGAAAGCGTCAGCGCATTATTTCAGCTGCGCAAAGCCTGCTTTAAAGCCTTCCAGAGGAATGGGAATGCCAATGCCTTCTTCCGGTGTCTGGAAGACGATGAAGGTGGCAAATTTCCCTGTCGTCAGCAGATTGATCAGCTTTTCATCCATAATGATTTCGGCAATGCAACCTTGCGGCAGGCAGCGAATGAAGCCGGCGCGGCCTACATCGGTCTCATCAACCCGCAGGCCCAGACCATGGGGCAGCAAGACGCCAAGAGGGGTGAGGACGCGCAAAATACGGGCGGTCTTGTCGGCAGTTTTAAGCACAATTACCGTCAGGCCAACATTGTCCCGATCAGCAGCAGTGACATATTGCATCAGCGCGCATTGTTCGGAACGGGCACCAGGAGGGGTGTCGCAGCGGATTTCCCATTCGCCATGAACAGAGCGAACAGCCCCTTGCGCCATTGCCCGGGATTGATCAAAGAGGCTTGGAGCAAGGACTGCGCCAAACAGCGCCAAGGCAGCCACCAGCCACTTCACAGCGGCCGAGCTGGCACGACTGCGGGACGAGGGGCACATAATGTTGGCGGCTTTCATATCTGCCGCAGGATCGCAATTCATCATCTGGCCAGTCACCATGATCTCTTTCACTTGTAAAGACACAAAACCTATTTGCCTGATTCGCATGGTCTGTGTCGCTTTAAAGCACTTTCTCACAGACATACTTGGCAAATGTGGCAACAAAACATTGGGGAAAAATATCAATGATGGTGATAAGTACGAACTATCCCTAATGCAAAAATCGTGGAAATAGGCCACTTTTTATGTAAAGTGGGATAAAATGTCGCACTAAGGTCCAATAGGAAACGGTTGCGACAGGCTGTCGCATATGCCTGAATAAGAGGGATTTGATCTGAATCAATTTTGCCTGACCAAAACAAAGGGATGTGACCACAACAATCCCTGAAAGAGCAGGTGACCGGCTCATCTGCATTTTCGCCTCATGCGGGAATGCAAATACCCAAAGGGCCGAGCGAGACAGGATCTGACAAGGTCTGCAAGGACCATGGCTAAAGGCAAAGGGGCAGAGCCCCATATGGTCCGCATCGCGGACCTGCCTTTGAAGGCTTTGCCCAGATGCAAGGCTGCCAACTGGACCAAAGCAGATGTCTTCGCAAGAGGGGCGAAGAAAGTAGGAGGAGCGAGGACGTGTCTATCGGCAAACGTCTATTTGAAACGATCTTGCGGGGACCAGCGCAGTTGGCAGCTCCGCTGCTGGCGTTTATTGGTGCCGGCATCCTTCCCACAATTGCGCAGGCTTCTCAGCCCACGGCCTGGGGCCTTGGGTTGCAGGAAAGCGCAAGCACAGTGATGGATGACATTCACTGGTTTGGGAATTTCACATTCTGGATTATCGGTGTCATTGTTGTGTTCGTGGCTATCTTGTTGGCCATGGTTGTCTTCAAGTTCAATGCCAAGGCCAATCCGGTTCCATCCAAGACATCGCATAATACGATGATCGAGATTGTCTGGACCGTTGTCCCCATTCTCATTTTGCTGGTTCTGGCTGTGCCAAGCTTCCGCCTGCTTTACAAGCAGATGGAAATTCCAAGCGCGGATCTGACCATCAAGGTGACGGGCTATCAGTGGTACTGGGGCTATGAATATCCCGACAATCCTGATGTCTCCTTTGATTCCATCATGCTCAGCGATGAGGAAATCGCCGAGCAAGGAAACAAGGAGCCACGTCTTCTGGCCGTCGACAACGAAATGGTCGTGCCGGTTGGCAAGATTGTGCGCCTGCAGATCACTTCGGCTGATGTGATTCATGCCTATGCCGTGCCAGCCTTTGGCGTGAAAATGGATGCTATCCCGGGTCGCCTGAACGAAAGCTGGTTCAAGGCCGATCGCGAAGGCATGTATTACGGCCAGTGCTCGGAATTGTGCGGCAAGGACCACGCCTTCATGCCTTTGGCAGTGCGCGTCGTCAGCCAAGAGCAATATGATGCCTGGCTTGCAGCCGCAGCAGATGATGTAGAAGAAGCCAACAAGGCCCTTACTGCCTCTCTCGAACTTAAATCCAAACTACAGGTAGCAGCGCAATAGGCGCGCCAGGAAAGGGAGCTTTTCGTAATGTCTTCATCTGCTGCCCATGATGCGCACCATACGCCAACAGGCTGGAAGCGCTGGGTCTATTCTACCAACCACAAAGATATCGGCACCATGTATCTGATCTTTGCGATTATCGCAGGGATCATCGGTGGCGCCTTGTCTGGTGGTATTCGTCTTGAATTGCACGAACCGGGCATGCAATTCTTCTCCAATCCGCACATGTTCAATGTGTTCACCACCGGCCACGGCCTGATCATGATCTTCTTCATGGTGATGCCTGCCCTGATTGGTGGTTTTGGCAACTGGTTTGTGCCCATCATGATCGGGGCGCCTGATATGGCCTTCCCGCGCATGAACAACATTTCCTTCTGGTTGTTGCCGCCATCCTTCCTGTTGCTGATCATTTCACTCTTTGTGGAAGGTCCGTCAGGCTCCACCGGTTTCGGTGGTGGTTGGACAGCTTATCCGCCGCTCTCTGGTTCCGGCCCTGAAGGCCACCCCGGTCCGGCAATGGATTTTGCGATCCTGTCCTTGCACGTCTCTGGTGCTGCATCCATTCTGGGTGCAATCAACTTCATCACCACCATCTTTAACATGCGTGCGCCGGGCATGACCCTGCATAAGATGCCGCTCTTTGCCTGGTCCGTTCTGGTCACAGCCTTCTTGCTGCTGTTGTCCCTGCCGGTCTTTGCTGGCGCCATCACCATGCTGCTGACTGACCGTAACTTCGGCACCACCTTCTTTACACCAGCCGGTGGCGGTGACCCGATCCTGTATCAGCACCTCTTCTGGTTCTTTGGTCATCCGGAAGTGTATATTCTCATCTTGCCGGGCTTTGGCATCATCTCGCACATCATTTCCACCTTCTCCCGCAAGCCGATCTTTGGCTATCTGGGTATGGCTTACGCCATGGTGGCCATTGGTGTCGTCGGCTTCATCGTTTGGGCGCACCACATGTATACCGTGGGTCTGGATGTGGATACCCAAGCCTACTTCCTGTTCGCCACAATGGTGATTGCGGTGCCAACAGGGGTGAAGATTTTCTCCTGGATTGCCACCATGTGGGGCGGGTCTCTGTCCTTCCGCACACCAATGTTGTGGGCTATCGGCTTCATCTTCCTCTTCACCGTCGGTGGGGTGACCGGGGTGCAGCTGGCCAATGCGGGCCTCGACCGGGCATTGCATGACACCTATTATGTGGTTGCTCACTTCCATTATGTGCTGTCACTTGGTGCGGTCTTTGCCATCTTTGCGGGCTGGTACTACTGGTTCCCGAAAATGTTCGGGGTGATGTATTCCGAAAAGCTGGGCAACCTGCATTTCTGGGTAATGTTTGTTGGGGTGAACCTTGTGTTCATGCCGCAGCACTTCCTCGGTCTTCAGGGCATGCCGCGCCGCTATGTGGATTATCCTGACGCCTTTGCTGGCTGGAATGCCGTCTCTTCCTGGGGCTATTACATCACCATCATCGGTGTGGGCATCTTCCTCTATGGCATGTGGGAAGCCTTTGCCAAAAAGCGCAAGGCAGAAGCCAATCCATGGGGTGAGGGCGCAGATACGCTGGAATGGCAATTGTCATCCCCCCCACCTTTCCACCAGTGGGAAGAGCTGCCGCGCATCAAATAAGCGCAGCAAAAAGATCAAGAGCAATCCCGCCCTTTGCGGGGTTGCTCGGCCCAATCGCGAAAGTTGAGAAGGCCAAGGCCCATTTTCCAGATATCAGGCCTGATAGCAGATCAATGATCTGGCTGGCGAGATTGTAAGAAGACCAGACTTGATATCTTGAAAATGTGCCCGGCAGAGACACCTGGATCGATTAAGAGCTTTTAAAAAAGCCGTGAGGGGATCTGGGCAAAGGACGATGCTCTGCCAGTACAGGACCAAAGGGAGTGAGAGGACCAAATGAGTGTAGTTGAGCAGACAGAACAGAGCAGCACATTCAGCGAAGTGGAATTTGGCGGCGCTGATGTTCGCGACTATATCGCCTTGCTCAAGCCGCGGGTGATGTCTCTGGTTGTCTTCACCGCTTTTGTCGGCCTTGCTGTTGCCATGGCTATGACCCCGGGCTCTATCCATCCTTTTGAAGGCTTTATCGCCGTTTTGTGCATTGCTATTGGTGGCGGTGCATCCGGCGCGCTGAATATGTGGTATGACGCAGATATCGACCGCATCATGAAGCGGACCGCCAATCGTCCAATCCCTGCGGGTAAGGTAACCCCCGGTCAGGCTTTGGGCTTTGGCCTTACCCTGTCAGCAGGCTCTGTTCTGATGCTGGGCGTGCTGGTCAACTGGCTCTCTGCAGGGCTTCTGGCTTTCACCATCTTTTTCTATGCCGTGGTTTACACCATGTGGCTCAAGCGTTCGACACCGCAAAATATTGTCATTGGCGGTGCGGCTGGAGCCTTCCCTCCGATGATTGGCTGGGCTGCGGTGACTGGCTCTGTCACTATCGAGGGCATAGTGCTCTTTCTCATCATCTTCATGTGGACGCCGCCTCACTTCTGGGCCTTGGCGCTTTTGAAAAGCGATGATTATAAAAATGCCGGAGTGCCCATGTTGCCTGTTGTTGCGGGCGAAGCGGTAACCCGTAGCCAGATCCTGCTCTATAGCCTCATTGTTGTCCCATTGGGCATCGCGCCTGCCTTGCTCGGCTTTGCTGGTATCAGCTATGCCGTTCTGTCCTCGGTCTTGGGGGCGGTCTTCCTTGTTGCTGCGCTGCGCGTCTATTTCATTCGCGAAGGCGCGCCAGCACGCAAGGCTGCAGGCCAGATGTTCGGCTTCTCCATTCTTTATCTCTTTGCGCTCTATGCCACCTTGCTGGCAGAGCATCTGATCGGCCTTGAAATGCTGCCCTCACTCTGGACCTGATGAAACGAGCGGCGCATCAAAAAAGGCTTTAAAAGGAACGTTCCTATGACTGAAATCACCGAAATGGTTCAACTCAACGAAGATCAAAAGAAACGCCAGCGCAGCCGCTCGGTCGCGATTGCCGTAACGCTTGGCATTCTTGTCGCCATCTTCTACGCCGTAACCCTTGTTAAAATGGGTCCCGGCATCATCAATAGACCGCTTTAAACAGAACAAGACGCGCTGGCCGAACAATCGGCGCCGTGACAAGTTCGCACACAACGCCCAAAGAAGGCTCAAAGTAAGGCAACGACATCTATGACCACACAGCAAGATCAGACCCAGATCAAAGAGACAAAAGCCAGCCGGACAAACCGGAACCTGGCTATTGGTCTGGCTGTTTTTGTGTCTTGTATGGTGGGGGTCGCCTATGCCGCGGTGCCGCTTTATGAACTGTTCTGCAAGGTAACCGGCTATGGCGGGACCACGCAGCAGGCAAGCACCTCTCCCGTTGATATCATTGAGCGCAAAATGACAGTGCGCTTTGATGCCAATGTGGCAGGGGGGCTGGAATGGGATTTCAAGGCTGTCAGCAAGCCCGTCACAATGAAAATCGGCGAAACGGCCGAGATCAATTACCAGGTCACCAATGTGGGCGTCGCCCCATCGGCTGGCACGGCAACCTTTAATGTAACGCCCCTTGCAGCGGGGATTTACTTTAACAAACTCGATTGCTTCTGCTTCACCTATCAAGAGGTGAAAGCGGGAGAAGCTGTAAAAATGCCGGTTGTCTTCTTTGTCGATCCCGACATCGACAAAGATCCCAATCTGGCAACCGTCGATACAATCACCTTGTCCTATACCTTCTTTCCCAAAGAGCGGGAAGAAGCAGCTTTGACAGAAACACAGAATAACAAAGCTGGCCCTGGGGCTGAGTCTTAACGTGCGGGCGGCGCGGGGCAATGTGCAGATGGCCCGCCCGCACGCTTTTTGCAAGAACCCATGAATGTTTGGGGGGAGAGACCTGATATGGCAGAGGCTTCTACCAAAAACCACGACTACCATATTATTGATCCCAGCCCGTGGCCGTTTATCGGCTCGGTCTCGGCGTTTGTCATGGCCGTTGGGGCCATCACCTATTTCCATGATGGACCGATCTGGTTCATGCTGATCGGCCTTGTCGGTATTCTCTATACCATGCTTGGCTGGTGGCGCGATGTGATCCAGGAAGCACATGAAGGGCACCACACCCCTGTTGTGGCCCTGCATTTGCGCTATGGCATGATCATGTTCATCGCATCCGAAGTGATGTTCTTTGTTGCCTGGTTCTGGGCCTTCTTTGACGCCAGCCTGTTCTTTGACGAAGCCCAGCAATTCGCCCGGGTCGAGTTTACCGGCGGCATGTGGCCTCCCAAAGGCACCGAGGTGATTGATGCGTGGCATTTGCCGCTCTTTAACACCCTGCTGCTGCTGACATCCGGCACCACAGTAACATGGGCACACCACGCTCTGGTGGAAGGGGACCGCGACGGGCTGAAATGGGGCCTGATCCTCACCATCCTCCTTGGCGCTATCTTTACCTGCGTACAGGTCTACGAATATGTCGTGGCACCGTTTGCCTTTAAAGAAAGCATCTATGGCGCAACCTTCTATATGGCAACCGGCTTCCATGGCTTCCACGTCTTTGTCGGAACCATCTTCCTGATTGTCTGCCTTCTTCGCGCCAATAAAGGCCATTTCACACCAAAACAGCATTTCGGCTTCGAAGCTGCTGCATGGTACTGGCACTTTGTTGATGTGGTCTGGCTGTTCCTGTTTGCTGCCATCTATCTGTGGGGCAATGCAGGGGGTGTTGTCGCCGCTCACTAAGCGGCAGGCTATGCACATGCTTGAACAAAAGAAGGGTGGCCTGTGGCCGCCCTTTTTTGCAATATGTGCCTTCTCGTCAGGTGCCTAGGCCTAAAAAGGGCGCGGCCCCTGATCGGGATCTGATCGCAACAGCGCAAAAGGGCCACGCATATGGCGCCAACCGACTATCAAGGCTCTTTGGCCAAAACAGCTCTTGCAGGCAAGTGCCCCCGCTGCGGGCAAGGCTCGCTCTATAAGAGCTTTTTAAAACTGGCTGAGCGGTGCGAGACATGCGATCTGGACTATTCCTTTGCCGATAGCGGTGACGGGCCTGCGGTTTTTGTCATTATGATTGTGGGCTTTCTTGCAACCGGCGGCGTGCTCTATACCGAGTTTACCTATGAACCACCGGTCTGGCTGCATGTGGTGCTGTGGGGGCCGCTGACCATCCTCATGTCGCTTGCTGGCCTTTATTTGCTCAAAGGGGGCCTCATCGCCCAGCAATATCACACCAAGGCCGAACAAGGCCAGTTACAGGACAAGGGCTGAGAGTGGCTTGATGGAAAGACCGGTAAAAATTCCAAAGCTTTGGCCTATGACCCTTGCCTGCCTCATCGCTCTTGGCATCTTGCTATTTCTTGGCACATGGCAGCTCAACCGTCTGTCATGGAAAGAACAACTGATCGCCGATGTAACCGAGCGGCTTGAGGTCAAGACTATTGCAGCGCCGGGCCCCAAAGATTGGGACGCCATTACCCGTAAAAGCCATGCCTATAGCCGCGTGCGTATAAGTGGCCATTATGACCATAGCCGGGAAGTCCATGTCTGGTTTGCGCTAAAAGACCCCAAGGGCGGACCGCTCTTTGGGCCGGGCTATCTGATCCTGACCCGCTTTATCACAAAAGAAGGTTGGGAAGTGATCGTTAATCGCGGGTTCGTGCCCGAAGGGATGAAAGAAGCTGACAGCCGCCCCATTACATTGAGCGAAGGCGAGCAGGTCATTACCGGCCTGATGCGATTTGACGAGCCGCGCAGCTGGCTGTCCCCCCCTGCCGACACCATCAAAAATGTCTGGATCGTCCGCCAAGTTTGGGAGATGGCCCAGTTTTTGGGCCTAGAGAATGAAAAGACCGCCCCTTACTGGATTGATCTCACCAAAGGGCAAGGCGAAGCTGGCCTTCCCCAAGGGGGAGAAACCCGTGTGGTCTTTACCAACAATCACATGCAATATCTGCTGACCTGGTACGGGCTGGCTCTGGTTCTGGTCTGTGTTTATGGGGCTTGGCTCCTCAAACGCCGCCGCCTGATTGCTGCACAAAGACGCGCGTGACTTTAGACCTGCCCCGCAAGGCAGGCACAGACACAAATTACCCTTGCTGCATTTTTTGCAGGCATAGAGGCGATAAACATATTGACCCCACCGCACAAAGAGGCCATCTGTTGGCGGCATATAAAAGGGATCGGCAAATAGCCCCCTTTCATCACCCGATAGGGAAATGCCAAGGGCAGGGATGGCAGCATGCTGGTAATATTCGATTTTGACGGCACTTTGATCGATTCTGAAATTTTGTGGGCGCAGGCCACCTCGGAAGTGTTCAAGGAAGAGGAGATCGACTTTGATGTCGATACCTATAATGCCCAATATGCGGGCATGACATCACAGGAGATTATTACCCATCTGGAAGATGAGCTGGAGCGCGGTCTGCCTCATGATATTCCCCAGCGCATTGAAGACAAGGTCGACAAAAAGCTGGAAAAGGTCCAGTTGATTGAAGGCGTGCAGACCATGCTAGACGAGCTTGATTATGCTCGCTGTGTCTGCTCTAACGCCAAATCGGACTATCTGTCCGATCACATGCGCTCAACCGGTCTGTGGGATCGTTTTCGCCCTTACATCTATTCCGCCGTTGAAGTGGGCAACAAAAGCCCCAAACCCGATCCCAATGTCTTTTTGCATGCAGCCACAACCCTTAAAGAAGACCCCTCTGATTGCTATGTGGTGGAAGATAGTTTCCATGGTGTCCAGGCCGCTATGGCCGCTGGCATGCGGGTGATTGGCTTTATCGGGGGTAAGCACACCTATCCCGGTCATGGCGAGCACCTGATGGATGCAGGAGCTGAGACAGTGATTCACCGGTTTGAAGATCTTCCAGCAACGCTTGAAGCTTTGAAGATTTGGCGAGATCAATAAGATTGTAGGGTGTTTTGGATAATATCTGGAGTTTTAAATTCTAGGTATAAACACTCATGCACAAGTTAATCCATTTTAATTATTGAGGTTTTTCTTGCATTGTGGTGTCTTTCCCGCCAAATTTACTCTCTGTAAACGGCAATACCCTTATAGTGCACTTACTGATGAGGGGGTGGAAAGATGGTGCGACCTGAGTCCAGAACAATCCTGTGGGCGAGCTTAGGCATAGTCATGCTGTGCTTGGCTTTATCTGCAGTGCCGGCACTCGCTGTTGACTATGAAAAACCAACCGGGAAAATTCTGTTTACGATTCATGGTTTGATTGATCCATCCATCGCAGGCAAACGAGCCGAAATTGGACGCGATACGCTAGAGAAAATCGGATTTAAAAGCCTCACCACCCGTACGTTCTATTCAAAAAAACGCTACCAGTTCAGTGGCGTCCTGATGCGTGATCTGTTGGATCATGTGGGGGCAAAGGGCAAAATTCTGGAAATTACGGCCCTGGATGATTACCGCATCACAGTACCGATAGAAGATTATTATAAATATGATGTGCTTTTGGCGACCATGGAGGAGGGCAAAACCCTGACCATTCGCAAGCGCGGGCCAGCTCGCATTATTTATCCCATTGAGAAGCACGAAGAACTTTCTGATAAAAAATATGCCAGCCGCTATATTTGGCAAATTAAGAGTATGAATGTGAAATGAAAAAGCAGGTAAAATGGCTCGCCCTATTTTATTTGGCTGCCGTCACTGTGCTGATGTTCTTTGAAGTTTTGCATTTCAAAGAAATGGACAAGGTGCGCGTGCAGATCGGGGAAGGCTATGAACTGATCTCTGGCCGCGACGAGGGCCTGCGCCTTGAGCTGGAATATCGCCGTTTTCAATCCAAAGTCGCTGATTATGTGAATGAGCAGCAAGAGACAAGCCATGACGATGTTCTGACATGGTTTGATATTTTTTGGAGCCGGGTTCATTCCATCAATTTGGAAGCCACTGTCTCGGATGGGATGGATGTAACCATTGCCAAGGCTTTGTTTAAGGACATTCGCCAAGAATTAGAAATTATCGACCCACTGGTTCAGGAGCTTAAACCGGGTGATCGTATCGCTCTGGAGCAAATCAATGATCGGCTCAAAGCGTTTGATAATCGCGTCACTCAATTGGCTATCGCCATTGCACAGGCTCGCGTAGAGCGGGCCAGCACCTTGCAAGGCAAGCTGGATCTGGCGCTGGAAGGCATTGATACCCTGCTGATCACCTCAACAGGTGGCGGGGTGCTCATCCTCACACTCTTTGGAATTGAAGCCTACAGAGCCCGAAAGGCGGAGCGCAAAATCAAGATTCGTGAAGCCCGGGTTCGTTTTTTAGCTGAACATGACCCTCTCACCCGTCTGGGTAACCGCTCTTATCTCAATCTCAAGATGAAAGAATTCATCAAGGAGGCCAATACCAAGGGCGAGAGTTTTCATTTCCTTTTGTTGGATTTGGATAAGTTCAAGGATGTGAATGACACCTTCGGGCATCTGACGGGTGATCAGCTTTTGAAAAATGCCGCACGGCGCCTGTCAGGGATTTTCCGCGCTGATGATATTGTGGTGCGCCTTGGTGGTGATGAATTTGCCATTCTGATGAAGTCTGACATGGTCAATATCGAAAAGGTCGTGAATCGAATTATTTCCGCGCTTTCCTCGACCTTTGTCATCAATGGCCTCGAAATTCATATTTCAACCTCGGTGGGCATCTCAACCTATCCAAATTTGTCTGACACCGGCGAAGACCTAATGCGTGATGCAGATTTGGCACTCTATGCTGCAAAAAATGCAGGGCGGAATACATGGGCTTTCTATGAGCAATCCATGAGCATTGAAATCAAGCATCGGATGGGCTTGGAAGCAGATTTACGATCTGCTCTTCAATCCGATGCAGGCGGGTTGGAAGTCCATTACCAGCCGCAGGTTAAGTTCCCCAAATCTGCTGATGAAGAAGCCAGTATCATTGGTGTTGAAGCTCTGGTGCGTTGGTTCCACCCAGAGCATGGAATGATACCGCCCATAGATTTCATCAATATCGCAGAGAATACCGGAATCATTGATGAACTCTCCGCGTGGGTTACCCGTCAGGCCTGTGAGGATGTTGTTTTGTGGCATAAGGCTGGCTTTGAGATCTCGCTCTCGGTCAACCTGTCACCCGCCCAGTTAAACAATCAATATTTGCCTGACGAAATAGCAGACGTGTTGAATGAAACGGGCTTGGCGGCAGAGCATCTGGTGCTGGAAATCACCGAAAGCTCTGATGTGCGCGATACCAAGGCAGCGGTTAACATGCTTGAAACCCTGTCAGAGCAGGGAATATCGCTCGCTATGGATGATTTTGGCACCGGCTATTCCAACCTTGGTTATCTCAAAAGCCTGCCTCTTGATTGCCTCAAGATCGACAGAACCTTTGTGATGCATATTGAGGACAATGAAGATGATCGCAAACTGGTGCGTGGCATAATCCATCTGGCGCAAGGTATGGGGCTCAAAGTTGTTGCAGAAGGGGTTGAGACTGAACACCAGATGAACTTCCTGCATTCCCTTAAATGTGATGTCGGGCAGGGCTATCTCTTTGGGCGTCCGGTGAACAAGCTTAAACTTCTCACTATGCTGCAGGAGCAGGCGCAACTTGAAGAACAGTCTGGCTGTGATGGCATACAATGTATCGACTATCATCAAGCAATGCATCAAGCTGGGCAAAAGATGTATTAAGCACCAGTCAGACCATATTGATTAAGACAAAAAGAAAGCCGCACTTTGATCAAAGTGCGGCTTTCTTTTACTTGGCTCTATCGCGATAGGAGGCATGGCTGGAAAAGATAGAAAGCCAGTGCCCTCAAGCTAAGGTTAGCCTTGTTCGGCAACAAAGGCCTTATAGCTTTCCTCATTCATCATGTCTTCAAGCTGGCTGCTGTCAGCAATCTTGATTTTCATAAACCAGGCCTTGCCTTCAGCTTCGCTATTCACCAGAGCAGGATCTTCTTCCAAAGCTTCGTTGACTTCTACCACTTCGCCATCAAGGGGAGCATAGACTTCTGAGGCAGCTTTTACGCTTTCAACAACGGCGGCATCACCGCCTTTTTCCAGCTCGGCTTCTACCTCTGGCAGTTCCACAAAAACCACATCGCCAAGCTGGCTTTGGGCAAAATCTGTGATGCCAACGGTTGCGACATCGCCGTCGACGCTAATCCACTCATGATCCTCGGTAAAAAGTTTGCTCATAAGTCAGGTCCTGTTGTTTGGAGTTGTTTATCTTGAATATCAGTCTGATTGCTCCTCCGCGCTTGTCAAGCAATCACGGAGAAAACAATGCATAATCTTTAGGGTTTGCGGATATAGCGCTGCTCAACAAAGGGCATGCTTGAAACGGTTGCATCCAACTCTCGTTTGCGCACAACCAGCTTCACCTTGGTGCCCTCGGCAGCAAAGGCGCTGTCGATATAGCCCATGGCAATGGGCGCTTGTACGGTTGGAGCAAAGCCGCCAGAGGTGATGGTGCCGATTTCATTGCCATCCAGATCCTGAATGATCGCCCCTTCACGAGCCGGAGCCTTGCCTTCAAGGCGGAAGCCGACGCGCTTTTTAGCGGTGCCATTGGCAAGGCCATCAATGATGCGCTTATCGCCAGGAAAGCCCCCTTCCTCGCGGCGGCGCTTCTGAATGGCAAAGCCAAGATCAGCTTCTGCTGGATCAATGTCATTGTTGAGATCATGACCATAAAGGCACAGGCCACTTTCAAGGCGCAGGCTGTCACGCGCCCCAAGGCCAGCGGGTTCGATCTCAGGCTCACCGAGCAAAATGCGGGCCAGCTCTTCTGCTCTGTCATTGGCAACAGACAGTTCATAGCCATCTTCCCCGGTATAACCGCAGCGCGAAACAAAACACTCAATACCAGCCACAAGGGCAGGGGTGGAGGTCATGAAGGACAAATCATCGGCCTTGGCGCAATGGCGGATCAGCGCATCAACGGCCTTTGGCCCTTGAATGGCGATAAGAGCGCGATCATCAAGGCGCTCAAGCTTCACATTGTCAGGCAATTTGGCTTCAAGATGGGCATAATCCCCTTCCTTGCAAGCGCCATTGACCACAATCATCAATTGGCCGTCAAGCGCAGGATCCAGCGGGCGAGTAACGATGAAATCATCAATAATGCCGCCTTCATCATTGAGCAAAAGGCTGTAGCGCATCTTGCCATGGCCCAGTTTGGTAAAGGCAGAGGGGGTAAGGGCTTCCAGTGCCAGAGCGGTTGTCTCATGATCAGGCCCGATCAGGATGGCCTGCCCCATATGGGAGACGTCAAACATGGCAGCGCTTTCGCGGCACTGGATATGCTCGGCCATGATGCCCGCTTCATAGCGCACAGGCAGGGCATAGCCGGCAAACGGCACAAGGCTACCGCCCAGTTCCTGATGCAAATCGAAAAGAGGAGTTTTTTGAGATTGGTCCAAGTCAGCCACAGGTCACCTTTTTCTGCTGGCGCCTGAAGAGCGGTTCTGCCGCTTTATCAAATTCAGGCGCAGGTTGCACAATTGCTGGTAAAAACATACCAGAGCAAAGTGCCTCCTCTGTCGCAGAACCTGAGAGATTTCCCAGCGGCGCAGGCCACAAGCCAGCAACAAACCGCTAGTTACTTCCTTCGGTGAGCCAGACGAAAAAATCCGCAAGGCTGCTTTCCAGAGTGTCGCTGGTCGGGCGGTCCCTGATGCCTGAGAGTTTCCGAGGCGGTTGCTCCTTCGGCGCCGGAAGAGGGATAGTCAGGATTAAGGCTGCACGCCAAAGGATGCAAATCTTCTCCCTGATGATCAGCTCTTTCGATCTCTCCCGCTGACCTGTCATCTGTCCCCATCCCCCATTGGCGAAAGGGTGCCAGACATAGTGCCGGATCGCGACAACAATCCAGCTTTCTCTAGTGTGCGTGGCATGAGGGGCAAAGTCAAGCGCCCCATCCTGACACGCAGATTTATTATTTTCTCTCCCGAAAGCTGCATCGGGAGAAGAAGAGGTAAGGACAACGCTTATTTTGCGCCACCGTCAAAGCCAACCAGAATTTGCAAATTGCGCTCTTTGGGGGTCGCCACAGGAATGGCATCGTCAACTTTTGCAAATAGAGCAGAGCGATCTGGTGGGGTGATTTGGGCTGCAACCTTATGCAGTTTGCTGTAAAGGATATCGCCGCCAACTTCGCGGATAACCACGCGAATCGGCAAGACAGCCTTGGCATTGTCCCCTTTAGGCCCGGCAAGAACCCGACCGGCAATCCCCACCTTGATAAACATTTCGGCACCCAGTGTGGTGCATTCACGCGCGGTCTGGTTGATGACGCCTTGATAAATCAAATGGCGGGCATCACCCTCATGCTTGCGGTCATATTTCTGATAGTAGGTGGTCTCGCCCAGAACAGAAATGGGCGGGCAATAACCCGTCAACTTTTTGGGGTTGGAGAGCATGATACGGGTGGCTTCATCGGTGATGGTGCCAGCATTGGCAACTTCTGCAGCTGTTGTGGTCAGCGGCTGGGTAGTCTGGGGCGTCTGTTTTGCACCCCCGCCAAGTGAGCCGATGGATGGCAGGGACAAACCGCCCGCTCCACCAGAACAACCAGAAAGAACCACTGCCAGCACGCCAGACAACGCGGCCATGCGTGTGGCTTTAAAGAGAGAGTGATGCGTTTTTTTCTTGCAAAGGGAGGAGGCAGACACGCCCGTCCTGTTTGGGCTTCCTTGCCGGGTGGATGAAGAAACCATCGCCATCTTGAACATTCCTATACTCAGTACGCGCCGCTTTGCCTTGAGGCTATAGCCTAATATCTTGCCAAATGCCAGACCTGCCAATCGCTGTTTCCCGCAGTTATAGGGCCGTTATGGGGGCGCTATAGGGCAAAAGAGTGACAAAGAATAACATAATTGCTTGCAAGGACTGGGCTTGGAGAGCCTGCCAAGGATCTTTGCGCCTTTATAGCACAAATCGAATGCTTTGCGAGAGCCTGATGGGCTTGTGGCTTATAAGTGGGCTGCTGATCGAAACAGCAAAACCCATTTGAAAAGCGGCATGGATGCGCAGATCAGATAAAGGAGATATTTTGCTATTCTCTCCCAATCACTATATTTTCTTGACAGACGCTTGCCCAAGATGCATGCGATAGCAAAAGCCAAAAAGAGATTCAGGCAAGAGATTACAGAGTGTGAAAGACCAAGGCATGACCAGCATCCCTTCTTCTTCTTCTTCACCCAAAGCCACCAGTGCATCCAAAGCATCTTCTACGGGTGAACAGGGGGATATATCCTTGCCGCCCCTTGATATCTATCTGTGCGCGCCGCGCGGATTTTGCGCGGGGGTGGATCGGGCGATCCAGATTGTCGAGCTGGCTCTGGCTACCTATGGCGCACCTGTCTATGTGCGCCACGAGATTGTGCATAACAAATTCGTTGTGGAAGGGCTGAAAGCCAAGGGTGCCATCTTTGTCGAAGAGTTGGACGAAGTGCCCCAGACAGAGCAGCCGGTTATCTTCTCCGCCCATGGCGTGCCCAAGTCTGTTCCTGCTGCCGCTGAGGCCAAGAATTTCTTTTATCTTGATGCAACCTGTCCGCTGGTCTCCAAGGTGCATAAGGAAGCGATCTTGCATGATAAGCGCGGCCACGAAATCGTTTTGATCGGCCATGCGGGCCATCCTGAGGTGATTGGTACTATGGGGCAATTGGCCGACAATGTGGTCAAGCTAATCGAGACGGTCGAAGATGTGGCCAAATTGCAGCCAGACAACCCGGACAATCTGGCCTGGATCACCCAGACAACCCTGTCTCTGGATGACACAGCCGATATCATCATGGCGCTGAAAGAACGCTTTCCCTCCATCAAGGGGCCAAACAAGGATGACATTTGTTACGCCACCACAAACAGGCAAGAAGCTGTGAAGTTCGTTGCGCCAAAAGCCGATGTCATGCTTGTGGTGGGTGCGCCCAACAGCTCCAACTCCAAACGCCTGCGTGAGGTTGGTGAGCGGGCTGGCTGCAAGCAGTCCCTATTGTTGCAGCGCGCCTCGGAAATCAATTGGGAGCAATTGGGCGAGATCAGCTCCGTTGCCATCACCGCAGGCGCGTCTGCCCCTGAAGTGCTGGTCGAAGAGGTGATCAACGCCTTTGCCCAGCGCTATAAGGTCAAGATGGAAGTGGTGGTCACCGCCAAGGAAGATATTATCTTTAACATCCCGCGTGAGTTGCGCGAAGCTGCCATCGCTGCCGGTGTTCTGGAAGCGCGGCCCATAGCAGAAGCCACAGCATAGGCTATAGCGAAAGCCAAGCTCCCTGCGGCAGAGATGATTGACGATCCCACAAAGACCCCAAAAGCCCCAAACACCAAAGAGACAATCCCATGGCCGTTTATACCGAAGTATCTGATGAAGAACTGGAAGCCTTCGTCAATAGTTATGAGATCGGGGCGCTGCTCTCTTATAAGGGCATTGCAGAAGGGGTCGAGAATTCCAACTATCTCATTCACACCGAGAGCGGCAATTACATTCTGACCCTTTATGAAAAACGGGTTGATTCCAACGATCTACCCTTCTTTTTGGGGCTAAAGGAGCATCTGGCAGAAAAAGGGTTGAACTGCCCCGTGCCGATCAAAAATCGCGAAGGCAAAAATCTTGGCCATCTTGCAGGGCGCCCTGCCGCCATCATTTCCTTTCTCGAAGGCATGTGGGTGCGCCGGCCCAATGTGACCCATTGCGAGCAATTGGGCGCGGCTATGGCGAGAATGCATCAGGCGGGGGCCGATTTTGATCTGGTGCGCCCCAATGCCCTGTCAGTCTCGGGCTGGCGACCGCTTTTTGCCATGTGTGCAGGGCGGGCCGATAGCGTCAGTGCCGGATTGGGAGCGGAAATTGAAGCGGAGTTGGATCATCTGGAAGCCCAATGGCCTCAAAATCTGCCCACCGGAATTATCCATGCGGACTTGTTTCCCGATAATGTCTTCTTCTTGCGCAATGAATTGTCGGGCCTGATCGACTTCTATTTTGCCTGCAATGACCTTCTGGCCTATGACATTGCCATCTGCATCAATGCCTGGTGCTTTGAAGCCGATGACATGTTCAATGTCACCAAAATCCGCGCTCTTCTTAAGGGCTACCAATCCGTGCGCAAGCTTGAAGCCAGCGAAATGGCGGCTTTGCCTTTGCTGGCCCGTGGTGCTGCCTTGCGCTTTTTGCTCACCCGCCTTTATGACTGGCTCAATGTGCCGCAAGGGGCGCTGGTGATGCCAAAGGATCCAGGCGAATATATCAAAAAGCTGCGCTTCCACCGCTCCATCCGTTCGGTGGCTGATTATGGCTTGAACGGGTAATTATCAGCTCCGGCTTTGGCTTATGAGGTTGCCGATTTTTCGGCCAGAACCAGATGGCCGTAAATGGGATTGCCTTCATCACTGCGCACGATGATGGACTGGAAATGGCGAGCGGCTAGGCCATTTTCATCCAGAAGACGGCGGATATAGGCCTCGCTATGGGCAAAGCGCTGTTTGGGGCCGACCTTATAATCCTCCCCTTCAAAGGCCTCATCGGGCATGGTCTCGGACGAGAAGGCAAACAGGCCCTGATCATCAAGACAGCGGGCCACATGGAAGAACTTATCTTCCAGTCCCCCAAGATAGGGCAGAACATCGGTTGAGACAATCAGGTCCCAGCCTTGCGGGGACGCTGTCTTTTGCTCTTGCTCCTGCTCGGACCGGTCATCCTCGATCTCTTTGAGAAATTCGGTCACATCCCCTGCATAAAGATCATCATAGACGCCCTTCTCAAAGGCTTCATCCAGCATGCCGGTGGACAGATCAACCCCGATCATCTCATCCACCTTGCCTGCCATGGCAATGCCCGTAAGGCCGGTGCCGCAACCAAGATCGAGCATGCGGGCAAAATGCCGCTCAGGCTGATAAGAGGTGACCATCTCGCGCACCATCATCGGCACAGCATATCCCAGATCATCGACCAGAATTTTCTCAAACGCCTCTGCATGCTGGTCAAACAAGGTGGCAACATAGGCAAGAGAGGCTTTATCAGGTGTTGGCCCGCGCTCAATAGCTGCAAGGCGAACCGCCGCCCCGCCATGATCATCAGGGTCAAGCGCCAGCACTGTCTTGTAAGCCTTGGCCGCGTCATCCAGCTTGCCTGCTTTCTCAAGGCGCAAGGCTTCGTTATAGGCCTCGGCCAAGGCTTCCTGATCAATGCTGCTCATTTTGTCTCGTCTCATATTGAGTTGCGTCATTTATGTCCCTCTACAAGGTAGAGCCAAAAAGGTCCAGCTTTTTGCGTGAAAGGCGGCGGGTAAGAATGAACGCAAGCCGCAAATTATCCTCAGGTTCGAAAATTGCCAGTAAGGCTTTGCTTGAAGCGATCCTCTCACGTCGCTAGATAAGGAGCAACGGGGCCACTCACAGACAAGAGCGGGCCTCAATGGCATGAGGATTGATAGATGAGCACAGTGACAATTTTTACCGATGGAGCCTGCTCTGGCAATCCTGGCCCCGGCGGATGGGGTGCTCTGTTGCGCTATGGCGAGCATGAAAAGGAATTATGCGGTGGCGAGGCTGAGACCACCAACAACCGAATGGAATTGCAAGCCGCAATCGAAGCGCTCAACGCTCTGAACCGCCCCTGCAAAATCGACCTTTATACCGACAGCCAATATGTCAAAGGGGGCATTACCGGCTGGATCCATGGCTGGAAGAAAAATGGCTGGAAAACAGCGGCCAAAAAACCGGTCAAAAATGCAGAGCTTTGGCAAGCCCTTGATGAGGCGCTCAAACGCCATGAGGTAGATTGGCACTGGGTAAAGGGCCATGCAGGCCATGAAGGCAACGAAAAGGCGGACGAGTTGGCCCGGCGAGGCATGGCCCCGTTTAAAGATTGATAAGTTATTGAATGCTAAATAGCAGCCGCTTGCTGAATGAAAAAGGCTTGCCTCCCCGCCAAAGAAAGACAAGCCTGATAAAGCCCTAAACTGAAGCAGTCAGGGTGGGATCTGCGAAATAATGATCAAGCGCGATGTGGGGCTGCGGAATCAGCCGCGCGTTGCGATAATGGACATGCGGCGAATATCGCTTTTGGCGAAATTGCGCACATCTTCCATATTAGAGGTGAACTCCACCCCGATTTCATCGCCCGTCTGCCAGACAAGCTTCACCTGAGCGAGCGTGCCTTCCTTACGGTTCAACAAAGAGAATTCACGCGGCAATGTGATATAGGGATCGACCTTAATGCGCATGCCATGATCGCTTTGATTGCGGATCATGCAATCGGTGCTAAGCGCAAAATTCTGATAAAAGACCTTCCCACCTTTCACAACACGCTGGCGCTGGAACTGGCGGCGCTCCGGGAAATAATCCATGTGATTAACCTCAAGTATTTTGTCAGCTCTGACCTGCCTTTATGCTGGCAACAACAAGCCAAAGAGAGAATTTGAGACAATTTTATCAGAATTTTCAAAGCTATGCATCGCCAACTTGTAAAGCTAATTAATGAAAGATTAAGGCGAGAAAATTTTCATCAAAATACAATGAAAAGTGATGAAGTTATTTATGTATGTATTTGAAAAATATTGGAAAAAAAGTTATCAATCAGAGCGATAAAAAAAGCGAGCTGCACCTAAGGTGGCCCGCATTTAAAAGTGAATGCCCGCTCGAGCTCTGTTCTGCGATTTAAAGCTGTGTTGCGCTGCACATTTTTAGTCGCCCCTATAGAAGCGAACCTTGTTTGCAACGCGCGGCAGGCCCCAAAAGGCAAACAGCCCAACAGCGATAAAGCCAACACCAAACCACAGCGCAAATTCAGCAATACTGTCTTCACCCGGGCGCAAAATGGTCACGGAAGAATTTTGCGGATCAATATAGACAGGATGCTTGGAGCCCTTGGGATAATCGTCAACAATGACCTTGGCCAGCTTCATCTTGGAATAGCCCATATCCGACATGGACAGGCGATCAGACTGCTTCACTTCCCCATCCTGCACATATTCATAAACGACATGGGGATAGTGGAATGTCTTTTTGCGCCCCTTGGTCTGCTTTACTGTAGAGACGGAAGAGGACAGGATTGTTCCCTCTACACTTGGCCAGTTCACCGCATTTTTTGCGTCCTGTACCAACATAATTCCAAGATAGAGAAAGGCAAATCCGGCTGCAAACAGGCCCAGCGGGACGCCTCGTAAGGCCATAAAATGCCAAAAACGCTTGGAAGCAGGCTGATGGTCGATGTCGTCAGTGGTTGGCATAGGCGTCGGCATGGAACTCTCCAGCAAATGAACAAAAGCGGAGCCTCATCTCGATCATAAGGCCTGCTTTGCCAGCTTAAATAGGGCAGGCAAGAGCATTATGTGAAGATGGACCGTTGCGCTATCTTAATGCGCGGGCGGGGCGGGCAATTTGTCAAACGTCAAGATCAAAACAATAAGTAGTTTCCTGAAGGATTTTGTCAGCCTGAATGCGGTATGGCAAATCAGGAGGGGCTTACCAAAAGGTCATGCTTTGCGAGAGATAAGAACAAATCAGGCACGTTTGGGGATAACCAAGGCAAGCAAAAAGTGCGCAAAAAAATTAAAAAAAAATGTGCGCTGAATCTTGACAGGAGCGGTGGTCAAGAGTCGTCAAAGGTTTATCGCCCCTTTGGCCGTCGGGTGCTTTTTGGATAACATTTATCCAAAGGGAGTTCGTTAAAAATTCTTTAAAAAACCCGTTTCCTTTCCCGCGCCACCCTGTAAGACTGGACAAACCAACAGGGCGGGTGCGGTTATTGGGACAAGCAGTTTTATCCAAAATTGTAACGTCTAAAAACCAAATTTCTGGGACAGAAGGCCAGAGTTGGGGTCAGCTTTGGTGGGATGCGGCACATTGCATCAAGGCTGGCAAAGGATGGCAAGACCAAGTAGGAAAGGCGAGGCTGACGTGGTGTCTTCAAATAGAACGATTGCAATTGGCGAATATTTCGAGCGCTTTGTGGCAGAGCAAATCTCCGCTGGGCGGTTTAACAACTCCTCAGAGGTAATGCGTGCCGGTTTGCGTATGTTGGAAGAACACGAATTGCGATTGCGCGAGCAAAAATCCATTGTGCGGCTAAAAGAGACTGACGCAAAAATGGGGCTTCAGGTTGAGCCTGACGCAGCTGCTCGCGTGACAGGATCTGTGCAAGACGCCCTGCAGGCATTGGCAGGAAGCGGCCTTGCTTCTGAAGCACCTGTTATTCCGGCAACAAAATGCCAGCTTCGCTCGCAAATCGCAGCTGAATAAAGCTTGCGATGCCCTTTGCTTTAAGGGCCTTGTTACAAGATAGCGAAACAAAAAAGGCAGTATGGTTCTCCATGCTGCCTTTTTTGTTGCCTTAGCCCTTGCGGCTCTTGCCCGCATGCCTTTGAAAGGGTAGGGTGCCGCCCGAATTGCCCATTTGCCGCGTGATGGAAATCCAGCTTTTCAATCTGGCAAACTGGGTGCTTTTTTGGGGCCTTCCTTGCGAAGGCCGAAAGAGATCTGGCGGGCTTTTTGAGCGAAAGGCCCAGATCACGATCTGTGATGCAAGGTCCGTAAGTGTGCCCAATGTGCGCACGGGGCAGCATCTTCAAATGAGGCAGTGATTGGCGTGAAATATGTAAGCACGCGGGGGGAAGCGCCCGAACTCGGCTTCTGTGATGCAATTCTGGCAGGGCTTGCAAGCGATGGTGGCCTCTATGTTCCCAAGGAATGGCCAACCCTGAGCGACGAAGACATGGCAGCCCTTGCTGGCAAAAGCTATGCCGATATCGCCTTTGCCGTGATGAAGCCATATGTGAATGGCGAAATTCCTGACGATCAGTTCCGCGCCATGATTGACGAAGCTTATGGCAGCTTCCGTCACGAAGCTGTCGCGCCTTTGGTGCAGACCGGAGCGAACGAATTTATCCTCGAATTGTTTCATGGGCCCACATTGGCCTTTAAAGATGTGGCCATGCAATTGCTGGCCCGCATGATGGATTTTGTGCTGGCCGAGCGCGATGCCCGCGCAACCATTGTCGGGGCAACCTCGGGCGATACCGGTGGTGCCGCGATTGAAGCCTTCCGCGGTCGCTCCAACACCGATATCTTCATCCTCTTCCCTGAGGGGCGCGTCTCTCCGGTGCAGCAGCGCCAGATGACATCGGTGCTGGATGACAATGTGCATTGCATTGCCCTTAAAGGGCATTTTGATGATTGTCAGGCTATCGTCAAAGATATGTTCGGCCATAAGGAGTTTAAAAACTCGGTTGCCTTGTCCGGGGTGAATAGCATCAACTGGGGCCGGATCATGGCGCAGGTTGTCTATTATTTCACCGCTGCATTGGCACTGGGCGCGCCTTATCGTCAGGTCTCCTTCACCGTGCCGACCGGCAATTTTGGCGATATCTTTGCGGGCTTTGTTGCCAAGCAAATGGGCCTGCCCATCGACAAGCTGGTGATCGCCACCAACCAGAACGACATTCTGGCCCGCACCATGGAAAGCGGCAGCTATGAGGTAACCGGCGTTACCCCATCTGTCTCACCCAGCATGGATATTCAGGTCTCCTCCAATTTCGAGCGCCTGTTGTTCGAGCTTTATGGACGGGACGCAGACGCGGTCAATCGCCTGATGAGCGGGCTTAAGCAATCCGGCTCCTTCACCATTGATGCAAAGCCGCTTGATCGCCTGCGCAAGGGCTTTTCAGCCGATAGGGCGCAAGAAGCCGATACCGCCGCCGCCATCAAGGATGTCTTTGAAAAATCAGGCTATCTGATGGATCCGCACACAGCGGTTGGCCTGCATGTTGCGCGCAAGCAATCTGGATGTGGCTGCAATTGCTCCCACTCCCATGCGCCCATGATTGTGCTCTCAACGGCTCATCCGGCCAAATTCCCCGCAGCGGTAGAAGACGCCTCGGGCCACTATCCCGATCTGCCTGTCTGGCTGGGTGATTTGATGGAGCGTGAGGAGAAATTTGATATCCTCGATAATAGCTCTGAGGAGGTTGAAGCCTTCATCCTCAAGCATGCAAGGGCAGCCCGCTCAGGCGCATAACACACAACAAAAGACCGCAGGCTGGTGACTGGCCTGCGGTCTTTGTCTTTGAACTGCTTTTTTGCAGTGCAGTAAAAGGACAGATCCTACCTGATTAAACCGGGCGAAAAGATCCGGCCATCAAAAACAAATCACTCTTTCAAGGAGGCACATGCCTTGCCAGTTCAAATGACCACCCTCGACAATGGCCTGACGGTTATTTCAGAAGAAATGCAGCATCTTAAAAGCGCCGCCGTCGGCGTTTGGGTGGGGGCGGGGTCCCGGTCGGAAACACAAGACCAGCATGGCATCTCTCATATGCTTGAGCATATGGCTTTTAAAGGCACCAAGTCGCGTTCGGCGCGTGATATCGTGGAGCAGATCGAAGCGGTAGGCGGCGAGGTCAATGCCTCAACGGGGCTGGAAAATACCGCCTATTATGCCCGCATCTTGCAAGAAGATCTGCCTCTTGCCGTTGATATCCTTGGCGATATTCTAACCGAAAGTGTGTTTGACGGGGATGAATTGCGCCGCGAGCAGCATGTGATTTTGCAGGAAATCGGGGCCGCGCACGACATGCCCGAAGATCGGGTCTTTGATCATATTCAGGAACAGGCCTTCCCCGATCAGCCATTGGGGCGCACCATTTTGGGAACGCCGCAAAAGGTAAAGGCGTTTACCCCCGCAGCCATCCATGACTATATGGCTGGCCATTATCATGGCCCCTCCATGGTGCTCAGCGCCGCGGGCGGTATCAAACATGACGAGCTTGTCTCGCTGGGGCAGGAAGCCTTCTCCAAATTCTCCGATACCGAGGTCGAAGCGCCCCAAAGGGCGGTATATGCCGGCGGTGAAAGCCGCGATGTGCAAGCCGATTTGATGGAAGCGCAAGTGGTTCTCGGGTTTGAGGGCAAAAGCTATAAATGTGATGATTTTTATATCGCCCAGATCCTCGCATCGCTTCTGGGTGGGGGCATGTCGTCGCGCCTGTTTCAGGAAGTGCGCGAAAAGCGGGGCCTTTGCTATTCAGTCTATGCCTTCCATTGGGGTTTTGCCGATTCTGGCCTGTTTGGCATTCATGCCGCAACGGGGGCGGAAGATCTGGAAGAATTGATGCCCGTTATCTTGGGCGAATTGATGCGCTCTGCCGATGATTTGACGCTGGAAGAACTCAACCGCTCGCGCGCGCAAATCAAGGCCGGTTTGCTGATGTCGATGGAAAGTCCGTCCGCCCGTGCTAGCCAGATTGCACGCCAGAAACTGCTCTTTGGTCGTCCGCTAAGCACCAAAGAACTGGTCGCAACGATTGAGGCTATTTCAGTAGAGGATGTGCGTCGCATGGCGGGGGAATTATTCACCCAGTCCGTCCCGTCCATGGCCTCTGTCGGGCCGGTGAAAAATCTGATGCCACTTGATGAGGTTGCGACCCGTCTTGGTGCGCCAAAACCTTCTTAAAGCCGGTTGTTGATTGATCCCGGCCATTTCTGCGTCTAGTCTTGGCTTTGTAAGGGATAGATTTTGCAATGGCGATGATTCCTTGCAGGAAAATAGGCTAAGGAAAAGCAGGAGGGAGCTTAGGTGATTTCGGCATTTGTCTCCCGCTTGCGCGCCTTCTCGCAAGGAGAGGGCAAAACAGACCCATCCTCTGATCTTGAGATGAGAACCGGCAAAAAAGCTTTGTTTGGCGCCTCAGTAATGGCGCGTTTGGGCCATTCCCTGCCGCAAAACCTTGAAGAGGCGCGCCAAGAGGCCGGTATTGCCAATAGCTTTAAGCCCAAATTCACACCCCATCTTGGGGCCGGGGTGGAAGAAGCGCCGCAGCCTCCTTTTGACAAAGAACAGCCTTTGCATGGTCCTCGGGTTTTTCTTCGCCCGCCAACCAAACGCGACTATGATCAATGGTCCTCGCTGCGGCGAAAAAGTGCTGATTTTTTGCGCCCTTGGGAGCCGATCTGGCCGTCAGATGACTTGACTGTCAAGGGTTATCAGCGCCGCCTGACCCAATATCGCAAGGACAGTCGGGATGGGCGCTCCTTGCCCTTTTTCCTGTTTGCGCGCCATAGCGGGGAATTGCTCGGCGGGGTCAATGTCTCCAATATCCGCCGCGGCATTTGCCAAACGGCGTCAATCGGCTATTGGATGGGCGCGCCCTTTGCCGGTAAGGGTTATATGAGCGAGGCTTTGCTTTTGTTGCTGCCTCATTTGTTCACCCATCACCACCTTCATCGTATCGAGGCGGCCTGTATGGCCCATAATGGACCGTCGATGGCTGTGCTTGGGCATTTGGGTTTTGTGCGCGAAGGGTTGGCCCGCCGCTATTTGTGCATCAATGGCCGGTGGGAAGATCATATCCTGTTTGCGGCCCTTAAAGAGGATATTGACCCTGCCGTTTCTGCAGCGCACCGCCGTTGGAGCGACGGTGTGTCGCAAGGTTAAGGCGGGAGGAGCTGTAATCCACCGAAATGAGCCAAACTATAGTTTAGGAAGTCTGCATTTATCGACATTAAGGCAAGGGGCGGCACATTTTCGCCTCTTTTCTTGGCTTTTTCTCATGCCGTTGTGGCACAATGCAAAAGATCGGCACAAGGTTGTGATCGGGCCTTGGTTTTCGTCCTAAATCCGCGTTTGCAGCCCTACTAAAATCGGATAGAGAATTGATAGAAGGCAGACCGGGCCACCCTTGGAGGGTTTTTTCTTTGAAAAGATTGCTTTCTAGCCAATTTCACCTTGTGTGACGGTTACCAAAATTTTAACTATGATGCACTCTGCCAATATGGTGTTTAGTACCAAAAAGGGGCCATTTGTGATTCGCGTTTCTGTCCTGACATCCGCTCTCCTTGCCTTGCTGTTCAGCTTGGTTATGGTTTCATTTGCCTCCGCTCTGGAGGCGATTGATGTTAAGGCAAATGTCGAAGTTCTCGATCTGAGCGCCGTTGCGGAAGATTATGAGGGCGATGGGGATCGCCTTCAGGTCTCTACCGCACCCGGTCCCGATGGTATTGTGCGGCGAATTGAAGTGCGCGCCCGCCAATCAGGGGCGATCCCCGGATGGGTGGTTTTTGCCCTTGCCAACAAGACAGACCAGCAGGTCGATCGCTATCTGGTGGTGCCTCATTTCCGCATGTCAGGATCCGGCCTGCTCAAGCCCGATCTTGGGGCCCAGCGCGTGGCCTCTATCTCCACCTCCCAGGGCTTTGCCCCCGAGCGTATCCGCGATGCCGAGGCCGATGTCTTCCGCGTAACGCTTGATCCGGGCAATGTGGTGACCTTCGTTCTGGAGAAAAGTCATCGAAAGCTGCCGGGCCTTACTTTGTGGGAGCCGGAAGCCTATAAGAATTACGTCAACAGCTACACATTCTTCCGCGGGATTGTGCTGGGTATTTCCGGCCTTCTGGCGCTGTTTCTGGTCATCCTGTTTGTGGTCAAGGGCGCGGCCATGTTCCCCGCAGCGGCCCTGCTGGCTTGGTCCGTGCTTGCCTATCTGGCCATCGATTTTGGCTTTATGGGATATCTGTTCGATATCTCAACTGCGTCCGAACCCGCATGGCGCGCTGCTGCCGAAGTGGTCTTTTCCGCTTCCATCCTGATTCTGCTCTTTACCTATCTCACCCTGCATCGCTGGCATGTGCGCTATTTGCACATTTCCTCCATCTGGTTGATCTTCCTGATCGTGGTGCTGGGGCTTGCATTGTTTGACCCCTCGCTTGGGGCAGGGATTGCCCGCCTGTCCATGGTGGTAACCGCCTGTTCCGGCTTTGCTGTGATCCTCTATCTGGCCTTCACCGGCTTTGACCGCGCCATCATGCTGATCCCCACATGGATCCTGCTTTTATTGTGGCTTCTGGCCTCTGGTGCCGCGGTTCTTGGTATTCTGACCAACGATCTTGTCCAGCCCGCTTTGTCTGGCGGTCTGGTGCTCTTGGTGCTGCTGTTCAGCTTTACCATCATGCAGCATGCCTTCTCTGGCGGCATTCTGGCCCAAGGCATTGTCTCCGATAGCGAGCGCCGGGCGCTGGCGATTGTCGGCTCAGGCGACATGGTCTGGGATTGGGATATTCCGCGCGATCATATTCATACGTCGGGCGAAGCCGAAAAACTGCTGGGCCTCAAACGCGGTGCCCTTGATGGTCACGCCCGCGACTGGCTGGAAATTCTCCACCCGCAAGACCGGGATCGCTTCACCTCGATGCTGGACGCTGTCATTGACCAGCGGCGCGGGCGTGTCAATCAGGATTTCCGTCTGCGGGCTGACGATGGGCATTATCGCTGGTTCAAATTGCGGATCCGCCCCGTGGTGGGAACCGATGGCGAAGTGGTGCGCTGCGTGGGCACCCTGCTTGATATTACCGACCAGCGCACAGCAGAAGAGCGTATGCTCCACGATGCGGTGCATGACAATCTAACCGGCCTTGCCAACCGCGAATTGCTGCAGGACCGGCTGGACATGGCCATGACCCGCACCAAGGTGGAAGGCGTGGCCAAACCGGCTGTCATTCTGGTTGATATCGATGACTTCCGCGCCATCAATGACAATTATGGTCTCTCCATTGGTGATTCCATTCTGCTGACAGTAGCCCGCCGCCTTAATCGTATCCTCAAAGCGCAGGATTCCATTGCGCGTTTCTATGGCGACCAGTTTGCCATCATCCTGCTGTCAGAGCAGGAGCCAGAACGCATTGCCGTCTTTGCCGATAATGTGCGCAAGCAATTGCGTGACCCGATCGTCTTTGGCGATAAGGAATTGACGCTGAAAACCTCCATTGGCATCTCGATCTATGATCCCCAAATTCACATGCAAGCCGGGGAAGTGATCTATGATTCCGAGTTGGCGCTCTATCATGCCAAACGGTTGGGCGGAGACCGGATCGAACCATTCCGCCCCTCCCTGCGCCAGCAGGGGCGCAGCCGCGGCCCGCTGGACAAGGATCTGGTGGCAGCGCTTGAAAAGAATGAAATTGACGTGGTGTTCCAGCCGATCGTCAGCCTGCATGATCGACAGATCAAGGGCTTTGAGGCGCTGGCCCGCTGGAACCATGCCCAGCGCGGCAATGTGCCTCCGGCAGATTTCATTCCGGCGGCCGAGCGCACTGGCCTGATCGTTCCCCTTGGCATCACCATCATGGAACAGGCAGCGCACCAATTGTCCGCATGGCAGCAAAAATATGAAGGCATGGAGCAGCTCTTTATGAGCGTCAATGTCTCATCCCAGCAATTGCTGCGCCATGATCTGATCAATGATGTCAAAATGGTTCTCTCGCGCTCCAATGTAACGCGCGGCACGCTCAAGCTGGAACTGACCGAGAGCCTTGTGATGGAAAATCCGGAATATGCCTCGCAGGTGCTCGACAAGTTGCGCAATATGGGTGCAGGCTTGTCGCTGGATGATTTTGGCACCGGCTATTCTTCGCTGTCTTACCTCCAGCATTTCCCGTTTGATACGCTGAAAATTGACAAGAGTTTCATCGGGCAAATGTCTGGTGTGACCAATGTGATCCTTGGCTCCATCGTGCAATTGGCCCATGATCTGGACCTTAATCTGGTTGCTGAAGGGGTCGAGACGGAAGAGTCTGTTGAACAATTGATGGATATGGGCTGCCCGCTGGCCCAAGGCTTCCTCTTCGGCAAGCCTTTGCTGGCAAGTGATGCAGACCAGATGCTGCAAATCCAGCAAGAACAGCATAAGGCGGCGCAAGCATCAGCCGAAGCCAAGCGTGTGGCGGATGAGCGGGCAACAGCGGCGCGCCTTGCTGCAGAAAAACAGCGCGAGCAAGAGGCAAAACGGGCAGCAGAAGCCGCTGAGCTGGAACGCGCTCAGGCCCATGCCCGTAAAGTTGCAGCGCAGCCTCTACCTGCTGAAAAACCTGCTGAAAAGTCAGCGCAAAAGCCTGCGCCGACTGATAAGGGCGAGGGCGATAAAGCGGCAATGCCTGCTGAAAAGGCAGAAGTTGCTGCCTCTGGTGCTGATCGCAAAAAGCAAGAGCCAGCCAAGACAGATAGTACGAAGCCGGATGCACCAAAGCAGGCAGACGCCAAGCCAGAAGCTGCGCCGCAAGCAAAGATAAATGAAGAAGCCCTCAATGCAGCCATGGGGCAGGCACTTGAAAGCGCTGTAAATGAAGCGGCTATGGAGCTTGCCCTTGAGAGTGCCATCACCAAGGCCGCGACCGAGGCTGTAAGCAATCAGCAGGCCTCCTCTGGCGAAAAAGCGGCCAGCGAGAAAACACCTGCACCGGCAAAGCCTGAGGAGAAGAAACCTATACCGGCAGAGATGCCGAAATCCGCTTCTGAATCTGGCACTGGCTCTGACACTGGTGCCAAGACAAAGACAGGCAAAAAAGAGCGTAAATTCAAAAAGCCCGGCTTCCTTAAATCTGCGGTTGAAGCGGCTGGCAATGCCGCCAATGTTGCCGTATCTGCTGCCAAGCAATCGGCAACCAATCTAAAAGATGCCACAGATAAAGTGGCCGAGGTGAGCAAAATGGGCAAAGGCAAAGAGGCTGCACCACAAGCACCTCAGCAGCCACCAGCTTTGCCGCAAGAGGCACGCCTGCAGCGACCGGCGCAGCAGGGGCAGCCTGTCCCGACCGCCCAGCAAGCTACGCCAGGCCAAGTGCCAACGCAAAGCCAAATGCCAGCTCGTGGCACTGTGCCGCCACAGGCACCGAATCAGCCACAGCCTCAAGGCCATCCGCAACCTCAAGCTTATGCCCAAGCGCAAGCTCAAGCTCAGGCCAAGGGACGCCCGCCTCATATGCAGCAGCAACAACCATCTCAGCAGGCTCCGCGCCCGCAGCAGCCGATGCAGCCGCATTCCGGTCATCCAGTGCCACAACAGCAGCATGACGGCAAAATAGTGCCGCCTCACGCAGCAGGGCAAGCACCGCAAGCCGCTCCGGCAGTACAGGCGCGTCCGGTACAGCCCGCAGTTCAACCCCAGCCTCAAGTTCCGTCCCAAGCTCCGGCCCAGCCTCCGGCACCGGCCCGTCCTGCTCCACAAGGTCAGCAGCCTCAGGCCCCAGCAGCGCCTCAGGCTCCTGTGCAAACTCAGCCAGTCTCAGGCCCAGCAAAGCCTGCAGTGCCCGCTGGCAACCAGTCGCAACAGCCCAGCCAGCCTTCCGCTGCTCCGTCGCCTTCAAAAGGCAAGGCAGTTCCTGCCAAGGAAAAACCCGCGGATGATAGCGACTTGCCGTTTGCTATGCCTGATATGTCCGGCATTGATCAGGACATCGCCAATGCCATTGCCAATGCGATGAAGGGCAGCCAGAAAAAGAAAGACTAGCCCCAAAAGGAGGGTTTAGTCTTTCCAAATTCCAAGCCAGATTTGAGCTCCTATTTTCCCGATCCTGGAGGCTCGGGAAAGGCAGCAAATGTAAGGGAATAGACGCCAAATTGGGTGGGATCGCTCGCTGGGGCAGCTTGGCAGGCAAATCTCTGTGATCTCAAGAGGTAGGCAAAACGGCCTGTGCGATCACGCGTGACCGGTCTCTGATGACAGCATGCTAAGATCAATGCCCATCAGATCAAGACTGCGATCATAAAGATCTTCGGGAGAGCATTCAAACAGGACAGCACTATCAGCGTCGCAGGTAAGCCAGCTATTATTCTGCATTTCCTCTTCGAGCTGCCCCGCCGACCATCCAGCATATCCCAGTGTCAGCAAGGCTGACTTGGGGCCTGTCCCTTCCGCAAGGGCGCGCAGGATTTCGATAGTTGCAGTCAGGCAAATATTGTTGGCAACCGGCAGGGTGGATTGCTCCAAAATATAGTCCGAGCTATGCAAAACAAAGCCGCGCCCCTGATCAACCGGCCCGCCATCAAGCACCTGCATTTGCCGCGCGGGAGAGGGCAAACTTATAGATCCGGCATCTTCGCCCAGAATTTCAACCTGTTTGAGAAGATCGGGAAAGGTAATCTGATCCGAGACCTGATTGACAATCAGTCCCATTGCCCCTTCGGTACTATGAGAGCAAATATAGATGACAGAGCGCTCGAAATAGGGGCCTTTGACGGTGGGCATGGCAACAAGAAATTGTCCCTCCAGATTGGAAGGCAAAAGCGTTTCTCTCGTCTTGTTTCCTAATTCAACCATCCTGATCTAATGTGCCTGATCACATGTAAAAATGTATAAGGTGGTGCGGGCCCCAAAGGTGTGCCTCTACCAAATCATCGCCCTTTAAGGGTACTTGCCAGAGGCAGGATCTGTAAAGGGGGAGTGCCCACAAGCACCGTTCTGCTGACACTTCATCACAAAAATATGAAGACAATATGTGTGGTCTTTGTAGAAAAGCTCCTCGATGCTGCCATGATGATGGCTATGATAGGAAAAATGTATATGACTATGCCAAGCCGCTTTCGCTCGCTCCACTCATAGGACCTTGATGAAGGATCGCTCATCCATGATTTTCCGGATTTTCCCTTTCCTGCCAAATTGTTATAAGGCACTTGGCCTTGCTTTCCTGCCACTGGTTTTTGCAGGCAATGTGCTTGCAGCCACCTCTGACTGGCGCGATGGCTATGGCGGCAAGATACGGCTTGTCAGCGCCGGCACGCTTGAGGGCGATCTGAAAGCGGGGATTGAAATCCAGATGCAAGATGGGTGGAAAACCTATTGGAAAGTGCCCGGTGATTCCGGCATTCCCCCCACTTTCGATTTTTCCGCTTCGCGCAATGTTGAAAAGGTCGAGATCCTCTGGCCAGCCCCTGCGCGGTATGGCGACGAGGTCTCGCAAATGCTGGGCTATAAAGACTGGATCATTTTCCCCCTAAAAGTCACGCCCAAAGACAAAAGCCTGCCGGTCACACTAAATGTTGATGCAAATATCGGCATTTGCAGCGATTTATGCGTGCCCGTCTCAGCCCAAATGCAGCTTGATGTTCCCAAAGGAGGGGATCGGGATTTTGCCCAAGAAGTGATGATTGATCGCGATCTGGCGCTTGTTCCGGGCAAGGCCAGACAAAGCTTCCAGATCCAGAGCGTTGATCAGAGGAAAGCAAAGGGAAAGCCGGACCGCCTGACACTGACCGCGCTTATCCCGGATGGCTTGGGCAAAAAAGATCTGTTTGTCGAAGGGCCCAAAGACTGGTTCCTGCCCTTGCCGCAACCCGTTAAAGGACAGGCTGGCCAGTTTGAACTGGTGCTCGATGGGTTGCCCAAAGAAGCAAAAACCAAAGGGGCTGCGCTTACCTTTACCCTCACCAACGGGGATGAAGCGGTGAGCCAAACCATCCGCCTCAAGCACTGATCATCCTTTCATTCACGCCATATTGGCAAGCGAAAAGACAAGACCAGATCCATGATCAAAATTGGCGATAAAATTCCCCATGCCTCCTTTCCTGTCCTCACCGAAGATGACATTGCCCATATCGGAACGGACGAGATTTTTAGCGGCAAAACCATTGTGCTCTTCGGGTTGCCGGGTGCTTTCACTCCAACCTGCCACCACAATCATTTGCCCGGTTTTGTAGACACGTTTGACGGGCTAAAGGCCTTGGGCGTGGATGATGTGGCGGTGACTTCGGTCAATGATGTGTTTGTCATGGATTATTGGGCCAAAAAGACCGGAGCAAAGGACAAGCTGCTATTTCTTGCCGATGGCAGCGCAAAATTTGCAAAGGCCATGGGGCTGGATACAGATCTTTCGCATTTTGATATGGGCATCCGTTGCCAGCGATTTTCATTGATTGCCCAAAATGGGATCGTTACCCATTTCAATCTTGAAGAAGAAGCTGGTATGGCAGAAAAAAGCGGCGCTGCGACTATCATCGAGCAGCTTCAGGAATAGACTTTTACAGCTGCCCAAGTGCTGCTCTTTAAGATGAGGTAGCCCCCAAAAACTAGGGTCCTGACCCTAGAACAAACTACCCTGACCGTCATCAATCGGCGGTTTGGGTTTGGCCTTGCGCTTCGGTTTCGGCTTGGGTTTTGGTGCCGGTGCGGCCTCTTGGCTATCTTTTTTGCTCTCAGCCGCTGTAGGGGGCGCATCTACTGCGGGTGCTGGCTTGGGCGCTGTGCGGCGCGGGCTGCGGACACCGGCAATATCGCGCAAGGTCGCCTCGATATCCTTGGCGGAAATCTCGTCAGAAGCCATGATGCCAGTGCTCTCATTGCTGCTTTCAGAAGAACTGGAAGGCGCAGGGGATGAGGCAGCGCCCGTATTGTGTAGCTCAACCGGATCGAGCAAACCGGCAACGGCCGAAACGCTCCCGTCAGCAAATTCAAGGCTCAGTCCTTGCCCAGCTTTAATATCCGCCGCCCGGCGCAAAGGGGCATTATCCCGATCACGCACCAAGGCAAAGCCGCGAGCAAGAACACCTTTATGAGAGAGGCTTTCCAGAAGCCGTCCCGCTGCATCAAGCTGCTGGCGCTTTTGCTCAAGGGTTAAAAGAGAAATCCGCCCAAGCCGCTCTGACCGGTCTTGCAGGCGCTCGCTGCGGGTGGCGATTTTGTCAAGAAGCAGCCCGGGGCGCATGCGAACAGAGGCATTGGAGAAGCGCCCGCGATGGGTCATGGTATAGGCTTGCAAGCCTTGGCCAAGGCGGCTTGAGGCCATGTCAAACCGCTGGCGGGCAAGGGCCAGAATATCCTTAGGCTGCGGCAGGGCCCGCGCGGCCGAGCGTAAATCCACGCGGCGTCGATCCATCATGCGCATCACGGCACCTGACTGGCGCAGATGCAAATCCCCCAAGGTGGCCAAAAGATCAGAGCGAACAGGCAGCGCCATTTCTGCCGCACCGGTTGGGGTGGGGGCACGCAAATCTGCGGCATAATCGATCAAGGTGACATCGGTCTCGTGACCCACCGCCGAGATAATGGGGATCTGGCTTTCAGCAGCTGCCCGCACTGGGGCTTCCTCGTTAAAGCCCCACAAATCCTCAAGCGAGCCCCCACCACGCGCCACGATCAGCACATCGGGGCGAGGGATCATGTCATCCTCGGCAATGCTGTTAAACCCTCTGATGCCTGCGGCCACTTCTGCCGCGCAAGTCTCGCCCTGTACGCGCACAGGCCAGACAAGAACATGGACAGGAAAGCGATCAGACACCCGGTGAAGAATATCACGGATCACCGCACCACTGGGGGAGGTGATCACCCCGATCACCCGCGGTAAATAGGGAATGCGTTTTTTGCGCTCGGGCGCGAACAGGCCTTCGGCTGCCAGCTTCTTTTTGCGCTCTTCAAGCAGGGCCATCAAGGCGCCAGCGCCAGCTGGTTCCATCCGGTCAATCACCATCTGGTATTTTGACTGGCCGGGAAAGGTGGTCAACTTGCCCGTTGCCACCACTTCCAGCCCTTGCTCGGGCTTGACCGTCATCTTCTGGGCGGCACCGCGCCAGATAACCCCGTTCAGGACGGATTTTTCATCTTTTAAATCAAGATAGATATGGCCCGAAGCGGGGCGAGACACCCGCCCCAACTCACCGCGCACCCGCACATAGCCGAACTGATCCTCGATAGAGGATTTTACCGCATAGCTGATTTCAGAGACGGTAAATTCAGCGGCATTGGTGCTGTTGGACATCAGGCAAAATCCGGGATTCGAAAGAAGAGATCCTGCATTGGTGCCCGTCTTTGCCCGCGCGGTCAAGTCTGTGCATGCTTTTGGCGGGGATTGTCAGGCTTCACACCCCGCCCCCCTTGCAGTGAGGCAGAAAACAACGCACAAAGAACAGAGTTTGGGCAAGGAAAGACGCCGTCATGTCGCATTATGATTATAAAAGCCAGCGCCTTTGGGTGGAGCAGGATATTATCGAAAAGAATGCCATCCCCTGTGATCGGGCTCAGGCCAATTATCTTTTGAATGTGCTGCGCATGGAGCAGGATGATGCCATGCTCATTTTCAATGGGCGTGATGGTGAATGGCGCTGCGAGCTGCATGTGCTGGGGCGTAAAAAAGCAGCCCTTATCCCGCAGGAACAAGTCCGCCCCCAGCCGCAAAGACAAGATGCCGACCTGCATTATCTCTTCGCCCCGCTCAAATCTGCCCGGATTGATTATATGGCGCAAAAGGCGGTGGAAATGGGAGCCAGCCAATTGCGGCCGGTCATGACCCAGCACACCCAAGAGCGTCGCCCCAAGCTGGATAAAATGCGCCTCAATGTCATTGAGGCCGCCGAGCAATGCGGAATTTTGCAAATCGCTGACGTGGCCGAGCCCGTCTCCTTTACCAAGATGCTTGATGGCTGGATGGAAAGCGATCCCAACCGCCATATCATCTTTTGCGATGAAGGCATGACAGATCTTGGCCCCCTCGCCATTCTGGACACCATTCGGGGTGAAGGGGAGGCGGTGCCGCCGCTTGCCGTTCTGATCGGTCCGGAAGGAGGCTTTTCCAAAGAGGAGCGGGAGCGCCTGCTGGACTGCGAGTTTGTGACCGCCATCCCCTTGGGGCCTCGCATCTTGCGTGCAGATACGGCAGCCATTGCAGCGCTTGCTCTGGTGCAGGCCCAGCTGGGTGACTGGACCTAAAGCTGCGGGTTCTGCACGGTTGCGGAATTTGCCGGTAACACATCAATATCAAGCCACTTTTGGAGAGAAGAGCCTTGCCAAGGCCTCTTTTGCCCTGTTAAAGGCGGTAAGTAACAGCCGCCCAGCTTACTTGCATGTTCGCGGCTAGGATCACCCGAAGGAAGAGAGGGAGGCAAGTCATGATCATGTCAATTGAAGCTTGGGGCGTCTTTTTTGCAGCCGCCATCATGCTCTCCATCACGCCGGGACCGGATCTGGTCTTCATCCTCTCGCGCGCTTTGGCGCATGGCAAAAAGATTGGCGTGGCTGCTGCTTTGGGGGTTTCCACCGGCGCATTGGTGCATGCTCTGGCCGCAGCGCTTGGTCTGTCTGCGATTTTGGCAACGTCGGCAACAGCCTTCATGGTGGTCAAATATATCGGCGCAGCTTACCTCATCTATCTTGGCATCAAGGCCCTGCGCGCAAAGGAAGGGGCATTGTCCTTTAAGGATGGGAATGGCAAGCATGGCTCCTTCTGGTCGGCCTTTCGCCAAGGCATGCTGATTGATGTGCTCAATCCCAAGGTTGCCATCTTTTTTATGGCCTTCTTGCCGCAGTTCATCGCGCCCGAGGCCGGAGCCATCTTCTCCCATACGATCATTCTGGGGCTGCTTGTAGTGCTGACAGGGTTTTCCCTTGAGGTGCTGATCATTCTCGTTGCTGCCCCCTTGGGGCACTATCTTAAAAACAATCCCAAAGTGGCTCTGTGGCTTGATCGGGCATTGGGCGGTTTGATGGTGGGTCTAGGCGCGCGCCTTGCTATGGCCAGCAGGGTCTAGACTCTGGTCTTTCATCAGTTCATCAGCCAAAGAAAAAGGCCTCTCACCGAGAGGCCTTTTGCATAGTGTATATTGCAGTTGCGGCAACGACTTAAGTCGCTGCCACTTCCTGTTTTTGCCTGTCTCTTATTTGCAGCAAAAGGACGGGCGCAACCAGTGCCAACCCGGCCAGCATGGTGCCAAGGCCTGGCGCGATAAAGACAAAGGCAACCAGCGCCACCCACCAGCGCTGCCATTTGGCCAGCGGGGCCAGAAGGTAACCCGAGAAGGCAACCCCCATACAGCCAATGCCCAGCATGGCACTGGTCAGCGTGATGGCAAAGGCAGACCAGGTAAAGCCATCGGCCACCAGAAGAAGGGCAGGGCTATAGACAAAGACAAAGGGCACCATGGCTTTGGCAATGCCAAGGCGGAAGGCGGTATTGCCTGTCTGGAAGGGGTTGGAGCCTGCAATGCCCGCCGCTGCATAGGCAGCTAACGCCACCGGCGGTGTGATATCGGCCAGCACCCCGTAATAAAAGACGAAGAAATGGCTAACCAGATTTTGCACCTGCAATTGCGCCAAGGCAGGCGCTGCCACAGCCACCAGAATGATATAGGTCGCGGTGGTGGGTATGCCTGCCCCCATAATGATACAGGCCATGGCAATCAGAATGAGCGAGAAGAACAGCGCCCATTGCTCGATGGCAAAGAATGAGAATGGCCACAGCGTGCTGACAAAAGCCCCCATGTCAGAGGCGGTTTGCACCACCACATAGCCAAGGCGGAAGCCAACGCCGGTAAGCGTGACCACACCCACACCAATGCCCACTGTGGCAGCAGCAGCCCCGACGGCCAGTGTATTTTTGGCACCTGACGCCAAAGCCTCCCACAAATCCTTGACGCCCATTCGGTCGGTAGGATTAAGAAAGCCGACCACAACACAGGCAATAATGCCATAAACAGCGGCATAATCGGGGGTGCGACCGGTCAGGATCAGATAGACCAGAATGGCAAGCGGAATAACCGAGAGCCAATGCTGCTTGAGCACAATGCCCAGCTTGGGAAGCTCGGCTGCGGTCAAGCCGCGAAGGCCCAGTTTCTTGGCTTCCAGATGCACCATAATGAAAATGCCGAAGTAATGCAGCAAAGCGGGAAAGCGCGCTGCCGCCAGCACATCGCGCAAGGGAATTTCCAGATATTCCACCATGATAAAGGCTGCAGCCCCCAAAATGGGCGGCGTGATCTGCCCGCCGGTGGAACTGGTTGCCTCGACCGCACCAGAGAAATGAGCGGGATAACCCACTTTCTTCATCGCCGGGATGGTCAGCGCACCGGTGGTGACCGTATTAGCAATAGACGAGCCGGAAATGGTGCCCATAAAGGCGGAAGAGAAAATCGCCACCTTGGCAGGGCCGCCGGAATAACGTCCGGCAATCACCATGGCCAGATCAATGAACAATTGCCCAAGACCGATGCGGGTGGCAAGGACGCCAAACAGGATGAAGAGGAAGACATATTGCGCCATCACCCCGATGGCGACGCCATAAATGCCCTGATTGGTCATATAAAGGTGATTGACGAGCCCCAGCCAACTGGTGCCGCCATGTTTAAGCGCACCGGGGGCATAAGGGCCAAACAGAGCAAAGGCCATAAAAATCATAGCAATGATGGGCAAAGTCGGACCCACAGAGCGGCGGGTTGCTTCAAGGGTCAGCACCAGAAGAATGGTGCCCATCAGCACATCAAACTGGGATGGGTTGCCCACCCGCTCGGCCACGACTTCGGGCGGCAAGAGCGGCAAATACATCGCAGCGCCGACCGCTGCCATGGAGAAAAAGATATCAAGAATGGGAATGCCGCCAATCCGGTGCCAGACTTTTACGACTGTCTGGGGGGCGGATGCCTTGTGAAAGGAGAAAAGCAGAAAGCCCAGCCCCAGCACAAAGGAGACATGAATACCCCGATGCAGCAATTCGCGGATAAGCGCAAAGCCGGATGCATAAAAATGATAAACCGACATCGCCACGAGAAAAAAGGCAATGATCAGGCCAATCATTTTACCCGTTGGGCGAAATGCGGTTTCAGGATCATATTTGCGTTCAATCTCGGCCAGTTTTTCAGCCGTCAGTTCTTCTTCAAACTGCGAGCCTGCGGCCCCTTCGGCCTCTTTTTGTGTCATGCACCGGTCTCCGTCCCATCTTGCCCATGCCCCTATTGTTGTTTGAAAAAGGGACATAATAGAAAAGATCCGGAACGGTGGGACCGCCCGGATCTTTTGTCACTTAAGAAGGCTTATTTCAGCAAGCCTGCTTCTTTATAGAAGCGCTCAGCGCCGGGATGCAGAGGCACGCCAACACCGTTCAAAGCAGTTTCCTTGGTGATGGTCTTGCCTTTGGCATGGCCAACATCAAGCAATTTGCGGGATTCTTTGTTCCACAAAGCTTTGGTGATCTTGTAGATCAGCTCTTCATCTTCCTTGGCAGATGTAAACCACTGGGCACCAACGGCCACTGTGTTGGTTGCATCAACCCCTTCATAGGTGCCAGCAGGGATGGAGCCTTGGGCAAAGAAGCCATATTTGTCGGTCAGGGCTTTTGCGCCATCGCCGTCAATCGGAACCAGCTTGATTTTGGCAGCAGAGGCCAGCTCAACCAGAGAACCGGTCGGGTAACCTGCCACAACAAAGAAAGCATCAATTTTGCCGTTGCGCAATGCTTCGGAGGCAGCGTTGCCTTTCAGCGCTTCAGCGGTCACATCTTTAACAGACAGGCCATTGGCTTCCAGAATGAGCTTGCCGTCAACATAGGTGCCGGAGCCGGGCTCATCGAGAGACACGCGCTTGCCTTTCAGATCTGCAACAGAATTGATGCCGCTGTCAGCCAGAGCCACCAGATGGATATGCTCTTCAAACAGGGCTGCAATGGTGCGCAGATCCTTGGCAGGCTTCTTGCCTTCCATGGTGCCTGTGCCGGTATAGGCCCAATAGGCAACGTCAGACTGGGCAAAGCCGGAATTACGCAGGCCTGAACCAATGGCGTTGACATTGTCAACAGAGCCGCGAGAGGACACAGCGGAAGCGATCAGACTGTCAACGCCGCAAGAGCCGCCTTTACCACATTCACGAGATCCGGGAGGCTTGGAGATCGCATTGGCAATCACCCCACCCACTGGATAATAGGTATAAGCCGTACCACCCGTTCCGATGGTGAAGAATTTGATGTCAGCTGCATGAGCGGCTGTTGCAAAGCCTGCTGCAATCACAGCGGCCATGCCGGTCGTTTTCACCATTTTGGAGAAAAATGTCATGAATGTTCCTTCTCTGTCGTTCAACATAATTGGTTTGGTGTCGTTATGTTTTTTGACGTCTTTTTGTGGCTTGGAAAGAAGTAAAGGATGGTCTTTCGTGCAAAGCTGTCCCCCAACTGCTTGCCAAACAAATGCCTGATAGGCATGTGCTAGCTAAGCGTAGTTGCAACACACTGTCCAGAGAAACCAGGGTAGATTGTGGGAAAATGTCTAATATTGAGAAAAATATTGGAAATTCTGACAATCCTTCCTCGCTCAAGTCTTAAGACAGGCCTTAAAGGCCAGCTGTAAAAATCCTCCATTCCAACAAGCGCCAGAAGAGGCGCAGCCTGCCTCTTCTGGATTTATTGTTGGGGTCATAAATTCCGCCCCCACAAGGAATTTGATCATCATTGTCCAAATACCTTGCTCTCATAGTGATAAGCTTTTTGGACAGGTGTTTTGCACTGGATCAAATTGGGCGTCATTTTTGAAAAGATGGACGCTTTGCCGCAGCTTGTCGGGGCAAGGCTGGGCACAAGATTGCCAGAAGGACATTCCTCTAAAGCAAGCAGCAAGCAAGACAGGAAGAGAAATTGAACATGCGTAATCTTTAATTGCATTTACGTGCGAACCTGACTACCGTCAGCCCATGACCTCCGATCGGCCCCTTCTGGGCATTTCCTTAATGATAGGGTTCTGCGTTCTTATCCCCTTTGGTGATGCACTCATCAAATTGCTGGGAAAGTCCGTCCCGTTGATGATTGTGCTGCTGGCTCGTTTCACAGCGCAAGCGCTCCTGCTATGGCCGATTGTTCTGGTGCAAAAAAAGGGCTCTTTGCGCGCGGCTTTATCAGTCCCCAAACGCATCTATTGGTTGATCTTCTGGCGCACTCTCATGCATGCGGCCGGTATTGTTGGCATGTATTATGGCCTTAAATATATGCCCCTTGCAGATACAGTTGCCATTGGCTTTATCTATCCCATTTTGATGCTGGGGCTTGGCTATTTCTTTTTGGGTGAGGTGGCAGGACCACACCGGTCAATCGCCGCCGTGGTTGGCTTTATCGGCACATTGCTTGTGGTGCAGCCCAACTTTGTGGCCGTTGGCTGGCATGCGCTGTGGCCGGTCACTGTTGCCATCACTTTTGCAGGCTTTGTTCTGGTCACCCGCAAAATGGCCAAGGAGATTGACCCAATTTCTATTCAGGCGATCTCCGGGGTCATGGCAGTTCTTTTGCTGCTCATTCCCATGCTACTGCTTGGGGGAGAGGGCTTTGAAGCGTTTGACTTTATAATGCCGAGTGCGCACGAATGGTTGCTTCTTGCTGGCTCGGGCGTGATTGGAACCTACGCCCATCTTTTGATGACCGCCTCGTTGCGTTACGCGCCCAGTACGACGCTTGCCCCTATGCAATATTTGGAAATCCCCTTTGCCACACTTATTGGCTGGATGATCTTTTCCGATCTTCCAAATCAATTGGCAGCTTGGGGCATTGTGGTCACCATTGCAGCCGGGCTCTATATCATTTATCGCGAGCAAAGAGCGACGCGCGCTTAAAGCATAAAGGGAAACGGGTTGTGGCTGGCAAATGCGGCCAATAGGGAAAACCTGATTGAGCAATTTTATGCTTCATCCCCAAAGCCAAGCTCGTCTCTTTCCAAATAATCGCCTAAAGGGAGAGCCGATGCAGCAATATTTTTGCTCTAATAGGATATATGGCTATTCCCCCATTGTAGAATGACAAAGAATCCCTAATTTGGTGTGATGGCAGACTGCAAGAGGGGACGTTTGCCCACCGAATGAAAACCCGACAAATCGTAATCAAGCTTTTATCCCCGGAGCCGATATCATGGCCTCTTCAAATCAGAACCAGACCAGCATCAGCCTTGCCAACAAGGCCGCATTGATTGAAGCCCTTTCTGCTGGCGAAAAGCCAAAAGAGAAATGGCGCATCGGGTCCGAACATGAAAAGTTCACCTTCTATAAAAACAGCCTCAAGCCTGTCCCGTATGAGGGGGAAGCAGGCATCGAGCGCTTGCTGTTGGGCATGGAAGGTCTGCTTGGCTGGACGCGGGTAGAAGATAAGGGCAAAATTATCGGCTTGACTGATCCTACCGGCGGTGGTGCGATTTCGCTGGAGCCGGGCGGCCAGTTCGAGCTGTCAGGGGCTCCGCTTGAAAATCTCCACCAGACCTGCCGCGAAGTGCATGGCCATCTGGCCCAATTGCGCGAAGTGGCCGACCCTTTGGGGATCGGCTTTCTGGGCCTTGGGGCCTCGCCCAAATGGAGCCTTGAAGAAACCCCCGTCATGCCAAAAAGCCGCTATGGCATCATGATGAATTACATGCCCAAGGTGGGGACCCGCGGACTTGATATGATGTTCCGCTCCTGCACCATTCAGGTCAATCTCGACTTCAAGGACGAGGCTGATATGGCGCAAAAGATGCGCGTCGGCATCGCCTTGCAGCCAATCGCAACAGCCCTGTTTGCCAACAGCCCGTTTCTTGACGGACAGAAAAACGGCTATCAATCCCTGCGCGGGGCCATCTGGCAAAATCTTGATGATGACCGCACCGGCATGCTGCCCTTCATCTTTGACGAGAATTTCGGCTATGAGCAATATGTCGATTGGGCGCTGGATGTGCCGATGTATTTCATCATCCGTGATGGCACCTATCACGACATGACCGGCCTGACCTTCCGCGACTATTTGGAAGGCAAGCGCAAAAGCGATATGCCAGACACCGAGCCGACCTTCCAGGATTGGGAAGATCACCTCACCACCCTGTTCCCCGAAGTGCGCCTCAAACGCTATATCGAAATGCGCGGTGCCGATGGCGGACAATGGCGCCGTATTTGCGCTCTGCCTGCTCTTTGGACCGGTCTGCTCTATGATCAGACCACCCTTGATGCGGCTTGGGATCTGGTCAAGGATTGGACCGAGGAAGAGCGCGAGGCCCTGCGTGTGGGTGTTGCCAAGGACGGTCTTCGCACCAAATTCCGCAACACCGACGTCAAGGCCATTGCCCGCAAGGTGGTCGAACTGGCCCGTAACGGTCTTGCAGCCCGCGCCATCAAAAATGGGGCCGGTTTTGACGAAACCCAATATCTTGCCGCGCTTGAAGAAACTGTCGCACTGGGCATGACCCCCTCTGACGTCCTCCTCTCGCGCTATTGCAACGAATGGGGCGGCAATATCGACCGTGTGTTTGAAGATTTTGCTTATTGATTGCGTGGCGATAGACCAATCTTAATAAAAACCGTCTCTTAGGGGCGGTTTTTTGTTTTTGAGAGTGAGTGGACGAATCATCAAGATACGCCTATTCTGCAGATCCTTCCCTCTCACCGGCTCGCAATCTGTCCAACCCCGGACTGGTTATTCTTCCCGTTACTGCTGATCTATGGCCGGTCTAGATTTAAGGCTATTTTCAATGGATTTTTTTGTCTGGGCATCCTTTGCTCTGATATCTGCTGCCAATATTATCACACCCGGCCCCGCTATCCTCAACACCATCCGCCGTGCGACACAATTGGGGGTTAAGGGCACGCTGCCCACGATCCTTGGCAATGCTTTGGGCCTTGTGATCGCTGGATCTTTTTGTGCAGGAGGCGTCGCAGCTTTTGTTTTGGCTTCGGAAGTTTTATGGACACTCTTTCGCTGGCTTGGTGTGGCTTATCTGGCATGGCTTGGGATCAAACTGATTTGGGTGAAAGAAGAACTGGATTTTGACAATAAGGGCGCAATGGCTCCGCGCATTGCCAGCAGGGTTCTCTTTATCGAGGCCTTTATTCTGGCTGCAACCAATCCAAAAGCAATCCTGTTCTTTGTTGCAATCTTTCCGCAAGTCATGGACGCTTCTCGCCCGATTTGGCTCCAATCGACAATTATGATCGCAACCTTCTGCACCATTTCTATTGCGTCATTGCTGAGTTATTCCGGCATTGCTGCCTTTTTGCGCTCTCGTTTCTTGACACAGAAGCGCTATCGAATATTCCGCGTAACGTCCGGTTTTCTACTTCTTGCATTTGCGGGTAAACTGGCGCGGGAAGTTAAGTAAAAGAAAGAAACCAAAAAGAAGGCCAGCATAAAGCTGGCCTCTTTGGTGACGCTTTTGCGTGATCCGGCTTCTCTTAAGCGACACCCTCGTTACGGTCTTTTGCGGTAAACTCCCAATTGATGCCCAGCAGCTTCTCGCTTTCTTCCCAAAGACGTGCTTGCACCAACTCATCCAGAGCATGCTGGGCCACCTTGGTGTCAGAAACTGGTCCGTTGGCATCCCCCCAGCTCGTTGGTCCATAATAGGCACCGCGTTTGGCTTCGGTGCCAGCCGCAGCCAGAACGGTGGGCAATGCTCCTTTATGAGAGGGTTGGGCGAGCAAGGCATTCATAGGTTTGTAAATCAGCTTCAAAATTCCTTTGGGGCCGGTGCTTTGCAAATTAGTCGCTGAATAACCAGGATGGCAGGCAATCGCAATCGCATTGCTACCCGCAGCTTTAAGACGGCGATCAAGCTCAAAAGCAAACATCAGATTTGCAAGCTTGCTCTGAAAGTAAGCTGTATTGGCGGAATAGGCCTTCTCATGCATGAGGTCGTCAAAATCAATGGTTTTTTTGCCATATTTATGCGCAATGGACGAAACCGCAACCACACGGCCTGCAGCTTTCTCGACCAGATCAATCAACAAATGGGTCCAGAGGAAATGCCCAAGATGGTTGGTGCCGAACTGCAATTCAAAACCGTCTTTGGTGGTGAGCTGGGGTGTCTGCATGATACCGGCATTGTTGATCAGCCCGTCAATGCCATCCACCATATCGCGCAGCTCGGAGGCAGCTTCACGGATGCTGGCGGTGTCCGACAGATCAAGGCGCACAATATCGACGCGGCCGGTGACGTTGCCAGTCAATTGGGCGCGAGCCTGTTCCGCCTTGTCGAGGGAGCGACAGGCCAAAATAACGCGTCCGCCTTTGGCACCAAGCATGCGGGCGGCTTCAAAGCCGATGCCTGAATTGCCCCCTGTAATGACATAGGTTTTTCCGGTCAAATCAGGAAGGCGGGTTTCTTTCCAGTCTTTTACACCAAGTGAGGAGATGATCTTGTCTGACATAGCGTGATTGCCTAGGTTAAGTGAAAGAGAGACTTTACATTGTTTACAAAATAGATCTAAAATGTAAACTGTGTAAATTGATATGGTGCAGTTTTCGATGAATGTCAATGAAATTTTGCTGATTTTTGCCCAATATGGCTTCCGCAAGGCCTCAATGGAGGATCTTGCCCGTGCCGCAGGCATGTCACGACAGGCGCTTTACAAGCGGTTCGGCTCCAAGGACGGTGTCTTTGAATGGGCCGTCCAGACCTTTATTGAAGCCTCGCTTGAAAGGTCACGGGAAAAACTGGGAGAAGAGGGGCTAAGCCCTGCAGAGGCTTTGGCCAGTGCCTTTGCCATCTGGACGGGCGAGCATGTGGGCATGCTCCACAACACCCCCCATGGCATGGAAATGATGGATCGCGCCATTGGGGTGACCATGCAAGAGAGCGTCAATATTGAAGGGCGCTTCTACGAAGCCTTGGCGCAATTCAGCCATGAAAAAGGCCTCGCCCCTGATTTGTCTGCCGCGCGCGAGCTTGTTTTTACTATCTCTATGGCCGCAAAAGGCCTGATGCTGAAAAGCCGCACGGAAGACGAGTTTAACAATGGCATGAAGAGAGTGCTTGCCGTTCTGCTCAAGGCGTAGCGGAGTTTATCCAAGCTGGCTTCTTGCAAAATGAACCGAAGGTTTGCCCGCCTTAAAGACCGGAATTTGATCTTTGCCAAGGTCAGCGCCAGCCACTGCCCTTAAGTTGGGCCAAACAGACCTTTTACGGTTGGCTCTACCCAGCGAAAGACAATCCAATGGCAGCTTCTTCTCTTGTAACGCTCTTTGTTCTCACCGCGATGGCAGGGGGCGGCCATTCAACCGCCTATACCACCAAAGAAAGCATGGAAGCCTGCAAAGCGACCATCGCTCCGGTCGAGGAGATTCTGACCAATGGTGGCGTGAAGGTGATAAGCATTGACTGCGTCACGACCAGTCAGAAAGTCACCCAGTTCAAGCATCGCCCGCCAAAGGATGCCCCGCGCGTTGCCTTTCTCAATGTGATCGACAAGGGCGTCTTGACCATCACGGCACAAGACAGCGAGGAAGCCTGCCAAAAGGCATATCCCGCGAATTTGGAAGAGGATGTGAAGCAAATCTGCTCGACCTCCAAGCAGCAGCTTGAGAAGGATTAAGCTCCTTCTTGCAATGGGATAGATAATCGATCAATTTTGCAAATAGAACCAGTGATAATTATCATTGGTTCTGATGACTGCGCTCTGTTAGGCTACTGCCATTCCTTTTATTGATAAGATCGGAAGGCAGATCCATGCGCGATACAGCCAGTCAAACCATTGCTTCCCCCATTGCCGCTGAAAAGCGCTTTGGCGTGATGTCTGGCTCGGACCTTGCCCTCTATGTGCTGATGGTGATGATCTGGGGCACCAGCTGGATCGCCATGACCTTCCAGATCGAGATCGTGCCTCCACTCATAACGGGTATCTACCGCTTTACCATCGCCACCATTGCGATGATGGGCTGGGCGATTGTCTCCAAGTCCCCCATGGCCTTCCCACTCAAAATCCATCTGCGCTTCATCTTGATGGGGATCTTCCTGTTCTCTACCAATTTTGTGCTCTTCTATTATGCGGCAAGCTATATGGCGTCGGGCCTGATGGCGGTTATTTTCTCGCTGGCCAGTCTCGTTAATATCGTGCTTGCCGCCATCATCTTTGGACAAAAGCCATCGCCTTTGGCGACTTTGGGGTCAATTATGGGATTTGCCGGGATTGGTCTCATTTTTTGGCCGGAAATTGCCCAAAGTGGGGGGCAGGAAGGTATCTTGACCGGTCTGGCACTGGGTATGGGTGGGACGCTATGCTTCAGCATTGGCAATATGGTCGCCACCGCCAATCAGAAGCTAGAGCTGCCCCTTATAAGCTCCACCGCTTGGGGCATGTTCTACGGCACCCTCTGGATGGTTCTGGTTTCAGCTATTCTGGATGTGCCGGTGCTGGTTGAATGGACATGGACCTATTGGGCCGCCACCATCTGGCTGGCAATTGTTGCCTCTGTGGTGGCCTTTGCCGGATATCTAACCCTGCTAAAAAATATCGGCGCGGCCCGTGCCTCTTACGCAACCGTGCTCTTTCCCATTGTTGCCTTGGGGCTTTCCACTCTGTTTGAAGGCTATCAATGGACTTTTCTGGGATTGATCGGCCTTGCATGCATTCTGGGCGGCAATATCCTTGTGATGCGCGGCAAAAAAGGTTGATCAGCACTGAGCTAGAATGAAAGGCCACCCGGGCGGGTGGCCTCTGGCCTTGGTTTACTCAAACAATCTCTTTTACCGCTATTCAGCCGCTATGCCGCTGCTGCCGGTCACATTATCAAGGGCATTGACGATATGGGCTGCCAGCGCATTGTGAATGCGATCCTGCGCCGTGGGTGAGCGTAAAAGGGCAATGTCGCAATGGGGCAATTCAGGGAAGCCTTCGCGCTCGCCCAGAACGCGCATATCTGACGTCAAGGCGCTTTCCGGCAACACCGCGACCGCCAGACCGGCCATAACTGCACCGGTATGGGCCGCCGCAGAAGAGCTGACATAGGCCACCCGATAGTTGCGGCCAATTTTGGTCAGTGCTTCGGTGGCCGAGGTACGCCACGAGCAATTCGGTGTGCCAAGGGCCAGCGGCAGGGTGGATTGGCAATGAATGGAATGATGGGCGGATGAGACCCAGAGCAAAGGCTCTGAGCGGATGATCCGGCCAAATTTGCCCTTGTGACAATCCCCATGGGTGACAATGCCAAGATCAAGGCGCCCATCTTGCACCCGGCGATGAATGCAGGAGCTTTGCTCACACGTAACCTCAATCTCGATATTGGGGTGGGTGGTGGCAAAGCTGGCCAGCACAGTGGGCAGCAAGCGAGGCGCATAATCATCGGGAAGGCCAAGGCAGACCGTGCCGGATATAGCATCAGATGAAAAGGCCATGATGGTTTCGGCATTGAGCGACAGCATGCGGCGGGCATAATCAAGAAGGCGAATGCCCGCATCCGTCACCCGGCTCTGCCGCCCGTCCCGCACAAAAATAACCTGCCCGACCCTCTCTTCCAGCCGCCGCATCTGCATGGAGACAGCAGACTGGGTCTTGTTCACCTGCTCGGCGGCGCGGGTGAAGCTGCCGGTCTCGGCAATGGCGATGAAGGTGCGCAATTGATCAAGATCGAGAAGTGCGTTCATTGAAATCTCCCAAAAGCGGAAAAAGAGAAAGGCGAAAGAGCGAAATGAAGGGCAAGAACGAAAGAAAGACAACCAAGCCTTGAAACAGTTAAGGCAATATATCACAAAAATAGATCAATTCTATAAAAAACATTCGTTGGATTAATTGAATGCATTTTGAAATAGTAGTCCTATTGAAAAAAACGCTTCGCCGTTTCTTCAGCCGGTTGGAGCAGATCTCTTGAAGAACTGCTCCCGTTCAAGGACCCAGAAAGATCGCAGCGATCTTTCCAGGAATATAGGAGATGACCCATGCTGACCGTCGCATTCTTTCGTGGCCTCACCCAGACAATGCAAGGCATCCACCGCCTTGCAACGCACCTCAATCGCGTGGTGAAAAACCGCCGTGCCCTACGACAATTGAGTGAGCTGGACAATCACGGACTTGCCGATATCGGCCTCAAACGCCTTGATGTGAGTTTGGCCCGTGCCACTCCATTTTATGGCGATCCTTTCAAGCTTGCACCACTGGATCAGAAAGTCCTCCCAATGGATTTTGCTGACAGCAAGCCTGAACCTTTCGCCGGTTACGCGCCGGTGAAAACCCCTCCAGAGCAGCCTTGCTGCTCTGATCTGACAGGAGCCGCCGCCTGATGCCAGTGTAGCAGCCCGGCATGGGGCAAGGCTCCACCCGCGATGGTCTTGGTATGAGATGTCTCCGACTCGCAGCCTGGATTGTCTCCAAGACCAGCGCATTGAAGCTAAGCAGCCGGGAACTTGAATTTGGTTCCCATCCCTTGACCCGCCCTAGCCCGGCGGGTCTTTTTTGTTCTGGGCCAGCTGTTATCAAGAGGGTGAGTTAGTCTGCTAAAGGCGGGTCAGCACGGCTGTACGCGCCGGGCATCAGCCCACGCTCGTGAGGCCCAAACCGGATGGCCTGAAGGACGGGAATGGGGTCAGGATTTCCCGTCTTCACCCTTATCAAAACCGGCCTGATAGCTCTCAAACAGGCTATTAAGACCCTTGATATAATTGGTCTGCATTTCAAGGGTCGCGTCTTTTAGCTCGGCCATTTTTTGTGCAGCCTGCTCTTCTTCACTCAGTTCAGGTTCAGGACTCGCTTGGCTTTTGGGATAGAGGCCAGCGAGCAAGCCTTCAAAGGCGGCAGAAACCGGGCTGGGCATGGCTTCAAGCTCGCGGCTTGCCTGCTTCATATTGCGCCGTCCCATATCGCCAAGATAATCAACCCAGCCAGCAGGATCATCAAGCGCAGGGGGGATGAGTGGGATCAGGCCATAGGTGGTAAGGACCGGATAAAGAGCCTTGAGCTGCGCTGCCGGAATGCCCGTTGCCTGAGCGGTTTGCTCGCATAGTTGATCCTGCATGCTCTTGCCCATAAAGCTGGTATAAAGCTGGTCCATCGCGTCCTTTTGTTCGGCAAACAGGTTAAACGGATAAGACGCATCAGCGCCTTCAGAGGACGCTTTGCGCATTTTGCGGGCCGCTTCCGTGCTCTGCTCCATCAGGCTCTGCATCGCATCTTTCATCTCATCGGGCCAGAAGGACGCAAAAGAGGGCATGCCCATGCCACTGCTTTGGGATGCGGCCTGCCCCATCAGGCCTGAGGCTCTGCGCGCAGACATAAGCCCTTGCAAAAAGGCGGGAGTGAAGGCCTGCGCGGCTTTTTGCAAATCGTCTGCTGACATTCCGGTCAGGCTGGCAATATCTTCCTTTGCGGACCGGCCATAGATGCCTTCCAGAAAATCCATAAAATTCATACTGGTATCAGGCATATATTCAACCCTCCCGGCGCATCCTCATCACTTTTGTCGCACAGGAAGTGTGCAGCCATGTGACAGCGCCGTCAAGCAGCTTAAAGGGGAAGAGGCATATAGCCAGCATAATGAGAGGTAAGAAAAAGCCATGATGCAATGACGCATCATGGCTTCTCTTGAAAGTGGGCATTTATAGTCTTGGGATGCTGGTTTATGGCTTGCCCGACAACTGCGGTCAGCCCACGATCAATAACTGTTCTGGCGTGAAGCTATGCGAATCGCCTCTGCTCCCGCCTTGACCAAATCCTTAACCCACAACAATAACGTGGACAAATTTGGGCCCATGGGCTCCGAGCAGAATGGTCTGCTCAATATCACCAGAGCGCGAGGGGCCGGTAATCATATTCACAACCCGCGGCATCTGCGCATCACCCACGTCATTGCGCAGGCGATCAAGTACGCTTTCATAATCCGAGGCAATATCCTTCGCATCAACCACAATGATATGGGTCTCGGGCAGGAAGTTAAGCGTGGTGGGATTGTCCCGACCGGAGGTGAAAATGGCAGTGCCGGTTTCTGCAACCCCTCCCAGAGCATGAGACAAGCCAACCAGATCGCTCCCGTCAGATGGGCCAATAGAGGTTTCAAGGCTGGGAACCTTATCCCAAGAGGCAGCGATCAGACGCTTGTCCTGACCCATCCGCAGGCGCTGAGGCAAGTTGCGACCGCGCAAATAGTCCGAGATAGCCTCAGGCAAGGCGTCATAATCTGCAATGCGATCAGTGGTAGAGGCCACCGCTTGGTTATAATGAAGAAAAAGGGAAACACGCGCTTCCGCATCCACTTTGCCGCGCTTGGGCATAATGCCTCGCTCTTTGGTGGCAAGGCGCAGTTCTACTTCCTCGCGCTCGATCGAACGGTCGCCGGTGGTTTTTAGCGACTGGCGGATTTTGCCCAAAATGGCAGCTTTGACTGGATTGGTGCTCATGCCGCGCGTCCTTTCTTTTTCTTCTCTTGCGCCCATAAATCCTGAAAGGTCTTGCCTTGTGGGGCTGCCAGTTCGCGATGCTTGGTCCAGGCTCCGGTCATCGGCAGCTTTTGCATCAGGGACGTTTTGGGGGCCAGATGCTTCATCGCGGCCATGCTCAGCTTCATCACCCAGTGATACAGTTTGGGTCGCGTGGCAAGGAAAGCCCATCCTTTAAGCCCCCAGCGCTGGGTGGCGGGGTTGAGATGGCGCTCATATTCCTGCTCGCGCCAATGGCGCATCATTTTGGGTAGCGGAATTTTCATCGGACAGACGCTCTCGCAGCGACCGCAGAAAGTCGACGCATTGGGCAAATGGCCTGACTGGTCCACCCCGATAAGGGACGGGGTGAGGACCGAACCCATAGGGCCGGGATAGACCCAACCATAGGCATGGCCGCCAACGGCATGATAAACCGGACAGTGATTCATGCAGGCACCACAACGGATACAGCGCAGCATTTCTTCAAACTCGCTACCCAGCATTGAAGAGCGGCCATTATCGAGCAAAATGACGTGATATTGCTCTGGCCCATCGGGATCCTCTTCGCGCCGCGCACCGGTGGAGAGGGTGGTATAGACACTCATTTCCTGACCCGTTGCTGAGCGGGCAAGCAGGCGTAAAAGCTGACTGGCATCATTGAGCGTGGGCACCACCTTCTCAATAGAGGCCAGCACAATATGCACTCGCGACAAGGTCTGGGTCAGATCGCCGTTGCCCTCATTGGTGACAATGATGGACGAACCGCTCTCGGCAATGAGGAAATTGGCACCAGTAATGCCGACATCGGCTGCAAAATATTCCTGCCGCAGCACCTCGCGGGCTTCACCCAGCAAGGTTGTGGCCTCTTCCAGATTGCGATCCTTGTCGAGATGGGTATGGACGCGGCGAAAATCATCCTCAACCTGATCTTTGGTGACGTGAACTGCAGGCGCAATGATGTGGCTTGGATGCTCACCCCTTAGCTGGATGATATATTCCCCAAGATCGGTCTCGACCACTCGCGTGCCATCTTTTTCAAGAAAGGCATTCAGCCCCATCTCTTCCGAGATCATGCTCTTGCCTTTGGTCACCGTCTTGGCATCGACCGCGTCGCAAATCTGTTTGACGATCTGGCAGGCATCCTCGGCCGTCTCGGCCCAGTGCACATGGCCGCCCGATGCTGTGACCTTGCTTTCATATTCTTCAAGATACAGATCAAGATGCTTCAATGTATGGTTCTTGATAGCGCGGCCACGATCGCGCAAATCTTCAAATTCGGGCAGGGCCTCAACAGCGGCAGCGCGTTTGCCGATAAAGCCTTTTTCGACATTTTTAAGCGCCCGCTGCAGGGTCGCATCTTTCAGCGCGCCGCTGGCATTATCCTTAAAAGTGGGTGAGGTAATCTTCATGGTCCGATCTCCTCCCTATCTCTGTTTCTCGCCAATGGCCGGGCCATCGGCCATATCGGCCAGCACTTCCGCCACATGGCGCACTTCCACCGCCGAGCCTTCGCGCTTGAGCTTGCCGGACATATTCATCAGGCAGCCCAGATCCCCCGCAAGCAAGGTGCCTGCGCCAGAATCGGTGATGGTTTTGGTCTTCTTGCCCACAATGGCATCGGAAATATCAGGATATTTAACGCAGAAAGTCCCGCCAAAGCCGCAGCAGACATCAGGATCTTTCATTTCCTTGATCTCAAGCCCGTCAACACTGCCGAGCAAGGCACGCGGCTGGTCTTTCACCTTCATCTCGCGCAATCCGGAGCAGCTGTCATGATAGGTGACAGAGCCTTTAAAGCTTGAGGCGATATCGCGAATGCCCGCAACATCATAAAGGAAGCTGACCAGCTCGTGGGTTTTGCCTGCAACCAGCTCTGCGCGGTGGGCCCAGTTGGGGTCATCGGCAAGCAGGGAAGGGTAATGTTTGGCAATCATCGCCGAGCAAGAGCCGGACGGGGCGACGATATAATCATAACCCTCAAACGCCTTGATCACTTGGCGGGCAAGCGCGCGGGCATCTTCCTTGTCGCCCGAATTATAGGCCGGCTGGCCGCAACAGGTCTGGGCTTCAGGCACTTCAAGATGAAAACCTGCCTCTTCGAGCAGTTTTACCGCGGCAAAGCCGACAGTGGGGCGAAACAAATCGACAAGGCATGTCACAAAGAGACCGACACTTTTTCCGGTCACGCTGTTTCTCTGGTCGGCTGCAAGGCCAAAATCAAGTTCTGTTTGGTCCATAATCGTGGGTCACTTAAAGCTATTCGGTCACTTGGGTGTCGTTTGATAGGTTTTGCGCTGGTTCTCTTACATCTTAAAGGAGCAAGGGCAGAGCGCTAGATCTCATGGGCTTTGGTCAGGATTGCCCGCTGGGGCTTCCTTGGCAGCGGTAGGGCTATCGCCCATCGCAGGGGCTGGCGTGATGCTCTCTGCTCCGTTTGAGTCGCCCGCCTTTGCATCGGCTTTTTTGCGGCGTTTGCCACTGCTACTATCATTGCGGTCGGAGAGTTGAGAGAGCCGCATGCGCGAAATTTCTTCCCAAACCCCCGCCTGATTGGTCTTGTTGAGGGTCTGCTCGACATAATCCATATGATAGCGGGCCGCTTCACGCGCTTCATCCGGCTTGCCATCCATAATGGCCTGATAGAGCCGCTCATGCTGGGCAAGCAGGGCATCCTGCACGCCAGGCCATTCATAAAGACGGATCCGCGAATAAAAGAGGCCCTCGGCCAGCAATTTGTAGCAGGAGCGCAGGGTATGCAGCATCAGCATATTGTGGCTGGCTTCCACAATGGCCTGATGAAATTCAAAATCTGCCTCGCTCTCTTTTTGGATATTGCCCAGCGCATGATGGTCGCGCATCACTTCCATGATTCGCGTCAAAATCAATTTGTCAGCATCAGTGGCGCGGCGGGCAGCATGTTCGGCCGTAATACCTTCCAGGTCGCGGCGGAATTCGAAATAATCGCTATGGGCTTTGGGGTGGCGACGGATCAGCTCAAATACCTCATCAGAAAAGACCGTTCCCACAACATTGGCAACAAAAGTGCCGCCGCCATGGCGGGTGTGGATGAGATTGCGGTCTTCCAGATCTTTCAGAGCTGTGCGCAACACAGGGCGAGAGACGTCAAGTTTATTAGCCAATTCACGTTCAGCAGGTAGCCTGTCGCCAGAGCGCAAAACCCCTTCCAGAATGAGACGTTCGATCTGGTCAACAACAGCATCAGAAGTTCTGTTCTGGCTTATAGCTTTGAAAATCATCAGAAAATCCGATCCATTTGCCGTGGTTTACCGTGTCGTCTCTATCGCTTGGGGTTGGATTTTTTTGCCAATCCCCATAATTTGCGAGTGGTTTGCTCACTTGTCCATTTTTCAAAAGCGAGTGCTCATCCGTATAAAGCATTTTATCAGATCCAATTCAAAAACAAATAATCAAAAATTGGTAAAATTAATTGTCCACTTCTATTGTGGCGTCGAAAAAAATAAGGCAGACTTTAAACATTCGATCAATGTTTCACATATTTTGATGAAAAGGGCTTGCGTATTACACCGCGAGAACGGAGAATGAAACAACTTGACAGTTTTACGGGCAGCGCATGGGGAACCGTGCTCTGAGGCATCCTAACAATGGGGGAGGCCGGGATGGCTGGGGCTTTGTGGACCCCAGCTGTTCCTCATTCGGGTGATTTTCCAAAAATCGGGTACAATGCAAACACGGTCTCATGGGGCTGGGGTGCCTGCTATATCGCGCTGCAAAGAAATGGGTCTATAAGGGTCTGGTCTGAGATTGGCCGGAAGAATGGCAACATCATGGATGCTTATTCTGTGCGTTTGGCAACGCCCAAGGATGCCGGAAGCATAGCTGAACTCAAGGTTTTGTGTTGGCGCCAAAGCTATCAAGGGCTCGTCCCGGATCATGTTCTGTCTAATCTTGATGCAGGCACAGAAGAACCCCACTGGCGGAACTGGTTGGGGGATGAGGCAGCAGGCCTTGTGGCCTTTGTCTGTTTTTCAGGCGATAGATTGGTGGCTTATGGCTTGGCTGGGCCGATGCGTAATGAAGACAAGCCAGATCATCCTTTGAAGGTGGATGCGGAAATCTACGCCCTCTATGTGCATCCGGATCATCAACGCCAAGGGCTGGGCAAGTGTTTAATGACAGAGATGGTCTGCGCGTTAGTGGACCAGGGGCATCGCTCGCTCGGTCTATGGGTGTTGGGCGGAAATAAAAAGGGCGAGCATTTCTACGAGAAGTTAAGTGGTCAAGCTGGACCGAAATATGTCGAAATTCGCAATAATCGAATTGCCTTTCGGGAGCGCGCCTATCTGTGGCCGGATCTTAAGGCCTTTAGAGCAAGGCTGACCGTCAAGTCTGTCTAACCATACTCAAAATCTGATTTGTAGACAAAGAAAACCCCGCCGGGCAAAGCCGGGCGGGGCCAAAATCACGTCTGCCTGAAAGGCATACCGATCTTTCGCAACGCTTATTCAGCAGCTGAGAAAGTTTTCAGATAAGCGATAACATTGTTGCGGTCTTTTTCTTTTTTCAGACCAGCAAAAGCCATTTTGTTCTTTGGAATGAATTTCTTTGGTTTGGTCAGGTAACCATGAAGGTTCTCTTCGTTCCAAACAAAGCCGCCTTCTTCTTTTTTGGCTTTGAAAGCTTTGGAATATTTGAAGCCTTCAACTGTAGCGATTTCGCGGTCAACAATGTTGTTGAGGATTGGGCCAACTTTGTTTTTGGCCTTTTCGCCAACCTGATGGCAAGCTTTGCACTTTTTAAAGACTTTTTCGCCCTTTGCGGCATCGCCTTCAGCAAGAGCGGAACCGGTAGCAGCAAGAACGAGCATGCCAGCAACAGCAACCAAGCGTTTCATATATCTGGTCCTTTTCAATTTTTCCCGATAAGCCTTCAAATCCGTGATCAAGGCCTAGTCATTCCATTATACCAAAACCCCTATCAAAGTCTTGCCATCCCTTGGAATGACAAAAGGAACAGGGCGTGATTGCATGGGGTCATGGTGTGCATACTGCTTTTGGCAGCAAAATGCGGCAAAATTCTTGCCCTATGCGCGAGCCAAATTGTCGCACTTACGTGAGGCAAAGGGCAAAAGTCTGGCCCAAACAGGCAGCTTGCCTTGCCCAAAAGAGGTCTATTGTTCCTTAAATGGCTTGAGCATTTTCTTGAATTTTTTGGCAGCGCGGCGGGGCATTTTTTTGGCTTTAAAGAGTTCGATATCGGGTTTGGCATCGCCCACAATCACCAAGCCCACCATGCCCATGGCATAATGGGGTGTGCATTTGTAAGGATAAATGCCAGCTTTATCAAAAGTTTGCTCATATTCAACTGACAGCTTGCTTTTGAATTTCTCGCTACCCTCCGGCATCAGCCCCTCAATGCTCTCCACATTATGGCTGGGGTCCGTTGGTACAAAACGCACCACATCACCGGGCTGGATATGAATGACTTGCGGCAAAAACAGATTGCGAGAGCGCGGATTGTCCGGATGATTGCTCAGCATCTTCACAATCACGGTCTCGGCACTTGCAGATGCGGGCGAAAATGACAGGCCAAGCAAAGCAAGGCCAAAAAGAAAAGCAAGGCGAAAAAGAATCGGCTGCTGGTCCATAACCGGGGGGTCCTTTCAAAAGCAGACAGAAAATGTCTCTCAGCAAGGCTCCCTCAAGCATTGTGCAAGACAGCTGCACAATAGGGGAAGATAAATTAAAGGCCTATGAGCCTTTTGGACGCACAGAGAGTTACTGGCCTTCATAGATGTAATATGAATTTAATACTCAAATGCATTAAGGCATTTGTCTTGTTGTCACTCACAAAGAGGCTCTCTAGTTCGGCAAAAAGGCCTCAAGCCCGCGGTCCCAATAGGGATTGGTGCCATAAAGGCGGGCGAGAAAATCGACAAATAGCCGAACCTTGGCCGGCAGATAACGGCGCGAGGGGTAAACCGCATAAAGCCCCACATGGCTGGAGGCCCGATAGGTGGGAAGCACAATTTTAAGCCGCCCGTCGCGAAGCTCATCCGCCACATCCCATGTCGAGCGCAGCGCAATGCCAAGCCCTGCAACCACCGCCGAGCGCACGACCTCAGAAGAGTTGGTGCGCAAGGGGCCATGGGCACGGACAATCTCGGTCCCGTCCGGCCCTTCCAGCCGCCACGGATCCTGATTATGGGCTGCAAGGCAAATATGATCAGGCAGATCCTGAAGACTTTGCGGCTCGCCATAACGGGCAAGATAGTCAGGTGAAGCACAGAGCAGCCGGTGAATGGGAGCAAGCCGCCGGGCCACAAGGGAGGAGTCGGGCAAATCGCCCACCCGAACGGCCAGATCAAAACCCTCGCCCACAAGATCGGTATAGTTGTCCGAGCTATGCAGATCGATGGAAATATCCTCATTCTCGGCAAGAAACTGGCCAAGATGGGGGGCCACATGCATGCGGCCAAAGGAGGTGGGAACCGAAATTTTCAAGGTGCCGCGCACCTGCTTGGCCCGCTGGGAAACCGCAGCCTCGGCCTCTTCGACCTGTTCAAGAATGCGCTGCACCCGCTCGAAATAATCCTGACCCGCTTCGGTCAGGGTAATCTGCCTCGTGGTGCGCTGCATCAGGCGGGTGCCAAGACGCTGCTCCAGCTTTTTGATGCGCTTGGAGACAACAGCTGGTGAAATGCCCAAAGCCTGCCCCGCCCCCGTCATGCTGCCCAAGGTAACAATCCGGGCAAAGATTTCCATTTCAAACAAATCGCGGCTGGCAGTCATGAAACAAGATCCGGTAACGGGCGCATATCAAGGGAAAGATCATTTTTTCCCTGAAGGAACAAATCATTTTCATTATTTCTAATAGTGCAATCTATCTTTGGCAAGTGTGCCATTGGGTGCCGCTGGTGCAGAAATATTATTGGCGGCAGGAGATGATAAAAAAGAAAGCAAAAACAGGGGCGAATGCCTTCTGAAAGCTTGCTGGGTTTGATCAATGATCAAGAATGAATGCACTGGTCGCTTAGTGTGCCAAAAGGGCAGAGAAGCAGCAAAGCCATCCTGCACCCAGGCAGCGACAAAATTGCACTCTTGCATAAGAGGTAATATTATTTTACCAATATTATTGAGCATTGATAGCCTGCGCTGATATAGACCGATCATTCGCGCAGAAAGCTGGCTGGCAATATCATCAAGAGATATTAGCCACAAAAGGCCGGGAAGGGAGAAGCACATGTCCATCCAATTGCCAGAGCCACAGGAAAGCATTTTGCAGCGCCGGGAGCAGATCGTTGCCGGTCTTGCAAGGATTTTACCAGCGGACGGTTTGATCAGCAATGAAGATGAGTGCCGGGCCTATGAGGCCGACGCCCTGACAGCTTATCGGCGCGTGCCCATGGCGGTTGTTTTGCCCTCAACCACCGAGCAGGTCAGCGAAATCCTTAAATTTTGTCACGAACATGGGGTGAAGGTCGTACCGCGCGGCGCGGGAACCTCCCTTGCCGGAGGGGCCTTGCCGGTTGAAGATGGCATCGTGCTGGGCGTATCAAAAATGAGCCAGATTCTGGATGTGGATTATGTCAATCGCACCGCCCGCGTCCAATCCGGTGTGACCAATATCAACATCACCAATGCCGTCTCGGCCGATGGTTTCTTCTATGCCCCGGACCCCTCCAGTCAATTGGCTTGCACCATTGCTGGCAATATTGCCATGAATTCAGGCGGCGCCCATTGCCTTAAATATGGGGTGACCACCAATAATATCCTTGGGGTCACCATCGTCTTGATGGATGGCACCATCGTTGAGGTGGGGGGCGAGCATCTCGATAGCGAAGGCTATGATCTGTTGGGCCTGATCATCGGCTCTGAGGGTCAGTTGGGTGTGGTGACCGAGGCCACGGTGCGCATCTTGCGCGCAGCCGAAGGCGCGCGCCCCATGCTGATGGGCTTTAACAGCCCCTCTGATGCAGGGGCCTGCGTTGCTGCCATTATAGGCTCGGGTATCATTCCCGTTGCCATTGAATATATGGACCGTCCCGCGATTAAAGTATGCGAAGCCTTTGCCCATGCAGGCTATCCGCTGGATGTCGAGGCGTTGCTCATCATCGAGGTGGAAGGCTCCGAAGACGAGATGGAAGATCTGTTGGAGCGGATCACCACCATCGCAAAAGACTATAATCCCACCATGAGCAAGGTCTCCCAGTCCGAAGCAGAAAGCGCCCGCATTTGGGCCGGGCGTAAATCGGCCTTCGGGGCAATGGGCCGGATTTCTGATTATATGTGTATGGATGGCACCATCCCGACGGGCCAACTGCCGAATGTGCTGGAGGGGATCGACGCCATCGTCAAACATTATGGCCTCGGGGTTGCCAATATCTTCCATGCGGGGGACGGCAATCTGCATCCGCTTATTCTTTATAACATCAACGATCCGGCTGAATGCGAAAAGGCGGAAGAGGCAGGGGCCGATATCCTCAAACTATGTGTTGAGGTCGGTGGTTGCCTGACCGGCGAACATGGCGTGGGTATCGAGAAGCGCGATTTGATGGTCGACCAGTTCAATCAGGTTGATCTTGACCAGCAAATGACCATTAAAACCATGCTCGACCCGCAATGGCTTCTCAATCCGGTCAAGGTCTTCCCGCTTGAAGGAAGGCCGGAGCCTCATGATAAAGCCATGCCGCTGGCAACGCCTGATCTTGCCGCCTCGGATGTGGCTGCTGAATAAGCAGATCAAAAAGACCGAGCAATTCCGATCCCAAAGGAGCGTATCCGGCGCTCTAACTTTTGCCTCTCAGATGAGAGGAGGACCAGACCATGACCGAGAGACTGACCCCGTCCTGCGCCGCCGAGGCTGCTGATATCATCAAGAATGCGGTAGACAGCCGCAGCCCTCTTATCGTGCAAGGAGCCGGCACCAAAGTCGCCATCGGCGCACCGGTGAGTGCAGAAAAGACCATTTCGTCAATCGCGCTTGATGGCATCAGGCTTTATGAGCCGTCCGAGCTGGTCATCGCTGCAAGGGCTGGCACCCCCATTGAGGCAGTCACTGCTGAGCTTGCCAAAAACGGCCAGCGCCTCGCCTTTGATCCGGTCACCTATCAAGGCTTGCTGGCAAGCGAGGGCAAACCGACCATTGGTGGTCTTGCCGCTGCCAATCTCTCCGGTCCCCGCCGCATCGCCTTTGGTGCTGCCCGCGACAGCCTCATCGGCATTGAAATGATCAATGGCAAGGGCGAGATTATCAAAAATGGCGGTCGGGTGATGAAGAATGTCACCGGCTATGATCTGACCAAACTTGTTTGCGGTTCTTGGGGCACTTTGGGGCTGTTGACCGAGGTCTTTTTTAAGCTCCAGCCCATGCCGGAGACCGAACTAACCCTCTCTTTCTCAGGGCTTGATGATGAAAAGGCCATCGCTCTTTTATGTGATGCGATGGGCTCTCCGTTCGAGGTAACGTCTGCGGCTCATCTTCCGGCCTCGCAAGGCGGCACGGGCGCGGAAAGTCAGACAATCCTGCGCATTGAAGGTTTTGAAGCCTCCCTTACTTACCGCTCAGGCGAACTGGAAGACCTGCTCTCGGATTATGGCGCGCCACAGCGCCTTGAGGAGGAGGAAAGCAAGGCCCTTTGGGCACAAGTGGCGGATGTCTCTGCCCTTAAAGCTCAAGATGAGGACCTTGTTTGGAAACTCTCGCTCAAGCCAAGCAACGGCCCCAAAATGGGGGCATGGCTGCGCGAGCAATTGGGAGCAAAGCTTCTCTATGACTGGTCCGGTGGCCTTGTCTGGGCGTCGATTGACCCGGCACAGGCGGGCGAAGATGGCGGGGCCAAGCGGATCCGCGAAAAACTGGCAACTTTGGGCGGCCACGCGACCTTAATCAAAGGACCGCAAGATTTGAGAAGCCGCATGTCGAGCTTCCAGCCCCAAAACGGCGGTCTTGCCCAATTAAGCAAGGCGGCAAAATTAAGCTTTGATCCTTATGGCCTCTTTAATCCGGGCCGCATGAGCGAGAGGAAGGGAGCATAAAGATGGAAACCAATTTCTCCCTTGAACAATTGCGCGATGATGGACTGGCCGAAGCTGAAAAGATCTTGCGTACCTGTGTTCATTGCGGCTTTTGCACCGCGACCTGCCCCACATATGTGCTGATGGGCGATGAGCTTGATAGCCCGCGCGGGCGGATCTATCAGATCAAGGATATGCTGGAAAATGACAAACCGGCAGGGCCACAATTGGTCAAGCATGTCGATCGCTGCCTGTCCTGTCTTGCCTGCATGTCCACCTGTCCCTCCGGCGTGCATTATATGCATCTGGTTGATCATGCCCGCGCCCATATCAACCGCACCTATAAACGCCCCTTTGCCGACCGTTTGATCCGCATAATCCTGCAAACGGTTTTGCCCTATCCTTCGCGCTTCCGCTTTGCCTTGCTCGGAGCCAAACTGGGCAAGCCGTTTGCAGGCCTTATCAAGGCGGTCGCAGGCTCATCTCAGCTGGGCAAGCGCCTTGGGGCCATGCTGGCTCTCGCACCCGGCCGGATTGAAGGGCCAAATACGCACTCTCTGCCCGGCTCTTTCCCCGCTATTGGCGAGAGTAAAATAAAAACAGACGCTCCCAAAGATAAGGATGGAGAGCCAAGGAAGAGGCTCAGTAAGCGTGTAGCGCTTTTGACTGGCTGCGCCCAACCTGTGCTTGATAGTGGCATCAACGGAGCAACAATTGAGCTTCTGAACCGGCTAGGCTATGAGGTGGTGCTGGCCCAAGGCGAAGGCTGCTGCGGTGCGCTTGTCCACCATATGGGCGAGGAAGATCAGGCCCATACTCAGGCCCGCGCCAATATCGAAGCCTGGTCGCGCGAGATTGATGCAGGCGGCCTTGATGCTATCCTGATCACCACCTCGGGCTGCGGGACCACCGTCAAGGATTACGGCTATATGTTCCGCAATGACCCGCTGTTGAAAGACAAGGCAGCCATCGTCTCGGACCTTGCCCGTGACATCAGCCAGTTCCTTGAAGAGATCAACCTGCCCAAGCCAGAGAAGAAGTTGCCGCGCCTGACCGTTGCCTATCATTCCGCTTGCAGCTTGCAACATGGCCAGCAGGTAAAGACCGCACCCAAAACCTTGCTCAGTCGTGCAGGGCTGCGGGTCAAAGATGTCCCCGAGGGGCATCTATGCTGCGGCTCTGCCGGGGTTTACAATATTATGCAGCCCGATATCGCAGGACAATTGCGCGATCGCAAGGTGGCCAATATCGATAAAACCAAGCCGGATCTGATTGCTGCGGGCAATATTGGCTGCATCACGCAAATCGGCTCCGGCACAGAGATTCCCATCATCCATACTGTTGAATTGCTCAATTGGGCCTATGGGGGAGAAAAACCTGAAAAACTGAAAGAGAGGAGCTGATCGCCAGATCACAGTCTTGGAAAGACTATATTTCTTGTCTCGAATGTTACTTATTTGTCGGTATGCGCACGAAATCGGAGCTTTTTTAAGGTGATATTAGCCAATTACGGCCACTCTTGAGAGGAAAAACGAGTGGAAGTGAGAGTATGGCGGTTCAGACAGACAATATCGAAGGCGGGCTTTATGCCATATTCGATCAGGTCAGTGATGCAGTTTTCGTTATTGATGCTGCTGGCAACAGTGCTTATCAGAATCATCAGGCTCACACCTTTCCCCAAAAATATCTAAACCGCTTGATCAAGCTGTTCACACCTGCGAATAGCCGTGAAAAGAGCCATAAGATTGAAATGGGGAATTGGGAAATCTCGATCAGCAATCTGGGCGATCATCTGGCTTTTATCTGCAAATATAACTCCGCTCAGCAGGATAAAATTCGCGCTCTTCGCAAGACCTTTATGGAAGGGCTGGCCAAAGGTGGGTCGCCCAAACAGGCTGCGATTGATGCGTTGCGGACTCAAACCAACTGGCGCTGGATATCCATCGGCACGCTCGATCACAAGAAGAAACAAATCCTTTTTGAGGCAGGCTATGACGGTCCGGATTTTTGCAACGCCTTAATGGCTCCGGCCTCTCCAAATGCGAATTTCTGCCCTTGTAGCGGGCTGGAATATGTCTGCGATTTATCCACGATGTTTGCCGATCTGGCCCCCTTTGAAGCAGTAGGCCTGACGCACTTTATGGGCATGAGCCTTAAAAATCATGTGGGCGATTGTGTTGGCTATGCCATGCTGGGGCATGATGAAGAACCTCAGGACATCCGGGAAGTCGGCATCTTGATGGAAGCCCTCTCGGACCTCTATGGCCCATATTTTGAAGCTGACACAGCGCGCGAGGCAGCCGAAAAAGCCCAGAAGGAATCCCTGACAGATAGTGCCACCGGATTAGGGAACCGCCGGGCCTGTGAAGCCTTTATCGAGGAATGCCTTCAGGAAGATAAGCGAGAGCAGAGCGAGGACGAGGTTCATGCCATGTTCAACCCGCATGCAATGCGGAACTCTGTTCTCATGTTGGCAGACTATGACGGGTTTAAACGCATCAATGATACGATGGGGCATGAAGAAGGTGACAGGGCGCTGACATTGCTTGGCCATTATCTGCGCCAGCACCAATCTCCCGGTAATCAGATTTTCCGTCTTGGCGGGGATGAATTTGTGCAGATTTTCCCGCGTGCAGGGAATCTTGAGGCCATGGAGTTGCGCGATTGGGTCACGACAATCGAGCGGCATTTAAACAAAGCCGGTTTTGATGGTTTGGGAATCAGCATTGGCGTCGTCAATTTCTTTGAGGGCGATGGCAGCTATTCTTCGCTGATGACCTTGGCCGACGCACGCATGTATCAAGACAAGAAGATGCGCTCGGTTCATTTTGCCTGTTAGATGCCGGCGCTGTTTAATCTAATCAATGGATTAATTAGGCATTATCGGGGTGATAATTACCAAATAGGCCTGCTGCTTCTATGCAGCAAGCCTATTCCACCCACCATTTGTCTCTTGTGATCAACTCTACCAGAAATCAGTATAAAAACTATAGTTTTAGATAGTGAATAATAAATTAAAACATATGGTTAGGCAATGGACTTGCCCAAGCTGCTTTAAGGTGTGAATTCTTGTATTTTAAGCATGTCGTGTAATTGAAGCAAAGCCTGCTCAAAAACAGTGTTGCTCTGAATGGCACCCAAGGTAAGGCGCACAGCTTGGGGAACAGGTCCATTCCCCACCACAAAATGATGCCCCCCAAGAACAGAAATGCCGCGCCGATGAGCTTCGAGCTCAAAAACGGCCGGATCCCAAGAACGAGCTAAAGGCACCCAGCAAGACAGGCGATCAGGATAGAGTTGGACAAGGTTCCCCAGAATACGGCGCACAATGACATGGCGGCCACGCAAAGCCTGCCGTTTGCGCGCAAGAACCTTCTCGACCTCACCGCTCATGATCCAGTAGCGGGCAATTTCGGCGAGAATTGGCGAGGCCATCCAGCTGGTATCTCCAATCACCCGCGCCAGCATGGGGCGAAGTGGGGCAGGGGCCAACAGGTAACCGGTGCGCAAGCCCCCGCCAATTACCTTGGAGCTGGTGCCAATGGCACAGGTCTGCTGGGGCAATAAATGATAAAAACTATGCTTGGTCCCAGAGAGCAGGGCGCTATATGGATCATCTTCCATAATCACCAAAGAGTGACGCTCCGCAATCTCTGCCAGCTCCGTTAGACGTTTGTAGCTTAACTGGCTACCAGTGGGATTGTGCACATTGGGCATGACCACAAGTCCAGCGATGGATTTCTGGTGGCAGAGCTGCTCAAGATGATCGGCCGACATGCCTTCGCCATCACTTTGGACAGGAACAAGCCGGATGCCAAGGCGAGGGGCTGCACTTAACAGATTGGGATAGTTTAGAGCGTCAACAGCAATTGCATCCCCTTCGCGAAAGGCAGCTTGCATGATCACCTGCATGCCATGCTGGGCGCCGGATGTGACAAGCAATTGATCTGCCATGCAATCAATATTGAAATGGCCAAAGAAAACCGCTCCCGCTTCCCGGTGGCGCAATAAGCCCTCGGCAGGCACATAATTCATCAGTGAATTGATGCTCTCTTGCTGTGCCAGCTCAGCCATTGCCACCCCTAAATCAGGGTCCAGATGTGGAAGGGAGAAATTGCGGGCAAGGTCCATCTTTGGCGCATCATCCGCCGGTGGCAGAAGGGGCGAGGGTTTGGCCTGAGGGCGGGTCACAAATGTGCCACGCCCCACTTCGCCCCGCGCAAGTCCTTTTTTCTCTGCCCTTTCATAGGCGCGGGTGACCGTGCCATGGGTCACGCCCAAAGCCCAGGCAAGCGCTCGCTGTGGCGGCAGTTTGGTGCCAATTGCAAGGCGGCCCGAAGCGATATCCTCTGCCATCTGGTCTGCAAGAGCCTGATAAAGAGGGCCGCGTCGCCCAGCAAGATCGGGAAGCCAGCTTAAAGATCGCGCCATGGGAAGCCCCTTGGATTACAGGTAAATGAGATGGAGACTAAATTGTCACCGTAACAATGATTTCTTTGACCAGACAATTTAATAAAAGTATGGATATCAATCAACAAATTGTATCAATTGTACTCATTTTTGTAATTGTAGGGGTGAGAATATGTCCGATCTATCTTCTTTTCTGGCCTTTATGATTTTTGTAGCGGTGATGACCGGAACACCGGGACCGGGCAATCTGGCTTTTATGGCGATCGGCGCGCAGATCGGTGTGAAGGCAGCCCTGCCGCCTATCCTTGGGGCCGTGCTTGCCGCCATTTGCATGAATATTCTGATCGCCCAAGGGCTGGGGGCAGTTCTGGCCCAAGGTGGACCACTGACGCTGGCCCTTAAGGTGGCATCCATGGCCTATATGCTCTATCTCGCCTGGCGGGTTTTGACCATGGCGCGGGCGCAGGAAGGCAAGGCAAAAGCTCTGTCTTTTTGGGAAGGGACATTGATCCATCCCTTAAGCCCCAAAACATGGGCCATGGGAGTGATTGGCTATTCGGTCTATTTCACCCCGTCGGGCAGCTTGTGGGATGAAACCTTCCTGCTTGCTGCAGGCTTTGCAATGGGCGGGCTGGTCTTTCATTCCAGCTGGGCGCTGGCGGGTGCCTCAATCATGCGGCTTTTGGGGCAGGGGCGGGCCTTCCAGTTTTTCACCGGCAGCATGGCCGCACTGATGGTGGGCTCCACCGCGTGGTCGCTCTGGCTTCAGGGTTAGGCTGATGGGTGCGCAGAACGCAAAACCAAAGCGCAAAAAAGGCTGCTCGAAAGCAGCCTTTTTTGTGTTTTCATCACGTGCGTTGCCCGTGAGCTAGAGCACAATCACTCTGGTGCCAACACCAACGCGGGTATAAAGATCTTCCACATCCTGATTGCGCATGCGAATGCAGCCCGAGCTCACAGCCTTGCCGATGGACCAAGGCTCGTTGGAGCCGTGAATGCGGTAAAGGGTGGAGCCCAGATAGAGCGCCCGAGCGCCCAATGGGTTCCGCGGTCCACCTTCCATAAATTCAGGCAGGCCCGGCTGGCGCTGGCGCATTTCTGCTGGTGGCCGCCAAGATGGCCATTCTGCTTTGCGAGTAATTTTGTGCGTACCAGCCCACTGGAACCCCGGACGGCCAACCCCCACGCCATAGCGGCGTGCGGTGCCATCTTTTTGAACCAGATAGAGATAGCGCTCATTGGTATTGATGATGATGGTGCCCGCTTTGTGCTTGCCGTCATAGTCAATCACTGTAGGCAGGAAGCGCGGCTCGATCTGCCTTACGCGCGGCTTTGTCTTTTTGGCAGACAGGGCCTGCGTGCGGCCATTGGTTCGCCGGTAAGACCGGTTGGTCGGGCGGGTTTTGCGGCTCATACGCGGACGCTGCTCGCGCACCACAGGGCGCACATGACCGGGGCGCAATTGCAAGACCCAAGGGTCAATGCGGTCCGGACTTAACATAACAGGCGGCGGCGCCGCATATCGCGAGGAATTAGCAAAGGCCTGACCGCTCAAGCCGGCGGAAAGGCCCACCGCCAAGGCACAGGCTGAAAGAAGAAGGCGCTTCATCGACATACTCACTACACATTGCGTCAAAGCTATAAAAGGATAGTGGGCATATCTGCCCCTGATCCGGTAACCTGATCCAGCAATTGCCAAATCAAAACATCAAAAACCAAACAGCCCGCCCTTGCAAAAAATACGCAAGACAAAGGCGCGGCAAAGTTTCATTTGCTTAAAGGGAAGATTAGGGCAAAGAGGAAAGGAATTCGTTAACCAAAGCTTTCCAACACCATCAATTCAAGTCAGCGTAAACAAAAGGTAAAGAGGCTGATTGGGGGCAGGACGGGTGCCCGTGTAGCAATGGCTTCTGCTAGCGCGTTTTGGATTTGTGCGCACCTAACGGCGCGAGACAATCCGCTTGGCGTCTTTCAGCAGGTCCATAGTCATCGGCTCCACTTGGCGAAGAGTCATGCCCGGTTTGACCCGCCGGTTATAAAGCATGTTAAGAATCAGCCGATCATAATGAGTGAAATAGTCATAATTTGTCCGGTCATTAAAAACCGAATATTTGAGACTGTCATCATCATTGAGAGGCCCCAAGCCTTGCAGAATTTCCTCTACCATACAGCGACGAAAGAGCGATAAGCCCTGATCAGAGACCAGAACGGCATCGCTTCCCAAAATGCCCGAGCGGCGCGACAGGACACGCACCAGACACTGGCCGGGAACCTGAATGGAGGTGTCGCGGAAAATCTCGTTCTGAACCGTGCTGGCATAATCGCGGCTATCGACAATGAAAATGCGGAAATTGGCCTTGTTACGATGCTTGGTCAGCGAGACTTTGAGAGCGGGAATATAATTGGGAAGGGAGCGCACAAATTTGCGCACCATCTTGACCCGATTGAGCGACGCGCGATTATCGATCCAGACCCGCACCGGGGTGACATATTTCTTGACCCGATTGGTCTGGCTTCCCCAACTCAGCGCCTTGATTTCAGAGCCAAAAACAGTGCGAAAGAAGCCCTCGGCCACAATTGAATCCGGGTAGCTTTTTTTGCGTGCCCCTGCCTGCAGCGGCGCGGAACTTAAACCCAGTATCAGACCAATCATCAGGCACAGAAACAGGCTGGACCGGATTGCAGAGACTTCAAAAGGGAACAGTTTGGCCATGGTTTCGCTATACCACAATTATTGGCGGCTCTTGGGGCATCCATTTGCGCGTGTAAATGCCTTTATAAAGAAAGGCGAGAGGTCTTACCAGCGACAAGACGTGACATTCGTAAATCTGTGTTATCCAAGCAACAAACCGGTTTTAGCTGTTAAGGTCTTTTCATGTCCGCATAGTCTAGGCAAAAGAAATATATATAAAGCATGTTTTTGCAAGGGGTGACTTAAAGTGAGAGAAATCCGCCATTTTCTTGAAAATAGCGTACAGAAATGTTCCGCACAAAACTTACAAAATTTGTTAAAATAAATGTCTGGAGAAAACGCATCTTTAACCAACCCTTCCTATAGTTGGCTCAACCAAGGCCGTTTTGCTGCTGTCCATGTAAGGCAAATTTACCGGATCGCAGGCTTTAAGAGGGCCTATTTGCAAACTGATTTTGCTGATTGAGGGAGTTGGGACACGATGGCAATGGCAAATAGACCTTTTCGGATTGAACAAATCCTTGGCGACAGCCTGCCCCAGCAAACTGTTTCATCCAACGGTGCCTCCTCGCCTGCTATTTCTTCCGACCAACATCGCGAGATCATGGCAGAATTGGCCAGCCTGCGCCGCCTGATCGAGCCTGCTCAGGAGCTTAACACCAATCTGGTCGAGACGTACCGTGCGGAAATGGGCGAAGCGCTGAAGCTAAAAAGCGAGATGGATGAAATCTATCAAGCCATCGCAGAGACCAAGCGCGAAATAGCCACCTTGCATGTCAATGGCTTGCACAGCGCTGAGATGAACCGCGTAACCGACGAGCTGGACGCCATCATTTCTGGCACTGAACAGGCAACCGAGCAAATCCTGACCGCCGCAGAAGCCATCGACGAGAATGCCAACAAATTGTCCAAAACTCTGACCGGAGAAGAGGATGACTGGGCCCACGAAATTCAGGAAAATGTTGTCCTGATGTTCGAAGCCTGTAACTTTCAGGATCTCACCGGCCAACGCATCACCAAGGTGGTGAATGTGCTGCGTTTCATTGAAGAGCGCATTGTCTCCATGATGGAAATCTGGGGTGGCATTGAGCATTTTCAGGAAATTGAGGTGGACAACCCGATGGAGAAAACCGGTGACGAGGCTCTGCTCAACGGTCCGGCTCTGGGTGATGAAGACGGCGTGGCCAGCCAGGATGATATTGACGCCCTGTTTGACTGACCGCTCTTAAAGCGCCTGCCAGAGACTTTCTTGTCTTGGCCACAATTTATAATCACAATGCCCCTGACGATGTGATCGACAGGGGTTTTTTAATGTCATCTTCCAGCCTTTCAGCCTCGCCTCTCATGCTCATTACCGGTGCCAGTCGCGGCATCGGCGCGGCAACCGCCAGCCTTGCCGCCCGGCAAGGCTATGATGTGGTGGTCAATTATCTCTCAAATGAAGAGGCGGCCCAAAGCGTTGTTCGGGACATTGAAAACCAGGGTCAGCGCGCATGGGCTATGCAGGGTAATATGGCGCAAGAAGAGGATATCCTTGCGCTCTTTGTCCGCCTTGATGAACGAAAGCAGCGTGATGAGCTGGGGCCGCTCGCCGTTCTGGTCAATAATGCAGGCATCCTGCGCCAGCAAATGCGCCTGCAAAATATGAGCAAAGAGCGCATGCAAGAGGTGCTGCTGATTAATGTTTTGGGGCCGATGCTGTGCTGCCGCGAGGCGGTGAAACGCATGTCAACAGACGAGGGAGGCACGGGTGGTGCCATTGTCAATGTCTCGTCAGGTGCCGCCAAATCCGGCTCTCCCAACGAATATGTAGACTATGCGGCGTCCAAAGGGGCGCTTGATAGTATGACCATCGGTCTTGCCAAGGAAGTGGCCTCCCAAGGCATTCGTGTCAATGGAGTGCGGCCCGGCTTTATCAAAACCGATATTCATGCAAGTGGCGGTGAGCCGGATCGAGTTGAGCGGCTCAAAAGCCGCATCCCCTTGGGCCGCGGCGGTGAGCCACAGGAAGTGGCCGAGGCCATCCTGTGGCTGGCCTCAAGCCGTTCTAGCTATACAAGTGGCTCTTTTATTGATGTGCTTGGGGGTGTCTAGGCGTGAGCAACCAGCCAATCCCGACCAAAAGCCTCCTCTTTGCAGCTCTCGCCCTGATCGGTATTGCCCTGCTGATTGCCTTCAATCTGATCGGCGGTGAAGTGGGGGAAGACGGCCTGTTAAGCGAGCCATTCTTTCTGGTCCCCCTTGGCTATCTATGCCTGATCATCGGGGTTGCGGGGGCTGCTATCAGCTGGTTCAAAGGCCGCAGAACCAAATAACCAGAGAGGCTTTCCTCACTTCCTCCCAGCACCACCCGAGAGCGCAATAGCGCTTGACAGAAAGACAAGTCTTTTCTACGGTCAAAAAGAACAAAAAACGAACAATTTAATTGAATCATTCGGACGGGGGCATTTATGACAGACGGTTTGATTGAGGGGGAAGACGGCAAGATTCGCTGCTGGTGGCATGGCAACAAACCGGACTATATGGCCTATCATGATGAGGAATGGGGCTATCCGGTCTCCTCAGATCGCACCTTGTTTGAAAAGATTTGTCTGGAAGGGTTCCAGTCCGGTCTTTCCTGGTACACGATCTTGAGCAAGCGCGAGAATTTCCGCGCAGCCTTTGCCAATTTCGAGATTGATAAGGTCGCAGCCTTTAACGAAGACGATGTCGAGCGCCTAGTGCAGGATGCAGGGATTGTGCGCCACCGCAAGAAAATCGAAAGCACCATCAATAATGCTCGCCGCGCGCAGGAAATGGTCCGCGAAGAGGGCTCTTTGGCGGCCTATTTCTGGCGTCATGAGCCAAAGCCGGAAGACCGGCCCAAAGTGCTGGATCATGCCGCCGCCAAGACCCTGTCCAAAACCGAAATCTCGACCAAAATTTCCAAAGATTTGAAAAAACGTGGTTGGTCCTTTGTTGGCCCCACCACGGTCTATGCTTTCATGCAAGCCATGGGATTGGTCAATGACCATCTGGAGGGCTGCTGCTGCCGCGAGAAGGTTGAACAGGCACGAGCCAATTTCGTCCGCCCCGTCTAGAATGATGGAATGGACGGAAAAGAGGCGCATCAGGGCAGCTTTTCACTCGCGCAAATGGCGCGTCCAACACTTTAATCGGGGAAAATTCCCCACTTTTGCGTCAATTGCGTAACAATGCGCTTGGATAGTGGCCGCAAGCCAGCTTGCCATCTTGTGGCGATGGGTCGGATGGGGTAGGTCTACACTCGAAAATAGCCTGTTCTGCATACCTGTAGGACAGGCGCTATTCTGTTCAATCGAGATGAAGTGACCCATTCGATGGCCAAGACGAAAAAGCCCCAAAAGCTCAAAGCCCGCCTGCCGCGCGGATTTGTTGACCGGTCCGCAAGCGAAATTCGCGCCGGTGAAGAAATGATCGCCAAAATCAAAGCGGTTTATGAGCATTATGGCTTTGATCCGGTTGAAACCCCAAGCTTTGAATATACCGACTGTCTGGGTAAATTCCTGCCCGATACCGACCGCCCCAATGCCGGTGTCTTCTCGGTGCAGGATGATGACGAGCAATGGATGAGCCTGCGCTATGATCTCACCGCCCCTCTGGCGCGCCATGTGGCCGAGAATATCAACGAGATCCAGCTGCCCTTCCGCTCCTATCGGGCCGGATATGTCTACCGCAATGAAAAACCGGGGCCGGGCCGTTTCCGCCAGTTCATGCAGTTTGATGCCGATAGCGTTGGCTCACCGGGCGTTCAGACCGACGCCGAAATGTGCATGATGATGGCCGACACCATGGAAGCCCTTGGCATTGAGCGGGGCAATTATGTGATCCGCGTCAACAATCGCAAGGTGCTGGACGGCGTGATGGAAGCCATCGGCCTTGGCGGCGAAGAGCATGCCGAAACCCGCCTCACTGTTTTGCGCGCCATCGACAAGCTCGATAAATTCGGCCCAGAAGGGGTCAAGCTCCTGCTCGGCGAAGGCCGCAAGGACGAGTCTGGTGATTTCACCAAGGGCGCTGGCCTCAGCGATGAAAATGCCGATCTGGTGCTGGGCTATATGGCTGGCACCGAGACCATGGACAATGAGGGCCAGCAAGAGCTCGATCGCATGCAATCCATCTTTGATGCCTGCGGCTATGGCAAGGAGCGGATCAATATTGACCCTTCCGTCGTGCGCGGCCTTGAATATTATACCGGTCCCGTCTACGAGGCCGAATTGCTGTTTGATGTCACCAACGAAAAAGGCGAAGTGGTGCAGTTTGGCTCCGTCGGTGGCGGTGGCCGCTATGACGGTCTGGTCAAGCGCTTTGTTGGCCGCGATGTGCCCGCAACCGGCTTCTCCATTGGTGTCTCGCGCCTGATGTCTGCGCTTAAAAATCTGGGCAAACTGGGTGAGGATCCTGTCGTCCCGCCCGTGCTGGTCACCGTGATGGATGGGGACGTTGCAAGCCTTGGCCATTACCAGAAAATGGTGATGGATCTGCGCGCCGCTGGCGTGCGGGCCGAAATGTATCAGGGCAACTGGAAGAAATTTGGCAATCAGCTCAAATATGCCGACAAGCGCGGCTGCCCGCTGGCCATCATTCAAGGCTCGGACGAACGAGAGCAAGGCATCGTTCAGATCAAGGATCTGGAAGAGGGCAAACGCCGCTCCGCCGAGATGGAAGACACCCAGACCTGGCGCGAAAGCCGTCCGGCTCAGGTTGAAGCTCCGGTCGCCGAGATGGTTGCCAAGGTAAAGGACATGCTGGCCGCTCAGGCACAGGATCGCGCCGCGCAAAACGGCTAGACCAACCAGATGCAATGAGGAAAAGGAGCGCTGCCGTGACTTATGGACAAAAAGACATGCGCACAAAATTGGCTGCTCTGTTTAGCGGGGCCGGGGCAACCGAAATCGGGCTGCCGATCCTGTATCATGCCGATCTGTTTGTCGACCTGATCGGGGAGAATATCCGCCGCCGCCTTTATGCCGCCCCCGGCATCAATGGCCAGACCATGGCCTTGCGCCCCGAATTCACCATTCCCTCTTGCCTCCATCATCTTAAAACGGGTGAGGCGGAACGAGCAGCCTGTTATGGCTATGTGGGACCGGTTTTTCGCCAGCGCGAAGATGATGAGCCCGGCGAATTTCATCAGGCTGGCATCGAGATGATCGACCCGCAAGGGGGAGCCGAATTTGATGCCAAAAGCGTCGCGCTGGCCGTCTCGGCGGTGACTGATCTCTCTGGACAAATCCCGCAGCTCACACTTGGAGATCGCTCGCTCTTTACCGCTTTGCTGGGTGCGCTTGAGGCACCCACTGTCTGGCAGCGCCGCCTTGAAAGTGCTTTTGGCGATAGCGTGGTCTTGGACAAAATGCTCATGCGCTTGGCCTCAGGCGGTTCCAAAGATCATGGCGCCGCTGCAGGCCTTGCCCGCGTTCTGGAAGACAAAGCGGCCGAAGATGTGTCTGCCGCCGTGGAAGAAATGCTGGAAATTGCAGGCCTGTCCGCCGTTGGTGGCCGCTCGGTCTCGGATATTGCAGAGCGTTATCTGGAGAAAGCAGACCTTGCCGCAAATGCAGGATGGGACGCAAGCAAGCTGGCCATTTTGGAAGATTTTCTGGCCATCGAATGCGATCTGGCGGATCTTGGCGCCTGCCTAGGCCAGTTTGAAGATCGCCATTCTATTGTGCTCGGCCTTGCCAAATTTGATCTTATTGCCATTGCAAAGGCCGTTGCGGCCTCTGTGCCATCTGGCATGCAGGTGACTTATAAGGCCGATTTTGGCCGCAGGCTTGATTATTATTCCGGCTTTAATTTTGAGCTGCGCTTTGCTGGTGCTGACAAACCGGTTGCTGGTGGCGGGCGCTATGATCGCCTGCTGGGGCTGCTGGCCGAAAAGGTAAAGGATGGGGAAAGCGTGCATTCGGTGCCCGCCATCGGCTTCTCCATCTGGCTTGACCGCCTGTTCAAAGAAGCAGAATCCAAAGCGCAAGAAGGAACAAAAGCATGAGCAACAGCCCATTGATCATCGCAGTGCCTTCAAAAGGGCGTTTGCAGGAAAATACCAATGCCTTTTTTGCCCGCGCGGGCCTGAAGGTGGCGCGTCCGGGCGGCGCCCGCAATTATCGCGGTCACCTTAAAGGCGTCGATAATGTCGAAATCGCTTTCCTCTCAGCCTCTGAAATCGCCAAGGAGCTAAAAGCAGGCTCTGTGCATCTGGGGGTGACGGGGGAAGATCTGGTGCGCGAGCATCTGGCCAATCCCGAAAGCTTTGTTGATCTGCTGCTTAAATTGGGCTTTGGCCATGCCAATGTGGTAATTGCTGCGCCCAAAGCGTGGATTGATGTGCGCTCCATGGAAGATCTGGGCGATGTGGCCATGGATATGCCCGCCCGTTACGGCCATCGCCTGCGTGTCGCCACCAAATATGTCAATCTGACCCGCGCCTTCTTTGCCCGCCACGGCATTGTCGACTATAAAATCGTCGAAAGCCTCGGCGCGACAGAAGGGGCTCCGGCGGCAGGCTCTGCGGATGTGATTGTTGATATCACTTCGACCGGCTCCACCTTGGAAGCGAACAATCTCAAAATCCTTGATGATGGGGTGATGCTGCGCTCGGAAGCCAATCTCGTGGCTTCGCTGACTGCCAATTGGTCGGCTTCTGCTCTGGAAGCTCTCGCCGCTATTCTTGATCGCGTGCAGGCGGAAGAGGCGGCCAGAACCCGCCGCTCTGTGATGGCTGCCCACTATAATGCGGCAGAAATCAGCCAAACCCTGTGCGAAGAGTTTGAGGCACAAGCGGTGGAAGCGCCGTTCGGTCATCAGGCAGGTCAGGTTAGCCTGCATGTGCCCGAAGCTGCGGTCTATGCCGTTGCCCGCCGCCTGCGCGATCTGGGGGCCGTGTCCGTCTCTGTCTCTCGCCTAGATTATATTTTCGAGGCAACCAACCCGCTTTATGATCATATTGCTCGGCGGTTGGAAGAAGCGGACAGCGCGCGCTGATTAGGCTCTTTTCTTGGCGCAGATCATGTCCGGCAGTTGGCCGGACATGATTTGACCATATTACAATGCTTCTCAAGGGCGGATTGATATCCGCCCGATTCTTAAATCACGCCCTTGCCGGATCACTTTGCCTGATGTCTCAATTGCCTTCCGCTCCCAAGTTCTCCCGCCGACAGGCACTTAAACTGACCGCAGGCGCAGCCCTTGCCAGCCCGGCCCTTTTGACCAGCACCATCGCCAATGCGGCCGAGCTTGAACGCCAGATCGGGCAAATGATTATGATCGGCTTTGCGGGCAAATCTGCGCGCGGCTCCTTTGCGCGCAAGATTGCAGGCCATATCGCCAAGGGGCGGGCAGGAAGCGTTGTCTATCTTGGCTCCAATATCGGCACAGGCCGCGATGTGGCCGGGCTCAACCAGCTTTTTCATAATTCTGGCGTACGCCATATCGCGATTGATCATGAAGGCGGTGCCGTGCAGCGGCTTCGAAAGCAGCAGGGCTTTACGCGCCTGCCATCGGCGCTGAAAGTGGCCCAATCCCGAAGCCCTGAGCAAGCGCGCGCGCTGTATGAAGTGGCCGCAAAAGAGCTGGCAAAGACGGGCTTTACCCTCAATTTGGGGCCGGTTGCTGATCTTCACCGCAAGGCCAATCCGGTGATTGGCCGCAATCGCCGGGCTTACGGCAGCAAGGCACCAACAGTGACCGCCTATGCTGGCGCATTTATTCAGGCCCATCGCCGCTATGGCATGCTAACCTCGCTCAAGCACTTTCCCGGCCATGGCCTGTCTCGCAAAGACAGCCATAAGGGCTTTGTTGATATTCGTGACAGCTGGGATCCGGAAGAATTGCAGCCCTTCCAGCACCTGATTGCCCAAGGGCTGGCAGATATCGTGATGGCTGGTCACCTTTATGTGCGGGTGTCTGAGCGTGATAATGGCGAGCTGACCACCTTTTCGCGCACCTTGGTGCAAGATGTTCTGCGCCGCGGCCTTTCTTTTCGCGGGCTTGCCATGACCGATGATCTGGATATGGGAGCGGTGCGCAAAATTGCCTCACCCAAGGAAGCGGCCATCCGCTCGGTTGAAGCCGGGTATGATCTGATCTTGCTATCCAACAGCCTGCGGCCCAATGCAGATTTGCCTGCCATTGCTATTGGCTGGATTATGGAAGCGGTGCGGGACGGACGCATCCATCCCGCGCAAATTGCCCAAAGCGCCCAACGCGTGCAAGCCTCTCGCCGCATCTAGCAAGCAAGACTGAACAAACAGGCCCAGCAAACAGGCCAGCCCTTTTGTCATTCCTATTTTTTGCGGCAAGTCTTTGCAATGGCCTTGGCACTATCAGCATGATGATAAACAAGCGCTGCAAAAAGAGGCTCATCCACCGCGCAGCTCAGGCCCGCCTTGATCATTGCGGCACAAATGGGCGTGCGGCGGCGCAATTCGCTTAAGGAAAATCCTGATCGGGCTCCCATGGCATAGGCCGAACGGTAAGAAAGAATGCGGGAGCGGAACCCTGCCTCAAGAACAGTCCGGATGGTATCATCCGGCTCGGCTTTGGCGCGCGATGGCGCAGCTGATGGGGACAGGGTGGTGAGCTTTTCCAGCCGATAATCCTGTTCCGGGTCAAATGCTTCAAACATGGCATCCTCCAAACAATAGGCCCGCGATCGGGCATTGGGAGACTGGCGAGAGCATAGGGAAAGTCCGTTTGACTTGCAGGCCTCAAGGGCCAGCCACATCCCGATTGTCGGTGCCACCTTGCCACGGATTGGCAGGTTGGCGAGGGCGCCAGCCCTTCTCTTGATGAAGGGGCCATCATAGGGCGAAGCTTGGCGCAAATCAAGCTTGCTTGTGCAAGATGGTTAAGGGGAAAGGTGTAAAAGGGGGCAAGAAAAAAGGGTCCTTAAAGGGGCCCTCATACGAAGAGGTCGTCGTTACCGACGACCTCTCAAGACGGTTATTTTGTGGGGACCGCCTCTGCGGAAGCCTGTGTGGCAGTTACTTTTTAAATACATTCACAAATTGGGGGACGAATGTAATTTCAAGTAACATAGGGCTTCCTGCTCATAGTATAGGTCACGAAAAGGGAATTTGCCACCTGAAATATGTTTGTTTTTGCTAAAATAAGGTCTGATACCTATTCTAGCCACCTGCTATATTCCTTATATAATTAGGTAAAATCCGCAAAAATCGGAACATAATTCTATTATAAAAAATTGTGCAAAAAATATTTTCAATACCTGATCGTTTCTTGAGAAATAGCTTTTGTGGTTGATTTCGTCCAATTTATTGAAATTGACCAAAGTCAAATGGCATATGGCATTCATATTAGACTTTATTGCTGTGAACAAGTAAGCCCAAAATGAAGTGCGTACCTCCCGGTCAAAAAAAATGACGAGGGGACCAATTTTTTCAAGGAATTGACAAAAATACCTAGTTCTAAGGGCGGGGCGGGCTTTGAGAATGTGGGCTTCTGGGGCTTGTTATGCCTATTGTGCATAGAGGATGCAGTCTTTGGCCCCACGAGGCGCTGCCGACACAAATGCTGTTGATGTCGCGTTTGAGGCGTGGAGCAGACCGCAGCCACCAAGTCTTAGCGGCTCTGGTAGCGCTCATCTTCGGCATAATAGTCATCAAAGCCAACACAGCGTTTCAGATCCTCAAAATCCAGCACCAGATCGGTTGGCGGCACGCCCTCTTTCAGGCTGGTAAGGGCCTTCATCATGGCATTGGCTGCAGCAGATAAAAGGCTTAAAGGATAGGCTGCAAGATGAAAGCCCATCGCATGCAATCGCTCGGCATCCACCAGCGGGGTCTGCCCCCCTTCAATCATATTGGCCATATGCTTGTGAGGAACAGCGGCTGCAATGGTCTTGAGTTCCTCGATAGTGCGGGGCGCTTCAACAAACAGGATGTCAGCCCCGGCTTGTTTGAAGGCCTGTGCCCGTTCAAGCGCCTCATCCAGACCGTGATCGTGCCGCGCGTCAGTGCGGGCCATGATCAGAATATCCGCGCCTTCTTCTCTTGCATCCACGGCAGCTTTGATCCGATCAATCGCTTCAGCCCGCTCAACCACTTGCTTGCCCTTGGTATGGCCACAGCGTTTGGGGGCAAGCTGATCTTCGATCATGACCCCCGCAAAGCCTGCCTGAGCATAGCCCTTGACCGTGCGTTTCACATTCACCGCATTGCCATAACCGGTATCTCCATCTCCAATAAGCGGTAATGTGGGGGCTGCTGCGCAGATATTGCGGCCACTGTCGAGCATTTCGCCATATGAGATAAGGCCGACATCCGGCTGTCCGATGCGAGAGGCAGAAACCCCAAACCCCGTCATAAAACCTACGTCAAATCCAGCCTGCGCAATCATGCGGGCAGATAATGCATCAAAGGCGCACGGCATGATATGGCAAGTGGGCTCATCAAGCAGCGCGCGAAGCTGCTGGGCAGGAGACATGCTTGGGTGAGAGGCAGGGGCAGACATAAAAGGCTCCATAAACTGCAGACGATCAGGATGCCTGTAAGGCAAATGAAAAGGTGTCAGAGAGTCAAGACAAGAAGCGATGCAAAACAATTGAGAGCAATCTGTCGGCGACCATGAATGATCTCTGGCCTATCAGGCCTCTATCACTCATGGCAAGGAAAAAGAGCATTCCAGATTTAAGGGATGCTTGATATATCTTGTCACAGCGACCTTGATTTTGCACCCAGAGAGGGCAAGGCAAAAGACAAGATGATTTTGCTCATCGCTCATCAACCTGCCATAGCCACTCAGGCACTGGCGCGAAAAGGGCCCTTTTGATGTTATGCGCACAGGATTACGGGTTGGCCCATGGGGTAAATCAGGCGGTGCTCCACTATCTTAAAGAAGGTCAGATCGGAGCCATTGCTTGCCTGTCTGTGTCTGATCTCTGGCCCCAAAGTGCCACGACGCTTTCCTCTTGCCTTGACCATCTATCCGGGCAGGAAAAGCGCCCCCTCATTGGATCCCAACTGTCCCTAAGTCTGCCTTTTGTCCCTCTTACCGCTGGATTTTTTCCTGCTATTGATGGCTTTTTGCCTCTGGACGAGGTTTGGATAAGTCACGCTGTTCGTCAGTGCTTGAACGAGGCTGTGATTGTCGGGGAGTTGCGCGCCCAGCTTAAGCGGTTTATGGCCCATCTGGGCAGTGAACCTGATTTTTTACTCATTGATCCGCTGATTAATCAGATTGGTGTCGCGGCCAAGGCGTTAAACGCTGCAATGAGCCATTTTTCTCTAGAGCATTGCCCGGTTCTGGTGGAGGAACCCAGAACCTCTCTATCGGCAATCAAGGCGTTTGCCTGCCGTTCTTTTGTAGCTCAACAGCAGCCATGGCACCGTAAAAGTTATAAGATGATAGCGTCGCGCCATGATGTGCCGGATAAGCATTTACGCCATCATGATGGCGCTGAGTGGCTGGGTTGTGTTCCAGCTTTTGCCGATGAAAGGCTCGAGTATATGGGCTCTTTCGATATGCAAACCCACCTTGATCATTCTTTTTGGCTGGAAGCAGAAAAATAAGGCAGCCAAGGCATGAGAATTTTATTCTAAAGCTGTGGACCGGTTAAACCAAGAACCTCGAAAAAAGGCGAGGTTTTGGTGGAGCAAAAATTGATTTGATGCCGATTTGATGTGGTGGTGATCTTGTTTTGGATCTGTTTGTTCCAAAATGCCGGGCATGGCCTCTAAACCGGTCAAAACCAGTTGGTTTTAGTTGCAAATAAAAGTAAAGTGTATGCATGTTTAAGGGGGAAAGGCAGGCGCATACGGCAAGATAAGTTGAGGCCCGGGTTTGCAAGATCAGTAAGGCTTGCAGCTTTCATCCAAAATGTCTGGGGATTTTACTTATAAGCTGGAGTTACGTCTGTGCTTCAATAAAGGCGGTCAGCAGAGTCAATGCAAAACCGGTCCAGTCCAGAATGCTCCACACCGGAGCCGCAAGAATCAGCACAGCCAGCGCCGGGCACATCTGCGCCTGATATATCGCTAAGCGGCCGTCCTGTAACGCGGCTACAGCGAGCTGGCATCCCTCTTGAGCCCTCCATTGATGCTGATATGGTCGATCGATTGGTCGAGACCTTCTATGGAAAGGTGCGTCAGGACGAGCGCTTGGCCAAGCTGTTTGCACAAGATATGAGCAAGGACTGGCCCGAACATCTTGCCCAAATGAAGGGCTTCTGGCGCTCTGTTGTGATGCAAACGTCCGAATATAACGGACGGCCAGTCCCGGCCCACATGAAAATGTCGGATATCAAGCCTGAAGATTTTGCCCGGTGGCTGGAACTGTTCCGGGAAGCAGCAGTGCAGACCTGCACCAAGGGTGCGGCAGAGCTATTTGTAAACAGAGCCGAAACAATTGCCAAGAGCCTGCAAATGGCGCTGTTTCTGCGCGGTGTGATCGCCCCGCCCGGGGCCTTTGAAAATGGTGTTTTAAAAGACGGTGTCATAGAAAAAGTAAGACAGGAGCAAGACGAATGGGCTGGACGCCCCCTGTCTCCTTAAGATGACAAAGACAATATGGGAGGAACAGGCTTCAGCCCGTCGGAATAGTTACATCGCAGCCAGCCTAGTCTGGATATGCGAGCAAGTGGGCTGCCAATCGGGGGACTGGCAGTCCACTTCGCCTTTTACCACCAGTGATCCCAACCTGCTTTGCCCATGACTTAGCCAGATGTGTCTGCTCCTTGAAAACAGGCAGGCATGATAAGGTCAGGCGAGTTTTGTGATTTCTCCAAAATATCCTCAAGGCTATATTCGTTCAGAATATCAAGAAATCCGCGCACAGCCCGGTGCATGATAAAGGTAAGCTCACAGCCCCCAAACATCGCGCAGTGGCTTTCATTGCGATAGAGGCATTCCACCATGCCAAAATCGGCTTCCATGCTATGGGCGACATCTCCAAGGCGGATATCCTTGGGCTCTTTGCCTAAATGCATACCACCACCCCGGCCGCGAGTGGTTTCCAGAAATCCATGGCTCGATAGTTTGGCAATCAGCTTCATTACATGGGCTTTGGACAGCCCCAAAGTTTCTGCAACCATATCAATGGTTAGGCTACGGTTGCGATTCATGGCGACAAGCATCAAAATGCGGTAGGCAAAATCTGTTCCCCTGGCGAGTCTCATGAAACCCTAACCCTCTCTCATTCGCAATCAGTCCCGCAAACTATTGATAGGGTGAGAATCTGTCCTTGAGCATGGTCAATCTTGGATTGCTGCCCAAGGCCCCTTGTCAGCCCACAGCAAATGCTGCCAAATACGCGCAAGATAGCCAGAAGCCTTCCGGAATGTTCCATCAGGTCGTCGCTCTGGCAAAACTGGCAGAAAGAATAGGCGAAGAGGCAGGCTCAAAATGGATGAGAATTTGGAAGACCGCGTGGTTGATCTGGAAATCCAGATCACACATCAGGCAAGTACCATTGATGATCTGTCTGAAATGGTCTCCCGGCAATGGGACATGATTGATCGCCTGACGCGGCAGGTGGGCGTTCTAAAAGAGGCACTGGGCGAGTTGGAGGATGGGCTGAACAATCCTGCGGCCAATCAAAAGCCTCCCCATTACTGACTTTCGTAAGATTTTTCAGTCTCTGGGTGAGCGGGTGAGGAGTCAGCCCTCACAGCCATAGAGCCTGATAAATTGCGCACAGGCTCGCTTGGAGCGCTGTTGAGCATCTTGCCGCTTGAGCACGCCAACAACTCCGATCACGCGGCGAATTTGAATGTCGCCAATGAGCAAATTGAAATAGGTCTCAACCGCAGAGCCGGTATTGTCTTTGGGCAGTGCTAATTCGCCAGCCTCAGCAGCTTTTTCAAAATAGCGCAACAAAAGAGGATAGACCGACAAGCGGCCGAACTCAGCAATTGTCTGGCCCAGCTTTCCGGTCTCGGATGCGTCTGCAGCTGCTGCCCGGTTTAGCAGTATGGCGCGCTTGCTCGTGACAATCTGCAACAAAACCACCCCTAGCTTTAACAAAACCTCTTCAACGGGCTTTGGCTTCTCGATGGTCTTTTGCAAAAGCTCAGTGGCTTCGAGGGCATTTTGTTTAACGAGTGCTGAGAATAATTCTTCCTTGGAGCCATACCAGCGATAGAGCGTCTGGTTGGAGGCAGAGGCTTCCTTGGCAATGGAAAGCATGGATGTACTGCGATAGCCCTTTTCGGCAAGAACCCGAAAAGCGGCCTCCATGATCTCCCTTTTCCTCTGCTCGCGCGTTTTTGGATGCAACACGCTCTCCTTCGGCTTTCAGCCACTATCAAGATGATCTCCAGAACAAACTGAAGATCAAGAGCCATGCCTAAAGCAAGGGAAACCCTGATAAAAGCTGGCTTCTGTACCGGATTGTTAGCCAGTTGATTGTTTGGTGACAACCGACTATTCGGCGTAGTTTTTCTCCTTGCTACTCGATCAGTGTATAGGAGTGTACGCTAAAATTCTAGTCTGATTGGACAAAATCGCAGAAATATGCGCCGCCTGGCGCAGGAAAAGCGATATATTATGGTCACTTACGGCAGTAAGCTGAATAAAAAATACAAAGGTGATGAAAAGGAAAGTAAGATAAATTTGTTGATATAATGCCAGTCTAACCGGCCAAAAGCAGGAAACTATAGGGCCGATTGTACTAAGTATTTTTCACAGGTTCGATCAAGGCCCGAAAAGCACAGAGTGAGTGAAAGAAAATGGATTATCGGCTGTGTGTTGGATCTGGGAATGAGGCAGTACAATAAGCAAATAAAGCAGGGGCAAACGCGAAAGGCTGGATCATCAGATCCAGCCTTTCTTGCAGTTTTTAGCTAGGAAAGCCAAACGCCGTGATTGCATCATGGCGCTCCCCGTGCGCGGATGCGCACAAACTGATAATGCGTATGGGCAAAACACAAAAAAGGCGACCCGAAGGCCGCCTTAATCTAAGCGAGGTGCTTAGGTAGCAGATATTACATCATGCCGCCCATACCACCCATGCCGCCCATACCGCCCATATCAGGCATTGCAGGCATGCCGCCAGCGCCGTCTTTAGCAGGGGCATCAGCAACCATAGCTTCTGTAGTAACCATCAGACCAGCAACGGAAGCTGCGTCCTGCAGAGCAGTGCGAACAACTTTGGTTGGGTCGATGATGCCAGCTTCGATCATGTCAACATATTCTTCGCTCTGAGCGTCGAAACCAAGGGTCTCGTTGCCTTCCAGAACTTTGTTGACCACGATGGAGCCTTCAACACCAGCATTTTCTGCGATCTGGCGGATCGGAGCCTGCAGAGCGCGCAGAACGATCTTGATGCCGGCAGTGATGTCAGCATTGTCAGAAGACAGGGCAGCAACAGCTTTGGAAGAGCGCAGCAGAGCAGTACCACCACCAGGAACGATACCGGCTTCAACAGCAGCGCGTGTCGCGTTCAGGGCATCGTCAACACGATCCTTACGCTCTTTCACTTCAACTTCAGTTGCACCGCCAACGCGGATAACAGCAACACCGCCAGCCAGTTTGGCCAGACGCTCTTGCAGTTTCTCACGGTCATAATCGGAAGAAGTTTCTTCGATCTGGGCTTTGATCTGGGCAACGCGAGCTTCGATGCCGTTCTTGTCACCAGCGCCGTCAACAACAGTGGTGGTTTCTTTGGAGATGTTCACCTTCTTGGCGGTGCCCAGCATGTCAAGGGAAACAGCTTCCAGCTTGATGCCGACATCTTCAGAAATCACGGTGCCGCCGGTCAGGATGGCAATGTCTTCAAGCATGGCTTTACGACGATCACCAAAGCCAGGAGCTTTAACAGCAGCAATTTTCAGGCCGCCGCGCAGCGTGTTGACAACCAGAGTTGCCAGCGCTTCGCCTTCGATGTCTTCAGCAATGATGAGAAGAGGACGGGAAGACTGAACCACAGCTTCCAAAATTGGGAGCATTGGCTGCAGGTTGGTGAGTTTTTTCTCGTGCAGCAGGATGAACGGATCTTCCAGATCTGCAGTCATTTTC
>JAOAQZ010000004.1 GCA_025210795.1 Cohaesibacter sp. | reverse complement strand
TGCTCTAACCAACTGAGCTACTCCGCCACACTGCTATGCTTGCGCTCTTTTGTGAGGCTGATGAGGCTTATAGGCATCGTGGGTTAAGCTGTCAAGCGAGCTTTTGATGCGCTTGCAAGAATCCACGGCTTTGTGAATAAGCCTCTCGCATTGCTGATAAGTTTGGCTTGTGTAGGGTGTGTCGTCGGCAGTTGCTAACACTTTTGTGTTGGGGGCTGACTTAAGGGGGGATTTCAGATACCAGTGGAGTGTTGCTAAACTGCCCATAGTGGCGAAATGATCAATTCAACCGAGAAGCATTTTCATGTCCCGAGCACCTGGATCCAGTGGTGAAAAAACCCTCAAGGCCATTTATGAAGCGGGGATCGACCTGATCTACCAGTATGGTTATGAGGCTGTGTCACTGCGGCAGCTTGCCGGGGCTGTGGGTATTCAGGCAGGCTCATTATACAACCATATTGCCTCCAAGCAGGATCTTTTGTTCAAACTTATCCATTCCATCGTGCTGGAGCTTAATGAACAGCTTGATGCCGAACTTGAAAATATTGATGATCCGGAAGAGGCTATGCGCGCCTTTGTGCGCTATCACATCACCTGGTATACGGCGCGCAAGCAGCAGGTCTTTATTGGTAATATGGAGCTGCGCAGCTTAAAGGCTGAGAATTATACCAAAATTGTGGCTCTTCGCCGCCGCTATGAAATGCGCCTTAAAGATATCCTTGATCGGGGAATTGCCGAAAAGCACTGGTCCATGCCCGATAGCTCGGTCTCTGCACGAGCGCTGATTGCCATGCTGTCCGGTGTATGCGTGTGGTATGACCCTGAGGGTGGTTATTCTATTGAAGAATTGGTGAGTATCTATACCGAGATTGTCTTTAAAGGCCTTGGTAAGCCTGCCTGATCTTCGATCTTGTCTTTTCCAGCTATAATGTCTTTGCCGCCAGTTCCGGGGAGCGCTTTTTGGTGCTTGGCAGAAAAACCGGGCGCAGGCCCAGTTTTTTGTGGGCTTTATACAGCATAAGGCCCGCCTGAAAGGCGGTGCTGATTGTTGTGGCGATGGCTGCCCCTTTAAGGCCCAAAAGAGGGATCAGTGCAAGATTAAGACTGATATTAATAGCCATGGCCCAAAAGGCGGAACTGGCAGAGGTTTTTTGCAAGCCTGCCATGTTCAAAAGGTTCTGGACGGGGCCCGCTGCGCCTTGGATCACAAGGCCGATCGCCAGAATGAGAATGATATCCTGCCCTTGCTGAAAATTGGGACCAAAGAGCGACAGGATGTAGGGGCTCGCTAAGATGATGAAGAGGGCTGCAAGGCAAGAGGGCCACAAGGTCCAGTGGGTCATTTTCCGGTAAAGGCGATTGACTTCCTCGTGCGGGGCATGAAGGGCAAAAAGATCGGCAAAGGGGCGGGCGGCCACAAGGCTGGTTGCAAAATGGATATAAGAGACCATTGCCAGCGTTTTGATGGCGGCATAATAGATGCCAATCTTGTCCGGCCCCAAAAACAGGCCCAGCAGGATGATATCTGCATTGAGCGTGATGAGATAAAAGCCATCCAGCAGGAAGAGGGGGGCTGATGCTTCAATCCATCTCAGATTTTGCTTTTGGCTTTGCTTTTGCTTTTGCGAGCCTTTGTGCGGTGGTGCCGCGGGAAGGGTCAGCTCGCGATGCAATTTTCGTTTTGCGGTGAGGACCTGAATGCCGGTTGCAAGAGCTGTTGCAAAAAGAGCGGCCTGCATGGCCGTGGTGGCATTGGCTGGCAGGCCTGCAAAAATGGCAAGAAGCATCGAGATAAGCAGGATCAAAGGACGCAAGATGAAAGAGGGCACCAAGGCTGCAACAATATGCGAGCGCGAAAGCGCTGCTCCTTCATAGATTTCACCCAGCGCGAAAAGCGGCAAACAGGCCATGGCCAGATAGATAGGCCAGATATAGCTCTGTTCGATCCAGTCACTGAAAGTAAAAGTACCAACAAGGCCGATGAGGGCGAACAGGGCCGCAAAGCCAAGGGCTGTGCTTGTGGCTTGCGCTAAAAAGGCCCGTGCATTGTGGGGCTTTGAATGCAGGATATAGCGGGGGAAAAATCGCAAGATGGCCGTGTTGAAGCCCAGACAGGAAATCTGGCTTAAAACCACCACCCAAACCCAGATAAGGGCATAAAGGCCATAGTCACTCTCGCCGAGCAGCCGGGCCAGAGCGATCTGCACCAGATAGAGCAGTCCTGCCCCCAATAGGCGGATGCCAAAGGTGACAATGGCATTTTGCTTGATGCTCTTGTCTGTCTGGGTTGATGCCTGCTCGGTCATTCGTGATTGCAAATCTCTTGGGCTCTGGCCTCTGTGGCCTTGTCATTCAAACGCGAAGATAGCGGCAAACTTTTAATGTCTGGTTGTGGTGCGGGCATTTTCTTCCTCCAGCGCCGGTGCTGATTGAGGCGTGGATAAGCGTTTTAAATGCGACTTTTGAAGAAAGCCAAGCCCTTGCCAAAGGGGGGAGGGCATGGCTTGCTGTGGCTTCAAGAAAAGGAGAGCAGCCAATGGCGCAGACGCAACTAAATTATTCTCTGGCAGGGCCGGAGAGCGGAGAACTGGTCGTCTTCTTGCACGGATTTGCAGGTGATTTGAACGGCTGGGGTAATTTGCAGGTTGGTCTGTCGTCCTCTCTTCGCTCTGTTGCCTTTGATCTGCCCGGCCATGGTGGCTCGCTTGATTATCCGCAGACCTGTAATGCGGTTGTGGCTGCAAAAGCGGTGATGGATGATCTTGATGCCATGGGCGAGGAGCGGGTTCATCTGGTAGGCCATTCCATGGGCGGTGCTGTTGCCTGCCTGATTGCTTTTCGGCGCCCTGATTTGGTGGCCTCGCTTACCCTGCTGGCTCCGGGCGGATTTGGCCCTGAGATCAACCATAATTTGCTGCGTCATTATTCCAAGGCAAGTAATGTGAAGGATATCCATATTCTGCTAGAGCAGTTTTTTGGCTGGGAATTTGAAGTGCCTACAGCCTTGGCTGAACTTGTGGCCGAGCATCGCCAGGATCCGCGCGCGCTCGCAGCTGTGCAGGCAACTGCTGATGCCATTCTTGATGGGACTGGGCAAAAATGCCTGCCAACGGCGCAATTGGCCGATCTTCCTTGCCCCATCAAAGTGATTTGGGGAACGCAAGATCGGGTGCTTCCAACACGCCAGAGCCATAAATTGCCCGGCACCATTGCCACCCATGTGTTTGAGCGGGTTGGCCATATGGTCCATTTGGAAGCGGCGCGCGAATGCTTGTTTTTGATCAAACAGAATGTGGCTGCGGGCCGATAAGCTTTTATGGTGCGGTGTTTGGCTGAAAGGGCATTGATGTGAAGGAACAGGTGAAAATATCCCTTGCAGAGCAGGTGATTGAGACTTGCCTTGCCATGAATGCAAGCGGCTTGAACCATGGTAAGTCCGGCAATGTCAGCGTGCGCTGTGAAGGGGGGATGCTGATCACACCATCCGGTGTGGCCTATGATCAGCTAGAGCCGGATGATCTGGTCTTTCTTGATCTTGATGGGCGATATCATGGCCCTCTTCTGCCCTCCAGCGAATGGCGAATGCATCTGGATATTTATCGCAGTCGGGTGGAGGCCAAGGCTGTGGTGCATGTGCATTCAAGCTATGCCACTGCGCTTTCCTGTCATCGCAAATCCATTCCGGCCTTTCACTATATGGTGGCGGTGGCTGGCGGGCAGGATATTCGCTGTTCCGACTATGCCCTGTTTGGTACGCAAGCCCTGTCAGAAGCGATGCTGGTGGCGCTTGAAGAGCGCAAGGCGTGCCTTCTTGGGAATCATGGGCAGATTGCTTATGGAGATGACCTTGCCTCGGCCTTTTGGCTGGCGGGCGAAGTCGAGGGGCTGGCGCGGGATTATAGTCATGCCTTGATGTTGGGCGAGCCTCATATTCTGGGGGATGAGGAGATGAAGGCGGTTCTGACAAAATTTCGCATTTATGGCAAACAGCTCCATGAAGTGGCTGAAGAAGATCGTCCTTTGATGGATATGCCGCAGGCCTTTAACCCCTAAAAAGCGTGCAGAAACGCGCGTAATTCCCGCACTGCTGGAAAGAGCTTTTGCGATGAAGGTTGCTTGGGAGAAATTGGGGATGGCTTGGGTAAAGGCAGCCCATCTTTTGCCGCCTTTTGGCCGCAAAAAAATGTTACCAATTGTTTAATGCTATTTGCCTCGTTATAGTCTGCGGGCATAAATTGCTGCCTGAAGGGCATTGTTGTTCGTCTATGTGGTGGATTGAGACCAATCTTCCCTCAATATTTGGTAGATCGTTATGGAAGAGCAAAAAAAATCCTCATCAAGCCGCAGTCTGGGCCGTGCCATCCGTGAGGTGCGGATGAGTGATCTTGAGCAAACCAATGTTGTGGTTGAGCTTGGAGACACCGAGCGGGCGCGATTGGAGCTTTTGGATGAAGCCCTTGAGACAGTAAAGACAGAAGTTCCCGAGGAAATGGAGCAGGTCACCTTGCATCTGGTGCCGGGGCGCAAGCCTTGCTATTGGGTGGATATTGTCAGCTTTGTTGAAATGTCCCGGGACAAGCGCACTTATCGCTTTTTGAAAGATACGCGCCTTGGTCGTGTGGTGCTGGCCGAGAGCAAAAATGTCGAGACCATTGCCGATAAGGTGACCCATTATCTGGCGCAGCGGATCATCGAGCGGGAAAAGGCGCTGGAAAGCGATCATCTTCTTGCCAAGATGACAGAAGCCGCTGCCCCTCAGGATCCGAGCGAAGCACCTGCTACCAAAAACGAGAGCAGTGGCAGTGGTATATGGTGGTTCCTTTTCGGGATTATTGTGGGGATCGTCGGGCTGGTGCTCTATGCATGGTTCATGCCCACCCGTTTCTGATCAAATTCTCGATTGACCCTTTTCGATTTGGCAGTGTCTGTAAAACATCCCTCAGCTTTGCGGGATGGCCAGCCTGTGCTCGGCAATGTCGTCAATAGGGCCGCTGCCTTGCAAGGGATGGCCGCGCTCTTTCATGATGCATTGCCAATCGCCTGCAGTGCCTGAAATTTCAAACAGATTATAGCGAGAGGCCGGTTTGCGGCTTCCCGGCCCTTGGGAAGCGCTTGGCACGCAGATGACCGGTACTGGACCATTGGGGCCAGCAATTTCATCGCGTGTCGCAAGATGGGTATGGCCATGGAGAACCAGCGCCGCCCCATGTTGCTGGATGACACGGCGAAAGAGGGAGGCCCCGATCAGGCGTTTGTGCCAGTGGGTTGCCTTTTTGGCTGGGGGATGGTGGATCATCACCACACGAAAAAGGCCTTTGAGCTTGCAATAATCAAGATGATCGGCAAGGCGTCTTGCCTGTTTTTGGCGGAAATATCCTGTTGCCATAAGAGGCATGGAAGCGCGTGCCGAGTTGACCCCGATTAGAGCCACATTCTCGCGAACGCGCAAGTAAGGAAAGGTTCCTTGTCCGGCAATATCCTTGTCGCCCTGCATATAGGGATACCAGGCTTTTTCGGCCTTAAGCCGTGAGCCGGGGACATAGGCATCGTGGTTGCCCTGCACCACAGAGACCGCCTCTGGCGCGCCGATCGTCTCCAGCCATTGTTGGGCATTGGTGATTTCTTGCGGCAATGCCAGATTGACCAGATCGCCGGTGACCGCCAGATGATCGGGCTTGCTGTGATGGATATCGGCAATCAGATCATCAAGAATATTGGAGGTCATCACCCCTTTGCGATTTCGGCGCCAATTGATGTAGCCAAGAATGCGTTTATTGGCCAATTGCAGCTTTGTGGGCTCGGGCAAGGGGCCAAGATGGGGGTCGGATATATGGGCAAGACGAAACATGCTATGCGCTTACCCTGTTGTGGGGGCAAGGTCCAGCGGCTTTGTCGCATTCCTGCATATTGTGGGGGATTGTGTCTTTTCTGCTCGCAATGGAGAGTATGAGAAAAGAGAGGATGCCAATTGGAAAACGAAAAGGATGATTTTGGGAGGAGGAAGCATCCTTTAATCCGGTTTGTCTGGAACCGGATTTTGGGGGACTAATTTTCCAACTGGCTATCTCTTTTGCAGCAATCGCTTGCTGCTGGCTGCCGGTCAATATGGGAGAAATCCGGCAAATTCTGAAAGATAATTTTCTTTCAGAGATGTTCGAAGGGGAACCCATCGAACCGTCGCACCTAAACTTTATTAGTTCATTGGGTTCAGCAGGGTGTTTACAACCCGTCTGTCAGCCATGTTAACTGCAGGACGCCAATGGAACCGCTCTGCCTTACGGGCTTTCTTGAAGAATTTCATCATGGTATTTCTCCAGAAATCAGTGTTGAATTACTTGTGTCACTTGGAATTTGCGCTCTTATTCCTAATTTTGCGTGAAATGAGTAGTGCTAATTTTGCAGGGCTTGCATGCTATTCTTGCATAGGTAGAAAAACATAATGATTTTAAAATGGTTAGCCCGGAATAACTTGATTTTCCCTGTTCCCGTTAAGTTGTTTCGCGTGCTTCTTTGGGTCAAATCAGGTTTTGGCAGGCCCTCTGTGAGCGTGCGTTTGCTGGTGCTGGATGAGAAGGATCAGGTTTTTCTTGTGCGCCATACATATCTCAAAGGGTGGTATTTTCCCGGAGGGGCTATCGACAAGGGTGAGCCGCCAATTGCAGCAGCGCGCCGCGAATTGCGAGAAGAGGCGCATATCGTCTGTGATCAGGGGCCGAGTTTGCGAGGCCTTTATCTCAATACCAAATCCGGCTTTCGTGATTATATCGCCTTTTATCTGGTGCGTGACTGGCATTTTGCTGATGGGAAGGGTCTGGCGGCGCGGTCAGATGACGGTGAGATTGCCGAAAGGGGCTTCTTTCCATCTTCAAATCTGCCGCAAGAAACGACCAAGGCTACCCGCCGGCAAATTGACGATTATTTTGCCGGTCGTGAAGGGGATGGATTCTGGTAATGCGCCAAATTATTCAGCATAAAATTCCGTTAATTTAATTTTCAATCAAATATAATACTGAAAAATAAATTTTGAATATTATAATATTCTGTATGGACAGTGCCTTTCTGGCTGTGATAGAGGAGGTATCTCCTTTACTATGGAATGACTGAAATGTTGCGACGATAAAGACATCAAGGTGAGTTTTTGCTCAAAGTCTGCGGATCCCTAAAGCTAAGACTTAAGGATCTGGATGGTCAATTAGTATGCCCGCATAGGCCGGGTGAGACATCATGTTATGTATCAGTCAGAAATTCAGTCCGATTTCCAGCTAGAGCGGGAATTGCCGCTCCATCGGGACGCCATTTATCAATTGCATAAAGATGCTTTTGGCCCGGGCCGGTTTGCCCGGACAGCCTTTCGGGTGCGCGAAGCCGTGGGCGCTTATGATGCCCTGAGCTTTGTTGCACTCTCCAAAGGGCATCTGGCAGGCTCCGTCCGTCTGTCTCCCATCAAGATCGGGGCATGCGATGCCCTGCTGCTTGGTCCCTTGGCGGTTCATCCTGATTTTAAAAATAAGGGTGCCGGTCAGCTCTTGATGCAGCAGGCTATTTCCGAGGCTGGTAAGCTATCTTTCTCTGCCATTTTGCTGGTGGGGGATTATGATTATTACAAGCGGTTCGGCTTTGAGCGGGTGCCCCTTGGCAGCATTAGTATGCCCGGGCCGGTTGATCCCTCCCGCCTGCTGATTTTGCCTCTTTGCAAGGAAAAACGGCTGGCTTGTCAGGGCCTTGTTGTTGCCAATCCTGCTGCGCTTTAAGGGCGCTAGAGACGCATTTCTATACCTCTATGCCCAAAAGATTAGGGGGCTTGCGGTGATGAGCAATTGCCGCGCCGGTGCTCGCTGCCTATATTGTGATAAAGCTCTTTTAACGCATTAGGATCTGACCATGGCGGGTAGCAAGCAATCTGACGGGAATATGGCATCTGACAGCCAAAAGGTCATGAAGGATATGCCTGATGGCCTTAAAGCGCTGATGAGCCGGGCGGGAAAAGAAAAGGGCAAGCCGCCGGTCCATTTGTGGAACCCTGATTTTTGCGGCGATCTTGATATGCGCATTGTGCGGGACGGGACATGGTTCTATTTGGGCTCTCCCATCGGCCGCGAGGCCTTGGTGCGCCTGTTTGCGTCGGTTCTGCGCAAGGATGACGATGGCAAGACCTATTTGGTCACGCCGGTCGAGAAGATCGGCATTGTTGTGGAAGATGCGCATTTTCAAGCCGTGGAAATGGCCCGCTCCGCAGCCGATGGCGGCAATGGGGACGATGAGGTGCTGACTTTTCGCACCAATGTAGGTGATCTGGTCGAGGTGGGGGCCGAGCATCCCTTCCGCTTTGAGCTGGAAGAGGGGACAGCAGGGCTTAAAGCCTATATCAATGTGCGCGGCAATCTTGAAGCGCGGCTGACGCGAGCCCTGATGTATGATCTGGTTGCGCTTGCCGGTGAGGGAGATGGCGAGCATAGCGGCCAGTTCGGAGTGAAAAGCGGCGGCCTGTTCTTTCCTATTTGCTCAATGCAGGCCTTGGCGGCCTTTGAGGCATCGCTTGTATGAGTATGTCTCTTTTCTCGGATGAAACATTAAAAGCACCTTTTTCTGCCCGCGGCTTTCAGGAGATGGCGCTCCATGCTCTGGATGTACAAATGCAGCGCGAAGGGGTCGTGCATGCCCATGCCCAAAGTCCGATCAAGGATCTGGCGTGGCATGAGGGGGAGGTGCTGCATCTTAAAGACGCGGCAGTTCTCATTCCGGTGGTCAATCATGGGGTGGAGGCCTCGGTTCTTTTAACCCAGCGGACCAACCATTTGCCGTCTCATGCGGGGCAGATTGCCTTTCCCGGCGGCAAGGTGGATGACAGCGACCCTTCCGCCGAGGCAGCGGCTCTGCGCGAAGCGGATGAAGAGATTGGTCTCAAAGCCGAGCATGTTCATATCTTTGGCCAATTGCGGCCCTATATTTCCTCAACCGGCTTTCGTATTTTTCCGGTTCTCTCTGTTGTTGAGCCCGGTTTTGAGCTGGTGCCCAATCCCGGTGAAGTGGCAGATGTGTTCGAGGTTCCCTTGCGTTTTTTGATGACACCGGCCAACCATCTTAGAAAACAGGCGGAATGGCGCGGAAAACAACGCGGATATTTTGCAATGCCTTATCAGGATTACTATATTTGGGGAGTGACGGCAGGCATTCTGCGCAATCTTTATGAAACGGTCTATGACACATGATCCGAGTAATCATTACCCAACTTATTCTTTTTCTGCTCCCTTTTCTGATTTATTGGGCCTATCTGTTTTTTACCAGAAAGCTGAATAAACGCGCCTGGATTGATGCGCCGCGCTATTGGCTGGTGGTTGCAGGGCTGGTGACCAGCTTGGTTGGCCTTGGCATTATGTCTGTGATCAATAATAACCCCACGGGGGGCACTTATGTGCCTGCCCATTATGAAGACGGGGTTCTTATTCCCGGCACCATCGTGAAAAAGGATGCAGAGGGCGCGAAAACTGGATCTAAGGCCAAGGGGACTGAAAAACCGGCGCCCGTCAAGAGCGAGTAGAATAAGTGTCCCGTTTCCCTATCGCTGCTGATGATGCCAGTTTTCACTGGCGGCATCTCCCGTCTCTTTGCGCTCTCTTTGCTGCCTTCAGGGGCGAAGGGGAAGAGCTGCGCGTGGTGGGCGGAGCTGTCCGCAACAGCCTGTTGGGGCTGGATGTGGGAGATATTGATTGTGCAACCACCGCAGAGCCTGAAAAGAGCATGGAAATTGGGAAGGCGGCGGGCTTTAAGGCTATTCCCACCGGCTTTGATCATGGCACGGTGACATTGGTGATGGACGGGCATGCCTTTGAGGTGACGAGCCTGCGCACAGATGTTGTAACGGATGGTCGCCATGCAAGAGTGGCTTATGGCAAGGATTGGGCTGAGGATGCTGCCCGTCGCGATTTTACCATGAATGCGCTTTATCTTGATGTTGACGGCTGCATTTTTGATTTTCTTGGATCAGGCATTGCGGATGCCAAGGCCCGCTATGTTCGCTTCATCGGTGATGCGCATGCGCGAATTGAGGAAGATTATCTGCGTATCCTGCGCTTCTTTCGTTTTTTTGCGCAATATGGTCATGATTTCAAAGAGGAAGATTATCAGGCCTGCATCGCGCTCCAAGCCGGTTTGGCCCAGCTTTCGGCAGAGCGGATTGGCGCCGAGATGGTGAAAATTCTGCAAGCTCCTTATGCGGCGGTTGCCCTTTTGCGGCTATATGAAGGGGGGATGCTCGCCGGTCTTTGCGGGACCGCTCCTATACTGCGCCGCTTTGAGCGGCTTTTGGTTGTCGAAGCGTCTTTTGAACGGGTGCCAAGTCTTGCAAATCGGCTTGTGGCTTTATGCGGGCATAGCCGCGAAGCAATAGAACTGCTTGCGCGCCGCTGGCGCCTTCCCAATCATTTGCGAGATCAAGCGATCAGGCGGGTAAAGCTTTTGCCATTGCTGGAGGAGCGTTCGTGCGATCTATCTCTTCCTTGGCTGAAAGAGCTTGCCTATCATCATGGTAAGGAAGTTGTCACAGATGGGCTGTTGCTTCAGACGGGCAAAGGGATGGATGACCATTTGGCTGGTCTCATTGCCGGACTTGATGCTTGGCAGGTGCCGGATTTTGAGCTTAAGGGCAAAGATCTGATTGCTCTTGGTATTCCTGCAGGGCCTGAGTTGGGCAGGATATTGGCCGAGCTGGAGACGCGCTGGATTGCGAGCGGGTTTTCGCTCAAAAGGGAAGAGCTTTTGGCTTCTTTGTCGCCGCCTTCGTCTTGAGGGCAATCAGACGGGCTATCATAGAAAGCCCATCTGGATTTTGGCGCTACCTGCCTTTGCCTTATGGCCATTTCACCACTGGCGGCATGGAAGAGAGGATACTGTCGACATTGCCTCCGGTTTTAAGGCCAAAGATCGTTCCTCTATCATAAAGCAGGTTATATTCCACATAGCGGCCGCGGCGCACCAGCTGCTCTTCGCGCTGCGTGTCTGTCCAGCTTTTGCCGACATTTCTGCGCACCAATTGCGGGTAGATATCGGCAAAGGCGCGGCCTACATCTTGCGTGAAGGCAAAATCTGCGTCCCAATTGCCCGAATTATGCCGATCATAAAAGATGCCGCCGATGCCCCGCGGTTCATTGCGGTGGGGCAGATAGAAATAGTCATCGCACCAGTCTTTATAATGGGCATAGTCAGCAACTGCATGGGCGTCACACGGGGCCTGCATGGCTTTGTGAAAATCGGAGCTGTCTGCATCCTCTTGGGTGCGACGTGCATCCAGCACGGGGGTGAGGTCCGCCCCGCCGCCAAACCATTGTTTGGTGGTGACCACCATGCGGGTATTCATGTGAACGGCTGGCACATTGGGATTGCATGGATGGGCAATGAGGGAAATGCCTGAGGCCCAGAAACGGGGGTCTTCCTCCGCGCCGGGGATCTGGCTGCGAAATTGCGGGGTAAATTCCCCATGTACTGCAGAGACATGAACGCCGACTTTTTCAAAGACCCGGCCTTTCATGATCGACATGATGCCGCCGCCGCCTTTTTCGCCCGTATGGTCGGTGCGCTCCCATGGGGTGCGCTCGAACCGACCAGCAGGCTGATCACTTCCTTGTCCTGAGGTCAGCTCGTCTTCCAGCTTTTCAAAGCTTGCGCAAATCTGGTCGCGCAGCTCAGAAAACCAGTTGGTTGCCTGCTCTTTCTTTGCGTCAATATCGTCAGGATGTCCGTCAGGGATGGAATAAAGGCCAAAGCTTTTGGTCATGATGGAAAGGCTTTCAGTTGTCGCAAGGCTTCTGTGGCGATCATCGCGGTGGAAATGGCAAGATTGAGCGAGCGTTCCCCTTCGCGCATGGGAATGGTAAGGCGCTGGTCGGCCCTTGCATGGACCTCATCGGGGACGCCGACCGATTCCCGGCCAAAGAGCAGGATATCTCCTGCCTTAAAGGTGCAATCCAGAAAAGGCTCACTGGCTTTGGTGGTTGCCAGCATCAATCGGTGGCCATGGTTTGAGCAATATTGCTCAAAATGGGTCCAGGAAAGATGCTTGGTAAAGCTGCTGCGCTTGAGATAATCCATGCCCGCGCGGCGCAGGGTGCGGTCATTAAGTGCAAAGCCGCAGGGCTCGATGATATGTACATGCAAATCAAGGCAGGCAGCCATGCGCAGGATTGTGCCGGTATTTTGCGGAATATCAGGCTGATATAGAGCAATGGCTATGGGGGCCTCAATGCTGGTGATAGACGGGGTCGGGGCGGGGCGATTGCTCATTCTTTGCTATGTCCTGCTTGTGCGCGATGGGATATGCG
>JAOAQZ010000035.1 GCA_025210795.1 Cohaesibacter sp. | reverse complement strand
GGCAAGCATCGTGTTCGACAAGCAGTTCCACTCCCTGCCTGCCTTCTCGTCAGATGTTCCGCTCGAGTTTGGAGGGGCCTCCATTCTGCCCCAGTCCTTATGGGTGATGGGCGGCACAATCGTTGTCTTTCTGCTGCTCTATGTCTTTTTCGAGCGCACCAAAATCGGTAAAGCGGTGCTGGCAACAGCCTCCAATCGCCTTGCAGCCAAACTGGTAGGGATCAATACCTCCATGATTATGGCGCTTGCCTTTGGGGTTTCTGCCGCCATTGGTGCTGTGGCTGGCATTCTGGTGACGCCAATTACCCTGACCAATTACGAAATTGGAACCTTGCTGGCGCTCAAAGGCTTTGCCGCTGCCATGTTGGGCGGTATGGGCAACCCGTTTGGCGCTGTTGTTGGCGGGCTGATCGTTGGCATTCTTGAAGCTCTGGGGGCTGGCTATATCTCCTCCGACTATAAGGATGCCATCGGTTTTATCGTTATTCTGCTTGTGCTGTTCGTCTTGCCCAATGGCCTGTTCGGCAAATCATCCGTTGATCGTGTATAGGGGGCTGGGATGAATTTTACTGCTGATAAATGGAAAATTCTCGCCGGTTTGACCATTCTGGTCATAGCTCTGAGTTTTGTTTTCCCGTCCAGTTTCTATTACCGCGTTGCGGCCCTGATCTGGATTTCCGCCTTCACCGTGATCGGTCTGAATATCCTGATGGGATATGCAGGACAGGTCAGCCTTGGCCATGCCGGTTTCTTTGGTATCGGGGCCTATGCTGTGGCTGTCGGGCCAACCTATCTTGGCATTCCGCCTTTCTTCTCACTCGTTCTGGGCACATTGCTTGCGGGCGCTCTGGCTTTCCTCATCGGGCGGCCGGTGCTTAAGCTCAAGGGTCATTATCTGGCTGTGGCGACATTGGGGGTCGGGATTCTTATCTCCATGGTCATCAATAACGAAGCAGCATGGACCGGCGGCCCTGATGGCATGAATGTGCCCGCTCTGGGCATCAAAAGCCTGATCAAGTCCTGGTTCGGCATCAAGGTAAAATCTGCTGTTCTGTGGTACTGGATCACCGGTTTTGTGATGGTCTGCGGGGCCTGGGTTGCGCTTAATATCATCGACAGCCCCACAGGCCGTGCCCTGCGTGCTATTCACGACTCGGAAGTTGCGGCAAAGGTGTCCGGCATTGACGTGCCAAGCTACAAGCTGCTCGCCTTTGTTGGCTCTGCCATGTATGCCGCCATCGGTGGTGCCATGCTTGCCTTCATGAACAAGTTCATCACGCCAGATGCTGCAGGCTTCCTGCATTCCATCGAACTGGTGACCATGGTGGTTCTGGGCGGTATGGGCTCAATTCTGGGCTCCGTTGTCGGCGCGGCTGTACTGATCATCCTGCCTCAGGTTCTTGCTGACCTTCAGCATTATGAGCATATGATGCTGGGTCTGATTATGATGATCTTCATGATCTTCCTGCGCTCGGGCATTGTTCCATCCATTGCCAATAAACTCAAAGGGAGGGCGGCATGACACTTCTCAAAGTTGATAAGATTAGCATTGAATTTGGTGGCCTGAAGGCCGTGGATGAAGTGAGCTTTACGGTCGATAAGGGGCAGATTGTCTCCATCATCGGGCCCAATGGTGCTGGCAAAACCACGTTGTTCAACCTGATTTCAGGCGTCTATAAGCCATCGGGAGGCGAGGTCTACCTCAATGGGACCGAAGTGACAGCGCTGGAGCCGAACGAGCTGGCCAAACATGGCCTGTCCAGAACGTTCCAGAACCTGCAGATCTTCTTTCGCATGACAGTCATCGAAAATGTCATGGTAGGCTGCCACTTGCGCGAAAAACGCTTTCCATTTCCTCATCTCTTCTCGCTTCCAAGCGTTGAGAGACAGAATAACGAAAGCCGTGCCAAGGCATTGAAGTTGCTTGAGCGTGTGGGACTGGCGGACAAGGCTGATGAAATGGCCGATTCCATGTCTTACGGAGCGCTCAAACGTCTGGAAATTGCCCGTGCCCTGGCCGCTGAATCCGAGATTATTTTGCTAGATGAACCAGCCGCCGGCTGTAACCCCATCGAGACTGAAGAGATCGACAATCTCATTCATGATATTGCCCATAAAGACGGCATCACCGTGCTTCTGGTTGAGCATGATATGAAACTGGTCATGAAGATTTCTGACAAGATCATCGTGCTTGATTATGGCAAGAAACTGGTTGAAGGCACCGCCGCCGAGGTGCGCAGACATCCTGATGTCATCGCGGCCTATCTGGGTGACCACGGATCGAAGGAGGCGGCCCGTGCTGGTTAACAGCATGCCGAGACTGATATGACACAGCAAAGTCAAGAAATGCAGGCCGCTCCAGCTGATAACACGCCTGAGGCAACAGAAGACAAAGCGCCTAAAAAACTGTTGGATGTTAAAGATCTAACTTCTTCTTACGGCCGAATTCAGGCGCTCAAGGGCGTCTCCCTGCATGTGAATGTGGGGGAGATCGTCACACTGGTTGGCGGTAATGGCGCAGGCAAGACAACCCTGCTGCGCTCCATCTCCGGTGTGCAGCCCATCACCGGCGGCAGCATCACTTTTCGTGATGAGGACATCTCCAACGTTCCCGCTCACAAGCGCGTGCCCAACGGCATTGGTCAAAGCCCTGAAGGGCGGCAGATCTTTGGCCCATTGAGCATTGAAGACAATCTGATGCTGGGTGCTTACACCCGCAAAGATGATCTGATCGATTTTGATCTTGATCGCGTCTATAAAATGTTCCCGGTGCTGAAAGAGCGCCGGAAAACGGCCGCAGGTGGCCTGTCTGGCGGTCAGCAGCAAATGCTGGCAATCGGTCGCGCGCTTATGGCTCGTCCGCGCCTGTTGCTGCTCGATGAGCCAAGCATGGGTCTTGCGCCCATTCTGGTGGACCAGATTCTGGAAGCCATCGCCTCTTTGCAAAAGGAAGCTGTGACGGTGTTTCTGGTCGAGCAAAATGCCTTTGCCGCGCTCTCCATTGCCGATCGGGGCTATGTGATTGAAACCGGCAAAATCACCGCAACCGGCAAAGCCAAAGATCTGATGGAAGATGACGCAGTACGCGAGGCCTATCTCGGGGTCTGATTGCTTTCATATTGACCATATTGAGTATATTGGTGAAGTTGAGAAGAGGGGCCACGTTGCCCCTTTTTCTTCGACCTGTTCAAGCTCTGAGGTATTTATGCGCTGGCGGCAAGACTGATTTGCCCCATATGCCCTTGTCTTGCGAGCCGAAATTGGGCAGGACTGGGGGCAAGCAAATCAGCAAACCTTATTAGCGAAAGGCCTCTCGTCATGGCTCATGCAAAAATCTGGAAAATCTACCTTTCGGGCGAAATCCACTCCAACTGGCGCGACGAGCTTAAAGAGGGTGCCAAAGCGCGTGATTTGCCGGTGACATTCTATGCTCCGGTCACCGATCATGACAGCTCGGATGATTGCGGCGTCCATATTCTGGGTAAGGAAGACAACAAATTCTGGCACGACAATAAGGGTGCCAATATGAATGCTATTCGCACGCGCACACTGATGGAAGCATCAGACATTGTGGTGGTGCGCTTTGGCGAGAAATACAAACAGTGGAATGCCGCCTTTGATGCAGGCTATGCCGCAGCTTTGGGAAAGGCGCTGATCACCATGCATGGTGATGATCACCAGCATGCGCTTAAAGAGGTTGATGCAGCAGCTCTGGCCGTAACCGAAACACCTGGGCAAGTGGTTGATATTCTGGATTATGTCATCAATGGCACGCTGAAATAACCCGCTTTTTCAAAACGGGTTGGTCCTATGATCCATTATAATTATTGATGGATGGGCAAGACAATTTCATAGGACGAAAACACCTCAGTAGAATAGAGTCTGCCTATGAAAAACCGACTCAAAGATGATCAGATGACATCGGGCCAGCTCTTTCTGGCTGGCGCAAAGAGGTGCATTCCCATTTGCATCGCGGCGGGGCCTTTCGGGGCCCTGTTCGGGGCCTTGGCCGTGGACAATGGCATGAGCGTGTTTGAAACAGTGCTCATGAGTATGACCATCTTCGCCGGGGCCAGCCAGATGGTGGGGGTCGAACTGTTCGGGCAATCCATTCCGCCATGGGTTGTGGTTTTATCTATCTTTGCGGTCAATTTCAGGCATATCCTCTATTCTGCCTCTCTTGGGCAATATGTCGGGCGTTGGAGCACCCTTCAGCAGATTGTGGGGTTCTTCTTCCTGATTGACCCGCAATATGCCGAGGCCGAGCGTCGCGTAGAGCAGGGCAACCAAGTCCAGTTTGTTTGGTATATGGGCCTTGCTATCCCGACTTATATCTTCTGGGCGATTGTCACCTATATTGGGGCACTATTTGGCAATCTTCTGCAAGACAGCCATACCTACGGCATTGATTTTCTACTACCTATCTATTTCCTTGGCCTTGTCATGGGCTTTCGTAAGCGCAGCTTCTGGCTGCCTGTGGTGGCGACCTCTGCCATTGCTTCGGTGATTGCATGGCATACTGTCGGCTCTCCGTGGCATGTCTCTGTCGGGGCCGTGGCAGGCATTTTACTGGCAGCCTTCTTCTCTCCGCAAGCGCGCGGCGATAACGATGACGCCTCTCTGACCGGTGATGTCGACGAAGATATGCAAAAGGAGATGGTCTAATGGTCTCCACTACAGTCTGGATTATCCTTGCTGGCGCTTTCATGACTTATCTCACCCGCATTGGCGGGCATGCCATCCTGTCCCGGTTCGAACGGGTGCATCCGCGCATTCAGGCCGGGCTTGATGCTGTGCCAGCGGCAGTTCTCTCCACCTTGGTGGCCCCCGCTGTGGTCAATGGTGGTCCGGCTGAATGGGTTGCTATTGTCGTTGCAGGCTTTGCAGGCCTTTATCTCTCTCTTCTGCCTATGGTGACGGTCGGGGTATGCGTAGTAATTGCCGTGCGCTACTTGCTGGGATAACACGGCTTGCCTATAGTGAACGGCTGGCGGAAGTCCTATTCCCTGACCATTGGAGTAAAGGCAAATCATGACTTTAAGACTTGGTATTCTGATCGCAGATGAAATGAGCGCAGAGGCAACGGAGCGTTTCGGTCCTCTTTCATCCATGTATCATCGTTTTTTCAGGATGGCCGATCAAAACCTCGAATTTGCCGATTACAAAGCATTTGAAGGTCAGCTGCCAGACACGGTTTCAGACTGTGACGGGTGGGTGGTTACCGGCTCCAAAGCTGGCGCCAATGATGAAAGCGACTGGATGCTAAAGCTGGAAGCCTTCATCCGCACAGCGGCCGACGAAAATGTCCCTGCAATCGGCATCTGTTTTGGCCATCAATTGATGGCAAAGGCGCGTGGCGGGCGGGTTGAGCGCACAAGCGGTAATCGATGGGGAATTGGTGTCAATCACTACGCGGTTGAGCCCACTAGCCTGCAAGGTCTTCGCCCGTTGGGGCAAGAGCGCATCAGCCTTCATGCCATGCATCAAGATCAGGTTGTCGCATTGCCCAAAGGAGCGCAGCGCCTTGGTGGCTCTGACTTCTGCCCTAACGGGATTATTGTCTATCCGGGGCGGGGCCTGTCCATGCAACAGCATCCCGAAATCCGGCAGGACTTTTCTCAATACCTGATCCGCACCCGTGCGGGCACGCATTTTGACGCCACAGCTGCCGAAAAAGCGCTGGACGCAATCGGTGGTCCGGTGGATGACAAGCTCATCGCCCATTGGCTCCTTGACTTCATCAAGGATGGTCCGGTGAGCGAGCGACAATCCGCTGCCACAGCGTAAGATCACTCGGGAACGGAGACTTGCTCTGGGGCCAGATGCGGCGCTGCCATCTCGACCAGATGATCAATGCAGGGATTTTCTTCAAGTACAGACCAGATTGACTGGACAAGCGGCGAGGGGGCATCTCTGTTCTTATAGATCCAGATTTCCAGATCCATATCAAAGGATTGATTGCCAACAGGCTTTAGCTTCTCGGCGCGAATCTCTTCATAGGCACTGCAATTTGGAAGCCAGCAAAGCTTCTTGTCGACCAGTGCCATCTGCTTGATAAACTCACATGTGCCACTTTCCGAATAGCGACGAAATGCCGGTGCATGACTGCCCAGACGCGAAAGAAGCAGGTTTTCAACCTTGTTGAAATAGCCTGTTTGTGCATAGCCAATATAATCCAGATCCTGCTTCTCGGGCTGCTCAAGATCATAAAGAGCAGTGCCTGACGCATCACAAGGAGAGAGCAAATGCAGCACATCCTTGCCCAGCTTGATGGCGTCAAACCGGTGGCTTTCAAAGAACATCGGGATTTCAGGATGGGAGAATTGCAGCACAAAATCCATCTTGCGATCAGAGAGCAGTTGCACCATCTCAAAAAAATCGTGCGTGTGAACGCCGACGGTAAAATCGCTGAGTGCACGGCGTAGTTGGTCGAGCCATTGAGGCACAAAGCTGATAGCAAGGGTCGAGGCGGCCGAGAGGCGGATGTCGGGTTGATGCTGTTCGCTAAGGCGCTGAAAATCCGCGCGGTTCTGGTTCAACTCGTTGACGATGGATTCTGCCGTGTCATAGAAACTGTGCCCTTCTGGCGTTAATGTTACGGGAAAGGTTCGCCGGTCAAACAGATCGGCACCCAACCAGCTTTCCAGCGCTTTGATGCGGCGAGAAAAGGCTGATTGGGTCACAAAACGCTCCTCCGCTGCTTGGGAAAAACTCCCCGTGCGCGCCAGAACCAGAAAGTCACTCAGCCATTTGGTTTCCATTGATTTTGATGTCTTTGCCGTTGGAAAATTGCCTCACAAAAGACCGCTTGCCGATAGGCAGAACAGCTTTTTGCTCCCTGTTATACAGAAACTGGCATAGTTATGCAAAATTTGCATAACTATGCTGTTGGCGTAGGACGTTGGTTGGATATACGCTGTCATTACCACCTTCATGCATTACCAGCTCACGACAAGAAGCACCGGAATGCAAAACTCCAAATTCGGCCATCCGGCCAAAGTTTACCCGTCAATAAGATCCATAGGGGAGATTGATCATGGATTTTTCAATTTCATTAAAAAAAACATCCTTGGCAGCGGTGCTGGCGGCGAGCGTAGCCTTGCCTGCTCTACCTGCAATGGCAGGGACGCCCGCTGATACTTTTGTGATTGCCCGTAACACCGCCGATGCGATTACACTGGATCCAGCTGAGTGCTTTGAATTTACCGGCAGCCGCATCGTGGCCAACCTGTATGAGCGCCTGATGCTGTTTGAGCCAGACAACCTGACCAAACTGGTTGGTGGTATCGCAGAAAGCTACAAATTCTCCGAAGATGGCAAAACCATCACCGTCAGCCTGCGCAAGGGCCTTACTTTCCATTCCGGCAACCCGGTGACTGCAAATGACGTGGCCTATTCCCTTGGCCGTGCCATCAAGCTGAACAAGACACCGGCTTTCATCATCGAGCAGATCGGCTGGACCCCTGAAAATGTTGATGATGCGGTGAAGGCGATTGATGATCTCACTGTAGAAATCAAGGTTCTCGCAGATCTGTCCCCGGCTCTGGTTCTTAACCTGCTGTCTTCCTCCGTTGCGTCCATCGTTGACATGAAGGAAGTTGAAAAGCACGCTGTTGATGGTGACATGGGCTATGCATGGCTTAAAGATCATTCCGCAGGTTCAGGTCCATACAAGCTGAAAACATGGAAAGCCAACGAGCTTGTTATGTTGGAGGCATTTAAAGATTACCGCCATGGCATGCCTGCTATGAAGCGTGTTGTGATCCGCCATGTGGCCGAACCATCCGCCCAGCGCCTTCTTTTGGAAAAAGGCGATGTGGATGCTGCAATGGAACTGACATCTGATCAGCTAAAAGGTTTGGCTGGTAATGCTGATGTAAAGGCGATGCAATATCCAAAAGGATATGTGATGTATCTGGCCACCAACATGGAGCATCCTGTTCTCTCCAAGCCAAAAGTTCGCGAAGCTCTAAGCTATCTTGTTGACTATAAAGGCATGGAAAGCACCATTCTTGACGGTCAATACAAGATCCATCAGAACTTCTGGCCATCAGGCATGTGGGCAGCTTCTACCGAAAATCCATATAGCTACGATCTGGAAAAAGCCAAAGCGCTGGTTAAGGAAGCCGGTGTTGAAGCAGGCACAAAAATTCAGATTGATACTCTGAACAAATCACCGTTTAAGGAAGTGGCGCAGAACGTTCAGGCCAGCCTCAAGCAGATTGGTATTGAATCTGAAATCACCCTGTCTGATGGCAAGACCCTGTGGCCAAAATATCGTGCACGCAAGCACGAGCTGATTGTCGCACGTTGGGGCCCTGACTATTCCGATCCACATTCCAACGCTGATGCGTTTGCTCACAATCCGGACAACCGTTTTGAAGCAAAACTGACCGGTAAGCTGACATGGCGTAACGCTTGGGAAGCAAAAGGCCTGACCGAGCTGACCAATCAGGCAGCGGCAGAATCCGATCCTGCAAAGCGTGAGAAAATCTACGCTGATCTGCAGAAAATGGTGCGTGAAGATTCACCTTTCACCATCATGTTCCAGGCGATCGGCACCTTTGGCCAGCGCGCCAATGTTGACGGCTTCGTCAATGGCGTAACGTCTGATCAGGCGTTCTATCGCACTGTGACCAAGAAATAAGCCAAGAGGTCCCTGTCCGAAGCGGAAGTCGGGCAGGGCTCTTGCTTGTTGCATAATCAAAAATGCACAAATGACTGGCCGCGCAAATCTTCATTGTGCGGCCAGTCTGGATGCGTATGGACTGCGGGATTTCATCAATGGGTACGACTAGTGGCTCTGCAACTGGCGGAGCAAATGGTCTCTCACCGGCTTTCGGTGTGATCAAGAAAATAGGTGGGGCGCTGTTTATGCTGGCGCTGACCTTCATCGGGCTGACAGCCATTACCTTCGTTATTGGCAGGATCATGCCCAATGACCCGGTGGTGGCAATCGTGGGGGACCGCGCTTCCAAGGATGTCTATGACGCCATGTATCTCCAGCTTGGGTTGGACAAACCCTTGTGGGAACAATATGCCATCTTCCTTGGCAATGTGCTGCAAGGCGATTTTGGCACATCGGTGATGACAACCCGCCCTGTGATTGAGGATATCAAACGCTTCTTTCCTGCCACATTGGAACTGGCCACCATCGCGACAATCGTCGGTATTGTCATTGGCGTGCCCGCAGGGGTGCTGGCCGCTGTTCGCCAAGGCAAGATGATTGATCACATCGTGCGCATTTTCGGTCTTCTTGGCCATTCCATCCCGGTCTTCTGGCTGGGTATGGTGGCCTTGCTGATTTTCTATGCCAAGCTGGACTGGGTTGCCGGTCCGGGGCGTATTGACTTCTTCTATGATGGTGTGGTCGAGACTGTGACCGGCGTGATCCTGATCGACAGCTTGATTGCCGGTGATTGGGACGTTTTTAACAACGCCGTCTCCCATATCATTCTGCCCGCTTCAATGCTGGCAATTTACTCGCTGGCCTATATTTCGCGTATGACCCGCTCTTTCATGCTGGATCAGCTCAATCAGGAATATGTCCTGACCGCCCGCGTCAAGGGCCTGAAAGAGGGCGATGTGATCTGGCATCATGCATTCCGCAATGTGCTGGTGCAGCTGATCACGATCATCGGTCTGACTTATGCCAGCTTGCTTGAAGGCTCGGTACTGACCGAAACCGTGTTCGCGTGGCCCGGTATCGGGCAATATATCACCAATTCCCTGTTTAACGCGGATATGAATGCTGTGATTGGCGGCACTCTGGTTGTGGGCATTTCCTTTGTTGGCATCAATATGCTCTCAGACATGCTCTATCGCATTGTAGATCCAAGGGCGAAATAAAATGGCTGAGACAACAATGACGAACAAGCAGGGATTGCGTAGCTGGTTGCTGGCGGATTTCCCCGAAAATTCTTTTCAGGCCCGATGCCAGCGCGCCTATATCGGCTGGCTGAGCTTTAAAACCAACCCCATTGCCATGCTGGGGCTGTTCATCGTGGTCTTTTTGTTGCTGGTGGCGCTCTTTGCGCCATGGATCGCAGCAGGGGACGGCACGGTGCAAGACCTGCAAAACCGCCTGCAACCAGCCTCTGCCGAGCATTGGTTCGGCACCGATGAGCTGGGCCGCGATGTGTTTGACCGCATCGTCTGGGGCTCACGCATTACGCTCTATATTATCTTTCTGGTCTCTATCATCGTCATGCCCATCGGTCTGATTGTTGGCACTGCGGCTGGTCTGTTTGGTGGCTGGGTTGATAAGGTCCTGATGCGGATCACCGATATTTTTCTCGCTTTCCCGCGCCTGATCCTCGCTCTGGCCTTTGTTGCTGTGCTGGGCCCGGGATTGGAGAATGCGGTGCTCGCCATCGCCATGACCACCTGGTCTCCTTACGCGCGCCTTGCAAGGGCCGAGACGCTGACCGTGCGCAATAGCGAATATATTATGGCCGCCGAGATTATGGGCGCATCAAAGTTGCGTATCCTGTTCTCGCACATCATGCCCATGTGCCTGTCATCCACCATCGTTCGCTTAACCCTTGATATGGCTGGTATTATTCTCACGGCCGCCGGTCTTGGCTTCTTGGGTCTTGGGGCTCAGCCACCTTTGGCGGAATGGGGTGCCATGATTGCAACAGGCCGTGATTTCCTGCTTGACCAATGGTGGGTTCCAACCATTCCCGGCATTGCCATTCTGGTTGTCTCCCTTGGCTTCAACCTGCTTGGCGACGGCCTGCGGGACGTGCTGGACCCGCGCTCTGGTGGAGGTGAATAATTATGGATGCTACTTCAATGTCAGCAACAGACCAAAAACCTCTGATCAGCGTTGAGGATCTCCATGTCCGCTTTGCCACCCCGAAAGGGGAGGTGCATGCGGTGCGCGGCGTCAGTTTCGATCTGGGTCGTGAAAGATTGGGGATCGTGGGCGAATCCGGCTCAGGCAAATCCCAGACCGGTCGGGCTCTGCTGCGCCTGACCGCGGGCAATGGCTCAATTGATGCCAAGCGGATGGATTTTGAAGGCCTTGATCTGATGAAGGCCGACAAGAAAACCATGCGCCAGATCCGTGGCTCACGCATTTCCATGATCATGCAGGACCCTAAATATTCGCTCAATCCGGTTATGACAGTCGGCGCCCAGATTGCCGAAAGCTGCCGCCAGCATGAAGCTGTGAGCAAGCAAGAGGCCAAAAAGCGCGCTCTGGCCATGCTCGAGACAGTGCGCATCCGCGAAGCGGAAAAAGTCTATGATCTCTATCCCCATCAGGTCTCTGGCGGCATGGGGCAGCGCATCATGATCGCCATGATGCTGATCACCAATCCGCAGGTCATGATTGCGGATGAGCCAACCTCGGCACTCGATGTGACCGTGCAAATGCAGGTGCTGGCGCTGCTTGATGATATGGTGCGCGAGCGCGGCATGGGCCTTGTGCTTATTAGCCATGATCTGCATCTCGTCTCAAGCTTCTGCGATCGGGTTTTGGTAATGTATGGCGGGCGCATCATGGAAAGCCTTGATGCCAAAAAACTTCATGAAGCAAAACACCCCTATACCCAAGGGTTGCTCAGCTGCCTGCCGAGAATGGATGCCAGCCACGAGGATTTGCCTGTTCTCAAGCGCGATCCTGCCTGGCTGACTGAAGGAGGCCTGTGATTATGATTTCAATTCAAGATCTTGATATCGTCTTTGGCAGCCAGAAAAACAGCATCCATGCGCTCAAATCAGTCTCTCTGGATGTAGCAGAAGGCGAAAGCTATGGCTTGGTGGGGGAATCCGGCTCCGGTAAATCCACCGTTCTGCGCGCAATGGTTGGCATCAACAGCCACTGGACAGGGCGGATTGTTGTTGACGGAGAAGAGCTGAAACAAAAGCGTTCGGTTGCTTCGCGCAAGCATATGCAAATGGTGTTTCAGGACCCTTACGGCTCGCTCCACCCGCGCCGCACGGTCAATGACACCCTTAAAGAGCCGCTCATCATTCACGACTTTGACGATCATGACGAGAGGATCGTCAAATCCCTTGAGGAAGTGGGGCTGGGGGCTGAGTTCCGCTTCCGCTATCCCCATCAGCTCTCTGGTGGTCAGCGCCAGCGCGTGGCAATAGCTCGCGCCCTTATCCTTGAGCCGCGCGTTATTTTGCTTGATGAGCCAACATCGGCGCTTGATGTTTCGGTGCAGGCAGAAATTCTCAATCTTCTGTCAGCCCTGCGCAAGGCCCATAATCTGACCTATATTATGGTCAGTCACGATCTAGCCGTGGTTGGACATTTGTGCAGCAAGATTGCGGTGATGAATAGAGGCGAAATCCTTGAAGAAATGAGCGAAGCGCAATTGCGCTCGGGCGATGTGAAACACGACTATACCCGCCAGCTTTGGTCAGCCAGTAAAGGCTATGACCGCGAAGCGCTCAACGACTTTAAAGATTTTGCCTAGCGCATTGGTATTTATGCGATTTTAAATGGAAAGAATAGTCAAATGAGTGAGACTTTGATTCCCGTATTTGATGGTCATAACGATACGCTCCTGCGCCTGGTCATGGCTGAGATGAAAGGGGAACCGATTTCCTTTTTTGATGGTCATGACAGCCTGCATATCGATCTGCCCAAGGCGCATCAAGGCGCGCTTGCTGGCGGCCTTTTTGCCATGTTTGTGCCGCCCAAACAGGAGCCGGGACAAGAGCTGAAATTTGAAGACATGCAGCGCCCGATAGATCAGGAGCATGCTCTTGATTTCACCATGGCTATGGCGGCCTGTGCTTATCGTCTTGAACGCGAAAGCAAAGGCGCTGTTACCATTTGCCGCTCGACATCTGATATCAAAGCGGCCATGGAGAAAGGCTCCATTGCCCTGATGCTGCATATCGAAGGGGCCGAGGCAATTGATAAGGATTTTAATGCACTTGAGGTTCTCTATGGTGCAGGCCTGCGCTCCATTGGTCCGGTTTGGAGCCGCGACAATATCTTTGCCCATGGCGTGCCGTTTGACTTTCCCGGTACGCCGGATCACGGTCCCGGCCTGACCGATCTGGGCAAGGAATTTGTCAAACATTGCAACGATATGGGCATCGTCATTGATATGTCCCATCTCAATGAAGCAGGCTTTTGGGATATTCAAAAGCTCTCCAAACATCCGCTCGTTGCCACCCATTCCAATGTGCATGTGCTTAGCCAGACGCCGCGCAACCTCACCGACAAGCAGCTTGATGCCATCGCCGAGAGCAAGGGCGTTGTCGGGCTTAATTATGCGGTGGGTTTTCTGCGCGAAGATGGCGAGAAATATAACGCCGACACCACGCTTGAGACCATGCTGATCCATTTTGACTATCTGTTGGACAAACTGGGAGAAGAGGGCGTTGCCCTTGGTTCTGACTTTGATGGTGCGACAGTTCCCCAGACGATCGGCAGTGCTGCTGGCAATCCCCTGCTATTAAAGGCAATGGCCGAGCATGGTTATGGGCAGGAACTGATCGAAAAGATCGCCTATAAAAACTGGCTGAGCCTTCTGGAGCGGACCGGCATCTAAGATCGTGGATCTGGTTAGGCTGGCAACCGTCAGGCAGAAATAGACAACGAAAAAACAAAACCCGCAAGCCTTGGGCTTGCGGGTTTTGTTATTGGTGCTTGTCGGCGATCATTGTGATCTGCAAGATCTAGGATCAATCGCCATCATATTCATGATCGTCGTAAGCATCAGCCTCTGGCATGCGCTGAGGGCGCTCGCTCGGGTCTCGGCCAATCCGATCAGCAATATGGTTGAGGTCGATGAAATGGTCGGCCTGGCGGCGCAGCTCATCTGCAATCATTGGTGGCTGGGTGGACATGGTGGATACCACGGACACTTTGCGGCCACGACGCTGCAGAGCTTCTACCAGTTTTCTAAAGTCGCCATCACCAGAGAAAATGACAAAATGGTCGACATGCTCAACCAGTTCCATGGCATCGATAGCAAGTTCGATGTCCATATTGCCTTTGACTTTGCGGCGGCCAGTCGAATCGGTGAATTCTTTGGTTGGCTTCGTTACCACCTGATAGCCGTTATAATCGAGCCAATCGATAAGAGGACGAATGGAGGAATATTCCTGATCCTCTGCCAAGGCGGTGTAATAATAGGTCCGCAAGAGATAACCCTTGCCCCTAAATTCTTTCAGAAGGCGCTTGTAATCAATGTCAAAACCCAAGGTTTTGGTGGTTGCATAGAGATTGGCTCCATCGATAAAAAGCGCTACTTTTTCGCGGGGGTCGAACAATTTTTTATCCTTATTCTTGGGCTAAACGCCAATTGAACAGCTATTTGCAAGTTAGCACTCCCGGCTTTGGGCCGGTATGTCTTGGCTGGCTTGGCTAGATCTTGCATTTTATTGGTGCTGAACTGACTGGTCTTTAGCAATAGTTTGGTCTGTAACACTCTAATGCTACCGCATCATTTGCAAAATACAAGAAATGCAGTGTTAATTAGCGCATTTTTGATCTGGCTTTTCCCAAAAAACACCGAGAACGGGCCGGAAAGCTGGATATAAGGGCGAAATATCATGCTCCACGCACTTGTCAAGTGGGCGAATTCGTTTTATTGAATGAAAAAATTCCCCATTCAGGAGATAGTGCATGGCACGCGTGACCGTTGAGGACTGCGTAGATAAGGTTGATAACCGCTTTGAGCTTGTTTTGCTTTCTGGCCACAGAGCACGGATGATTTCAAGCGGTTCTGCTATTACGGTCGATCGTGACAACGATAAGAACCCTGTGGTAGCTCTGCGCGAAATCGCAGATGAAACTGTGTCTCCGGGCGATCTGAAAGAAGATCTGATCCATTCCCTGCAGAAATATGTAGAAGTGGATGAGCCTGAGACCGAAGATATTCCAATGATCACTGCTGACGAAGCGGCTTCTACCGAGTTCGAATCAGTGGTTAGCGATCAGAAAAACGAACTGGTTTTCGACCAGATGTCAGAAGAAGAGCTTCTGCGTGGTCTGGAAAGCCTGGTTCCACCAGATCGCAACGACGATTAATCCAAGCCGATTTGGCTGGATTTGATAGAGTGAGTAAAAAGCGGGCCTTGTGCCCGCTTTTTACGTTTGTAAGGTCTGTTTCTTAGCGGGCCTTTGGTCAGGGTGGCTATCGGGAACCCTGATTTGCAAGTGATAGGGGAAAGGCAAGGGGAATTTGCCATTCTATCCATAAAGATGTTTGAGCTAATCCCAAAAAAGCACTAGCTTGGTCTTCTGTTTGTCAGTCGGGCGACGAGGTACTTCCTCCTGCAAGGCAAAAATGCAGAGCACTATGGGTTTCAGTATTTTTGCATAATTAGGCTCTCTGTGGCGCTGGCTGGTAACACTTCCAACAGTCCCGATCGGCGGGCGTGATGCATGTCCGCTGGTTTTGAAGATTAGGGCAAGGTGAGCTAAATAGGCCCATTTGCCCTTGCATGATAAGGTATCTTGCCAGCCATGATGCGCCAATATGAGCTTGTAGAACGCGTTACAGCCTACAACCCCAATGCAGATGAAGCTTTGCTCAACAAAGCCTATGTCTATTCCATGCAAAAGCATGGCAGTCAGTATCGCGCATCTGGCGACCCTTATTTTCTGCATCCTTTGGAAGTCGCAGGCATTCTCACCGAGTTGCGGCTGGATGACAGCACCATTGCAGTGGGGCTGCTTCACGACACCATTGAGGATACCGATGCCACCCGCGGCGAGCTTGATAACCTGTTCGGCGAGGAAATCGGCAAGCTGGTGGAAGGCCTGACCAAGATCTCCCAGCTTGATCTGGTCTCTAAAAAAACCAAACAGGCCGAAAATCTGCGCAAATTGCTGCTGGCTATCTCGGATGATGTGCGGGTTCTTGTGGTCAAGCTGGCGGATCGCCTGCACAATATGCGGACCCTGCATTTCGTGCCCGACCACAAGCGCCACAGAATCGCTCAGGAAACCATTGATATCTATGCGCCGCTGGCCGAACGTATGGGCATGCAGGACATTCGCGAAGAGCTGGAAGCGCTCTCGTTCAAATATGTCAATGCGGAAGCCTTTCAGGCCATTAGCGAGCGACTGGAAGGCCTGCGCCAGCGCAACAAGACCTTGATTGAAGAGATTGAAGGCGAATTGCAACGAACCTTTGCGGAAAAAGGCCTCAATGTCACGGTGCGAGGGCGGGAAAAACGGGCCTATTCCATCTTCCGAAAAATGCAGCGCCAGAGCTTGGGCTTTGAGCAGCTTTCCGATATCTATGGCTTTCGGGTGCTGGTTGACGATATTGCCGCCTGCTATCAGGCGCTTGGCATCGTCCATACAATCTGGCCCTGTGTTCCTGGGCGCTTTAAAGACTATATTTCCACGCCCAAACCCAATGATTATCGCTCGATCCATACAACGGTTATCGGGCCGGGCCGCCAGAGGGTGGAGCTGCAGATCCGCACCCGCGAGATGCACCAGTTTGCCGAATATGGTGTGGCAGCGCACGCGCTTTACAAGGATACAACGGGACAGACCAAGGGTGGCCGCTCTTTGGGCAAACTTGCTAAGGATAGCAATGCCTATGCTTGGCTGCGCCACACGGTGGAAATGCTCGATGCAGGCAACAATGCCGAGGAATTCCTTGAGCATACCAAGCTGGAATTGTTTCAGGATCAGGTTTTCTGCTTCACGCCCAAGGGCCGCCTGATCGCTTTGCCGCGCCATGCAACCCCCATCGATTTTGCCTATGCGGTGCATACGGGCATTGGCAATACCTGTGTGGGCTGTAAGATCAATGGTGCCATCATGCCTCTTGTGACCGAGCTGCAAAATGGGGATGAGGTCGAGATTATTTGCTCCAAGGCGCAAACGCCGCCAGCAGCTTGGGAGAATATTGTCGTCTCCGGTAAAGCGCGAGCAGCCATCCGGCGGGCCACCCGTGACGCTGTCCGCGCGCAATATGCCGGTCTTGGTAGCCAGATCCTGCAAAATGCCTTTGAGCGGGCAGGGCAGGATTACACAGACGAGAGGCTCGGCGTTGCCTTGCCGCGCCTTGGCTTTCAGGCAATCAATGACGCACTGGCAGCCGTTGGGCGAGGGGAGCTTGCCTCCCGCTCGGTCATCGAAGCCGTCTTCCCTGATTTTCAGGACGAGCGAGCCACTCAAAGCGAGGGCGAGCGGGGCGAGGGCTGGTTCGATCTCAAACAAGCCTCTGCCATGAAATTCCGCGTGCCGGGCAGTGGCAATGGCAGTGATGATGAAGGCCAGCGGGCCATCCCCATCCGAGGCTTTTCTGGTAATCTTCCCGTCAGTTTCGCACCGGAAGGCGGAGCGGTGCCCGGCGACCGGATTGTTGGTATTCTGACCCCGGGCAAAGGGGTTACTATCTATCCCATACATTCCCCTGCTCTGAAGAATTTTGATGACAAGCCAGAAGTGTGGTTGGATGTGCGCTGGGACATTGATGAAGCCTCTCACGAGCGCTTTCCCGCCCGTCTTCATGTTTCGGTGATCAACGAGCCCGGCGGCCTTGCTGCCATTGCGCAGGTAATTGCGGACAATGATGGCAATATCGACAATATCCATATGAACAAGCAAATGTCAGATTTTCAGGACATGACCATTGATCTGGAGGTGTGGAATTTGAGTCATCTGAACCGGATTATCGAGCAAATCCGTGCCAAGACCTCGGTCTCCAATATCGAGCGGATTAATTAGGTAACCTTGGCAGGACCTGAAAAGCTGTTCCTCATATCCGCCCTGGAGCGAGGAAAATGGGCCTTGGAGAAAAGAGAGCTTGGCGCAGCCTGAAAGGGGCGCTAGAAAGACCTTGCCTGAAGTAAATATGCTTGGCCAGATTGCACCTGACTATGCCCTTGGCCACAAGAGAAGCTGGCCAGAAAAGAAGGAAGACAGAGAATGAATACCGAACAGGTCCTTGATGTATTTCGCCAGTGTGGTGCCCTGCTGGAGAATGGCCATTTTATTCTCTCCTCCGGCCTGCGCAGCCCGACTTTCTTGCAAAAAGCAAAAGTCTTCCAATATCCAGCGCATGCTGAAACCTTGTGCAAGGCGCTGGCCGAAAAAGTCAAAGCCTCTGACATTGGACCAATTGATGTCATTATTTCGCCTGCTGTTGGCGGTATCATCCCCGGTTATGAAACCGCACGCCACATGAATGTGCCTGCACTGTTCGTTGAGCGTGAAGGGGGCGAATTCACTCTTCGCCGCGGTTTCGAGTTTGAGAAAGGCGCCCGCATTCTAATGGTTGAAGACATTGTCTCAACCGGCCTGTCCAGCCGCGAATGCATTGATTGCCTCAAGGCTCTGGGCGGCAATGTTGTGGCAGCAGCTTGCATTGTGGACCGCTCAGCAGGGGAAGCAGATGTCGGCGTGCCGCTGATCTCTCTGGCGCAATATAAAGTGCCAGCCTATGAAGTGGATGCTATTCCTGAAGAGATGAAGGCCATTGCCCCCATCAAACCGGGAAGCCGCGGATTGCAATAGAAAATAGAAAAATGTCTCTGCGTCAGTAATTTGTTTGGTATTTTGGGGCATACTAGTATCTGACAAGAGATAAGATCGCTGATACCAGCAAGGGTTGGGACAAATTCATTTCGGCCCTTTAAGCGACATGAAGTGAGAGTATGGACCGTGATTTTTGGCCGTAGAGATAAACCCGGAATAGCTGAACGCATCAGAGTCTTTCTTTGGCCGCGCCGAAGCTGGCTACGGTCGGGAAAATATTTCGTCAAACGGATCTTGCGGCTGACAGGCTCACCCTATGCCATTGCCGCAGGGGTGGCCGCCGGTGCTTTCACCTCCTTTACACCGTTCCTCGGGTTTCACTTCATTATCAGCTGGATCCTTGCCTTCATTATTGGCGGCAATTTGCTGGCAGCAGCCTTGGGCACAGCAGTTGGAAACCCCATCACATTCCCCTTCATCTGGGGGGCGACCTACAAAACCGGCGCATTGTTTCTGGGTCAGCCGGTAGCACATGGCAACCCCAAAGATTTGGGAATGTCTATCATGTCCTCGTCACTGGATAGTGTCTGGCCGATTATCAAGGTCATGAGTGTTGGGGCCGTGCCAACGGGGCTCATCTGTGCGCTTGTATGCTATTTTCTGGTGCGCAAAACCTGTGAGGCCTATCAGCACCGGCGCAAGGCTGTCCTTGCACGCAAGGCCTATGAGGCGGGCAAATGGCGCGCGGCCATTGCCGACCATGATCGAACGGCAAGCTAATTCCGGCCCGGTCTTTACCAAAATCATTCTGCCTTAATGCGCAACAACCTTCATATTTATGCCTTCACGCCCTATATGATCTGATAGTCTTGGGAGCTGAAAAGCGCAGAGAAGGAGAGGGACGATGATTCTGGGCACCGGAAACGATATCATTGACATTCGCCGAATTGAGAACTCTCTGGAACGGTTTGGTGACCGGTTCGTCCAACGCATCTTCACCCCGCTGGAACAGGCAAAGTCCGACCGTCGCCAGAATCGCGCCGCCTCTTATGCAAAACGCTTTGCTGCAAAGGAAGCCTGCTCAAAGGCCTTGGGAACGGGGCTTAATCAGGGTGTCTTCTGGCGCGATATGGGGGTCGCCAATCTGCCCTCCGGCCGCCCGACCCTTAAACTGACCGGCGGGGCGCATGAGCGCCTCATGGCCATGGTGCCCAAGGGCTTTGTGCCCCAAATTGATCTTACCATCACTGATGACCACCCTCAGGCACAGGCCTATGTGATCATTTCTGCCTATCCAGAGGACTGGCCCCGCGCGCATTTGGGCTAAAGTCATCTCGTGATCGGCTCTTTGCCTCCAAAAAAAACGTGCATGAGTGCAGAAATACACGCCAAAGAGGGGAAACATTCACAAGAATGCCAGACTTTGGCGACAAATGTGATTAGAGATTGCTTGCAATTTCTAGGGCCGCTATTACCTGCAAGGAAATATGGGCGACTCACATACCCAATGGGCCCCTTATAAGGCTCTGGCTTTAAAATTCTGGATGTAAGAATGAGTGTATCGGAAGAAAACATGAAAGAGGCAGAAGGTGGCCTTGGAGAAACCATCAAGGTCATTATCCAGGCATTGGTCCTGGCTCTTGTCGTGCGGTCTCTGCTGTTCCAACCATTCTCCATTCCATCAGGGTCCATGAAGTCGACCTTGCTGGTTGGCGATTATCTGTTCGTCTCCAAATATTCCTACGGCTATAGCCGCTATTCCCTGCCATTTGGCCCGCCGCTCTTTAGTGGCCGTATTCTGGCTGATGAGCCGGAGCGCGGTGATGTGGTGGTGTTTAAATTGCCGCGTGATAATTCTACCGACTATATCAAGCGCGTGATTGGCCTGCCGGGTGATAAAATCCAGATGATTGAAGGGCAGCTGCACATCAATGGCACTGCTGTGGCACGCGAAAAGGTCGAAGATTTTATCGAGACCATGGACAATGGCAAAAAGCGCCGCGTTGCCCGCTACCGCGAAACTCTGCCCGGCGGTGTCAGCTACGATACGCTTGATATCGAGACGACCTATCTGGACAATACCCCTGTTTATGAGGTGCCCGAGGGTCACTATTTCATGATGGGGGATAACCGGGACAATTCCACCGACAGCCGCGTGCTGACATCTGTTGGATATGTGCCGTTTGAAAATCTGGTCGGTAAGGCGCAGGTGATTTTCTTCTCCATTGGCGACAAAAAATCACCATGGCAGGTTTGGACTTGGCCAGAATCTGCGCGTTGGGACCGTTGGTTTACCGGAATTTAGGGTAAAATCAGCCTTGTCTTGAGCAAAAGCAGGCCGATTTTTTCTAAATTGCCCAAAAGGCATGGACCTTTGGTAGCTCTTTGCTATAGAAGAGCCCGCCTGCATGCCGCTAAAGTTATGTAAGGTGCCGCATTGCTTTAAAAGGCAATGCGGCATGTTTTTTTAAAGCCCCCTTGCGGGAGGATCTATGAAAGTCAAAAACTGCAAAAAGCTGGAGACAGTGCTGGGATATGTCTTTAAAGACATCAGCCATCTGGAACGGGCGCTGACCCATTCCAGTGCAGTAAGCTCTCCAAAACACCAGATAATCGAGATTTATCAGCGCCATGAATTTTTGGGTGACCGCGTGTTGGCCCTGACCATCGCTGATATGCTGCTTAAGGCCTTTCCCAAGGCAGATGAAGGGGAACTTGCGCGCCGTCTGAACGGTCTTGTCCGGAACGAGACCTGCTCAGCCGTTGCCCAAGAGCTCAACATCGGGCCATTTATCCGTCTTGGCGAAGGTGAAGCACAAGCAGGCGGGCGCCATAAGGACGCAATTCTGGGCGATGTCTGTGAAGCCATCATCGGGGCAATCTTCCTTGATGGCGGCTTTGAAGAGGCCCAGAATTTCATCAGCAGCAATTGGAAAAAGCGCATGCTGAACTGGAAAGGCCCTTTGCGGGATGCAAAAACGACCCTGCAGGAATGGGTGCAGAGCAAAAAGCTCGATCCCCCTCTCTATCATCAGGTCTCGCGCAAGGGCCCGGACCATGCGCCGGAATTCATTCTCAAATGCGAAGTCGACACTCTTGAGAGTATTCTGGGCAAAGGACCTTCCAAACGAATTGCAGAACAAAATGCAGCCCGTGCTATGCTGATCAGAGAAGGCATATGGAACGAACAGGGCGAGCCGGTGAGAAACAAAAATGACTGATATAGCTGAACCAAACACCAAATGCGGCTTTGTGGCCCTGATTGGCGCGCCCAATGCTGGCAAATCCACTCTGGTCAACAAAATCGTCGGAACCAAAGTCTCCATCGTCACCCACAAGGTGCAGACCACGCGCTCTCTTATCCGCGGCATTGCCATTGAGGGTGATGATCAGGTGATCTTTGTGGACACGCCGGGCATCTTCCCGCCAAAACGCCGCCTTGATCGCGCCATGGTCGATACCGCTTGGGGCGGGGCAAAGGATGCTGATCTGGTTGCCGTGCTGGTTGATGCTCGCAAAGGCCTGACCGAGCAGGTGGAGAATATTCTGGAGCGAGCAGATGGCATCAAGCTGCCAAAGGTTCTCATCATCAACAAGATCGATCTGGTTAAGCGTGACAGCCTTCTGGCGCTCACGCAAAAGATCAACGAGATTGCCAGCTTTGACGAGACCTTCATGGTCTCGGCCCTTAATGGCGATCACACCGATGACATCATGACCTATTTCGCCTCGCAAATGCCAAAGGGCCCATGGCTTTACCCAGAGGATATGATCTCGGATCTGCCCATGCGCCAGTTGGCAGCGGAAATCACCCGCGAGAAGGTCTTTTTGCGCCTCCATGAAGAGCTGCCTTATGCCTCCACAGTCGAGACCGAAAAATGGGAGCAAAAGCCCGATGGTTCGGTGCGGATCGAGCAGGTCATCTATGTCGAGCGCGATAGCCAGAAAATGATTGTTCTGGGCAAGGGCGGTAAATCCATCAAGGCTATTTCCATGGCAGCCCGCGAAGAGCTGTCCCAGATTGTCGAAGCCAAGGTGCATCTCTTCCTGTTTGTCAAAGTACGTGAGCGCTGGGTGGATGATCCCGAGCGCTATCGCGAGATGGGGCTGGATTTCCCTGTTTGATCAAGAAAGATAGTCTGGTCAACAAGAACAGAAGGGCTTTGGATGAGAGATGCCAAGACCCTTTTCTTTTTGGGCGAATAAGGCCATGCTTGCGCGATGGAATGGACGTCTGATGCAATCATCCTGGGCACCCGCGCCCATGGTGAGAATGCTGTAATCCTTGAAGCAATGACAAAGGAGCATGGCCGCCACCTTGGCTTGGTGCGGGCAGGGCGCTCGCGCCGCTTGCAGCCTGTCTTGCAGCCGGGCAATAGCGTACGCCTGACATGGAAAGCCCGCATGGAGACCCATATGGGCCAATATAGCGTGGAGCTTCTCCATTCGCGCGCAGCCAAATTGATGGCTCGGCCACTGGGCACCTATGGCATGCAATTCATTGCCGATCTGGTGCGCCTTCTGCCAGAGCGAGAGGCCCATGCCTATCTCTATCAAGCCTTGAGCGTCATCGTCGATGAGTTTGAGGAAGCCGATATCGCCGCTGAATTGATGGTGCGCTTTGAGCTGGCTTTGTTGGCCGAGCTTGGCTATGGCCTTGAGCTTGATAAATGTGCGGCAACGGGCCAAAGGGATGACCTGACCTATGTCTCGCCAAAATCGGGCAGGGCGGTCTGCCGCGACGCAGGCGCGCCCTATCACGAACGGATGCTGGCCTTGCCAAATTTCCTTCTTGGCCAGCAGAGCGGCAACCGCCTGCACCCCGATGAGCTGGAAAAAGGCTTTGAGCTTGCAGCTTTTTTTCTGGGGCGGCATATCTATCACCCGGCTGGAACATCAGAGCCCGATATGCGGGCAAGCTTCATCCGCTGCGTGCGAAAAGAGCTCAGTCTGGATGATGATTGAGGACAAAGAGGCAGGCTTTCCCCGGCTTTTGGGCCCGCATTTTGTGGGAATGATTGCGCGAATCGAGAGGATTGGCTAATCAGACATCATGGGAAATGATCAAATGAATTCTGGTGAGGTCGAGAGCATCGATCTGCGCTCGGCGCTGGAAGAGCGCTATCTCGCCTATGCTTTGTCCACCATCACGCAGCGTGCGCTGCCTGATGTTCGCGATGGCCTCAAGCCGGTCCATCGGCGCATTCTCTTTGCCATGCGGCAACTGAAGATGGACCCCAATGCCAGCTTCAAGAAATGCGCCCGTGTGGTCGGTGACGTGATCGGTAAATTCCATCCCCATGGGGATCAGGCCGTCTATGATGCCCTGGTGCGTCTGGCGCAGGATTTTGCTGTCCGCTATCCGCTGGTTGATGGGCAGGGTAACTTTGGCAATATCGATGGCGATAATGCCGCCGCCATGCGTTACACCGAAGCGCGCATGACAGAGGTCGCCCAGCGCCTTTTGGAAGGCATTGACGAAGACGCTGTTGATTTCCGCGAGACTTATGACGGGGAAGACAAGGAACCGATTGTTCTCCCTGCCAATTTCCCCAATCTCTTGGCCAATGGCTCCAACGGCATTGCCGTGGGTATGGCAACCTCCATCCCGCCCCATAATGTGGCTGAGCTGTGCGAGGCGGCGCTTCAGCTGATCAAGGATCCTGAAACACCGGACGAAAAGCTTGTTGAACTGGTGCCAGGGCCGGATTTCCCAACCGGTGGCACATTGGTTGAAAGCAAGGAACAAATCCTTGAGGCTTACCGCACGGGCAGGGGCGGTTTCCGCGTTCGGGCAAAATGGCACAAGGAAAATCTCAATCGCGGTGCCTATAACATCGTGATCACCGAGATACCCTATCAGGTGCAAAAATCCCGTCTCATTGAGCGCATTGCCGATCTCATCCAGACCCGTAAGCTGCCGCTTTTGATTGATGTGCGCGATGAGTCTGCAGAAGATATCCGCGTGGTGCTGGAGCCGAAAAACCGCTCTGTGGATCCGGATCTTTTGATGGGGGCGTTGTTCAAGCTCACGGACCTCGAAACCCGCGTGTCCCTCAATATGAATGTGCTCAATGCGCAGAATGTGCCCAAGGTTTTAAGCCTGCGCGAGGTGCTCAAGCAATGGCTCGATCACCGGCGGGATGTTCTGGTACGCCGCTCGCGTTATCGCTTGGCCAAAATCGAGCACCGGCTGGAAGTTCTTGACGGCTATCTGATCGCCTATCTCAACCTTGATGAGGTGATCCGCATCATCCGCTTTGAGGATGAGCCTAAAAAAGAGCTGATGAAGGTCTTTAACCTCACCGAAGTGCAGGCCGATGCCATTCTCAATATGCGTTTGCGGTCTTTGCGCAAGCTCGAAGAGATGGAAATCAAGACCGAGCACGAGGAACTGACCAAAGAGCGCGATGCCCTTATTGAAATGCTGGGCTCAACCGCGCTGCAATGGAAGCGTATTTCCGGCCAGATCCGCGAAATGTATAAAAGCTTTGGCCCCGACACCGAGCTGGGCCGCCGCCGTACCGACTTTGCGCAAGGGGCAGACACCGAGATTGATATCGAGGATATCAATCTTGCCATGGTCGAGCGTGAGCCGGTCACGCTGGTCCTCTCTGAAAAGGGCTGGATCCGCGCTATGCGCGGCCATATCGCCGATTTCGGCAGCCTCAATTTCAAGGATGGCGACAAACTCAAATTTGCCATCCATGCGGAGACGACAGACAAATTGCTGATCATGTCAACATCGGGCCGTTTCTACACGCTGATGGCGGACAAGCTCCCCGGTGGTCGCGGCCATGGCGAGCCGATCCGCGTGATGGTGGATATGGAGCCGGGCATTGATATCGCCCATGTCTTCGTCCATAAACCAGGCCGCACATTGCTGGTTGCCTCAACCGATGGCCGCGGCTTTGTAACGTCAGAAGACGGCATGATCTCTACCACCCGCAAGGGCAAGCAGGTGCTTAATGTTACAGCACCGAACGAAGCCAAGCTCTGCGTAGAGGCAAGCGGCGATCAGGTAGCCGTGATTGGCGAGAACCGCAAACTGCTGGTCTTTGCCCTTGAAGCCATGCCGGAAATGGGCCGCGGGCGCGGTGTTATGCTGCAGCGCTATAAGGATGGCGGCATTTCTGACGCCAAAGTCTTTAGCGGTGAGCAGGGCCTGAGCTGGAATGACAGCTCTGGGCGTACCTTCACCCGTAGTATGGATGATCTGCGCGAGTGGGTCGGCGACAGGGCCCAAGCGGGCCGTATGCCACCAAATGGCTTCCCGCGGAGCAACAAGTTTGAAAATTCCTGATCAGGGATTTCATCAAAAGCATTTCAAAAGGGCCGCAAGGCCCTTTTGTGTTTTGGGCAGGTTTTGAGACAAAATACTATTTCTTGAAAATCAGCACCTCTGCCAGCAGCGGATGATGATCCGACACAGACACATAGCCGCGCCTTACGTTAAAGACAGGCACCGACGGGCTGGAGAAGATGTGATCAAGGCTTAGAAAGGCTGGCAGGAACAGATAGCGCTTTACAACCAGATTGGGCGTTGGATAGGTGGCTTTGAAAAAGCTGTGCCGAATAAGCGGGATGGTCTTTGCAAAGTCATTGAGCGTAAGTGACCAGCCAGAGCTGTTAAAATCGCCTGCAAGGATGGTATCGGGATAGCGTTTGTTCTGTTTGTCCAGATAGGTGCGCAAGCGCTCAAAATGCACCGCTTGCTCGCGAAAGGGAGCCGGCCATTCGGCGTGAAAGCTATGAAGGCGCAAAGGGCGATAGCCGGGCACCGTGGCAGTGGCTGACAAAAGCCGCCCATGAATTGGATCGCGGCTCTTGGGAATGGAAAAATTCTGAACGTCGATATCCTTAAGCGGGAATTTGGAGAGGATCCCCAAAGTGCAAATACGCCAGCTTTTGCAAGTCGCCTGATAAGGATAGAGCTTTTTGATCTCGGTAATCTTCTTGTAGCGATTGGGCGGAAATTCCTGAAGGATGATCAGATCCGGATCATATTTCTTGATTGCCTCAAGCGAGCCTTTCGCATCCCAGTTCGAGAGATAAATGTTAAAGCTCATAATGCGCAAAGCGCGGCTATCGGCACCTCTGACTTGCGTGACATCCAAGGTGGGTGCCGTAAGGCTGCGATAGATTTCCGGCCCCAAAATAATGAAAGAGGCGGTAAAGGGCACGAGCAAAATCCACTGCGCAATGGATTTGAGCATCCCAAAGCGATAGGGCCAGATAAAAGACGCGATAGAGCAAATAACCGTAAGGGCCAGAAAAAGAAGCTGGAACTGATTGAGAATGTCAAAATCGGGCCAGATAAAAGCCAAAAGCCCCAAGGCAGACAGGCCACTGCCCACAATCAGCCCAAGAAAAATGGAGATGTCTATAAACGCTCGAAACCAGGAAAACAGGATGCGCACGTATCAGACCTTTTGCGGGAATCAGAGGAATGGATGACTAGCTTAGCCATAGGCCAGTTTGTCGCATTTGTCATCTCCCTTCGTCAGCTCAAAAACCATTAGGGCTTGAGCGGCTCCCAGCCCACAGGCCCCAAAAACTCAAGCGGCTGAAACCGGGTCTTGTAATCCATCTTGGCGGAGCCTTTGACCCAATAACCTAAATAGACATAGAGCCATTCATGCTCAATGGCGCGCTGGATGTGATTAAGGATAATATAAGTGCCCAAACTGCGCTCGATAAAGTCAGGGTGAAAGAAGCTATAGACCATGGAGCAGGCATTGGACATCTGATCGGTGAGCGCAACGGCAACCAGATCTCCGCCTTTGCCGGTGATGCCGCTGTCAGGCTCGCGAAGGCGATATTCAATGACCTGCGTGTCGATATGGGTATCTTCCACCATGGCGGCGTAATCCCCCATCGACATATTGGCCATGCCGCCATCATCATGGCGGGCATCAAGATAGGTGCGGAACAGATCATATTGCTCGGCGGTTGCCACAGGCCCGCCAATTTGCGCGATCAGATCGCGATTTTTCTTTAAAACGCGGCGCTGGTTTTTGGAGAATTGATAATGAGGCACAATCACCCGCACCGACAGGCAGGCCTGACAATTCTCGCAAGCGGGGCGATAGGCAATGGTCTGGCTACGGCGAAAGCCCCCAACGGACAGTGTGTCGTTTAATTCATAAGCATTGCTGCCAACCAGATAAGTAAAAACCTTTCGCTCGCGCTGATCCTCCAGATAGGGGCAGGCTTGCGGGGCGGTCAGGTAAAATTGGGGCTGGTTCAAGCTATGATTGGTCATTCCGTTCCTGTGTTGGGCGGCGGGGGTGGCGCGAACGGCACCTTTTGTCTCTCTCTTTCAAAACTATAGCACAGACTTGTAACAAGACGCGATAAACTCTTGGTCAATGCTAAGGGCCTGTCTCGTCGAGAAGCACAGGCAGCATGCAGTCTTTGGTCTTCAAGCCCTAGGACGGCAGATTGTAATACCAAGGCGCAACGAAGGAGAAGGTAATCCAGATCAGCAGCATCAGCGGAATACCGGCAATGAGAAAGTCCTGAAAGCGGTAGTGACCTGGGCCCATGACCAGAAGGTTGGTCTGATAGCCGATGGGCGTGGCAAAGGAGCAATTGGCCGCCAGAATAACGCAGACGACAAAGGGCTCGACGGGAAGACCCGTTTGCGTGGCAATAGAAATGGCAATGGGCGCGAACAATACGGCTGTGGCATTGTTGGACAGAATATTGGTCAGAACCGCAATGAGTAGGAACAAGCCGGATAGCAAAACCGGCGCTGGTTGTCCTTCCATGGCCTCGACCACAAAACTGGCAACAAAATGCGCCCCGCCTGTTTTTTGCAAAGCCACAGCACTGGCAAGGGATGCCCCAACCAGCATGAAAATGCGGCTGTCAAGCGCACGAATGGCCTGACGCAGATTAAGGCAATTGCCAACAATCATGGCAAAGGCCCCGCCAAGGGCCGCTGTAGCAATCGGCACAAAGCCGGTGGCAGCGGCAAGCGCGGTTGCAAGGAAAATACCAAGGGCGCGCGGCGCAAAGCGGCGCTGCGGCACATCAGTGGTTGAAAGCTCAATGAGCAGAATATCTTTATTGACGCGCAAGGCCTCCACATCGTGACGGCGCCCACCAACCAGCAAAACATCCCCCGCTTCAAGGCGAATATCATTCATGGCAAGGCGCGGCATGCGCGAGCGGCGCTGAACCCCAAGCGCCATGCAATTGGTCTTGGCTCTGAGGCCGGAAAGCTCAATGGTCTGCCCGATCATGCGCGAGGCAGGGGGGACAATCACCTCGGCAAGGGTAAAGTCTGATTGTTCCGAGGCAACCTGACTTTCTTCCTCTTCGCCTTCCTGCGTTACATTATGTCCGCCCTTAAGGGCCACCAGCAAAGCCTGACGGGTGGCGGCAACCACCACTGTATCCCCCACCTGAAGGGTGAGATTGTCAAAGGGAGGCAGAAGAGGGGTCTCGCCGCGCTGGACAAGCCGTACCGTCATATCTTTAAGGGTCGGGAACATGCCCAAAACAGCCTGCTGCCCAACCAGCCGGTCGCCATAAGTGAGCGGGATTTGCGCAATGAATTGTTTGCCCGTGGTCTGGCTTAACTGGTCCGTCATGCTCTCGCGTTTTTTAAGGATGCGCGGCATGATGAAAATGGCATAGATGGCCCCGACTGAGGCAACAATCATCCCGATACCGGTAAAGTCAAAGAATTGAAGATCCAGCACCCCTTCCTTCCGGGCCGCTTCTGCCACCAGAAGGTTGGTCGACGAGCCGATAATCGTTGTCATCCCCCCAAGAATGGAGATGAAGGAGAGGGGCATCAAAACCTTGCTGGGCGAGAGGCGCAAATTGCTGGCAACCACCGTCATAATGGGCAGGAACATCACAACAACAGGGGTGTTATTTATAAAGGCGCTGATGACTGCCGCTGCAATATAAACGCCGATAAAGGCAAGATAACGTGATTTTCTGGCAACTTTGGTGATGAGCTGCGCCGGGGCATCCAATGCATCGGTCTGGAACAGGCCTTGCCCGATAACGAGAAGGGCAAGTACGGTCAGTAAGGCGGGATTGGCAAAGCCGGCAACCAGATCATCCAGCGTCACTGCAGATTGACCCGATTGGTCGGCGACGGGCTCGGACGGCAGGCCAACGAAAATGAGCATCAAAACTAGCAAAGAGCCCAGGGCGGTTAGCTCGATCGCAAAACGCTCAATGCTATAAGCTATGATGGTAAAGCCGATGACGGCAAAGGTTAGCCACATTTGCAAATCGGCTGTCAGCGTCATGAAGGACCACCTTAGAATTCACTTGCCCAGTCTTGAACTCGCCCAATCAGAACCTTGCGAGTAGAATTGCCTTTCAGCATTACCGACCAGCATGCAAGATTTCAAAATTGAATCCTAGCCCCCGACCATTTTCCTGTGGTCAAACCAAAAAGAAAGGCCAGATACGGGTCTCTGGCCTTTGAATTGCTTTGTCTTGGCAAAGCTGTTTCTTTTCTTTATCGCCAATTTGCACCGGCTTAGTGGTTATAGAGCGCATCACGATCAAGAATCATACTGCCGAGAATCATGTCATGCAGCAATTGGCCACGACGGGAGAAGAGGGCAAGCAGCAACATAAAGGGCGTAAAGGCAACATGGATGAACCAGAACAGGAAGCTATGCATGATGGCCAGCAGCAGATAGGGCTTTGCCCCATACCACAAGCGCATTTCCAGCCCCATCATCCGCATGCCGGGGGTTGCGGCCCGTGAGCCACCAAGGGTGAGGGCGGTGTAGCTGACCGCCACAAGGGGCACTAGAATACCATAAAGCAACCAGCCCAAACCAAAGGTAAGAATACCAAGAAAGCCGACCACAACGCTGGAGACGGCAACAAGGGCGCAGATCATCACAACGTCAAACAAAAAGGCCAGAACACGCCGGGACAGCACACCATCAAAAAGAGCCGGACGGGTCTCCGGGTCATAGGCATGGCGGCGTTCATCAACGGACGGAGCCATATCGGTGCTGTTCATTTTGTTCTATCCTTTCCTCTATTCAAAGAAAAACCCCAGCAGACAAGGTAATCGGTGGGGTGGTTTGTTTAACTACACTATAGATGTGGGATGAAAGAGTCTGATTTCAAGGGTCAGAAAAGAGAGAAAAGAAAAAGCCGAAAGCGAAAAACTTCCGGCTTTATTGAACTTGTCGTACTATTGATAGTGCAGAGTGCTTAGCTCAAGCAGCCTCTCGCGCAACGATGGCTTGCGAGAATGCATCGAGCTTTTCAATGGTTTCGCGGCTGGCCTCTTCCAGCTTTCCAAGGCCCTCAAAGGCAGCATCAATGTCGCCGTTTTCTTTTGCCTTAAGAATATCAATGGCCACAGCATGTACTCTTCTGTGCGGTTCTTTCATTGCAAGAAAAGCAGGATGGTTACGCAATTGCGGATCCTCAATCTTGTCATACCATTGCCCCAACCGGCACTTGTGATGGTCTGGCACTTCGCGCGAATTCCAAGGAGTGCGTCCCGTTACCGTATCAACCACTTTCTTGGTGAACAGCACATGATCAATCTTTGCCATTTCGCACAAGGAGGCAGCGGACTGGTTGTTGAACCAGCTTGTCGCATTGGAGCTAAATTTGTCATTGCTTGATTGCATGGTGACAGACATGCCGGACAAGGTTTGCTCATTCTGTGAGGAAAGATCAGCAACGCCAGTTATGCTATGAGCAATTTCCTGACTGGCAACTGTCTGCTGCTGCAAAATCTGTGAGACATCCTGCATGCGTGTAGAGACATTGGCAACCTGCTCGCCGATAGTCTCCATCACATTATTGGCACCGGAGATAGCATCCATCCCCGTCTCAATCGCATCACGAGAGCCGGAGACGGCATTCTGGATGGTCTGCATGCCATGTTTAAGGGCATTGATCTGGTGAGAAATGTCCTCGGTCGCTTTCGCCGCCTGAGTGGCCAGATTTTTCACCTCAGAGGCTACCACAGCAAACCCTTTGCCCGATTCTCCAGCGCGCGCTGCCTCAATAGTTGCATTCAGAGCCAGCAAATTGGTTTGGTTGGAGATATTGTCAATCACCGTCAGAAATTCAGCAATTTGCTCGGATACCGAAACCAGCTCAGTAAGGCTGTTCTCGGTCATGGAAGAGGCACCGGCAATATTCTGAATGGCTTCTGAGACAGAATTCATGATGCTCAGGCCTTCATTCACGGTTTGATGGGTCTCTGTAGCTCCGTCAGCGGTCTGTTCTGATGTTTCTGAAATTTGCTCAACGGAAGAAACCAGCTCGGTCACAGCGGCTGAGATTGATTGGCCACTCTCAGCTGCAACACGGGTATTGCGTGAAAGCAGAGCCATATCCATAGAGATTTCGTTGATCTCAATAACGGAATTAGCCAGATTTTTAAGATTCTTGAGATTGGCATCCTTGCCATCTTTAGCTTTAGCCTGATCTGCCAGCGTGCCGTGATAGGCATCGGAGGACAGGATCATATCGAGGAAGAAGCGAGACATCAGCGTCTGCAGCACATTGGTTAATTTACCCGGCGACAGACGATGCTTTTTGACCAGCACAGGAATGAGATCACAAATCAGGCGGCCATAAGAGGCCAGATACCAGTCGAGTGTCAGATCAGCGCGCACATGAGCCTCGCCCACCTTATGGGAATGAGCCTGAAAATCACTGTTTATGTTATTGGTGAGTACCTGTTCCCAATGACTCATTTGGGCTGTGATCAGGCCCGGAACACGCTGGTTTTGCGCGCCAAGTTTAGGGGATAGAGCGTTGATTTGACTCAAAGAATCGTAAAATCCCTGCATCACTTGTGGCAAATCATCAGAAATTGCTTTCCATGACGCATGACCAAAGTCACCCTGATTTTGGTCTCGTGAAATAAAACTATAAATTTGTTCTATATTCACAGAACCGCTGCCACCAGCACCGTGTGAAGAATTCATTGCCCAGAACCTCAATAAATTTGCTAATCAAGCTAGGATGATAGTGGGTTCCGCAGGGCTAAAAATTGGTTAATTTCCCTTAAGGGAAGCGATGAAAGTAATTTTTGCCGAAGTGAATATAGATCAGTTGTGGACAAATGAGTTACTAGTAATAAGTTTATAACTCGCCGCGTCGCAACTCGCCTTCGTTCTAATACTTAAGGCTCATAACGCAGGGGCAATTGAGGGGCAGTCGAGGGGCTGCATGGGGCAGACTCAAGTCTGCCGACCATCTCCGTCAGACGCGTTGAGATGCTCCACTTTGTGCCCTTTGGCTTCGATACCGCGAATAATGTCCTGAGCATGCGCCGCATCGCGCGTTTCAATCGTAATATCGATAGAAGCCCCTTTGACTGGGACATTGAGGAAGGTTCGGTGGTGGTCGACCTCAAGCACATTGCCGCCCAGATCGCCAATGATGGTAGAAATCTCGCCCAAAACGCCGGGCCGATCTGGAATGGTGATGCGCAGGCCAACAATCTGTTGCTTGCGGCCAAGCTGACGCACCATGATGGATGAGAGAAGGCGCGGGTCGATATTGCCGCCCGAGAGCAGCAGTCCCACTTTGCGCCCTTCAAAACGCCCCGGTTCGGCGATCAGGGCCGCAAGGCCCGCAGCGCCAGCGCCTTCCGCCATGGTTTTAAGATGAGTGGCAAAGGCATTGATGGCCTGCTCGATTTGTCCTTCCGAGACCAGAACAATGTCGCTGACAAGATCGGCTGCGATAGAAGCGGGCAGGCGACCTGCCTTTTTAACTGCAATCCCTTCCGCCAAAGACTGGCCGCCGCATTCGAGATTGGTTTGTTTGAGCTCATTATACATGGTGGGGTAAAGCTCGGTCTCAACACCAATGATCTCGATGGTCGGCTTGATCGTTTTGGCGGCAATTGCCATGCCCGAGATCAGGCCGCCACCGCCGATGGGAACAACAAGGCAGTCCAGCTCCCCGACATCGGCAAGCATTTCCAGTGCAACCGTGCCTTGCCCGCGAATGATGTCAAAATCATCATAAGGATGGACAAAGACCATGCCCTTGGTCTCGGACAGGCGCTGGGCTGCAAGGCCTGCCTCGGCAACCGTTTCCCCTTCCAGAATTACATCCGCCCCAAAGGCCTTGGTGGCTGCCACTTTCACAAAGGGGGTGAATTCCGGCATAACAATGGTGGAAGGGATGCCAAGGCGGCTGGCGTGAAAGGCGACAGCCTGCGCATGATTGCCCGCTGACATGGCCACCACACCAGCGCGCCGCTGTTCGTCATTCAGGGACAAAAGCTTGACCAAAGCCCCGCGCTCTTTAAAGGCATTGGTGATTTGCATATTGTCGTATTTGACAAAGATGTCAGCACCAAGGGCTTGCGAAAGCTTATAGGCAGGCAAAGTCGGCGTGCGCAGAACCGATCCGGCAATCTGGTTGGCCGCCCGTTTGATATCCTCAAGGGTAGGATGAGCAAGGGGCGAAGAGGTGCGGGACTGATCTGCCATAACGGGACCTTTTACATATAAAAAGAGAATCCCTAATTCACTCCTTTCCATTCAAAAGCTCAAGTGAAAACTTGGTGAGGAATGAGGAAGCAAAGGAAAAGGCGCTCATCTATATAGATGAACGCCTTGAGACAATTCATTCAACATGCGAACTGGCGGCTTTAGCCCTGCAAAGCTTTCGCGACTTTGGGGGCGAAATAGGTGAGGATGCCGTCGGCGCCTGCGCGTTTGAAGGCAAGGAGGCTTTCCCACATGGCGCGATCTTGATCCAGCCAGCCATTTTGACCCGCAGCGCAAATCATCGCATATTCGCCAGAGACCTGATAGGCAAAAGTCGGCATGGCGAACTGGTCTTTCAGGCGGCGCACAATGTCGAGATAAGGCATGCCGGGCTTGACCATCAGCATATCGGCGCCTTCAGCAATATCCAGCTCAGCTTCCACGATGGCTTCGTGGGTGTTGGCTGCATCCATCTGATAGCTTTGCTTGTCACCTTTTAAAGTGGAATTGGCACCAACGGCCTCGCGGAACGGGCCGTAAAAGGCAGAGGCATATTTGGCGGTATAGGCCATGATCTGCACATCGGCAAAGGCATGGGCATCCAGCGCTTGGCGGATGGCTCCTACGCGGCCATCCATCATGTCTGACGGGCCGATAATATCAGAGCCTGCCTCAGCCTGTACAAGGGCTTGACGGGTCAGTTGATCAACGGTCTCGTCATTAAGAATAACCCCATCTGCTATAAGGCCGTCATGGCCGTGGCTGGTATAGGGGTCTAGCGCAACATCAGTCATCAGGCCAATTTCAGGCACCTCCCGTTTAATGGCCCGCAACGCACGGCAAGTCAGATTGTCACCATTGAGAGCTTCCGAACCGCTGTCATCGCGCAACTCTGTGGGGGTATTGGGAAAGAGCGCCAGAACAGGAATGCCAAGCTTGGCCGCTTGCTCAGCGGCGCGCACGGCATTATCAATAGAAAAGCGCTCAACACCAGGCATGGAACCAACGGGCTGGGTGACATTCTCGCCTTCAATCAGAAAAATCGGCCAAATCAGGTCATTCACGCTCAGCTGATTTTCGCGAACAAGGCGGCGAGACCAGTCGGCCTTGCGGTTGCGCCGCATGCGCCGACCGCCGGTAATGGCGCTCACATCATAAAGGGAAGGGGCTTTTGTTGATTTGTCCATAAGTAACGGTCCTGCCTTCATGCGATTGGACCACGGCACAGACGGTCGTTCTGTCGAAATGCGGTCCCAATTTCCCAAGAGCTGTTTGCCCTGATTGTTGTCTCAGGTGATAGCTGTAATCATCCCTTAGCACTTTATCAAAGATCAAATAACTGACCATTTCGTAATGAATGCCAAAGTTGCATATTCCGTCAACGTAAAATGCAATGATATATCCTATGAAATACAAAGATTTAAAGAAATAGGATGTAAAAATTTCCCCTTTTGGTGCGTTGACGAAATATGTGGGATATGTCAAGGACAAGGGAAAGACATGTCCGGGGAGGGAACAGGATGGATTTCGCACTATCTGAGGAACAACGTGCTTTTCAGGAAATGGCTGCAGATTTCGCCGCCAATGAAATGGAGCCTCATGCAAAGGAATGGGATGAAAAATCCTTCTTTCCGGTCGAGACGTTGCGGGCGGCAGCGGCTCTTGGCTTTGGTGGCATCTATGTAAAAGACGATGTGGGCGGCTCTGGCCTGTCCCGTCTTGATGCGGCAATCATCTTTGAAGAATTGTCAAAAGGCTGTACCTCGACATCTGCCTATATCTCCATCCATAACATGGCATCATGGATGATTGACACCTTCGCCAATGATGAGCAGCGTAACAAATGGCTGCCATCCCTGTGCTCCATGGAGAAATTCGCATCCTACTGCCTTACCGAGCCCAATGCAGGCTCTGACGCTGGCTCTCTGCGCACCAAGGCGGTTAAAGAGGGCGACCATTATGTGCTAAACGGCTCCAAAGCCTTCATTTCCGGCGGCGGCGCGGCTGACGTTTATGTGGTGATGGTGCGCACAGGCGAAGATGGCCCCAAGGGCATTTCCTGCGTTGTGGTAGAAAAAGACACGCCGGGCCTGTCCTTTGGCGCACAGGAAGTCAAGCTGGGCTGGAAAAGCCAACCAACGGCTCAGGTCAACTTTGAGGATTGCCGTATTCCGGTAGAAAACCTCATCGGCTCGGAAGGGCAGGGCTTCAAGATTGCCATGGCTGGCCTTGATGGCGGTCGCCTGAATATTGGTGCCTGCTCTTTGGGGGCTGCGCAAAGCTGCCTTGATCGCACAATCGACTATATGAAAGAGCGCAAGCAGTTTGGCCGGGCTATTGCAGAGTTCCAGGCGCTGCAATTCCGCGTCGCCGACATGGCAACCGAGCTGGAAAGCGCCCGTCTGATGCTGCATCGTGCTGCAACCTTGGTGGATGCCAAAACACCGGATGCAACAACTCAGGCCGCGATGGCCAAACGTCTGGCAACCGATGCTGGCTTTAATGTGGTCAATCAGGCCCTGCAGTTGCATGGCGGTTATGGCTATCTGCGTGACTATCCGATCGAGCGTTACTTGCGCGATGTCCGTGTGCATCAGATTCTGGAAGGCACCAACGAGGTGATGCGCCTCATTATCTCTCGTGATCTGTTTAACCGGTAAAAGGGTCTTTCATGTCAAATGATATCACTTTTGAGCAGCGCGGCGCTGTTGGACTGGTAACTCTTGAGCGTGTCAAAGCGCTCAATGCCCTGTCCTATGACATGGTCAAACAACTGGCTGCAAAACTGGACGAGTGGAAAACAGATAACAGCATCAAGGCTGTTATCGTTCAGTCGGCAAGTGAAAAAGCCTTCTCTGCCGGGGGCGACATTCGCGCGCTCTATGATGCTAAAGGCAATCCTCCCTTTGAATTCTTCTGGGATGAATATCGCCTCAACCGGACTATCTATCGCTATCCCAAACCCTATATCTCGCTGATTAACGGCATTGTTATGGGCGGCGGCGTTGGCGTCTCGGTTCATGGCAAATATGTGGTAGCGGGCGAAAATATTATGTTCGCCATGCCAGAAGTGGGTATTGGCTTCTTCCCTGACGTAGGCGGAACCCATTTCCTGCCGCGTATGAAGGGAAAGACAGGTACTTATCTGGCCATGACCGGCGCGCGCCTCAAGCAAGCTGATTGTCTGGCGCTTGGCTTTGCAACCCATGCCATCAATTCCGACAATTATGCGTCCATCATTGAGCGCATTGCCGAAGGGCAAGAGGTCGACGAAGTGCTCCAAAGCTATAATCTGGAATTGGATAGCACTTTTGACGAGGAAAGCCTTGGCGTCATTGACAAGGCCTTTGGCCATGAAAGCGTGGACGAAATCGTAGCAAACCTCAAGGCCAGCGATAACGCGTTTGCAGAAAAAGCACTTAAGCAATTGGCCGGAAAGTCGCCAACCTCTGTTCATGTTGCCTTGGGGCAGATGCTGCGCGGTGCCAAGAGCGATTTTGAGGAATGCATGGTGCTGGAATATAGAATTGTCCATCGCATTTTGCATGAAGACGATTTTTATGAAGGAGTTCGCGCAACTATTGTTGACAAAGACGGTGCACCGGAATGGAATCCCGCTGAGCTGGAATCAGTTGACCCAGCCCAGATTGAGGCCCATTTTGCACCACTCGATAGTGGTGAACTGACCTTTGACGAGATATGACAGCATTACATCTAGACACATATTCACACCATATCTGGGGGGATAATCTCCCCCTTTGGTTCATCGCGCTGGCCCGTTTCGGTAGCTTGGTGCTGATGGCTGCAGGCCTTTATTATTGGGTAGATATATTGGGCCTTTTCGGAGAAAGCGGCCTGCAAAGGGGAAACTGGGAACAGCATAGCCTTCGCGTTATTCTCTCCTGTTCTTTCCTGATTGCAGCGCTTGGTGTGTGGTTTCTGTCTTTTTGGGGTGTTGTGGTCTGGGTGGCAAGCGCAGGAATTGAGATTGCATCCATCATCCGCTGGGATGGGTTTGCTATCATGCCAATGCCTTCCATTCTGCTGCAAATAGTCGGTTTGGTTGCGTTGATCGGGGCTTGTGGCCTTGTCTATCGCCAAGCCAAACAACGAGAAGCGGGAGTGACTGATTAGTTGTCTGCCTTGCCCCGATTGGGCCCGGCTTACATCACAATCAGTCCTTTCCCTGAATATGCTCCTTGGGGGAGCTGAATGAAAAGCCGGTTGCTTCTGTGCTTTCACAGGGGGCTGGCAAAGTCTTGGAGGAATAACCATGGCAGTGGTTGCGTTTGTAGGTCTGGGCAATATGGGTGGGCCAATGGCCGCCAATCTGGCAAAAGCCGGGAATGATGTGAAGGGCTTTGATCTGTCATCAGATGCTCTGGCCAAGCTGGAAGAAGCGGGCGGCAAGGGCTGTGCATCGGTTGCAGAAGCTGTAACTGGCGCCGACGTAGTCGTAACCATGCTGCCTGCTGGCAAGCATGTGCGCGCGGTTTATACCGGTGATGATGGCATCCTCGCCAACATCAACAAGGGTGCAACCTTGATTGACTCCTCCACCATCGATGTGCAGTCCGCGCGCGATGTTGCAGCCGCTGCGGTGGATGCTGGCATGAATATGGTTGATGCACCGGTCTCCGGCGGTGTGGGCGGCGCAGCTGCTGGCACACTGACTTTCATGGTCGGTGGCCCGGATGCAGCTTTTGAAGCAGCCAAGCCATATCTGGACATTATGGGCAAAACCATCGTGCATGCAGGCGGCGCCGGTAACGGCCAAGCGGCCAAAATCTGCAACAACATGATGCTGGGCATTCAGATGATCTCCGTCTGTGAAGCCTTTGCGCTTGCTGAGAAGTTGGGCCTTGATCATCAAAAGCTCTATGACATCTCCTCTACTGCGTCTGGCCAGTGCTGGTCCTTGACCTCTTATTGTCCGGTCCCTGGCCCGGTTGAAACCTCTCCGGCCAATAATGATTACAAGCCCGGTTTTGCTGCCGCCATGATGCTTAAAGATCTTAAGCTGGCACAGGAAGCATCCGGTGCTGTCAGTGCAAATACGCCCCTTGGTGCGGCTGCAGATGAGCTTTACAGCGCATTTTGTGACGCTGGAAACGGGGATGTGGATTTCTCTGGTATCATCAATAAGTTGCGCGGCGCATAAGAAAGCCTGCATTTCTGCGATTTGGCGAAAAAATCGTAAGAAGATATTTACCAGTTCAGAAAGTCGGCCTCTCAAAAGGCCGACTTTTTGCCGTTTAAAGGTCTGTTAAGGGCGTTTAGTAACGCGATTTTATGCGGTGAGCCGTAATGTGAGCATCAGAAGCGGGAAAACCCGCCAAAATAAAGTCAAAATAAAAACGAGGCTCAAACGGATGATTACAGCACAGCAGGCAGTGGAAACGGTCGGTGAGGCTGAAGAGACAGTGGAAATGAAACCACTATACATGGACGCTCTTCGTCTTGTTGAACGGCTGCATCGTCGACTTCTTGATGTTATCAAAGATGAGTTTGACCGCCGCGGTAGATCTGATGTGAATAGTGTGCAGGCATTGCTGCTTTTCAATATCGGAGATTCTGAAGTAACCGCCGGCGAGTTGCGCTCCAGAGGATATTATCAGGGGTCCAATGTTTCTTACAATCTGAAGAAACTGGTAGATATGGGTTATGTGAACCATGAGCGATCCCGCGTTGATCGCCGTTCTGTTCGCATCAGCCTGTCTGACAAAGGTTTGGAAATTCGCCAGATCGTGAGCGAACTTTACGAGCGTCATATCAATACCATCGAGCAGGTGGGTGGTGTGAATTCGTCAGATTTCGAAGCTCTGAATAAATCTCTGCAGCGCTTGGAGCGTTTCTGGACCGATCAGATCCTCTATCGGCTTTAAGAGGCTTTCAAACCAGCAAAAACCAGGACTGCCGATAAGCACATATAAGGCAATAAGTGCTTACGGATCCAAAGATTTGGCCTGATTAGCTTTCCTGCATAACAGGGGTGGGAAAGCGCAGGGCAAAAGGGGAAGGCAAAAATGCTCCCCAACGATATCGGATCTGGCTAAGAAGAACAGGCCAGACCGGCATGGGCCACTTGCGACAACGGACCATGCATTTTACGATAATGTTCAATGAAACTGACTCATCACAAAATCCTTCCGGTTCTACTCTACCGGAAGGATTTTTTATTGCGCGCATACTTTTTTCAGACAACGACCGCGTGAAATAGTTTAGCACTCGAACGGGTATATTGGCGAAGAATACGATAAGCAGATGATTCTCCTGCCATACTCTGATTGGCCTTTCTCACAAATACGTTAGAAGCAGTGAGCGGCTTGTGATCAATTCACCTAGCATTCATCCTCAATTTGCCACAATCTTTGGGCATTCAAGTCAACAATTATTGATTGGCCAAAGGAACTGTCACACGGTGATTGTATCCCCTGCGGCTGCATGCTAGGCACAGAACAAGAACCTCTACGCCATTTGGGAACGCCACGGAGACACAAGTGCAAGAGAAAAAGAGCCGGAATATCACCAGCCCCGCAAATCCAGCTGCTCCAACCAGTTTGAAAAACGGCCCAGCTTTATCTCGCCGCCGCTTGCTCTCTATGGGGGGCGGGCTCGTAGCTGGCCTCTCCATGGCGCGTGTGGCTCCCGCCTTTGCCCAGCAGGTAAACCCGCTGGATGAAGTGCTGCAGCAAAAACCGGTAGAGTGGGGGGATCGCTTCGACACGCCAGGCCAGACTGTGGCTGCCGTGCGAACAGCTGAGCCAACCCTGTCTCCTGCAACTGCCACCAATATCGAACAGGCGATGCAATTCTATTACAGCCTTGTTCAGCGCGGCGGCTGGCCTATCGTGCCTGACGACAAGATCCTGCGCATCGGCGCGCGCAGCAACACTGTGGTGATCCTGCGCCAGCGCCTGACCATGTCAGGGGACTTGCAGCAATCGCTTGGCGTGAGCGATGTGTTTGATTCTTATGTTGATGCGGCGGTGCGCCGTTTCCAGTCTCGCCATGGCATTTCGCCAGATGGCCTGGTGGGCAAGGAAACCTTTGCAGCCCTTAACGTGCCAGCCCAGATTCGCCTGCGCCAGCTTGAGACCAATCTCGTGCGCGTTCGCTCCCTGTCCGGTTATCTTGGGGATCGCTATGTGATGGTCAACATCCCGGCGGCAGAAATCGAAACTGTTGAGACTGGGGCTGTTCATTCCCGTCATACAGCTGTTGTTGGCAAGATTGACCGCCAAAGCCCTGTTCTGGCCTCCAAGATTCACGAAATCAACTTCAATCCTTACTGGCATGTGCCTGCAAGCATCATCCGTAAGGACCTCATTCCAAAAATGCAGAAGGATCCCGATTATCTAAAAGACAATCGCATCCATATCCGCGATCTGCGTAATAATGTTGAGCTTGATGCGTCTCAGGTCGACTGGACAACTGATGAGGCCCTCAATTACCAGTTCCGTCAGGAACCCGGAGCCAAGAATTCCATGGGCTCCATCAAAATCAATTTCCATAACAAGCATGCGGTTTATCTGCATGATACACCGTCAAAAACCCTGTTTGGCTCGTCTTATCGCTTCCATTCCTCAGGCTGCGTACGCGTACAGAATGTGCGCGAATTCGTGACTTGGGTTCTGGGCAAGACACAGGGCTGGGATCGCCTTGCTATTGATGAAGTCATCCGCTCTGGCGAGCGAACCGACGTTGCTGTGAAAAGTCGGGTTCCGATCTATATGACCTATATCACCGCTTGGGCGACCTCCGGCGGCATGATCCATTTCCGCGATGATATTTACAATCGGGATGGACTTTCTCCCGTCGCTCCAGCACAGTAAGCGTAGGGCGAAAGCGCTGCTGCCCACCGATTAGGTGAGGCAGTATTAGGGGAAAACATGGGCGATTGGTGTGACTGAACGCAGACGTGGCGAAATTTATATCGAATTCATCAGCATAGGCCGGCAGGTCAAAGCGATTGCTGTTGATGCTGAGACTGGCGTTGAGGTGTCGGTCTTTGGCCCTAGCACGGTCTCGCAAAGTGACTTGCAAAATCTAGCCGTCCGAAAACTAAAAAAGCGTCTTTCCGATCTATCTCAAAATAACAAAGCCAGTGGCGTTCCGCCAAAACGATTGGTGTGATCTAGCATCCGCTATGTTACATCGATTCAACGAAAAGGGCTCGCGCTCAACTCCGTGTTAGGTTCGTGCTTCATTCCCGCAAAGAGAGGAATTCCTTCTGCGAAAAAAATCCATTTTGCATGAAATCAAAAGATCAGCAAAAGGCTATGTTTCCTATGGGGGATTGTTGGTCGGTTTCAGTCTGCATTATGTCGCAAAATAGTGATCATTCAGCAAAAAGCAGAGCATAATTAGAGACAGACGGCTGGCGCTTTTCTGTGTTAGAAGCTAAGCCGAAACATAAGATAAAATGCAAATTGAAGAGGCAAGGTGCCGATGCCTTGCTTGCAAATGGGGTAAGGGTGGCCTTTCTCCATTTTTTCTTTCCAATAGCAACACCAGACAAGCGACATCTTGAGCCGAAGGGTAATGTTTATGACAGATGCGATCTTCCCAAATTTCTTTTCCAATGATCTGGCTACGACCGATCCAGATATTGCAAAGGCAATTGCCGATGAATTGGGTCGCCAACAGCAGGAAATCGAGCTGATTGCTTCCGAGAATATCGTCTCCAAAGCAGTGCTTGAGGCACAAGGCTCCATCATGACCAACAAATATGCCGAAGGCTATCCCGGCCGTCGCTATTATGGTGGTTGTCATTTTGTTGATGTTGCAGAAAATCTGGCAATCGAGCGTATTACCAAATTGTTCGGCTGTGACTTTGCCAATGTCCAGCCCAATTCCGGCTCGCAGGCCAATCAGGCAGCCTTTATGGCGCTGATCAAGCCCGGCGACACCATTCTGGGCATGAGCCTTGATGCCGGTGGTCACTTGACCCATGGCGCCAAGCCAAACCAGTCCGGCAAATGGTTCAATGCCATTCAGTATGGCGTGCGCCAGCAGGATGGTCGCATCGACTTTGATCAGGTCGAGGAACTGGCCAAGGAACATCAGCCAAAAATGATCATCGCTGGTGGCTCTGCCTATTCGCGCGAGTTTGATTTCAAACGCTTCCGCGAAATTGCTGACAGTGTTGGCGCCTATCTGATGGTCGATATGGCTCACTTTGCCGGTCTTGTGGCAGCTGGCCTGCATCCAAGCCCGTTCCCGCATGCCCATATCGCAACCTCAACCACCCACAAAACCTTGCGTGGTCCTCGTGGTGGTCTGGTGCTGACAAACGATGCTGACATCGCCAAAAAGGTCAACAGCGCTGTCTTCCCCGGCCTGCAAGGTGGCCCATTGATGCATGTGATCGCCGCAAAAGCCGTTGCTTTTGGCGAAGCATTGACCGACGATTTCAAAGCCTATGCCACAGCGGTTAAGAACAATGCTCAGGTTCTGTCCGAGACCCTTTATGCAGGTGGTCTGGAGCTGGCTTCCGGCGGTACTGACAACCATCTTCTGCTGGTTGACTTGCGTCCAAAGGGCCTGACCGGTAAGGCGGCAGAAGCTGCTCTTGGCCGTGCTTTCATCACCTGCAACAAAAACGGCGTGCCGTTTGACCCTGAAAAGCCAACAATCACATCCGGTATTCGTCTGGGAACACCAGCCGGTACATCACGCGGATTTGGCGCTGCGGAATTCAAGCTCATTGGTGAAATGATTATCGAAGTGCTTGACGGTTTGGCCGCAAATGGCGAAGAAGGCAATGCAGAGGTAGAATCAGCGGTAAAAGCGAAAGTCATCGCCTTGACCGACCGCTTCCCGATTTATGCCGATCTGTAAGGTCTAATTTTTCTGTAGCCGCAGCGGCATTTGATCCTGCGGCTACAGATCCAGTCATGCGGGGGTGAGGGATGCGCTGTCCTTATTGTGGATGTGATGAAACACAGGTAAAAGATTCCCGCCCGACTGAAGACAATACCGCCATTCGCCGCCGCCGGGTCTGTACTGGTTGTGGTGGCCGCTTTACCACCTTTGAGCGGGTGCAGCTGCGCGAATTATCCGTTGTTAAACGGGCTGGGCGCCGTGTCCCCTTTGATCGTGACAAGCTGATGCGCTCGGTTCAGGTCTCCCTTCGCAAGCGCCCTGTTGAGCCAGAACGCATCGAGCGTATGGTCTCTGGCATCGTTCGCCAGCTGGAAAGTCAGGGTGACGCAGAAGTTTCCGCTGAACATATCGGTACTTTGGTGATGGAGGGGCTTAAAAGCCTTGATGATATCGCCTATATTCGTTTTGCCTCGGTTTACCGGAATTTCCGTGAAGCCAAGGATTTCTCCGATATGCTGGACGAGCTCTCTTCAGATGACGGGCCGTCGCCAGACGATCTTGACGAATAATGTCCCCTTTGGGTTTCTTAAAACCTGATAGCTGATTGGTCTGCATATCCCGACATATAAGGCTTGATATGACTGGTCCGCAACAGATTACTCCTCAGGATGAGCGCTTCATGGCGCTCGCCTTGCGGCTTGGGCGGCGTCATAAGGGCCTGACGGGCGAAAACCCTTCAGTTGGTTGTGTTCTGGTCAAAGAAACGCCAAAAGGATGTGTGATCGTGGGGCAGGGCACAACGGCCCGCACCGGTCGCCCCCATGCAGAGCGCGTGGCTCTCGCCGAAGCCGGAGCAAAAGCTAAGGGAGCAACAGCCTATGTCTCGCTGGAACCTTGCGCCCATACTGGCAAAAGCCCACCATGTACCGAAGGTTTGATCAAAGCGGGCGTGCGCCGCGTTGTCTGCGCAATGAAAGATCCCGACCCGCGCGTGTCCGGACAAGGCTTTGAGCAATTGCGCAAAGCGGGGATTGAGGTGAGCGTAGGCCTGCTAGAGGATGAGGCAAAGCGCGACCTTAGCGGTTTTCTGTCGCGAACGATCACCAAAATGCCGTGGCTTCAGGCCAAAATGGCTGTCTCGCCAGACGGGTTTATTGGCCGCCGGGATGAGGGCAATGTGCCTGTCACTGGCCCAGAGGCAAAGAAACGCACCTATCTTATGCGCAGTCAGGCCGATGCCATTATGGTGGGGGTCGATACGATCCTCATTGATGATCCGGCTTTGACAGTGCGGCTATCCGGCCTTGAGGGTAGCTCCTCCATTCGCGTTGTGCTGGATAGCAAGGGCCGCATTCCTTTAAGCGCCCATGTGGTGCAAACAGCTTTTGAGGTGCCCACCTGGATTGTCAGTTCAGGCTTGATTTCGGCGGAAAAAGCCCTGGCGCTGGAAGCGCGCGGCTGCACCCTTCTGCTGACTGACCCGACAGCGCAAGGACGGGTCGATCTTACCGCTGCCTTGGCGCAACTGGCAGAGCAAGGCATCAATCGTATTTTTTGCGAAAGCGGAGCCATTCTATCCCGATCTTTGCTCGATCAGGGTCTGGTGGATGAGTTTATCCTCTTTGAAGGGGCCAAACCCTTAGGCGAAGGCGTGAGCGCCTTATCCCCCGATCCCCATACTGCGCTTTTAGCCGCTGGTATGGCGCTTGAAAGCAAGCAGCATTACGGCAAAGATGTTATATCGACATACAGGCGGGGTATCCCCCGTTTTTAAGGCCTGGTGTGATCAGACCTTAACACAAAGACAAAAGACCAAAGAAGAAGGCAGGCAAAAGGCAATGTTTACCGGAATTGTGAGCGACGTCGGCGAGATCATCAAGCTGGACAAGATCCCTGCAGGGCAACGGGTGCGCATTGCAACGCGCTATGACCCCAAAACCATTGAACTGGGAGCCTCTATCGCCTGCTCAGGCGTCTGCCATACCGTGATTGAAACGGGAAGTCTGGAGGCTGGCAGCTCAGAAGCGGGCAGCAATTACTTTGACGTAGAATCCGGGTCCGAGACGCTGGCCATCACCAATGCAGGGGATTGGGCCACCGGCAAAAAGCTCAATCTGGAACGTTCTTTGAGCATGGGCGATGAACTGGGTGGTCATCTGGTTCTGGGGCATGTGGACGGACTGGCCGAGATTATCGAGCGAGAAGATCATCCAGATTCTGTCTTCTTCAAGCTGCGGGCACCAGAACAATATGCGCGCTTCATCGCACAAAAGGGCTCGATCGGGCTTGATGGCTGCTCTCTTACTGTCAATGACGTTGACGGAGACGATTTCACCATTTTCCTCATCCCCCACACGCTGGCCCATACAACATGGAATGAGCGCAAAGTGGGCGACAAGATCAATCTTGAGGTTGATATGATGGCCCGCTATGTTGCGCGCCTGAATGAATATACGCCGTCTTGACGCAGGATTTTGATAAAATCCTGCAATTGTGATCCCCGATCAGGCTATTTTAGCACTCTGGATCAATAAGGGCTGGACTTTAGCTGCGGGACATGGTTTGACACGCCACCGCAGACGACTGGGTGAATGATATGAGCGATTCAAAACCACATTTTCTAATTATTGAAGCCCGTTTCTATGAGGATCTGGCTGACGAACTTGCCAAAGGCGCCATGCAGGCTTTTGATGAAGCCGATGCGACCTATGAGCGAATTGCCGTTCCCGGTGTTCTGGAAATTCCCGGCGCGTTGTCCATGGCTATGCTGTCTGCTGAAAATGGCGGCGTTGTCTATGACGGCTTTGTCACCCTTGGCGTTGTTATCCGTGGGGAGACCACCCACTACGATATCGTGTCAAACGAGTCTGCCCGTGCTATTATGGATCTGTCCGTTGAAGGCTGTGTTGCTGTCGGCAATGGCATCCAGACCGTAGAAAATGGCGATCAGGCTTGGGCCCGTGCCAAAGTGGACGACAAGAACAAAGGCGGCGGCGCTGCCAAGGCCGCTTTGGCCATGGTTGAGCTACGCCAGAAATTCGGTATCGACGCATGAGTAATCCATCTGCGAATGATGATAATATCCGCCCGGCCAACCAGCGCGGCTCGGCACGTCTTGGTGCGGTACAGGCCCTTTATCAGATGGATGTGGGCGGCACTGCGCTCTCCAAGGTCTTGGAAGAGTTCGAGCTTTATCGTCTGGGCAAGGAAATTGACGAGGAGCTGTATTTGCCAGCCGATATTTCCTATTTCCGCGATTTGGTCAGCGGTGTGGTCAAGCAGCAGCGTCTGCTCGATCCCAAAATCCATCTCGTTTTGGAAAAAGGCTGGCCTCTTGCGCGGATCGACATGACCATGCGTGCTATTATGCGTGCTGGTCTGTATGAGCTGAGCTTCCACAAGGATGTCCCAGCGCGCGTGATCATTTCCGAATATGTCGATGTTGCAAAGGCCTTCTTTGAAGGGGACGAGCCGCGCTTGGTCAATGGTGTGCTCGACACCTTGGCGCGTGAAGCCCGCGAAGAGGAAATGAAGCCAAAATCCTAAAGGTGCCATGGCCTCATCGACCGGTTAGAAACATCAAGGCGGCTTTCCACACGGGGCCGCCTTTGTTATGGATGGCATCAGGCAACATTGCTGAATGGATATGGAGCGGGCAGGGCAGGCATGGCTGAAGACAGACGAAGCGAAGCGGAATTGATCGCTCACTATTTTGCCCCGCTGGCAACAGGCGCGGCCGCTTTTGGCCTCTCGGACGATACTGCATTTCTGTCGTTACCAGATGGTGATGATCTGGTCATGACCAAGGATATGCTGGTCGCAGATATCCATTTTTTTGCTTCTGATACGCCTTTCCAAATTGCGCAAAAGGCCCTGAGGGTCAATCTCTCTGACCTTGCCGCCAAAGGCGCGGAGCCAATGGGCTATCTGTTAGGGCTGGGCCTGCCTAAAGATTGGACCGAAACCTGGCTGGCCGATTTCTGCAAAGGTCTGGCCTATGATCAGGCAGCCTTTGATTTTGCTCTCTTTGGAGGCGACACCGTGCAATGCCCTGAGCGCCTCACTCTCTCTGTTACCGCCATGGGTAGAGTGCCAAAGGGTAAGAAAATCTTGCGCCAAAATGCCCGGCCCGGCGACAGGCTCTATATGACGGGAACATTGGGCGATTCGGCACTCGGTCTTTTGCTGCGGCTGGGAAAGCGGTTGCCACCACTTTCGCCCGAGCACGAACATTATTTGAAAGGGCGCTACCTGCTGCCCCAGCCGCGCCTTGCTTTGGCTCCCCTTATGCGCCGCTATGTTCACGCAGCTATGGATATTTCTGACGGCCTTTTGGGAGACGGGGGGAAAATGGCAAAAGCTTGCGGAGCCCGCCTTGTTTTTAACCTTGAAGCCCTACCGCTATCCGGTGCCGCGGGGGCTCTGCTAGAGCAAGATTCCACCCTGATGCAGACCATTTTGTCAGGGGGCGATGATTACGAACTGCTTATGGCTGTAAGTGCGGATAAATGCGCGCAATTTGAGGAAGAGGCGCGCAGCCAAGGCCATCAAGTCACCGCCATTGGCCATGTAGAAGCGGGGGAAGGGGTCTCTGTTCCCGCTGGCGAGCATTATACTCGCTCTGGCAGCCAATCTTTTGAACATTTCTAACAGAGTCTGCTATCGTGCCATGTTTGATGGTTGATTGCGAAATTTTGCAATCAAAAAAAGCACATAGCCTGATTTGATAAAAACTATAGCTGCTTTGGGGATCTGCGACCTATAATATAGGAGAGCTGTGCTGACGCATTTTGTGCAATCCAGCTCTTGCAAAGGGATGCCAACACCGGCACTCTGTTTCTTCCCGCCCAAATCAGCCATAAGCTGAGCCGGCCTTGCCATTGTGACTTTCAGGATCGTTGATGAGCGTTGATGTAATTGATGACCGCCTTGCGCGGCGCAACAGCTTTATTCTTGCAGGAGCGCAAGCCTTTGCCGGTGCCATGCCCACCATCGTTGTAGCGATGGGTGGATTGACCGGGCATTATCTGCTGGGGGCTGATAAATCTCTCGCCACCTTGCCGGTGTCTACTTACGTTCTGGGCACGGCGATGGGCATCTATCCCGCAGCCTACCTGATGAAGATTTTTGGGCGGCGCAACGGCTTCTTGATAGGAGCCTTTGCCGGCTTCCTTGCCGGTATCCTGTCTTGGTATGCCATTATGCAGGGCATGTTTGCGCTTTTTTGCGCGTCAACCGTCCTGTCCGGCTTTGCAACAGCCTTCACCCAGCAATATCGCTTTGCAGCAGCTGATACAGCCAGTGATAATTTCCGCCCCAAAGCCATTTCATGGGTGATGACGGGAGGGATTATCGCAGCCATTATCGGGCCGCAAACCATCATCTATACCAAGGATCTGTTTGATCCGATCCTGTTTGCCGGGGCCTTTTTGGCCCAGTCTGGTTTGGCAGTGCTCGCTATTTTTGTGTTGCTTTGGTTAAAATTCCCAAAGGCAGAAAAGAAGGTGCAACAGCAGGGCGGGCGACCGCTGCTTGAAATCATCACCCAGTTCCGCTTCATCGTTGCGGCAACCTGTGCAGCCTTCTCCTATGCTTTGATGAGCTTTGTGATGACAGCAACGCCGCTGGCCATGATTGCCTGCTCGCACACTCAGGAAGACGCAGCCCTTGCCATTCAGTGGCATGTTCTGGGCATGTATGCGCCCAGCTTCTTTACCGGCTCGCTTATTCAGAAATATGGTAAGGAAAAGATCGTGGCGTTAGGCCTGCTTCTGCTTGCGTCTTGCTCGGTTGTCGCGTTGATGGGGGTTGACCTTAGCCATTTCTGGATTGCCCTCATTCTGCTGGGAGTTGGTTGGAACTTTGGCTTCATCGGTGCAACAGCCATGGTGACCGATTGCTACAGCTCCAGCGAGCGGGCCAAAGTCCAGGCAACAAATGACTTCTTCGTCTTTGGCGTCGTGAGCATCGCCTCTTTCTCATCCGGCAGCGTGATGAATGCGTATGGCTGGGACAAGCTCAATCTTGTGATGTTCCCGGCAGTTGCCCTGTGCTTGGTCCTGCTCACTATGCAATGGATCCGCAGCCGTATGGCAACACAAGCTCAGGAAGAAGCATAAAAGCTTTCTGGAACCAGAGACTAGAATAAGAAAAAGCCATGCCCTGATCAGCTCAGGGCATGGCTTGTTGTTGTAAGGCTTTGCTGAACGCATTTATGTGCGCGTTGCAAGAAAGGCCCCGGCACCCACCATGATGGAGCCTGCGGCCCGGTTAAGCCGCTTGACGCCGGTCTCGGATTTCAAAAGCCGCCGCGCACGTGAGGCAAAATAGGCTATAGAGGTCAAGCCCAGCATCAAGCCGATCAGCGATAGGACAGAGGCAAGCACGATATCCGCCCCCGAGAGCTGCTCCACATCCAGAAATGTCGGCAAAAAGGCGATGTAAAAGAGGATCACCTTGGGGTTGGAGGCCGAGATCATAAAGCCTTGCAAAAAGGAAAGAGCCATACCGGAGCGGCTGCTTTTGGGTGCCTCTACAGACAGATCGGGTTTTGCTGTCCACATTTTCCAGCCCAGATAAATGAGATAGGCAGCACCTGCCCAGCGTACAATGGTGAAGACATCTCCCCAATGGGTGGCAAGAGCCGCAAGACCAAAACAGGCGGCAATCAGATAGACAATATCGCTGATCGCCATGCCCAAAGAGAGGAAGAAGCAAGAGCGTGTCCCGGAGACAAGGGCGCGAGCCAAAATGGCAAAGACGCCGGGGCCGGGAGTTATGCTGAAAATCACAATAGCGATGAAGAAAGACAACGCGCTTTCAAAACTCATGGAACCCTCCTGTAATCATCGGGCATATCGGTTTGCTAAATGGTAGAAAATGCCTTGGCTCTAGCGAAGGCGGAAGCAGCGATCAGGTCAGGCAGACAAAAGAAAAGGTGACCTTAACTTCGATAAGGTCACCTAACAGAGACTTTGTGCTTTTGTAAAGCGATCTTTACGCATCGGAACGAAGAGAAGCAGGACTATTAGCCGCCAATATTGCCAATACCGGCAGGGGCAACCCCTTTAAGCATACGGCCAATGAAACTTGCTTCCTTACCACCGGTCGGTGTGACCTCGTTTGTAAAGTCATACAGGCGGCCGTCTTTCAGGCCATATTTCACGGTGCGGGAGACGCGGGCTTCCTCATCAAAATAAACCGCTACAACCGTTTGTGATACGGGCTTGGAATTGAGAAAAGCGGCAGATTTTTTGCGCACCTGAGAGATATAATAAAACACCTCATTGCCAAAATTGGCAGTGGTTGAGGGAGAGCCAAGGCTGAGCAAAACCTGCTCGCGGCTAGAGCCTTCAACAATCTGGTCCAGCGTATAATCGGATGGAACAAATCCATGAATGGAAGTTTCTTCCGTAAGGCAGCCAGTCAGGATAACAGTGCTAAGGCCGAGAAGAATGCTAGCCACTTTCATGGAAGAGGAAGAGCGGCTGGAAGACAAATGGCGTTTGGCAGTCATGTTGATTGGGACTCCTGATACTGGCATTTCTGCAAAGAGTAGACTGTTTGCTCTCTGTCGGTAGCTCTTTTAACAGCGAAATGCAATCGCTGTCGCAACTTTCAGAGCCTCTTCTTGCTGTTAGCCTGCCTAATGTGGCAAAGAAGAGGCAACGAAGCATAATCTGCCCCGCAATCGCGGCTAATTGTGGGCACTCAAAGCGAGATTGAACAAAAATGATTTTCAACCTCTTTAAAAAAGATGAAAAAAGGGAAAAGCTCGTTGATGATCTTTATGGCCAGATCGTCGCCCAAGCCCGGCAGCCGGTTTTCTATACCGATTACGCCATCCCTGATGATATCAATGGCCGTTTTGAGATGATCCTCTTGCATGTCTATATGCTTGCTCATCGCCTGCGGGGCGAGGGGGAGCAAGCCCAAGAGCTGGGGCAACAGGTCTTTGACCGTTTTTTCAAGGATATGGACCATTCCCTGCGCGAGATCGGTATCGGCGATCTGTCCGTTCCCAAGAAGATCAAAAAAATGGCACAGGCCTTCTATGGCCGGGTCGAAGCCTATGACACAGCGCGTGAGATCGGGCGGGAAGAGCTGCAAACAGCATTACAGCGGAATTTCTTTCCCGAAGAGGAAACGCCGCCCGCGCAAAGTGCCGCGCTCGCTGATTATGTGATTGAAACCGAAGAAACGCTCACTAAATCTTCTTGGCAAGAATTCGAAGCAGGCAACCTGGCTTTTCCGGTGCCTGCAAAGCCAGCCTGAGCTTTAGCTGGCGAGCAAATAAAATTGGGGATGAGCGCAGAATTTGGTGCCATCGCGTGAAATGACCAAAGTTTGATCATGATTGACTGACAAAACAGCAAAAAAGATCAAGCATTTAATATCCCTCATGGGGCAAGAAAAATGAAAAAAAGCGAACAAATTGAAGAGCTGGCAAGCCGTAAACCGGTTTTGTCATTGCCGGTTCAGGTTCTACGTCTCAAAAGCCTTGGCGAGACCGTCAAGGGCCAAGCCGATGAGGCGATGCTGGAGATGCTTGCAGAACGTCTGAACATCCTCAAAGTCCATTCCTTTGAAGTGGACAGCCGGGTTTTTAAATGGAAGAAAAACGGTGTCCGCATTGAAGGGCGGGTTTCTGGCGATGTGGAGCAGGCCTGTGTGGTGACACTCAAGCCCGTTGCTGAAAAAGTCGATGAGACATTCGAGGTCATTCTCGTGCCGCAAGGCTCCCCCTTTGCCCGCCGCGCCAATGACGAGGCGACAGGTGGCGAATTGATCGTGGACCCCGAAGGGGAGGATCCACCCGAGGAATTTACCGGCGATGAAATTGATGTGGGCTCCTATGCGGAGGAATTCTTTGCGCTGGGGCTGAATGACTATCCAAGACATGACGGGGCTGAATTTTCCGGCCATGTAGAAGATGATGGCAGCGAAGATGAATCGGAAAATCCCTTTGCAGCCCTTGCTGGCCTAAAGGACAAACTGGACCCGTAACAGGCTCAAATCAGGGTGAAAGTCTGGCAGCAGGCTTAACCACGGATCATGTTTGGCCCATAATCCTGTTGTTTCTTTTCAGGAATTGGATATTGTCCAAACATTCAACCGAGTGCTTGCTTTATAGTGGCATCTGAGTCGGGATATCCTTGATAGCAGCCAGAACGCTGCAAAAGACGTGTGGAATGACCAAAACAATTAATATCTCTTTGGATGTGATGGGCGGCGACAACGGGCCAACCACCGTACTTGAAGGGGCAGACATCGCCCTCGTACGTCATCCGGACATCCGCTATGTGCTCTATGGGGATCCTGAAATTGTGACACCCATGCTGGAAAATTTCCCGCGGGTAAAACAGGCCAGCACCTTTCACGCCACTGAAGTGAAAATCGAGATGGATGAACGCCCCAGTCAGGCTTTGCGCCGTGGCCGCGGTAAATCCTCCATGTGGAAAGCCATCGAGGCGACAAAAACCGGCGAGGCAGATGTGTGCGTCTCGGCGGGCAATACCGGCGCGCTGATGGTGATGTCAAAATTCTGCCTGCGCACAATGGCCAATATCGAGCGCCCGGCAATTGCTGCTATCTGGCCAACCTTGCGCGGCGAGAGTGTGGTGCTGGATGTGGGGGCCACCATCGGTGCTGACGCCCAGCAGCTTATCGATTTTGCCATGATGGGCGGCGCGATGGCGCGCTCTCTCTTTGCCATCGACAAGCCAACGGTCGGTCTTCTGAATATCGGTGAAGAAGATGTAAAGGGTCTTGATGAGGTCAAGGAAGCAGGCCGCCTGCTGCGTGACTTCAACCTGCCTCAGCTCGACTATAAGGGCTTTGTCGAAGGGGATGATCTTGGGCGCGGCACCGTCGATGTGGTGGTGACAGAAGGTTTTGTTGGCAATATTGCGCTGAAAACCGCGGAAGGCACCGCCAAGCAATTGGCCGAATATCTCAGATCAGCCATGAGCCGGACCTTTATGGCCAAGCTCGGTTACCTGTTTGCCCGCTCCGCCTTTATGCGCCTGCGCGAGAAAATGGACCCGCGCAAAGTCAATGGCGGGGTCTTTTTGGGTCTGAATGGTATCGTAATTAAAAGTCACGGCGGCACGGATGGCGAAGGCTTTGCCGCCGCTGTTGGGCTTGGCTATGATATGGTCAAAAATGGTTTGACCGAAAAAATTGAACAGGACTTGTCTGTTTATCATAAGAATCGCTTTGCGGCGGATGGGGAGAGTGCATCGTGAGTGTTGTACGTTCAGTGGTTTTGGGATGTGGGTCCTATTTGCCTGAAAATGTGGTCACCAATGAAGATCTGACCAAAATTGTTGACACATCCGATGAATGGATTCGCCAGCGCACGGGAATTGAGCAGCGCCATGTGGCCGCAAATGACGAATATACGTCAGATCTGGGCTATAAGGCTGCGCTTGCTGCGCTCGACCATGCAGGGCTTGAGGCAAAGGATATTGATCTGATTATCTGCGCCACGGCAACGCCGGACAACACATTCCCCGCAACGGCGGTCTCTATTCAAAACAAGCTGGGCATCACCCACGGCGCGGCTTTTGATTTGCAGGCTGTTTGCTCCGGCTTTGTTTTTGCCATGTCTACCGCTGACCTCTATCTGCAATGCGGCAAGGCCAAGCGCGCTCTTGTCATCGGGGCGGAGACTTTCTCTCGTATTCTCGATTTTAATGACCGCACAACTTGCGTTCTGTTTGGCGACGGGGCCGGTGCTGTGGTGCTCGAAGCGCAAGAATGCGAAGGCAGCATGAGCGATCGCGGTATTCTGACCAGCCATATTCGCTCTGACGGTCGCCACAAGGATAAGCTCTTTGTGGATGGCGGCCCATCCACCACCCAGACCGCTGGCTATTTGCGCATGCAGGGCAAAGAAGTGTTCAAACATGCGGTTGGCATGATCACCGATGTGATCACCGATGCGTTTGATGCAACTGGCCTGTCTGCTGATGATCTGACTTGGTTTGTGCCGCATCAGGCCAACAAGCGCATCAT
>JAOAQZ010000034.1 GCA_025210795.1 Cohaesibacter sp. | reverse complement strand
GTTGGTGAGCCGGTGGATGAAGCAGGCGAGATCAAAGCATCTGGCACTCGTGAAATTCACCAGCCTGCTCCTGAATTCGTAGAACAGTCAACCGAGGCCGAGATCCTGGAAACCGGGATTAAGGTTGTTGACCTTCTCGCACCATATGCGAAAGGTGGTAAGATTGGTCTGTTCGGCGGTGCTGGCGTTGGTAAAACCGTTTTGATCATGGAATTGATCAACAACATCGCTAAAGCACATGGTGGTTATTCCGTCTTTGCTGGTGTGGGTGAGCGTACTCGTGAGGGTAACGATCTGTACTGGGAAATGATCGAATCCGGCGTGAACAAAGAAGGCGGCGGCGAGGGCTCTAAATGTGCTCTGGTTTATGGCCAGATGAACGAGCCTCCAGGGGCCCGTGCTCGTGTGGCTCTGACCGGTCTGACCGTTGCTGAGCAGTTCCGTGATGATGGTCAGGACGTGTTGTTCTTCGTGGATAACATCTTCCGCTTCACACAGGCTGGTTCTGAAGTGTCCGCCCTTCTGGGTCGTATTCCATCCGCTGTGGGTTACCAGCCAACTCTGGCAACCGACATGGGTGCTCTTCAGGAACGTATTACCACCACCACCAAGGGCTCTATTACGTCCGTGCAGGCCATTTACGTGCCGGCCGATGACTTGACTGACCCTGCGCCTGCTACCTCTTTTGCTCACTTGGATGCGACAACCGTGTTGAACCGCTCCATTGCTGAGAAAGGGATTTATCCGGCGGTGGATCCACTTGACTCCACGTCTCGTATGCTTGACCCACGCATCATTGGTGATGAGCATTATGAGACTGCCCGTCAGGTACAGGAAATTTTGCAGCGCTATAAAGCTTTGCAGGATATTATCGCAATTCTCGGTATGGATGAATTGTCTGAAGAAGACAAAATGGCCGTGGCTCGTGCTCGTAAGATCGAGCGCTTCCTGTCCCAGCCTTTCCATGTTGCCGAGGTCTTTACTGGGTCTCCAGGTAAGCTGGTTTCTCTGGAAGACACCATCAAAGGCGTTAAAGGCCTGTGTGATGGTGATTACGATCATCTTCCTGAGGCTGCTTTCTACATGGTTGGTTCTATGGACGAAGCCATTGAGAAAGCTCAAGCACTTGCAGCGGACGCGGCGTAAGCCGCTCCTCAACACCCGATTGGGAGTAGGTATCTATCATGGCCGAAGCTTTCAACTTTGAACTTGTATCACCAGAGCGGCTCGTTCTCTCAGAGGGCGTAAACTCTGTGCTGGTTCCTGGTATGGACGGTTACTTTACCGTGCTGAAAGATCACGCGCCGGTGGTTGCCTCTATTTCTCCCGGTGTTCTGAATGTTGAACTGGAAGATGGCACCAAGCGTGACATCTATGTGCGCGGTGGTTTCGCCGATGTTGCAGAATCCGGTTTGAAAGTGTTGGCTGAACAGGCTGTTCCTGTCGAAGATCTTGATGCTGCGCAAATTGCGCAGCTGATCAAAGACGCGGAAGAGGATGTGGCCGATGCCAAGGATGACGACACCAAGAATGAGGCGGAGATCCGGCTTGGGCGTTTGAAAAATCTGCAAACAGCGATTTCCTGATAGCCTAGAAAGCGTCAAGAATTAAAAAGCCGCGAGGATCTTCATCCTCGCGGCTTTTTTGTTGTCACCATGGCCGGAAAGTAGAGGCCATGTCAGGCTGTTTTCAGCCTTTGACAAGCTCATCAAAGGCACCGACGACCTGTTGGTAGACCTCGCGCTTGAACGGCACGATCAAATCCGGCACATCGCTTAAATCTGCCCAGCGCCAGTCTTCAAATTCCTGATGCTGGTTGCCGTCTCCGGGATTGAGGATATTGATCTCTTCGTCCGGACCATCAAAGCGGAAGGCGAACCAGCGTTGACGCTGGCCGCGATATTTGCCTTTAAGGCCAATGCCGATGAGATCATCGGGCAGATCATAATGGAACCAGTCCACTGCCTCTTTTAGAAGGCTGATGGTATGGATGGAGGTTTCTTCAAACAGCTCTCGCTTGGCAGCGGTTAAGGGGTCTTCTCCCTTATCAATGCCGCCTTGGGGCATTTGCCACGTATAGGACGGGCTGCCTTTAAGCTCGGTTGAGCCAACGCGATTGCCGATCCAGACCTTGTTATCCTTGTTGATGACACAAATACCGACGCAATCCCGATAGGGCAGGTCTTCTCGCTTTACCATCAGATTATTCTTTCAAAAGGGTTGTAACCGGGACCAATGCAAAACCCCGCTGACGCAGACTTTGTGTCCAGGTTGCAATTGTGCGCACAGAAATTGGAAAGGCGGTTGCAATGCCCAAGGCGTAGCCGCGCTCCTGTGCCAATGTTTCAAGCTGAATAAGGCGGGTTTCGATATCTTGCGTACGGCCTTGAGAATCGATGATGTAATCAGCCCGCATATTGGGAATCCGTGCGGAATTCGCCAGATCATTCATGCGGCTGCGGCCTGAGGATCCATTGTCAATATAGGCAAGGCCGCGATTGCCAAGAGCACGAACCAAATCCCCTCCAGCTAGCTCGTCTGCAGTAAAGCGTGCACCCATATAATTGACGATCCCGACGTAAGAATCAAAGCGATTGAGGAGCCAGTCGAGATTTTGGGCGTTCTTATCGGCTGGATTTGACGTCAGCAAGGTATGGGGGCCTGGATCGTTATTGGGATAATCGAAGGGTTCTAGCGGAATTTGAATGAATAATTCATGGCCCTGGGTGCGAGCCTTGCGGGTCCAGCGATCAAGGCTATTGCCGTATGGAGCAAAGGCAAGGCTAATGTCTGGGGGGAGCAAGCTTAGGGCTTCTTGTGTGGTTGTTTGGGAGAGGCCAAGACCGTCTACAATTATAGCGATTTTGGGAAGCCCTGCGATTGCATCGCCGTTGATTTTGCGTGCAAACATGTCAAAAGGTGTTTGCCGGCTGTCAACAGGGCCTGAGAGGCTCGGGTCGGAGGGATCCAGGATTTTGATCTCTCCAGCATTTTCCGCATTGGCCTCAGACTTTGGCAATGTGTTGAAGGATGGTGTTTCTCTTTGAAAAGAAGGGGGAATAGCTTCGGGAACACCGGGTTTGATACCGGGCCGGATATCATCCACGCCAATTTGTCCATTGGGGCCTAAAGAGCCGGAGAGGTCGACGACCTGCATGGGGTAGCCACCATTCCCGCCATCGCTAAAGAGAGCCCAGCTACCGAGAGTCAGCAACAAGGCTGCGAATAGGCCAAGAGATGCAAATAGAAAAAGCTTGCTCTTGGCGATACCAGAGGCCTTGTTTTGCCCCAGAGGGGTCTTCAGATCATTTGCCGCCATGATCCGGATTTCCTGCCAGAGGTGGGGCAGGCACATGGCCTGCCCTTTTAGGGTTTTGCGTTATTTTGCGTCTTCTTTTTTGGGAGGGAAGGCAGGGTTGCTTTCTTCACCTCTCATCAATTTAAGCGCATATTGCAATTGAGTGTCTTTTTCGACCTCTGCGGGGACGTAAGAAGGAGAATAGCTTTCTTTGAGCTTGTCTTCTTCTGCCTTTTTCTTCTCTTCGTCACTTAGTTCTTTGGCACCATTTTTATCGGTATTTTCAAGATGGCCACGCAGATTTGCCTCGGTCTGGGATTGCTGCGGGAACCGATCTTTCAAATCATCTGGCAGTTCCTGTTTGACGAAAATGTCAGGCAGAATGCCTTTGGCCTGAATGGAAGTTCCCGACGGTGTATAATAGCGTGCGGTGGTCAGGCGAATGGCCCCATTGTTGCCAAGCGGAATGATGGTTTGAACGGAGCCCTTACCAAAGCTTTTTGAACCAACAAGGGTGGCGCGCCCATGATCGGTCAGAGCGCCTGCAACAATCTCTGATGCAGAGGCTGAGCCACCATTTATGAGCACGATAATGGGGCGGCCTTTTGTCAAATCACCGGCGCGCGCATAATAGCGTTTGACCTCATCTTTGTTGCGGCCACGGGTTGAGACGATCTCACCCTGATCAAGGAAAGTGTCGGAAATGGCGATGGACTGATCAAGCTGGCCACCAGGGTTGGAGCGCAAGTCAAGAATGAAGCCTTTGAGCTTGCTGTCGCCAATTTCTTTTTCCAGTTTTGCAATGGCTTTCTTGAGGCCCGCAAAGGCCTGACCATTGAACTGGGTGATGCGGATATATCCAATATCCTCAAGGCTTTTGGAGCGGATTGAGGAGATTTTGATAATCTCGCGGGTGATGTCTACCTTGATGGGCTGTTCGACATCCTTGCGCACAATGGTCAGGGAGATTTTGGTGCCAACGCGGCCGCGCATCTTGTCCACGGCTTCAGACAGGTTCAGGCCGCGGACGGGCTCGCCGTCGATATGGGTGATCAGATCATCGGCCAGAATGCCAGCTGCATGGGCCGGGGTGTCATCGATGGGAGAAATTACCTTAACGATGCCATTATCCATGGTCACCTGAATGCCAAGGCCACCAAACTCTCCTGAGGTCTCCACCGTCATCTCTTCAAAGCTCTCAGGAGAGAGATAACCGGAATGAGGGTCGAGAGCGGTTAGCATGCCGTTGAGGGCAGAGGCGATTAGGTCCTTGTCGGTTGGCTTTTCGACATATTCCTTGCGCACGCGCTCAAAGACATCACCAAACAGATTGATATGGCGAAATGTATCCGAGGAGGCAGCATTGGCATTGCTGACGCCAGCATGGGTCCATGGTGCATACGAGAAGGTCGATGCGACGCCTGCGCCAATGACGACGCCACAGAGCAATAGGGAGATTTTACGAATCATCCGTCTGCCTTTTCTTTCAAAGCTACTGTCCACCATGGTGCCGGATCAATCGCAACACCATTCTTTCTTAGTTCCATATAGAGCACAGGCTTGGACTCACCGCTATCAAGAAGATTGGATTGAGCCAGTTTTGTGTCTTTCATTTGGCCAATTGGTTCATTGGCCAAGATAAATTGTCCTACTTCGGCTGTCAGGCTATCCATACCAGCCAATAAGATATGGTAGCCGCCTCCGGCATTTATAATCAAGAGCTTGCCGAAAGATCGAAAGGGGCCTGAATAAACCACCCATCCATCAGCAGGGCTTGTGACTTGTGCGCCGGAGCGGGTGCCGAGCGAGAAGCCTTGGGTTTTGTTACCAAAGCCATCTGGACTGCCATAGGCTTTGACCAGATTTCCCTCAACAGGCAACCGAAGCAATCCCTTGATTTTATCAAAAGGTATGGCAGGAGAAAGGCGTGCGGCGTCTTTTAATGCAGCAATTTTCTGTTTTTTTGTCGCGATTTCGGTTTGAAGGGCCTTTTTCTCCGCTTCCTTGGCGTCTTTGACTGCCTCACGAGCGGCTGCGATCTCGCGTTCCATTGTGGCGATCAGTTCGGTCAGGCTTTTGGCCTTGTCTGCCAAATCCTGCGCCTTTTGGCTTTCCTCATCTGCTGCCTTGCGTGTCTTGTTATATTCAGCCCTTTTTTTCTCAATGAGAAGGGCAAGACGTTTGCGCTCTTCGCCCAGTTTGTTCAGGCCGGTTTTAAGGGACAGGCTTTCTTCCTTGATCTTGGTTTTAAGCGTTACCAATTGCTCCAGCTGGCTGGCAAGGGCTTGTGCTTCAACGCGAATTTCCGGCACCAAAGTGCTGAGCAGAATAGCGGAGCGCACGGCGCTTAGGGCGTCCGAGGGTTGGATAGCAAGGGCCGGGGGCGGGTTGCGGCCAATGCGCTGCAGCGCGGCCAGAATTTCAGATAAAGCGTCGCGTTGCTCGGCAAGGGAGACCCGAAGGGCCGTTTCGTCCTGAAACAGGGTTTTAAGGCGCGTTTCGCTTTTGCTAAGAGAGGCTTCCAGCCCCTTGATCCGGTCTGCTGTGTCGATCAGATTGCTCTGGATGGTTTCGCGATCGCTTTGAAGGCGGGCAATTTCCTCTTCCAGTTCCCCTTGCTTTTGGCCTGAAAGCTGGATGGAGGCCTCAAGGGCGTCCAGCTGGGCCTGCTGATCCTTGCGTGCCTTGAGCCTTGCTTCCAGTGCGCGGGCGGCCTTTTGCTCCTCTTCGCTCAGCTGGGAGGTTGCTTCAGTGGACACCTGATCACCTTTGGCTTGGCTATCCTTTATTGCGGGAGTCTGAGCGGATTGGGAATATGCAGGAGATGCGAGGGAGCATAGAAGGGCGCTGAACAGGGCAAACCGTACCGATAAGGGAGCGGTTATGGTCCTTTTTTTGGTCCTGTTCTGGGAGCCTTTTTGCAAGCGAATCACCTGTGCATTCCTGTTTGGAGCAATTTAAGACATGGAAGGCTTTGGTGGAATCTTGTCTTTGACAATTTCTGCAAAGGCTGAAGATTAGCTGCGGTGATAGGGATGGCCGGTCAGGATGGTCATGGCCCGATAGAGCTGTTCTGCAATGAGCATTCTGGCGATCTGGTGCGGCCATGTCATGGCACCCAGAGCAAGTTTGAGTTTTGCTTCCTTAAGGAGCGCTGGGCCATGCCCGTCGGGGCCGCCAATTACAAGTGCGATGGCGCTATGGCCTGAGCCGCGCTCCCGGTCGATGATTTTGGCAAAATCGGGACTGGGCAGATGCTTGCCATGTTCATCCAGTGCGATGATATAACAGCTGGAAGGCAATGCCTTGAGCAGTTGCTCGGCTTCCTGGGTTTTGCGCTCCTCGGTACTTTTAGCCCGGCTTTCCATCAGCTCAATGACGTCAATCTGGGTAAAGCCCAGACTACGCCCGGCTTTGCGGGCGCGATCAAGATAGCGGTCAAGAAGCTCTGTCTCGGGGCCAGATTTCTGGCGCCCGATGGCGGCGAGGATGAGTTTCATAGGGCCAATTCCTGCTTGCCTCTATTCATCAGGCCAAGGGAATGGTCTGACATAGCAAGCAGGCCTGTTTGTCGGCGCGATAGAGGTGCGCCTTAATCGTCTTGGCTGTCCGCCGCCCACATTTTTTCGATATTATAGAATTCTCGAACTTCGGGACGGAAAATATGGACGATGTGATCCCCTGTATCAATCAGGACCCAGTCGCAATTGGGCAGGCCTTCCACATGGGCATTGCCAAAGCCATTGTCTTTGAGGTCCCGCAGCAGACGATCAGAGACAGCGCCCACATGACGATGGGAGCGACCGGACGTGATGATCATATAATCTGCAAGGCTGGATTTGCCGCGAAGATCAATAGGCAGAGTATTTTCTGCCTTGGAGTCTTCAAGGCTTGACAGGATCAGGTTCAGAGCTGCTTCAGGGTCTTTACGAACCTTACTGGAGCTATCGGGAGAGGGGCCGTTTGGCATGGTCTCCATTTGTGTTGCGGTGGACAGAATGCACCTCTTTCAATCAACTGCTATGCAGCTTTGTGCTTTCCTGCGCAAAGTCTGCTGCAAGGAAAACTGCTCATGCCGAATGTTTCGGCTCTTATAGCCTATGTCAATCCATGTGACATTTTCAAGGCTGTTGCTCAATTCCTTCCTCATTGTTTCGGCGCAGGGCGCAGAGATGTTGAGGAGAGGGTGGATCTCGGCCCATAAAGAAAGACCCAAGCGGGACTTTGTTTAAAGGCCAGATTTCCTGCCTCGTTTTCCTTTTGTCGCCATGGCGCGAAATGCTGGGCGGCTAAAGAAGAAAGAGGAGAGAGGCTGTAACCCGGGCGGTCGATGATTGCAACTGGTAAAGTGGCAAAAATGTCCTCCCAGCGCTGCCATTTATGAAAAGATGCTAAATTATCGGCACCCATCACCCAAACAAAGCGGATTTTGGGGGCGCGCAGCTGAATCCAGTCAATGGTTTGGGCGGTAAAATTGCTGCCAGCTATCGCCTCAAGGCCGGTTACATCAATGGCCGGATGATCCATTTCCTTTGTGGTTGCGGCAAGGCGCGCATCAAGACTTGGCAGATGCTGATTGTCTTTGAGCGGATTGCCGGGCGTGACCAGACACCAGAGCCGGTCTAGCCCCAGTTTTTTAAGTGCAGTGGTGGCGACATGGCGGTGGCCCTCATGGGGGGGATTAAAACTGCCCCCATATAAGCCGATTGTCATGCCCGCTTCATGGGGGGGCAGTTTGATACCATGATTTTTGCTTTTGCTCATGCTTTGTCTCATGGTGTGGCCCGGCAGCCTTTTAGGTGACGCCGGGCAGTCCCTTTTCGCACTTCTGTTTGTCTTAAGGACGGGTCTGGCCGTTGCCGCGCACGCGATATTTAAAGCTGGTCAATTGCTCCAGCCCCACCGGTCCGCGCGCATGCATGCGGCCCGTGGCAATGCCAATTTCGGCCCCCATGCCAAATTCGCCCCCGTCGGCAAACTGGGTTGAGGCGTTATGCATGACAATGGCGCTGTCGACCTCGGCAAGGAAGCGGTTTGCAGCTTCCTCATCTTCGGTGATGATGCTCTCGGTATGAGAGGAGCTATAAGTGGCAATATGGGCAATCGCCTCGCCGATATTATCTACCAGCTTGGCGGAAATATCGGCTGAGAGATATTCGGTTGACCAATCGTCTTCCTTTGCCGGAATGACATTGTCGGCCAATTGGGCAATTTCCTCTGTGCCATGGATGGTGCAGCCAGCTTCTTGCAGAGCGAGGAGAATGGGCTTGCCGTGGCTCTCAGCAAGTGAGCGATCGATCAGCAGGGTCTCGGCCGCGCCACAAATACCGGTGCGGCGCATTTTGGCATTGACCGCGATGTCGATCGCTTTTTGGGCATCTGCTCCCTTTTCGATATAGAGATGGCAAATGCCTTCAAGATGGGAGAAGACGGGAACGCGTGCTTCTTCCTGAACGCGGCCCACAAGCCCCTTGCCACCGCGCGGGACGATCACATCCATATTGCCGCCAAGGCCTTTGAGCATCTCACCCACAGCAGCGCGGTCCGTTGTTGGCACCAACTGAATGGCATCGGCAGACAGGCCGGCAGCTTCAAGACCTTTTGCAAGGCAGCTATGGATGGCGCGAGAGGAATGGAAACTGTCCGAGCCACCACGCAAAATGGCTGCATTGCCGGCTTTCAGGCAAAGGGCTCCCGCATCAGCCGTTACATTGGGGCGGCTTTCGTAAATCACGCCAATGATGCCAAGTGGGGTGCGGACGCGCTCGATATGCAGGCCGTTCGGGCGATCCCAGCCAGCAATGATCGAACCAACAGGGTCGGGCAGGGTGACAATGGCATCCAGCCCTTGGGCAATGGCTTCAATGCGCCCTTCATCCAAGGTCAGGCGGTCCAGAAAAGAGGCGCTGATGCCATCGGCTTTGCCTTTTTCAATATCCTTGGCATTGGCTTTAAGGATGTCCTCCATTGAGGCGCGGATGGCTTTGGCCGCTTCGCTTAGGGCTTTGTTTTTTTGCTCGGTCGGTGCGGTGGCAAGCTGGCTGGCGGCGGCTCTGGCCCGTTTGCCCAAAGCCATCATGATGTCAGAGACTGTCTCATTTACATTCGTCATCAAACTCTCTCCTGGCTCTTATGGGAGCCTTCTAATCCAGCTCGGATGTGCTGAGCACCATGTCATCGCGATGGATGAGTTCTGCACGTCCGTCATATCCTAAAATGGCGGCAATCTGTGACGATTTCCGGCCTACAATTTTTTGGGCTTCGCTATGGTCATAGCCAACAAGACCGCGGGCAATTTCTTCGCCTTGAGGGCCTGCAATAATAACCGCGTCCCCGCGCGTGAAAGTGCCATCCAGCTTGGTAATGCCTGCGGGAAGCAGGCTTTTGCCAGATTTAAGGGCTTTGACGGCCCCTTCATCAAGATGGATGGTGCCGTGAGGCTCCAGATGGCCATGGATCCAGCGTTTGCGCGCGGTGATGGGATTGGCTTTGGCCAGGAACCAACTGCATTTGCTGCCATTGATAATGGCTTGCAGCGGATTGTAGCCAGCACCATCGGCAATCACCATGGATGTGCCTGCCTTTACTGCGATTTTGGCCGCAGCGATTTTGGTGGTCATGCCGCCTTTGGCAAGGGAGGATCCGGCGCTGCCTGCCATGGCTTCGATCTGGGGCGTGATTTGTTCTATCAGCGGCAGATGTTTTGCATCAGGGTTGGTGGCAGGTGGGGCGGTGTAAAGGCCATCAATGTCAGAGAGCAGCACAAGGCAATCGGCACTGATCATGGTGGCGACGCGAGCTGCGAGCCGGTCATTGTCGCCATATTTGATCTCGGAGGTGGCGACGGTGTCATTTTCATTGACGATGGGCACCACTCCAAGCTCTAGCAAAGTGCTGAGTGTTGCTCGCGCATTGAGATAAGGCCGCCGGGCTTCGGTATCCCCAAGAGTGAGCAGGATTTGCCCCGCATTCAGATCCACCTTATGCAGAGCGTCGGCATAGGCCTGACCAAGGGAAATCTGGCCAATGGCGGCAGCAGCCTGACTTTGCTCCAGCTTCAAATGCCCGGAAGGCAGGTTGGTTTGCTTGCGCCCCAGCGCAATGGCTCCGGAGGAGACAATCAAGACCTCTTTGCCTTGCTCTTTGAGCAAAGCAATGTCATCGACCAGCGTTTGTAACCAGGCGGCGCGCAGGCGGCCCGTCTTGGCATCCACCAGCGTGGCAGAGCCAATTTTTATAACAATACGCTTTTGCTCGCTTAGCTGAGGGATTAGGGACGCCATGCTTGGGGCTCGATTTCTGCTTCAAGTTCGCGTTTGTTTTCGCTTTCGATCTTGCTCATGATGGTGCGCAAAACCTCGTCCATATTGGTACGGGCAACTGCAGAAATGGCCATCGGTCGGAAGCCGTAGCTTTCCTCAAAGGCGGCAAGTTTTTCTTCCACTTCTTCCTCAAGCAGTGAATCAACCTTGGTGAAGGCGACGATTTCGTCTTTCTCGCCAAGGCCTTCGTCATAGGCTTCCAGCTCGCCGCGGATCACCCGATAGGCATCGAGGAAATCATCCTGCGTGGCATCAATGAGATGGAGCAGCACGCGACACCGTTCCACATGGCCAAGGAAGCGATCACCAATGCCCACCCCTTCATGGGCACCTTCAATGAGGCCGGGAATATCGGCCATGACGAATTCGCGCGTATCAATGCCCACAACCCCGAGATTGGGATGGAGTGTGGTGAAGGGATAGTCGGCAATTTTGGGCTTGGCTGAGGAAACAGACGCCAGAAAAGTGGATTTGCCTGCATTGGGCAGTCCCACAAGGCCGGCATCGGCAATCAGTTTGAGGCGCAGCCAGAGCCAGCGCTCTTCCCCGTCTTGACCGGGATTGGCATGGCGGGGGGCCTGATTGGTTGCCGATTTGAAATGGGTGTTACCAAAGCCGCCATTGCCGCCCTTGGCAAGGCGGATTTTCTGGCCGATTTCGGTCATGTCGGCAAGGACTTCGTCATTTTCTTCATCAAGAATCTGGGTGCCGACAGGCACGCGCAAAACCACATCCTTGCCCTTATGGCCGTTGCGGTTGCGTCCCATGCCATGCAGGCCAGTATCAGCCTTGAAATGCTGCTTGAAGCGATAGTCGATCAGGGTGTTGAGGCCATTGACGCATTCAACCCAGACATCACCGCCCTTGCCGCCATCACCGCCATCGGGGCCGCCAAGGGCCACATATTTTTCTCGCCGGAAGGAGACGCAGCCTGCGCCTCCATTGCCTGAGCGGATATAGACCTTGGCCTGGTCAAGAAATTTCATTTTGCGCCCTCATAATAGCGGTTCGCGGTCAGTTCCAGCTCGATCTGGTTGACCTCATGTCCCAGTGTCTTGCTATAGATCCTGTTTCGACCAATCTCGGAAAATCCGAGCTGGGACAGGATGGCAAGAGACCGCGGATTGTCTTCATTTACGGCCGAGCGAACGGTTTCGGTCGGCTCCAGCGGCATATACCAGTTCAAAAAACGGGTAACCGCTTCGCTCATATAGCCTTTACCCCAGAAAGGGGCGTCAAGCCAATAGCCAATTGATGGTGCAAAGGCCTGATGCAGCCTTTGTGTTGATGCGGCAACGCCAATCACCCCGGCAAAGTGATCTTTATATGTGATGGCATAGTGAACGCCTTCCAAACCTTGCTGACATCTGGAGATAAAGGTGCGGGCAGCACCTTTGGGATACGGGCAGGGGACCCGGTCAAGATGTTTGGTGACCGCCGCATTATTGCAGGCGGTTTCAATGGCAGGGGCGTCCTCCAGATGCAGAGGACGCAGGATGAGGCGGTTTGAGCTCAAGGTCGGCAATTGCATCATGCTGCTCCTTTGTTTGGGGTGATATGGTTCCAGTCTCGCAAGGCTTGCCAGATCCGGCGTTCAAGTTTGAAACGGTCGATGGGGATCATGCCCCGATAATAGGCAGAACGGATCATGCCCGTGCCGCAATATTGAAATCCGCATTTCTCCAAAAGGCGCTTGGAGGCCATGGAAGAGACGCGGGCTGTGGCTTGAATGGTGGCAATGTCATGCTGCAGAAACATCAGATCCACAAGTGCCTGACAGGCCTGTGTGCCATATCCTCGTCCCCAATAGGCCTGTGCCAGCCACAGTGATAGATCTGTGCTGTCTCCACCTGCTTCATGCTGGCAGGAAATGGCGCCTATTGTGGTTTTTTGCTCATTTAAAATGGCAAAATACTGATCCTTGGGAAGGTTGTTTTGGTCCCCGCCCAGATGACTCGTCTGTGCAGTCTTATCCTCAGCAAAGGGGAAAGACATTTCAGGCAGGTTTTTGATAATCTTGGGATCATTGGCAAGGACGGCCAGTTTGGCCCAGTCCTTTCTTTGCGGGGTCCGCAGGATAAGGTCGGGCGTCCGCAAAGAGGTGATACTGTCCGGCTCGTCCTGCTGTATGCTTTCGTCAATTTCCAACATTGGTTCCTCCACTTTACCGTGATGGGTAAGGCTGCATGTGCCTAGGGTAGTGACTGGGGTTAAGAAAAAAGGGGAGATGGTGTCCCATCTCCCCTTTTCGTCCAGTTACCCTTTGTGGGGAACTTTTGCGACTTGCCGGGGTCAGGGACACCGGCAAATCGTATATTTCATGCCAGTGCTTATTCTGCGGCTTCTGCCACCGGGGCAACGGATACGTAGGTTCGGCCATTGGCCTTCGCACGGAATTCCACGGTGCCTTCGGTTTTGGCAAAAATTGTGTGGTCTTTACCCATACCTACATTGTTGCCCGGATGCCATTTGGTTCCGCGCTGACGTAGGATGATGTTACCAGGGATGACGGCTTCGCCACCGAATTTCTTCACGCCCAAACGACGGCCAGCTGAGTCGCGGCCGTTACGGGATGAACCACCTGCCTTTTTATGTGCCATTTTGGTGTCTCCTCGACTCTAACTTATTTCTCGGCTGCCAGGCTTGCTGCCTGCTCGAGCCAGTTGTCACGTTCGATGCGGCCTTTGAAGCTCAGGGCGTCATCAACTTTGGCGATGTCTTCAGCAGAGAATGCAGCAACCTGAGCAAATGTGGTGATGCCCAGAGCATTCAGCTTGCCTTCCAGTACAGGGCCAACGCCGGAGATCTTTTTCAGATCATCCTTGTCGCCTGCTGGTGCGTCAAACAAAGGAGCGATGTCAGCAGCGGCAGCTTTTTTTGCTTTGGCTGGAGCTTTCTCTTCTTTGTCAGCTTTCGCAGGAGCGGCCTTTTTGGCAGCTTTGCTTGGCGCTTTACCACCGGTCAGGATCTCGGTGATCTTGACAGATGTGAAATGCTGGCGATGACCATTGCGACGACGGGAATTCTGACGGCGGCGCTTTTTGAAGATGATGATCTTGCGGCCACGGCCCTGATCAACGATCTCGGCTGCAACGCTTGCACCTTCAACCAAAGGAGCGCCAACCTGTGCTTCGCCTTCGCCGCCAACCATCAGGACAGAGTCAAACACAACACTGTCGCCGGCTTCGCCGTCGAGCTTTTCAATTTTGATTACATCTTCAGGGGAAACAGTATATTGCTTACCGCCTGTTTTGATGACTGCGAACATTTTTTTCTCCTGCTCAGTCCGAGCTTCCCATTTTGAAGGGGAGTCGTCTTTTTTCAGTCAGTTGATAGGGGTGTTTGTAAAAGCCCGTTATCTTTCAAAGGTTTGAGAGATGCTCAGGATCACAAACAAACAGGCGCGGAATAGCTTCCACGCCCAGACTTGGCCGCACTATAGCTTTTAGGGGCAAAGAGTCAAGGAAAGTCTGGCTTTTGTCCTTGGTTTCGCGCAGCTCTGGCGCCAATTGCTGCGACAAATAGGCGAGGGGATGAGAGAAGGGTGTGGGATATCAAACGGCTCTCTCTTGAGCTTGCCAAAGGGGCTGTGTACACTCCTCCTCGCTTTTATGGCTCTACAGGCTTTAAGAGCAATCCAAGGAGAGGTGCCGGAGTGGTCGAACGGGGCGGTCTCGAAAACCGTTGTGCGCGCAAGTGTACCGAGGGTTCGAATCCCTCTCTCTCCGCCATTTTTATCTGCGCCTTGCCGCCCGCCAACTCAAGGCGCTGAGGTTTCGGCAAAATCCTTTCTTCTTCGCTATTCCATTATATAGAAATTTGTTTTCATTGAATAAATTAAACTTGTACCAAGTTATTGTTGCGTAATCTGAGTTTTAAGAATGATCAATCTGCAAGACAGAAATATTTACGTTTTGGCGCCTTTGGATACACTTGACTATTTTGATAGCCAGACGGTGAGCTTGGCGAGAGACATAACCCCTTTGGAGGCATGGAACCTCATCATGGAGGATCCGCAACCGTTTCTTAAACTGGCTTTTAAGATGCGTGATATGGTGTCGAGACAATTCGGCGTAAAATCTATCGGTGGCTTCTCAGGCGTGGCTAAGAAATCTGTCGTTGCGGGAGACTATTTGGATTTTTTCCTGGTTGAGTCTTGTGATGATAAAATTTTGGTTCTCACCGAGCGAGATAACCATCTTGATGTGATGACCTGTGTGTCATCACATCAAGATGGGCTGTCCATTACCTCGTCGGTGATCGTACATAACTTATTCGGCCACGCATACATGATGCCTGTGGGTGTGGCCCATAGGTTTATCGTCAAAAATATGCTGCACCGACTTCAAGCCAAGCTTGGCGCGAAAACCAGATAACAGTTTTGTTCTGATATATCTGCAGTTAACAACAAGCATTCAGGGATGAGGCCTTTGGTGCTAGTGGCAGGTTAAGTCACCTTACGGCCTATCCGACCAGATCCTTACTGTTATGGTTATGGTCTGTTTTGATCTGCGTATGTGCCCCGCAAAATGTTCTTGCCGCCGGTGATCGCGGTTTTTGCATCCATGGTTGGATATTTGGAACTGGCGGGGAGCTTTTTGATATAAGCTTCCATATGGCCGGACAAACTATCCAGAGTTTTGGTGAGAGAGGTGTTTGTTTCCGTCATCAACCAATAATGAGCTTGTGCGGGATCAAGATCACCTTTTGATAATTGGGTCAGAATCCCAACCTGTTTCTGGATCTTCTCAGGCACTGGGGTGTCTGCCTTGATTTTCCAGGCCTTTCCAACGATATCCTTGACCACTTCCCGCGCCCCTGCCTTGATTTCGGTAACGGCATATTCAAGCATTGCAGGTGTTGTGGTGCCTTTGGTGCTGCCACTGGAATTCAATCCAAGGCGGTCGGAATATTGTATGGCTTTCTGGGCTTTGTTGCGCGTCACACCTGCCGACTGTTCTGCCCAACCACGGCTTCCTGATGTTAATGCTCCGTCACCATCCAACAGGCGCATATCTTTGAAGGCATCATCCGCAGCAGAGGAGGTTGCCTCCAAGCGTGCTTGCGGCGCTGATTTGCCCGTGACCCTCAAACTGGCTTCGTTCAGTGCCCATTCCGCATCTCTTTGATATTCTGCCAAGGTTGCCTTTCTGCCATTCTTGGTCAGACTGTCGCGAAAGCGTTTGGTATCTGCTTCAAATCGTTCTTTTCCTCCCGATCCGTAATATTTGTTGCTACCATCGGGATTTTTGTCGATCCAGGTTGGTTCAGCAGCAATTGCCAGATCGTCGTCCAAGCCGACAGTGCCGGCTGAGCTTTTATTTCGGATGGATTTGAGCTTGGTTCCGCTTTCGCTCCAACCCAGCTGCTCTTTCATGATCTGCTCAAACTCAGCCTCTTGGAAATTTCGGATTCGTTCGGCTTGATGCGCATTAAAACGGCCCTGCTCATCCAATGAAAGATCCTTCATTTGGAGTTTGGCTTCTGTCGAGTGCTCAATATCACTCAGCGCCTTGTTGAGTGCCTTTTCTGCATCAAGATCATAAAATCCTTTCACTTTGGCTTCATCGACGCGCTTTACGGCTTCTTTATAAGCTTCAACATGGGCCCGGCCTTTGGCTTTTGCGGATTCTGCGGCAGCGGATATAGCTGTATGCTGTTTTGGCATATCGGCATCAGCGATGCTTGCCTTGACTTTTGTAACGCCATTGAGATTGGCTTCAGCCATGTTCTTGATACCGACGGTATTAAAAACATCAGCCACCATTGCCAGTGCCAGATCTCCATAACCCTTGTCCGCCAGATTTTTGTCATTCATAAGGATATAGGTGTTAACTGGCAAAAATTCTTTTGCTGCTTCGATGCCTGCGCCTTCTAGTGATCCTGTCCAGCCGAGAATCTTTCCTGTTTTTGGATCAATTTTATAATAGCCTTCGATGCCGCCGGTGGCGATGTTGTGGGCAGCAGCCGTTCCGCCCGTCCATGCTGCCGTTGCCGACCAGGCACCTGCACTGGATGCACCAGTCAGGCCTGTGCCCATTGCCGCCAGGCCAGAGCCAGTGCTTAGCACGATCAATGCGCCCGCAGATCCCGATCTTATATTATAAGCCCCTTCCAGATAGGCTTGTGCATCAATGCTGGCTTCGGTTGTCTGGAGTATCAACTGATTCAGATCATCCTGTTTGCGTGTCTGGTAAATGCCATCGCCATATTTGCGGAGTTTGCCAGCAAGATCGGTCAGGCTTTTGTTATTCTCGCGACCCCGCTCTACGAGATCGTTGATCCGATCATGAAGATCATATTTGTCCAGACTGTCTTCGCTGGCTTCGATGATCTTATGCGCGCGTTCATATTCCTTCTCAAAATCAGAGATAATTTTGAGATTTGTATCGGTTTGCGTGATCTTGTAGGGATCGTAATTATCGAAATTGCGACCATCATAGCCATCAAACTCGGAGCCGAGGATATCGAGTTTTTTCTTGGTGAGATCAATGGCAAGTTCTTTGCCTTCTATTTGGGAGGTCAGGCTGTCTATTAGTGCCTTTTTCTCTGCGTCATCGATATCGCCACGCCGCTTGATTGAGCCGATTTCCGCTTCATATTGCTTGATAGCAGCCATGTTGCCATCAATATCGCGCTGGGCGATGTCGATTTCGCCCTTCAGGTCATCGAGAGGGTCATAATCGGTTTTGGGATCAGCGACTTCATCAGATTCAAACTGATCTTTTGGGGGCTCGGGTTCTGGTGGTGGTTCACGATCAAAGTCTGGCTCGCTTAGCTCGTCAAGTATGGGTTTCAACTCAATGTCGTCTTGCTCTGCCTTTCTGACCGCGTCGCCTGCGTCTGCCAGCTCAAAATCAAGCTCTCCGCTCATGTCCGGTGCAATGTCATCAGTCTCTTGCTGGCCGTACAAACCGATGAGCCGACCGCGTTCTTCCTTATAACTTTGAGCGACTTCAGCAAGTTTTGTTCCTGCTTTTTCTATCTCTATTGTATAGTCCGTCATCACGTTGGTGAAGTGACGCGTAATTGATGATTTGGCTGTGATGATCTCGTCAAAGCTGTAACGATCACGACCGTCTTTGATCTGAAAATTTTTGGCAAGTTTGTCGAAATATTTATCAGACTGCAGATAGTTTTCTTGTCGTTTCTGCGATTGTAATAGGTCTTCTCTGCTTTTAAATGCCTTGTCATAAGAGACCTTTAAAAGCTTACATGAGCCATTTGCTTTCATGCAGGCGGATAGATGGAATTCTGCTTTTTCCAATCGACCATTTGCCAATGAAATTGAGTTTTTATAGTGCTCTTCCCATGATTGTTTTTCAGCGATTATTTTTTTGTCTATCTCTATGTAGGCACTTCTCTCAAGGTCTTTGAATTTATTTATGCGTTTTACATAGTCTTCATATCGGCTATTACGGGCCGTTTTATAATCTTCGATTTTATTGTTTATACTGGTGAGTTGTTGTGTGGTTTCTTCATTCAGGGATGATAGCCAGAAGTTGAGTGGAGTGCTGTCCTCACTACCTGGCTCGATTTTTTTTAAGAGATCTTGGGTGTCAATGTTGCCTTGATAGCCTTCTGACAACGCTTGCTGCCAGTTTCTTTCTGTTTCGTCATATGCGTTTCTGGCTTTTTGCAAATAGTCGTTGTAACTGCTCTCATCGAACTGCCTTTTCCGACTTTTGAGCTTGTCCGTTTCATCTCCATCTGATCTTTTGGCCGATCCTGCTCCTCCGGCCGAACCAGATCCAGCTGACCCTGCTGCCAATACAGGTGCCGGAATTGTTGTTGGTGATGGCTGGGTCTCTGGTACTGTTGCTTGCGCGCTCGCTATTTCTTGCTCGGCGGTGGAGAGTGGTGCTGCCGGTTTTGGCGGTGAGACCGAGGGCGTTGTTATTGGCTGCGCTGGTGCCTGCAAGGGCACTGAGCCCGCATCATTTCCATAAATTTGCGGCGTTACCAGTCCCGGTCCATCTTTTGTCCCGATCCGTGCTGCGCCGTCATCTAGCCCAAAAACCTGAGGGGTGATTGTGAGCGAGCCTGTTTTTGCTTTGAGGCCAGCCGCCCCTTCATCAAGCCCGAAGACCTGAGGTGTCACCGTTCTTGTATCTGCCTTTTCGCTCAAGCGTTGTGCACCGGGGCCCTGGTCCATGATTTGTGGTGTTACTGTGGTTGAGCCAGACTTTGCGTTCAGTTTCTGGCCACCTGGACCATTGTCGAAGATTTGTGGCGTGATAGTCGCAGAATCTTCCTTTGCTTGCAGGCCAGAGCCTCCGATGCCTTGGTCAAAAATCTGCGGGGTGACTGTTGCTGCTTTTTCTTTGGCTTGCAGACCGGCTCCTCCATTGCCTTTATCAAAGATTTGAGGAGTGATAGTGCCTTTGTTCTTTGCGGCTGCCATAGCTTCCACC
>JAOAQZ010000033.1 GCA_025210795.1 Cohaesibacter sp. | reverse complement strand
GGTTATGCCTGGCGATAACGTTGAAATGAATGTTGAGCTGATCGTGCCAATCGCTATGGAAGAAAAGCTGCGCTTCGCTATCCGCGAAGGTGGCCGTACCGTAGGTGCCGGCATCGTTGGTGCAATCGTCGAATAATCATTAGGGCAGGGGTGCTAGGGAGCATTCCAAAGCACCCCAGTCTTTTGAGGATTAAATTATGAACGGTCAGAATATTCGAATTCGCCTTAAGGCATTCGACCACCGCATTCTTGATACTTCGGCAAAGGAAATCGTTTCCACTGCGAAACGTACCGGCGCCAATGTTCGCGGCCCGGTTCCGCTGCCAACACGAATCGAGAAGTTCACTGTCAACCGTTCGCCGCATGTAAATAAACAGAGACGAGAGCAGTGCGAGATCCGAACGCACAAGCGTCTTCTCGATATTATCGATCCGACCCCTCAGACGGTCGATGCCCTCATGAAGCTTGACCTTGCGGCCGGTGTGGACGTTGAAATTAAGCTCTAACTTGAGCGAAAGGCGAGAGTAGCCATGCGTTCTGGTGTGATCGCACAGAAGTTGGGAATGACCCGCATTTATACCGAAACTGGTGAACATGTACCGGTTACGGTTCTCAAAGTTGAGAATTGCCAGGTTGTTGCTCAGCGTACTGTTGAAAAGAACGGCTATACTGCACTTCAGTTGGGTGTAGGTAAGGCCAAAGTGAAAAACGTTTCCAAACAGATGCGCGGCCATTTTGCCGTGGCAAAAGTTGAGCCGAAACGTAAAGTTGCTGAGTTCCGGGTTAGCGAAGACAACATGATTGATGTTGGCGCTGAACTGACTGCGGACCATTATGTAGCTGGTCAGCATGTGGATGTGGTTGGCACTTCCATCGGTAAAGGTTTTGCCGGTGCTATGAAGCGTCACAATTTTGGTGGTGGTCGTGCAACGCACGGTAACTCCATTTCTCACCGCTCCCACGGTTCTACCGGTCAGTGTCAGGATCCGGGTAAAGTCTTCAAAGGTAAGAAGATGGCCGGTCACATGGGTGCTACCCGTGTCACCACCCAGAACCTGAAGGTTGTTAAAACCGACGCTGAACGCGGTCTGGTTTTGGTTCAGGGCGCTGTTCCTGGTTCCAAAGGCGGCTGGATCCTGATTAAGGATGCCGTGAAGCGTGCTCGTCCTGCCGACGCTCCGTTGCCTGGTGGCATTCGCGTCGCTGCAGCCAGCGAGGAGGGTGAAGAATAATGGAACTGCAAATCAAAACCCTCGAAGGGAAAGATGCAGGTTCTGTTGCTGTATCCGATGATGTGTTTGGTCTTGAGCCACGTGCCGACATTCTGGCCCGTATGGTTCGCTACCAGCAGATGAAACGGATGGCTGGAACCCACAAAACCAAAACACGTGCTGAAATTACTGGTACAACCAAGAAATACCTTCGTCAGAAGGGTTCTGGTGGTGCTCGTCACGGCAACAAAAAGGTGCCTCAGTTCCGTGGTGGTGGTCGTGCTTTCGGTCCGGTTGTTCGCTCTCATGCGATCGAACTGCCTAAGAAAGTTCGTGCACTTGCATTGAAACATGCTCTGTCTACCAAAGTTAAGAATGAGAATCTGATCATTCTTGATGATGCGAAAGCAGAAGCGCCAAAGACTGCAGCCGTTAAAGCTCAGCTCAAAGGCCTTGGTATTGACAATGCACTGTTCATTTCTGGTCAGGAAGTAGACAGCAATTTTGCTAAAGCTGCTCGCAATATCGTTGGTATCGACGTGTTGCCAGTGCAGGGCATCAATGTTCTTGATGTTTTGCGCCGTGACACCCTGGTGCTGACCAAGGCCGCAGTTGATGCTCTGGAGGAACGGTTCAAATGACCAGCCTTCGTCATTACGATATCATCCGCAGCCCAGTGATCACTGAGAAAGCAACAATCCAGTCCGAACAGGACAAGGTTGTTTTCAATGTGTCCAAGGATGCGACTAAACCAGAAATCAAGGCCGCTGTTGAAGCGCTGTTTTCTGTCAAAGTCAAAAGCGTCAACACACTTGTCCGTAAGGGCAAGGTAAAACGCTTCAAAGGCATTGTCGGTAAACAAGTAGACGTGAAAAAAGCGATTGTTACCCTCGAAGAGGGCCAGGCAATCGATGTCACGACTGGTCTTTAAGGAATTCGGGGATAGGCTGAAGTCATGGCACTAAAGACCTTTAAACCGACGAGCCCTGGGCAACGCCAATTGGTGATTGTTGACCGTTCTGGCCTTTGGAAAGGCAAGCCGGTCAAGAAACTCACCGAAGGTTTGACCAAGTCTGGTGGCCGTAACAACACTGGTCGCATCACTGCGCGTCGTCGCGGTGGCGGTCACAAGCGTACCTATCGCATGATTGACTTCAAGCGTCGCAAGTTCGACGTTGAAGGCACAATCGAGCGTCTGGAATATGATCCAAACCGGTCTGCATTCATTGCGCTGGTTTCATATGATGACGGCGAGCAGGCATACATCTTGGCTCCACAGCGCGTGAGTGCAGGGGACAAAGTGATTGCCAGCGAATCTGCTGACATCAAACCAGGCAATGCGATGCCGTTGGCCAACATGCCAGTGGGGACAATCATCCACAATGTGGAGTTGAAACCCGGTAAAGGTGGTCAGATCGCGCGTTCAGCTGGAGCTTATGCACAGCTTGTAGGTCGTGATCAGGGGTATGCAATCATTCGTTTGAACTCAGGTGAGACTCGTTTGGTACTTGGCACTTGCATGGCAAGCGTCGGTGCTGTATCCAACCCTGAACATTCGAATATCAATCACGGTAAAGCTGGTCGTTCCCGCTGGTTGGGTAAACGTCCGGAAGTGCGTGGTGTTGCTATGAACCCGGTCGATCACCCACATGGTGGTGGTGAAGGCCGTACTTCTGGTGGTCGTCATCCTGTGTCTCCATGGGGTAAGCCTACCAAGGGTAAACGTACTCGCAGCAACAAGACGACTGACAAGTATATTGTTCGTAGTCGTCATCAGCGCAAGAAATAAGGGTTAACCGATGGCACGTTCTGTTTGGAAAGGTCCGTTTGTAGACGGATACCTTCTGAAGAAGGCAGACAAGGTTCGCGCTTCCGGCCGCAACGAAGTGATCAAAACGTGGAGCCGTCGCTCCACCATTTTGCCTCACTTCGTTGGACTCACCTTCGGTGTGTATAACGGTCAGAAACATGTTCCTGTCCTCGTCTCTGAAGAGATGGTAGGGCACAAGTTCGGTGAATTTTCTCCATCCCGCACCTACTACGGTCATGGTGCTGACAAAAAGGCTCGGAGGAAATAATGGGTAAGGCAAAACGCGCACGCGTATTGAAAGATAACGAAGCAAAGGCAGTAAGCCGCATGCTTCGTGTTTCTCCCCAGAAACTGAACCTTGTCGCAGCAATGATTCGCGGAAAGAAAGTTGATGCAGCGCTCGCTGACTTGACATTCTCCTCCAAGCGCATTGCACGTGATGTAAAAAAATGTTTGGAATCTGCGATTGCAAATGCTGAAAACAACCACGAGTTGGATGTTGATGCTTTGGTCGTTGCAGAAGCCTATGTTGGTAAGGCTTTGGTCATGAAGCGCTGGCAGCCACGTGCTCGTGGTCGTGTTGGCAAGATCCTGAAGCCTTTCTCCAATCTTACGATCGTTGTTCGTGAAGTCGAGGAGTCAGCCTGATGGGACATAAGGTAAATCCGATTGGTCTTCGTCTGGGCATCAACCGGACTTGGGATTCTCGCTGGTATGCAAGCAAAAACGAATATGGTGATCTTCTTCATGAAGATTTTGCCATTCGTAACATGCTGACCGAGCTGCTCAAGCAGGCTGCTGTCTCCAAGATTGTGATCGAACGCCCACATAAGAAGTGCCGTGTGACCATTCACTCTGCACGTCCGGGCATCGTGATCGGCCGCAAAGGGGCTGATATCGAGAAACTTCGTCGCAAGGTTGGCAAGCTGACGGACTCTGATGTGCATATCAACATTGTTGAAGTGCGCAAGCCAGAGACCGATGCAAACCTGGTTGCTCAGTCTATCGCTCAGCAGCTGGAACGTCGTGTTGCATTCCGTCGTGCCATGAAGCGCTCTGTCCAGTCCGCTATGCGGATGGGTGCAGAAGGTATTCGTATCAACTGCGCAGGTCGTTTGGGTGGCGCCGAAATCGCACGTACCGAATGGTACCGCGAAGGTCGTGTTCCGCTTCATACGCTGCGTGCTGATATCGATTATGGCACAGCAGAAGCTCTGACTGCCTACGGTATTTCCGGCATCAAAGTGTGGATCTATAAGGGCGAGATCATGGAACATGATCCAATGGCGTCCGAACGTCGTGCACTTGAAGGCCAGGATGGTGGCAACAACAACAATCAGCGTCGGCGTAACAAGCCGTCCGCTCATTGATTGTTGGTCCATAGCTGAGAGTTAAGAGAGAAATTCAATGCTGCAACCAAAGCGCACTAAATATCGCAAGCAGCACAAGGGCCGCATTCATGGCGTTGCAAAAGGGGGCTTTGAGCTCAATTTTGGCGCCTACGGCCTGAAGGCTCAAGAGCCTGCGCGTATCACCGCTCGTCAGATCGAGGCTGCGCGTCGTGCTATGACCCGTCACATGAAACGTGCCGGTCGCGTGTGGATCCGCATCTTCCCTGATGTGCCTGTATCCAAGAAACCTACCGAAGTCCGTATGGGTAAAGGTAAAGGTTCTCCTGAATATTGGGCAGCTCGTGTGAAGCCGGGCCGCATTATGTTTGAAATTGATGGCGTACCAACCGATGTGGCTCGGGAAGCTATGCGGCTTGCTGCTGCGAAGTTGCCTATTAAGACACGCTTCGTACAGCGCATCGCCGACTAAGGTGTGAAGGGATAAACCCATGAAAGCATCAGATGTCCGCGCGATGACGTCGGACCAAATCGCTGATGAGTTGGTAAAACTGAAGAAAGAGCAGTTCAACCTGCGCTTTCAGCAGGCAACAGGTCAGCTGGAAAACACAGTGCGTGTTCGGCAAGTTCGCCGTGACATTGCACGCCTGATGACAATTGCACGCGAGAAGCGTGCTGCGTCAGCAGAATAAGGAGGACGAGATGCCTAAACGAGTATTGCAAGGTCTCGTCGTCAGCGACAAGCAGGATAAAACCGTTGTTGTGAAAGTCGAACGCCGTTTTACGCACCCACTTCTGAAAAAGACAGTGCGTCGTTCCAAGCGGTATCAGGCTCATGACGAAGGGAATTCCTTCAAAGTAGGTGATCAGATTTTCATTCAGGAAACTGCACCTATTTCTAAGTCAAAACGTTGGGTCGTAGTTGGTAAGGATGCTCCTACCGCTTAAACCTTCTTGAATTTGGACGTAAGCCCACTGCAGTGATGCAATGTGGGACAATAAAAAAGGCGGCCAGTCATGATTCAGATGCAAACAAACCTTGACGTCGCGGATAATTCCGGCGCACGTCGTGTCATGTGCATCAAAGTGCTCGGCGGTTCCAAGCGGAAATATGCTGGCGTGGGCGACATTATTGTCGTCTCCGTTAAAGAAGCTATTCCGCGTGGACGCGTTAAAAAGGGCGATGTGATGAAAGCTATTGTGGTTCGTACCGCAAAAGCAATCCGTCGTCCGGATGGCTCTGTCATCCGTTTTGACCGTAGCGCTGCTGTTCTGGTGAACAACAACAAGGAACCAGTCGGAACTCGTATTTTCGGCCCTGTTCCTCGTGAGCTGCGTGCTCATAATCATATGAAAATCATTTCCCTTGCTCCGGAGGTGCTGTAATGGCTGCGAAACTCAAAAAGGGTGATCGCGTCATTGTTCTTGCCGGTAAAGACAAGGGTAAGAGCGGTGAAATCGTGCAGGTGATGCCAGCTGAAGAGCGGGCGATCGTGCGTGGTGTTAACCTGGTAAAGCGTCACCAACGTCAGACACAGGCTCAGGAAGGCGGCATCGTTACGAAAGAAGCTGCAATCCATCTGTCTAATCTGGCTCTTGCTGATCCTAAGGATAACAAACCAACTCGCGTTGGCTTTAAGATCCAGGAAGACGGTAGCAAAGTGCGGGTGGCAAAGCGTTCAGGAGATGTGATTGATGGCTGAGGCTGCTTACACTCCGCGTCTTAAGACGCAGTACGAAGACGTTATCCGTGCAAAAATGCAGGAACAGTTCCAGTATAGCAATCCTATGCAGATGCCAAAGCTGGAAAAGATCGTTCTGAATATGGGCGTCGGCGAAGCCGTTGGCGACTCAAAGAAGATCAAATCTGCATTGGGTGATCTGGAACTGATCGCAGGTCAGAAGCCGGTTATCACCAAGGCTCGCAAGTCTATCGCTACCTTCAAGTTGCGTGAAGGCATGGCAATTGGTGTGAAGGTTACCCTTCGCGGCGAGCGCATGTATGAATTTCTTGATCGTCTGATCACAATTGCACTGCCTCGCGTACGTGACTTTCGTGGTCTGAATGCGAAAAGCTTTGATGGTAATGGCAACTTCGCCATGGGCCTGAAAGAGCATATCGTATTCCCTGAAATCGATTATGACAAAGTTGATCAGATCTGGGGTATGGATATCATCGTTTGCACATCTGCTGGCAACGACGATGAAGCCCGCGCCCTGCTGACCGAATTCAACTTCCCGTTCAGCCGTTAAGGCCCTGCGGAAAGTACGAGGAAAGAACAATGGCTAAAAAGAGCGCTGTTGAGAAAAACAAAGCTCGGGAACGCCTGGTTTCAAAGTATGCTGCAAAGCGTGCTTCTTTGAAAGCAATGGCGAAAGATGAGTCCCTGTCTCTTGAAGAGAGATTTAAGGCTCGCTTGAAGCTTGCCGAGCTTCCGCGCAACTCCGCATCGATCCGCATCCGCAACCGTTGTGAAGTAACCGGGCGTCCGCGCGGTTATTATCGCAAGTTGAAGATGTCCCGTATTTCACTTCGTGAGCTGGGCAGCCATGGGAAAATCCCAGGCCTGGTGAAGTCGAGCTGGTAAGGAGCGCGGTTTATGGTAATGACCGATCCCCTTGGGGATATGCTGACCCGCATCCGCAATGCGCAGATGCGTCAGAAAACGAAAGTTTCCACTCCTGCTTCCAAATTGCGTCAACGAGTACTTGACGTTTTGGCTGCAGAAGGGTACATCCGCGGCTACACCACCGTCGAATTCGAAGGCGGCAAGTCCGAGCTCGAAATTGAGCTGAAATACTTCGATGGAGAGCCGGTGATCCGTGAAATTCAACGTGTGTCCAAGCCTGGTCGTCGGGTATATGCTTCTGTGAAGAATATCCCGCGCATCAATAATGGCCTGGGTGTCTCGATTGTCTCCACACCAAAAGGTGTGATGGCTGATCATGACGCACGTGAAAACAACGTGGGTGGTGAGGTTCTTTGCCGCGTCTTCTGATGCGGCATAGACTTTAGCTGCCCCAGATCGCCTTTGCTCATATGGGTGAGGGCGGTCAACGTTTTTAATCAATCTGCTCTGTCGTCTTTGATGGCAGGGCTGATCGAAAATCCGGACAGGTTAGTCTTATGTCAAGAATTGGCAAAAAGCCTGTTGCAGTGCCTGCTGGCGTTACTGCAACGATTGATGGCAAAACCGTCAAAGCAAAAGGCCCAAAAGGGGAACTCTCTTTTGTGCTTAGCGACGACGTTGATGCTAAAATGACGGATGATGGAATTCTGGTAGAGCCACGCGGCAAGTCCAAGACTGCTCGGTCTCTGTGGGGTATGTCCCGTACCCAGATTCTCAACATCCTTACTGGTGTTTCTACAGGTTTCGAAAAGAAACTGGCAATCAACGGTGTTGGTTACCGCGCGCAAATGAAGGGCAACGACCTTCAGCTGGCTCTCGGTTTCTCTCACGATGTTGTCTATGCGGTTCCTGCAGGCGTTTCAGTTGCTTGTCCAAAGCCAACTGAGATTACTGTAAGCGGCATTGACAAGCAGGCCGTTGGCCAAGTTGCTGCAGAAATCCGCAAATACCGCCCACCTGAGCCCTATAAAGGCAAAGGTGTTAAATATGTTGACGAATATATCTTCCGCAAGGAAGGTAAGAAGAAGTAACGGAAAAATACTATGGCGAAGGCACTATCTCAGTTTGAGCGTCGTCGTGCTCGTGTACGGCGCGCGCTGAAAAAGACTGCCAACGGCCGTCCGCGTTTGAGTGTAAACCGGTCTTCCAAGCATATTTATGCACAGATCATTGATGACGAGCAGGGCGTAACCATCGCATCTGCTTCCTCCATCGAGAAATCCTTGCGTGAATCGCTCAAGACTGGCGCGGATGTAGCCGCCGCTTCTGAAGTTGGCAAGCTCATTGCTGAACGAGCTGTTGCTGCTGGCGTGAAGGACGTGGTCTTTGATCGTGGTGGATATATCTATCACGGACGCATCAAATCGCTCGCAGATGCTGCGCGCGAGGGCGGATTGAATTTCTAATGAGTCGGGCAACCGATTGCTCAGACGAGAGAAAAAAATATCATGACCAAAAGAAATGATCGTGAAGAGCGCGAAAGCGAATTCGTCGACCGACTAGTCCACATTAACCGCGTCGCTAAAGTGGTTAAAGGTGGTCGTCGCTTCGGTTTTGCTGCGCTGGTAGTTATTGGTGACCAGAAAGGCCGTGTAGGCTTTGGTCACGGTAAAGCTCGCGAGGTTCCTGAAGCTATTCGTAAGGCTTCAGAAGCTGCCAAACGCAATATGATCCGTGTTCCTCTTCGTGAGGGCCGTACATTGCATCATGACGTTGCTGGCCGCCACGGCGCCGGTAAAGTTGTTCTGCGTGCAGCGCCTCCAGGTACTGGTATCATTGCCGGTGGTCCTATGCGTGCGGTTTTCGAGACCCTGGGTGTTCAGGACGTTGTTGCCAAGTCTATTGGTACTTCCAACCCTTATAACATGATCCGTGCAACTTTTGACGCTCTGAAAGCAGAAGACAGCCCTCGCGGTGTTGCTGCTCGTCGTGGCCTCAAAGTTTCCACGCTTCAGGCTCGTCGTCGCGTATCTGACGGAGGCCGCGCTGAAGCTTAAGGCTTGAAGCGCAGTCTTGTCATACCTAGATAAGAGGAGCCCGACATGGCTAATAAGGAACAGGGGACTGTTACTGTAGAACAGATCGGCAGCCCACTACGCCGGCCAAAAGATCAGCGTGCTACGCTGGTTGGTCTTGGCCTCAACAAAATGCATCGTCGTCGTACTCTGAAGGACACTCCAGAAGTTCGCGGCATGATCGCCAAAGTCTCTCATCTCGTTCGCGTTGTGGACGAAGCTTAAGGGGCGGGGAAGAGTATTATGAAGCTCAACGAAATTCGCGATAACGACGGCGCTACGCACTACCGTAAGCGCGTTGGTCGCGGCATCGGTTCGGGCATCGGTAAAACCGGTGGCCGCGGTGTCAAAGGTCAGAAGTCACGCTCTGGTGTTGCAATCAAGGGCTTTGAAGGTGGTCAGATGCCATTGCATCGTCGTCTTCCAAAGCGCGGTTTCAACAACATCTTTGCGAAGAAGTTCAACGCTGTGTCCGTTGGACGCGTTCAGCAGGCAATTGATGCCGGCAAGCTGGATGCTTCCAATCCTGTGACCGTCGCTTCTTTGAAAGAAGCTGGTGTTGTTCGTCGTATTCTTGATGGTGTTCGCCTGCTGAGCGACGGTGAGATTACAGCCAAAGTTACTTTCGAAATCGAAGGTGCTTCCAAGGCCGCAATCGAAGCTGTTACAAAAGCTGGTGGGTCTGTCAAAATTGTTGGCGAAGAAGACTAAGAATAAGTATTTAAGAGTGAGGGCTTACGAGCCCTCCTTTTTGATTCCATAAGTGGAGTAGAATATGGCATCGGCAGCTGAACAACTTGCGGCCAATATCAATTTTGGTGCTTTTGCCAAGGCAGAAGAGCTTAAGAAACGCATCTGGTTCACGCTGGGTGCTTTGTTGGTTTATCGCCTGGGTACTTATATCCCGCTCCCTGGAATCAATCCTGAGGCGCTTGCGCAGGCCTTTGATCAGGCCCAGACCGGCATCATTGGTCTGTTCAACATGTTCTCTGGCGGGGCAGTGGGTCGTATGGCCATTTTTGCTCTGGGGATCATGCCTTACATTTCCGCCTCCATCATCATGCAGCTGATGACCACTGTGTCTCCGACACTGGAACAGCTGAAAAAAGATGGTGCGCGTGGCCAGAAAGTGATCAACCAATATACGCGTTACGGAACAGTGTTCCTTGCCACCCTGCAGGCTTACGGCATTTCGGTCGGGCTTGAAGGGTCAACCGATATTGTGACTGATCCTGGCCTGTTTTTCCGTTTTTCTGCTGTGCTTACCCTTGTTGGTGGCACCATGTTCCTGATGTGGCTCGGTGAGCAGATCACTGCCCGCGGTATTGGTAACGGTATCTCCCTGATCATTTTCGCAGGGATTGTAGCCGAGCTGCCTTCCGCTATCGCAGGAACGCTTGAACTTGGACGTCAAGGTGCGTTGTCCACACCTCTTATCCTTGGTGTGATCGCTCTTGCTATCGTCGTGATTGCCTTCATCGTCTTCATGGAACGGGCTCAGCGCCGTCTGATCATCCAGTATCCGAAGCGTCAGGTTGGCAACAAAATGTTCCAGGGTGATTCGTCTCACCTGCCTTTGAAGCTGAATACTGCTGGTGTTATCCCGCCAATTTTCGCTTCATCCTTGCTTCTGTTGCCTGTAACTGTGGCTAACTTTGCCTCAGGGCAGGGACCAGAATGGCTGACCACAGTGACTGCGCTGCTTGGCCACGGGCAACCTCTGTATATGCTTCTTTATGCTGCCTTGATTGTCTTCTTTGTTTTCTTCTACACAGCTATTGTGTTCAATCCGCAGGAAACAGCGGATAACCTGAAGAAGCATGGTGGTTTCATTCCCGGTATCAGACCAGGCCAGAGGACAGCAGAGCATATTGACCGGATCCTGACCCGGATCTCCGTCATTGGCGCGATCTATATCGTACTTGTTTGCCTTTTGCCTGAGTTTCTTATTTCTGCAACCGGTGTACCATTCTATTTTGGGGGAACGTCTCTGTTGATTGTGGTCTCTGTCACCATGGATACAGTGTCTCAAATCCAAGGTCACCTGCTGGCTCATCAATATGAAGGGCTGGTGAAGAAATCGAAACTGAGGGGGAAACGTCGATGAGATTGATACTGCTTGGACCTCCAGGAGCAGGCAAGGGGACGCAAGCTGAGCGTCTTGTCAACGACTATAAGATCACACAATTGTCCACCGGTGATATGTTGCGTGCAGCGGTTGCTGCCCAAACACCGGTCGGTGTGAAAGCCAAAGAAATTATGGAGCGGGGCGAACTCGTTTCTGATGAGATTGTTTGCGCGATCATTTCAGATCGTGTGGATGAAGCAGATTGTGCCAACGGGTTTATCCTTGATGGATTCCCAAGAACAATTGCTCAGGCAGAAGCCCTTAAGGTGCTTTTGGCTGATAAAGGTCTGGAGCTGGATGGGGTCGTCGAAATTCGTGTCGACGAAGGCATCCTGCTTTCACGGATCGAAAAGCGTGCTGCGGAAACTGAAGGCGGCCCTCGGGCTGACGATAATGCAGATGCCCTTAAAAAGCGTCTGGAAGTTTACAATGCACAAACTGCTCCTTTGATTGATTTTTATTCCAAAAGCGGTGAGCTTAAGACCGTTGATGGAATGCAGGATATCGAAGAAGTTGCCGCTTCCATTAAAGAGGTGTTGTCCAACTAGGATCGCATGTCGATTTTGGGTTGACTTTTCCTCAAGGAATCCGGTACTAACCGCAGCTAATTGCGGTTTTCCGTAATCGGTGTTCGGTGGTTTCGACTCCCGGGCATCGTTTTTTGCGTTCTGTAAAAAATAACAAACTGTCTCCTACCATTAAGTAAGCTTGCTTGCTCAGGGTGGGGAGGAGACCTCACTTGACTGCAGCGGGCAGGATTGTCCGGCTGCTAAAAGGAGATACGAGCGTGGCCCGTATTGCTGGCGTCAATATACCGACGAACAAGCGCGTTGTAATCGCGCTTCAATATATCCATGGCATTGGTGCAAAATTTGCCCAGGATATCGTTGAACAAGTTAATATCGCTCCAGAGCGTCGTGTGAACGAGCTGTCTGATGCTGAAGTCCTCAAAATCCGCGAAGTCATCGATGCTGGCTTTACCGTGGAAGGTGACCTTCGTCGTCAAACTGCCATGAACATCAAGCGTCTGATGGACCTTGGCTGCTATCGCGGTCTGCGTCATCGTCGTGGCTTGCCTGTTCGCGGTCAGCGCACACACACAAATGCTCGCACCCGTAAGGGTCCTGCGAAAGCGATTGCTGGTAAGAAGAAATAATCCACGGCTCGTCCGGTGGAGCCGCTGGAATGACGGCGGTGTAGAGATCGAGGTTTTAAAATGGCAAAAGATGCCTCACGCGTTAAGCGCCGTGAACGTAAGAATATTACGTCTGGTGTAGCGCATGTGAATTCGACCTTCAACAACACCATGATCACCATTTCTGATGCTCAGGGAAATACCATTTCCTGGTCTTCAGCTGGTTCTATGGGGTTCAAGGGCTCACGTAAGTCCACTCCATTTGCCGCTCAGATGGCTGGTGAAGATGCAGGCAAAAAAGCTGCCGAGCATGGTATGAAGACTTTGGAAGTTGAAGTTCGCGGTCCTGGTTCAGGTCGTGAATCTGCCCTGCGTGCTTTGCAGGCTATTGGCTTTACCATCACTTCTATTCGTGATGTGTCTCCAATTCCACACAATGGCTGTCGTCCGCGCAAGCGTCGTCGCGTCTAATTGGAAAATTGTCACCCACTAGATCTTCCATTTGCGATCTATACGGGTAATCATCCCGATAAAACGAAAGGGTTGAGACGTGATTCAAAAAAACTGGCAGGAACTCATCAAGCCAACCAAGCTTGAAATCACTCCGGGCGACGACGAGTTGCGTCTCGCGACAGTGGTTGCCGAGCCGCTTGAGCGTGGCTTTGGTATGACACTGGGCAATGCCCTGCGTCGTGTCTTGCTGTCTTCATTGCAGGGTGCTGCAGTGACGGCGATTCAGATTGATGGTGTTCTGCACGAATTTTCCTCTATTTCCGGTGTTCGCGAAGACGTGACGGATCTGATCCTGAACGTGAAAGAAATCGCGATGCGCATGGAAGGGGAAGGTCCAAAGCGCATGGTTCTTCGTAAAGAAGGCCCAGGTGTTGTTCGCGCTGGCGATATTCAGGCTGTTGGGGATGTTGAAATCCTGAACCCTGAACTTGCTCTGTGCACGCTGGATGTTGGTGCTGAGCTGCGCATGGAATTTACCGTTGATAGCGGTAAAGGCTATGTCACAGCCACTCAGAACCGTCCTGACGATGCTCCAATTGGTCTTATTCCAGTTGATAGCCTCTATTCTCCGGTTAAGCGTGTTGCTTACAAGGTTGAGAACACCCGTGAGGGCCAGGTTCTCGACTATGACAAGCTCATCATGAATATTGAAACTGATGGATCTGTGAAACCTGATGATGCGGTTGCTTTCGCTGCTCGCATTCTGCAGGACCAGCTCTCTATCTTTGTCAATTTCGAAGAGCCAGAGAAAGAAGTTGTTCAGGAGCAGACACAGGAATTGGCGTTCAACCCGGCTCTGTTGAAAAAAGTCGACGAGTTGGAATTGTCTGTCCGTTCTGCGAACTGCCTGAAAAACGACAATATTGTTTATATCGGCGATCTTATCCAGAAGACGGAAGCGGAAATGCTTCGCACTCCGAACTTTGGTCGCAAGTCGCTCAACGAGATCAAAGAAGTCCTCGCACAGATGGGTTTGCATCTGGGCATGGAAGTTCAGGCATGGCCGCCTGAAAATATCGATGATCTTGCCAAGCGCTACGAAGATCAGTACTAGAAATTCACACCAGCGGTGGGACGCCGCCGGATAGAATAAAGGAGAGGGCAATGCGTCACGGTAAGTCAGGTCGCAAGCTCAATCGTACCTCATCTCATCGCAAGGCGATGTTTGCCAACATGGCAGCCGCTTTGATCAAGCATGAGCAGATTGTTACCACTCTGCCTAAGGCGAAAGAACTTCGCCCGATTGCAGACAAACTCATCACTCTTGCCAAGAAAGGCGATCTGCATGCTCGCCGTCAGGCAATTTCCAAGGTCCGTGATAAGGCCATGGTTGCGAAATTGTTCGACACTCTTGGTGCTCGCTATGCAGAGCGCAACGGTGGTTACACCCGCGTTCTCAAAGCCGGTTTCCGTTATGGCGATAACGCGCCAATGGCTGTGATCGAGCTCGTTGACCGTGATCCAGAGGCTCGCGGCAAGGACTCAGGTCCTACCCAGGAAGTTGAGAGTGAAGAAGAAGCAGCCTAAGGGCCGCATCTTTTGATCGATTAGAAAAGGGGTGACCATTTGGTCACCCCTTTTTCGTTTGGGATGTGTTTGGCAAGGGCTTTTGGGCTGCCGGAATTGATGGGGATGAGTGAGCCTCAAATTTGGCCAAGAGGGGGCCTGACACATTTTCATCTTGCGCGGATCTATGATAGGACGATTAAGGTCTTGAACTGGTGGTGATGGATGAGAATTGCCGCTAGGGTCTTGCTCAGATAGGGTGCTGTCTTCCTCGCCTAAAGAGGGTCTGGATGGCGCGTGCATCATTGCGAAAAGGGATTTGAAATGCGTTTGATCAAGTTGGCCGGTATGGCTGTGCTCGGCTTTATGCTTAGTTTGCCTGCAACTGCGAAAGACAAGGTGCCAGCCAGCCAGCGCGAGATGACGCTTAGTTTTGCGCCCCTTGTTGAGGCGTCTGCTCCATCTGTGGTCAATGTCTATGCCACACGGCGTGTGCGCTCGCGATCACGATCTCCTTTTTTCGATGATCCTTTCTTTCAGCGCTTTTTCGGCGGTGAGGGCTTTGGCGCCCCGCGGGAGCGGGTTGAGCGGTCTTTGGGCTCTGGCGTTATTGTGGATCCCACCGGCATTATCGTGACCAACAATCACGTGATTGAAGGCGCGACAGAGGTGCGGGTGGCTCTCGCTGACCGGCAGGAATTTGATGCCGAGGTCATTTTGGATGATGAGCGTACTGATCTTGCCATTCTCAAGATCAAGGATAGTGACAAGCGCTTTCCTGCTCTAAACTTTGCCAATAGCGATGAATTGCGGGTCGGAGACTTGGTTCTTGCCATTGGTAACCCCTTTGGTGTCGGGCAAACCGTGACTAGCGGTATTGTCTCTGCGCTTGCACGCACGCAAGTTGGTGTGACCGACTATCAGTTCTTCATTCAGACCGATGCTGCGATCAATCCGGGCAATTCGGGCGGTGCGCTTATTGACATGAAAGGCCGCCTTGTTGGAGTGAATACAGCCATCTTCTCGCGCTCTGGCGGCTCTAACGGTATCGGCTTTGCCATTCCGGCCAATATGGTGCGCCTTGTTGCGGAAGGGGCGATTTCTGGCAAGGGTATTCAGAGGGCATGGCTCGGGGCGCAGTTGCAGGCAGTGACAGCTGATATTGCTGAAGGGCTGGGACTGGAACGCCCGCAAGGGGTGCTGGTAACCGAGTTGGTTGAAAAGGGTCCGGCTGCCAAGGCTGGACTTCAAATTGGCGATCTGATTCTCAAAGTTGGCAAAAATGATGTCGATAGCCCCGATGCCTTTGGCTATCGCTTTGCCACCATTGGCCTTGGCAAAAGCGTAAAACTTTCTGTACGCCGGCAGGGCAAGGTGATTGAGCTCAGTCTCAAAGCTGCGGCAGCGCCTGAGACAACGCCGCGTGATAGCCGCCTGATTGAGGGCTATTCGCCGTTTAGTGGTGCGACAGTGCTCAATCTGTCACCAGCTGTGGCGCAGGAGCTGAGCATACCAACCGGATTGGCCGGTGTTGTGATTTCTGCGGTCAAGCGCGGCAGTCAGGCCTCTCGCCTTGGCCTTAAGCGCGGTGATATTGTGCGCAAGATCAATGGTGAGGTTGTTCGCTCAACCAAGATCCTGAAGACCTTGTCTGAGCAAGATTTCCGCCTGTGGCGCCTTGAAATCGAGCGGGACGGGCAGACCATTCGCACTGTGATCAGTGGTTAGTATGAAAGTGATAGTGACCGGACATCATGAGCAATTTGTTTGAAAGTGCAGGATTGGAGATAAATCACGAAGAGAGCGCGCAGCGCCCTCTGGCTGATCTTCTGCGCCCCTCCAAAATTGAAGAAGTGGTTGGGCAAGAGCATCTGGTTGGGCCTGATGGCACTTTGACCCGTATGCTCAAATCCGGCTCGCTTGGCTGTCTTATCCTTTGGGGCCCTCCGGGCACTGGCAAAACCACGGTTGCGCGGCTGTTGGCTGACGGGACCGATCTGCATTTTGAGCAATTGTCGGCGATTTTTTCCGGTGTCGGAGATCTGAAAAAAGCCTTTGAGGCGGCTCGTACCCGCCGCCGGGCGGGTAAAACCACCTTGCTTTTTGTGGATGAGATCCACCGCTTTAACCGTGCCCAGCAGGATAGCTTTCTGCCGGTAATGGAAGACGGCACGGTGATTCTCGTGGGAGCCACCACCGAGAACCCGTCGTTTGAGCTCAATGCCGCGCTTTTGTCTCGCTCGCAGGTGCTTACCTTTAAAAGCCTTGATGAAGAGGCCATTGAGCAATTGCTGCAAAGGGCGGAAGAGGTTGAGGGGAAGGCCTTGCCGCTCGATGAAGAGGCAAGAGGGGCCTTGATTCGCATGGCGGATGGGGATGGGCGCTCTTCGCTAACCCTTGCACAGGAGATTTGGCGGGCGGCTCATGAAGGTGAGGTTTTTACGGCCGAGCAATTGGCGAGCATTCTTCAGCGTCGCGCCCCCATCTATGACAAGTCGAAAGACGGGCATTACAATCTGATTTCGGCCCTTCATAAATCCATTCGCGGCTCGGACCCTGATGCAGCGCTCTATTATTTGTGCCGTATGTTGGATGCGGGGGAGGATCCGATGTTCCTGCTCCGGCGGATGACGGTGATTGCTTCGGAAGATATCGGCCTTGCTGACCCCAATGCGCTGCTTCAAGCCAATGCCGCGCGGCAGGCCTATGAGCTTGTTGGTATGCCTGAGGCCATGTATGCCCTGTCGCAATGCACGATCTATCTGGCGACCGCGCCAAAATCCAATGCAGCAAAAATGGCCTATAATGCTGCAATGAGAATTGCCAAGAAGGGGGGGTCTCTATCGCCGCCCAAACATATTCTCAATGCGCCGACCAAATTGATGGCCAATGAAGGCTATGGCGAGGGATATCTATATGATCACGACCAGCCGGATGCTTTCTCTGGTCAGGATTATTTTCCTGAAGAATTGGGCCGACAGAGCTTTTATCAACCGGTCGAGCGCGGGTTTGAGCGTGACTTGCGCAAGCGATTGGATTATTGGTCCCGGTTAAGGATGGAACGAAAGACATGAACCATTTTCTGCTTGTAGCAATAGGCGGCGCGGCCGGGGCCAGTTTGCGGCATTTGGTGGGGCTGATGGCCCTGCGTGCCTTTGGGAGCGGTTTTCCCTACGGGACGATGATTTGCAATATTGGTGGCTCTTTTCTGATGGGTTTGCTGATTGAATTGCTTGCTTTGCGCTTTAATGTTGGCACAGAGATGCGCTTGCTCTTGACAACTGGCCTGTTGGGAGGCTTTACCACTTTCTCCACATTCTCGCTGGATGTGGTGTCACTCACAGAGCGCGGCCAGACAGGTTTGGCTCTGTTCTATATTGCGGTCTCTCTGGCTGGCTCCATCATGGCGCTGTTTGCCGGGCTCGCAGCTGCAAGGGCTTTGGCATAAAGGCACAAGGGTATGGCAACCATTCAATTTCGTGATGTAACCGGTGAAGAAGATGGCATGCGCCTTGATCGCTGGTTCAAGGAGCATTATCCCGGCCTGTCTTTTGGGCAATTGCAAAAGCTGATGCGGACCGGTCAGGTGCGTGTGGATGGCAAGCGGGTGAAGACCAATTCGCGCCTGATGAAAGGCCAGCAGGTTCGCATCCCGCCGCTGGCGACTGATGAGAAAAGCACCAATGCTGCGCCCAAGCGGGCCATGCCGCGCGTTGATGAAGATGACAGCGCCTTTTTGCGCTCGATCCTTCTTTATGAAGACAAGGACATTTATGTCTTTAACAAGCCTGCTGGTCTTGCCGTGCAGGCAGGGTCTGGCCTGACGCGCCATATGGACGGTATGCTGGAATCGCTGACTGATAAACATGGGCAGAAACCGCGCCTTGTTCACCGCCTTGACCGGGATACATCCGGCGTGTTGGTGGTGGCGCGCAAACGCTCTATTGCAACAGCCCTTACCAAGGCCTTTCGCGAGCGCTCGACGCAAAAAACCTATTGGGCGCTGGTGCGCGGGGTGCCCAAGCCCCGTCAGGCCCGTGTCTCGACTTATCTCGCCAAATACCAGGCCGAAGATGGAGACCGGATGCGGATTGCGCGCCATGGAGACAATGGTGCCCAGCATGCGGTGACCCATTATTCCGTGGTTGAGCAATCGGGCCAGAAGCTTTCCTGGATTACTTTTAAGCCAGTGACAGGCCGGACCCACCAATTGCGTGTTCATGCCGCTTACATGGAATGCCCGATCATTGGGGATCCTAAATATTTCAATGTCGAGAATTGGGAGCTGCCGGGCGGTATTCAGAAAAAATTGCATCTGCATGCCCGCCGCATTCGCATTCCGCACCCAAAGGGCGGCATTCTGGATGTAACGGCACCGCTGCCGCCGCATATGCAGCAAAGCTGGAATCTGCTCGGTTTTGATGTGAATGACTATGATCCCGATCTGGAAGATGAGTTGGGGCAGGAATAGCCCTTTCTCTTCCCGTCTTTTCCACTGACATTTTCTTGTCTTTCGTGCAAATCAAAGGTGCTTTATGGGCCTGAAACTGTTTGTTTTTGACTGTGATGGAACCATCGTTGACAGTCAAAGCACGATTGTCCTCTCCATGGATCATGCTTTTTCGGTCAATGGTCTGAAGGCACCGACTGCGGCAGCGACCCGTTCAATTATCGGCCTGTCGCTGGAGCCTGCAATCAAGCGGCTTGATCCTTCCCTTTCCCATGAAATGGTTTTGAAGGTGACGCAGGATTACAAGAATTTCTGTATTGCCATGCGCGAAAATGGCGAAGACGACGAAGTGCTTTATGACGGGGCCGCTCAGGTGATTGAAAGCCTGGCATCCGAAGATGAGGTGCTGCTTGGCATTGCAACGGGCAAGGCCTATCGCGGCGTTGTGCATCTTTTCAATTGTTACGATTGGCATGACCATTTTGTTACCATCCAGACAGCGGATCGCGCTCCCTCCAAGCCGCATCCGGGCATGCTTTATCAGGCTATGGAGCAGACCGGTGTGGGCAAAGCTGATTGCGTAATGATTGGCGACACCACCTATGACATGGAAATGGCCATCAATGCCGGTGTGACCGCGATTGGCGTGAGCTGGGGTTATCATAGCCCTGAAATGCTGACAGGGGCAGGGGCTCATCATATCGTGGATGATTACAGCGCCTTGCATAGGCTGCTAAAAGAGATTTGAGATTTAAGGAAACAGGGTTAGGGCACACATGGCTGACAATGACAAACAGGATGACGACAAGCAGGCCTTGTTTGGGGATTTTGTCCCCGGTCTGCAGGACAGCACCGAAACCCCGATGATGCGCGCCAAGGAGATGATGAAAAATGATCTCCCCAAGCGATTCTATAAAGAGGTGACAATCGGGGAAGAGGAGGGGACATTCCGTGTTCTTCTCGATGGACGTGCGATTAAAAGCCCTGCCAAAAAGGCTGTTGAGGTGCCCAAGCGGTCTATTGCCGAGGCTTTGGCCAAGGAATGGAGTGCCCAGACCACCAAGATTGATCCGGCCACCATGCCGCTGACCCGTCTTGTCAATTCCGTCATTGACGGGGTTGAGGAAGCAAGGGACGCGATGCTGGACGAGATTGTCTCTTATCTGGGCAATGATTTTATTTGCTATCCTGCAAGCCATCCAGAGCGCCTTGTGGCGCGCCAGAAGGAGCATTGGCAACCGGTGCTGGATTGGGCGCAAGAGCCTCTTGGCGGCAAATTTGTGCAGGCCTCGGGCATCTTGGCCGTTGAACAAAGCCCCGTTATGGGCGAGATGCTCCGCCGGCAGTGGGACGGGCTTGATATCTATCAGCTGGGGGCCGTTCATTCCCTGATGACGCTGACCGGCTCGGCTCTGCTTCCCTATGCTTATTGGAGCGGTTTCTTGAGCCGCGACGAGATGTGGGCGGCTGCGATGGTGGATGAAGATTGGAATGTGGAAATGTGGGGCGAGGATGATGAGGCTACCAAGCGCCGCATCTATCGCCGCGCCGATTGCGACGCAGCTGGTGTTGTGATTGACGCTTTCACTCGCAATTAGTCTGGCTTTTGGGGTTTGAGGGTAAGATTTGGGGAAAATTATCCCCGACTTAGCCTTTTCTCCCATAGGGTCCGTCCATCGACCAACTTTGTGAAAGCGTCGATCCGTGCTAACCAGCGTAGCAACGATAATTTTCTACAGAAGGCTCTACCATGTCTAAAATCCTAGATGAGCTTGAACAGCGCCGGGCGCAAGCCCGCATTGGCGGCGGTCAAAAGCGTATTGATGCCCAACATGCCAAGGGCAAATTGACAGCTCGTGAACGTATTGAAGCATTCCTTGATGAAGGATCTTTTGAGGAATTCGATATGTTTGTGCAGCATGGCTGTACGGATTTTGGTATGGAAAAGGTCAAAATGCCGGGTGACGGTGTTGTGACTGGCTGGGGTACGGTCAATGGCCGGACCGTCTATATCTTTGCGAAAGATTTTACCGTACTTGGCGGATCTCTTTCCTGGACCCATGCGCAGAAGATCATCAAAATTCAGGACATGGCGCTGAAGAATCGCGCGCCAATCATTGGCCTGTTTGATGCTGGTGGTGCCCGTATTCAGGAAGGCGTTGCAGCGCTTGGCGGTTACGGTGAGGTTTTCCAGCGTAACGTGATGGCCTCCGGTGTTATTCCTCAGATTTCTGTGATTATGGGGCCTTGCGCGGGTGGTGACGTTTACTCCCCGGCTATGACCGACTTTATCTTTATGGTTCGTGACCGTTCTTACATGTTCGTGACCGGCCCAGATGTGGTCAAGACCGTGACCAATGAGGAAGTTACCTCTGAAGAGCTGGGCGGTGCTTCCATTCACACGACCAAATCTTCCATTGCCGATGGCGCCTATGATGATGATGTGGAAGCGCTGCTTCAGATGCGCCGCCTCATCGACTTCCTGCCATCAAGCAATATTGGTGAAGTGCCTGAAGTTGAGACCTATGATCCATGGGATCGGATTGAAGAATCCCTCGACACGCTTGTGCCAGAAAATCCCAACAAGCCTTACGATATGAAAGAGCTGATCCTGAAAACGGTCGATGAAGGGGACTTCTTCGAAATTCAGGAAGCTTTTGCCCAGAATATCATCACCGGCTTTGGCCGTGTTGAAGGGCGTACTGTTGGCTTTATTGCTAACCAGCCAATGGTTCTGGCGGGTGTGCTTGATTCCGACGCCTCACGAAAAGCGGCTCGTTTTGTTCGCTTCTGTGACGCCTTTGAAATTCCGGTTGTTACCTATGTAGACGTGCCGGGCTTCCTGCCTGGCACTGATCAGGAATATGGCGGTCTCATCAAGCATGGCGCCAAGCTGCTGTTTGCCTATGCTGAGGCCACTGTACCAAAAGTGACGGTGATTACCCGTAAGGCCTATGGTGGTGCCTATGACGTGATGGCGTCCAAGCATTTGCGCGGTGATGTCAATTATGCATGGCCTTCTGCCCAGATTGCTGTGATGGGTGCCAAGGGCGCGGTTGAGATCATCTTCCGTAAGGATATTGATGATCCCGAGAAAATCGCCAGCCATACCCAGGATTACGAAGATCGCTTCCTGTCACCATTTGTGGCAGCAGAACGCGGATTTATTGATGAGGTGATCACGCCAAAAGCGACCCGTCGCCGTCTGGCCCGTGCTCTGCGGATGCTGCGTAACAAGCAGCTGGAAAATCCTTGGAAGAAGCACGACAATATTCCTCTGTAAGATAAGAGGAGATCTCTTTTCTTTAAAAGAGAGTGCAAGAGTTTAAAAAATCGCGCTGCGTTAACCGTAGCGCGATTTTTTTTTGCTAGATTGCCGATGTTGCTCAATCAGGTGACAGTCCCTGACACGAAAGCGCTTTTGCATGAATATTGGGTCTAGGGGAGGTAAGAATGCTGTTAAGTCTGATCGTTGGTACTTGTGTGATTACCGCCTGCGTTTTGGTCCAGATTTTGGGCGTGATCGAACTCAGCGGTCGGGTTAAAGGCTTTTCTCACCGGCAGTTTAATATCAGCACCCATTACAAGAAAATGTGGCTGATGGTGGCGACGGTTCTAGGCATTTTTATCATTCATGCTTTTCAGATCTGGATCTGGGCCTTTACCTATTGGCTGATCGGAGCCCTGCCGGATTTTCATATGTCGCTTTATTTCTCCACCGTGACCTTTTCCACCCTCGGGTACGGGGATGTGATTCTCTCGGCCCAGTGGCGGATTTTGGGGGCACTTGAGGGGATTGCCGGTTTTATTCATATTGGTTGGTCAACAGCTTACCTGATCACCGCCAGCACCCGCTATGGACCCTTCACCGAAGGGGATCATTTCTAGCGGGCCTCTCTTGGGGCGCTTTTAGAGGCGCTCAATGCCGCTCAAATCCAGCTTCTCCAAAGCCTCATCTATCGTCTGGTCATGCAGAGAGAAGGCGGGGGCGATGTCTTGCAGCGGCACCAGCACAAAGGCCCGCTCCATCATGAAGGGGTGGGGGATGGTCAGATTCTCCTCATCGATTTTGGCATCGCCAAAGGTGAGAAGATCGATATCGATGACCCGCGGCCCCCAATGTTCTTTGCGGATGCGGCCCAAATCCAGCTCGCTCTTTAAGGCATAGGCTAGCAGCTCTTGTGCTGATAGGGAGGTTTCAATCTCGGCGCAGGCATTGATGAAGGCTGCCTGATTCTCGTTGCCCCATGGTGGGGTTTTGTAAAAGGCAGATTGCTTTAGAACAGTGATGGCGGGGTGGGCATCCAAAATATCAAGGGCTTTCCCTATCATTTCGCCCGGATCGCCAATATTGCCCCCAAGGCTTAAATAAGCGCGGGTCATAGACCGTAATCCTTGCGGCTGCGGGTGATTTCCACCGCAATATCCTTGACGATGGCCGGGATCGGAGCTTCAGGCTTGCGCACTTTTAGCCGCACGCTTTGCAGCGGTTCCATATTGGTGAGCAGATCCTTTGTAATGGCTTCGGCCAAAGCTTCGATCAACTGGAAACGCTGCTTGGTGACAATATCTTCCACTCGTTTGGCGATATGGTCATAGCGCACCGTGTCATGTTCATTGTCGCTCTCACCCGCCGGGCGCAGATCCAGCGCACAATCAAGATCAAAATAGAAGCGCTGGCCGAGCTTGGCCTCTTCATCATAGACACCGTGATAGGCGAAAAAAGCCAGTTCTGTCAGTATGATCCGGTCCATAAGTGAAGTCTTTCCTGATTGGGGTCTCGCTTAGAGATGAGGGGCTTTGGTTTCGATTGCTTGGGTGACGCGAAGGGCATCCATATGGGCTTCAACGTCATGCACGCGGAAGATGGCAGCGCCTTTTACTTGCGAAATGACGTTGGAGGCAATGGTGCCATAGAGGCGATCTTGCGGCTCTTTGTCGAGGATTTTGCCGATAAAGCTTTTGCGTGATGTGCCCATCAGAACCGGATAACCCCAAGCGCAGATCTCTTCAAGCCGGTTCAGAATGACCAGATTGTCTTCAAAATTTTTGCCAAAGCCGATGCCGGGATCAAGAATGATATGCTGGTCTTTAAGGCCGGCTTTTAGAGCAATCTCGATCGAGCGGTCGAAAAAGGCTTTCATGGCATCCAGAAGGTCCAGCCCTTTGGGGGCAGTTTCTTCCCAATGGTTGATAATAACCGGTGCCCCGTGTGCGCTGGCGGCTTTGGCAATGTCAGGCTCGCGCTGCAGGCCCCATACATCATTGACGATATGAGCACCGGCTTTCAGGGCGCTTTCTGCCACCTTGGCCTTGTAGGTATCAATCGAGATTGCTGTGCCAAGTTCGGCCGCGGTAATTGCGCCAATGGCCGGCAGCACGCGGGCTATCTCTTCTTCCATCGTGACGATCTTTGCGCCGGGGCGCGTTGATTCGCCGCCAATGTCGAGAATATGGGCACCTTGCCCGGCCAATTCCCGTGCATGACTGAGGGCTTTGTCTTTTTGGTCGAACAGGCCGCCGTCCGAGAAAGAATCAGGGGTCACATTGATAATGCCCATGATCAGCGGCATGGTACTTGGGGTCCAATTGATGGGCCCCAATGGGCGCTGTTGTGCAGAATTGATCACAATGTCACTCCTGTTTTGGCGTTATCTTGTCTGTTCGAGACAAAATAGAGCGCTTTGGGCGTCACTTATCCTCAGTGTGAGGTGGTCTAAAAGGCTCAATAAAGCATTTTTGCTTAAACCAAAGGCGAATTTTTATCACACAGTGCACAGATTTACTGGTTTTTTCGCCACGTCCGCCGTTCGTCCGAGTTGTTTATCTGTTGTGGGCGTCATACAACATGAGATCAGAAGAAGAAACCAAATGCATGTGCAGGATTGTCATGTTCAAAAAGATTTTGATTGCAAACCGCGGGGAAATCGCCTGCCGCGTGATTAAGTCAGCTCAGCGGATGGGCATTAAAACAGTTGCTGTCTATTCCGATGCGGATCAGGACGCTCTGCATGTTAAGATGGCTGATGAGGCTGTCCATCTGGGCCCACCGGCAGCGGCTGAATCCTATCTGTTGGGTGATAAGATCATTCAGGCCTGTAAAGATACCGGCGCTGAGGCTGTTCATCCAGGATATGGCTTCCTGTCCGAGAATGCCGATTTCTGTAAGGCTCTTGCTGAAGCTGGGATTGAATTTATTGGCCCACCTCCTGGCGCTATTCAGGCCATGGGTGACAAGATCGAGTCCAAGAAATTTGCCAATGAGGCAAAAGTCTCGACTGTTCCGGGCCATATGGATGTGATTGAAGATGCCGAGCATGCTGTGTGCATTGCAAAGGATGTTGGCTTCCCGGTCATGATCAAGGCCTCCGCCGGTGGTGGCGGTAAGGGTATGCGTATTGCATGGGACGAAGATGAAGCCCGCGAAGGCTTCCAGTTGGCGAAATCCGAAGCCAAATCTTCCTTTGGTGATGATCGCTGCTTTATCGAGAAGTTCGTCGTTGGCCCGCGCCATATCGAAATTCAGGTTCTGGCGGATAAGCATGGCAATGCCATCTATCTTGGCGAGCGCGAATGTTCCATTCAGCGCCGTAACCAGAAGGTGATTGAAGAAGCTCCCTCTCCGTTTTTGGACGAGAAAACTCGTAAAGCCATGGGGGAGCAGGCTGTGGCTTTGGCCAAGGCCGTTGATTATTGCTCTGCCGGTACTGTGGAATTCATCGTCGACAAGGACAAGAATTTCTACTTCCTTGAAATGAATACCCGCCTGCAGGTGGAGCATCCGGTAACCGAACTGATCACCGGTGTTGATCTTGTTGAGCAGATGATCCGTGTTGCTTATGGCGAGACACTGGAGATCAAACAGGATGATGTGAAGCTGAATGGCTGGGCGATTGAAAGCCGCATTTATGCTGAGGATCCGTTCCGCAACTTCCTGCCATCTATTGGCCGTCTGGTCAATTACATGCCGCCGGAAGAGGGCACTGTTGATGGTCTGACCATCCGTAACGATACTGGCGTGGTCTCCGGCTCTGAAATTTCCATGTTCTATGATCCGATGATTGCCAAGCTGTGTACCCATGCGGATACGCGTGAAGCGGCCATCGCTCATATGTCCACAGCGCTGGACGCCTTCGTGGTGGACGGGATTGAGCATAACGTGCCCTTCCTTGCAGCCCTGATGGAGCATCCTCGCTGGAAGGCTGGCGATCTGACCACTGCCTTTATCGATGAAGAATATCCTGACGGCTTTGAAGGTGGTGCGCTAGACGCAGAAACCGAGAAAGCTCTGGCTGCTGTTGCTCTGTCCATGGAGCTGGTTCGCAAGAATCGTTTGGACGACTTTATTGACCGCATGGCGCCTCATTCCGGTGAAACCCGGGCTGAATGGGTGGTTGCCCTTTCCAAGGAAAACCGCGTCGCTGTCAATTTCATTGCTGGCATGCCGAGCACTCCTATCGAGATGGATATGGAATATGAGGATGGCAGCTCTGTTGGTGTTGTGTCCGACTGGGTGCCAGGCTCTAAACTCTGGACCGGTACTGTTGGTGGCAAAAAGCTGACTGTTCAGGTTCGTGCAGGTTTGAATGCCTACAAGCTGACCCATAATGGTGTGCAGGTGGCTGCCAAGGTGATGCGTCCTAACATTGCGGCTATGGAAGCCCTGATGCCGATTCGCATTCCGCCAGATACCTCTAACCTGCTGCTCTGCCCTATGCCTGGTCTTGTGGTCTCTATTGCGGTGACAGAAGGTCAGAAGGTTCAGGCAGGCGAGGCTTTGGCCACTGTAGAAGCCATGAAAATGGAAAATATTCTGCGCGCTGAGCGTGATCTGGTGGTCTCCAAGATCAATGCAGAAGCGGGGGATAGCCTTGCTGTTGATGCGGTGATCATGGAATTTGCTTCTTCTGCTGACGAAGAAGCCTGATCAATCTGATCCCATACACAGATATAAAAAGCCCGGTCAGATCTGACCGGGCTTTTTGCATTTATAACACTCAGTGATGTGCCAACAGGGTTTTGCCAAAGCTCTAGCGATTGGCGATTATCTTGATTTTGTCGGCGATATCAAAAAGCGTGTCCGAGATGTGATCTCTAAGATCGGCAGCGGCTGGTGCAACGGCTAGGCCGATGAAAGCAATGAGCACGGCATATTCCAAAACACCTGCCTCTTCATCTTGAATGAATTGCCGGACAGAGTGCTGTACTGAATGTAAGGGCCGCAATATGGCTGAGATAGACATAATAAACCTGTAGTTGCTTTGAAACAGGCTGACTATCGCCTTCAATTTTGGTTAATGTCTAGTAAATAAATATAAGAGTACGGGGATGGTTAGGAATTAAGCTTAACCGGCACTCTTACCTGTAAGGTATTGATTCGGATCAATTTCTTTCATCAGATCAAGACGTGCTTGACCTGATGAAAAGAAGGGTGTTTAGAGTTCTGCGCGCTGTGTTGCGCCAAACAGGCTTTCAAATTCTTCGCGCAGGGTCATGTCCACATCGCTCATCGTCAAGGGATAGCCCAGATCGACAAAAGATGTGACGCCGTGCTGGGAAATGCCGCAGGGGACGATGCCATTATAATGGGTTAGATCCGGCTCGATATTCAGGCTGATGCCATGGAACGTGACCCATTTGCGCAGGCGAATGCCAATGGCTGCGATTTTGTCTTCAATCTCTGGACCTTTTTCGGGCCGTGTTACCCATACGCCCACGCGCTCTTCCCGTCGCTCGCCTTTGATATTGTGAGCGGCCAGCGTGTTGATGACCCATTCTTCAAGATTGGCAACAAACAGGCGGACATCTTGTGTGCGGTTTTTGAGATTGAGCATCACATAAGCGATGCGTTGTCCTGGGCCATGATAAGTATATTCGCCGCCGCGTCCGGTTTCAAATACATCAAAGCGGTCTGGTGCGATGAGATCGGCCGGATTGGCGCTGGTGCCAGCGGTATAAAGGGGAGGATGCTCCAAAAGCCAGACGCATTCATTGGCCTTGCCTTCGGCAATATCCTTGATTCGCGCTTCCATGAAGGCTATGGCCTGAGGATAGGGGACAAGGCTATCGGAGATGATCCAATCCACGGCTTCTCCGGTCTGGGAGGTCATGGTTTTGGTTATGATTGTGGAGCGGTCCATGGTCATAGGCACTTTAGCCTCGTTGTTAAGTTTTCGTTTACCTTGTGCGGTAACACTCTATTAACGTCTCACATAAGCGATCCGTGGCAAACACGGAAGGGATAATCGTGACAAATCTTGACAATATTGCAATCAGTATCTCTGTGCAGCTTGGGGAAGCCTCTATTCCCATTCACCAATTGCTGCGTATGGGCCGCGGGGCTGTGATTGAGCTGGATGCCCATGAAGAGGATGATTGTCTGATTTTGGCCAATGATATTCCGGTTGCGCGCGGTCAGGTTATTCTGCGTGGTGAGAAAGTCGGCGTTTCCATTACCAAAGTTTTGACACGCAGCCCATCCTGGCGCCCTTTGCGTGGTATCAACCGGGTTGCAGCCGGTTAAACCTTTTGCATTTAGCGGGGAAGAGGGGCGCTAAAAAACTCTTTCCACAAATCCTGTTAATCAGGCACTTAAATGCTTGTGCAGCTCATTTTAGTTTGGTAGTTACACGCCACAAACAAGACACAAGCTCTTGTCAGGTCACGGAATTGCGGCCGTGGCGGAATTGGTAGACGCGCAGCGTTGAGGTCGCTGTGGGGTAACTCCCGTGGAAGTTCGAGTCTTCTCGGCCGCACCAAAAAAAGCTCTTGAGGCAGTTAGCCTCAGGAGCTTTTTTTATGCCTTTTCTATATTTTACCCGTGTCTGCGCTGTTTTTGATTTTGGGAGCAGACTTTAAAACTTGGTTTTCTCTTCTGGTACAAAGCCCCAGTCTTGCAAACAGCGATATTCCTGCTGACAAGGTAGTTCTTTATGTCGCGGTTAGCTTGGGGTGGGCGCTTTGCAAAGCACTTCTCCCACCTTGCTCAAAGCACTATATTTGAATTCTTCTCCTCACGATGAAAATCTTTGACACCAATATCAAGATAGATATTCTGATTTCCTTCCAGCTTTTCTGGTGGTGAGGGGGGCTTTTCATGACATATTCTTCTAATCGTAAAATAGATCCGTTAAGGCGACCATCAGCGGCTTTGAAGCCAGATGGGTCTGAAAATAACAATGATCGGGTAGAGATCGGGCCTACAGATTTGGCTTTTAACGAATGGGCCAAGCTTGGACTGGTGCCGCCACAATTGGACCGGATGAGGGAGTTTCGGCTTGGGCGTATTGTTGAGCAATTGCACCAGCGCGGTCTTGCGGGGATTTTGCTTTTTGATCCGTTGAATATTCGTTATGCAAGCGATTCAACCAATATGCAGCTTTGGATCACTCATAATCACGCGCGTGCCTGCTTTGTTTCTGCATCTGGTTATATGGTTTTGTGGGACTTCCATAACTGCGAGCATCTTTCTGAACATTTGCCACTGGTGAAAGAAGTGCGTGGTGGGGCATCCTTTTTCTATTTTGAAACAGGAGATAGAACACAAGAGCATGCTCGCCATTTTGCTCATGATTTGGCGGCCTTGATCAAACAGCATTCTGGCGAAAACAAGCGGCTTGCAATTGACAAAATTGAGATAGCAGGATTGCGCGAACTGGATGAGCTGGGTTTTCAGATTTTTGATGGTCAGGAAGTTATGGAGCTTGCACGTGCGATCAAAGGGGAAGATGAGCTGAATGCCATGCGATGCTCGATTGCATCGACAGAGATTTGTATGAAAATGATGCAGGAAGCGAGCATTCCGGGTGTGAGCGAAAATGATATCTGGTCAGTTCTTCATGCTGAAAATATTCGCCGTGGCGGTGAGTGGATTGAATGTAGAATTTTGTCTTCCGGCCCCCGCACGAACCCGTGGTTTCAGGAATGTGGGCCCCGAATTGTTCAAAATGGTGAGCTTCTGGCCTTGGATACTGATCTTATCGGACCGTATGGGATATGTGCCGATATTTCGCGCACCTGGATGATTGGCGACAAAAAACCTACTCAAGAGCAAAAACGCCTTTATCAGGTGGCCTATGACCATATTCAATATAATATGCAACTCTTAAAGCCAGGTATGACGTTTGAGGAAGTGACAAAAGCCGGACTGCCACTGCCTGATGAGTTTGTTGCACAACGATATGGTGTGATGATGCACGGTGTTGGTTTGTGCGATGAATATCCGTCTATCCGCTATCCTCAGGATTTGGAAGGGCATGGCTATAATGGTGTATTAGAGCCTGGTATGTGCCTGTGTGTTGAAGCCTATATCGGTGAAGTTGGTGGAAAAGAGGGTGTGAAACTGGAAGATCAAGTTGTGATCACCGAAGATGGCTATGAAAACTTGACCAACTATCCTTTTGAAGAAGAGCTCTTAAATTAAGAGTGCCTGACCCAGATCTGCAGTCGGTAATAGTGCAAGTCTTGCTTTGTTTGTGCAAAATGAAAGGCCTTGAGGGCAAATAAGCCTCAGGGCTTTATTTTTGTACGTATTTATCTTCTGGCTCAGGTCTGATATCTGATTGTTTCGCATTTTTGGTGGTCATAGCTATTGGCGTTATAACTGCGTGTTGCGCCTGATCATGCTGCTTTTGAAGATGGCCCGCTATGACCGACCCATGGCAGTGCAGATAAGGATATGAATGTGACTGGATTTTCCCATCTGGAACTCTCCGACAGCCTTTTACAAGCGATTGAAGGGGCGGGCTATGATGCTCCCACTCCTATTCAGGAGAAAGCCATTCCGCTTATCCTTGCAGGCAAAGATGTTTTGGGATTGGCGCAAACGGGCACGGGCAAAACAGCGGCCTTTGGGTTGCCATTGCTGCAAGGGCTGATGCAGAGCGATGAGCGAGCAAGCGAAAAGATTGTTCGCTCGCTGATTCTTGCCCCTACGCGGGAGCTGGTTAATCAGATTGCCGAAAATCTCAAGCTTTATGGCTGCGACAGTGGTCTGCGGATCTTAAGTGTTGTGGGCGGAGCCTCAATCAATCGGCAGATGGCTTTCCTCTCCAAGGGAGCGGATATTCTGGTGGCGACCCCGGGTCGCCTGATGGATTTGCATGAGCGGGAGGCGTTGCGCCTCGATCAAGTCTCGGTTCTGGTGCTGGATGAAGCAGACCAAATGCTCGATTTGGGCTTTATTCATGTGCTCCGTCAGCTTTCCAAGCTTTTGACAGCCCCTCGGCAGACGCTTCTATTCTCTGCCACCATGCCGGGGCCGATTGGCAAACTGTCCCGAGATTATCAACAAAAGCCGGTTCGAATTGAGGTGGCCCCTCCGGGCAAGGCTGCGGACAAGATTCGCCAATCTGTTCATTATATTGGCACGCAGAACAGGGTGGATTTTCTTAAGAACTGCCTGCTTGAGCATGAGGGTGGTGTCTCCTTGGTGTTTGCCAGAACCAAACGCGGTGCTGAAAAACTTAAAAATGTTCTCGTCAGCGCAGGGTTTGCGGCAACTTCGGTGCATGGCAACAAAAGTCAGGCACAGCGGGATAAAGCTATTGCCGATTTTAAAAGTGGGGAGGCCAATATTCTGGTCGCAACAGATGTGGCGGCACGGGGGATTGATATTTCCGGAGTGAGCCATGTTTATAATTATGACTTGCCGGACGTGCCGGAAGTTTACGTCCACCGGATTGGCCGTACGGCCCGCGCAGGCGCGGAAGGGGAGGCTATAAGCTTTTGTCGTCCGGCCGATATGCATTTGCTTGCAGAAATTGAGAAGCTCCTTGGAGGTGAGATCGACATTGCCTCGGGAACGCGCCCCACAGATGAGGACATCAAGAAATTTGGTGCCAAACCGGTCAGGCGCGGCGGATCTTCTGTTGGCCGCTCAGCAAAGGCCGGGCGCGGGGCTAGCCGGTCATCGGGCCAGCCGAATCACAGCTCTGCAAAGCGACCTGCCCGAACAGGCAAGGGGGCTGGGCGCAAGTCCTCCAACGAGGGTGAGGGCAGTTGGTCTCCAATTTCTGATGTGCCTCCTGTCAAGCGGAAGCGTCGCAAGCCTTCTTCAAATGAGAGCGAGAAGGGGCGAGGTTTTGTAGAAAAGGGGGCACTTTCCAAATCTGCCGGTAAAAAAAGCATACAGGAGAAGAGAGCTGCCCAACGTAGTGCAAATCGGCGCAAGGCTTCAGCAAAAAGAAAGCTGCGCTCGCGGAGCTAGAGGGTTTTCTTCAATTTTTGATTTTAAATGGTGAGCGATGGAATTCGACTCGCCATTTCTGTTTTTGAGATAGATCAAAAATGTGAGCATTTCCATTTGCTGATTTGCAGGTGTGGGGAAATTGATTTTGTGAATTTTTACGCCGAATAACTCTTTTTAATTGGCTGTTTTCTGCTGTTTTTCTGGCTTTTTGAATGGGTGTGGAGATGCGTGAGATGACAGGAACTTAGGGGTCTTGACGATCATCAAGGGAGGATCAGGCTACATGAACAATATTTAATCTTGCCTGGTCCGGTTTGTCGGGGAGAACGACATGAACCCTAAGTCATTTATGAGAAAAACAGCTCTGCTTTCTGCTGTTGCTCTTCCATTCGCTGCTTCTTTCGCCCTTCCTGGGGCTGCTCTGGCTGAAGAGCCAAAGCTTTCTGCAGAAGCTTATGAAAGCTCAAAAACACTGTACTTCCAGCGTTGTGCTGGTTGTCACGGCGTGCTTCGTAAAGGTGCTACTGGTAAAAACCTTGAGCCAGCTGAAACCAAGAAGCTTGGTCAAGAACGTCTCGAAAAAATCATTGCCCTCGGTACCGAAGGTGGCATGAACAACTTCGACGACATCATGACGCCACAGCAGATCAAAGACATGGCAACATACATCCAGCTGGAGGCTCCAAAGCCACCAGAGATGTCTTTGGCTCTGATGAAGGATCGCATGAAAATCTATGTTGATCCTAAAGACTATCCAACCAAGCCTATGCATGGCCGCAACTGGGAAAACTTCTTCGTTGTGATCGAGCGTGATGCTGGTAAAGTGGCTATCGTTGATGGTGACAAGCACGAAATCGTTGCTCACCTTGATACTGGCTATGCTGTGCACGTGATCAAAGGCACTGAAAAATCCACTATGGAAGGTGCTGCTAAAGATCCAGGCCGTTTCTGGTACACAATGGGTCGTGATGGCAAGTTGACCAAAATCGATCTGTGGCAGACTCCTGACAAAATGCGCGTAGCTGAAGTTCAGGTTGCTTACGATGCTCGTGACGTTGCCGTATCTGGCGATGGCAAATACATCGTTGGCGGTGGTTACTGGCCTCCACACTTCGTAATCGTTGACGCAGAAACCATGGAACCGAAGAAAGTTGTTTCTTCCCGCGGTGTAAGCGTAAGCGGCGATTATGTTGAAGAGTCCCGTGTTGCTGCTATCTATGCTGTACCTAACACAAACGACGTTCTGGTCTCCATGAAAGAGCTGGGTCAGATGTGGCAGGTTAATCTGGACGATGTTGCAAACCTTGCAATCACCCAGATGGACACTTCCAAGTTCCTGCATGACGGCTTCTTTGATCCAACTTCCCAGTACTTCCAGATTGCTGCGAACGCATCCAACCAGATGGTTGTTGTTGACGCGAAAACTGCGAAGCACGAAGCGACCATCGATGTTGGCAAGCTGCCTCATCCAGGTCCAGGTGCTAACTGGATCGATAAAGAATGTGGCCCTGTTGGCGGCACCACTCACCTCGGTGAAGGTACTGTGACTGTATGGGGTAACGATCCTAAAGGTCATCCAGATCAAGCTTGGAAAGTTTGCTACACTGTAGAAACTGACGGTCCTGGCCTGTTCATTCGTACCCATCCGAAGAGCAAGTATGTATGGGCTGACCAAACCAAACATCCGGATCCTGAAGTACAACAGTCCATTCAGGTTATCTCTAAAGAGACCCGTGAAATCGTGAAAACCATGCAGCTGACCGACAAGCCTGGTTACGCTGTGGTTCACTCCGAGTTCAACGCTGACGGCTCTGAAGTTTGGGTATCCATCTGGAACCGTTCTACCAGCCTTGAGCCAAATGGTGAGATCGTAGTCTTTGACGCTGAAACTCTCGAAGAGAAAACACGCATTAAAGGCTTCTTCGCACCAACCGGTAAGTTCAACGTTTACAACCGTGCACACCACGTAACGTAAGTTGACCTTCTGTCTTTGAGAAGGCGGGGATTTCCCCGCCTTCTTTTTCTCAGTCCATTTCCAATGAAATGGCATAAGGGCCATTGGCCTTGAAGGATAAACAGTTCCGCCACCTGATGGAGAGGGACTGATCCGCAGGGCCGTTACAGGACGCGGAGGACATCATGTCTGACAATTCCGAAAACTCCACACAAGATGCAGAAAAGAAAGGCATGAGTGCCTGGCTTAAGCGCACCCTGATTTTCGGCGTTCCGCTGACTGGGGCGGGTCTGTTCTTTGTTTTCGGTATTATTTTCTGGGGTGGTTTCAACACTGCAATGGAAGCCACCAATACGATGGAATTCTGTATCTCATGTCATGAGATGGAGAATACTGTCTATGAAGAATATAAGCCAACAATTCACCATCAGAACCGTACAGGCGTTCGCGCTACCTGTTCTGATTGTCACGTGCCGGATCCTTGGGTCCATAAGATGGTTCGTAAGGTAGAGGCTTCCAGAGAAGTTTGGGGCAAACTCACCGGTACTATCAATACCAAAGAGAAGTTTGAAGCCAAGCGTCTTTACCTCGCCAAGCGCGTCTGGAGCACCATGAAAGCGACTGACAGCCGCGAATGCCGCAACTGTCATAACTTTGAAAGCATGGCTCCTGAGTTCCAGAAACCACGGGCACGTAAGCAGCACCTGAATGCCTTTGAAACAGGCCAGACCTGTATCGATTGCCATAAAGGTATTGCACATAAGAATATTCGTGATCAGCTGAGCGATGAAGAGCTGGAAGCTCTGGAAGCGCCAAATCCTGATTTCGTTCGTGAGGTTCCTGAAACCTATCTTGCCAGCTTGAAGAAAATCGAAGCGATTGAAGCCGAGCAGGCAAAAGCCGAAGAAGAAGCTAAAAAAGCTGCCGCTGATGCTATCAAAGCCAAGATTGCCAAGGCTGTTGAAGCTGCTGTTGCCAAGGAACAGGCCAAGGCTGCTGCCGCTGCTTCTGGTGGTTCAGCTGCTGCCGCTGCTGCACCATCGGGTGATAGCATTGCCGGTAACATTGACTGGAATGCAGTTGATGAGAAGAGCATGACACTCTTCTACCCGGGGCAAGCTTCCTTTGAGTGGGTTCAGTACGGCAAGAATCACGGTGGCGCTCGCCCTGTGACGAAAGCCGGTGATCGCTGCACAACCTGTCATGCCAAAGAGCTTAAGGAAATGGGTGCCAAGATCGTCTCTGGCGAGAAGGCAGAAGAAACCCCGATCCCGGGCAAGCGTGGTCATATCGATATGATCGTGCAGGCAACTCACGATGCGGAAAATCTCTATGTTCGCATGCAGTGGGAAAATGGCCCTCATAATCCGGTTCCATTTGTCGATGGTGGCAAAATGGATCCTGAAAACGAGGTCAAGGTAGCCATGATGATTGCCGGTAACGATATCAAGCTTGTTGAACAGGCTGGTTGTTGGGCAACTTGTCACCATGACAGCCGCTATATGCCTCACGCTCCTAAAGAGGAAGACATCGCCAAATTCCCAGAAGCTGGCGAACGGATCGACCTTAAAGATGGCGTGACCAAATATCTGGCCGAATCTCGCACCAAGGTTGAAGTCAAAGGCCGCCGCGGTAAGAAACGTGGTGGTTGGGAAAAACTGAAAGACCAGGGTGATCTGGACGGACAGATGGCAAACGGCGCCTTTATGGATCTGATGCGCTACGTCCCGAAAGTCGGTGGCATCAACAGCTCTATCCTTGCCGAGCGCAAGGTTGATGAAGCCAAGAGCGTGATGGCTGAAGGCAAACTGGAAGGGGATACCTGGACAGTGGTTCTCAAGCGTCCTCTCAAAGCCTCTGGACCTGGCGATATCGCTCTGGAGCCTGGCAAAACCTACACCGTTGGCTTTGCGATCCATGACGATTACACCACTGCTCGCTTCCACCATGTCTCACTGGAATACAAGCTGGCGCTTGATAATCCTGAGGCCGAGATCAACGTGGTTGGCAAGTAAGCCTCAAGCTTTCAAAGCAAAGATGAAAATGGCCGGGGATTTCCCGGCCATTTTCTTTTGTTCTATAGGGGATGGAGCCATGAATGTGGCATAGTTATAGGACATAGCTAAAATGGCAGGCTCTTTTCGAACGCGTGTCGTTCGAGTGGCCGCCGCGACAATCAAAGGTATGGGCGAGGGGCGTTCCTGCGCTCTGTATGCGTTTTTGCTAAGGAGGATCTATCATGAAAATACAAGGTTTGGCAAAATTGGCTGGCGGGCTGTCCTCCTTGGCGTGTGCCGTTTTTGTTGCGGGCAGTATGGGGGCACAGGCAGAAGAGATGCGCCTTGAATCCAAGCGTGATCCTGCAAAAATTGCCAAGATTTGCGGCAAAGCTGAAAAGCGCTATGAGAAGCTTTATGGCAAAAAGCCTTCTGATGAAGATGTTCGCGTTGTGATGATGTATAAATATACCTTCTGCCCCGAAGTGATCGACATCAAGCTTGGGGAGACTGTCCGCTGGATCAATGTCGATAAACGCACCAGCCATTCAACCTGGTTTAAGGAAGCGGGCCGTGAAGAAGATGAGCGCTTGTTCCCAGAAGAAAAAATGGAAATGACCTTCGATTTTGCTACTGGCGAATTCCCCTATCTGTGCGGTCCACACTGGGAAAGTGACGATATGATCGGGCGCGTTATTGTTAGCAAATAAGTCTTCTTAACAGGGAAGGGCGGGTATGATGTCTGAACGGTTGTTGTATGCTTCAGTCGGCCTTGTCGCGATGCTTTTTATGTTCCTTGCGGCTTCTCTTGCCATGTCATCTCTTTCTATTGCTTCTGAGCGCTATGAGATTGGGCAATTGGTCAAGCGTGATGATGTCTTTGCCTGCCGCACACTTAAGCTGGCGCTGAAAATCCAGAAACTTGGCATTGCTCCGGAAAATTATGGCGCGGTGATTGAGAATAATGATTGCTATTTTCTTGATCGTTTTGACCATATTCCTCAAAAGTTTGTTTTGAGAGCCAACGAGTTAAGCGTCTATGAGACCTTGCATGCTGCTCCCGATACAAGACTTGGGACGATGTATATCATCGTCCCTTAAAAGGTTCAGCTTTTTGGGGAGAAAACTGCCATATGAGTGGGCGGCCTATCTGCGTCATTCATTCGTCACGCGAGGGTGGGAATGATGCCATTTAGCCCATTTGTGCTTGAAAATCGCGGCCTTGGGTAAAACAGGCTTGCGATACCCGTGCTCTTTCGGGCACAAGAAGAGCTAACGGTGAATCAATAGCCAGAAAGGGGAGGTGGATGCAGGACGAAATTCCAACAGACAGTCCCCTGTCCCCTGAGCTGGACGTGCGCGATGAGCGCGGTTTGATTGCACAGGAATTCTTTGATCAAGTTGAAGAAGCCATTGAGCGCGAAGATCGCGAGCATCTGCTTGAGCTGACGCAAGATCTGCATGAAGCGGATATGGGCGATCTGATCGAGGCCCTGGGGCCCAGAGATCGTCAGGCCTTTCTTGATCTGCTTGCTGAAGACTTTGATTTTACAGCTCTGACCGAGCTTGATGATTCCCTTCGCCTCAAGATTGTTGATGCCCTTCCCAATGATATGGTTGCGGAAGGGGTTCGCGATCTTGATAGCGATGATGCGGTCAGCATTCTGGAAGATATGGAAGAAGAGGATCGCGAAGAGATCCTCGCCCAGCTTCCTGATATGGAGCGCATCCAGCTTAAGCGCAGTCTGGATTATCCTGAAGATTCTGCCGGCCGCCGGATGCAAACCGAGTTCATCGCGGTTGCTCCCTTTTGGACCGTTGGTCAGACCATTGATTACATGCGCGAAACCATTGATCTGCCTGATGAGTTCAACCAGATCTTTGTGATTGATCCCGCTCATCGTCTGCTGGGGTCGGTCTCGCTGGATACGTTGCTGCGCTCGCGCCGTCCCACCAAGATTTCTGAAATCATGGATGAGATGCGCCATTATGTGACTGCGGAAGAAGATCAGGAAGAAGCATCGCGCCTGTTTGAGCGCTATGACTTGCTGTCAGCAGCCGTGGTGGATGAAAGTGAACGCCTTGTGGGCGTACTCACCATTGATGACATTGTTGATGTGATCAATGAAGAGGCAGAAGAGGACATCAAACGTTTGGGCGGTGTGGGCGACGAAGAGATTACCGATACGGTGTTCGAGACGGTGCGTTCGCGCTTTACGTGGCTTGCGGTCAATTTGCTGACAGCGGTTTTTGCCTCTTGGGTGATTGCCTTGTTTGATACCACCATTGAGCAAATGGTGGCGCTGGCGGTGCTTATGCCCATCGTCGCCTCCATGGGGGGAAATGCGGCGACCCAGACCATGACCGTTGCGGTAAGGGCTTTGGCTACTCAGGAAATTGACAGCTTTAATATGATGCGGGTTGTCTCGCGTGAGGTGATGGTAGCGCTCGTTAATGGCGCGGCCTTTGCGGTGATTGTTGGCGGCATTGCAGGCCTTTGGTTCGGGAATATCGACCTTGGGCTGGTGATTGGTATCGCCCTTATCATCAATCTGTTTTTTGCTGGCGTTTCGGGCATTTTGATCCCGCTTGGGCTAGAAAAACTGGGAGCGGATCCAGCTGTGGCTTCCAGTGTGTTTATTACCACCGTCACTGATGTGATCGGCTTTTTCGCCTTCCTTGGCTTGGCGGCTTGGTGGTTTGCATTAATTTGACGCAGTCTTCTCTTTCCCACTATGACGAATTATTGACTTCCCCTTACGTTGCTGTCTTTCGCATTTGCGTTTAATATCAAGGTCTAAATGGACTTTGAAACGCAATTGGGAGGGGGCTTTGGGACCACAGATTCTCTCTGTGCTGGAAACGCCCGTCTATGTTGATGACATGGAGCAGGCTCATGATTTCTATCATGGGGTGCTTGGCTTGACGCGGATGATGGAAGGGGCGCGTGTCTCGGCCTATGACGTGGCACCGACGCAAGCGTTGTTGGTGTGCCTGCGCGGGGCTTGTGACGAGGATGTTATGGTAAGAGGAGCTTTGGTGCCGGGGCATCGCGCCGATGGGCCTGGGCATTTTGCTTTTCGGATTGCCATTGACACCATTGATGCATGGATTGAGCATTTAGAGGGCCATAAGATCGCGCTTGAAAGCCGAGTGGAATGGCCCGGCGGGGGCACGAGCCTTTATTTCAGGGATCCATTTGACAATGTGGTGGAACTGGGGACGGCGGGCATTTGGCCCAACGACCCCTTGTGATTCTGTTTGAATTAGGGTCAAATCCGATAATTTATTGATATTTATTGATAAATATATCGCTATTGACTTTTACGTAATAGGTATATTTAATTGAGGCCGGAGGTTGAATGGCTGACTATCTGACAATTACTGAGCTGACCCATGAGTTTGGGCTCACCACTCGCACCTTGCGCTTTTATGAAGATGAAGGCCTGATTAAACCCGTGCGACGTGGACGGCAGCGGCTGTATCGTCCCAGTGACCGGACACGGCTTAAGCTTATCTTGCGGGGCAAGCGGCTTGGGCTTTCTCTGGGTGAGATTAGCGAAGTGATTGACATGTATCGCCAACCTCCTGGTGAAGCTGGACAGCTCACCATGCTGATGGAGAAAATTGACGCGCGCAGAAAGGACCTGCGCCAGAAGCTGGTCGATATTGAAGAAACAATCGCCGAGCTGGATGCGGTGGAGGATAGTTGCCGCACCCGTTTGTCAGAATTAGGCGACTGATCAAGCTGATGGTGTAAGTCCTGGGGAGGGGACTTGGCTCAATTTGAAGCAAGAGCGAGCAATTTTAAGGAGCGGGTGCTGGCCAGTTTTGGTAAGCAGAGCTTTTTGGAAATGCTTGGCGGCGAGATTACGCATATTGCGCCGGGTGAAGTGGACATCACTCTTACGGCGCGCGATGGGTTGCAGCAGCAGCATGGCTTTTTCCATGCTGGCGTGACCACAACCATCGCAGACAGTGCTGCAGGCTATGCGGCTTTCTCCCTTTTTGGTGTGGGAGACGGTGTTCTTACCAGCGAATTCAAGATCAATCTTTTAAATCCGGCCCAAGGCAGCAAACTTGTTGCCAAGGGGCGGGTTTTAAAGCCGGGCAAGATGCTGACCATCTGCCGCGGCGATGTCTATGCCTATCAAGATGATAGCGAAATCCATGTTGCCACAGGACTTTTTACAATGGTGCGGGCTGAGGGGCTCGAGCCGTAAGGGCTGTCCTTTTTTAGACTTACAAAGAAACAGATGGGCGGCCTTGGCGGGACCAGGCGGCTAGAAGACAGACGGAGAATATGATGAGTGGTCTGATGTTCAATTTCAATTTGGGCGAAACCGCCGATATGTTGCGCGACGCGGTTGCAGCTTTTGCCGCCGATGAACTTGCGCCTATTGCGGCTGATATTGATAAAAATGATGCCTTCCCGCGCGAAATCTGGAACAAGATGGGTGATATGGGTCTTCTTGGTATTACAGTGCCGGAAGAATTTGGCGGCGCTGGCATGGGCTATCTGGAGCATGTGATTGCGGTTGAAGAAATCTCCCGCGCTTCTGCCTCTGTTGGTCTGTCTTATGGTGCGCATTCCAATCTGTGTATCAACCAGCTGAACCGGAACGGCACCAAAGCGCAGAAAGAAAAATATCTGCCCAAGCTGATTTCAGGTGAGCATGTTGGCTCTCTTGCTATGTCCGAGCCGGGTGCTGGCTCTGATGTGGTCTCCATGAAGCTGCGGGCCGAGAAAAAAGGCGATCATTACGTTCTGAATGGCTCCAAAATGTGGATCACCAACGCGCCGGATGCTGATGTTCTTTTGGTTTACGCAAAAACCGATCCGGAAGCCGGTCCAAAAGGCATCACCACTTTTCTGATTGAAAAGGACATGCCGGGCTTTAAAGTTGCCCAGAAGCTGGACAAGCTGGGCATGCGCGGCTCTACCACTGGTGAGCTGGTTTTTGAAAATTGCGAAGTGCCCGCCGAGAATGTGGTTGGTGAACTGAATAAAGGCGTTCGCGTTTTGATGTCCGGCCTTGATTATGAGCGCACCGTATTGTCAGGCGGCCCTCTGGGCATTATGCAGGCCTGCATGGACATTGTTATGCCTTACATCCATGAGCGTGAGCAGTTCGGTAAGCCGATCGGCACCTTCCAGCTTATGCAGGGCAAAATTGCTGACATGTATGTGAATATGAATGCCTGCCGCTCTTATGTTTATCAGGTTGCGCAAGCATGTGATCGGGGTGAGACCACCCGTCAGGATGCTGCTGGTGCGATTTTGATCTCTGCTGAAAAGGCAACGCAAATGGCGCTGGACGCCATCCAGATTTTGGGCGGTAATGGTTACATCAACGAATATGCAACCGGTCGTCTTCTGCGCGATGCCAAGCTTTATGAAATTGGCGCTGGCACGTCCGAGATCCGCCGGATGCTAATCGGCCGCGAGCTGTTTAACGCAACAGCTTAAGGCGATTTGGCTTTCCTGTCATAAGTGTGCAGCGGGGTATGGTCTTGCTGCACACGCTCTCTCCCAGAAAATGATATCCCCCCGATAAATAACAATAGGATATCAGTTCCTCCTCATCTTCAGGTCGGCTTGTCCGGCCTTTTTTGTTGCCTTTTTCCGGGCAAGGGAAAGGGCTAGCGTGCTGTATCAGCTGAGGGCTTTTTGCCTGCTGGAATGCGGGAGATGAAGAGGCCCGTGACGATCAGTGCCAACGCTCCCCAGATTTCAAGCCCCACACTTTCTGACAGGACGATAGCTCCGAGAATGACACCAAAGACGGGAATCATATTAAGCCCCAGTGCAAAGAAGCTGGCGCCAACGGTGCGGATAAGAATATAGCGCAGGATGGTGGCAGCGCCGGTGGGGAGTAGGCCTAGATAGAGAAGGCTGATCCAGGCTTTTTGGTCAACCTGAGAAAAGTCCGGCAGACCGCCTGAAAATCCCAAGACAAGAAGCTGGATGCTGCAAAGCCCGAGAACGAGCGTTGCAAGGCGGGTGGGCGGAATGTCGGTGATTTTGCGAACAAGTGCCCCCGATAAGGCGTAGCAGAGCGATGCCAGCAGGACCGCCCCCAGCGAGAGAAGGGCGGTATTGCCCACATCATCAAGCGCTTGCCCGCCAACAACAAGCGCAATGCCGGTAAAGCCAAAGGCAATGGCAAGCAGTTTTGGCCAGCTTATCTTGTCGTCATCTGTGGTGAAATGGGCAAGGATCAGGGCAAGCAAGGGGCCTGACCCAAGAAGAAGTGAGGTAACCCCGGCGCTGATGGTCAGCTCCGCCCAGGAAATCAGCAAAAAAGGAACGGTGACATTAAGAGCGGAGAAAAACAGGATGACAAGCCAAGCCTTTAAGCCTTTGGGCAGGATGATGCCGCGATAAAGCGCCCATGGCAGCAAGACCAGAAAGCCGATGACCACACGAATGGTGGCCAGCCATACCGGACCGGTTTGCGGCACCGCGACCTTGATGGCCAGAAATGCTGATGCCCAGACAATGGTCAGGAAAAGAAGTCCGGCAATATCGGGCACTGTCGGTTTGCGGATGGCATCAGTCATAATCGTCCTGTGATGGCTTGGGCTGATATTGGTTGCGCCTTTCGCCGGTTAGCCAAATGCAAGGATATGTTGCGGCATTAGAAAGCGAAATCGCATAGGGAAAGCAATCCATCCTGCCTTGATTGGCAAGAGAGGTCAAATATCCATTTACGCCTGTCAGCTTTTGCTACTCTTTATTATGTCTGCCTCCTCCAGCTCGGTCATATGGGACGAGATTTTTTGGGAGCGAGAGAAAAACTGGCGACGCAGCAAAACAAGGCCGATATAGGTGGTGACCGCCATAAAAAGCACTGGATGTATGAACCAGGCGAATAGGCCCAATGAAAAGAAAAACGCCCTTAGGCCCTGATTAAAATGGCGCCCGGCCAGCGAATTGGCCTCTGCGGCCTGAATGATGGCTTGTTGCATCTCTTTGCTTTCTCGCTGAGCGGGAGGGGGAAAGGCACCAATCAGGATGGATGTGTAGTTGAACAGGCGGTAGGACCAGCCAAATTTGAAGAAGGCATAGATATAAAGGGTGACCAGGGCCAGAACCTTTGCTTCCCACAAGGCACGGGTGGCTTCAAGCGGTAAATCCAGATCGCGGGAGATTTGCAACGCCAGATCCGATGAATTGAGCAGTGCAAACCCTGCACCAATTGCCAGCAAAGAGGTGGAGGCAAAAAAGGCCGTGCCATTTTGCAGGCCGGTGATAATGGCGGTATCCACCATTCTTAATTCTCTGGCGGCAAGAGCGCGCATCCAGCGCATGCGATGCTGATTCATGTAGTAGGAAAGAGTTTTCCTTTTTAAAGGGCTGCTATCAACAACAAAAGAAAAGCCTCCCCAGAACAGAATAAACCATACGAGGGCGGCTATATCGAGTGATGACAACTGATTCATTTTTCAATCCGGATGCGAAAAAGCGCAGAAAACGGGCGGACAAGCCCTTGTTGCCCAACTTTAGCCCACAGGAAACGAGCTTGATAGAGGCTTGATATATCAAGCCCATCTGATTGCGCATGGGAGGGTTGCAATAAATGCATGCCTTAATTGTTGCCTAATTCTTACGAGGGCGTTAACAAGAGGCCTCTAGCGCCGATCTCCAGTATCGATTTATCGGCTAACAAGCGTCCTGGACGAACGAGGTTACATGGACAACGAAATTGAAGTTTCTTGTTGGGGGGTAACAATGAAAGCCGTGCTGGCACTGGGTGCTGTTCTGGCCATTGTTTACCTGTTTGGGGCTTTTGAAACCGCTGCAATTGCGGCTTCCTGATTAGTGCCCCTTGGGGGTGTGACAAGAACAAGATCAAGCGTGGGTGCATGACCCGCGCTTTTTTTTGGCCCTTTGGGTCTGATGCTTTTGCGTGCTTTGCCTTACTGGCCTTTGTCTTCCTCACATTTTGGTGTCTTGATTTTTTGCCTCGCCTCGCAAACGATGGCATCTTAAAGGGCCAATTGCGGGGAGGTGAGGGAGCATGGGGCAGACAATTAAAGTTGGATATAAACAGCTATTGATTGAGGCGGAGCGAGAGATTGAGACGTTGGGGGCCGCCGAGTCTATTCCTCTTTTGCAGTCGTCACAGCATGTCTTTATTGATATTCGCGACATTCGTGAGCTTGACCAGGTGGGGCGGATTCCCGGTGCCATTCATGCCCCTCGCGGTATGTTGGAATTCTGGGTTGATCCTGACAGTCCCTATCACCGGGATATATTTGATCAGGATAAAAGCTATATCTTCTTTTGCGCCGGTGGTTGGCGCAGTGCTCTCGCCGCTTTGCAAATGCAGAAAATGGGGCTGAGTCCCGTTGCCCATATTGAAGGGGGCTTTGGGGCTTGGCAAGAAGCGGGTGGCCCGGTTGAGCTTACTTCGGTCGGGATGGTCCGAAGAGAATAGGTATCATTGTTTAAACAAGGCTGTGTTCCGCTAGGCATCCAGAAGATCTGGCCTGATATACAGTTTGTTTAATGCCGAACTGATGCAAAGGCTGGTATCTGAGGGGCAGATTTGAGTGGTCGTTTTACATCCTTCTTGTCTGCGCTCCTGTTTTCTTATGCTTTTCCTGTGTTAGTCTGCTTGGTGGTCATGGATGGTTGAGGTGTTTACAACTAAAGCAGTTAACGTAAGATGCTTTAAAATTCTTTATTCTTTTCCGTAAGTTGTGTATAGTGGGGTCAAATTTTACGGTGAGGAGGGCTATGGTTTTTATGACCTGGCCCAGTAAGTGATTGAAAGAGGGGGCGTTATGGCGGTTCTCAAATCTGAAATCCGGTCTGATTCTGCTGATTTTTTGAACAACAAAAAAGAAATGCAGGAATTGGTGGATGATCTTAATGCCAAGCGGGCAGAAGCTGCCATGGGTGGCAATGAGCGGGCTCGTCAGCGTCATCTGGCTCGTGGGAAGTTGCTGCCTCGTGATCGCGTTATGAAATTGCTTGACCCCGGCGCGCCTTTCCTTGAGCTGTCTCCTCTGGCTGCCAATCAGATGTATGATGCCGCCATTCATGGCGCGGGTCTGATCACCGGCATTGGCCGTGTGGAAGGCCGCGAATGCATGATCGTCTGTAACGATGCGACGATCAAGGGTGGGACTTACTATCCCATGACTGTGAAGAAGCATCTGCGTGCGCAGGAAGTGGCCAAGGAAAATAATCTTCCCTGTATCTATTTGGTTGATTCTGGCGGGGCCAACCTGCCTCAGCAGACCGAGGTTTTCCCTGATAAGGAGCATTTCGGGCGGATCTTCTTTAATCAGGCGACCATGTCTTCCATGGGCATTCCCCAGATTGCTGTTGTCATGGGGTCTTGCACCGCTGGTGGGGCCTATGTACCTGCCATGTCTGACGAGACCATTATCGTTAAAGAGCAGGGCACCATCTTCCTTGCAGGTCCTCCGCTTGTTAAGGCCGCAACGGGCGAGGTTGTCTCTGCAGAAGATCTGGGCGGTGCTGATGTGCACACCAAAACTTCTGGCGTGGCTGACCATTATGCCCTTAATGATAGCCATGCGCTGGAGATTGCCCGCTCGGTCGTTAGTAATCTCAACCGTCGCAAAGACATTGATATCGAGCTGCGCGAGCCAAAAGAGCCACGCTATGATCCTTCTGAGCTGGAAGGGGTGGTGCCTGCTGATCTTAAAAAACAATATGACATTCGCGAAGTGATTGCCCGCTTGGTTGATGGGTCCGAGTTTGATGAGTTTAAAGCGCGCTATGGCACAACGCTTGTGACCGGCTTTGCGCATATTTTTGGCATTCCCGTTGGGATTATCGCCAATAATGGCATTCTCTTTTCTGAAAGTGCGCAAAAGGGCGCGCATTTTGTCGAGCTTTGCTGCCAGCGCCGCATCCCGTTGCTCTTCTTGCAAAATATCACCGGCTTTATGGTTGGTCGTGATTATGAAGCGGGCGGTATTGCCAAGGATGGTGCCAAGCTGGTGACTGCTGTTGCCTGTGCCAATGTGCCCAAAATTACCGTGCTTGTCGGTGGCTCTTACGGGGCGGGCAATTATGGTATGTGTGGCCGCGCTTATAGCCCGCGTTTCCTTTTCTCATGGCCCAATAGCCGTATTTCCGTGATGGGTGGGGAGCAGGCGGCCAATGTGCTTGCAACTGTTCGCCGCGATAATATCG
>JAOAQZ010000032.1 GCA_025210795.1 Cohaesibacter sp. | reverse complement strand
GGATATGACAGCATACGTGCAATCACATCACAAGGTGAGCCAGTAAAGGGTGAGCGTAAAATCAATCATGCTGAAGCTGCTGTGGTTCGACGCATATTCAAAGACTATGTGAATGGTAAGTCTCCCAAGTCCATAGCTGCGGATCTCAACGCAGAAAAAGTTCCCGGCCCACGTGGACGTGAGTGGGGGCAGTCCACGATTAACGGAAATCGGAAACGCGGCAACGGTATCCTCAATAATCCGCTATATATCGGACAGTCTATCTGGAACAAATTGCGATACATAAAAAATCCAGACACTGGAAAACGGGAAGCTCGTCATAACCCAGAAAGCGAATGGGTTATTGTCGATGTGCCAGAATTGCGGATCATAGATCAAGAGCTATGGGACAAAGCAAAAACCAAGCAAAAAAGCCTAGAGCGCAAATCAAGCGAATTCTGGAAGTGTCAACGCCCGAAAAGCTTGTTTTCAGGCCTCATGAAATGCGGTGAATGTGGTGGCGGATTTTCCAAGATTTCTGCAACTCATTTTGGCTGTTCAACGGCAAGGAATAAAGGCACTTGTGCCAACCGACGAAGCATCAGCATCAAGCGTATTGAAGAATTGGTACTCTCTGCGCTGACAAAGCGATTGATGAAGCCTGAGCTTTGTCGTGAGTTCTGTAATGAATATACATCGCATATCAATAAACTCCGCATTGAACGGAATGCCGCAATCACAGGCTATCGTGCAGAGTTCGAGAAAAACGACAGAATGCTGGAGCGTCTGGTCGATCAGATTTGTGAAGGCTTCGATCCTTCCAAACTAAAGGATCGAGTGAACTCGCTTTCAGCGCGTCAAAGAGAATTGGAAGCCCTGCTTGAAAACACCGAGGAGGCCCCAGTCTTAATTCACCCCAATATGGGGCTGCGTTATCATGAAGAAATTCAAAATCTAATTCAGTCGCTGAATGAGCCTGAGCATCGTGGAGAATCGATAGGAATCATTCGGAAACTGATTGATCACATCGTCCTGAGCCCCAATGAGGACGAAAGCACCTTAATCGTCGACTTGTACGGAGATCTGACCAGAATCCTTCATCTTTCTTGCAAGCAAGACGATAAAAGCAGTGCTCAACACTCTAATTTTAGGGAGGAAAATCTGAATTCAGAGATTCAGCAAGTTAAATTGGTTGCGGGGGCAGGATTTGAACCTGCGACCTTCAGGTTATGAGCCTGACGAGCTACCGGGCTGCTCCACCCCGCGTCATGGAAGTGTCATCTTTATAGAAGCATTTTTTCAAAACGCCAGATGTATTTAGGGGTTTTCCCCCTTTTCCTCAAATAGGCAAGATTGCGAAATTTTGCGCCTATCTTCAGTAAGAAATGCAAATGTGCCGGACAATTGCGGACCTTTCCCGCGGCCCGTGGGCGGCACCTATCAGCGCCAATCCCTCACCCAACTTGAGAAAAAGTCCTAGGATTCTGATCCTAGCCTTTCTCGCGCATAAGGCGGGCCTTATCACGCTGCCAATCGCGTTTTTTGGCATCTTGCCGCTTGTCATAGGCTTTTTTACCGCGAGAGACTGCAACCGCCAGTTTGGCAATACCCTTGTCGTTAAAATACATTTTCAGCGGCACAATGGTCATCCCATCGCGCTGAACTGCATTGATCATTTTGGTGATTTCGCGCTTATGCAGCAAGAGCTTGCGCGGACGGCGCGGCTCATGATTAAAGCGGTTGCCCTGATTATATTCCTCAATATGGGAATTAATCAGGACAATCTCGCCATTTTCTTCTGAGGCATAAGATTCGGCGATGTTGGCCTTGCCTGTTCGCAGGCTTTTGACTTCGGTGCCGGTCAGTTGCAAACCAGCCTCGATCACTTCGCCGATCTCATAATTATGCCGTGCTTTCCGATTCTCCGCGACAACACGGTTGTTCGGATCGCTTTTCTTTTTCTTCTGTGCCATACACCAACATGTAAGCTGATTAGAGCAGACCTGCAAGCTTCATAGCAGCTTCAATCTCGGCTTTTACAGCATCACTTGCGCTCATCATAGGCAGGCGAATTTCATTCTCGACCTTGCCAAGCAGGGAAAGACCATATTTGGCCCCTGCAGGGGATGGCTCAAGGAACATGGCCCGATGCAGCGGCGAGAGCACATCATGCAGCTCCAGCGCTTTCTCCCAATCCTTGGCAGTGCAAGCCGCCTGGAACTGGGAACACAATTTTGGCGCCACATTGGAGGTAACCGAAATACAGCCATGACCACCTTGGGCATTATAGCCAAGGGCTGTACCATCTTCCCCGGACAGCTGAATGAAATCCGGCCCCATAGCAAGGCGCTGCTGGGTTACCCGCGTCAAATCAGCGGTGGCATCTTTCACACCAACAATATTCTCGCATGCCTCATATAGACGGGTCATCGTCTCAACAGACATGTCGATAATGGAACGCGGCGGAATATTATAAATGACAACGGGAATGGAGACAGAATCGGCCACAGTTTTGAAGTGCTGGAACAGACCTTCCTGACTTGGCTTGTTGTAATAAGGCGTAACAACAAGGGCACCATCCGCACCGGCTTTTTCAGCATGCTGTGCCAGATCAACGGCCTCAGCGGTGGAATTTGACCCCGCCCCCGCCAGAACCGGCACCCGTTTATCAGCGACTTTCACGCAAGTTTCAACAACCATCTTATGTTCGTCATGGCTCAGGGTTGGCGATTCCCCTGTTGTGCCAACAGGGATCAGGGCGTTGGTCCCTTCGTTGATTTGCCAATCGACAAACGCCTCAAAGGCCTTGAAATCCACAGCCCCGTCACGAAACGGAGTGACAAGCGCAGTGCAGGATCCTTTGAACATACTCTTTTCCTTTGCGTCAAAATCAGTATGACTAAATGCACAGGCCACAAACCCGGCAAATTGCCAAAATTTTTCGTCAAAATGACGACTTAACCTAACAATCCGGCAAATTGCCGGACATGTGGCAACATATCACCACATTCTCTATCGAGATGCAAGAATTCACAGTCTTAACATGCTGCTAGGGCTTTGTTCATCAAAATTGTGCAAGATTCTTGGTTTATAATTACTAAACTGGCAGTCATCAACAATTCAAGCTGATATGAAAAAGATACAACAGACACTTGCATCTGCATCCCTAGGGCTTTTGCTTACCCCCGGGCTTGTTTTCTCACAAACAATGCCTTTGCCCAAGCCGCGTCCGGGCTTGCCAATCAGCACCCCTGCCCCTGTTGATCTCGGCCCCCAATCGCCAATCAATCAGGTCATCTCCCAGTCGGGGCAGCCGCCAGCCTCTTTTCCTGCGCAGCTATCGGTCATCCCAAGAACAAAGCCGGGTCTTGCGCCTCTCGCTCCCGTGCGTAACACCGCACAGCCAAGCCAGCCTGTCACCAAAGCCCCGACGCCGACACGGGCGCAATTGCCAACAATCAGAGCCACCAATAACGGCATTCAGGCCCAGCGCGGCAATCTTAAGCAGGCTCTTGATGCTCTGTCACGGCGCAAGCCCAAAACCGCTCTGGCCATCCATAAGGGTATGAAACGCTCACTCGATAAAGTCCTTCTGACTTATATCCTTACGATCGGCGGGTATCGCGGCCTTCCTGCCGCCGAGATCAAAGCTTTTTACGATCGCAAAACCCAGTGGCCCAGCCGTTCCCTCGTTGCAAAACGCATCGAAGAGGCCGCAACACGGGAGCTTCCATCTGGTCGGCCCATGGTCAACGCCTTTGGCAAGTCCATTCCAAAATCCACATCTGCTGCTATTGCCGTTGCCATCTCTAACGCCAAGGTCGGGCGCACCAAACAGGCAGGCCGCATCATCCGCCCCATCTGGCGCGGACAAAAGCTCAATGCCAAACTGGAAAAAACCATTTTGGCCAATTTGCGGTCAGTCCTTACGCGCAATGATCATAAAGCCCGCGCCGATTACCTGCTCTATCGCGAGCGAGCCAATGGCGCTTTGCGGATGAAAAAATATCTCACCGCGGCACAAGGCAAGCTGGTCGACGCGCGCGTTGCGGTTATCCGCCGTCACAAATCAGCAGGCAGCAAGCTGAATGCCGTCCCATCTTCCATGCGTTCCGACCCGGGATATTTTTTCTCAAAAATCCAGTATCTGAGACGCAAGGGCAAAGAGAATGAAGCAGCTAGCTTGATGCTAAAGGCCCCGCGTCGAGTCTCAAAGCTGGTCAATCACCGCGAATGGTGGATCGAGCGCCGGCTCCTGTCGCGCATCATGCTCAATAAGGGCAATGCCAAAACCGCCTATCGCATTGCCGCCCAGCACACCGCCCAGCGCGCCAAGGATATTTCAGAAGCGGAATTTCATGCAGGCTTCTTCTCCCTGCGCTATATTGGCGATGCCAAAACCGCCGCCATTCATTTTGAGCGGAGCTGGCAAAAAGCCAAGCGCAAGCGCGACAAATCCCGCGGTCTTTACTGGCAGGGCCGCGCATGGGAAGCGGTGGGCAATCGCTCGAACGCGGTTAAATTCTATCAGGCAGCAGCCAACCCGACCGTCTATTACGGACAATTGGCACTGGAAGAACTGGGCCAGAAAACTCTGCGCCTGTCCAGCGCCCCCACCGCCACGGCCCAGCAAAAAGCCGCCTTTAACGGCCGCGAACTGGTTCAGGCCGTCAAAAGGCTGAAACAGGTCGGCCACACCAAGCGCGCCGGCCCCTTGCTTCGCCATTTGGCCCGCACTCTGCCCAATGTGCAGGAAGTCGCCCTCGCCCACCAATTGGCGCAAAGCTATGCCCTGCATCAGAATGCCGTACAAATCGGGCAGATTGCCCTGAGCCGCGGCATGCCAGCAGACAAACTGGCCTTTCCGCTTAATGTCATTCCGCGTTCAGCCAAAACCAATGGCGTGGATATCGCTATGATTTATGCGCTGGCAAAGCAGGAGAGCGTCTTTAACATTGCAGCCGTCTCCAGCGCCAATGCCCGCGGTTTCATGCAAATGCTGCCAGCCACGGCAAAACGGACCGCAAAAAAGATGGGCGTCCGCTTCTCCAAGGCTAAGATGACCACAGACGCCAAATATATCATCAATCTGGGCAGCTACCATCTCAAGGGCCTGCTCAATCGCTTCAATGGCTCCTATATTATGACTTTCGCCGCCTATAATGCAGGCGCAGGTCGCCCGCCCCAATGGGTAAAGCGCTTTGGCGACCCGCGCAGCAACCGCGTCAATACCATCGATTGGGTCGAGCGTATCCCCTTCACCGAAACCCGCGACTATGTAAAAAAGCTGACCGAGAATTTACAGATCTATGAAGCCCGTATTCATGGCAGAAAGCTCGATATCAGCAAGGATCTGAAACGCGGCCGCCCCGATTAAAAGCGGCACACAAGCCAAAAGCGACAATGGGCTCGCCCCCTTGTGCTTGTGCCTCGGAACCTCCCACATGCACCTTTGTTTCAAAGGAAAAGCATCAACAGTCTAGCTTGGCAGACTGAGCAAATAAGGCTAGGGTCAGGGTCCATTAATTTAGTCTCATTCTGTTTATCTGGAAGTATTCAGATAGAAGGACCAATGACAAAGTAAGGGTGGTTCCCTTTCTGAAGTCATTGGTTTGATAGATGGATGCTTCCAGATAAACCCGAAGGGCGTGGCATTTTTGCGCTCTCACTCCGTCGTAAAATCTTGAAAATGCACCGCATTATCGCGATTTTCCTCCTTGTGAGAACGCAAAACTGGCCTCGCAGAATGCACAAAATTAATGGGTCCTGGCCCTAGGGTCGCGGGCAACCTGAAAATCGCAAGATCGGCAGCCAATTGGATGATTTCATCCAACTAGCGCGCCCGCTTATACTGACTATATTCAAGAGCAAGACATGACCGAGCCCAATTCTTCTTCTCAGTCCCAGCCAGATGAAAACACGTCCGACACCGAGGCTCAGGACATCTTGCAGCCTGACATGTCTTTAAATGTCCAGCATTTTGAATTTACAGCCAGCGACGGCATCAATTTGCGAGGCGAGATGTTCGGTGATCGCCTGTCCAAGGCCCTGCCCGTTCTGTGCTTGCCGGGTCTTACGCGCAACGCAAAGGACTTTCACCCCTTGGCCGAACGGCTGGCCTCGGATCCCGACAATCCTCGCCTTGTGATGATTCTTAACAGTCGCGGGCGCGGCACATCGGATTATGATTCCAATCCGGCCAATTATGACATTTTGACCGAGGCCAATGATGCCCTGCATGCCTTGTCCGCGGCAGGTCTGGAGGAAGCCATTTTCATTGGCACCTCACGGGGCGGTCTTTTGACCATGGCCATTGCCGCCCTGCGCCCCGGCGTCATTGCGGGCGCGGTGCTCAATGACATTGGCCCGGTTATTAATGCCCAAGGGCTGGCGCGGATTAAAACCTATCTCAACAATGCCAAGCCAGTCTCAAGCTGGAGTGACGCAATCGATTATATGAAAGCGGCCAACTTTGGCATGTTCCCGGCCCTCTCGGATGAGGACTGGCACCGCTTTGCCCATATGACTTTTAAGAATGAAAAGGGAAGACCGGCACGGGATTTCGACATTGCCATTGCCAAGGCCTTGGAAAGCGTGGATTTAAGCCAGCCTCTGCCAAATGCCTGGCCGCAATTTATTGCCATGTCCCATGCGCCGGTTCTGGTCCTGCGCGGCGAGCTTTCTGATATCCTTACCAAAGAAACCACACGCGAAATGGTAAAACAGCATCCTGATTGTCAGGTGATTGAGGTAAAAGGCCAAGGCCATGCACCCGTCTTCCTCATTGACGAACTCAATGATCAGGTGGCTGATATTCTGTGCAAAATGGACGAAAAACACCGCCAGCTTGGCTAGCAGGCGGTGCTATTATCCTAGGGTCAGGCCCCTAGTCAGGCGCTGATAGACAGACCTTCCACAGTTTCAAAGCCTTCAAAAACCGGCGGGCCAGCATAGCCAACCTTAGGCTTGGGGCGATTGTGAGAGGCCCTGAATTGCTCGGATTTTGTCCAGGCAATAAAGCTCTCCTTATCCCGCCAAACGGCATGGGAGGCATAAAGCACAAAGCCCTCCGCCTCGGCTCCCCTGACCAGATCAAAGTGAACAAAGCCGTCAAAATCCAGCAACTTGCTGTCACGAGATCGCCAGATCTCTTCAAAGGCTTCTTCATCCCCGACTTTCACCCGAAATCTGTTCATTGCAATATACATACTATCCTGGCCTCTTTTCGCGTGATTGGGTGGTGATCTCATCCCGTAAGGCTAGTCAATCCATCACCATAAAACCAGCCTTGCGTGACAATCATCACTTTTCTCTTGCAACTTTTGACGCGCCTCGCCAAAATATTGGAAATTTTTGTCAATCTTGGAGAAAGCCTTGTTTGGTCGTCAAAAAGAAGAATCTGCAACGGTTGTTAATCTGCTGGCAGATCAGGTCCGGCGGGATATTTCTTTTGGCATTCTTGCCCCCGATACAAAGCTGAAAATCGAGGAATTGCGCAGCCAATATGGCGGTAGTGCCCATAGCCTGCGCGAGGCGTTGCGCCTGCTCTCGACCGAAGGGTTGGTGGAAGCAACGGCCCAACGCGGCTTTCGCGTCACCTCGGCCACGCAGGATGACCAACATGACATTATGCGCCTGCGCCGCGAAATCGAGACCATGGGTCTGAGCTGGGCAATGGAGAAAGGCAGCATCCAGTGGGAAGGCCGCATCATGGCCGCCCAGCATGCGCTGAAAAGCATCACCCAAAAATTGCAAGAAGATCCAACAGGCTATGCGCTGGACTGGGATGAGGCCAACCGCCAATTCCACGCCACCTTGATCGAAGCCAGCCAATCGCCGCGCCTTGCCGAAATCCAGAATACCCTATTCGAGCAAAGCCGCCGTTTCCGCCTTGTTGCCTTGCGCGAAGGGCAAATCGATTTCGACGCCACCTTGCAAACCATCGACAAGCTGGTCACCGCCATTTTAAGCAAAGATCAGAAACAGGCCATTGAGGCACTGCAAGTCCTGATCAATCACTGACAAGTGAAAGCAATCAAAAGATTCGTCACCTTACAAAGCAAACAACATATGCCGGATGCAGGCAAACAACCGGGAGGACATCCATGTTCACACTATCACGCAGAAAAATGACATCTCTGCTTGTTGGCGGTGCCATCGCTGCCACAACATTTGCAGCCTCTGCCATCAGCAGTCAGGCCGCAGACAAAATCACCGTCGGTGCCCTGCGCTTCACATCCCACGCCCCAAGCTTTGTGGCGTTTGAGCGCAACTATTTCAAAGATCAGGGTCTGGAAGTTGAGTTCAAATTCTTCCAGGCAGCTCAGCCCATGGCCGTTGCTATTGCCTCTGGCGATGTGGATTTTGGCGTAACGGCCATTTCCGGCGGCCTGATCAATCTGGCCCAAAAAGGCGCGATCAAGGTGATCGGCGGTGCCTTGCATGAAGAAAAAGGCATTGATGGCCAGATGATTCTGGTCTCCAAAAAGGCTTTTGATGCAGGCGTTAAAACCCCGGCTGACCTTAAAGGCCGCAGCTATGGCATCACTCAGGCCGGTAGCTCCTTCCACTATATGGCGCACAAAATCGCCCAGAAGGAAGGCTTTGCCGGCTCGGACATCAAAGTCAAGCCACTGCAAAAAGTTGGCGCAATCATCGGCGCTCTCAAATCCGAGCAAATTGATGCATGGTCCATTGTGCCGCACATCGCCAAGGGCCTGGCCAAAGCGCCAACTGTAGAGCTGATCGGCAAAATCGCTGATTATATCCCTGACTATCAGGTCACCACCGTCTTTACCTCTGCCAAAAATGCTGCAGAGAAAAAAGAACTGGTCACCAAATTCCTGGCCGCTTTCTCAAAAGGTGCTGATGACTTCAACGCAGCCCTCGTTGACAAAACTGCCGGAGATGCCGCCGCTGAAGATATGGTCAAGCTGATCCATAAATATGTCTATACCAGCCGCCCATATGAAAAAGCAGCTCCTTCCATCCGCAATGGAGCGATGCGCATCAACCAGAATGCCAAGCTTAACGTCACCAACGTCAAAGACCAGCTGAGCTGGTTCCAGTCCGAAGGTCTTGTCTCCAAAGACATCACCATCGACATGTTGGTGGATTCAAGCTTTGTAGAAACATACTAAACCAGCAAGATGGAGAAAGGAGGCTTCGGCCCCCTTTCTCTCCCCTCTTTCCCATAATCCTTTTAAAAAGGATCGGGCAAAACCAAAAGACATTTTAGGAAAATGCATGGATCTCCAGCTTGAACACATCACCCATAGCTATGGGGACATGAAGGTCCTTGAGGATATCAACCTCAATATTCATTCAGGAGAAATCGTCTGCATTGTTGGCCCTTCTGGCTGCGGCAAATCCACCTTGCTGCGCTTTATTGGCGGGCTAGAGCGTCCCGACCATGGCCATGTTTTGCAAATGGGCACGCCTCCCAAAGACAGTCTTAACCCGCTTACTTATATTTTTCAGGACTTTGCCCTTCTTCCCTGGCGATCTGTGCGCGGCAATATCTCGCTGGTGCTGGAGGATCACGGCATCAAAGGCAAAAAGGCAGACGCCATCATTGCCGATGTTCTGGCCCGTACCAATTTGGCCGATTTTGCAAAAGCCCTGCCCCGCCAGCTTTCAGGCGGCATGAAACAGCGCGTTGCGATCGCGCGGGCACTCGCCGTACGCCCCGCTGTCATGCTGATGGATGAGCCTCTCTCTGCCCTTGACAGCCAGACCCGCGAATTGCTGATGGATGATTTGATCGAGCTGTGGGGGCGCGAGCATTTCACTGCCTGTTATGTCACACACAATTTGAATGAAGCAGTAAGACTTGGGCATAAAATTGTTGTCCTGTCCCGCCGCCCGGGGAAAGTGCGCGATATCGTCTCAATCGACATTCCCCTGACCGAACGCAAGGACCATATGGCCGAGCTGGACGAGAAACAAAAACAGCTTTGGTCCATCATGCGCGAGGAAGCCCTCGCCGCAGACAAGGAGCTGGTCAATGACTGAGGAGACAAAGACCCCAAACCAGCCCGTCACAAATGCCAACCAGTCCAAGGCCGGACAAGGCAGCGGAATGTCAATTCGCGTTCCCTTTCGTGGTGGTGGTTTCCAGACAAAGCCTTTGGGTCTTCTCAGCCCCGTGGTCTTCATCTCTATCATTGCCCTGTGGGAGCTTGGGTCCCAGACCGGTTTTATTTCCAATCTGGTTCTGCCAGCCCCATCCGAAGCCTTTGAGGCCTTCATGCAATTGGCCCGCTCAGGCATGCTATGGACGCATCTTACAGCCTCCCTTCAGCGCCTGATCATCGGCTGGTCCCTCGGCAGCCTCTTTGGCATCATTGTCGGACTTGCCATCGGATTGTCATCCATTGCAAGGGCTGGCTTGTCACCTTTGGTATCTGCCATTTTCCCCATCCCGAAAATCGCCCTGCTTCCTCTTTTCATCATCTGGTTTGGTATTGGTGAAGGCTCAAAGGTGGCAACCATCCTGTTTGGCACCTTCTTTCCCACCGTCATCGCCACCTATGGCGGGGTAGATAATGTTGACCGCAGCCTGATCCGTATGGGCCAGTCTTTCGGGCTGTCGCGCTCGTCCATCATTCGCAAAATCATCCTGCCCGGTGCCCTGCCAGCTATTCTCTCGGGCTGCCGGATCTCTGCCTCAATCGCCATCATTTTGCTGGTTGCCGCAGAAATGATCGGCGCTGAATTTGGCATCGGTGCTTATATCTTGCTGGCAGGCAGCCTGTTTGCCCCCGATCAACTGATCGCTGGGGTAGCCATGCTATCGATCATGGGTCTGTGCTTTGCCTGGATCATTGGCCGCGCCGAAAAATACTTCCTCAGCTGGCGATAGATTAAGCGACCTTGAGCTGTACGACAGAAAACGAAAAGGGCGAGCCTGCACATGACAGGCTCGCCCTCTTTTGTTTCTAGCGCGCGTGGATCTTGGCAGCTGAAGTCGGTAATATTCCTAGCGATTGTCTTCTAAAATCATGTCCGAGGCTTTTTCGGCAATCATCACAACAGGCGCATGGGTATTGCCAGACACAATGGTTGGCATGATGGAAGCATCCACCACGCGAAGACCCTCAAGACCATGGACTTTAAGTCGTTTATCGACAACAGCGAGGGAATCATCCCCCATTTTCGCTGTCCCGCACGGATGGAAGATCGTCGTGCCCACATCTCCGGCAGCCTCAAGCAATTCCTCATCGCTTTCGTAAGCAAGGCCGGGCTTAAGCTCCTGCGGATTATATTGCGCCATGGTGTTAGTCGCCATCAGCTTGCGCGCATGACGCAAGGATTCAACGGCCACCTGTTTATCCATCTCAGCGCTCAGATAATTAGGCACAATCAGCGGCGCATCATAAGAGTTGGCTGAACGCAAGCTAACATGCCCGCGGCTTTCGGGCCGCAAATTGCAGACCGAAATGGTAATAGCCGGGAAGTCATGCAGCGGGTCACCAAATTTCTCAAGCGAGAGCGGCTGCACATGATATTCAATATTCGGCGTTGCCACCTGATCATTGGATTTGGTGAAGATACCAAGCTGACTTGGGGCCATCGCCATGGGGCCAGAGCGTTTGAGCGCATATTCAAGCGCAATCATGGCCTTACCCCAAAGGGACTTCTGCCGCTCATTCAGGGTCAGCGCCCCTTCAATCTTGAAAATGGTGCGAAGCTGCAAGTGATCCATCAAATTGCCGCCCACGCCCTCTAGATTGTGGCGCATCTCAATATTATGAGCGGCCAATTTCTCAGCCGAGCCAATACCGGAAAGCTGCATGATCTGAGGTGAGCCAATAGCACCTGCTGCAAGCAGCACCTCCTTGCCAGCACTCACTTTGGACGGTTTGCCTTTGATGCTCAGCTCAAGACCAGTTACCTTACGCCCATCCATAATCAGCTTTTCTGCATGGGCATGCTGCATAATGGTCAGATTCTCTCGATGTTTGATTGGGTGCAAAAAGGCATCGGCAGAGGACCAACGCTTGCCACCCTTTTGGGTAACCTCAAAATAGGCCGAGCCATTATTGATGCCATCATTAGGATCTTCTGCTCTTGGAATACCAATTTCTTCTGCCGCTTGCTGTACGGCTCCAAGAATATCCCAGCTAAGACGCTGATGCTCCACCCGCATTTCACCATTCTGACTGTGAAGCTCATCACGGCGCGTTTGATGATTCTCGGACTTGAGAAAATAGGGCAAAACATCTTCCCAGCCCCAGCCCTCATTGCCCATTTGCCGCCAGCCATCATAATCGGCAATCTGGCCGCGCATATAAATCATACCATTAATGGAAGAGCACCCACCAAGCACCTTACCACGCGGATAAATCAATTCACGCCCATTAAGACCCTTGTCGGCTTCTGTCTTAAAACACCAATCGGTGCGGGGATTATCAATGCAATAAAGATAGCCAACCGGGATCTGAATCCAATGATAGGAATCAGAGCCGCCAGCCTCTAGCAGCAAAACCTTGTTTTTGGGATCAGCGCTTAGGCGATTGGCAAGAACGCAGCCCGCAGAGCCCGCCCCAACAATGATATAGTCCCAGCTTCCAAGATCTTCGCGTTCTGTGATTGATGATCCGGCCATCACCAACTCCCCCAACAAATTATTCTATTTTTTAAGCGCAGTTCACTTTATTGTCCGTTTATATCCAATATCCAAAAACGCGCCTATCGCAAGAATACGCATTAACCGCTCTTTTTGCCAAAACTTATCCAAAAAACCAAGTTTCTTGAGGCTAGTAGCCGATTTCACGAGATAACCAGTGCCCCATTGCGGGAAGCCCGATCAAAAACATCTTTAAGCACCTTGTGAAAAGCCCGCACAATCAGGCCACTGCCCTGTTCCTTTTGGTGAATGGCATAAACCGCATTCTCCGTGCGCCCATTCTCCACATTCAGTACGCGCATTTCCCCGCGCCGAACCTGCCGGGCAGCACTACGTGCTGGCAAAAAGCCAAGATAGGCCCCTGACTGAACCAAAGCCATACGAGAAGAAATGGTTGGAGCCTGCGCATGAATATCCATCTCCTCAAAAAAACGCGAGAAGATCGGATCATGGCGCACATTCACATCAACAAACTTCTGCTCACGCAGCATTTCGGCTGTCAGCTTCTCATCCGGCACATCAAAAAGCGGATGATCCTTGCTGCAATAAAGCTGCATCACCTCATGAAATAACAAATCCATGGACAGCGTCGGCATAGGCCGAAACAGCGCAGTCATCCCCATATGAGCGGTCCCATCGAGCACCGCCTGTTCAATCACATCGGGCGATGCGGACGTCATTTTGAGGAAAATATCAGGATGCTGATCAGAGAAGATCCGGATTGCCTCGCTCATCTCGTCCTGAAGATCAAAGACAAAATTGTCATCAACATAAAAAACCAGATCACCAGTCAAGTTGCCCATGGCAAGGTTGATATGGTTGCGATAGCGCTCCAAATCCCCAAAAAGCTGCAACGTGGCATGATAGACCATCTCCCCTTGAGCTGTAAGAGAAAAGCCTGAGCGGCCGCGCTTGCACAAGGTCATGCCCAGACGTTCTTCCAGCGCAGACAGATCCATACTCACCGATGACTTGCTCTTGTTAAGCGCCACCTGAGCGGGCGTCACTCCCCCTGCTTTGACGATTGCCACAAACACCCGAAGCAAGCGCAAATCCGCATCAGCAATATTACCACGAAACAGTTTTAGAGCCGGCATTTTTAAATCCATATTTTCTGAACTAAGAAAAAATCAGAACCTTGAGTTCAAACAAGCAGACATCATGCTTAGCCTTTGGTCTATGAAAAATGCAAGGTTTTTCCTCGTAAAAAGCCTTACAACTCCACTCAATCTATAGAGCAAGCATTCTATAGCGGGGGCATTAGTTCAATCATAGCTGAACTATAATCCATATTTTCATGAACGACACCTGTCAAATTAGCGGGCAAGATGCCGCAAATCAGAAATATGGCACAGACTATATCTGATCATGGCCTGATCACCTTCACGGCTAACAAAGTCAACAATAAAAGAGTACAAGGGTTACCCACCGTCAGCGGTGCTGCCCCCCAAATACAACAGAGGGACTTTCTATATGCGCAAATCTCTTCTTATCACCGGTACAACTCTTCTGGCATTTTCTGCCCTGACCGCAGCGACACAAGCGCGCGACCTGACCGTCGTCAGCTGGGGTGGCGCTTATCAGGATGCCCAGCGCGAAGCCTATTTCGCTCCATTTGCCAAAGCGTCCGGCCAAAAAGTGCTTGATGAAGCCTATAACGGCGAAACCGCTAAAATCAAAGCCATGGTCGAAACCAAGAATGTGACTTGGGATGTTGTCCAGATGGAAGCGCCTGAGCTTGAAAATTCTTGCGACGAAGGCCTGCTGGAAGTTGTTGACTGGTCCAAGCTGGGCGGTCAGGACACTGTGATTGAGCCTGCTGTTATCGGTGATTGCGGCGTTGGTACCATCCTGTGGTCCGTTATTCTGGCCTATGACACTGAAAAGCTCGGCGAAGATGGTCCAAAAAGCTGGGCTGACATGTGGGACGTGAAAAAATGGCCCGGCAAGCGCGCCCTGCGCAAGACCGCCAAATTCACCCTCGAAATCGCTCTGATGGCTGATGGCGTTCCTGCTGACAAGGTCTACGAAACCCTCGCCACCAAAGAAGGCGTTGATCGTGCCTTTAAAAAGCTCGATGAAATCAAAGAGCATATCCAGTGGTGGGAATCTGGCGCTCAGCCTCCACAATGGCTGGCATCTGGCGATGTTGTCATGACCACCGCTTACAATGGCCGTATCTCCAAGGCCAATGATGAAGGCCGCAAATTCAAGACATCTTGGAACGGCCAGATCTATGCTCTTGATGGCTGGGCTATCGTGAAAGATACCCCGAACAAGGATCTTGCCTATAGCTTCATCAAATCCGCAACACAGCCAAAGGCACAGGCACAATTGTCTGCCAAAATTCCTTACGGTCCAACCCATAAGGATGCTGTTGCAGCAGCCGATGAAAAAACTCAAATGCGTTTGCCATCAAACCCTGCCTATCTTGAGGGCGCACTGGCATCCAGCACCGATTTCTGGGTAGAAAATGTTGAAGATCTGAACCAGCGCTTCAACAATTGGGCATCCCAGTAAGACGTGGGGCCATCTGACCGGCTTGCAACCCTGCCAATTTGTTGCAAGCCGGTCAGGCGTGGCCACCCTTTCGGCTTTTGCCGGAGACAAGTTACAGAAAAGGCAAGCCCTTAGGGGTCACGAGTGGCTTCAGACAGGCCCTCTTGCCTTTTCTGCCCCGATTGCCCGATAGATTGCCTCCTTGAAGGCTTATCAACAGCACTGCTTTAAATCCTGAGCAACCCGCTTCCCTTCTTCACCGAAACGGGATGCAATAGCTAGACCTTTGCAAACTACCAAGTCAGGACATGCCGCAATGGCCGACAGCTCGCAAACTGCCCCTCTGACCGACACCAGCCAGCCTCAATTGGGCTTTGATCCCAAGCGCCTTAAACAGCAATTGCGCGTTGCCGAACGCCGCAAAACCATCAGAGCGATCTCGCTGGTGGGCCCCCTGCTGCTCTTCGTCTTGGTCTTTTTCCTCTTTCCCATTGGCTCTTTGCTAGAGCGATCCATTCACAGCCCGGAATTTGTCACCATCTTCCCTCAGTCTGCCTCTATTCTGAACAAGACCGAAGATCTGGCCGACCTGGATGAAGCTGCCTTCTATGGCGCACTGTTCACCGAACTCCAGACGGCAGCCAAAGAGCGGACATTTGGCCCCGTTGGCCGCCGCCTTAATCAGGATGTGCCGGGCTTTATTTCTCTGTTTAAGAAAACAGCTCGCAAGATCAAAAAAGAGAAAGACATTCCAGCTGACGTCAAGGCCTGGTTTGTCTCAAAGAATGAGAAATGGGCAGAGCCGACCTATCTTCATGCCATGAAACGGGCCTCCAGTGCATGGACCGACTTCTACATGCTGACGGCCCTTGATTTGCAGCGCACAGACGGGGGCGAGATCGCCGCAGTGGATGAAGGCAAGGCCCTATTTGTCGATATCCTTATCCGCACCATGGAAATCAGCCTGGGCGTGACCGTCATCTGCGTTCTGCTCGGCTATCCCGTTTCATGGGTTTTGGCCCATGCCTCGCCCAATGTGCGCAATATCCTGCTAATCGGCGTCCTCTTCCCGTTCTGGACATCCCTTCTGGTGCGTACCGCCGCGTGGATCATCGTGTTGCAAAAAGAAGGCCCGATCAATTCCGCGCTTGAAATACTCGGCCTGATCGATGAGCCGCTGCAACTGGTCTTTAACCGCTTTGGTGTCTATGTCGCGCTAACCCACATCCTGCTGCCATTCCTGGTGCTGCCGCTCTATTCTGTCATGAAGGCTATTCCCAATGATTATATGCGCGCTGCCAAAAGCCTTGGCGCAAAGCCTTGGGTGGCCTTCTTTCGGGTCTATCTGCCACAAAGCCTTCCCGGCCTTTCCGCAGGTGCCATTCTCGTATTCATCCTCTCCATTGGGTATTACATCACACCAGCTCTGGTTGGTGGCCCCAAAGACCAGATGATTTCCTATTTCATTGCCTTCTATACCAACAACACCATCAACTGGGGTCTGGCCTCTGCGCTCGCCTTCATCCTTCTGGTGGTCACGCTGGTTTTCTATGCACTCTATCAGCGCGTGACCGGCGGCAAAGCAGGCATGGGAGTTTAAGTCATGATCAAACTGGATCCATCCCTGTCAAAATCCGAGCGTGTGAGCGTGATCGCCACCTGGATTCTCGCTCTGCTTGTCATCCTCTTTTTGATGGCTCCCATCATTACCATCGTGCCTCTGTCTTTCACTTCAGACAGCCTGCTCTCCTACCCCATTCCGGACTGGAGCCTGCGCTGGTATGAAGTGCTGTTCGGGTCTGAGATGTGGATGCGGGCGCTATGGAACTCGCTCTATATCGCGTTCTTTGCCACCATTTTGGCAATGATCCTTGGCACTGTCGCATCTGTTGGCCTGACCAGCCCCAACTTCCCCTTTAAAGGGGCCGTTATGGGTCTTCTCCTCACGCCAATGATTGTGCCAATCATCATCACCGCCGTGGCATCCTATTTCTTCTATGCCAAGCTGGGCCTGACCAACACCTATCTTGGAATGATCCTTGCTCACGCTCTTTTGGGCACACCCTTTGTGGTGATCACCGTCACCGCCACCTTGCTGGGGTTTGACAGCAATCAGGTGCGCGCCGCCTATAGCCTTGGCTGCAAGCCTATTCCAACCTTCTTCAAGATCGTGGTGCCACAAATTCAGCCGGGCATTATCTCAGGTGGCCTGTTTGCCTTTGTCACCTCGTTTGATGAAGTGATCGTCGCCCTCTTCATGGCTGGCACCGAACAATTCACCCTTCCGCGGCAGATGTTTGCCGGTATTCGCGAGAATATCGACCCGACAATCGCAGCTGTCGCCACCGTTATGATCCTTATCTCGCTTGTCCTGTTGCTAGGCGTTCAATGGGTAACCGCCCGCAGCGAGAAACTGAAAACAGGCAAGAAATAAGAGAGATTTAACCGATGCAAGACAATAACAAAAGCTTCGTCCGTTTTGAGAATATTCAAAAGACCTATGATGGCGAAACACTCGTTATCAAGAATCTCAATCTTGATATTGCCAAAGGGGAATTTGTCACACTACTTGGGCCATCCGGGTCAGGCAAATCCACGTCGCTTATGCTGCTGGCAGGGTTTGAACAGCCCACCGCAGGCAAGATCTATCTTGATGGCAACCCGCTCAATTCCGTGCCGCCCTATGAGCGCAACATCGGCATCGTCTTCCAGAATTATGCCCTCTTCCCGCATATGACAGTGCTGGAGAACATCGCCTTCCCGCTGACCGTGCGCAAAGTGGGCAAAGCCGAGGCGAAAGAGCGGGCCCAGAAGGCCCTCGACATGGTGCGTCTTGGACAGTTTGGCGACCGCCATCCCACCCAGCTATCCGGTGGCCAGCAGCAGCGTATTGCCGTGGCGCGCTCTCTTGTCTTCGACCCAGCTCTCGTTTTGATGGATGAACCACTGGGCGCGCTTGACCGCAAATTGCGTGAAGAGATGCAAATCGAGATCAAGCATATTCACGAAAATCTCGGCGTTACCATCGTCTTCGTCACCCACGATCAGGACGAAGCCCTGACCATGTCTGACAAGGTTGCCGTCTTTAACGACGGCGTCATCCAGCAATATGACACCCCGTCCGAGCTTTATGAAAAGCCTGCCAACACCTTTGTGGCGAGCTTCCTGGGCGAAACCAATATGCTCAAAGGCTCCATCAACAAACAGGCAGAGGGCAAGGCCGAAGTGAAACTGGCCTGCGGCTCTACCGTATTGTCCACCGCTGTTGATCCTCATAATAATGGCGACCCGACCACTCTGTGCATTCGCCCCGAGCGCATTCAGCTCAAAGAAGATCATGGAGATGAGGATAACGGCCTTCATACAACCGTGGTGGAAACCATCTATCACGGCGCATTTGCCAAGGTGGTGCTGGCCCTTCCAAGCGGCGAGCAGCTCAAAGCTCTGGTGCGCGCAGGCAATCTCAATGCCGACCTGACGCCAGGTCACAAAATTCTGGCAACTTTTGCCAGCGAAGATGCCCGCGCCCTCGCCTAGCGCGGCGCGATCCGGGCCTTTAAAGCCCCTCTCCTTCTTTCTCCCTGCTTCGTGGCGGATCTAGATGCCCGCCACGGGGCAATAGGTAGCCTAAAGCCCATTCTTCGCAAGAAGTTTGGGCTTCTTTTTGCCTAACCCTTTAAAACGAGAAGAGCGGCCAGATACAAAAAGCCGGACACTGTTTCCAGCATCCGGCTTTTTCAATTTGAAATCACGAAGCGATTAAGCGCTTTAGCCCGCAAAAGTATAGGCGGTCTTCACTGTGGTGTAGAATTCAGCCGCATAACGGCCCTGCTCGCGAGAGCCATAAGAAGAGCCTTTACGCCCGCCAAATGGAACATGATAATCAACGCCAGCAGTTGGCAGATTGACCATAACCATGCCTGCTTCGGAGCGGCGCTTGAACTCGCGAGCCGATTTGAGGCTGGAGGTACAAATACCGGAGGAAAGTCCAAATTCGGTATCATTGGCAATAGCCAAAGCTTCATCAAAATCGTCAACCTTGATCACGCTGGCGCATGGACCAAAAATCTCTTCGCGAGAAGACCGCATCTGGTTGGTTGCCCCAACAAACAAGGCAGGACGCTGATAATAGCCCTCGGTTTTGCCATTCATCTGCTCGCCACCAATCACTTCAGCACCTTCTTCACCGGCAAGGGCCACATATTCCAGATTGTTGTTAAGCTGAGAGGAAGAAACAACAGGACCGATCTGGGTGGCACTATCACAGGCATCCCCAATCACCAGCTTGCCCATGGCATCTTTCATCTTTTCAACAAAAGCATCATGAATGCCGGACTGAACAATCAGGCGAGACGAAGCTGTGCAGCGCTGACCGGTTGAGAAATAGGCACCATTCAGACAAGCGCCAACAGCAACATCAAGATCAGCGTCATCCATCACCACCATCGGGTTTTTGCCGCCCATCTCAAGCTGGACTTTTTTCAGTCCTTCAGCAGCCTTTACCGCAATGCCACGCCCGACAGGAACAGAACCGGTAAAGGAAATAGCATTGATGCCTTCATGAGCCAGCATTGCATTGCCAACAACAGTGCCGCGGCCCATGACCAGATTGAACACACCAGCGGGGCATCCTGCTTCCTGAATAATTTCAGCCAAAGCATGGGCACAGCCCGGTGTCAGGTCGGCCGGTTTAAACACAATGGTATTGCCATAGCAAAGAGCGGGCGCAATCTTCCAGGCCGGAATGGCAATGGGGAAGTTCCAAGGTGTGATCAGACCCACAACACCAACAGGCTCGCGGATGACATCCACATCAATATCAGGGCGAACAGAGGCAATCGCATCCCCCGCATTGCGCAGGGCTTCACCAGCAAAGAACTTGAACACCTGAGCGGCACGAATGGTCTCGCCAATACCTTCTGCCAGTGTCTTGCCCTCTTCGCGAGACAGCAGAAAACCCAGCTCGTCCTTGCGAGCCATGATGGTATTGGAGACTTTTTCAAGCAGATCGGAGCGAACCTGTGGCGAGGCCAGCGCCCAACCGGCCAAAGCTTCATTTGCAGCAGCCACGGCTGCATCCACATCAGACGCCTCAGCACGGGCATAAAGGCCAATCAAATCAGCAACATTGGACGGATTCCGGTTTTCTGATGCGTCGCCGCCACCGACCCAATTGCCGCCAATCAAATTTTGAAACATGTTCTCTGCCATAACAACTCCGAAAACGGTTGGATTAGCGCCTAAATCATCAATATCCATCGGCTCTTAAAGCCATCAAAGACATCCAGGAAAAGCGCTGGATTTTGCGTTGAAGAAGCCTACAGGACAGACCTCCCCTTAGTCCATAGTATGGACCAGAAACAACAAAAGCGCATGGGAGGATTGGACATACCCCCATGCGCTTAACTCACTTGACCAAACCGCAAAAAGCGGCTTTGGACAGATCAGTCTTAAGCCGCTGCCAGTTTGGCAATGGCGGCTTCCAGCGAGGCTTCAATCACATCCACAGCCTCATCAACCAGCTCCATCGGCGTGGTCAGCGGCGGCAGCAGGCGGATAACATTGCCGCGTGTGCCACATGGCAAAATGATCAAGCCGCGCTCTTCTGCTTCAGCCACGACAGCACCGGTCAAAGCTGCATCTGGCTTGTTCGCATCACCATCGCAAACAAGCTCAATGGCAACCATGGCCCCAAGGCCGCGCACATCGCCAATTGCTTCCATACCCTGGCGTTCAGCCAAAGCCTTCACGCGGCTCTGGATGCGCTCACCAATTTCATTGGCCTTATCGCACAGCTTCTCTTCCTCGATCACATCCAGCACAGCATTGGCTGCAGCAACGGCCAGAGGATTGCCCGCATAGGTGCCGCCGATGCCGCCAACAGGGGCAGAATCAACAATCTCCGCACGGCCAGTCACCGCAGACAGAGGGAAACCACCAGCAAGACCCTTGGCCATGACCATCAGATCAGGCACCACACCGGAATGCTCAAAAGCAAACAGTTTGCCAGTCCGCGCCATACCAGCCTGCACTTCATCGGCAATCAGCAAGATACCATGCTGGTCAGCCAGCTTGCGCAATTCTTGCAAGAAATCAGCCTGCGCAATATTAAAGCCACCTTCCCCTTGAACCGGCTCAATAATGAAAGCAGCAATCCGCTCAGGATCAACAGATGAGGCCAGCATGCGATTAAGCTCACCCAACGCGAACTCGGTGGTGATGCCATGATAGCTATTGGGGAAAGGCGCATGCATCACTTCAGGCGGCATGGCACCAAAATTCTTTTTGTAAGGATTGACCTTACCGCACAAAGCCATGCCCATCAGCGTACGCCCGTGAAACGCACCAGAGAATGCGATCACGCCAGAACGACCGGTATAGGCACGAGCCATTTTCACCGCATTCTCAACCGCTTCCGCACCGGTGGTCACCAACATGGTTTTTTTGTCAAAATCACCGGGAGTTGCAGCATTAAGACGCTCTGCCAACTGCACATACCCCTCGTAAGGGGCCACATGGAAACAAGTATGCGTAAAGGCTTCGGACTGTTTGGCAACAGCTTCCATAACTTTCGGGTGACGATGGCCGGTATTATTCACGGCAATCCCGGCGGCAAAGTCGATGAAGCGACGCCCATCAACATCCCACAATTCAGCATTTTCTGCCCGCTGGGCATAAATTCCGCGCGTTGCCACACCTTGGGCAATCGCCGCTGTGCGGCGATCCTTCAAAGCTGCTGTCAGAGTCATTCGCATATCTCCATGCTCAAAAATTTTATTGAATAACTATAATATTGCTCAATATATTGCGCAAATGATTTTTATGCACTTTTGACATTTCCAATTTCATTGCTATTTTAAATGCACAGGCAGGCAGCAAGGCGGCCTGCACTCAAGAGTTGGAAATTTTGCAAGCAGGACCAACAAGATGGCGGACTTTGAGCACTTTGACGTAGGCAGTCGATTAAAGGAGCTTCGCCAATCAGCGGGCTTGTCTCAGCGGCAATTGGCCGATCTGGCCTCTGTCCCCCATGGTCAGATTTCCATGATCGAGACCGGCAGATCCAGCCCATCAGTCGCTTCTTTGCGCAAAATTCTGGGCGGTATGTCCATCACCATGTCGGATTTTTTCGCACCAGACAAACCACTCAATCAGGAAATCTTCTTTACGCCCAATGACTTGATAGATCTGACCAGTCAGCTCTACAAGGATGATAATCTAGAGCAGGCACGCATAAGCCTGCAGCAGGTTGGCAATGCCAAGGCCCATAACCTGCAAATCCTGAAAGAACGTTACGAGCCGGGCGCTGATACGGGCAAAACCCATCTTGAGCATGACGCCAACGAGGGAGGGATTGTGATTTCAGGGGAGATTGAACTCTCAGTGGGCGATCAGACAAAGATTCTCAAGGCAGGCGACAGTTTCCTGTTTGACAGCAACCAGCCGCACCGCTTTCGCAATATCTCGGACAGACCCGCTGAAGTGATTTCCGCCTGCACCCCGCCCTATCTGTAGGCAAGTATCACCAGCAACGCATCATTGGCAGGCCCCTAGGCAGCTTGTCCCTGAGAATTTTGAGATTTTGAAGCGCAGCTTCCGTTGGCCTCTCCCTCATCTGCCAAATCACCGGGCTGGTCAGCCATCTCTTCAGACAGTTTTTCTACCATAGGCTCAATGGAGACGAAAGCCTCCACAAGATCGGGATCAAAATGCGCCCCCTTCCCCTCCAGAATGATAGCCATCGCTTTCTGGTGCGAAAAACCGGGCTTATAAACACGCGGTGAGCGCAGGGCATCATACACATCCGCCACAGCCATCAGGCGGCCAGAAAGGGGAATATCTGCACCCTTAAGCCCATTTGGATAGCCAGAACCATCCCATTTTTCATGATGGGTGGCTGCGATTTCTTTGGCCATAGAGAGGAACGAACAACCACCCAGCGCCGTTTCTGCCTCTTCCAGAGCGTCCGCTCCAATTTGCGCATGGGTCTTCATAATCGCAAATTCTTCATCATCCAGCTTGCCCGGCTTTTTCAAAATTGCATCGGGAACACCCACTTTGCCAATATCATGAAGGGGCGCTGATTTATAAAGAAGATCAATATCTTCATCGCTAATCACCCCATGATAGGCCGCATTCTCTTCCCGCAATGCTTTTGCCAGCATAGCAACATAGGTTTGGGTGCGCCGGATATGCATACCCGTTTCATTGTCGCGCTTGGCTGCAAGAGAGATCATGCTCATCATGGTGACATCTTGCGTTTGCAACAATTCATCACGCGATGTTTTCAGCTGACCAATCATCGCATTGGTCAAATGGGCCATATGACCAAATTCATCATTGGTCACCACCGGCACCTGCGCCGACAAATCACCATTGGCAACATCCCTCAGCCCTTGCGTTTCTGCCTTGAGGATGGCGTCCATATTGCGCGAATAAAGCCGAATCACGCGCATGATATAGGCGCTGATCACTCCCACCACAAAAGCAACTTCAGCCATGATGACGAGCAGCGCCATCTGCAAATCCGGTTTGGTGGTAACAATCCACTCCAGATCCTTATAAACCAGCAAAATGCAAATCCCGGCCAAGATCGCAACATTCGCACTGGAGAAAATAGCAAATTTCTTTTGAACAGACAGATAGCGCGAAGAAATAGGAAAGGCCTTGCCCTCTGCCCCAAGCTCCTGCCCGAGGCGATATTCCCGCTCAAGTGCCAGATCTAGCGAAATATAGAACCCAACGGACATAAAGAGCGTCAAAATCTTGCCACCGCTCTCAAAGGGAAAACCATGGACAAATAGATTGAAAAAAGCGAGCGAAAGGCCGCCCAATAGGAACAGAGCAAAATCACTCCAGAACAACGCCTTGACACGAAAAGAAAGAGAAAAAGACGCAAAATGGGGTTTGAACGCAGAGCGAAGAGCCCACTGAATAACCAGCATAGCGGCAACCGGCGCCAATAAGGCAAGCGGCGTCAACTGCTCCAGAAATGGACAAACCTGATATCCATAAAACGAGTAAATCGCCAGCAATAAGGCATAATGCACCGCAGATCGCTTGTGATCCCCATCCCAATTCAGTCGAGCTAAGTTTAGACGAGCATTATCCTGTGTTGCTACCATAATCCTACCACCCCTTTTCTTGCCGGAAAAAGGATGGCAGCAGAGCGTTAAAATCAGCTAAAGTCGAAAAAGCACCACTAAGGCCCTGAAACATTAAGTGGTTTTAGAGTTAACAGCTGATTGACATGGCCCTCTACAATCTCAAATTGGGCCAATCAGTCAAAAATTCTTACAAATCCAGCATCAAGGCTTGGGTCAGCATCAAAAGGCGCGGACAGCGGATGCTCCCTTCATCACGCATAACCAAAAGATCAGAGATCGAAAGTTCAACCACTTCAATATCTTCATCCGCATCCTGATTGCGACGGTCGGGATTTTGCTGGCCGGAAATATAAGATGCCAGAAAAAGATGGGCTTTTTCTGCAAGGCGCGCAGGATTGATAAACACACTGGCAACCAGCTTAAGGCTGGGCAGGGAAACGCCAAGCTCTTCCATGGCTTCGCGGCGGCAGGCAGCTTCAATAGAGCTATCCTTGTCCTCAACCCCACCTGCACAGGCTTCCAAAATGGTTTGCTCATCACGAAGATAGACCGCAGGCCGCATTTGACGAACCAAAAGAACGGTTCCCGCTTTGCGATCAAAGGGAAGGACGGACACAGAATCCCCGTAAGTCCAGACAGGTTCACAGGTGATATGCTCTCGCCCATCTGCGTGCGTTGCCTCGATTGTTACCAGTTCCAGCTCGCCCTTTGCGCGGCAAAGCACATCACGATTGAGAATGTCATAGCGAACCGTCATAGCTTTTGGTCTCCTTAAGCACCTGCCGTACAGCTTTAGCAATGAAAGCAACAAAGCCAAAGAAAAGAACCGGCAGCAAAGCCCCCTTCTCCCCACAAACAAAGGACAAGGGAGAAAATGCCGCAGCTAAGGCGAGGGCAAAACACAGCCAGATTAAGAAGCGGCGCTACTCTGTGCGATCCAGTCCAAATAGCCCGGAAGACCATCCTTGATATCAAGCACAACCAAGGCAGGCTCGTCATAAGGGTGAAGACGGGCAAAACGCCGGGAGATTTCCGGCCAATGTTCCTTCTTGGCTTTTGCAATGAAAACAACCTCTTGCGCTTCTTCCACTTTCCCCTCCCAGCGATAGATAGACTGCATACCGGGCAGGATATTGACGCAAGCCACCAAATTAAGGCGAACCAGAGAGCCACCGATCTGACGCGCCACTGCCTCATCGGGGCAGGTGCCGTAAATCATAACAAAGTCGTGCTGGGCCAAATTCTTTTCTTCCATTATTCCTCTCACGATTGGCAAGAATTGCTGAGCATGCTAGTCCACTATGCATCAAGAGGAAAGAAACAGGCCATGCTTATGTCATCGGGGCAGTTTGAAAATATCGCCTTCATTGCCAGCTCTACCGAAGAGAGCGAACGTGCTCGCCGCAAACTTGCCCACCGCTTTGGTTCCGCTCCTGCTGGGTCCGCCGACGTCATCGTCGCCTTAGGGGGCGATGGTTTGATGCTGCAAGTCCTGCATAAATATATGAATAGCGGCATCCCGATTTATGGCATGAATTGCGGATCGGTCGGTTTTCTGATGAATGAATTTCGCGAAGAAGATCTGATCGAACGACTAAAAGCTGCTGAAACAACCGTTTTGCATCCCCTCCACATGCGAGCCACCACCGCAGATGGCAGCGTTCACGAAGCAAAAGCCATCAATGAGATCTCCATCTATCGCCAAACGGCGCAAGCTGCAAAACTTGAAATCTCCATCGACGGAAAAACCCGCATGGAAGAGCTGATTTGTGATGGGGTGCTGGTGGCAACACCTGCGGGAAGTACGGCCTATAACCTCTCGGCTCACGGCCCCATCCTGCCTATTGATAGCCCTTTGCTGGCTCTTACCCCCATCAGCCCATTCCGCCCCCGCCACTGGCGTGGTGCTCTTCTGCCCAACAGCGCCAAGGTAACCATTTCCATTCGCGAATCCCGCAAGCGCCCCATCAATGCCGTTGCCGACCATACGGAGATCCGCTCGGTGCATGAGGTGGAAATTTGCGAAGATTCCAAAACCAATTGCCAGATCATGTTCGACCCCGACCACGGCTGGGCTGAACGCATTCTGACCGAGCAGTTCCGCTATTAGCCCAAGCCGACTTCAATCCTTCTTTAACTGACTGGGCTTATGCTTCTCTTGAAACAAGAAACACAAGAGATCTAAGGGCAGCCCTGCATGCTCAATGTTGACTTTTCGCAATTGCGTTTTCTGATCGTGGATGACAATACCCATATGCGCCGGGTTGTCAGAACACTGATTCACGGCTTTGGAGCTCGCGAAGTGACAGAGGCGGAAGACGGCGCTACAGGTCTTGAAATCTTTCAGTCAACTCTGCCTGATATTGTTGTCACCGATTGGGTTATGCCAATCTTCTCAGGCATTGAACTGACCCGCATGATGCGCAACGAAACCTCATCGGCCAACCCGACCGTGCCCATTATCATGCTAACGGGCCATTCGGAAAAGAAATGCGTCATGGAAGCACGCGATGCCGGAGTCACAGAGTTTTTATGCAAGCCGATCTCGGCAAAGGCCCTTTATGCGCGAGTGGCCAATTGCCTGATCAACCCACGCCCCTTCGTCAAAGCTGCCGGCTTTTATGGACCTGACCGAAGGCGGTTCTCCAATCCACTTTACAAAGGTTCGGAGCGCCGAAAAGAAGCAATCGAAGACGCTGTAGAAAATGTTTGAGCGCCGCGCCTGAAAACGGACCTTCATGGTCCAGAAACCGAATTAGGAACCTGCCCCGGTCTTTGACAGTCTGTCTTTCGGGCAACATAAAGAGACAAGAGTATGGCCGCATATGAAATTATCGAACCTAAGGTCGATTTACGAAAAAAAATAAAAGTCCTGCCAAATGACAAAGCTGGCTTTGATCCAATTGCTCGTGCCGAACAGGCGATGAAGCAGCTTGCCGTCAATTTCAATCTCTGGATGGATGAGGAAGTCTCTGAATTGCAAAAGGCATGGCAGACTGTCTCCACAGATGGCATGGACGAAAACAATCTCAAAGAACTCTTTCGTGCAGCTCATGACATCAAGGGCCAGGGCCAGACAATGGGCTTTCCGATTGCGGGTACAATTGCCGGCTCTTTATGCGATTTGCTGGAAGCCGTAACAGATCCGCAATTTCTGCCTAGCGCTCTTTTGCAAAAGCACGTGCAGGCAATTACCGCCGTTGTCAAAGAAGATGCACGTGAAGAAGACAATGTCATCGGCAAAGCCCTTGCCAAGGAATTGCTTGCAGTCTCAGGCGAAGTCATTTCCCGCTTTGAAAAAGCACAAGCAACACAAACAGAACCAGAATCTAGCGACGCTTAAAAATCAAAGTCGTAAAGCCGGGCGATAGCCAAAAGAAGTGCCCTATGCCTTCAAGGCTAGCAACAAAAAGGGAAAGCAGCAGCTTTCCCTTTTTGTCTATATATGACGTAAATCCCGGTCTTTTAGAACTCTTTTGACCCGACATAATCAGGCAGCATATTCTCTTTGCAGCTGCGCCCGCATTTCCCGCGCTTCATCCCGCGCAATCTGTGTTGCAAAACGGCGCAGAAGGGCATGAAGGTCGTCCATCTCGTCATCCACAATGCCGGTATAGGAGCTAAGGATCCGCTCAACCATCAGGCGTGCAAAGCGTGCGCGGGAGGCTTCAGGATGAAGATCCGGCACAAGATCATGGAAGGCTTCCAGAGCGGAGACGATCGCTGGCACAACGCTTTCTGACATACCCGCCTTGTGGCACAGGGCTGCAACGGCGGAATAGCTGGCATCATTCACGCAGTCGCGAATGCGCTTGTCCGGCAGGCCAGTCAAACTGGTCATGGCAATTACAAACAGCTCAACATTGCCCATGCAAAGACCGCGAATGAGAATATCTGCCGTTAATTGCTTAGACAGCCGCAAATGCTCCACAAGGGCCACAAGCTCATCCCCATGGGAGCAGAAGGCAAGATCAATGGTTGCTTTATCGCACGCATCTTTCACCAGTGAGCTGCGCCGCTCGGAGCTAACAAAAGTCTGGACCAGAGCCAGTTGCTCAAGCGCATCCCCCAGCTGAACAATAAGAGACTGACGAATATCGACCGGCAAGCCGTCGAGCGACAAAAGCGCGGTTCGCATATCTGCGTCTTTGCCAAACCGCTCGGCCATACGTCGCAAACTGAAAACGGTAACCTGCGCCCCTGAATTGCCCAAAATAGCAAGACATGCGGCCTTGTCACCCACTTCTGCAAGAGCTGCGGCCAAAGCTGCGCTAACGGACGGGCGCTTGGCAATAGCCACTTGCAGGCGGTCTGTCCCGTTGGCCGCGATATCCACCAGTTCAGCATCCAGCAAAACAGGCGAGCGCTGCAAAACAGGCTCTGCAATCTCATCAAGATCCTGCGCCAAAGAGAGAATGACATGATGGGGCGCATAGGGAGAGGATGCCAGACTATCAGAAAGAGATGCCCGCACCAAAGGAGATGGATCATCCAGCAAGATAGTCAGGGCCGTTTCTGCCGATTGGCGCTCATGGGATTCCATTTGTGAAAACAAATAGGCCCTCGCCAAAGCAGAGGTCGCCTCGGCCCGCCGTTCAACCGGTGCAGTTTCGATCCAGGAGAGAAACTTCGCTACAATCATCCCCAAAGCCCTTAAGAGAAAAAATTCCTCTCCATTCTGGACCAGTAACTCTTAATGATCGGTTCACCATGTTTGTAAATTGAAAATTTAGGATAAATTGGGGACGAAGGGCGGCAAGAAGGCAGCGGAAGTTACAGTGAAAGCACGAGGAACCCGCGAAATTGCCTAGCCATTACGGATTTTAAGAAAGGCGTCTTTATCCATAAAGGCTGTCAAATCCATGGCACCGGGCGCGGGGACAGACCGCTGTCGCGTCCGCAAAGGCTGGCTTTCTTCAAAAGGCTTGGCTTGACCAGATTGGGCCTGATCAGGCTTGGCGCGAGGGCGAAGGCCTTTGAGCTGTTCAACATAGACATCCCCTCCCCCCAAAGCAGCTCCAACCTTGGCGCGCGGCAATGTGGTAAGGCTTGCAGGAGATGAACTCCCGTTTTGGGCTGATGCCGCCATATCTTGAGAGGGAAGATCATCAGGCAGCAAGTTAACGGGTGCTGGCTTCACAAAGCCATTTTGCGGCACACTATTGCGGGCAGAAGCCTCAGCATCACCCCCAAGGGATTGCAAAGCCTGACTATAGCGCGAAGGTTTGGGCTGATCGAAATGGGTTTCCTGCGGCATATAACCAAGCCCGAAACGGCTAGGCATGGCAGGCTTTTGAAACATTTCAGGACGCTCAATCGGCAATGGACTGCCCTGCGCCTTTTTGCGAAAACGATCCCCTAATCCATCAACCAGAGGCTCAGGAGCTGAAGAAGCGCTCATAGTCCGCTTGCCGGATTTGCTATCTCCCCCCGGCACGGTCGAGACCAGATTCTGGTAAACCTCCGCCACAGAACGCGGCTTACCATTTCTTTCGTAAAAGATGGCCTTGTTGGCTTTTGCCTGCTGGGGGAATGCATCTTTTGCCGCCATATTGGGCCGGCTCTCGGCAAGCTCAATCAGCTTGCCACTGCCCTGCGCTCCCAAAAAATGGGCCGCATATAATTCGCCAGAGCTTGGCTCGCGTTGCAGGCGCTGGGTAAGCAAGGCTTCATTCTTGCGCGCATAAGCGCCGGCCATAAGCGCCGATGTCTTGGGATCTTTGCGCATATCAAGAATCTGCTGCCGCTCTGCCTGATCGCGGACATAATATTTCTGCCCGATTTTGTCGATCTTGGCCGCTGTCTGCCCATAACCCAATTGAGGGCCGGCCTCCTTCATCGTCTCAAACCAGGTCTGTTCAACAAACTGGAACAAACCTGTCGCAGAGGATGTCGGTGCCTTGGCGTTGGCATTCATGCCGCTCTCGCGCGCAGCGGTTTTGAGCAAAAAATCGAAATTGGTCCCCGTTGCACGACTTGCCTCGGCAAAGACCGTTTCAAAACGGCTGGCGGATGCAGGAAGGACGGACGACACCAAAGAAGATCTCCATAAAGGGAATGCAGCAGGTTTGCCTTTGCATCCCGTACGCATCCGGCATGACAAAACAATGAGGACGCACAAGGTTAATAGCTGTTAACCACTGTGCAGATATATGGTTAATGTTCCCTTAACACCAAAAGCCCATTGCCATTCACTTAAACTTTTACGTAAACTGCGCGAAATGAAAGGGAGGAACCTCATGGCAGGCCTATATTTTGAAGAATTTGAAGTTGGATCAACCATCAAACACGAGCTGACCCGCACCGTGACAGAGATGGACAATATGCTCTTCTCTAACATGACGCTCAATCCGCAGCCTCTGCATATTGATGCCAACTTTTGCAAAACCCAGACCGAGTGGGGCCAGCCTCTCATGAACAGCCTATTCACCTTGGGTCTGATGATCGGCATCTCCGTCAATGACACCACAATCGGCACCACAATTGGCAATCTGGGCATGACGGATGTGCTCTTCCCTCACCCTCTATATCAGGGCGATTCGGTCCGCGTAGAGACCACCATCGTCGACAAGCGCCTGTCCAAATCCCGCCCCACCGCCGGGATCGTGACCTTCGAGCATCGGGCCTATAACCAGAATGACAAACTGGTGGCCAAATGCACCCGTCAGGCCTTCATGAAAACAAAGGATGCCTGATCCATGCGCTCCTATCTTTTTGTCCCCGGTGACAGCGAAAAGAAACTGGCCAAGGGCTTGGGATCAGAAGCCGACGTTCTGCTGATTGATCTGGAAGATTCGGTCGCTCTGCCCAACAAGGCAGAAGCCCGCGCCATTGCCGCCGCTTTCGTAAAAGCCAACCGCGAAAGCGAAAATCGCCCTCGCCTTTATGTTCGGATCAATGCACTCGACACCGGCCTCACCGATGAGGATCTTGCAGCCATCATTCCCGCAGGCCCCGACGGCATCATGGTTCCCAAAACTTTGTCCGGCCAGTGCATCGCGCAGGTCGATACCAAGATCACAGCACAGGAAGCTTTGGCTGGTTTGCCAGAAGGGGAAATCCAGTTAATGGCAGTGGCCACCGAAACCGCTGGCTCCATCTTCAATCTTGGCTCCTATGGCGGCTCAAGCCCTCGCCTCTCAGCCCTCACTTGGGGCGCGGAAGATCTGTCTGCAGATCTGGGGGCCGAGACCAATAAGGACGAAAATGGCGAGCTGACCAGCCCCTATAAACTGGTCCGCGAACTATGCCTCTTTGGTGCAGTGGCCGCGGGCGTCCAGCCTGTTGATTCCATCTATGGCAATTTCCGCGATATGGATGGCTTGCGCACCGAGGCAACCGCCGCCCGCCGCGATGGCTATACCGGCAAGATGGCCATCCACCCCGCGCAGGTTGCCATCATCAATGATGTCTTCACGCCCTCCAAGGAAGCGATTGAGCAAGCAAAACGCATCATCGCAGCCTTTGGTGAAGCCGGAGATGTCGGGGTTGTGGGACTGGATGGCGAAATGCTGGATCGCCCTCACCTGCGCCGCGCAGAAACCGTATTGAAAAGAGCAAAAACCTCTTAATATTCAATATCATGCAAAAGGAACATGAATCATTTCCTCACGCAATTTCAGCACTAAAACAAGAACTTGAATCAAAACTTCAAGTCCTTGAATCACCTTACCCGCAAATGTGATTTATGATTCTTTTCCAAACAAATAAGGCCTTGAGATCCTGTTAAATCAGACTCTCAAGGCCTTTTATTTTGCCTCGCTTTTTGGTGCGAGAAAACCTTCAGCCGTCACCGGGCCGAACAAGGGAAAAGACCTCGTCCACCACCGAATAATCTTTATAGCCAAGCCGCGCGATAGGCCGCAATTTGGTGATATCAACCAAGCCATTTTCGATGACGTCATCATCGATATAGATGCCCAGAACCTCTCCCAAGACCATCTCGTAATCCGAAGAAATGCCCTCATAAGAACTGAACTTGATCACATCAAGAAAGCGGCATTCCATCACCACCGGACTCTCGGCCACACATGGTGCATCAATCAGCTGGCAGGGCTTTTCAGTGAGACCCGCCAAGGTGAATTCATTCACATCCCGCTCAACCATAGCTGCACTGGCATTCATCGCATTGCGCAAATCATAACTCGCAAGATTGCAGGCAAAGACCCCTGTCTCCTCGATATTGAGCAAACTGTCTTTACGCCCTTGCGAGGAAAACATCAGCAAATTGGGCTGGGCCGAAACCGCATTAAAAAAGCTATAGGGCGCCAGATTGGACGCACCCTCTTTGCTTTTGGAACTGATCCAGCCAATAGGCCGCGGGGCCACCAGCGTCTTGAACGGATCATGCGGCAAGCCATGATCATTGCTTTGACTGTTGTAAAACATAGCCCTGCCTTACTCTCCCCAAACACTAAAAATTTGCGCCATATCAGGGCGTGGCCGCTCGGTCTTTGGAGCCTGAGGCGTCCCGATATGAACAAAGCCTGCAATCCGCTCCCCCTCTTTCAAGCCAAGGCGCTCCAGAACAACAGGGTCAAAGGCAAACCATTCGGTAAGCCACTGGGCAGAAAAGCCACTGGCATGCGCGGCATGAACCAAATTCATGCAAACAGCACCGGCAGAGAGGATCTGCTCCCATTCTGGAACATTGGGATGCTCCTTCAGCACAGAGACCACAGCCACAACCATAGGGGCGCGCAAGAAGCGCTCCCGCTCCAGTTTAAGGCGCGCTTCATCCGCATCCGGCTCCAGCTCCAAAAGCCGGGCAGTCAGGATCTCCCCCATTTGCTCGCAGCCTTTAGGCGTGAATTGAATCATCCGCCACGGCTCAAGCTTTTTATGATCAGGCACCCTTGCTGCAATAGTAAGTATGATATCAAGCTGCTCTTTGCTGGGAGCAGGCTCCCCCAAAAAGGCAGACGGCAAAGTGCGACGGGATGAAAGATATTCCAAAAGATCAGACATGGACCAAAATCCTCTCCTAAATGTTGGAAGCTAAGCTAACACAAGACACAGAAAGGAGAAGAAGAAGACACCTCACCCGCTGCCATCTCCCTGCTTTACCCACATCTTCCCGTCTCTGGGCCAGCTGAAAAACAGAAAGAACAAATCTTAAGAAAGAGACCGGCAAAGAGAAGACAGGAGACAACAAAACCCCCTCCTTCCTTTTGCAAAACCCACTTTTCCAAAGCATGCCCTTATCTTTTCCAGCCCTGCCTCCAAATGACCATGGTTTTTCCCTCTAATATGCATTAACCAAGACAGAAGCATCCCGCTTGTTTCGCATCTTTAAAGGGACCAATCGCGGCAATGGTCAGACCATTTCAATCAGCAGTTTTTTTCAGGGCTTTTGCAGTGCTTGCACTGATTGCTTTCTCGCTTGTAATGACAGCAGGCAATAGTTTGGCGCAATCAGGCTCAAAGCCTCTTAATCTGGGTGGCGTGCTTCAGACCAAAACCAAAGGCGCTCCGCCTCCGCGCACCTATCTCAAACTGCCAAAGGAAATGCCGCTTCCCAAGGTCAAAGCCTCGCGCGCGGCAGGTGATGCAGCAGCCCCCGCCGAAGGGCAAATGGAGGCTGGCAGCGAAGCCGCAACGCCTTCTGACCTGCAGGCTCCGAACGCACAAACAGATACCCCAGCTGGCCAGCAAGAGAGCGGGCAAAATCCGGCTGATGCCAGCGCAATGCAAGCCCAGACCCCGCCCCAACCTGCCGCCCCGAAAATTGAGCCCGGCGGTATCGCCCGCCTGCAATTGGCAGCCTTTCTTACCGATAGCGGGCAGCCGCTTCAGCGCGGCATGAACTGGCGCATCTTTGAAGAAAAGAAAGATGCAAAAGGCCAGATGCCAATGGTGCATAACAGCGACGGCGGCGCTCTGGAAGTTGAGCTCAAACCGGGCCGCTATATCATCTATGCTGGCTATGGCTTTGCCAACCTGACCAAGCGCGTGATTCTCGCCAAGGCAGGCGACTATAGCGAGAGCTTTGTCCTGCGCGCTGGCGGCATGCGCCTTAACGCCATTGCAGCCGGTGACATTACACTCGACAGCGCCCTTTTATCGTTCAACATCTATACCAAAGACACCACAACAAACGGCACGCAAGAACTGATCGCCAAAGACATTATGGCCGATCATGTGGTGAGAATAACCGAAGGCACCTACCATGTCGTCTCCAGTTACGGGGATGCCAATGCAAAGGTACGCGGCGACGTAGAAATCAAAGCCGGTGAACTCACCTCTGTGACCATGATTCACAATGCAGCAAAAGTAACCCTGCGCCTTGTCTCCGAGCCGGGCGGTGAAGCACTCGCCAACACAGTCTGGACGGTTTTGACCCCTGGCGGCGATCTGGTCAAACGCGCCATCGGCGCATTCCCCACGCTTGCCCTTGCCTCTGGCGATTATACCGCAATCGCCAAGCAGGGAGAGGAAATCTACAATCGGGACTTCTCGGTCGATGCAGGACTGGATCGGGATATCGAGGTTCTCGCCAAATTGCGATAAGACATTTTGGACCCCACAAAACAAAATGAATCAGATTAGCAACGATCTACTGCAAATGATTCATATACTTACAAAAAAGGGCGACACTTAAAGTGCCGCCCTTTCTTTTTGTTGAATCAATTTCTGAACTTACTCAGCAGCATCTGCCAGCGCAGCATCACGCGCACGGCGGATGTCCGGAGCCACAGCCTCTTCGCTCAAAGAAGCAATCGCCTCTTCAAGGCTCATGGATGTTTGATGCTTGGAGCCAAGGCGGCGAATAGAGATGGTCTTCTCTTCCGCTTCCTTCATGCCGCAAACAAGAAGAGCCGGAACCTTGGCCAGCGAATGCTCACGAACCTTGTAATTGATCTTCTCATTACGAAGATCCAGCTCGGCATTCAGACCAGCTGCGATGAGCTTTTCTTGTACCTCACGGGCATAGTCATCGGCATCAGATGTGATGGTTGCAACCACCACCTGAAGCGGTGCCATCCAGAGCGGAAAATGACCAGCATAATGCTCGATCAAGATACCACAGAAGCGCTCAAGCGAGCCGAACAGGGCACGGTGAATCATCACAGGCGACACTTTGTTGCCCGCTGTATCAATGTAAAATGCACCAAGACGACCCGGCAGGTTCAAATCCACCTGAACTGTACCACATTGCCAGTCACGACCAATCGCATCACGCAGAACATATTCCAGCTTGGGACCATAAAAAGCCCCTTCGCCTGGATTGAATGTATAGTCCTGACCTGCCGCTTCCACCGCTGTTTTCAAGGCAGCTTCCGACGCATCCCAAACATCATCCGAGCCAACGCGCTTTTCAGGGCGGTCAGAGAATTTAATGCGGATATCTTCAAAGCCGAAATCCTTATAAATGGACATGATCTGCTCGTTCATATCCACACAAACTTCGGTGATCTGATCTTCAGAAGAGAAGATATGCGCATCATCCTGTGTGAAGTGACGAACGCGCATCATGCCATGCAGGGCCCCAGATGGCTCATAGCGATGAACCTTGCCAAATTCAGCAATCTTCAAAGGCAGATCACGATAGGATTTGAGACCATTTTTAAAGATCTGGACATGGCCCGGACAATTCATGGGTTTGCAGCAAAAAGTTCGCTCATCCGGTGTCTGGGTGGTGAACATATTCTCACCGAACTTCTCCCAGTGGCCGGATTGCTCCCAAAGCGTCTTTTCCATCATATCTGGGCTGTTGACTTCCTTATAGCCCCATTCCTTCTGGCGGCGGCGCATATAAGAAATCAAAGTCTGGAACAGGGTCCAACCTTTTTCATGCCAGAAAACAGAACCCGGAGCTTCTTCCTGGAAATGGAACAGATCCATCTCGCGGCCCAGCTTGCGGTGATCACGCTTTTCAGCTTCTTCAAGGCGATGCAAATAAGCTTTCAGATCCTTGTCCGATGCCCAAGCTGTTCCGTAAATGCGGCTCAGCATGGCATTGTCAGAATCTCCGCGCCAGTAAGCGCCAGCCACTTTCATCAATTTGAAAGCAGTGCCAATCTGGCCGGTTGATGGCATATGCGGCCCGCGGCACAAATCAAGCCACTCACCCTGACGGTAGATTTTGACATCTTCATCCTCAGGAATGGCATCAATCAGCTCAACTTTGTAATGCTCGCCCTTGGCCGCAAAAAATTCTTTTGCTTCATTGCGGCTCCACACCTCTTTGGTGAAAGGCTGGTTGCGGCGAATAATTTCGGCCATTTTCTTTTCAATGACTGCCAGATCTTCCACGGTGAATGGCTCATCACGGGCAAAATCATAGTAAAAGCCATCATTGATAACCGGTCCAATGGTCACCTGCGTGCCGGGAAACAATTCCTGCACGGCTTCGGCCAGCACGTGGGCTGCATCATGACGGATCAGCTCCAGCGCATCGTCATCGGTGCGGGTCACGATCTCGATAGAGGCATTTTCCAAGATTGGCTCGGCCAAATCGGTCAGTTCACCATCCAGCTTTACAGCAACGGATTTCTTGGCCAGAGATTTAGAAATACCTGCCGCTACATCGGCACCTGAAATGCCAGCTTCATATTCACGTACAGATCCATCGGGGAAAGTAAGATTGACCATCAAAGGTCCTCCTGCTCAACTCCTGCATACAACACAGGTAAGCTTCAAGTTTCATTCAAATTAATCGGCTCTAAGCCTAGTCCTTACGGACATCCAGCCGGGTTGCTGGATCAATATGATCCCCGTTCCAGAGACCATAAGCCCATGGTTTATACCAGCAAGCGCCGCACGGCAACACCTCTGGCACCGGATCAAAGCCACTATGTCCCCAGGGATGACAGCGCAAGATGCGAGCAAGCCCCATCCACCCGCCAGCCCAAAAGCCAAAGCGCCGGATGGCCTCGGCCGTATAGTGGGAGCAAGTGGGGCCATACCGGCAAGTCCGGCCCATAAAGGGAGAGAGAAAAATCTGGTAAAGCCTGATCAGCCCGATCGCCCAATAACGGGGACGAAGGAGCTGGAGCAGTGATGGCTTAGATGCCGATGGCCCTGATTCTGATGGCTCGGTTGATGATGGTTCAGACGATGATTTGGGCGCAGGGTCATGGCACCCGGGATCATTGTGCCTCGCTCTGTTCAACAGCATCACCCACCGCATCAAAGGTCAGCAAAGGCCAGCTAAGGCGGGCGGGATAGTCTCT
>JAOAQZ010000031.1 GCA_025210795.1 Cohaesibacter sp. | reverse complement strand
GTATAGGATTTCCCGTCAATAATGATCGGTGTCAGTGAGCCGGATTTTGATTCATCACTTGTGTTGGGAACCTCCCCCGCGATAGGCACAGATCCTCCGCTTTGCCCTCTGGACTTGCCGCTGTTTGAGCCGGCCATTTGAAGCGGTTTTGCAGGTGCTGAAACAATCGGTTTCGGTGAGCCAGAGCCTTGTAATTTGTCTTGATGCTGGCTGACATACCAACTGATATATTGATGTGCGTCTGCTACTTTTCCTGTTTCGATGAGTGTCAGGAACTTATCAGCATAAGAGGGATTGTCTGCCCTTAATGCGCCTGAAAACTTGATCAGAGCTTCTTCTGTCTTTGGGCCATAAAGCATGTCTGCAGGGCCTGCATCATATCCCAACCGATTAAGAGTTGTTTGAGTGTCGCGGAACATGTCCCGCTTTTGGAAAGGAATGGTCTGTTTGTATTTAACGCCCGCAGCGTTCAATCCATCATTGGCCTTGATGAAGTAATCATAATAAGAGTTTGCATTGACAATAGTGCCCGCGTTCATTTCGCCCAAATACCGCTCAGCCATCGGTGCATTTGTGGCTTTGAGCGCCTTGTAGAAATCGAGCATGGCCTGTTCGGTTTTGGGGCCATAGAAACCATCTGGTATGCCAGCGTCAAAGCCCAGCTTGGTTAGCAATGCCTGCGCATATTTCAGCTTACCTCTGTTCTCTTTGCCAACCTTTTGAGGATATTGGGTGCTTTTACGCTTGGTCTTTTTGGTTTTCTTGGATGCAGCTTCTTTGTTTTGTAATGCTTTTTTCTTGATTTTGGAGTTGCTGGATTTTACGGCTTTGCGAGCTGGTTTTGCTTTCTTGGCGGAAGGTTTTTTCGTTGTTGTCTTTTCCTTCGTCACCTTTGGTTTTGATTTTTTAATTGAACGCTTTTTGATCGATGGTGGGCGATAAACCTTTGGTGGTGTTATTCTGGGTGGAGTTACTCTGGGGGGGACTATCTTGGGCGTGCGGGCTGGTGGTCTGTAATGCGGTGTCGTCGCATTGGCCAGGTCGCTTGCGCTTGAGAGCAAAATGGCGGTGAGTGTCGTTCCAGCAACAAGAATTGTGCCAATGATTGAGCGATATGTTCTAGCCATTGTCAGTTCCCCAAAAACAACTCCCTTTGGCCTGCCGCTTCTGGGATGCCGGGGTGCTGAGAAACGCGACGCTGACCCATTATCCGAGTCTGCAACAAGCTTATAGGGAATGGTAGAACAGCATGCTGCAAAACAAAATGAAATCCGTATGCTACAGGTGAACTAGTTCGAGTTGCGCCTGTAATAAGTAATTGTTTTGATGCTTCAAATTGGAAACTCTGAACTAATTTGAGATGTATTAGTACATAATAAATCTGTGGGTTTTCCTTTCGTATTATCGAAGCCAATCACATATCGGGCTATTCAGGGTTTAACTGAACGTTAAGCTATGATTTTCGGCGCATTTGGCTACGTACCATTTGCGGATCGAAATCGAAGAAGAATGTCCGAGGATTATTAAGATGAAAAGCTTGTTCAAAGGTCTTTTATTGTTGGCTTTTGGGGGGATGGTGTTAACGACTGGCGCTCAGGCTCAATCAACACCCACTCCTGGTTCCACCTCTTCGGACACTGCAGCAAGTGATATTGTGCGCACTTCCCAAAATTCCAATGCTGCACGTATTGCTAGAATTGTTTCTGATCGCTTCAGCCCAATTCAAAATGCATTTGATATTCCAGGGGCACCCGGTTCTGGTGGGGTGACAGGTCTTGCATCAGGAGACGTGCCATCAGGGATGTCGGTGTGGGGTAGTGTAGCGAATAGCTGGAGCGGGGATAATTTTTCTGCCACAGATAGCGGCACCGTCAGCCAGACAGCGACCATCGGCTTGGATAAAGCAATTACGGATCGTATCACTGTGGGGGCTTCTGTCACCTATTCCCATAGTGATACCGATACCAATTATACCGTTGGTTCTATCGAATCCAATGGTTTCACTCTGATGCCGTATGCGAGCATGCAAATCACGGATTGGCTTTCCGCCGATGCATCCTTTGGTTACAGCCGTACCAATACTGACCAGACGGTTGGCGGTGTGAGCAGTGATTATGACACTGATGGATATATCGGGTCGTTCAATTTGAATGCCTCGAAATGGTATGGCTCTGTGATCGCAAGTGCGACAGCCGGTTTGATGGTTAATTCCAATAAACGGGCTTCTTACACCGATAGTAATGGTATTGTTTATCAATCAAGTTCCGACGATCTTACTCAGGCAAATGTTGGTCTGACGCTCGGATATTGGATGGAACCAATGATGCCTTATGTTAGCGTTGGTTATGCCTATGATATTGACGCTGAAAAGCCATCCACACCGGGTGCCTCTGATGATGCGGATGAATTTAAGCTCAGTGTCGGGAGCCATATTTATGGCTCTGGAGAGTGGCAGCATGTCACTGGAGGTGTTTCCCTCAGCACAGTTGTTGGTCGTGAAAACAAAGAAAGCACGACTGCAGGGCTTAATCTGAAAGTTGCCTTTTAATTTTAGGGTCTGTCACCCAACTTATGGAACAAAAGTCATGCGAAGCTTTTTGCTCGCATGACTTTTTGCTTTGGGGGATGTGCATTCTTGCAACCTGATCGTTTTTTTGCTTTTCATTGGCTATCAGGAGAAAGCGATAATGCGTTTCTTGTTTCTAATGTTTCTGCTTTGCGGCATTGTATCAGGGTGCCGGATTGCAAATCTTGATGAAGTACCCAGTGAAGCATTGGGAAGCAGCTTATGGTCTGAGCGAGAGTTTTTGGCCCATGACGATGCCTTCAAGTTCAAATATTGGGTTCGTACTACCAAAGTGTCTGAGGCGTCATCCTCCACGTTGGTTGTCGTTATTGAAGGCGATGGCGCCAGTTGGAGTAGGGCTGGGAACCCGCCCCGGAATCCTACCCCCCGGAGTCCAGAAGGCAAAAGGATTGCAGCGCAGATTCCATCAGGCAAGGATGTTCTATATCTCGCGCGGCCGTGCCAGTTTCTATCGTTTGATGAAATGGGGAAATGCCCTTCGAAATACTGGACCACCGAACGTTTCTCTCGGTCGGTCCTGGTTGCCATGAACAAGGTAATTTCCATAACCAAGTCAGAATTTGATAAAAGTGATATTGCGCTTATCGGCTATTCTGGAGGCGGAGTTTTGGCCGCAGAACTTGCAATTTTGAGAGATGATGCAAGTCATTTGACAACCGTTGCAAGTCCCCTAGACCTTGAAATGTGGACGCAGTTCCATGACATTTCTCCCGTTTATTCTGCTACTCCTTCTCAAGCATTCCTTCAAAAGCTTTCTAAGCTGCCAATCGCAAAGCAGTTCTGGTTTGGTGAGAAGGACAGGATTGTTCCTCTAAAGAGCCAGAAACGGTTTATGGAGGCAATGCCCAGTCATCACATCACCATCATTCCAAAGGCTGGCCACAATGCCAATTGGTCAAGCCGGTTTGGGGATCGGTGGCAGATGCAGTAGCAATGCAATTGTTACTGCATTCTCCCTAGAAAGCCACCAAACGCCTGCGGATCTTTTGCCGATTTTATGTGGTTGCGGCGATTTCCAATATCTCCTCAAAGTGAGGAAGGCTCGGCAAACAAAGAGGGGTGGAATTTTACTCTCCAATTATCTTAAAGTTGCTTTTGTTGCATAAGCTCTGCAAGAGAGCAGGACGTATAGAGATATATTATTGGCTACTGATGCGAGATCTTTTGGAGTTGTGTCAGAAATTTGAGGTGGAGAGTGAATATGACCAATGGGATGCGGCTGCTTGGTTACGTGATCGTTGGTTTCTACGTCATCTTCTTATCCTTTAATCAAACTGCTTTTTCTGGTGAACAGGAAAAAATCTGGCAAAGTCAATTAAAGACACTTGGCTATTATCGCGGCCCGGTAGACGGACAGTTTGGCAAAGGCTCAAAACAGGCGCTGAACAGGTTTCTTAAAGATGCTGGCGGAAAAGATTGGAGTGATCCTGCGACGAAGGTTTTTCTGTCTGATGTTGTTAAGGCCAAGAAGAAGCAGCCAAAAGCGATTGTAAGGACTTTGGTTGCAGCAATGACAAGGGGAGGCTTGCCGGAAACGTCAGGCAGGAAAGTATTAGGTCATTCTCAGCTTCCTATTGAGGTACTGCCGAACCTTGGTCATAGATTCTTGATTAATGAAGCCAGTTTTTCGCCTGATGGTGAGTTGTTGGTCACTGCATCGAGTGATGACAATGTTAGGTTGTGGCAGGTAAAAACGGGCAGATTGATCCGCGTTTTCAAAGGGCATACGGCAAATGTCAATTCAGTTTCGTTTGCGCCCAATGGTTTGCAGATCGTGACTGGTGCTGAAGACAATTCTATAAAATTTTGGGATCTCGCAACTGGGAAAGCGCTTAAAACCATTTCGACTATTGCAAATGGTCGCCCTTGGGAATTGGATATTAAGAGTGTTGCCTATTCCCCGGATGGAAAGGTCGTGGCAGTTGCCTCAAGTGATAAACATATCAGGCTGTATGACGCAAAGACGTATGAGAAAAAACAAACTTATAGCGGCCATACATTAACCGTTAATCATGTGGCATTTTCTGCTGATGGCTTAAGGATGCTTTCTTCTTCGTTAGATAAATCGGTCCGGGTGTGGGATGTGCGTTCGGGTAAATCCCTTGCCATACTCAAAGGGCATTCCAAGGGTGTGACCCAAGCCAAGTTTTCGCCTGATCAATCTTTGATTGCAAGCTCTTCATCGGACAAGACTGTACGCATTTGGAATGCCAAGTCATTTAAGCCCGTCCGCACCATCAATGCTCATAAGAAAGATGTTTTGGGGCTGACCTTTCTAGGACACGGCAACCGGCTTGTAACTGCTTCATGGGATGGCACGGCTCGTCTGTGGGATCTTGCAAGTGGCAAATTGATTGATGTTCTTGCCGAACATAAGAAAGGCTTTTGGGGAGTGGTGAGCTCGCCAGATAAGCAAATTCAGGCGGTTGTGACTGAAAAAGCAGGTGTGCATCTATTCGATAGCAAAAGTGGTCGTAAAATAAGGGAGATTGTAGGAAGTGCTCTTGATGTGCAGCAGCTGGAGGTCTCACCTGATGAAAAATATATATATTCGGCAAGAGGTTATGAGGGTTTGGTATACAAATGGGATCTTCTGTCAGGCTCTCGTGTTGCAAGCTGTCAGGCTCATGATAACAGAATTTCTAATCTTCAGTTCATTCGAAATGGAACCCATCTGATCAGCGCAAGTTTTGATGGCACTGCCAAATTGCTTGGCGCCGATAACCTGTGCGGGTCGCAATCAAAATTTGCTGGTCATACAAAGCCAGTTGCTAGTGTGGCTGTCTCTGCGAACCAAAAACTGCTTGCCACTGCGTCATGGGATGATACGGCCAAAATTTGGGATGCCCAGACCATGAAGCTCCTTCATACGCTCAAAGGCCATGACAAATCGGTCAATGTTGTCGCTTTTTCGCCCGACGGGGAAAAATTGTTAACTGGCTCCAATGACAAAACGGTTCGGGTTTGGGGCGTGAAATCTGGTCAGCTTTTGCATCAACTGGAAGGCCATGGCGGGAGTATTTCAGATGCAAGGTTTACCTCTAAGGGAAAAACTATTCTGACCGTCGCATCCAATGACAAGGCTGTAAGATATTGGGACGCCAGAACAGGCAAGTTTTTACATAAATTCGATAAGCAGTATGGCGTATCTTATGACAAGTTTGAATTTAGTCACGATGCGTCTCTTGCCGCTAGTTCAAAAGCAAACAATATCCATGTCTGGAATGTCTCGGATGGTAAGCATGTACAGTCTTTGGAAGGTCACAAGACCTATATAGGAAGTATCTCTTTTAGCCCCGATCTTGGGTCGCTCCTGGCTGGTGGATGGGATGGTGAAGTTAAGTTATGGGATATCAAAAGCGGAAAAATACGACAATCATATTCAGGTCATAAGCATTGGGTAACAAAAACAAAATTTCTTGACAGGAATGCGCTCGCGACAGCTTCTCTAGACGCTACCATACGGGTTTGGAACCTTGGGAGCGGCAAAGAGCAAGTCAAATTCATCTCGTTTAAGGATGGCAGCTGGATTTCTATGACGCCTGAGGGGTTTTTCAATGCATCTAGCCCAGAAGCGGCGAAGAATATCAATGTTGTGCGCGGACTTGAGGTCTATTCAGTTAACAATTTTTATGATGTTCTCTATCGTCCCGATCTCGTTGCTGCTGCCTTGGCAGGTGATCCGGATGGCTTGGTTGCTTCTGCTGCCAAAAATCTAAATCTTGACCGTTTGATTGATGGAGGCTTGCCGCCAGAGGTTGAGATCGTCACGCCACAGGATGAAATTGTGCTGGATAGGGACCGGTTCGATCTTGCTATCCGTATAACCCAAAAAGATGGCGGCTTGGGACGTATTGAATATCGCGTGAATGGCAAGGTGCAGGGGGGAACGCGCGGCCTTGGTGCCATCACTCCAACCACACAGCATACTGTCAGCGAAGTAACAAAGACCTTGTTGCTCTCTGCGGGTGAGAATGAAGTTTCTGTGGTGGTTTATAACAAGGACAATACCATCGCCTCTAACCCTGCTTCCATTATGGTCAAAGTTGATGCAAAAGCCTTGCGAAAGCCAGAGCTGTTTGTGGTCTCCATCGGCATTAATGATTATTTTGACAGTGATTTACGCCTCAATCATGCTATCTCTGATGCGCAGGCAATTGCCAGAACAGCAAGCCAGTCGGGCCATAAGGTCTATTCCGCGGTCCACCAGCATGTTCTCGTTGATGATCAGGTGACCAAGAAGGGGCTTGAGGCGCTCTTTACTGAGCTGTCGGGCAAGGTCAGGCCTGATGATGCTTTTCTATTTTTCATAGCAGGCCATGGCAAAACAGTTGCGGGCCGCTACTATTTTCTCCCGCAGGATTTTCGCTATCGCAATGAAAGCTCGGTGGTCAAAGATGGTCTCAGTCAGGAAATCTGGCAAGATTGGTTCTCTCGTATCCCGGCCCAGCGGTCCCTCTTGCTCTATGACACATGTGAGAGCGGCTCGTTAACCGCCGATGGAGCAATCAAGCGCGGTGGGTTGGAGCGCAAGGGAGCTATTGACCGCTTTGCCCATGCGACGGGTCGTGCGATTTTGACAGCTGCAACAGATACGGCGCCCGCCTTGGAGGGTTATAAGGGGCACGGCATCTTTACCTATGCCCTGCTGGAAGCCTTTGCCAAGGGTGATAGCAACAAGGATGATGCTTTGCTGACGACGGAACTGGCAAGTTATGTTGACATGCGCCTGCCGGAATTGTCACGAGAGGCCTTTGGACAGCGTCAGATCCCGCAAATGAAGATTGCAGGCAGTGGCTTTCCGGTTGGTAATCCTGTGTCGCTTAAATCGAGTGGTGTAAGGGCAGAAAATAAAGCTGACAATACCAATATAGCTGTTCCATCCGAGCCAACCCATATCATCACTGGTCCAGCAAAAATTGTTGAGAAGGGGTGGATCTTGAATACGACAGTCGGGCATCTCAATCCTGGACAAAAGGTTGTTGTCATCTCAGTTGACGGTGATTATTCCTTGGTTGCCCGGAAAGGGACTATACTTGGTTTGGTTGAAACCGAGAAGCTCTTGAAAATGGAGGACTAGAGGGGTAGCTGCATTAAAATGCAATTGTCTTGTCCTCTGTTCCCAGATTGCCCAAAGGCTGGATGGCGGACCAAACGCATCCAGCTTTAGTAAAGCCGTTTTTTCATCAGCATTATGAAAACAAACAGGGCACCCAGTGAGGTCGTGATTACACCGACTGGCAGCTCTTGCGGTGCTAACAGGAGCCTTGCAATCAGGTCAGAGGCTGTCAGGAGCAATGCGCCAATAATCGTACAGGAAAGAAAGAGGGGGGCATGCAGGCGTCCGGCAAATGCTCTGGAAATATGAGGGACCATCAAGCCCACAAATCCTATGACACCGGCGATTGATACAAAAATAGCGGTTGCAAAAGCGCAGATGAGAAATACGTTTTTCCGTGTGGATGTGACGCTTACCCCAAGGCTTTCTGCGGTCATATCGCCTGCAAGAAGGGCATCAAGTTTGCGATGATTAAATGCGGCAAAACCGACAAGTACGCCAAAGCCAAGCAAGAGTAGAGCCAAGCTCGACCAGCGGGCCAGTCCCAACCCGCCAAGCATCCAGAAAATGACGGAATGGGCGGCTCTGTGATCTCCCGCAAAGACCAGATAATTGGTTGCGGCTGAAAACAGAAAAGAAACAGCCAAACCGGCCAATATCAGTTTCTCTGGATTGGTATTGCCCAGTTTTTGTACCAGAGCAAGGACTGTCAGGGATGCCAGCATGCCGCCAAGAAAGGCAGCTAGTGGAAGCGTCCAAGTACCAAGCAAGTCGCCTGTAACGGTGATAACAAAGACAGCCCCTGTTGCGGCACCAGAGGATAGGCCGAACAGGAAGGGATCGGCGAGGTCATTGCGGGTTACAGTTTGCAGCAATGCACCGACAAGGCCTAAGCCCGCGCCAATGATCGCTGCGAATAAGGTGCGAGGCGTGCGCAGGTCGATGATAATCCGATCAATCGGCCCGGATTCTCCATCCCAAATGCCCAAAGAGCGGCCGATCGCGGCAAGAATGTCTCCTGCTTCGATTGGGGTAGAGCCAAAGGCAATTGAGAGGACCATAAGGGTCGCGAGAAGCGCGACCCCCAAGATATAGTGAATGAATTGCGGCATCCTAAAACAGGTCCGGATACATGGCTTTTGCCATTTTCTCGATTGCTGCGACATTTGCAGGACCCGGGGTCAGCTCTTCGTAGCGTAGACCGATCCAGCGCTTGTTCTTCACTGCATCGGTTGCAGACATTGCTGGATGTTCCTGAAGGAATTTGAAGGTATCTGCTGCACCATTTCCTGTTTGATAGTCGAGCAATACAAGGAATTCAGGATTGGTTGCTGCAACCGCTTCCCATGATGTGCGGCCCCAGCTTGTTGGCAAATCATGGGTCACATTGACCCCGCCTGCAGAGCTGATCATCGCATCAGGGATCGCAAATTGACCGGCAGTGAAGGGTTTGTCAGCCGGGCCATCGAGAAGGAATACCCGCAGTTCTTTTTTGTCGCCAATCTTTGCTTTCAAGCTCGAGAGCTGTTCTTTCCAACCTTTAACCAAGTCTTCCGCCTTGGCTTGTTTGCCGGCTACTTTTCCCAAACGGATCATATCGCTGAACAGCAAGTCCATGCTTGCTTTCGGACGATCTTTGTTCAGGTGAATGCAGCTCTCGGTCAGAACCATGGTTTTGATGCCAAACGGCTCGAGTGTTTGAGGTGTGACGTCACCACCGGGCTTCATACCATAATACCAACCTGCAAAAAACATGTCAGGTTTGGCGGCGACCAGATTTTCAACGGTCGGATATTTTGGTGCCAGTTCTGGAATATCTCCGCGGAGTTTATCAAAATCCGGGCTGGTCTTGTACCAACCGGTAATTCCGGTCAGCCCTACAATCTTATCCTGAAGGCCAAGCGCAAATGCCATATCGGTCATATTCATGTCGTGGACAACAATGCGTTCCGGCACTTTGTCAAAGGTTAGTGTTTCACCACAATTATCGACATTGATCGGGTCAGCAAAGGCACTCGTTGTGGCAAGGATTGCCGCTGACATGACGAGCGATTTCAAGATTTTCATATGATCCCTTTCTTTTGGACGAATGCAGGGTCGGGTGATCAGCCGATCGTGCAAGGATATTCTTTGATTCGTGTGGGTGAGATTGCCGCGTCCGGCGATCAGATGGTGTTCCTGATGACAGGAATATCCAGCGCGTAAACGGAGCGTGATTGCTCTGGATGAGGCAAGGTCAATAGATCAACGCTGAAGACATCGCGAACAAGATCCGGTGCGAGGCATTCTTCCACCGTGCCGAAGCGGCACAAATGGCCACTTTTCAAGACAGCCAGATGGCTGGCGAAAAGCGGGATGAGAGCCAGATCGTGCAAAATGGTTACAACCGAGATGCCAAGATCGGAGATGAGGGAGAGGATTTTTCCCTTTGCTTCCGGATCCAGATGATTGGTTGGCTCATCGAGAAAAAGCAAGGCCGGTTCCTGTGCCAAGGCGCGCGCAATATGGGCACGTTGCCGCTCGCCCCCTGACAAGAGGCCAAATTCCTTGTCTTTGAAGTTGGCGATATTTGCAGCTTCCAACACTGCTGCAACCACTTCTGAATGTCTTCGTGCCGGAGCGTGCTGTCGCAAAGGCAAGCGCCCTAAGGATACATAATCCCAAATGGTCAGGCGCAGATCGGTTTGGTCATGTTGATTGACAACAGCGATTTTGCGTGCTCGTTCGCTTGCGGACAAGGATGAGAGCTCCTGCCCCATAAGGCTCACTTTTCCTGCTGTCGGTTTGAGCAATCCGCTCATGATTGATAGCAAGGTGGACTTGCCCGCTCCATTCGGCCCTGCGATGGCAAGAATATCGCCGGTTTTGATTGAGAAGGTAATATCCTTGAGAATCTCGACACCGGATTGAAAGCAGACGCCGGACAAATGCAGAATATTGTCAGAAATCTGGGTGTTTGAGTGCCTGAAGAATCCGTTATGTGATTGCTTGGCGTGTGTCATGCCTCTCCCCTTTCCGATTGCCAATCAGAATGGGCAGGTGCATTTCTGTTCTGCCGTTTTAGTCTTTGGGAAAAAACGCAAGAGCGCGTTTTTGTCATCTCAATAATCATCCGGAGCGCCCCGCTCAGTTTGAGTGTATATGAGATGGCAGGTCTCCTGACTCACAGTCCGTGTTTCTGTCCGCCTTCCCAGCATGATGACGCCAGTGGCATAGATGACAGCTTTGACTGTTTACAGTTGCGGGGGCAGTCCCGGATTTGGCGCCTTATGGCTACACCTCACCGTGTTCCCTTTTATTCCGAATATTGCCTTTGGCATCCGGAACCATCTGGCGGCATAGTGCACTGATTGGATCCTCAAGACAAGCACTTTAAGCGATCTGGAATTTTGGCAGAAAATCGTGATGCTGTTTTGGATTGTGCGGCATTTTGCCTCAAATTTGGCTTTGTTTTGTCATTGCATGGCTCTGCCTTCTATCAATATACATACAAACTACATACAATATTAGAGCAGTGCCAAATTTGTAGGCTGCATAATGCTGCGGTGGTGGGCCATGAAAGCTGCCGCTTACAGGGAGACTGAGGAATGACACAAGCCCAAGGGACCGGTGAGGGCGAGGTTAAGCTTTATGAAAAGGCACCCAAGATCTTTCCGCAAAGCGTGAAGGGGCGGTTTCGCTCCATCAAATGGTCTTTTATGGCCATCGCTTTGGGCATTTACTACTTCTTGCCTTTTGTTCGCTGGGATCGGGGGGCAGGGGCACCGGATCAGGCCGTTCTGATAGATTTTACCTCCAACCGTTTCTATTTCTTCTTTCTCGAAATCTGGCCGCAGGAATTTTACCAGATTACCGGTCTTTTGATCATTGCATCGCTCGCTCTGTTCCTGATGAATGCTTTGGCAGGTCGGGTTTGGTGCGGATATATGTGCCCGCAAACTGTCTGGACCGATCTCTTTTTTGCCATTGAGCGCTTGGTTGAAGGGGATCGCCGGGTGCAGTTAAAGGCGCAAAATCAGCCTCTTACCCCAAAGCGCGTGGCGCAAAAGACGCTTAAGCATTTTCTGTGGCTTATGGTGGCCTGGTGGACCGGCGGTGCTTGGGTGCTCTATTTCGCTGATGCGCCCACTCTGGTTGCAGATCTGGCGACCGGTAATGCCCCCATGGTGGCCTATGTCTGGATTGGTATTCTAACGTCGACCACCTATGTGCTGGCGGGTCATATGCGCGAGCAGGTGTGCCTTTATATGTGCCCGTGGCCGCGCATTCAGGCAGCTCTGACCGATGAATGGGCGCTTAATGTTTCTTACCGCACCAATCGCGGGGAGCCGCGCGGCTCGCTCAAGCGCATGAAATTGCGCGCCAAAGAAGGCTTGCCCGCCGGTGATTGCGTTGATTGCGGGCAATGTGTTGCGGTGTGCCCAACCGGGGTTGATATTCGTAAAGGCTCGCAAATGGGCTGTATCCAGTGCGGTCTTTGCATCGATGCCTGCGATAATGTGATGGAGAAGATCGGCAAGCCACGGGGCCTGATTGATTATGAAACCGATCTTAATATTCAGCGTCATCTTGAGGGCAAGGAGAGTGTCTTTAAGGTTTTGCGGCCGCGCACCATTATCTATAGTGCGCTGATTGCCTTGACCTGTGGCTTGATGCTGTTTGCGCAGCTCAACCGTCAGCTGGTGGAGCTTCATGTCCAGCATGATCGCAATCCGCTTTATGTGGCCCTGTCCGATGGCTCTATCCGCAATGGCTATACCATTCGTATTCTCAACAAGACCGAGGAAGATAGGGAATTTGTCATTGCTCTTGATCAGGCACCGCAAGGATTTGTCATGCGTGCTGTGGGGGCAAAAAGTGATGATCCCCTGTCGTTCAAGGTGAAGATTGAGCGGGATCTTACAAAGGAAATCCGGCTTGCTGTTCGTGCCCCGAAAGGTGCGCAACTGGCGCAGTCACAACCGGTCAGTTTCCGTGTCACCGATCCTGTCAGTGGTGAATTTGACAGCGTTCAGGATTTCTTCAAAGCCCCTTGATCCCTCCCGTTTGTCGCGTGTGCGAAAGGCAAATCTGGTTATGGCAATTGTTACTTGGAAACCGGAAATCAGAAAAGAAGAAGGACCTGCGTATCTGGCGATTGCCGATGCGCTGGAATCCGACATCCTGGCTGGTTCGATTTCTGCCGGTTTCCGGTTGCCGCCGCAGCGTGCGTTAGCCAGTGCTTTGGGGCTTGATTTTACCACTGTCACCCGCGCCTATCGAGAGGCACGGGCGCGCGGTCTGGTTGAGGCCAGAGTTGGTCAGGGCACCTATGTCAAGTCTATCCAGAAGGCCGCAGAGGAGAGGTCCGCAACGCCCGGGCTTGTTGATATGGGCATGAACCAGCCGCCCAAATTTGACAATCCCGCCCTTCAAAAGCGGATGATGGGAGCCTTTGATCAGGGGCAGCCCGATGCCCAGCTTGATTTGCTGATGCGCTATCAGATTGCTGGGGGCACAGAGCGGGACAGGCAGGCAGGGGCCACTTGGCTTTCCTCCCTTTTGCCGGATCTGACGCCCGATCGCCTTATCCTTGGCCCCGGGGCGCAAGGGGCCTTGCTGGCCATCACATCCCAGCTTGCTGCAAAAGGGGATGTGATCTTGACCGAGGCTCTTACCTATCCAGGGATGCGAGCGCTTTGTGATCATCTGGAGATCAGCTTGCAGCCTCTTTTTATGGATGAACAGGGCCTTGTGCCTGAGGCTTTTGAAGAAGCGTGCAAGCATATGCAGCCCAAGGCGCTTTATTGTACGCCGACTTTGCAGAACCCTACAGTGACCAGTATGTCGGTTGAGCGGCGGCAGGCTATTGCCCATATTGCACAGGCCTATCAAGTGCCGATCATTGAGGATGATGCCTATGGGGTTCTGGCGGAGCGGTCGCTGCCTCCCATTGCTCGCTTTGCTCCTGATCTTACCTATTATATTGCAAGCTTGGCCAAATGCCTCTCGCCCGCCTTGCGCATTGCCTATATTGCGGCGCCTGACATGCAGGCTGCTCGGCAGATTATCGGCACGCTCAGGGCAACTGCCTGTATGGCTTCCCCTTTCACTGCCAGCATTGCCACCCGCTGGATCGAAGACGGTACAGCGGCTGCGATTTTAAAGGCCATTCGGGATGAGACGGCTGAGCGCCTTGCTATCCTTGAAGCGCATTTGCCGCCCGATCTTGTAACCTTTGATGAGCAGGCGTTCCATGTCTGGCTGACTTTGCCCAGCCAATGGAGGCGGGGTGATTTTATTGCGCAATTGCGCAGTGAAGGGGTTAGTGTTGTGGGGAGTGATGCCTTTACCCATCATGCACCGCCAGAGGCGGTTCGGCTTGGCCTTGGCTCACCTGAGACACAGGCTGATCTGGAGACGAGCCTTAAAATCATCGCCGATCTTTTATCGCGCCAACCGGCTTTGGGCACATTGATCGTTTAAAACCCTCCGGGCGAAAGAGCGAAGGGTCTTTTCCATAATTATCAGCATTTTAGATCAAAGACTCTTGGCCTTAAGTCATAGTGAAATAGTTAAGGTAGCGTTTTTGCTTTCGGTTGCTGTCAGGTGTTTTTCTGTCTGTGATGATGGATAAAATGAAAGAAATATATGAAATTGTAGATCTGGCCATTCCCACTCTCCGTGCTTTTCCAAGCTTAACTGGGAGATCTTGGTATAACTACGTAAAACTGCAAAAGGAGTGCCGTCGGGTACGGTTTTAGGATTTTCCTTTTGGTTTTCACTAGGTTTTCTTTGGCGATGGATAGTTAAAGTCAATTACGGATTTGCCTTGTCTTTGTTATGCTTGGTATCTCTTTAAGAGGTGTTTTAAAGGCAAGGTTATTTGTATGGTTTTTTTGTCAAATCCTATTCAATCTTTGTTTATGTGTTAAATTGAGTCAGTTGGTTATATATCAATAGTTCATAAATATAGGAAATTACCGATTTTTCGATAAATCTTTAACCCTTGTTTACCATCTGATTGGATGCTGATTTAAGACCAAAAGTGGTGGGGTGTTAGATGATGCAAGCAATGGAATCTACTAGCGGCCAAGAGCAAACACATGAGCGTTTGGGCCAGAAGCTTTCTGATTTTATTTTTGAGGATGGGGTGGATCTTAAGTCTGCTCAAGATGCCTGGCAGCGTATTGAAGGGGAATTGTCGGATATTTTGACCGACTTTTACTCACATATTCAGAAAACGCCGGATCTTGCTGCCAAACTTGGAACAGAGCCGGGAAAAATCCAGAATTTGAAGAAGGCTCAGACCAGTCATTGGGAATATGTTCTTACTCATGCCCCGGATCTGGAATTTGAAGGGCAGGCCTTGCGGATTGGTGAAGCCCATGTGAGAGCAGATTTGAGTGTTCAGTGGTATCTGGCATCCTATGGCAAATTGATCCGTACTCTCATTCCAGTTCTTATGAATAAGCATCGTCTTGCACCTCAGAAGGCGGCAAAAAGCCTGCAGGCACTGATTTCTCACTTCTTTATTGATATGATCCTTTCAGTTGATGCCTTTAGTGGTGGTCAGCGTCGGGTTCGTGAAGAGAAGCAGAAGGAGATGGAAAATCTGCAGAATCTGCGCAATCTTGCCAGCACTGTCATCAATGTGAACAATATTTCACTGGATATGGCTGTGCTGTCGCGCAATACCCGCAAGGCAACTGACAGTGGTCAGGCTATTTCAGCGGCGGTGACCCAGTTGGTCTCTTCCACTGAGCAGATTTCCGATAATAGTGAAAAGACCGCGGCTTTAGCACAACAGACCAATGAAACGGTGGCTGAAGGCCTGTCCGTGATGAACACGGCTTCAAGTGCTATCAGCAATATGGCTGATGCTTCCACCCAGACAGCGCAGAGTCTGAGTGATCTCCAGCAGGCGGCTGAGCAAATCAGCGGTTTTCTGAGCGTGATTGAAAGCATTTCCAGTCAGACCAACCTGCTTGCTCTTAATGCGACCATTGAGGCGGCACGAGCGGGGCAGGCCGGTAAAGGTTTTGCGGTTGTGGCATCTGAGGTCAAAGAGCTGGCGACGCAAGCTGCGAAGGCGACGGATGATATTTCTGACCGGATCAATGCACTGACCCAAGGAATGAAGACCATTCAAGGTGCGATCGAAGGGTCACAAGAGGCTGTTTCCCACGGACAGGAAGCTATTTCTGGCGCAAATGGTCTGATGGAGCAGATTGGTACGCAGGTGTCAGAAGTCTCTCACAGTATGCAAGAAGTGGCATCTATTCTGGGACAACAAACCGAGGCCAGTCAGGAGATTGCCAAGAGCGTGACCGGGGTGGCTGATTTGAGTTCGGAAAATGAAGTGACCCTGTCTGAAATGGTTGGTGCATTGCAAGAAAGCAATGATCAATTTTCAAATAGTGCCGGTGCTTGGTTTGAAGGTAATTCCCATCGCTCTTTGTGTGAGATGGCAAAAATTGACCATATCCTGTTCAAAAAACGGGTTGTCGATACGGTTATGGGGCGGGGCGATTGGAAGGCCAGTGAGGTGCCGGATCATCATTCCTGCCGCTTGGGTAAATGGTATGACGGGATTAACAATCCCCATATCTGCGCCCATAGCGTCTTTAAAAGCCTGGTTGAGCCGCACGAACGGGTTCACGAGGCAGCAAAGCGCACGCTCGAGCATCATGCCAATCAGGATTATGAAGCAACTTTTGAGTGCCTCAAAGAAGTGGATGTGGCCAGTAAGGAAGTGCTTGAGGAGCTGGAAAATCTCTCGCAAGCTCTTGATTCCGAGTTGGCCCATGCAGATAAACGCGGGCATGTTCGGTTTGCAGAAAGTAGTACAGCACGTATCACAACCGATCACACCAATCAGGATCTAGAGGTGACCGATCTGTCCAAGACCGGGATGGGGGTTAAAGGCCTTGATAAAAATATGATTGGACGTACCCTTGAAGTGCAGGTCAAGGATGCCAAACATCTGGCGCAAGCTGTCTGGTCGGATGGTGACAGAGCTGGTCTCCGCTTCCTGTCCGGGGACAGCTAGGCCTTACATAAGCTCAGCTTTATCTTTCTGATCTGAATAATATCAGCCTTCCCGTTTCATGCGGGAAGGTTGTTTTGCTTTGGGATGGTTCTGGTTCAAAGGGCTGCTCATAAAAAGCCCAAGAGAGGGAGGGAACTCTCTCTTGGGCGTGTTTTCAGGCTGCAATCATGGCTTCGCTAGTGACGAGCAAAAGTGTGCGAACTGTGGCCTGCAATTCTTACCGTTCTTGGAAGGCTTTGCGGAAGCTATCGGTGATCGGCTTCATTAGATAGCCAAAGAAGGAGCGGGCTCCCAGCTGGATATAGGCTTCGGCAAACATGCCGGACTGGATAGCCTGCTCAAAGCCAGTAACATCGTTAAAGGCAAGACGAACAGCAAAATAGGGCTCACCCGTTTGTTCATCAATGGTGGAGTCGGCTGCGACATAACTTACGCGCCCGTCGAACGGGTCGGTCAGGCGGCGGTTAAAGGCAGTAATCACCAGCTCGGCCTTGTGGCCGACCTCTACGCTCGCCACATCTTGCGGAGCAATGCGGGCTTCCACCAGATAAGAGGCTTTGCTGGGAACAATCTCGCCAATGGTTTCGCCTGGGCGAATGACCCCGCCTTGAGTATGGACCGCCAGTTTGGCGAGGACGCCATCAACTGGCGCGCGGATCTGGGTGTAGGAGACCGCTTTTTCAGCGGCCTTGATCTGCTCTGATATCGCCGCAAGTTCAGAATGGAGTGTCGCGAGCTCGCGCGAATATTCCTCGGTGCGGGAAGAATTGAGCTGATTGATCCGGTCCTGAATCTCGGCCATACGCGCTGTTGTTGCGCCTTCTTGAGCGATGAGCGCATCAAGTCGGGACTGGGCGCTGAGCACATTGGATTCAATTTCCAGCAAGCGTCGTTTTGAGATATAGCGCTCTTTGGCCAGTGGGCGGACCTTTTTCAGTTCTTCATTTTGCAAGGCTACCAGTTGTTTCTGGTTGCGGATCTGGGGTCCAAGGCCGCTTTTTTCGCTGCGCAAGGCTTCAAACTGATTGTTGAGCGAAGACAGCTCGCTGTTAAAGCGTGCCAAGCGGGCATCCAGTTCTGCCTGTTGTTCGCGGGCAATCAGGGTGTGGGCTGCGGAAGGTTCGGCTTGGTCAATTTTGGGCAAGCTTGTCTGCGCTGCAGTGCTGATAGTGCGCAGCGCCTTGGGGCGCGGCAGGGGAATGGTGCCGCGCAGACCCGGGCTATATTGAGATTGTTCTGTATTTGCCTGTTGTGATTTTTCTGCTTCAAATCTAGCTTTTTGCGCACTGAAGAGGGCATGCCGGGCTTTGAGTTGTGCCAGTTCCGCACGAGCATCTTCAGGGTCAATTTCAATAACCAGTGCGCCTTTGGTCAGCTCGGTGCCGTCTTGGGCATGGATTTTGCGCACCACGCCTCCGGTCGGATGTTGCAACAACTTATTCTGGCCTGCGGCAATGACGCGGCCATTGGCAACAACGGCAGAGGAGAGAGGCATGAACATGCCCCACAGAAGAAAGACCAGCAATGCTCCCACAATATAGGCATAGCCGGTGCGGGTAATGCCGCTTGTATCCTGCGCCACATCCTCGGTCCATGTCTTGGCAGAGGAATGATCCGGAGATGGGTTACTGAGTTTCATCTAGTGATGCCTGCCTGTTGCCTGAAGATGACGGTGTGAGCGATGAAAATGGAAAGCTTTTCGGTTTGGGTGCAGTAGTGCCCGAAGCTGCCGAAGTGGGGTTTGGCTTCACTTTATAGGTCTTTATTCTGCTTTCTTTTTCGTCTGACTGGCTTTTCTCCGGTTTTTGGCCTTTTGGCAGAACTTTACGTGATAAGATGGCCTGTTCTGCAAGAGAGGGGCGATCTGCCTGGGCAGGGGTATCAGCGCCGCCTTTTTTTTGGATGTCTGCCTCTTTTTTGTTTGTGCGCTGAGCCGTACCCAAAGTGTGGGCCGGTTGGCCCAGCGATTGGGTCGCAGAGTTGAGATTTTTCAGGTCTTTGGGGCCGTTCAGATCTTGAGCCTTTATATCCGCCTTGCCCGTTTTAGCTGGGCTCTGTTGCGGCTGGTTCTGCTTGTCGATTTTGACACATTGGCCTTCTTCGATGGTGACGATCTTACTGGCGATCCGCACCAGATTGGGCCGCTGGCTGACAAACAAAATGCATGTGCCTTTGCTGCGCAAATTACCCAAGATGCGCATCAGGGCTTGCTCACCTGCTGTATCAAGATGGGCGTTGGGCTCATCAAGGATCAGGACTTTTGGGTTGCTATAAAGGGCGCGCGCCAATGCAATGCGCTGACGCTGGCCGCCAGAGAGGCGGATGCCGGAGGGGCCAAGCTGGGTTTGGTAGCCATCGGGGAAGGTATTGATGAGCTGGTGAACGCCAGCCTTTTGGGCGGCACTGATGACTTTTTCTTCGTCCGGATCCACATCCATGCGGGCGATATTCTCCGCCAATGTACCGGGAAAGAGCATGATATCCTGCGATACATAGCCAACATATTGCCCCCACTGATCGGCGGGCCAGTTGGTCTGATTACAGCCATCGAGATTGACTTCCCCATCACTTGGCAGAACAGCTCCTGCCAAAATGCGAGCAAGGGTGGATTTGCCGGATCCGGAAGGGCCAACAATGGCGCACATCTCGCCCGGACCAACGGTGAAGGTGATGTCAGAGAGCAGCTGAACAGGCCCTTGGGCACCATCAAGCTGGTAGGATACATTTTTACATTGCAACAAGCCATGAGGCTGGGGTTGTTGCATCGCCATTTGCTTCTGGCCACATTGCGCAAAAAAGGCTGTCAGGTCGTCATGGGCTTTACGGGCATTGGCAATGGCATCCCAGCCGCCAATGACTTGCTCAATCGGTTGCAGAACCTTGCCCGAGATAATGGAGGCGGCAAAGATCAGGCCGCCGGACATATCACCCGTCAGTACTAGATAGGCACCCCATGCCATAATGGTGATTTGCAAGATCTGGCGAACGGCACGCGACAGACCAAAATAGAAGGCATTGCCAGAGGCGGCTTTATCCTGCGCATTAAGACTGGTGCCCAGCATGCGGCCCCAGCGCTCGCTCAAGGCAGGCATCAGGCCCATGGCGCGAATATCTTCCGAGCGTTCAAAGACCGCATGGGCGAATTGCATGGACTGGCTTTGGGCGTCTGAAGAGGTGGACTGATCCTGTGCCATATTGGTTTTGTTCAGATAGGCAACGGCTGCAAGGGCTGCGGCACCAAGTAAAGTCAGGGCACCGATCTGGTAATGGACCATAAAAAGGATGATGACAAAAACTGGCACGAAGGGCACATCAAACAGCCCGATGAAGGCGCGGCCGCCCAGAAAAGACTTCAAGCTATTGAATTGTCTAAGTAATCCCGGGGCATTTGCAGCATTGCCACCATGGTCTGTCAGGTTGGCAAAGAGCAAATCGGCATTGGCTGTCGCAAATTGGGCCGACAGACGCTGTGCCAATTTGGAGCGAATTGCCTCTGATGCACCAAAAAGACACAGTAGAAACGCGCCGATAATGGTTAAGTAAAATAAAGTTTCCTTACTGCCAGAAGATAAAACACGATCATATACTTGTGTCATGTGTAGCGGTGCAACCAGCATTAATAGGTTGGTTACTACAGAAAATATAATCAGCGGTTTAAATGTAGATAGATACTTCATTACTTACTTTTCGCGCGAATATAAGTGTTTCTGCCAAGTTAGCGCTATTTCTCTAACAAATGGTTCTGATTGAGGGGCTTTTTTTCTTAATTTTCCGTGGTTTGGATTTTAATATCTTCTTAAACTTAATGAATTTTCCGCCGTTAACTCTGGCATTGTCTGGCACATCCGTTGCTCATTCCCACAACAAGACAGCTTGTCACACGTAGATTTACGCAAACAGGCTGGGCGCTGTGGGGGACATTCGCAGCAAATTATTTTGAGCAAGAATAGAGGATGTTGGATCATGAGTAGCAATGGTAACGGTGGTGGCCACTATATGAACGGGGACTCACCTCATGATTTTCGCATGCATGTTATGGATATGCTGGGCGAGACAGTTTTGGCGCCAGAGCAGGCCCGCTATGGTGGCTATGCTTATATCAATGACAGCACAATCGTTGCTCGCTCACCCATTACCGGCCTTCGCCCGGTAATTGAGCAAGCCATTCGCCAGGTTAAAAAGGCAAACCCGACCCTGACCGGTGAAGCCCTTGAAAACAAGGTTGCCAATCAGCTGACCCAGCTTAATGACTGGGCCAATCTTGAGACCGAGACCCAGAATGAAATTATGATCATGACTGGCATCAATTTTGATGCCATGACGGAAGCTGAGCGCGAGATGACCATCAATCACCTGCAGCATAGCCCGCTGCCTTTTGGTGATATTGAGGAAGTGCTGGGCACCGATGTGACCATCGATCTTGGCTATACCCATACTTTGGACAAAAATAAGACAGTTGCCGAGCATCTGGGTGACGGGATCTATAAAGTCTATATGATCTCCAACAACAATAATGGCTCACATACCGGTCATAATCTGGGATCGTTCAAGATCGATCTGAGCGACGCCAAATATCAGATTACTGATAATTATGCCGTTTCTGCGGATACTCCGAATGATGGTGATTATAACAGCCCTGCAACAATGACCGGCAATAATGGCAGCGTTTGGTGGCCTTCCAGCACTGACGTTGGTGATGTTGATATTGTTATGAGTTTTGGCAAGGCTGTTGTTGCTGACGAACTGGTGATTACTGGTGGCAGTGGTTACAAAGTGGGCGCGATTACAAAAGTCGAGCTAAAAGATTCTGACGGTGTTTGGCATACAGTCTTTACCGGTGAAACAGCTTACCAAGCAGAAACAGTCATTGATCTGAGCGGTGTTGATTTTGTTTCCCAAGATGTGCGCTTTGTTATGCAAACCGGCAATAATGGCCAGTGGGAAGGCATTACCAAAGTAGAGCTGAAAGGTGCTCCTGCCGTTGAAGGTGACGGATCCGGTCTTGAAGATCTGGCTGTCGATATTGGCAATGACATGGTTGCCAACACCAACAACAATAACAAACTGTATCTGGATGCTGCAGCCAAGGACATTCTTTATGGCCGCACCGAGCAGAACGATTTTGATCATCCTGAAATGACCGGCATGCATCAGGGTCACAATTTTGTTGACCATGCCATGCATTATTATGCCAATGCGCTGGTTGAAGGGCAGGAAAAATATGGCGGCTATAGCTGGCTGTCGGATTCCTCTATTGTTGCCCGCAGCCCGATCACTGCCTTGCAGCCGGTGATTGAGCAAGCGATTGACCAGATGAAGGCCAAATATCCGACTTTGTCGGGTCAGGCTTTTGAGCGCAAGGTTGCCCAGCAGATTACCAACTTGAACGATTGGGAAGCGCTGACCGAGGCAACGCAGGCCAAATTGATGATCATGACTGGTATCAATTTTGATTCCATGACAGCGGCTGATCGCGAAATGACCATCAACCATCTTCTTCACTCACCCTTGCCTTTTGGTGATATTGAAGAGGTGATCGGCACGGATGTGACCATCGATCTTGGCTACACCCATACGCTTGATAAAAACAAGACCATTGCGGAGCATTTGGGAGATGGGGTCTATAAGGTCTCCATGATCTCCAACAATAATAATGGTTCCCATACCGGTCATAATCTTGGCTCGTTCAAGATTGATCTTAATGATGCCAAATATGAAGCCGGTGCTAACTGGGCAATTGAAGCCAATGCACCGGGCCAGACGACTTATTCTCAAGCCAATATGGTTGGTGATCCCTCCAAGTCTGGTTTGTGGTACCCTAACAGCACCCAAGTGGGTGATGTCACCATCAATATGAAGTTTGGCTCTGATATGCTGGCTAATGGCCTGCATCTGGAAACATCTTCTTACAATATTGGTAATATCCGCAAGGTTGAGCTGAAAGACGAGGATGGTGTCTGGCATACGGTCTGGACCGGTACAACGGCTCAGGGCAAGAAGACGGTCATCAATTTCGAGCAAACCGATTTTGCCACCAGCGAAGTGCGCTTTGTTCTCGACACCAACTATTATTCCGGTTGGGAAGCTATTGATGGTGTGAAACTGCTTGGCACGCCAACCGAGATTGGTGCAGGCAAAGAAGCCCTTGCCATCCAGATCGGCAATGACATGGTACAAAACACCAATGACAATACCAAGCTGTATCTGGAATCGTCTGCGCGTGACATTCTTTATGGTCGCACCGAGCGGGCTGACTTCACGGTTGAAGATCCGTTTGACTATGTTGGTGAGCATGTTCATGGCACCTCTGGCAATGACACGCTTATTGGCGGCAATGGCGGTGACCAGATCCACGGTCTTGGCGGCAATGACGGCATGTATGGTGGTCGCGGCAATGACTTCATTCAGGGCGGTATGGGAATTGATACCGTGATCTATGACGGCGTGCCGGGCGATTATGAATTCTCGCTGGATGCCTATGGTCGCCTGATTGTTGAAAGCGCTGTTTATGGCCGTGATGTGGTGACCAGTACCGAATATGTCTATTTCAAAGGCTCTGATTCTACCTATACCATTCAGGAAGTTCTGGACGGTGTTGAGCCTGAGGAAGGGGATACTGTCGAGAATGATCCGGATGCAGATCAATATCTGACCGGCACCTCTGGGACAGACACCTTTGTTATCAAAGGCAATTCCAAGGATTATAGCTGGGCCAAGCGCGATGACGGCAGCGTCATCATCTGGAATGCCACCGGCCATGATGTTCTGACAGACTTTGAGCTGATCAAGTTTGATGACAGGGATATTGACCTTACTGCCGATATTGTTGGTGAGCTGAATGTCACCGATGTTGCGGGCACCGAGGAATATATCAACGGCACCGACGGGTATGACACCTTTACCATTAACGGCAACTCTACCGACTATCAGTGGGCTCCATCCAGTGATGCCGAAGGGGTTATGGTCTGGAATGATGAGGGTTTTGATGTTCTTTATGACTTTGAAGCCATCAAGTTTCAGGATCAAACTGTCAGATTCACCGGTGACGGGGCTGAAAATATGAAAGTGAAGGATGAAGCCGGTGTTGAGGAATATGTCTCGGCAACGGACGGAACCGACACTTTTGTTATTGACGCCAATTCGTCTGACTATAACTGGTCCAAGACCGATGATGGCACTGGCATTCTGATCTGGAATGACGAAGGCTTTGACATCATTTGGGATTTTGAAACCCTGCGCTTTAACGACAAGGATGTCAGCCTGACCGGTGAGAAGGTTGGTCAGACCACAGTTGTCGACAATGTTGATGAGGTGGAGTTTATCGGCGGGACCGACGGCACCGATACCTTTGTTATTGACGGAAATGCCGATGATTATGGCTTTGCTGAAACTGATGATGGCAATGGTGTGGTCGTCTATAACGAGAGCACGGATAAATATGACTTCCTGTATGGATTTGAGGAAGTCAAATTCAATGATGAAACCGTGGTCATTCAGGATGAGCTGGCTTAAGGGCCTCTAATCTTCTGATCTAATCCAGTTGGCAGCCAATCTATGGCTGCCAACATTTTCCTCAATTTTGATGTGTTTTGCAAAGAGCTGGATCTTGCCGGATTTGGCTTTCTTACAGTTGCTTTTTGCAAAATTCATCCAATCGCTCACAAAATGAGAGGAGCGCGCCATGTCTGACCCAACCAATCTCGATATGCGGATCAATCGCTATGTTCTGGCAGATCATGACCAGGAAATGAGCTGTAAGACTGTGTCAGCCAATGGGGATGATGTGACCGAAACGCGGCGTGATTTTCTGTATCAAGGGGCGACGGTGGCACTGGCTTTGGTCAATTTGCTGCTCATTTACGATGCCTATCCGACGCTGGACCCTTTCGTGCGGGTTTATCACACCCTGCTGGGGATTGATCACCAGAGCACCTTTGCGTTTGGTGATATTTGCCGGGTTGAAGATTTTGAGCCTTGGGTCGGCTATAGCTTTAAATCCATTATGGTGATGGGGCATGTGGCGGCGTTGGCTGCTGGCTTTGGGGCCGTGCTGTTTCTTGATCTTTATTGCCTGCGCTATCTCTTTTTCAAAAAGGTGGATGCCGTTGGGGTTGAGCTGGTGCGTTTTGGCTCCAAGCTGGTGATTTGGGGCCTTGCCGGCCTATGGCTGACCGGTTTGACCTTTCTCGTAATTTACGGGTTCGAGACACCGGAGAAGCTCACCAATCCCAAGGTTTGGACCAAGGTGATTGTGGTTCTGACCCTTACCATCAATGGCGTCTTCATTCATCGCTCCTTCCTGCCGCTTCTCAACGCGCAGCAGGGCAAGGCTTTGCTGGACGGGGTTGATGACAAGATGCGCCGCTCGCTCTTCGCTCTTGGCGGCATTTCTGCCGGATCCTGGAGCTTTGCCATGGTTCTGGGGTTGTCGTCTGAGCTTAATTTCACCGTGCCTTTGCAATTGTTGCTGCTCATTTATGTGCTGTGGCTTGGTGTGGTGGTCTCTTCACTTTTCTTTGTCTCGCGGTGGGCGATGACGTCCAGCGCTTCTCTAAGGGCGCAGCGTGCCTGAGCTTAAGGATGGTGGTATTTTGTGGGTCAATCTGCGTCAGAATGTCTCAATATGAAACTGAAAGACAGCATCTTGAGTTGGCCCGCGCCTTTATGCTGCGCCTTAAGAGTGCGCCAAAGTCTCTTACAGGTCCCCAAAAAAGGCTCTGATGCGCCCTAAAGTGGCTTTATCGGGCCATTTTTAGAATTGATTAAGCTTGTTTGGCGGCGGTCACTGCCAGTTTTTTGATTGGCACAGGCATTGCTTGTGAGAACACCATACCGAGTTGGATAGACATAGGGGGGCAGCATGCCGAACAATACGGATGGCCTTTGGGAAGATTTGAAGAATTGGCCGCTGATTGGGCTTCATGCGATTGTAACGCAATCAGGCAAGGTTCTAACCTTTGGCACTGATAGCCGCGGCATGCAGGGGGCGCAGTTCATATATGATGTCTACGATCCGGTGACCGATACGCATGAGACCCTGACCAACACCACGCCCACCGATATTTTTTGCTCGGCTGCCATTATCTTGCCGGGAACAGACAAGATTTTGATCGGCGGCGGTGATCGCAGGCCCCTTGGTGCCCCCAATAAAGGGGTGAATGATGTCAATGAATTCACCGATGGTGATAATTCTCTTGAAGCCTCTCAACTGGGGGATATGAATTTCGCCCGCTGGTATCCAACCATGGTGTCTTTACCAACGGGGCAGGTGGTTATTCTGGGCGGCACCGATCAGAATGGACGTGGTGTTGCGATCCCTGAAATTTTCACCCCCGGCGAAGGCTGGCGCAAGCTTGACGGGGCGTCTGATCCTGATCTTGCAGCCGGTTCTCTTTATCCGCGGGCCTTTGTCAATAAAGATGGCATGGTTGTCTATGTCCAGACCGGGCGCGGCAATGATTTAAAGCATGAAGTGATGGTGCTGGATCCATCCGGTGATGGCTCCCTTACCGAAATCGGGCATTTGCCCTTTGGCTTTGCCTGGGATTCGCCTGCTATCATGTATGAAACCGGCAAAGTGATGTTCCTTGCCTCCAACAATGATGTCTGGGTGATGGATATCAATGGTCCCACTCCGGTCTTTACCAAAAGCACAAGCCTTAGTCAGGAGCGCAACTGGGCTGATCTCACCGTTCTGGCGGATGGAACGGTGCTGATCAATGGCGGCACGTCCATTGGCAATAAGGAAGCGGGGGCGGATAAAACCGCTGCGATTTGGGATCCTGATACAAATACTATCACCTATGGCGCTGATGAAGATCAGCCTCGGCTTTACCATTCAGCTTCTGTCCTGCTGGCCGACGGGTCTGTTCTCTCGCTTGGTGGCGGATCAGCCGGATCGGCCGAGAATAATTATCTCGACAGTCAGATTTATAAGCCGCCTTATCTCTTTAATGCTGATGGTAGCGAGGCGACCCGTCCCACCATTTCTGGCGTACCTCAAAGCGTCAAGCCGGGTGAGACCTTCACCATTACGGCTGGTAATGCGGCAGATATTGCCAAGCTGACTTTCGTTAAAAGCGGTGCAGCAACCCATAGCTTTAATATGGAAGCAAGAATGACGGAGCTTGATTTTACCGTCGGGGCCGATAACCAGATTGTTGTGACCATGCCGGGCAATGCCAATGAAGTCACAGCTGGGAGCTGGATGCTGTTTGCCTGGGATAAGGCCGGTGTTCCTTCGCTTGCGCCGATGGTTTCGGTGGAGCCAAGCCTGCCGCTCTTTGACGGTATCGGGGATTTGCACACCGAATTTATTACCATCAAGGCAGATGTAACCAGTCTTGATCAGATTGATTTTGAAACATCCCGCGCGGTTCATGTCCAGCGGGATGACGAGCTGAGTTGGAATAGTGACAATAGCGGGTTTTATACCGGCGGTCAGGCCAGCGATTTTGCCATTCGGTCCTTTGGCGAGTTCGATGTCTCGCGCTCTGGGGATTATGTCTTCTATCTCAATAGCGATGACGGAGCCCGCCTTTATATCAATGGTAAGCTGGTTATTGAGAATGACGGTATGCATGGACCGGTTACCAAAAGCGCTACGGTCAATCTGGCTTATGGCACACATGATATTGAGGTGCGTTATTTTGAAGGTGGCGGACCCGGCACTCTTGATCTGGAATGGTCCGGCCCGGGTTTTGCTCGCAAGCAGATGACTTTCGACGGGGCTGAAGACAATCTTTTGGTCAATGGCAGTGTCGAGATGGCCGAGATTAAGGCCGCGAAAGTGGTCGACAGCCTGTCCGGCTGGCAGGCTGACAATAATTTTGAGCTTTTCTCGCAGGCCAATGGTTCTATGAAGGCAACATCTGGTGATGTCTTTATGGAAGTCAGCCATGCGCGCGGGACTATCTCGCAAGCGGTCACCACACAGGCCCGCCATCATTATTCCTTGTCGCTGGATGTTGCGGGCCGCGCAGGTCAGCTTGCATCGTCCAAGATGGAGGTGCTGTGGAATGGTACAGTGATTGCCACCATCACCCCGACCAAGACGCAGTTTGAGCGGTTCGAGTTTGATGTGGTTGGCACCGGCGGCAAAGATGTTTTGGCCTTCCGCGCGGTAAGTGGTGATCTTGATGATTACGGCGCTTTTGTTGATGCAATTGTACTCAAGCCAACTGGTGAGATCGATCCTCCGGCCGAGGTCCTTTACTATGACAATGCGGGAGCCAATGAAGCGCTGGACGGGCCGAACAAGACCGATATCTTTGTGATTGATGGGCTTTCCAAGGACTATAATTGGGCTCCAACGGATGATGGCAAGGGCATTCTGGTCTGGAATGCCAGCAATTACGATATCTTGGAGAATTTTGAAGCCATCCGCTTTACTGACAAAGAGATTGATCTGACTGCAGATAATGTAGGCCAGATCTTTGCGGTGAATGATCCAGAACAAAGCGAATATATTAACGGCACGGCGGGGCAGGACAAATTCATCATCAATGGCGCCTCTGCCGGTTATAGCTGGGTGAAGGTAGAAGGTGGTGCAGCTGTTATGGTCTGGAACGAGACCGGATTTGACATGCTGTATGATATCGAGAGCCTTGAATTTACCGATCGCGTGATTGATCTGACCGCTGCTCAGGTTGGCGAGCTGAATATCAAGGATGATCCGAATGCCGAGCAATATCTGTCAGGGACGCAAGGAAATGACAGCTTTATCATTGACGGGCCATCAAGTGATTATCAGTGGGCGCCATCCAATGATGGCAATGGAGTGCTTGTCTGGAATGAGAGCGGTTTTGACATTCTCTATGACTTTGAAGCGCTCAAATTTACTGATCGCACGGTCAAGCTGACCGGTGAGGGATCAGAGGCTATGAAGGTCATCAATGTGGCCGGTGAGACAGAATATATTTCCGGGACGGACGGCAAGGATGTCTATGTGATCGAGGCTTCGTCCAAGGATTATAACTGGGCGCGGTCCGATGATGGGGCTGGTGTTCTTATCTGGTTAGATGAATATTTTGACATCATCTATGATTTTGAAATTTTACGTTTCTCTGACAAGGAAGTGGACCTGACTGCCGATAAGTTGGGCCAATTAATTGTCGCGGATGATTCTTCACAGGTGGAATATATTTCTGGCACGGAAGGCACAGATGTCTTTGTGATTGACGGTGTAGCAGAGGATTTTGGCTTTGCCCATACTGATGATGGAAATGGGGTTGTCGTTTATAATGATGCAACTGGAAGACATGATTTTCTTTATGGTTTTGAAGAGGTTGCCTTTAACAATGGGACTGTGACCATTCAGGATGAGTTGGCTTAAATAGTATGTCAGGGCGCCCTGCTTATTTTCAAAGCTAAGCGCTTTGTTGTTACAATCAGGCAGGATTGTTTCAAGAATTCTGTCTGATTTCTTTTAAGTTACTAGCCTATCATTTAACTTTAGTAATAATGCGTAAACCAATCTCGCTCACTCTTTCCTTATTGAGAGGGTGTGGTTATGCAAAAATCTATTCGATTTCAGATTTCTTCTTTGGTCATTGTGCCGATCCTTGGCTTTTTGATCTTTGCGGCGATTGCTGTCTTGGAGAAATATCAGGAGCTTGGCCATCATGCTTCCATGAAGCCGCTGATTTATCTGGCGGAAGATGGGGCAAATGTGATTAAGGCCATTCAGGCAGAACGAGCCAAGTCAATCAAATATGTAAAATCCGGTTATGATCCCACTGCGCAGATGCAATTGCAGTCGGTGCGCCCGGATACCGATGCAGCTATTGCGCAATTTGATGCGCGTCTGGGGCAGCTTGATCTTGAGAATGAGATCTTGTCCAAAGAGATCCAGCATGTAGCCCAAGCGGTGTATGAGGTTCCAACTTTGCGAGCCAAGCTTGATGGACGGCAGTTGGATGATGTGCAGATTGCAGCAAAATTTTCTGCAGAGATTAAAGAATTGGTTCATTTGGTGGCCTTGTCGATAGAAGCCAGTCCATCCCCTGCCATTAGTGCTGAAGTGGTGCCTTTCCTTTCGCTGACCGAAGCTTTGGAGGCCGGCAATTTAGAGAAGTCTTTAGGGCATGCCTTGCTAAAAGAGAACCAGAAAGGCGTCGTTAATCCCAAGACCTATATTGCGTATATGAAGGCTTATGGCTCTGAATATGCTTACCTTAAGGAATTTCGCGCGGTTGCTCTTAAATCCCAAATTGCTCTGTTTGATAAAGCCGTGATTGGAAATTCGGTAAATGGGGTTAAGAAGGCGCGTCAGGTTCTGCAAAATCTGCCTTTTAGCACTGCAAAGGCAGAGATAAAGCCACTGGAGTGGTTTGAGGCCAGTCGACAGAGACAGGATCTGATACGCGGGGTTGCAAATGATTTTATTCATCGTGCCGAGAAAGCGATGGAAGAGGATATTGCCAGCCTTTGGGACCATATTGTGGTTTTGATTGCTGCAGCTGTTGTGGCCATTATTGTGACAATCGGGATTGTTCTGTTCCAGATCCGCGATATCACGCGTTTGCTGAAAGCCATGCGTGATAGCATTTCGAGGATTGTTGGAGGACAGCTTGACGATGAGATTCCACATACTGATCGTGATGACGATGTGGGAGCGATAGCCAAGGCCATTGTTGTCTTTAAGGATGCATCGATTGAACGACAGAGTCTGCAACAGACAGCAAGCGATAAACGTGATCTGGAGCTTTTGCGTCAGAACCAGCTTGAGCAATTGATTGGAGAGTTTAGAGGGACGGTTGATGGTATCAATCAGGTGCTGAATGATGAAACCGATGCCATGAAAAATACCTCAACCGGTTTGATTGAGCTTGCTGATACTGCGTCCCATTCTGCCGATGAAGCGCGTGGTGCGTCGGATGTGGCCTCAACCAATGTTCAGACGGTGGCAGCGGCAGCTGCGCAAATGGCATCTTCTATTCAGGAGATCGGTAGCCAGATCAATCGTGCGTTAGAGGTTTCTCAAACTGCGACCTCAGTGGCTGAAACCACCAATGAAAGCGTTGCCAAATTGTCTGAAGGGGCAAATAAAATTGGCGAAGTGATCGAGATGATCCGCGCCATTGCAGAGCAGACCAATTTGCTGGCACTTAATGCAACCATTGAAGCTGCGCGCGCCGGGGAGGCGGGTAAGGGCTTTGCAGTGGTTGCGGCGGAAGTGAAGGAACTCTCGACCCAGACAGCCAAGGCAACGGATGAAATTGCCACCCAGATCGGCGATATTCAGATCTCAACCGGTCAGGCTGTGGGCTCCATTCAGGAGATTTCGACCAATATTGAGGCTGTTTGCGAGGTGACCAATGCTATTGCAGCAGCAGTTGAAGAGCAGACAGCGGCAACAGCCGAGATTTCGCAAAGTATCGCCCGGGCTGCGGATGGCAGCCAACATGCAACGGATAATGTCAATCAGGTGTCTGGCGTGATTGCTGAGACTCGTGATCAGTCGGATAAGGTCGGCCAGACAGCCCAGCAATTGATGGCTGTTACTGCTGATCTGACCGGCTCGGTCGAAGGATTCCTTCAAGAGGTACAAAAAGAAGTGACCCAGCGCCGAAGGGATGCTCGCCGGATTGTCGAGGGCGAGGTGAGCGTTCAGCAGAATGGTCAGAGTTACACCGCCTGGCTGATTAACGAAAGTGAAGGTGGCGTGGCTTTGTCAGGCTTGCAACCGGCCCAGAAGGGTGATCGGATCTCTATTTCAAAGAAAGATATGCGTTATGATCTGGAGGTCATGTGGGCCGATGAGGATCGGTGTGGTGCCCGTATATGCCAAAAACATGATCTGACGTTTGATGAAGCAGCCTGATTTGTGGGCAGCTAGCAAATAAGGAAACAAAAAGGCTATCTGAGGGATCAGATAGCCTTTTTGCATGATGGTCCTGTCGCTGGTGGGCTGGCCTTTTGTCGTCAGTCCGGGAGGCGTGAGACCAATTCCCGGACGCGCTGGGCATTGTCGGTGGCAAGGCTGCCATCGCTGTTGTGCAAATTGTTTTCAAACCCGATGCGAGCTTTGCCACCCTTGGCAATAGCTGTAAGAAGGCAGTCGGTTTCCTCTGGCCCAAACGCGCAGACGCCCCAATCGGGTAGGGGATCGAAAGCGTTAAGGCTTTCAAGGAATGGATTAAGATCACCTGGGCTTGAGATCTGCCCGACACTGTAGCGACCCAGAACAAAGAGCAACTGCAGATTGTCTTGTGGCAGGAATCCTTTTTTGATCAAATCGGCCACCAGCAAGGCCTCTTCCTTGTTATAGAGGATATGTTGGATCTCCACGCCTTTTTCCGCTTGCTCAAAATAGAAGCCGGAAATTTCGTCGCTTTGTCCGTCACTGAGCATTTCGCGAATGGAAATGGAGACGGCTTTTGGTGCGGCATTGCGCACAATGTCTCTTTGTTCGGCTGGCGTATAAATTCCCACTGCTTCTGTGGTAATTTGCACCCACATATCCGGCACAGCTTTGGCCAGCTCTTGCTGCAATTCGCGATAAAGGCCTGCATCAAGCAGGTGTTTTTGATCCTTATCGCGCAAATGGGCGTGGATGCCATCAGCGCCCGCAGCAAAACAGGCTTTTGCTGTCTCTACCGTTTCAGCAATGGTGACGGGCAGGGCAGGATGGTCAGACTTTGTGCGTCTTGCTCCGTTGGGGGCGACCAGAATTTTGGGCAATGCCATTAGAGAACCTCGTCGAATGCGGTATTCAGTTTGGAGATGATTTCATCAATATGCTTATCCTCCATGATGAAGGGGGGAGCGAGAAGGATGTGATCTCCATTTACCCCGTCAATGGTGCCGCCCATGGGGTAACAGACCAGGCCTGCATTGAAGGTTGCTTTTTTGAGGGCCTTATTGAGGTTTTTCTTTGGATCAAACGGCTTTTTGGTGTTTTTGTCTTCAACAAATTCAAGGCCGATAAAAAGCCCGCGACCTCGAATGTCGCCGATATGAGGATGCTGGCCGAATTCTTTTTTCAGCGCATTTTGTAATTTTTCTCCCATGATGCGGCAGCGCTCGGTAAGACCTCCGTCGGTCAGTTTTGTTAAAACGGCAAGAGCTGCTGCCGCTGCTGTGGGATGGCCGATATAGGTGTGGCCATGTTGGAAAAAGCCTGAGCCTTCTTCAATGGCTTTATAGATTTTGCCAGAGCAAAGCATGGCCCCCACGGGCTGATAACCTGCACCAAGTCCTTTGGCGATGGTGATCATATCGGGTGCGATGCCATCTTGCTCGCAGGCAAAGAGGGTGCCGGTGCGCCCCATGCCGCACATGACTTCATCAAGCATGAGAAGGATGCCGTATTTGTCGCAAATCTCGCGAACTCTCCTGAAATAGCCTTCGGTGGGTGGCAAGGCCCCGGAGGTTGCCCCAACGACGGGTTCGGCAAAGAAAGCCATGATTTCATCAGGGCCGATGCGCAGGATTTCTTCTTCGAGCTCGTTTGCAACTCGCTGACCATATTCGAAAGGGTTCTCCTCTGCTTTGCGGTCGCGATATTCATAGCATGGGGAGATATGGCTGGTTTCGATCATGAGAGGTGAGAATGGCTCGCGGCGCCACAAATTGCCGCCGGTGGCCAGAGCGCCCAAGGTATTGCCGTGATAGGACTGGCGGCGGGCAATGACTTTGTGCCGGCTTGGCTCACCAATTTCTATGAAATATTGGCGGGCCAGTTTCAGAGCGGCTTCCACGGCTTCTGAGCCGCCAGAGACCAGATAGACCCGTTCAATACCTTCGGGCGCATGTTCGATCAGCTTGTCGGCCAGATCTTCTGCCGGCTTTGAGGTAAAGAAACCTGTATGGGCAAAAGCGACGGCTTCCAACTGATCTGTGATTGCTTTGGTGACATCCGGATCACTATGCCCAAGGCAGGAAACTGCTGCCCCGCCTGAGCCATCAAAATAGCGTTTGCCGTTGGTGTCATAAAGATAGACACCCTCTCCGCGTTCAACAATTGGATTGTTGGCTTTGGTATGTCGGGGAAAAAGATGAGACATCGTGATTATACCTGGATCTGTTTGGCGTAAGCGCTGATCTGGTGGTTTGCTACCGCTGGTTTGTTCTTTTCGTCCAAAGCAGAATTCTGCCAGCCTTGGATTGGTAATAAGTATGAGAAACATTTGTTTCAACTGTTGACAAGGGATAAAACAACTGAAACTTTAGGAAAACTACGCAGATGGGCAAGAAACACACAAAAAAATCGTGAAGCTGGCTCGTTTGAGGAATTGGGGAGGAATTGGCTCTGAAAGACGCTTCGCTACAGGAGAGGATTGCGGCCAGCTACAGTCAGTTGAGTGATAAATTGCGTCAGGCAGCTGATTATGTCATCGAAAATCCGGTGGATGTCGCAACGCGCAGCCTTCGTTCGATTTCGGCTGCAAGCAATTTGGCTCCGGCGACTTTTACGCGCCTGTCGCGGTCTTTGGGTTTCTCATCCTACGAAGAATTGCGAGAATTGTGCCGCCATGCTTTCGGGCAACGGCATGTGCCTTTCTCAGAAAAAGCCGATCGCCTGCAAATGGTGGACGGTGCGGAGAAGGCCATCCCCTTTTTACGGCGTCAGACCGCTGCCTGTATCGACAATCTCAATAGTGCGGTGGATAGTCTTGATCCTGACCGGCTTGAAGATGTGGCTGATTTTCTGGCTTCTGCCCGGCGGGTTGTATTGTTTGGGGCTTATGGATCAACCGGTATTGTTGAGTATTTTGCCTATTTGGCAAATTTCTTTGCATCCAACTGGAAAGTGGCGGGGCGAATGGGCGCATCTTTGTCCACATCTATCGTAGATAGTGGAAAAGAGGATGCCTTTATCATTTTAACCAAGCCACCATTTGCTCGCCGGTCTATCATGGCCGCGAGGCTGGCTTCGGAAGCTGGCTCTTATGTCGTTGTTATTACTGATAGTTATCATTGCCCAGCCTTGAAATATGCCTCTGCTCATTTCATTGTCCCCACGGATAGTCCGCAATTCTTCTCTTCTTATGTGACCACTCTTATGCTAATTGAGACTTTAGTCGGAATGCTGGTGTCCAGAGCGGGCCCCAAAGCCCGCAGACGAATTGAGGATGTGGAAGCGCGCAATCGAATGCTTGGAGAATTTTGGGAAGACTAAATCTTTGAGCGTTCAAATAATCTAGAACTATTTTCAACCCTAGGGAGAACAAGATGTTGAAAAAAGTAAAATTGACTGCTGCCGTATTGGCTGCTGGTGTGGCCTATTCTCCAGCGGCTTTTGCTGAAGAATTTATCACCATTGGTACTGGTGGTGTGACCGGCGTTTATTATCCAACTGGTGGTGCGATCTGCCGTCTGGTTAACAAAGGCCGTAAAGACCATGGTGTACGCTGCTCTGTGGAATCAACCGGTGGCTCCGTATACAACATCAACACCATTCGCGAAGGCGAGCTGGAGTTCGGTGTTGCCCAGTCTGACTGGCAGTATCATGCCTATAACGGTACTTCCAAGTTCAAGGACAAAGGCAAGTTCGAAGATCTGCGTGCAGTATTCTCCGTGCATCCAGAGCCATTCACCGTTGTTGCCCGTGCTGATTCCGGCATCAAGAATGTTCAGGACCTGAAAGGCAAGCGCGTTAACATCGGTAACCCAGGTTCCGGCCAGCGCGGCACCATGGAAGTTCTGATGGAAGCTCTGGGTTGGAAAACCTCTGATCTGGCGCAGGCAACCGAGCTGAAAGCTGCTGAACAGTCTGCTGCTCTGTGTGACAACCAGATCGATGCCATGGTTTACACTGTTGGCCATCCATCCGGTTCCATCCAGGAAGCAACCACAGCCTGTGATTCCGTTCTGGTGACCGTAGACGGTGCCGCTGTTGAGAAGCTGATTGCTGATAACAGCTACTACCGCTCTGCTACCATTCCTGGCGGCATGTATCGTGGTAACGCTGATGACACCATGACCTTTGGTGTTGGCGCAACCTTCGTGACTTCTGCAAAAGTTTCTGAAAACACCGTTTACACTCTCGTGAAATCCGTGTTCGAAAACTTTGAAGCCTTCAAAAAGCTGCATCCTGCATTTGCTAACCTGAAGCCAGAAGAAATGGCGACCGCTGGTCTGTCTGCTCCTCTGCATCCTGGTGCTGCAAAATATTATAAAGAAAAAGGTTGGGTAAAGTAAGGGATTCCCTTCTTTCCTTGATCGCTGGCAGGATTTTACTCTCTGCCGCGTTTGAAAAATGGAAGGGACGGCGGACTTTTCGTCGTCCCTTTTTGCATTTAGCTGTTTGTTGCGCAGCTTTGTTGCGGCATTGATATTGGGTGCTAGGGATATCAATGTTGAGGCTCTGTGATCTTGCTTTCGGGAGGCCCTCATTTTGAGGATGAGATCATGGCGCCGAAGAAGCGCGCTTATGAGGGGCCCTTGGATGCCAAGGCCCGGGGGAAGTTTTCAATGTCTGAAAAGAACAAGAACGGCCGACCGTTATCTGAAGACGAACTTCAAGAACTGGTGGCCGCTAGTGATTCTGGCTCGCGTAATCCTGCTGGTATGGTGGGGACCATGCTGGCTGTTATTGCGGTCGTCTGGTCACTGTTTCAGGTGATTTTGGCCTCGCCATTGTCCTACCAGGTTCTGCCGGGGGATTGGATCAACAATTCGCGCCAGATCCATTTGGCTTTTGCCATTTTCCTTGCTTTCATGGCCTATCCGGCTTTGAAAAATTCGCCGCGGCATTATATTCCTGCCCAGGACTGGGTGCTGGCCGTTGCTGCAACTTTCATCGCGCTTTACGGCTTTATCTTTTACCAGAAAATCGTTGATAGTGGCGGACTGGCAGACGATACCGATAAATGGTTTGCGCTGGTCGGTTTGCTCCTTCTTTTTGAAGCAGCGCGCCGGGCTCTTGGCCCTGCTATGGCAATTATTGCCACCATCTTTCTTGTCTATGTCTTCTTTGGGTCTGCCGAATGGGTGCCGGAAGTCATTCGCTGGAAAGGGGCATCGCTGAAAAAGGCGATGAGCCATATGTGGATCACCTCTGAAGGGGTGTTTGGCATCGCGCTTGGTGTCTCTACCAAATTTGTGTTCCTGTTTGTTTTGTTCGGTGCGTTGCTGGACAAGGCCGGGGCTGGCAATTACTTCATCAAAATGGCTTTTGGTGCGCTGGGGCATCTTAAAGGCGGTCCTGCGAAAGCTGCGGTTGTCGGGTCTGCCGCAACGGGCCTTATCTCCGGCTCCTCCATTGCCAATGTGGTGACAACAGGCACCTTTACTATCCCGCTGATGAAGCGTGTGGGCTTTAGCTCCGAGCAAGCTGGCTCGGTGGAAGTGGCCTCATCGGTCAATGGCCAGATCATGCCGCCGGTTATGGGGGCTGCTGCCTTCTTGATGGTGGAATATGTTGGTATTTCCTATGTTGAAGTGATCACCCACGCCTTCCTTCCTGCTGTTATTTCCTATATTGCGCTGGTTTATATCGTGCATCTGGAAGCGGTGAAGCGGAATATGCCGGTGATTGGCCATAAGGTCGTCTCAACCGCGCGTACCATTATGGGCATGATGGGCTTCTTTGCCCTGTTTGCAGGTATTTGCTACGGGGTCAAATTCCCGGTTCAAGCCATTGTGGCTCTGGTTCCTGATGGGGCGAGCTGGATTTTGGCGGCGCTGGTTTTTGTTGCCTATATTGTGCTGCTCAAGCTGGCTGCCGGTGTTGAAGATCTGCATCCCGATGATCCTAATGCCAAGGAAGTCACCTTGCCCGATATTGGCGAGATCTATAAAGCCGGTCTTTATTACCTGCTGCCGATCATCGTGCTGGTCTATTTCCTGATGATTGAGCAGAAATCACCCGGTCTTTCCGCTTTCTGGGCAACTGCTCTGCTGTTTGGCATTTTGCTGACGCAGCGCCCGCTCAAAGCCATGTTCCGTGGTGAGAGCGATATGGCCAATGCCTTTAAAGCAGGTGTTGGAGATTTGACCGTTGGCCTGATTGATGGTGCGCGGAACATGATCGGTATCGGCCTTGCCACGGCAACGGCGGGTGTGATTGTTGGCACGGTGACCCTGACCGGTATTGGTCAGGTGATGGCGGATCTGGTTGAGTTTATCTCTGGTGGTAATCTGGTTCTGATGCTGATCTTTGTGGGTATGCTCTCGCTTATCCTTGGCATGGGCCTTCCTACCACAGCCAACTATATCGTGGTGTCATCCTTGATGGCTGGAGTGGTTGTTGAGCTTGGGGCGCAATCCGGTCTTATTGTACCGCTGATTGCCGTTCACCTGTTCGTCTTCTATTTTGGCATCATGGCTGATGTGACGCCGCCTGTGGGGCTTGCTTCCTTTGCGGCAGCGGCTGTCTCGGGCGGGGATGCCATCAGAACCGGCTTTACGGCCTTCTTCTATAGCTTGCGCACCGTTGCCTTGCCCTTTGTCTTCATCTTCAACACGGATTTGCTGCTGATTGATGTGACCTGGTATCAGGGCATTCTGGTCTTTATCGTGGCGACGATAGCCATTTTGGTCTTTACGGCCGGAACCATGGGCTATTTTGTCACCAAAAGCCGGATTTACGAATCTGTTGCCTTGCTGCTGGTGGCCTTTGTCCTGTTCCGTCCTGACTTTGTGATGGACCGCATTCAGCCCCCTTATGTGGATGTCAAACCGCTTGAGATGGTTTCAAGCTTTGGCTCGGCCGCCGAGGGCGAAGAAATGCGGATTGTCTTGTCCGGACCGGATTTTGATACCAGCAATATTAAGGAGACCACGTTGATCCTGACCGCAGGCAAAGAGCAAGGGGGCGAAAAACGCCTCACCGCTCTTGGTCTTGCGACCATGGAAGAAGAGGGAGCCCTTAAACTGGATGAACCATTCCCCGGTACGGCTTATTCCAAGAAGCTGGAAAGCTTTGATTTCTACGGGGATCAGCCGGTTGTGGTGAAATCTGCAAAATTGTCTGCTGAGCAATTGCCCAAAGAGCTTATATTCATTCCCGGCCTTCTGCTGCTTGGTGTGATCTATATGATGCAAAAAGGGCGTGCCCGGAGAGAAGAAGGAGCAAAGGCATGAGTATGAGTAAATCAATCCTCTGTGCTGTCGACATTTCTCAGCCGGACCGAGATGAGAAAGTTGTTCAGATTGCCGCAAAACTGGCAAAACTTGATGGAGCCCGTCTGGACGTCATCACTGTTGTGCCCAATTTCGGCATGTCTCTTGTCGGAACCTATTTTGATGAGAATTTTCAAAAACAGGCTGTGAAAGAGGCAAAGGAACGACTGCAATCTGTTGTTTCGGATGTGGTTGGCTCGGACATGGACGATGAGGTCCGTCACATTGTGGCAGCCGGGTCGATCTATGAAGAGATTATCGAGCTTGCAAGTCAGACCAAATCGGATCTGATTGTCATCGGTGCTCATAAACCAGAGCTGAAAGATTATCTGCTAGGGCCCAATGCGGCCCGGGTGGTGCGTCATTCAAAATGCTCGGTCTATGTCGTCAGGGATATGTAAGTTCCTGATGCCGAGTTGAATTTTCGAAAAGGCCGCTCCCTTTGGGGCGGCCTTTTTGCGTGAGGTCTTAAATTTCAGGATAGATTTTGGAGTGTTTGATCACGCCAAAGGCAAAACTGGTATCGATAGAGGCAATGCCGGGGATGGGATGGAGCCGATTGCGCACAAAGTCTTCATAGGCTTCCAGATCCTTTACCAGAACCCGCAAGAGATAATCGCAATTGCCGGTCATCAGATAGCAGTCCAACACCTCATCCACCCGTTTGATGGCTTCTTCGAACTTTTTGGATGAAGCGGTGGAATGTTCATCAAGGCGAATATGAACAAAAACCGTGATCGGCAAGCCATAGGCTTTTTGGTCAATCTGGGCTGTATAACCCTTGATCACACCTTTCTTTTCCAGATTGCGCATGCGGCGCAGGCATGGGGAGGGGGAGAGATTGACCCGCTCTGCCAGCTCATTATTGGTCAGGCGTCCATGGGCCTGTAATTCGCGAAGAATGTGACGATCAATTCTATCCATGGCTCTATTTTCTAGATATTGGCAATATCTGCCAATCTGAATGGTTTTGTTGGCTAAAAAAGACAGCAAATAGCGCCTTTATTGGCATATTCTAATGGAAAGATGACTTGCGCTGCAAGAGGAAAGCCGCAAGAGGATCACCGGAGGACTTGATTATGGATCAGATTGATTTTTTGACACAGGGCGACGCACAGACAGGTGAGGCGAACAGCCATGAAAGCGGCAAAGGCTTTGCCAGCCGCGCCATTCACTTTGGCTATAATCCGCAAGATGAAGGCGGGGCGCTGACGCCGCCGGTGCATTTTACCTCTACCTTTGCCTTTGAAACTGCCGAGGTTGGTGGCGAGATGTTTGCCGGTGAGCGCGAAGGTTATATCTATACCCGGATCAATACCCCGACCACAGATCTTTTGGAGCGGCGCATTGCCTCCCTTGAAGGGGCGGAAGCCGGGCTTGCCTTTGCCTCTGGCATGGGGGCCATCACGGCAGCTTGCTGGACATTCCTCTCGCCCGGTGACGAGATTATCACCGATAAAACCCTTTATGGCTGTACCTTTGCCTTCATGCAGCATGGTTTGTCGAAATTTGATATCACCGTCAACCATGTTGATATGACAGATCCGCAAAAAGTGGCTGAGGCCATCTCGGACAAAACCAAGATTGTCTATTTTGAAACACCGGCCAATCCCAATATGCGGCTGGTGGATATCGAAGCTGTAAGCGCTATCGCCCACAAGGTCGGTGCGCGCGTGATTGTTGACAATACCTATGCGACCCCTGTTTTGACCCGTCCGCTGGAGCTGGGCGCAGATATAGTGGTGCATTCGGCTACCAAATATCTTGGCGGTCATGGGGACCTGATTGCCGGGCTTGCTGTTGGCAGCCTTGAAGACATGACGGAAATGCGCCTTGTTGGCCTTAAAGACATGACCGGTGCGGTTATGGCCCCAATGACGGCAATGCTTATCATGCGCGGGCTCAAGACCCTTGAGCTGCGTCTTGAGCGCCATTGCTCTTCGGCGCAAGCCATTGCCGAGATGCTGGAAGCGCATCCGGCGGTTGATGTGGTGTATTATCCCGGCCTTGAGAGCTTTGCTCATTACGATCTTGCCAAAAAACAAATGGCAATGAGTGGCGGCATGATTGCCTTTGAGGTGAAAGGTGGCTGTGCTGCCGGTATCAAGGTGATGAACCGCCTTGAAATGATCCAGCGCGCGGTAAGCCTAGGGGACGCAGAAACCCTGATCCAGCATCCTGCCAGCATGACCCATTCCACCTATAGTGAGGAAGAACGGGCAGCTCACGGCATTTCTGAAGGTTTGATCCGTCTGTCTGTGGGGCTGGAGACGCTTGAAGATATCAAGGCCGATCTCATTCAGGCTCTGGATGCATCGATCGACTAATGATCTTACAAGTTTGGTGATAGGCTAACATTATGGCGGGCCCTATGGGCCTTGCCATTCGGGGAGGATGAGATGGATCTTAAAAGTCTGAAGCAGGTTGAACAAAGATTGCTCTGGCTTTCAGCCTATATTGTGCATCATGCCAACCATCTGCGTGACAAGCAAGAAGGGGACGTCAAGGTTGGGGGGCATCAGGCCTCTTGCGCGTCGATGACATCTATCCTGACCGCGCTCTATTTCAACATCCTTAAGCCGCAAGACCGGGTTGCGGTCAAGCCCCATGCCTCTCCGGTTTTCCATGCCATGCACTATTTGATGGGGCACCTATCCAAAGACCAGCTTGAGAATTTTCGCGGTTATGGCGGCGTCCAATCTTATCCCTCTCGCACCAAAGACAAGGATGATGTTGATTTTTCAACTGGTTCGGTCGGTCTCGGCGTTGCGATTTCTGCTTTTGCCTCCCTTACGCAAGATTATCTTCGCGCCAAGGATTGGGCCAGTTTCAAAGAAATGGGCCAACAAGAAGGGCGGATGATTTCGCTAATAGGCGATGCCGAGCTGGATGAGGGCAATATCTATGAATGTTTGCAGGAAGGCTGGAAACATGATTTGCGCAATGTCTGGTGGGTGATTGATTATAACCGCCAGAGCCTGGACGGGGTTGTGCGCGAAGGCCTTTGGCAGCGTATCGAGGGTATTTTCTCAACCTTTGGCTGGCGGGTGGTGACGCTCAAATATGGGGTGCTGCAGCAAGCGGCCTTTACCGAGCCGGGGGGCGAGGCGCTTCGCCAGTGGATTGATACCTGTCCCAACCAATTATATTCCGCTCTTACTTTCCAAGGGGGCGCTGCGTGGCGCAAGCGCCTTTTGGATGATCTTGGTGATCAGGGGGATGTATGTGCTCTTCTTGAGCGGCGAAGCGATGAAGAGCTGTCTGATCTGATGAATAATCTGGGCGGGCAATGCCTTGCCAGTCTGTCAGATGCCTTTGCTTCTATTCAAGATGATCAACCAACGGTGTTTTTGGCCTATACCATCAAGGGTTGGGGCACGCCGCTTGCCGGGCATAAGGACAATCATGCGGGCCTGATGACCAAGGCGCAAATGGCCGAGTTTCAGGCTCATATGGGGATCAAAGAGGGCGAAGAATGGGAGCCTCTTGCAGGCATTGCCGATGAGGCCGCTTTCCGCTCTTCCCTTGCCAAAGTGCCGTTTTTCTCTGTCTATCCGCGCCGTTATAAGGCCGAGACAATTGCGGGCATCGGGCCGGTTTTGCTTGATGACAAGATGCAATCCACACAGGCCGGTTTTGGCAAGATTCTTGATGAGATCGCAAAATCCAAATCCCCTTTGGCTGACCGGATCGTCACCACTTCACCTGATGTGACCGTCTCCACCAATCTTGGGGGATGGGTCAATAAAAAGGGCCTGTTTGCCCGCGATGTTCAAAGCGACACCTTTCGTGAGGAGCTGATCCCGTCAGCGCAGAAATGGGCTTTCTCCCCTTCCGGCCAGCATATTGAGCTTGGCATTGCCGAGATGAACCTCTTTTTGATGCTGGGTGCGGCGGGTTTGTCCCATTCGCTCTTTGGGGAGCGGCTTTTGCCCATCGGTACGGTCTATGATCCCTTTGTCATGCGCGGGGCGGATGCGCTCAATTATGCCTGTTATATGGATAGCCGCTTCATGATTGTTGGCACGCCGTCCGGCGTGACTTTGGCCCCCGAAGGCGGGGCACACCAATCCATTGGCACGCCGCTTGTGGGGATCAGCCAAGATGGCCTTGCCGCATTTGAGCCTGCCTATCTTGATGAGCTTGGCGTGATCATGGACTGGAGCTTTGACTATATGCAGCGCGATGGGGAAGGCCAGCCCGATGAGCGCACATGGCTGCGTGATGAGACCGGCGGCTCTGTTTATCTGCGTCTCTCTACCCGTCCCATTGAGCAGCCCATGCCGCGCGACGATGCCGCCTTCCGCCAAGGCGTGATTGACGGGGGCTATTGGCTGCGAGAACCGGGACCCAATGCGGAAGTGGTGATTGCCTATCAGGGCTGTGTAGCACCTGAAGTGATTGAGGCCGCAGGGCGGATTGGCAATGACCGGCGAGATATTGGCGTTTTGGCCGTTACCTCGGCTGACCGGCTGAATGCTGGCTGGACCGCGGCCAAGCGCGCACGCCATCGCGGTGATGTGGACGCGCTTAGTCAGGTCGAGCGGCTTATGGGCGCACTTCCGCGCGATTGCATTGTCATCACTGTTCTCGATGGACATCCGGCCACATTGGCTTGGCTTGGCGGGGTCGGTGGCCATCGGGTGGTGCCGCTTGGTGTTGAGCATTTTGGCCAGACGGGCACCATTGATGATCTCTATGATCATTATGCCATTGATGCAGATGCTATTGTCGCGGCAGCTGATGCTCTGTCGCTTGGGCGGCCGATTGCCCTGCGCCGGTAACGGCTTAGCGATGATGCCGGGTGGGGCGATCGAAAATCTTGCGGCCAAAGAGAGAGGCGGTAAGGTCGGTTAGCAATTCAGCCGTTTTGCCCCGCTCGTCAAGAAAGGGATTGAGTTCGACCAGATCAAGCGAGGTGACCCGTTTGCTTTCATGGAGCAATTCCATGATCAAATGGGCCTCGCGGAAGGTCGCGCCCCCCGGCACGGTGGTGCCAACTGCGGGTGCAATGAAGGGATCAAGAAAATCGACATCAAGGCTGACATGGAGGAGGCCATTGCGTTTTGTGACTTCATCCAGTAGGGCCTGCAAGGGCTTGATGACGCCGATTTCATCAATGATCCGCATATCATTGACATGTATCCCATGATGTTTAAGCAGCTCCCGTTCTTGGGGATCCACACTGCGAATACCGATCATATGCACATTGGCTGGATTGATGGGGGACTGAAGGCGAGGTTTAAACAAAGGATCAAGGCCATCAAGCCCGCAAAGGGCGGCAACGGACATGCCATGCATATTGCCCGACAGGGAGGTATGAGGGGTGTTGAAATCAGGATGGGCATCGAGCCAGAGGATGAAAAGCTCGCGCTCCAGCTCATTTGCGTGGCGGGCGACACCGGCAATTGAGCCCATGGAGAGGGCGTGATCCCCGCCCATAAAGAGGGGAAACTGCCCTGCTTTTGCCATGTCATATCCCTTTGCAGCAAGGCTGCGGGTCCAGGCGGCAATGGAAGAGGCATTGAGCGCATTGCCATGAAGAGACACCGGTTCTGCTAAAGCGGCAGGGTGCAGATTGCCATGGTCAATGACGGCAAAACCTAGGCTTTCCAGTGTTTGTGACAGGCCTGCTGTTCGTAAGGCATCGGGCCCCATCAGACAGCCTTTTTCGTGGGTTCCCTCTTCAAGGGGGGCGCCTAGAAGGCCAATTTCTTGCGTGATGGGTGCCATATCTCTTTTCTCCAATAAGGGTCTTTCCTTATTAGAGCGGCTCATACTTTCAAGGTGAAGGCAGCAAACCCTATATAATTTTATAGAAAATTGGCACTTTGTGAGGGCTTGTTGTGCAAATTGATAGGTGACGGCACCCGTTCGGGCGGGAGCTGAGGCTCCCGCCTGCCTTTGGTGCGGCTGCCTTCCAAGCCTTAATTTCCAAACAGCCCTTTGGTGATATTGTTAAAGAGCTGCTGCTCCAGATTTTGCGGCTTCTGTTGTTGAGGTTGACCCTGTTGGGGCTGGCCTTGGGGATTGGCTTTTTGGTTGGGCCGCAGGATCTGGTTGAGATCAATGCCAAGCTTTTTGGATTGCTTGTCCAGCTCTTTAGTAATGTTTTTATCCAGTTTTTCTAAGCCCTTGGCTGTTGTCTTGCCAGCGCCGCCCAGATTGCGCAGCCCTTGCAGGATGGCTTGCGGATTTTCCAAAATGCCGGGAATATCAGGATAGATGCGCGGTTTTGCCAATTTGCCTTTGATGATAATGGGAATGGGGATGCCGTTGGCATCGACCAAACCGCCCTGGCCGCGTAGCTTGGTGACCAGTTTGGGGGTGGCCTTATAATTGATGCGCTGGTTGGGCAAGTCGATCTGCCCGGCACCGGTCAAGCGCACAAGGGGACCGAGCATTTGCAAATCATTATTGGTGACGATACCCGAGACAATCGCAAAGCTGGCTGTAAGGGAGCTAAAGTCCGTGGACTGGCTCGGGGATGAGGCCCAGCCATCAAGGATATTGCCTTGAAGGGAGCGCAGCATTTGCGGGATATTGATCCCCCTGATTTGCCCGTCGCGAATTTCCAGATTGCTGCTGCCGCCCAGATTGCTGACTAAAGCGGCCTGACTTGCTCCGGTGCTGGCAAGGTCAAAGCGGATGCCGCCGCGACCGCTCAGGGCTTTAAGGCCCACAGCATCGCGCAGGAAATGGGCCATTTGCATGTTGGAGAGGGAGAAATTTGCGCCAACCTTGGCCTGCTTGCCGCGCCCGTCGATGCTGATACCGCCCGTGCCTTGCCCCTGATAGAGCGAGAGCTGATCAAGGCTGGCATTAAGGGCACCGGATTTAAGCTTGGTGGTGAGGCTGACTTGTCCGGTCACGATATCGCGTGCAACCAGAGATTTGGTTGAGAGTTTGATATCGGCATCGATGGCATTAAGGCCTGAGAAATCAATGGGTGACTTATCCCAGCCCCCCTGAGGTGACGATTTTGTCGTCGAGCCTTTTCCCGATTGGGCGCTGCCGGAGCGTCCCTTTGCGTTGCCATCCCCCAAAAAGGGTGTCACATCCAGCTTGTTAAACGCCAGATTGGCATTGATATAAGGTTTGCCCGAAGTCGTGACAGACAAAGTGCCTGTGCCCTTGGATGGTCCCATGGTCAGGCTGAGCTTATCAAGGCTGGTCTTTTGTGGGCTTAGCGCCAGATTGGAGCGCAAGGCAATGGGCATATTGGGCGTGCCCTTGCCGACCTCTTGCCCAAGCCAAGCCAGAAGCGCTCTGCTAGAGGGAGCGGAGATTGCAATCTGGCTGCCATTGAGCGTGATTTGGGCCGGAGAGAAGCGCCCGGACAGGCTCGCGGTCAAGGGGCGGGCCTTCATAGTCAGGCTAGCGGGAATGGATCGCCCAGCCAGCGCCTCGGCCAGACCTATCTGGCTGTCATAGCGGATGGTTTCGCCATTCCAGCCCATACTGCCGGTCAGCGTCATGGGTTTGTCCAGCCCGTTCAGCTTGGCTGTGACATTGATATTGCTAAGGGTGCCACTGTCGCGATTGGCAATGGCAGCCTGAAGGGCCGGACTTGAGAAACTGCCCTTGCTTAAGGAAATGCTGCCCGCGATATTGCCATTTTGCTGGATGGTTTGTGCGTCCAGTCCCCGTGCGGCAAAGGATAGATCGGCTGAGATCATGCCGCTTGCGGGACTTTTCTGATTGGCGGTAAGGGCTACTTGTTCCAGATCCAGCTTGTCTGCTTTGAGCGCCCCTGACCAAAGCGCATTGGCCAGATCGCCCGAGAGATTGGCTCGCACAGTTCCCTTTGCAATGGCGGCATGTTTGAGGGAGGCATCCAATTGTCCCTCAATCAAATTGGCTAGCAATTTGGGCCTTGAGATGGAAATCCCTTGGGTGATGAGCTTTTGGGCCCGAAAATCAAGGGTGGCGTTAAAGCTGTTGAGCGCAGAGAGATCTGGCGGACTGCTTGGCGCTTTTGGGCTTTGGGCGGTGCTTGCGTTGCCCGCATCCCCAGCACTCTGGGTCTGTGCTTGCTCGCCCGATGCCACTGGTTGGGCAAGCAGGCGATCAAGATTGAGCGTGCCGGCATCAATGGCAAGGCGTATGAGCGGCTTTTCAAGGGTGGGGCCGGTGAAAATCCGCGCAGCTGCTGAGAGGCTCTGGTCATCAAGACTTAGTTTAATGGAGCGCAGCTGCACTTCCTCTTGTCCCACAATCAGTGATGCTTGCGCCGAGAGATTTTGGGCCCCAACGGGAGAGGGCGCAACATTGAAGGATGCTAGAAGCTGGGGCAGCTTATCGCTGGCCATTCCCACATTGGCAACAAAGAGTGGATTGTTTTTATGGGCAAGATCGCCACGCAGTTGCGCGCGGTAGGTGTCGCTGGCCAGTGTCAGATTAACAGAGGTTGGTTTTCCGTTGATGGCATTGCCCGCATGACCAATGGAGCCGGTAAAGCTTTGGCTTGTTCCTTGAAAAGACAAAGATCCTTCTAGAGTGGCAGGGCCGCTAAAGTCGGGGATGGAGAGATCGGCATTGAGATCAGATAAGAGGATTTCTGTCTTGCCGTCAGGCTTTTGCGATAATAGGCGGGCACCGCGCATGGAAAGGCGCTGGATATGAAGAGCCGATAAATCAATGTCCCCGCCTTCTGCCTTGGGGGGGGCGCTTGGGCTTGGTGGGGCTTCCTGAGTGGCAAGGGCGCGGATTGGGTCATCGCCAACTTGTCTAGCCGCACTTTTGGTGCCTGTCGATGCCGCCAGTGTGAAGGTTGGCTTATGCAGGGTGATGGCGCGAATGTCCGCCTGACCAGAGAGAAGAGGAGACAAGGCAAGCGAGAAATCTAGCTCTTCAACATCAAATAAAGGATTGTCTTGCGGGTCCGTGAGGGAGACATCCTGCGCCGACAAATCAAGACCGGTAATAAGTGAGAGACTAACGGGCCCTCGGATATCGAGTGTCATCCCCGACTGGTCTTTGACAAATTGCTGGACCTGGGATTTGAGCAAATCCGTTGAGAGAAAGAGCGGTGCGACAAGCAGGATGATAAGGATCAGGGTGATGAGTGTGGCAAGACTGATTAATATTTTGCGCATGCTTCTCTCTCTTCATCGCCGCTTTTTGCTCAAGGGTCGCTTTTAGGATAGGCGCACCTCGAATCATTCAACTCATCATACTCTTTATTGCTTTATTATGGCGATGGTGGGTTGAATGAAAACTGAAGGCTTCTGATACCCATCTCAATGCTTGTTTTAGGCCTTTAAGTCTGTCAAAGATATCCGACTGCTCGCAGAGTGAGTTAGAGATTTTCCTTTCGATTGTGGTTATGCCTGATTTCTTGAACGCGCTGGATGTTGCCCTGTCCCTTATCCTGAGCTGGGATGCTGATCTGATGGAGATCGTCGGCCTGTCGCTGACGGTCAGCCTTGCGGCTGTGGGTTTGGCCAGTATTTTGGCTCTGCCGCTTGGCGGCGTGCTTGCTATCACCCGCTTTCCGGGCCGTATGATTGTGATTGGAATTCTCAATGCCTTTATGGGCCTGCCACCGGTTGTTGCGGGCCTGATCGTTTATCTGCTGCTTTCCCGCGCCGGGCCTTTTGGTGTTTGGGGCCTTCTGTATACGCCATCGGCCATGATTATCGTGCAGATCCTTGTGGTCTTTCCCATTCTTGCCGCCTTATCGCGGCAATTGTTTGAAATTCTAGATGAGGAATATGCCGATCAGCTGCGGGTTTTGGGTCTCTCGGCCCACCAGAAAATGCTGACCTTATTGCATGAGGGGCGGTTTCGCCTGATCACTGTTTTGCTTGCTGGCTTTGGCCGCGCAATTGCGGAGGTTGGCGGGGTGATGATTGTTGGCGGCAATATTGACCATCTAACGCGGGTCATGACAACGGCCATTGCCCTTGAGACATCCAAAGGCAATCTGTCTTTGGCGCTGGGGCTTGGGATCATTTTGCTTCTTCTGGCCATGTCCATCAATATTGCGGCTATGTTCATTCGCATTCTGGCCAACCGGTCCGGCTATTTGTAAGGGGGATGAGACGATGACAACCATCCTTCCCATTGCCTTTGAAAAGGTGAGCTTGCGTGATGAAGGCAAGATCCTGCTTGATCAGGTTAGTTTTCATTTGCCCAAGGATTGCATTACCGTTTTGCTTGGCCCCAACGGGGCGGGCAAGAGTCTGCTTTTAAAAATGGCAGCAGGGCTTATTGTACCGTCCTCTGGCTCGGTTTTATGGGCAGGCAAAAAGGCGGGAAAACCCAATGCGCGCCGTCTTGGATTTGTTTTTCAAACGCCCATTCTGCTGCGCCGCTCGGTGCGCGGAAATCTGTCCCATATGTTGCGCTCGTCCGGATTTTCCGGTGCGGATGAGAAGCGCCGGATTGACGAGGCGCTGGCTTTTGCGCGACTTGAGGCAAAGGCTGACCAATCTGCCCGGCTTTTGTCGGGCGGGGAGCGGCAACGCCTTGCCATTGCGCGGGCCTTGTCGACCGATCCTGATTTTTTGTTTTTGGATGAGCCAACGGCCAATCTTGATCCCGCGTCGATGCAGGGGATCGAGATGATGGTCCAGCAGGCCAAGGCCAGAGGTGTCGGCTCGCTTTTGGTAACCCATGATGCGGGGCAGGCACGCCGCCTTGCGGATGACATTATGTTTTTGGGTCAAGGCCAGCTGCTTGGGCAAGGCAATGTTGATTTCATGTTGGGGCCTGCGGCCCCGTCCCCTGTTCGATCCTATCTTGCGGGCAAGCTGGATGTGGATGGCGAAGTGCTTTAGGAGAAAAGTAAAGTGCACAACAGAATAAAGAAGGCTATCCAAGTCCTTACGCTGTCTGGTCTTACCATTTTGGGTGGTTTGGCCCTGTCCCTACTCATGACTTTGGCCCCCACTATGGAGGCAAAAGCCGAGACATCCTCTATCATTGTCCAGTCGACAACATCGACCCAGAATTCAGGCTTGCTTGATTATCTGTTGCCGATTTTTGAAAAGAAAACCGGCATCAAGGTGCATGTCGTGGCGGTTGGCACCGGTCAGGCCCTTAAAAATGCTCGCAATGGTGACGGGGACGTGGTGCTGGTGCATGCAAAGGCTGCAGAGGAAGAATTTGTGGCGCAGGGCTTTGGCGTTCAGCGTCATCCTTTTATGTATAACGATTTTGTGCTTGTGGGTCCTTCAAGCGATCCGGCCAAGGTGCAGGGCATGGATGACAGCTTGAAAGCCCTTGCCAAAATTGCTGAGGCCAAGGCACTTTTTGTCTCGCGTGGGGACGAATCCGGCACTCACAAGAAGGAAAAGCAGCTTTGGGCAGCGGCTGGTGTCGATATAAAGGGACATAGCGGCACATGGTATCGCGAAAGTGGATCCGGTATGGGAGCCAGCCTTAATCTGGCCACAGGACTTGGTGCTTATATCCTCACGGACAGGGCCACGTGGCTGGCTTTTGCCAATAAACAGGATTTTTTGATTCATGTGGCCGGAGATCAACGTCTTTTCAATCAATATGGAGTAATCCTAGTGCATCCGGATAAGCATCCGCATGTAAAAGCCAAGGAATCCAAGGCTTTTGTCACATGGTTGTTATCGGATGAAGGACAGGCTGCAATCGCTGAATTCCGTCTGGAAGGCAAGCAATTGTTCTTTCCCAATGCCAAAACGGGGCAATGAGACGCTCTCATTTGCCTTTTGTGCGTTGGCCAAGAGGTGAGTTATGAGTACTCTGGAAACACTTTGGACAGATCTTCTGCGCCATAGGACCGAGTTTGAGACTTTTCATCTGCGCGATGCATTCGCTGCAGATCCGCAGCGTTTTACCCGCTATTCAGCCGAACTGGATGGCTGCTTGACGCTGGATTATTCTCGCAATCGGATTACTGACAGAACTCTTACTTTACTGGAATTGCTTCTTGATCAGGCAGGCGTGCGTGAGGCCTATCACCGCATGTCTGCCGGAGAAAAATTAAACGGAACCGAAGATCGTTCGGTTTTGCATATTGCTCTGCGCGGCTCGGTGGCAAGTGACCTTGTCGTTGATGGCGAGACTGTTCTTGAGGCGGTCGGCGCGGTCAAGGACCGGCTCTATGCCTTTGCCCATGGGGTGCGAGATGGCCAGATCACAGCGTCTGACGGCCAGCCTTTTACCACGATCCTCAATCTGGGGATCGGTGGTTCTGATTTGGGGCCGCGGATGGTCACCCATACATTGCGCGCCTTTCATGACGGGCCAGAGGTTCATTTTGTCTCCAATGTGGATGGGGCGCATATCCGCGATTGCCTTGAAACACTGGATCCCCAACGCACTTTGGTGCTTGTTGCCTCCAAAAGCTTTACCACGCAGGAAACCATGGTGAATGCAAGGGCGGCTCGAGCCTGGATTGCCTCTGCGGTTGGTGAGGAAAAAGCCGGGGAGCATTTTGTTGCTCTTTCAAGCAATCTTGAAGCGGTTGAGGCCTTTGGGATTGCCCCTGATCGCATGTTTGGCTTTTGGGATTGGGTTGGCGGACGCTATTCCGTCTGGTCTGCGATTGGTCTGCCGGTCATGCTGGCCATCGGGCCTGAGCGGTTTGAAGATTTCTTGGCGGGTGCTCGCGGCATGGATCAGCATTTTGCCACGGCGCCTTTCCGCTCGAACCTCCCGATGCTGCTGGCCGCTTTGGGGTTGTGGTATCGCAATATCTGGGCTTGCTCCAGCGTTGCGGTCATGCCCTATGATCAGCGCTTTGAAGAATTTCCAAGTTTCTTGCAGCAGCTTGATATGGAATCAAACGGCAAATCGACTCGCATAGATGGCAGTGGCGTTTTGCGGGCAAGCGGCCCGATTATCTGGGGGGCTGCCGGCACCAATGGTCAGCATGCTTTTTTCCAGAACCTGCATCAGGGTACGGATATGGTGCCTTGTGATTTCCTGATTTCGGCCCGGCCCAGCAAGGCCGATGCCTATCAGCACGAATTGCTGCTTGCCTCCTGTTTTGCGCAAATTGAAGTGCTTGCCTTTGGCCGCACGCAAGATGTGGCGCTTGCCCAGCTTTTGGAGCAGGGTATGGCGCAAGATGAGGCTGAGCGCCTTGCCCCCCATAAGGCTTTTAGCGGCAACAGGCCGACCAATTTGCTGCTTTATGAGCAGCTGACACCCAAAATGCTGGGCCGGATCATTGCCCTTTATGAGCATAAAGTCTTTACCCAGGGGATTGTCTGGGGGGTTAACAGCTTTGATCAATGGGGTGTTGAATTGGGCAAGGAGCTGGCTGGCCAATTGCTACCCTCTATTCAGGCTGGCGCGCGGCAAGCAGATGAGCCTGCTATTTTCCATCGCCTTAAAGCCTATCGCGAAAACTGACCTTGCGCTTTGTCTTTGAGCTGTCTTTTTTTGATCGCGGCATCAAGATCGGGAGCGGCGGCAATCAATTGCCGGGTATAGGCCTGTTGCGGATTGGCAAAAACCTCATGGGTGCGGCCCCGCTCGATGATACGGCCCTGATACATGACCAGCACTTCATCGGTAATTGCCCGCACCACCGACAAATCATGACTGATAAAGAGATAGGCCAGATCAAGTTGCTCGCGGAGCTTCGTCAAGAGATCAAGAATTTGTGCGCGAATGGAGACATCGAGCGCCGACACCGGTTCATCGGCAATGATGATTTTGGGTTTGGTGATCAGGGCGCGTGCAATGGCAAGACGCTGGCGCTGGCCGCCGGAGAATTCGTGCGGGTAGCGCTCGGCATCATCCGGTTTGAGGCCGACCTGCCCTAATACTTTGCGAATTTTCTCGTCGCGCTCACTTTGGCTGACGCTATGGCGATGAAGGTGAAGCGGCTCGGCTACAGATCGGCCAACCTTGTGGCGGGGATTGAAGCTGCCATTGGGGTCCTGAAAGACCACCTGAATATCCTTGCGAACCGAGAGCAAATCATCGCGCGATGCGGTATAGGGGTTGTGGCCACCAACGTGCAACATCCCTTCTTGCGGGGCTTCAAGCCCCAAAAGGGTGCGGGCAAGGGTTGATTTTCCGCAGCCCGATTCCCCAACCAGACCAATGGATTGGCCAGCATGAATGGTCAGATCCAGATTATCAACTGCGCGAAATTTGCGCTTTTCCAGATAGGGAAAGGTTCGGGGCAGGGGATAGTCGCGAGCAATCTCTTTCGCTTTGAGGATATGGCCCGCTTCTTCAAGGGATGGGTCGCCATAATAAAGGGGAGGCTTTGTGCGCTTGGGTACATGGGAGGAAGCCTCGAACAGCTTTTGGCTATAGGGATGGCTAAGAGTATCAAAGAGGGCTGGCACCGCTCCTTGCTCGACAATCTCTCCTTCCTTCATGATGGCGATATGGTCGGCCATATCAGCGACGACGGCAAGATCGTGAGAAATCAGCAAAAGAGCGGACTGATCCTCGTGCATCAATTCCTTTAATAGCTCGAGAATTTGTGCCTGAGTGGTGACATCAAGCGCCGTTGTTGGCTCATCGGCAATCAAAAGGTCCGGACGCATGGCGATGGCAATGGCAATGATCACCCGTTGGCGCTGGCCGCCGGAGAGCTGATGGGGATAGCGGTTTGGAGAATAGCGCTCTTTTGGCAGGCCGACCCGGGCAAGCAGATGATGGGCCTTTTTTTCCGCTTCATGCCGCGTGATCGGGCTGTGGAGCAGCAGGCTTTCCTCAATTTGTGCGCCGATGGGCTTGAGCGGATTGAGCGCTGTCATGGGCTCTTGGAAAATCATGCCCATCACATCGCCGCGGCGCTCACAAAGCTGTTTTTCGCTCAATTCTGTCAGACATTCCTGTTGCAGCTTGATGGAGCCGCTTAAATGACTGTGATGGGGCAAAAGCTGCATGATGGAGATGGCGGTCATGCTTTTGCCGGATCCGGATTCGCCGACAAGCCCAAGGCACTTTCCAGCCTCCAGCTCCAGATTGATATTGCGAAGAATGGAGGAGCCGCCGATGCTCAGCGATAGTTTGTTGATGGAGAGAAGGCTCATGATTGATTGCCTCCGCCGCTGGCCCGGTGGGTTTTGGGGTCAAGAATATCGCGAAGCCCATCGCCCAAGAGGTTCAGCCCCAGAACGGTCAGAATGATGGCGCAGCCGGGTATGATGGCCAATTGCGGGGCAAAGCCCATCATGGTTTGGGCCTCGAACAGCATTTTCCCCCAGCTGGGCATGGGTGGCTGGGTGCCGAGCCCGACATAGGACAGGCCCGCTTCGGCCAAGATACCAAGGGAGAATTGAATGGTGCCCTGAACGATCAGAAGATTGGCAATATTGGGCAGGATATGTTCGGCGGTGATGTGAGCTGCCCCCTTACCTGAAAGGCGCGCCGAGAGAATAAATTCCCGCGTCCAGAGGCTTAAGGCCGCCCCACGTGACAGGCGGGCAAAGACCGGAATATTGAAAATGCCGATAGCAATGATGGCATTGATGGCACCGGGCCCGAAAAGAGCCGTGATCATGATGGCGGAAATCAAGGCCGGAAAGGCAAAGATGAAATCGCCGGTTCTCATGAGCAATTCATCAAGCCAGCCACCCTTTGCTGCAGCCCATGTGCCCAACGGCACCCCAATGCCAAGGCCGATACCAACAGCGACCAGCGCCACGGCAATGGAGTTTCGTGCTCCCAGCATGATCATGGAAAAAAGATCGCGGCCATATTGATCGGTGCCCAGCCAATAGGTGGCGCTTACGGGTTTGAGCCGCGCCATAATATCAACGGACAGAGCATCATGGGGCGTCCAGATAAAGGACAGTAAGGCAAGGCTGGTAAAAAGAAGCGAGAGGATACCGCCCAAAAGGAAGGAGGGAGAGCGTAGACCGCGCTTTAGCCAGCCGGGGCGTTTTGCTTGGGCTGTCATGAGCGGCTCTCCCGTCGGCGCAGGCGCGGGTCAATCGCTGCATAGGTGAGATCAATCAGAAAATTGATGATGATTACGGTTGCAACGAGCAAGACGATGACGGCTTTGACCGTGATCAGGTCTCGCTGGGTGATTGCCTGAAAGACAAGTCGTCCGAGACCGGGCAGGAAGAAAACATTTTCAATAATGACCGTGCCTGCAAGAAGAAAGGAAAATTGCAGGCCCATGATGGTCACCACCGGAATAAGGGCGTTGCGCAAGCCGTGGCGGGTCAGGCTCTGGCTATGGGATAGGCCTTTTGCCCGCGCCGTGCGCATATAATCTTCATGCATCACATCAAGCATGGACGAGCGCATGATGCGTGCAAGGATGGAGGCTTGGGGCAGGGCAAGGGCAATAGCGGGCAAAAGCAGGGATTGAAGCCCGGCAAAAAGCCCTTTGTCCCAACCGGCAAAACCGCCTGAGGGTAGCCAGCGCAAGGTGACGGCAAAAATCAGGACCAGAAGCATGGCAAACCAGAAATTGGGGATGGCAATCCCCAATTGGGTGGCGCCCATCATGCCCCAATCAGGCCATTTGCTGCGAAAGCTTGCGGCAAGAATTCCTAGCGGCAAGGCAATCACCGTTGAGAGGGCAAGGGCAATGAAGGCCAACGGCAGGGAGACGGCCAGCCGCTCATTGATAAGCTCAAGCACAGGGACAGAATAGGTATAGGAGCGGCCAAAATCGCCTGCCAGCATGCCGCTGATCCAGTCCCAATATCGGGTTGTAACAGGCAGATGCAGTCCCAATTGCTCCCGCAGTGCTTTGAGCGTGTCTTCCTGCGCATTGATGCCCAGAATCAGCTCGGCTGGATCGCCGGGCAGAATTTCCATGATCAAAAAAATAAAGAGAGAGGCCAGAAACAAAGTCAGGCACAAACTGATCAGGCGGCGAAGAGCATAAAGGAGCATTGCGGGTCTGGGCTTAAGGGAGGGTGGCTTGGGTCTATGACTGGCAGATGGGGTTGCCACTCATCAGGAAAGCAGGTTAGGCCAAACATGGCCTAACCTTGTTTTTAGTCTTTTCTAGTCAGCCCATTCAACCTTGGTCAGGTCGTTGGCCTGAACCGGTGCATTGGTCCACAAACCTTTGATCTTGGCATTCCAGACGCCGGTTTTTGCCAGCTGGAAGAGATAGCCATTGACGGCATCGGCATTGAGTTTTTCCTGCGCTTTTTGCAAAAGCTCGGTGCGTTTTGCCTCATCCGTTGTGGCATTTAGCTCGGTGATTAGCGCATTAAACTCTTCATTTTTATAGTTGAAGTAGTATTTGTCGCGGGCATAGATGCCGATATCCATGGGCTCGGTATGGGAGACAATGGTCAGATCGAAATCATTGCCTTTAAAGACCTGTTTGAGCCACTGGCCCCAATCCACCGAGATGATTTCCAGCTCGATGCCGATTTTTTTAAGATCAGAGGCAATGATAAGACCGGAACGCTGGGCATAATCGGTGGGCGGCAGATGCAAGCGTGCCTTAAAGCCTTTTTCAAGGCCTGCTTCCTTCATCAGGGCCTTTGCCTTGTCGAGATTAAAGTCATAAACGCCGGAGAGATCCTTATAGGCAGGATGATGGGGGGCAAAGTGTGAGCCGATCAGGGTTCCATAGCCAAACATGGCGCCATCAATGATGGCCTGACGGTTGATGGCATGGGCCATGGCCTTGCGTACCCGCACATCTTTGAAATGCTCGGCCTGATTGTTGGTGGAGAGAAGGGTCTCGCCTTCTGTTGTGCCTATCACCACGTTAAAGCGCGGGTCCGCCTGCAATTGAGGCAGCATTTCCGGTGCTGCAAAAATCGGGAAGGCATCGACATCTTCTGCCATTAGCGAGGCGATGGCGGCGGATGCATCGGCGATGATTTTAAAGGTTGCTTTGTCCAGTTTGGCAGCCTCGCCCCAATAAGAGGTATTTTTGGCTAGCTGGATATTATCGCCTTTGGTCCATTTGGCAAAGGTGAAGGGGCCAGTGCCGACAGGGTTTGTTTTGTTTTGCTCGGCGCTTTCGGGTGCTACGATTACTGCATCCCCCCAGCCCAGATTGAAGAGCATATTGCCTGTCGGGCGCTTGAGCTTAACCTCAACTGTAGTGGCATCTTTGGCGGTGACGCTTTCAATCGGCTCGAACAGTGCCTTTTGCGCATTGACGGATTTTTCGCCGCGGGCACGGTCAAGGGAGAAGATAACATCGCTTGCTTCAAAATCGCTGCCATCGTGGAATTTGACGTCCTTGCGCAAGGTGAATGTATAGGTTTTGCCATCGGGCGAGATGGTCCAGCTTTCAGCCAAAGCCGGTTTGACCGCTCCGGTTTCGTCAATGCGGGTCAGTCCTTCAAAGATGTTGGCATAGACAATCTCGTCAATGGCAGCGGCGGCACCGGCGGTCGGGTCCAGATGCGGGGGCTCAAGGCGAACACCTACTGTGATATCCGAGCGAGCAGCCAGAGCGGTTGTTGTCAGTAAGATGGAGCTTGCAACAAATGCTGTGGTCAATTTGGCGGCATGTTTGATCATATGGTCCTCCCCGACCCTATTGTCAGACGTGTTGTGGGCTGATGGTTTGCCCTATCAATATGTGGCGCAAGTTTTTTGGTGTGTCCAAGCCCCTGCTTTGCCTTAGCTTTTGGCGTTGTCTTTGGATCCCTGCAAAAGACTATGAATAGATTGTGCCATTACTTTAGCGGAATCGAGCATATCTGCAATTCCTACATATTCATCAGGCTGATGGGCAAGATCAAGAATGCCGGGGCCGTAGGCAATGCAATCTTTAAGCTGGCCTATTCTGTCGATATGTTTCTGGTCATAGGTGCCCGGTGAGATGACATAATCGGCCTCTTTGCCAAGAATATCCTCAATCCCCTTGCTGACGGCTTTGACAACCGGCTGGTGCTTGTCCGTCATGGTGGGCTGGACTTCAAACAGATCTTTGAGCGTATAGCTAAAGGAAGCGCGGTCTTGCTCAAGGGACTTGAGCAGATCCTTGACCTCACCTTTGACCTCATCGAGCTTTTCTTCGATCAGGAAGCGGCGATCAATCACCATGCGGCAGCTGTCGGGCACACAGGGGGCGGGCAGACCTTCAAAATCCTCGCTCTGTCCGCCATGGATGGAATTGATATTAAGGGTCGATTGGCGTGCCCCTTCGGGCACCACGGGCATGTCGGTGCGTTTTTGCGCAAGGGCTGGAAAGAGTTTTTCCTCAAACTGATCCATCACTGCGCCCATATGGCGTATGGCGCAGTCGCCCAAAAATGGCATGGAGCCATGGGCAATATGGCCGTGGGTTTCGATTTCGGCCCACCAGACACCGCGATGGCCAAGGCAAATGCGGTCTTTGTTTAGCGGCTCGGGGATGATGACATGATCAACCCGGTCTTTGGCAAAGAAACCTTGTTCGGCGAGATAGGCAACACCGCCATAGCCGCCGGATTCTTCATCACAGGTGCCAGAAATCTCAATGGCACCGGGGAAATCGGGGAATTGTTCAATAAAGGCTTCGGCGGCGATGATGGAGGCAGCAAGGCCGCCCTTCATGTCGCATGCGCCCCGCCCATAGATTTTGCCGTCTTCGATTTCCCCCGCAAAGGGATCTTTTGTCCAGCCGCTGCCTACTTCCACCACGTCGATATGGCTGTTGAAATGAATGCAAGGGCCGGGTGTTTTGCCCTCATAACGGGCGATGATATTGATGCGGGGGTAGCTGTCGTTGTCGCCGGGGGTGCCATGGGCGTGAATATATTGGACGGCAAATCCGCGTTTTTCTAGTCGCTCACCGATGAAACGGGCGCAGGGGCCATAGGCCTCGCCGGGAGGATTGATGGTGGGAAAGCGGATCAGGCCTTGTGTCAAGGCGATTAAATCGTCTTCTTTTTGCTCAAGGCGATGATAGAGGCTATCCAGCATGACTTTTTTTATCCGGCAAAGGAGGCAAGTTACTCAAGTGCCAGCATGGGATGAATGGTCTGCCTTGTCGAGTGTGTGATTGTGCCCTGTGCAGAAGCTTGCGCAAATTACCTATGGGTGAGGGGAAAAGCCAAAGGAAAAGGGCAAAAAAGAAGGGCTTCTTTTGATCAAGAAGCCCTTCTTTCATGTTTTCATTTATTAGCCTTTAGCGGCCGTGGCGGAAATCGCTTAAGGTTTTAACCGGTGTTAGCGCCTCGGTATCGACCTGAATTTCCAAGAGGGCCGGACCGTCATGGGCCATCATCCGTTCAAAGGCTGCCGGGAAGTCGTCATTTTTATCAATGGTTTCCGCATGGCCCCCCATGGCGCGTCCCATGGCGGCAAAGTCGGGGTTGGAGAGGTTGGTGCCGGAGACACGGGCCGGATAGTCCCGCTCCTGATGCATGCGGATGGTGCCGTAAATGCCGTTATTGACCACAATCACCTTGATGGGAGCGCCTTCTTGTGCGGCGGTGGCAAATTCCTGACAGGTCATCTGGAAGCAGCCATCACCGGCAAAGCAGATTACAGGGCGGCTCGGGTCATAAATGCTGGCGGCAACAGCGGCAGGCAGGCCATAGCCCATGGAGCCACAGGTCGAGGCCAGCTGGGTGCGGAAGTCATTATAGGAGAGGAAACGATGGGCCCAGATAGCATAATTGCCCGCGCCGTTGGTATAGACCACATTGTCCGGCGTGTTGGCATCGATATGCTTCATCACCTCGGCCATTTGTACATCGCCCGGCGTTTTCTTTTGCGGAATTGCGGCAAACGCTTCAAAGCCTTTGCGGGCATCTGCTGCCCAGTTTTTGTTGCTGGCGGTGCGAATTGTGCCAAGGCCAGCCAGCGTTAAGGCCATGCCTTCCAGATTGGATGCGATGGCTAAGGCGGGATCAAAAACGCGGCCCAATTCTTCCGGATCGGGATGAATATGGACAAGCTTTTGGCTCGGGACCGGACAGTCAATCAGCGTATAGCCAGAGGTGGTCATTTCGCCAAGGCGTGCGCCGAGCACAAGCAAGAGATCGCTTTCTTTGATGCGGGCGGCAAGAGCGGGGTCAATACCGATACCCACATGACCTGCATAATGGCTATGATCATTGGGGAAATAGTCCTGACAGCGGAAAGAGACACCGACAGGGATGTCATTATTTTTTGCAAACTTCGCCACGGCGCTGCGGGCCTCTTTCGACCAGCCGCCGCCGCCAACAATCATGAAGGGTTTTTCCGCGCCAGACAGGAGGGCTTTCAGCTCTTCAAGGGCTTGAGGTGACGCAGTATTATCTGCCCGTACTGCTTTTGACGGCAATTTGGCGGGCATGTCGATTTCTTGCGTCAGCATATCTTCCGGCAATGCTAGTACCACAGGGCCGGGACGACCGGAGAGGGCTGTGCGATAGGCGCGCGCGATATATTCATGCACGCGGTTGGGATCATCAATCTGGGCGACCCATTTGGCCATTTGGCCAAACATGCGGCGATAATCGATTTCCTGAAAGGCTTCGCGTTCGATCTGGTCGCGGGCAACTTGACCGATGAACAGGATCATGGGGGTGGAATCCTGAAAAGCAACATGCACGCCAGCTGAAGCATTGGTGGCGCCAGGGCCGCGGGTGACCATGCAGATACCCACTTCACCGGTAATCTTGGCATGGGCATCTGCCATCATGGCAGCGCCACCTTCTTGCCGGGCGTTGATATAGCGCATGGAGGGCTTGTCATGCAGGGCATCCAGCACCGCCAGATAGCTCTCGCCGGGCACGCCGAATATAAGGCTTGCGCCCTGTTGTTCCAGACTGTCGACCAGTAGCTGTGCACCAGTTCCTTTGGTCATGATTTTGCCTTTCTTGCTTGGCGAATTTTCATGCGGCAATTCTTTTGATCGCCTTGTTTCTCCCCACCCTTGTCGCCTTGCTAAAGGGTGATAATGTTTTTCTCGCTCAGGCTTTTCAGATCCTGATCGCTCTTGCCGAGCAGGCGTTTGAGCACCGCGGCGGTATGTTCGCCCAGCTCTGGCGGAGCCGATTTGTAAGCGGCCGGTGTCTTGGCCAGTTTGATAGGGCAGGCAACGCCGGGCTGCATGCTGCCGTCTTTGGCTTCAATTTCAATCGCCATGCCGCGATGCTTGACCTGAGGCTCTTCAAAGACCCGGTCAATGGAATTGATCGGTCCGCATGGAACCCCTGCCTTGCCCAATTCCTCCATCCAGTAATCAAGAGATTTATCCGCGGTGACAGCGGTGATTTTTGCTGCCAGAATTTCGCGATTTTCAACCCGGTGCCGGTTGGTGTCAAACCGCACATCGCCGGGAAGATCGTCAAGTCCGGCAATTTTACAGAATTTGGCAAACTGATTGTCGTTCCCAACGGCCAGAATGAAATGGGCATCAGATGTCGGGAAGGTTTGGTAGGGCACCAGATTGGGATGGGCATTGCCCATATGGGTCGGGGCCTTGCCCGAAACCAGATAATTGGTGGCCTGATTGGCAAGGGCTGCGACCTGAACATCCAAAAGGGCCATGTCGATATATTGGCCCTCGCCGGTTTCATCGCGGTAGGCGAGAGCGGCCAGAATGCCGATGGTTGAATAAAGGCCTGTCATCACATCAGCCAGAGCAACGCCGACCTTCAATGGCTCCCCGCCCGGGCTGCCTTCGGGCTGGCCGGTCACGCTCATCAGGCCGCCCATGCCCTGGATCATGAAGTCATAGCCTGCTTTTGAGGCATCGGGCCCTGTCTGGCCAAAGCCAGTGATGGAGCAATAGATAATGTCGGGCTTTACCTCTTTGAGGCTGTCATAATCGAGACCGTATTTCTTCAGCCCGCCCACTTTGTAATTCTCGATCACGATATCGGACTGGGCCACCAAATCGCGAATGAGGGCCTGCCCTTCCTTGGAGGTGATATCAATGGTCACCGATTGCTTGTTGCGGTTGGTGCAGCCGAAATAGGCGGCGTCCGGTCGCTCCTCGCCATTGATGTCTTTAAGGTAAGGAGGGCCCCAGCCGCGGGTGTCATCGCCGCTTCCGGGCCGTTCGACCTTGATGATATCTGCCCCCAAATCCCCCAGAAGTTGGCCAGACCAGGGGCCTGCCAGCACGCGGGTTAAGTCGAGAACACGAATATGGGAGAGAGCACCGGTCATGATGATTATCCTCAAAAGGGCGGTGGCCTGCGAGCAGGCGGCGATGAGAATGAAAAAAGGGCGGGACCAGGGAAAAGGGTGTCCCGCCCTTGAAACCACTCAATGATTAGGGTGGTTCGCATCTGATCAAATGAGATTGGGATCAGAAGAATGCCTGTAGGCCGGTTTGGGCGCGACCCAGAATGAGAGCATGAATATCATGGGTGCCCTCATAGGTGTTGACGGTTTCCAGATTGACCATGTGGCGAATGACATGGAACTCGTCGGAAATACCATTGCCGCCATGCATGTCGCGAGCCAGACGGGCAATCTCAAGGGATTTGCCACAATTGTTGCGCTTGATGAGAGAGATATTCTCAACCGGGCAATTGCCTTCGTCCATCATGCGGCCAACGCGCAGAGCTGCTTGAAGGCCCAATGTGATTTCGGTCTGCATATTGGCCATTTTTAGCTGCATTAGCTGGGTCTGGGCCAAGGGGCGACCGAACTGCTTGCGATCAAGGGTATATTGGCGGGCTGCATGCCAGCAGAATTCTGCTGCGCCCAAGGCACCCCATGCAATGCCGAAGCGGGCTTTGTTGAGGCAGCCAAACGGACCGGCAAGACCGGAGACATTTGGCAGGAGATTTTCTTCAGGCACCAGAACATCAGCCAGAACGATTTCGCCGGTGATGGACGCACGCAGGCTCATTTTGCCTTCGATCTTTGGTGTGGAGAAGCCTTCCATGCCGCGCTCGACGATAAAGCCCTTGATCTTGCCTTCATGGGCGTCGGATTTTGCCCAGACAATGGCGATATCAGCGATCGGGGAATTGGTGATCCACATTTTCGCGCCATTGAGCTTGTAGCCGCCATCGACTTTCTCGGCGCGTGTGACCATGGAGCCGGGATCGGAGCCGTGATCCGGCTCGGTCAGGCCAAAGCAGCCAATCATTTCGCCGGTTGCGAGCTTTGGCAGATATTTCTGGCGCTGCTCTTCAGAACCATAGGCATAGATTGGATGCATGACCAGAGAGGACTGCACGGACATGGCAGAGCGGTAGCCGGAATCAACCCGCTCGACTTCGCGAGCAACCAGACCATAGGCCACATGATTGACCCCTGCGCAGCCATATTCCTCGGGGATGGTGGAGCCGAGGAAACCGGATTCGCCAAGCTCGCTCATGATCTCGCGATCAAAGGTTTCGTGGCGGTTGGCTTCCAGAATGCGGGGCATCAGGCGATCGTCACAGAAGGCGCGGGCACTATCCATGATCATACGTTCATCTTCGCTCAGCTGATCGCGGAAATGAAAAGGATCATCCCAGGTGAATTGTGGTTTGGCGCACATAGTCGCTCCTTTGATGTTGCTCTGCATGGGCCACAAGCCTTGGCTGCGGCTAGCCATATTCCGGTCTGTCTATCGGGCTGTCATGACTTGATTTTGGCCTGATAGCGCACTGTTTCAAGAGGGCAGAATAGTCGCAAAGCCGTACTTTGAGAAACGAATAAATTTCAGATCGTCATGCTATTTCCTCATGGCAAAAGTGCGATTTTCGGCAATTTCGTGAGAAAACCATGCGTTTGTGTTATGAATATTTAAAGGGAACAAGCGCCGCTGCGTGGGTGGCAGCGCGGTTCTATGGCCTGATTTTTTGCGCTCTGGCCATGGCTTTTATGAGGCGTGCTTCAAAGGCTTTAGGTCTGAGCGGAGCGCCCGAGGAGCTAGTCTTCGTGCTTTTGCAGTTTGTTCATGGCCTTTTTGGCATTGATTGCTTCGCGCATCACCCATGTGCGGAAGATTTGCAAATTGGGATTGGCGCGCTTGGATTGGGGATAGACAAAATAATAGTCACCGTTGGAGCGGGTGAGATGAGTGTCCAGAGCGACAAGCTCGCCCGATGCCAATTCTTCCTCCACCAGAAAACGCGGAAGCAGCGCAATGCCCATTTTGGAGGCGGCTGCCCGAATAACCATGTGAAAATGCTCAAAACGGGGGCCAACATGAGGATTGGGATGATGATGGCCAGTTGTGTTGAACCAGTGGCTCCATAGATTGGGGCGTGAGGTTGCTTGCAATAGGGGTTGTTCTAGCAAGAGGGCGGGAAGGCCGATTTCCTCGTTGTGTTTGAGAAGATCCGGATGGCCAAGAGGCACAATATATTCCGGCATTAAGGGATCGGTGAGGGCATTGGGCCAGGCGCCTTCCCCAAAATGGAAGGCGGCATCAATATCTGCGCCCATAAATTCAAACGGCTCGATTTTGGTGACCACATGGATCAGCACTTCGGGGTGGGCTGCGGTAAATTTGTTAAGGCGCGGAACCAGCCAGCGGGCCCCGAATGTGGGAAGGCAGGCAATGGTCAGTTCGCCACCCTGTCCGCGATAGGCCAGTAATTCCAGTGTCGCGGTTTCGATATCCTGCAATTTGGTGCGGATTTTTTGGGCATAGACCTCGCCAGCTTCTGTTAAGACCAAGCCATGACCAGTGCGCTCGAACAGGCGCAGGCCCAGAAGATCTTCCATGGCGCGCATTTGGCGCGATATGGCGCTTTGCGTTACTCCCAATTCACTGGCAGCTTTGGTGAAACTGAGATGTCGAGCGGCTGCTTCAAAGGCGCGAAGAGCGCTGAGAGAGGGGAGGTATTTAAGCATTTCGATGCGCTTTGGTTATGATCTGGGCAATCTTTTGTGTGTCTGTGTTGAGAGTAAAGTATGATTTTCTTGAAATAAAGTCATAATTGGTGGCTTCTGATATGTTTTTAGGGCATTCCAGCTATGTGTAATTCTCATGTGTTTTAGGGCGCAAATAGAGGTGGATCTCTCGATTTAAACTTGTTGCATTGTTGGTGAAGAATGAAAAAATCGAGGGTTGGAAGCACAGATTGACTTTATGCTTTTTCTTTTGGTTCAAAATTGATTAAACTGTGCTGAGCGAGAGGCGGAAAGAGTTCGTTTCTCCCATCCTGACCAGATGGGGAACTCCTTCACTTTTGCAGGACCAAGCATATATATTATATGTGTGACGACGACATAAGGACCATTGGACAATGAGACTGACGCAACAGGCCAACTATTCTGTGCGCATATTGATGTATTGTGCGGCCAAACGAGATGAGTTTGCCAAGGTGAGCGAGATTGCGCGGGTCTATGATATTTCCGAATATCATTTGTTCAAAATCCTGCCGATTTTGGTTTCAAATGGTTTCATCATCACCCATCGGGGCCGTAATGGTGGCTTGCAATTGGCCAAGGAGCCCAAAGACATTACCTTGGGTGAGATCATTCGCGCAGCTGAAGAGAATTTCTATCTCGCCGATTGTTTTGATGAGGGCAGCTATGATTGTCCGCTTCTGTCCATGTGTGATTTTAACCAAGCGCTCAATGATGCTCTTGAGGCTTTTCTGGCAGCGCTTGACCGCTATACGCTGGCTGATCTAACCCAGAAGGAAGGCGATATGCGCAGCTTGCTTCATATTTCGGAAAATGGGAAAGCCGGTCAGACAGCCGTAAACTGAGATTTATCGCAGCGCATTCACTGCGGAGAATTACAGTTCTCGGTTTGATATTTTAGGCCCTGCTTCAGTTATGAAGCAGGGTTTTTTGATGGTTTTAAGCATATGAATTGTCAATTTTGACATTTTTGCATTATTTGCTAGGCTGATGCCGAGTTTTTATCTTCTATTCTTTTGCCACAGATTGTGACTTATCACAGACTTATTTGCTTTTTCTTGTGGTATGAAGCTTTGCTGGATTTGTTCGACTATGTGTGTACAAAATCGTGTTTTTGGATATTTGGACAAGATTCAGGCTGAGACGCAGCTGGACGGGGTTTTGAGCGCTCTTAAAGATGTGTCTGATGATTTTGGTTATACCGGTTTTATCCTATGCGGTATTCCTGAGGCTGATGAACAGCTCGAAGAGCTTGTTTTATTGCAAGGATGGTCCAGCATTTGGACGGAGCGCTATCTTGATCAGAATTTCATTGAAGATGATCCAGTGGTTGAGCGTGTGCGCCATACTTCTTTGCCATTTGAATGGAATGAAGTCAGTAGAATGCCGGTGCCTTTGAGCAATCAGGCAAATGCGGTGATGGATGAAGCTGCCTCTATCGGGATGCCTGACGGATTTTGTGTTCCGGTTTATAGTCCGGATGGATTTCAGGCTTCTTTGTCCTTTGGTGGCGAGGGCGTTGATTTGGGGGCAGATGACCGCCATGTTTTGCACCTTATTGGAATTTATGCCCATAATCAGGTGCGGGATCTTCTGAAAGCAGGCCAACCAAGAAGACCGGCTAAAGTACCCACACCTCGCGAAATTGAGTGTTTGAAGTGGGCCTCTATGGGCAAGACCTCTTGGGACATTTCACAAATTTTGATGATTTCACAGCATACCGCTGATTGGTATTTGGCGTCGGCTGCCAAAAAACTGGGGGCGGTCAATCGCACTCAGGCTGTCGCAGAAGCGTTGCGTCTTGGTTTGATCTTCTAGGGGGTCTGACCCTAGGCTCTCTCTTCGTTTTTGGCACAAAGAAGGCCGGAAGGAATATCCGTCCGGCCTGCAAGACTTAAAGCCCTTTTTACAAAGTGCTTTGGGCTTATTTGGCGGTCCAGCCACCATCAATAGACATGGTTGTGCCGGTAATGGCAGAGGCTGCATCGCTTGCAAGATAAAGGGCCAATTGGGCCACCTGTTCAACGGTGACAAATTCCTTGGTTGGCTGGGCGGCCAGCAATACATCGCGCTTGACCTCATCTTCAGTAAGGCCGCGTGCTTTCATGGTATCTGGAATCTGGCGCTCAACGAGTGGGGTCCAGACATAGCCCGGTGCGATGGCATTGACGGTAATGCCTTGCTCTGCCACTTCCAGCGCTACGGTTTTGGTGAGGCCCGCAATGCCGTGCTTGGCGGCGACATAGGCTGATTTGTAAGGGGAGGCAACAAGAGCATGGGCCGAGGCTGTGTTGATCACGCGGCCCCATCCCTTTTTCTTCATCCCCGGCAGGGCGGTGCGGATGGTGTGAAAGGATGAGGAGAGGTTGATCGCCAGAATGGCATCCCATTTGTCGGTGGGGAATTCATCAACCGGAGAGACATGCTGGATGCCCGCATTATTGACGACAATATCGACTGAGCCGAACTGCTCTACGGCCTGATTGACCATGGCTTCGATTTCGTCAGGATTGAGCATATTGGCTGGATTATAAATTGCCGTAACGCCAAAGTCTTTTTCAATCGCGGCTCGGTTGGCCTCGATTTCAGCTGCATCGCCAAATCCATTAAGCACGATATTGGCACCTTGTTCGGCAAAGGCGCGGGCGACAGCAAGGCCGATGCCGCTGGTGGAACCGGTAACAAGGGCGGTGCGGCCCGCATGGGCTTTGGTGGCGACTGACTGAGACATGGTTTTTCCTCAAAAACTGGACCCGGTTGGAACAAGCTCGGCTGTCCACACGCTGGGCATGATTTTCCTGCACTGCAGCATAAATGTCGTGCTAGACTTGGCAAGCGCAAATGCATATGACACCGCCTAAAGAAGACCCAAGGGAGCCTGATGATTGAGCTGAAAGAGCATGATCACGCCAAATGTGTGGATAGGATCCTCAACCATGCGCAGGATATCTGCAGCAAAAGAGGTGTGCGGCTGACAGAGCAGCGGCTCAAGGTGCTGGCTGTGCTGGCTGACAGCCATGTGCCTGCCTCGGCCTATGACATTCTTGATAAGATCAACCGACAAGGTAACAAGCTTGCTCCGGTCGCCATTTATCGGGCGCTCGATTTCCTCACCCAGCAAGAGCTTATTCACCGTATTGAAAGCCGCAATGGCTATGTCGCCTGCTCTCACCATCACGGGGAAGGGTCTGGGAAAGGCGAGGAATGTTGCCACGGCGATGTTACGGTCTTTTTGCTGTGTGATAGTTGCGGGCGCGCGGGGGAGTTTCATTCTGATGCGCTGAGCGGTCTTGTTGAGACCATTGCCTCGACCGAGAAATTCAGGGCCAATGCCCCCGTGCTGGAAATTTCCGGAATTTGTGAGATGTGTCAGCAGAGCGGAGACGAAGATCAGGCTCCATGATAGCAGCCTCTTTGTACTCTTTCATCCAAGAATGCTGGTGACGGGCCTGCCCTAAGGGGGACCGGTGCTTGCACCAAAGGGGCGGGAATGCCATATAATTTTGTTAAAAGAAGCGGGCTTTGCCGTCATTGGTATCCGCTTCTATTTGTTTCGCTTTAAAGCACTTGCGAGGGGCCATGCCTGTTCTAACCGCACCTATGCCGCGCCGTATTACCAAAGCGGTGAAGATTGACCATGTGACTGTTGGTGGCGGAGCCCCCGTTGTGGTGCAGTCCATGACCAATACGGATACGGCTGATATTGATGCAACGGTGCAGCAGGTTGCCGCCTTGCATAAAGCAGGCTCTGAGCTGGTGCGCATCACGGTTGATAAGGACGAAGCGGCAAAGGCTGTGCCCTATATCAAGGATCGGCTCGACCGGCTGGGCATTGATGTGCCTTTGGTGGGGGATTTTCACTATATTGGCCATAAATTGCTGAGCGAAAATCCTGATTGCGCGGCGGCCCTGTCCAAATATCGCATCAATCCGGGCAATGTGGGCTTTAAGGCGCGTCGGGATTTACAATTCTCGACCCTGATCGAGCTTGCGATGAAATATGACAAGGCGGTTCGGATCGGGGTGAATTGGGGATCGCTTGATCAGGAGCTTTTAACGCGCCTGATGGATGAAAATTCTGCCAGTTCTCAGCCGCTTCCCGCAGAAAAAGTGATGCATGAAGCGATTATCCAGTCTGCGCTTTTGTCGGCCAAACGGGCAGAAGAATTGGGCATGGGCGCGGACAAGATTATTCTCTCGGCCAAGGTATCCCAAGTGCAGGATCTTGTTGCGGTTTATACCGAACTTGCCCGCCGTTCCGATTATGCCACCCATTTGGGGCTGACAGAGGCTGGAATGGGGACCAAGGGCATTGTGGCCTCTTCGGCCTCTCTAGGTATTTTGCTGCAGCAGGGGATTGGCGATACTATCCGGATTTCGCTGACGCCAGAGCCGGGCGGGGATCGCACCCGCGAGGTGCAGGTGGCGCAGGAATTGCTGCAAACGATGGGCTTTCGCTCTTTCATTCCCATTGTTGCCGCCTGTCCGGGTTGCGGGCGGACCACCTCCACTGTTTTTCAGGAATTGGCGCAGGAAATCCAAAGCGAGATCCGCGAGAATATGCCGATCTGGAAAGAGAAATATCCCGGCGTTGAAGAACTGAATGTGGCGGTGATGGGCTGTATCGTGAATGGTCCGGGCGAATCAAAGCATGCCGATATCGGGATTTCGCTGCCCGGCACCGGCGAGACGCCAGCCGCTCCGGTCTTTATTGACGGGCAGAAAGCTGCAACCTTGCGCGGTGAGACTATTGCGCAGGATTTCCACGATATGGTGCTTGATTATATCGATAAGCGGTATGGTCAATCTTAAGAGCGGATTTTCTATTTCTTGATCAATGTTCGCGCTGGGCGATGAAACGGCTGGCGGCGATGAGAATATCTGCCTTGTCTCCAAAGGGGGCAAGCTCGTCTTCTGCCTCCTTGATGAGCTGCGCCAGTTTTTGGCGCGTCTCCCCGATGCCGTAAAGGCTGACGAGTGTCGCCTTTTGGGTATCAAGATCCTTGCCAGCGGTTTTGCCAAGCTGCTCGGACGTTGCGGTTACGTCCAAAAGGTCATCAGCAAGCTGGAAAGCAAGACCGATGATGCGGCCAAAGTGAGCCATTTTCTGGCGAATTTCAGGCGTGCTACCTGCCAGAATGGCACCCGCTTCACAGGCATAGCGCAGCAGGGCTCCTGTTTTCATGGCTTGCATTTGCTTGATTTCCTCTTCGCTGCGATCCCGCCCTTCAGAGAGGATATCAAGGCTCTGACCGCCTGCCATGCCGCCGATTCCGGCATTTTGCGCAAGGCCCAATACCAGCTCGGCGCGAACTTGTGCGTCCGGATGCGTGGCTTCATCGGCGAGGATGTCAAATGCCATGGTCAACAGGCTGTCACCGGCCAAAATCGCCGTGGCGTCATCAAAGGCGATATGCACAGTGGGCTGCCCGCGGCGCAAATCGTCATCATCCATGGCGGGTAGATCATCATGGATAAGGCTGTAGCAATGCACGCATTCAAGGGCGCAAGCCGCTCTTAAAACTCCGCTATGGTCTTGGCCGAGCATGCGGGCGACTTCCATCATCAAAAAAGGGCGGATACGCTTGCCGCCATTAAGCGCCCCATGGCGCATGGCTGCGAGCAATGTGTCGGGGCGCAGCAATTCGCTCTGGCGCGGTGTGGGGGCCAAAAGCCCTTCCAGCATAGCCTCAACAGCTTGTGCATCCTGCCCCAGCTTGATGAGGAAACGCTCCTGCATATCCTGATCTTTGCTTTCGGTACTCTTTTGCGCGGAGGGCGGGACTGGCTGGGAAGAGGACATGACTGCACACCATTTGTTTTGATGGCTGGTAATTGAGCCCTTCATACGGACAGGCACCGGCCAAGTATTCTACCTAGCCGATGCCTGTTTTTTTCTTCGCCGTCAAGAGGAACCATCAAGTGGGGGACAAGACGGTCCTTTGCGGGGGATTGGCGAAGACGCTGGTTTATCATCACATCTTGATCAGGTTGCGGCCTGTTTATGGCTTCTACAAGTTGTGTCAGTTCAGGCTCAGGCCTCAGGCTTCAAGCTTCAGGCCGCCGCTTCCAGAGCAATAGCCGCCGACTGGATGATGGCTGCAAAGCGGATCGCGGTCTGGATTTGCTCGGTTGTCAGGCCGTTCTGGCGCAGAATGCCTTCGTGGCTATCAATGCACATGCCGCAGCCATTCATGGCAGAGACCGCAAGGCTCCATAGCTCAAAATCAACCTTTTCCACGCCGGGACGCCCAATCAGGTTCATCCGCAATTTTGCAGGCATGGAGCCATAATCCTTGTTAGAGGAGAGATGGACAAAACGATAATAGATATTGTTCATGCCCATCATGGTTGCTGCCCCTTTGGCCGCGTGAAGCGCTTCTGGGGAGAGTTTGTCGGCAGCTTCGGCAAGGAAGGCGTCTTTGATGACCGGGTTGCGGGTGGTGATGGCGCAGGCCACCATCAAACCATATTTCTGCTGGTCGCTCAGGCCCTCTTCTCCGGAAATGTTGGAGAGATTGAGTTTTACGTCTTTGGCAAAGTCGGGCATCTGGGCTTTAAGGGAATCAATGCTCATGGGGCTACTCCAGGATTTATGGTTTGGGCATGCTCTATCGTGTCGTGCCTTCAAAAGACGCGATGGGGACGGCACAAATTGTCAGGTAAAATCGGTTCAGGCCTTCATTTAAAGGGGCCTGTTTGGGGTGGGACAGGCCGCTGGCCTGTCCCTTAATTTGTATGACCACAGGGTCATTAGCCGAGAACGGCACCGCCAACTTCGCGGTTGCATGGGCACAGCTCGTCAGTTTGCAGAGCGTCGAGCACACGCAGGGTGTCTTTAGGGTTACGGCCAACATTGAGGTTGGTTGCGTAAACGTGCTGGATGGTGTTGTCCGGATCAACAATGTAGGTGTAGCGGTAAGCAACACCGTCTGGATGGCGAACGCCCAGACCGTCAACCAGAGAGCCGTTGGTGTCAGCAAACATCCAGATTGGCAGCTTGTCGAGATCTGGGTGATCGCGGCGCCATGCCAGCTTACAGAATTCGTTGTCGGTGGAGCCGCCAAGAACAACAGCATCGCGATCTTCGAACTCGTCTTTCAGGCGAGCGAATTCAGCGATTTCGGTTGGGCATACAAAGGTGAAGTCTTTTGGGTAGAAGAAGATGACTTTCCATTTGCCTTCGAAGCTTTTCTCGGTGATTGCTTCAAATGCGTTTTCGCCATTTTCTACAATATCGTTGAAACCGGGTTTTACGCCAGTGATGGAAAATTCGGGAAGCTTATCGCCGATACCTTGCATGTTTTTTCTCCAGGATCTTATTGGTCTTCCAAAGACGTCTAAGAGCTTTCGTCTTTAGAATGATTCAAAATTCTTGCCCCCTATGAAGCATATCTCAGGGGCCTAAGCAAACCTCAAATTTCGAATTTGACAATCGATTTTTTCGATCATATTTTTTCTCCTATTCGAAACTCTCTATTAGAGGCGGTCATGACCATTCGCCCCACCCTACGCCAATTGCAATATTTATGCGCTGTGGCGGATAAGCGTTCTTTCAGGGCTGCGGCTGAGGCCTGTTATGTGTCTCAATCCACCTTGTCTTCCGGCATCAAACAGCTGGAAGATGGCTTGCAAACTGCTCTGATTGATCGCGAAAGTCCCGTTTTTGCCTTAACTCCCCATGGAGAGGTTGTGCTTGAGCGGGCGAAAGTGTTGCTGCGCGATGTGGATGATCTGGTGGCGGCTGTTCAGGTGCAGTCTGCGCCTTTGTCCGGTCGGTTGCGCCTTGGTATCATTCCCTCAATCGGCCCGTTCCTGTTGCCCAAGGCCCTTCCTAGCTTGCGCGTGGCTTTTCCTGATTTGCGGCTTTACTTGCGCGAATCACTGACGCGTGATGTTTTGGAGAATTTAAGAAGCGGTCAGCTTGATGCGGCTGTGATTGCCTTGCCCTATCAGATCAAGGATTTGTCTTGCAAAAGTCTGGGGCGGGATTTTTTTCAAGTAGCCGTGCCAAAAGGGCATAGATTGGCAACACAAACCTCTTGCCCTGTTGCTGATTTGCAAGAGGAAACGCTTATTTTGCTCGAGGACGGGCATTGCCTGCGCGATCATATTCTCTCCAGTCTCAAGCGTAGCCTTCATGACGGGGACGATATTCATGCAACCAGCCTGACCACCATTGTGCAAATGGTGGCGAATGGTCTGGGGGCGACCTTATTGCCCCAGATTGCTCTTGATGCGGGATTGGTGAAAGGGCAGGAACTGGATGTTGTGCCCCTTGCGGGCAATGTGGGCGAGCGAGAGCTGGCCCTTGTCTGGCGGCCCCATAGCGCCCTTGAGCGTGATATTTCGCTTTTGGCGGATCATTTGATCCCGTTTGTGACTGCGTGATAGGCCTATTGCAAACAGGCCGCTTGCTATCTTTTTCGTGCTTTTGAGCGGGCTATATAGTAAACAGGGACTGAAAATCGGGCATAGAGGGAAAAGAATCGCAGAAAAGCGATCATTTTTTTGCAAGACGTCTGGTCAAGCGCGAATTCCTTCTGTATAAGGCCCGCAATCTCTGACAATTAGAGCAGACCCCGGATAGGGTGCGCCCTAAGAGAACCTGTTATTGACGACGGAGTTTTGACCATGGCTGTGCCAAAGAAAAAAGTGACCCGCATGAAGCGTGGCTTCCGCCGCTCTGCGGATGCACTCAAGCAGTCGGTCTATGTCGAAGATAAGGATTCTGGCGAACTGCGCCGTCCTCATCATATCGACCTGAAGACCGGCATGTATCGTGGCCGTCAGATTCTGGAAGCTAAAGACTAAGTCTTTTGCCTCCCTGACGACATTCTATACATTTAAAAAAGGCTGAATCGAAAGATTCGGCCTTTTTTATTGCGCCAATTTTCACAAGAGCGCCAAAAAAAGGCAGCGTAAGGCGGGCCTGAGATCATGGGCATCCCCAAGAAAAGCAATCTGTTTGGGCGGCTGGCTTTGTTTCTGCCATACAGTGATGCTAGATTTTAAGGAAGACTTGTCCCCCATGCGGTTGAGAGAGCTTTATGATTTTTAATATCCCGCTGCTGATAGCCCCTCTGGTCGTCTATAATGCCTTTGCTTTTGGATTTTTCGGGTCTTCTATCGGGGACCCGTGGAATGCGCCGATTTTTACCATTGAGATGGTGTCAGAGGCTCGCTGGACGCTGACCCTTGGCGATGTGATGATTGTTGCTGCGCTGATTTTGCTGTTTGTGGAGATTCTGAAAGCGACGCGCACGGGTATGGGCTCAATTGTTGATCACATTCTCTCAACACTGGTCTTTGTCGTTTATCTGATTGAGTTTTTGCTGGTGCGCGAGACCGCAACATCGGTCTTCTTCATCTTGATGATTATTTCTGCGATTGATGTGATTGCCGGCTATTCGGTGACCATTCGCAGTGCCCGCCGTGATTTGACCATGGGGCCTGGCGGCTATCCGTGAGCGGATATGAATGAAATAGACTTATTGGAAACTTGTCCCTTTAAGAGGGAACCCAGCCAATCGCAACTGGCTGGGTAGATTTTGGAAAGACAGGGAAACAGCCTGATCTCGCTTGAGGATTAGGCGCCTGTATTGGCTTCCAGACCAACTGCGGCAATGCCAGCAAGGGCAGCGGCTTCATCATTGTCTGATGTATCACCGGTAATGCCAATCGCGCCCAGAGTGTTGCCGTCTTTATCTTTAATCAGTACGCCACCGGGCACCGGGATGATCGCACCACCAGAGGCACCATTGAGGGCCTGAACAAAATGCGGGCGGTCTTGAGCGTTGGTATTGAGCCAACGGGTGCCAAAGCCAACTGCAAGAGCACCATAGGCTTTACCCTGCGCAATTTGCGGGCGCATGATGGAGGTGTTATCTTCGCGGGCAAAGGCCTTGAGATGGCCGCCGGCATCAAGCACTGCAACGGTGAGAGGGTTTAGGGACATTTCGTGGCCCTTGGCGATTGCTGCTTCAATCATCTGGTTGGCGATTTTAAGGGTCAGTGCGGACATGGTGTGCCTCATTCGGTAGCAATGGAATTGATCGCAATCCCACACTGTTTTCCCGATAAGGGCAACGTGTCTTTGGGAATAACAGTCTGTGCGGATGGGAAATAATCCTGCTCCTGCTCGGTGGCTGGACATGAAAGACTTAGGGGTTGGCGAAGTGGAAAGGCTCCCCTATTGTTGAGATCCCACCTGAGCGATGATGTTTCATCACCCTTTTCAATTGCCTGTTTCAGCTTTCAGGGAGCAAGAGCGATGCGCGATTTTCAAAAACCGGGCCGATCTGTGGTTATGGCTCGCAATGGAGCGGCTGCCACCTCCCACCCTCTTGCCAGCAATGCGGCCCTGTCAGTTCTCAGGCAAGGAGGCAATGCGGTGGATGCAGCGCTTGCGGCCAGTGCTGTTCTGTGTGTGGTCGAGCCGCATATGACCGGTCTTGGAGGGGATTGCTTTGCCATTGTGGCAGAGCCCGATGGGACGGTGCGGGGCTATAATGGCTCCGGTCGGGTGGCCAAGGCGGCAACAACCAGCTATTTTCTTGATCAGGGTATTGATGAGATTGCAGCTGATAGTATTCATGCGGTGACGGTGCCCGGTGCGGTAAAAGCGTGGGAGACCTTGGCCTTGTCGCATGGCAGCTGGTCGCTTGCACAAATCTTTGCTCAAGCGATTGAGTATGCGCAAGATGGCTATGGGGTTGCGCCTCGCGTTGCTACAGATTGGGCCGATCTTGCTGAAGATCTTGGCAAAGATCCGGGAGCGAGCCGTCATTACCTCATGGATGGCAAAGCGCCGCGCAGCGGACAGATCCACCGCGCACCCGCCCTTGCCCAAAGCTTGCGGCAGATTGCAAAAGAGGGCAGTGACGCTTTTTATAAAGGAAAGATCGGGGAGGAGATTGTCGATCTTGTTCGCTCCTATGGCGGGCTTCTTTCTATGGAGGATTTGGCCGGAGTAAGTTGTGATGCGCTTGAGCCGGTCTATGCCAGCTATCGAGGCGTAAAAGTGGCGGAACTGCCGCCTAACGGGCAGGGAATTGCTGCTCTTACCTTGCTGAAAATTCTGGAACAGTTTGATTTAGCCGGACTTGATCCCCACGGGCCAGAGCGGCACCATCTGCAATTGGAAGCGGGGCGGCTTGCCTATGCCATGCGGGATGCTCATATCTCGGACCCTGCCTCCATGAAAGAAAAGGTCGAGACGCTGATTTCGTCCAGTTATGCTAGGCAATTGGCGGCCTCCATTTCTCCTGATCATCGCAATGAGGCCTTGCCATCTCTGGTTCCGTCTCAATCTGACACAATCTATCTGACCGTCGCAGATAAGGAAGGACGGGTTGTTTCCTTCATCAATTCTGTGTTCCGCGGCTTTGGAGCCCGAATCTGTACAAAGGAGTCCGGTATTATGCTGCAAAATCGCGGCTCCTGTTTTGTGGTGGAGCCAGGCCATGCCAATTGTATTGATGGGGGCAAGAGACCGCTTCATACCATTATTCCTGCCATGGCTTTTAAAGATGAGCGGCCTTGGCTGTCCTTTGGAGTGATGGGCGGAGCCTATCAGGCGCAAGGTCATGCGCAAGTCATTGTCAATATGATAGATTTTGGCATGGATGTACAAGAAGCGATTGATGCGCCGCGTCTGTTCTGGAATGACAAAGGCCAGATCATTGCCGAGACTGGCCTGTCTTCCTCCTGTTTTGATGCCTTGGCGGCCAAGGGGCATGAGATGATTTGGGCAGATATGCCCCATGGGGGCGGGCAAGCGATTGAAATTGATTGGACAGGCCCGCTTTATCATGCAGGGTCTGATTGCCGCAAAGATGGTCAGGCTGTGGGCTATTAGCTATCCGCAACAGGTGATTTGTTTGTTGCGCTCTTTGCGCTCTTTTCTCATCTTACATGATTGTGCGCAGGCGCGGGCGCTCTTTGACCTGAAGCGGGCGGCGGCGGGTCTGCCCATAGGCGCGGGCGGCATCGCGCGGGCTTGTCTTGGCGCGGCGGCGGCCATGGGCGGCTGCAAGTTCTGCCCCAATGATCTGGGCCTGATAATGACAGCAATCTCCCGACCATGGGCGGGAGAGGTGATCGGCCCGCACATCGTGGGCGTGCTGATGAGGATTTCGCGCACGGTCTTCATTGCCAGATTGCGTTGTCGCAAGTTCCTGCTGACGGGAGGGGTCTCTCGTTAGATGAGGAATCTGGATTACTTTTGCACTCGAAATCCTAGACATGATACGCGCCTAAACCCTGTTTCATTATGAGACAGACTTGATGTTTTTTCTGTCTTTACGGGTTAGGGCAGCAAGATCGAGGCCAGTTTGTTAGGAGATTGTTAAGACCTGAGGCAGAGCGCGAGCCTTTGGGCATAATGGTTAAAGCGGTTTGTCTGTCTTTGATGAAATTTTAACCTTGTGCCTTCTATGCTCGACTATGGTGGGCCAATTCTGGCGAGACGATATAAAGCCGGAAAGAATGGTAAGAGGTAACGGTTTTGGATAAAGCTGGAGCAACTCCCAAGTTGGCTGCTAAGGCTCGTGATATTTTAACTTCGCTTGGCGAGGTTGTTTATGACTGGTCGGCCAGTGGTGACCGGTTGCGCTGGAGCAGTAATGCATCTGAAGTTCTTGGCACAAATGTGCTGGAGACCTTTGGCACGGGTATGCATTTTACAGCCTCGATCACACCTGACACCATTGCAGCTCGTTATCGTTCCATTTTTGGCTCTGGCCGTACCGATGATGGCTCTGGTGTTGCCTTTGATTGTATTTATTGCCTTGCTCCTAACGGTCTTGATAATGAAGCCCGTCTGTGGGTTGAGGAAAGTGGTCGCTGGTATGCTGGAGAAGATGGCAGGGCGGCTATTGTGCAAGGGGTTTTGCGCGTGGTGGATGAGCGTCATCAACGCCAGCAGCGCCTGCTTTTTCTCTCCCAGTTCGATGAATTAACCGGGCTTTACAATCGCTCTGTCTTTTTTGATCAGCTTGCCCAAACTATCAAGAAGGTTGAAAATAATCGGGATAAAGCCTGCTTTTTGATTGCTCATATTGATAATCTGCGCATTGTCAATGAAGCCTACGGTTTTGATATTGCTGATGAGGTTATTCGCGAAGTGGCTTACCGGATCTCGCGCCGCTTGCGTGATGGGGATTTGGTGGGTCGGATTTCCGGCACCAAGTTCGGCCTATTGATTAACAATTGTTCCGAGCAGGAAATGCCTGCAACAGCCGAGCGTTTTCTTGATGCCTTGCGTGATGATCTCATCACAACTGAGGCAGGTCCTGTCCATGTGACCCTTACTATGGGGGGCGTTGCGCTGGGGGATAATGCCAAAGATGTGAGAACCGCGCAGGTTTGTGCTCTTGATGCGCTTGATCGGGCCAAACACCATCATCGGGGAACTTTCCGTTCATTTAGCGCTGTGCCCTTTGCATTAGAAGAGCGCGAACGCACCGTCAAAATGGCGGATAATGTGATTTCTGCTCTTAATGATCGGCGTATCCAACTGGCTTTTCAGCCTGTTGTAGAGGCACAAAGCGGTGATGTTTCATTTTATGAAGGTTTGTTGCGGGTTGATGATGCGGATGATGAGCCTATCCCTGCGGGTCTTTTTGTCGAATTTGCTGAAAAGCTTGGCCTTGCCGGTATGCTGGACCACCGTATTCTTGAAATGACGCTTGATGTGCTTTTCACGTATCCCGAGGCTAAAGTGTCGATCAATGTCTCGCCTGATGTGGGCATGAATCGAGATTGGTGTACCTATCTTGAGGCGCGTATTGGGCATTGTCCTGATGTTGCCCGGCGTTTGACTGTAGAGATAACAGAGACCGCAGCTATTCGGCATATGCAGGAAGCTATTGATTTTGTGAAGAAGCTTCAGGATCTTTCATGCAAGGTGGCGATTGATGATTTTGGTGCGGGCTATACATCCTTTAGAAATCTGCAAGCCCTACAGGTGGATTTGGTCAAGATTGATGGCTCTTTTGTTCAGGATATTGATACGAATAGCCAGAACTATGCTTATGTGCGCATGTTTGCTGCACTTGCAAAAGAATTGGGCCTTGAAGTTGTCGCCGAGTGGGTTGAGAGCGAAGCGGTCGCGGAGCTTTTGCGTGAGATGGGGGTTGATTATTTCCAAGGCTATCATTTTGGCAAGGCAAGCCTTGAAAGGCCTTGGAGGTTACCGGATTCAGCGGCTCAAGCCTCGTGACCTTATCCGGCCGGTATCATTTTAGCAAAAAGCCCGCAAATTGCGGGCTTTTGTCGTTTGGCATGAAGCTTTTCAAGTCATTTGGCACTCTCCATAAAGAGGCTGCCTAGTCTTTCTTGTCGGCAAGAGCGGAGATCATTTTTTGCATATCCGCAACTTGTTCCTTTAGAGCATCAAGCTCATTTTGCTTTTGCGGATTGCTGTCTTGCTTGGTTGTCTCTGCTGGCATGTCTGTATTGGTTGCCTTGGTAAATGGCATGAACATATTCATGGCATTTTCGAACATTTCGGAATTGCGCCGAACCTGCTCTTCCATGGCTTCAAAGGCCGAATTGCCAAAAGAATCGGAGAGCTGCTTGCGCAATTGGTCCTGATCCTTGGCCAGATTCTGCATGGAGAAATCGAGATAGCTGGGGACAAGTGTCTGCATGGAATCGCCATAAAAGCGGATGAGTTGGCGCAAAAAGGCAATTGGCAGAAGATTTTGGCCCTTGTTTTCATGCTCGAAGATGATTTGCGTTAGCACCGAGCGGGTAATGTCATCACCGCTTTTGGCGTCATAGACTACAAAGTCGTCCTCGGCCTTTACCATCTCTGACAGGTCTTCAAGGGTCACGTATGTGCTTGTCCCTGTGTTATATAGTCGCCTGTTGGCATATTTTTTAATGACAGTCTGCTCGTTTTTTTTTGTCATTTGTCAGGCCTTCCCTCGGGATTTTTATGCGTCTATTGCACCGCCGTCGCACAATGCTTTGTTATAGCTTAGTTTGTTCATGCTGCATTGCCAACATTTTCTCTTGATTTTCAGAAATTGAGTAAAAATATCACTCATTTACGTAAAGGGGAGGCTATTGGCCTTTTAGACTAGGTCCATGGCCGCATTGACTTCTCTGTTGCATTGCGGCGAATTTCTAGCTGTACTGTCTCCAGCCAACGGCTTTGGGCTGTTTTCAGTCAGGGCCGATTCTTGGATAGACAAAAGGGAACATGATCATGAACGATATCGTTATCGTCGCAGCCGCGCGTACACCAGTAGGATCTTTTCTTGGATCTTTTGCCAACATGCCCGCTCACGAGCTGGGGGCTGTGGCAATCAAAGGAGCTTTGGCTCAGGCTGGCGTTGATGCCGCCGATGTTGATGAGGTTATTCTCGGTCAGGTTCTGACAGCCGGTCAGGGCCAGAATCCAGCCCGCCAGGCTGCGTTGAAAGCCGGTGTTGGCGAGCGAGCTCCTGCATGGCTGATCAATCAGGTTTGTGGTTCGGGTCTGCGCACCGTTGCTCTGGGCATGCAGCAGATTGCCATGGGCGATGCCAAGATTGTGGTTGCTGGTGGTCAGGAAAATATGAGCCTGTCCATGCATGCCGCTGAAATGCGCTCTGGCACCAAGATGGGCGACTTGAAAATGTCTGATACCATGATCAAGGATGGTCTATGGTGTGCCTTTAATGATTATCACATGGGTATCACTGCTGAGAATGTTGCCGATCAGTGGGAGATTGCTCGTGACGAGCAGGATGCTTTTGCAGCTGCTTCCCAGAACAAAGCCGAGGAAGCACAGAAAGCTGGCAAATTCAAAGATGAAATCGTGCCGGTTACTGTGGTTGAGCGCCGCAAAGAGCGTGTGGTGGAAGATGATGAATATATCCGTCATGGCGCAACCGTTGAAGGCATGCAGAAATTGCGCGCCGCATTTAAGAAAGACGGTTCGGTTACCGCCGGTAATGCCTCTGGCATCAATGATGGCGCCGCTGTGGTTGTGCTGATGAGTGCAGACGAAGCGCAAAAGCGCGGCCTTACACCTTTGGCAACCATCAAATCCTGGGCCTCTGTTGGTCTTGATCCGGCGATTATGGGGTCTGGCCCAATTCCGGCATCGACAAAGGCGCTTGAGAAAGCAGGTTGGTCTGCAGCGGATCTTGATCTGATTGAAGCCAACGAGGCCTTTGCTGCACAGGCATGTGCTGTGAACAAGGATATGGGCTGGGATGTGGATAAAGTGAATGTCAATGGTGGTGCCATTGCCATTGGCCATCCAATCGGTGCCTCTGGCTGCCGTGTTCTGGTGACCTTGCTGCATGAAATGAAGCGCCGCGATGCGAAGAAAGGTCTTGCGACCCTTTGCATCGGTGGCGGTATGGGCGTTGCCCTGACCGTTGAGCGTTAAGCCAAGATGTTTGCGAGGTTGGCTTGCCTGGCATGTGCCGGGGCGAGACAGGCCAACCTTTTGAAAGGACCAAAACCGGGGCGGAGCATCCATTCTTTGCCCCGGGCTTCGCATCAAGAGGAAGAGTGCGAACTTAATCAGAATTTAGGAGAGGGATTCCATGTCTAAAGTTGCAGTTGTTACGGGTGGTACGCGCGGTATCGGTGAGGCAATTTCCATTGCACTGAAAGCTGCTGGCTACACAGTTGCTGCCAATTATGCGGGCAATGATGAAAAGGCCAAGGCTTTTTCTGATGAGCATGGCATTGCCGTTTATAAATGGAATGTTGGCGATGCTGCAGCTTGTGCTGAAGGCCTTGCCAAGGTTGAAGCTGATTTGGGCCCTGTCGAAATTGTCGTCAATAATGCTGGCATCACCCGCGATGGTATGTTGCACAAGATGACTGTTGAGCAGTGGGAAGAAGTGATCAATGTTGATCTCAATTCCATGTTCTATATGACCAAGCCTTTGATTGACGGCATGCGCGAGCGCGGTTTTGGCCGGATCATCAATATCTCTTCCATCAATGGCCAGAAAGGCCAGATGGGTCAGACCAACTATTCTGCTGCCAAAGCCGGTGTAGCTGGCTTCTCCAAAGCGCTGGCTCAGGAAACAGCTCGCAAGGGCATCACTGTTAACACCATCTGCCCTGGCTATATTGACACCGACATGGTGGCTGCCGTGCCTGAAAAAGTGCTGGAAAGCATCATTGCCGGTATTCCTGTTGGGCGTCTTGGTAAAGCGTCTGAAATTGCCGCAATGGTCACCTTCCTTGCCTCTGAAGAGGGCGCCTTTATTACTGGTGCAACCATGACTGTAAATGGTGGGCAATATATGGCTTAAGTTTCAATCTTTTTGGAAAAAGCCTTTAATAAGAAGCCGCGCTGGAAATCCTGCGCGGTTTTTTTGTTGTCCGCTTTTAAATCAGCGATAGGATGGGCCGTTCTTTGGCTTTTGCTCCCAACAGTGGGTGTCAGAGCCGGTTGAGCGGCGGCAGAGGGGGAGCGATCTATGTCTAAGCGCTTGATTGCAACATTGGTTGGATTTATTGCCATTTTGATGTGGGCTTTGCTGGCTTTGTTTACAGCTGCCAGTGGTACTGTGCCTCCCTTTCAGCTCACAGCCATGACATTTCTTATCGGTGGTGGGCTTGGGGCCTCTAGCTGGCTCTTTCGACCTGATGCTCTTAAAAGCTTAAAGCAACCTTGGCCCGTCTGGGCTTTGGGTATTGTTGGACTGTTTGGTTATCATTTTTTCTATTATACAGCCTTGCGATTGGCCCCTCCTGTAGAAGCCGGGCTGATTGCCTATCTGTGGCCGTTATTGATTGTGGTTCTGTCGGCTCTTTTACCCGGTGAGAGCTTGCGCTGGTATCATGCGGCAGGGGCGCTTTCGGGCCTGTTTGGGACCATGTTGATTGTCTCAAAAGGGCAAGGCTTTTCTATTGATATGCGCTATGCACCGGGTTATCTGGCGGCGCTTGTTTGTGCCTTTACATGGTCGGGATATTCTATCCTGTCGCGCCGTTTTGCCTCGGTTCCCACCGATATTGTGGTGGGCTTTTGTCTTGTCACAGCCCTGCTGAGTGCTGGAGCACATTTAATGTTTGAAGAGACTGTCTGGCCCGCTACTCTGGGGGAATGGGCCGCTATTTTGGGCCTTGGTTTGATGCCGGTTGGTGCTGCGTTTTACGTGTGGGATTATGGTGTTAAGCACGGGGATATTCAGGTGCTGGGAGCAGCCTCTTATGCCGCACCTCTTCTTTCCACCGCCGTGCTGGTGGTTGCCGGGTTTGCAAGTTTTAGCTGGTCAATTGCCGGGGCTGCGCTGCTTATCACTGCGGGTGCGGTGCTTGCCTCCAAGGATTTGATTGGAAAAAGCAAGAAAGCCAAGGCGTGAACGCCCCAAAATTGCGCAGCGTTATTGCTGTCTTTTTAGCCATTTGAGGCAGAGAGGCCCAAGTAGAAGTGAAAGCAAAAAGAGGCCAAAGGCTGCCAGTACGATAGAGGGGCCGGGCTGACTATCCCATTCAAGAGAGGCTTGAAGCCCCAGATAGACTGCAAGAGAGGCAATCAGCGCGGCGATGATGGCCATGCTTTCTGGGCTTAGTGAGAATTGCCGGGCAGTTGCCGCAGGGATGATTAAGAGGGATGTGATCAACAATACCCCGATTAGTTTCATAGCAACTGCAATGACAAGCGCGATCAGCAATACAAAAACAAGATTTGCCCGCGTGACGGGAATGCCTTCGGCACTTGCAATATCAAGGCTGATAGTGCTGGCAAGAAGGCTGTGCCAATGAAGCAACAAAATAGCGAGAACAAGGGCTCCACCACCCCAGATGATGGCCAGATCCTGACGGGTGATGGTAAGGATATCGCCAAATAACAGGCTCATAATATCAATCCGCAGCCATGTCATGAAACCAAGGGTGATGAGACCAAGGGACAGGGAGGCATGGGAGAGAATGCCCAACAGAGTGTCGCTTGATAATCTGTCGAGCTTTTCCAGCCAGTAAAGCAGCAGTGCAAGCAAGATAGAGACGAAAAAGACACCCCAGACCGGAACGATCTCCATAAGTAGGCTCAAAGCAATGCCCAAAAGTGCGGCATGGGCCATGGTCTCGCCAAAATAGGCCATGCGCCGCCAGACGATGAAACAGCCCGAAGGCCCTGCAATCAAAGCAATGCCAAGGCCTCCGATAAGGGCACGCATGAAGAAATCATCCAAAAGAGCGTTCATGACAGCTCTCCTTTATGACTGGTTTCGCCGCTTTCCTCATGTGCGTGACCACAGGAGCAAGACTCCTCAAGAATGTCATTGTCTTGTGGGGCATGGCTGTGATTGTGGTGATGAGGATAGGGAGCCATCGTTTGCATGCTTTTTTGGCCAAACAATTGCTGATAATCCTGCGATTGTTCTACATAGGCTGGTTTGCCTGCGCAGCAAATATGGGTGTTGAGGCAAATGACATGGTTGGATGCGCGCATCACCATATGCAGATCGTGCGAGACGAGCAAAATACCGCATTGATGGCGGTCTCTGATCTCTTCAATCAGCCGGTAAAGGGATAGCTCGCCCACATAATCAACCCCCTGAACCGGTTCGTCCAGCACCAGAAGATTGGGGCGTCGCACGAGGGCCCGCGCCAGCAGTACCCGCTGCATTTCCCCGCCCGACAGGGTATGAATGCTGTCATGGAACTTATGGGCCACGCCGGTTTCTTCCATCGCGGCCTTGATGTCAGCTATATTGTTTCGCTCTGTCAGCGTCATCAGGCGTTTGACGGTGAGCGGCAAGGTGCGGTCAATTGCCAGCTTTTGCGGAACATAGCCAACTTTGAGCGATGAATGGCGTGTGATGCTGCCGCTGCTTATTTTGTTTAATCCCAAAAGAGATTTGATCAGAGTCGTTTTGCCTCCGCCATTGGGGCCGATGATAGTGACAATCTCTCCCGTTCCAACAGATAGGCTGACATTATCGAGTAATGTCTTGGTATCGGATTTAACTGAGATGCTGGAAGCTGAGATGAGAGGGAGGGATGCCATATTGCTCGCAATGTTACGTCTTGGAATTATGTTACATTATAACATTCCTTTGGCGATCAAAAGCACTCGCGAGAAAAGCGCACAAAAAAGACCAGCCTTGATGAGGCAAGGCCGGTCTTTTTTTCGTAATGGCCGTGTTGATGGCTTTGGGTACTATGATAAAGCCTCACAGCCTTCTCTGATGCGTTTGCAGGCCTCTTCCAGAATAGAGAGGGAGGCTGCGTAAGAGATGCGGAATTCGCCGGGGCTGCCAAAGGCTGTGCCGGGAATGATGGTGACATCATGATGGTCGAGCAGGTAGCTTGCCAAATCATCCACGCTTTCAATGCTTTTCCCTTGCGGGGTTTTCTTGCCAAAAGTGCCAGAGCAACTTGGGAAGGCATAAAAGGCCCCGTCCGGAGTTTGGCATTCGAGCCCCGGGCAAGCATTGAGCCATGCCACCACATGGTCGCGCCGCTTAAGGAAGGTTGCGCGGGATTGGGTGATGAAATCCTGAGGGCCGGTCAGGGCCTCAACCGCTGCGGCCTGCGCCATGGAATTGGCGCCGGATGTTGCCTGCCCCTGAATGGCGACCATGGCTTTGATCAGGGCTTGCGGGCCACAGCAATAGCCTATGCGCCATCCGGTCATGGCATAGGCTTTGGAGACGCCGTTCATGGTCAGGGTCCGCTCAGCCAGATCCGGCGCAATAGCTGCCAAAGTGGCATAAGGGCCATCAGTAAAGCGAATATGCTCGTAAATATCATCTGACAAGATCCAGACATGGGGATGTTTGTGGATGACCTCGGCGAGTGCTGTTATTTCATCGGCTGAGTACACTGCCCCGGTTGGATTGGAGGGTGAGTTGAGCATCAGCCATTTGGTTTTGTCGGTAATGGCGGCATCAAGAGCCTCTGGGGTTAGTTTAAAACCCGTTTTCGCGGTGCATTCCACAAAGACAGGACTGCCTTCTGCCACTTTGACGATATCTGGATAGCTGGTCCAGTAAGGGGTTGGGATGATGACCTCATCGCCTTTTTCAACCGTCGCCATGAAGGCGTTGAAAATGACATGTTTGGCGCCAACGCAGACCATGATCTGATCAAGATCGACATCCAGACCATTTTCATTTTTAAACTTTTGCTGGATGGCCCATTTCAGCTCATTTGTGCCGCCAGTTGCGGTATAGCGGGTATCGCCCCCCTTCATGGCGGTAAGGGCAGCATCCTGAATATTTTGCGGGGTGTCGAAATCAGGTTCGCCAAAGCCAAGGGAAATGACATCCTTGCCCTGCTTGCGCAATTGGGCAGCACGGGCAACAAGCTGGGCAATTTTGGAAAGACCGATGGATTGGGCCCGTGAGGATAGGGCTGGTGTTGCAGGCATGACTGGCTCCCTGTCTTTTGGGACTGGAAAGAAGATGCGTAAAAGAGTTTCATAAAAAGAGCCGGCTTTCACCGGCTCTTTTCGTGTTTTCGACATGATCGGATTGCATGACCAAATAGGGGGACTGTCATGCGGGAGACAAAGAATAATGAAAGAAAATCAATAGTCTGTGCTCCATTTTATCCGTTTAACATCTGTCCTTTTTGCCTAAGCATGATCAAAGGACATAGATGCTAGATGTCGAATTTTACGCCCTGTGCCAATGGCAGTTCGGCTGAATAGTTGATGGTGTTGGTAGCGCGGCGCATATAGCCCTTCCACGCATCGGAGCCGGATTCGCGGCCGCCGCCAGTTTCTTTCTCGCCACCAAAGGCCCCGCCAATTTCTGCGCCGGATGGGCCGATATTGACATTACAGATGCCGCAATCGGACCCTGCTGCCGACATGAAGGTTTCCGCTTCGCGCATGTTCAACGTGAAAATGCAGGAAGACAGGCCTTGCGGCACCTCGTTATGCAGCTCCAGTGCCTGATCCAGATCGCTATAGCGCAGGATATAGAGGATCGGGGCGAAGGTTTCGGTGCGGACCACATCGCTCTGGGCCGGCATTTCAGCAATGGCAGGGATCGGGTAGAAACCGCCATCTTTGCCAGCAACATCAGCGCGGCCACCGCCAAAGATCTCGCCGCCTTCTTGTTTGGCTTGGGTAAGAGAGGCTTGCATGGTGTCAAAAGATTGTTGGTCGATCAATGGGCCAACAAGGGTGCCCTCTTCAAGAGGGGAGCCGACCGGAAGCGTGGCATAGGCTTTTTTGAGGCTTGCAACCAGCTCGTCTGCGATGCTGTCATGGGCGATAACGCGGCGCAAGGAGGTGCAGCGCTGGCCCGCTGTGCCAACAGCTGAGAAGCAGATAGCGCGCACGGCCATGTCGAGATCGGCGCTTGGGGCAACGACCATGGCGTTGTTGCCGCCAAGTTCCAGAATGGAGCGACCAAAACGGCTGGCAACACGGGGGCCAACTGCGGCACCCATGCGGGTGGAACCGGTGGCGGAGATGATGGCAGCTTTTGGATTGTCCACCAGAGCCTGACCGGCTTCAGGGCCACCAATGACCAGTTCATGGAGGCCTTCTGGTGCATCGCCATACCGCTCAAGAGCTTTTTTGAGGATTGCTTCGCAAGCCAGAGCTGTCAAAGGTGTTTTCTCGGATGGTTTCCAGACAACCGAATCGCCGCAAACAAGTGCAAGACAGGTGTTCCAGGACCAGACTGCTACGGGGAAGTTAAAGGCAGAAATAACGCCGCACACACCCATGGGGTGCCAGGTTTCCATCATGCGGTGGCCCGGGCGCTCGGATGCGATGGTTTTGCCATAAAGCTGGCGAGAGAGGCCAACAGCAAAGTCACAAATGTCGATCATTTCCTGCACTTCACCAAGGCCTTCGGAATAGATCTTGCCGCATTCGATGGTGACAAGCTTGCCCAGATCTTCCTTGGCTGCACGCAATTCTTCGCCCAAAAGACGGACCAACTCACCACGGGCAGGAGCGGGAACAGTGCGCCACTTCTTGAAGGCCTCATGGGCTTTATCGACGGCAGCATTGGTGTCTGCTGCGCCTTGTTCGGCAACATGGCCAATGACAGAGCCATCAATTGGGCTGGTCACTTCAATGCCGGAGGTGGTCAGTTTGTCATCGCTGACGCCAAGAGCGGACAGCAGGGATTTGGTCTCTTGGGCGAGAGTGCTCATTTGGGGGCTCTCCATACTAGGAAGGGCAAGGCAAACGGTCCGCCTGCTTGCATCTGATCTTTGTTATCTGATTGATGTGGCATGACTAAATGTCATTGTATTTAATCGAATATATCCAACCAAATTTTGGGAAAACAGGCCCTTATTAGCCCTGCCCTATAGATTGGCGGAGAAATCCGGTATATTGCTGGATAGAATGCTATAAATTGACAATTTGAGGGCTTGTTTTTCTTTTGATGAAAATCGAGGCTTGTCATGGCGTTTTGGATCGCTAAACAACATTCTGTAATGTCATATTGGCGTGAGCAAAAGGACTGGGCAGAATGTCCGGCAAGTGGTGGAGGGGCTTTTATGCGTCGTACTTTGGATGAACTGGATCGCAAACTGATCCGCCTGCTGCAGGGGGATGCTCGTATGTCCACGTCGGAGATTGGCCGTCGTCTGGATGTGGCGCGATCAACGGTTCATGAACGCATCGAGCGCCTGAAGCGTGAAGGTGTGATTGACGGCTTTACCGTGCTGCTTAATCGTGACCCGCTTGAGACGCTTAATCGGGCGATTGTCTTTGTCGAGATCGATCCCAAACTGCAGAATCGCATTGTGGTGCGGCTTGAAGAATTTCCTGAAATCTCATCCTGTTTCACCGTCAACGGGGCGTTTGATCTGTCCTTGATTGTGGAAATGCCGCAGCTGGAAGATCTGGACGCTCTGCTTGACGAGATTGGCGAGATTGAAGGGGTGGTGCGGACCATGACCAATATTGTTCTGGCCAAGAAATTTGATCGCCGACATACTCTGATCAATGAGACGGCCAAAAAGCTGTTCGGCTCGGCGCCTCTTTGATACCTCTTTTCCGGCTATTCCTGATCTTTATTTCTCTCACGGCTATTCGCCGCTTGCGCGTCGGCCTGCGAGGGCGCGCAGTCGAGCTGCGGTCACCTATCGGTTCCCGGCGAAAGCGTGATGCTTTCGCCGAATTCTTTTATCCTTGCAAAATTGATTTGGGAAAAGGATCCGCAAAAGGAAATCCTTCCTTTTGCGACGGCCGATAGGCAAGCGCAAAGCGTGCTCTCGCAGGCCCGAGCGGATGCGAGGAATAGCTGGTAAGAGAAAAAATCTAAAAATTATCTTTTCTTGTGCGGATTTCTGCGAAAACTTCCCAATCTTCCTTGCCTTCCATCCCCAATGCCTTTTTCACATCCGGGTCATTGGCGCGGATGAAGCTGTTGGTGGCGCGCTCTTCCAGCATGGTGGTTGGCAGGGTCGGTTTGCCATCGGCGCGCAGGCTTTTGACCTCTTCCATGCGGCGTTTGAGATGCTCGTTATCAGGCTCGATCGAGAGGCAAAAATTGCCGTTGGCCTCGGTATATTCATGGCCACAATAAATGATGGTCTCTGGTGGTAATTTTGCGATCCGGTCAATGGCGAACCACATATCTTTGAGATTGCCTTCAAAAACACGGCCGCAACCAAGCGAGAAAAAGGCATCTCCGGTAAAGGCCATTTCTGCGTCAGGAATCCAATAGCTTATGTGATCAAGGGTATGGCCCGGGGTGCCCATAGCCAAAAAACCACTCTCGCCAAAGGGGACTTCGCTGCCATCTTCCAGCCCTTCATCAATTTGCGGGACTTTATCAAGACTGACTTTGGGGCCGTAAACCTTGGCGCCTGTCTGCGCCTTTATGCTCTCAAGCGCCTGAGTATGGTCCCAATGATGATGGGTGATGAGAATGTGGGTAAGGGTCCAACCCTTCTCGGCAAGGGCTTTGAGGATGGGCTCCTCCTCGGGCGCATCGACCAGCACGGTCTGGCCGCTTTGGGCTTCATGCAGCAACACCGCATAATTGTCTGAAAGGCAGGGAATGAGATGAGTTTGGAAATCCAGATCCTGCATGATTTTGGCCCTGTTTTGCTTGTGATGCGATTGTTTGGTGCAATTGTGTCCTCGCCCTAGCATATTGACAATCGGGGGGGCTTTACAATTGCTTCTTGCTGAAAATGAGCCGCTTTTGGCCAAAAGATTGAATTGCAGTTGGACAAGCCCCATGTTGATGCCACACTATATCGCAAAGACAAAAGGGCGATGGCTGAATGTTTCTTGATGTTGTTGATCTTCGCAATTTTTATGCCCAACCGCTGGGGCGGACGGTTGCCCGTTTCATCAATGAAAAGATTGCCGATCAGTGGCCCAATCTCAAAGGTCTCTCTGTGCTGGGGTTGGGCTATACGCCGCCTTACCTGCGTGCCATGCGCGCAAGCGCCGATCGCACGCTTGCTTTTATGCCCGCAACCCAAGGTGCGGTTTATTGGCCCTCGACCGGCTCGTGTCTTACCTCGCTCGTGGATTATGATCGTTTGCCGCTTCCCGATGCCTGTATGGATCGGATTATTTTGACCCATATGCTGGAGCTTGTTGATAATCCGGCTGATCAATTGCGCGAGATCTGGCGGGTTCTCACCCCCGGTGGGCGGCTTTTGATTGTGGTCCCCAACAGGCGCGGCGTATGGGCGCGCATGGAGCAAACGCCCTTTGGCTATGGGCGGCCCTTTTCGCGCGGGCAGCTCACCCATTTGCTGCGTGATACCCTTTTTACCCCTGTTGCGTGGAATGAAGCGCTCTATTTTGGCCCCTTCAAGGGCAAAACGCCTTTTGGCTCTGCCCGTGCGTGGGAGAAGGTGGGGGCGCGCTTCTGGCCTGCCTTTTCTGGCGTGCTGATTGTCGAGGTGACCAAATTGCTGCATCAGGGTCTTGTGACGAAAGAGACGCGCAAATTATCGCAAGGGCTGCGGCCGATTTTCCTGCCTGCTCCCAATGTGCCTTTCAATCTGGAGGCTGCCGAGCGCGAAGAGGACCGGGCCTAACCTTCCTTGCGGCTGAGCAGGAAAATGGCTTGCTCGGCAAAGATATTCCAGAACCACCATGGAGCCGAGAAACTGATGGCCTCACCATTGGCTTTCAGGCCATGGGCCTTTTCGATGGTGGCATTGGTCTCGGCACAGAGATTGACGAAATCGCGGATGGTGCAGAAATGGATGTTGGGCGTGTCATACCAGCTATAGGGCAGGTAATCATTGACCGGCATCCTGCCCCGCAGCAAAAGGTCTGAACGCACCCGCCAATGACCGAAATTGGGAAAGGAGACAATGGCCTTGTGGCCAATGCGCAGCAAATGCTCCAGCACCTCTTTGGGATTGTGCGTGGCCTGAATGGTCTGACTAAGGATGACATAGTCAAAGCTGTCATCGGGATAATAGATCAGATCCTTGTCCGCATCGCCCTGAATGACCGAAAGGCCGCGCGCCACGCACCGGTTGACGCCTTTTTGGGACAATTCAATGCCGCGCCCCTGAACATCACGCTGGTTGCACAGGATATCGAGCAAGGAACCGTCATCACTGCCGACATCCAGCACTTTGGAGCCGGGGGCGACCATATCTGCCACCAGCAACAAGTCAATGCGGGTATTGTCATGGCGCTGGCTCATGAGGAGGCCTCCTTATTCTCGGCTTCCCGGTTATGAGAAGGCAGGCCCTGTGCCTTGGCGGCGGATTTCAGGAATCCGTCAATTGCGTCAAACATTTCCGGTTCATCCAGCAAAAAGGCATCATGGCCCTTGTCGCTATCAATCTCGACAAAGGAGACACTGGCACCGGCTGCGTTCAGCGCATGCACGATCTGGCGGCTCTCTGCTGTCGGGAACATCCAGTCCGATGTGAAGGAGACAAGGCAGAATCGGGTCTTCGTCCCCATAAAGGCATTGGCCAGCTGTCCGTCATAATCTGCTGCCAGATCATAATAATCCATGGCGCGGGTGACATAGAGATAGGAATTGGCGTCAAAACGGTCCGCAAAGGTCATGCCCTGATGGCGCAAATAGCTTTCGATCTGGAAATCTGCGTCAAAAGAGAAGGTCTTTGCAGTTCGGTCCTGCAGATTGCGGCCAAATTTGTTTTGAAGGCTTGTCTCGGACATATAGGTGACGTGCGCGGCCATGCGTGCAACGCTCAGCCCTTTGCGCGGCGTGGTGCCATGATCGAGATAGCGCCCGCCATGCCAGTCCGGATCGGCCATAACGGCCTGACGGCCTACTTCGTAAAAGGCGATATTTTGCGAGGTATGGTGGGCTGCGCTTGCAATGATAACCACCGAGGCGCAGCGCTCGGGATAGGCTGCTGCCCACTGGATGACCTGCATGCCGCCCATGGAGCCACCAATCACACAAAAGAGCTGATCAATGCCCAGATGATCAACCAGCATGGCTTGCGCGCGCACCATATCGCGAATTGTGATGATGGGGAGTTCTAGGCCGTAAGCCTTGCCTGTATCGGGATTGATAGATGCTGGACCGGTGGAGCCGTTGCAGCCGCCAATGACATTGGAGCAGATGATAAAATATCGCTCGGTATCAATGGGTTTTCCCGGGCCGATCATGCTGTTCCACCAGCCGGGCTTGCCGGTCACCGGAGAAGGAGAATTGGCATATTGATCGCCCGTGAGGGCATGGCAGACGAGAATGGCATTGCTTTTATCATCATTCAGCTTGCCATAGGTCTCATAGGCGATGGTAAGGGGGGAGAGATCGATACCGGCATCAAGGCACAAGGGTTGGTCCGCGCCAAAGGTGACGCTTTGCGAAGAGGGCGTGCGGGCCTGCTGCAAGGCGATATCTTCTGCTTGCTGATTGATGTCTGACCCTTCAGTCATCTGGTGCCCACCTTGCTTGAGACGTCTTTTGCCTAAAATAGTCGCAATAGCTAGGGGGGCAAACTACTTTCTGTCAAATGTTTTCTTTGCTTTTATGGGCCGGCTTTTTTATGAATAGCGGTAAGAGAAAGAATATCGAACAAATCTTGCGCGGCAATCGGGCTGACTGTTGGTTTGTTGCGTATGAAGTGGACTGGAAGAATGAGTGATAAGGTCTCTGCGAGTGACGCCAACAGCGCGCCCACTCTTGATGAATTGCGTCAGCGAATTGATAATATTGACGAGACCATTCATCGTCAGTTGATTGAACGCAGCGAGATTGTTGAAGCGCTGATTGCGGTCAAACGGACCGACAAGCCCGGCGCGGCTTTTCGCCCCGGGCGCGAAGTGGATATGATGCGCCGCCTTGTGGGACGGCATCGCGGAATTCTGCCCATTACCACGGTTGAGCATTTGTGGCGCGAGATTATCGCGACCTTTACGCATATGCAGGCCCCCTTTGAGGTGGTGGTTGAGCCGGGGGCAGAGCTGCGCGATGTGGCGCGCTTCTATTTTGGTTTTACCGTCGGGTTTAGCGAAGAAGCCACGCAAGAGGCGGTTAAATCCCGCGTTCTGGCGGGTGACGGGTCTGTCCTTGGTGTGGTTGCCAATGAGGCGACAAGCTCTGGAGCGTGGTGGAAGGATCTGGGCGGCAGCGGCGTGCGGGTGATTGCGCGCCTTCCTGTGATTGCGCAAGAAGGGCGGCCTGCCGCCAAGGATGCCTTTGTGCTTTCCATGCCGCTTATGGATACCACGGTGCCTGATATGCGCCTGATTGCCCTATGCGCTAAGGAAGAAACTGGTGCCGAGGCGGCAATTGCAGCCATTGGCGGGACCATTATCAGCCAGTGCGCTGCGGATGAGGGGCTCGAGATTCTCGCTGCAATGCCATTCTCTGTCTCCGAGGTCGAGATTGAAAGCCTGACGCGTCTTGATGCCAATCCTCTTGTTATTCGCGGTGAGGTTGGTGGTTATTGGACGCCAATTTCCCTCTCGTCCTGATCCTGTTTCGGCGTGCAGGGGCTTTGCTTGATCGCTCAGGTTCAACCCCCTTCCTCGCCCTGTTTGTTTGCGGCCTGCTAGAAGCGGCCCTTTAAAGAAGTTTTTGGAGAATTTCCATGTCTCTGCCTGATCGCTCTGGTCGTCCGTCGCGCCCGCAGCCCCGTCCCGGTGTTTTGAACATTGCTCCTTATGTGCCCGGTAAATCCGCTGCCATCGGTGGCGCGCAGACGTTCAAATTGTCGTCTAATGAAACGCCGCTTGGGGCCAGCCCAAAAGCCATTGAGGCCTTTCGCCAATCTGCCGGACAGCTTGAGCTTTATCCCGATGGGTCCGCTTCGGCCCTGCGTGAGGCGATTGGCGATGTTCACGGGATCAATCCAAGCCGTATTCTGTGCGGCGCCGGATCTGATGAAGTGCTTAGCCTACTTGCCTATGCCTTCTTGTCCGAAGGGGATGAAGCCATTTATAGCCAGCATGGTTTTTTGGTTTATCCCATTGCTATCAATGCGGCGGGGGCGACGTGCGTGGTTGCGCCAGAGACGGATTATACAGCCAATGTTGATGCCATCCTTTCTTGCGTGACAGAGAAAACCAAAATGGTTTTCCTTGCCAATCCGAACAATCCGACGGGCACCTATTTGCCTTTTTCCGAAATTCGTCGCCTTCATGCTGCATTACCGGGGGATGTTATTCTGGTTTTGGATGCTGCTTATGCGGAATATGTCACTAAAAATGATTATGAAGCGGGCATCGAGCTTGCCGGATCGTCCGAGAATGTGGTGATGACCCGGACCTATTCTAAAATCTACGGTCTGGCTAATTTGCGCGTTGGCTGGTGCTATGGGCCGGAGGCGATCATTGATGCCATGAACCGTATTCGTGGCCCGTTTAACATGAATGGCCCGGCGCTGGCTGCGGGTGTCGCGGCTGTTCGTGATCAGGCCTTTGTCAAAGAGGCCGTGGCCCATAATGCAATTTGGCTTCCCAAAGTGACCAAGGCTTTTGAGGATATCGGCCTTGTTGTCACCCCGAGCGTGGGTAATTTCATTTTGGTGCATTTCCCGCAAGAAGGCGGAAAGACAGCGCGGGATGCGGATCAATATCTTTTGCAAAATGGCTGTGTTTTGCGTCTTGTTGGCTCTTACGGCCTGCCAGATTGTTTGCGCATGACCATTGGTTCGGCAGAGGCGTGCGAGATGGTGATCAAGCTGCTGACCCAGTTTATGAAGGGCGATCTGTGATATGAGTGATGTGCATTTTAAAAGAATGGCCCTGATTGGGATTGGTCTTTTGGGTTCATCCATCGCCTTGGCAGCTCGCCGCGAGGGTGTTGTTGATCATATTGCCATTCACACGCGTTCGGCTGAAACCCTTGCCCGTGCAGAGGAATTGGGTCTTGGGGATAGTTATCATCAGGACAGCACCGAGGCTGTGACAGATGCGGATCTTGTCATTGTTTGTACGCCGGTTGGTGTGTGTGAGGTGATTGCTAAAACCATTGCCGATCATCTCAAACCCGGTGCGATGGTGACCGATGTTGGTTCGGTCAAAGGTTCTATCATCAAACAGATGGCACCGCATTTGCCAGATCATGTCAGCTTCATTCCCGGCCACCCCATTGCGGGTACAGAGGATTCCGGTCCTGATGCCGGTTTTGCCGATTTGTTTGGTGGCCGCTGGTGTATTCTCACCCCGCTTGAGGGAGAGCCGGAGGAAAATGTTGCACGCCTTAAAGGCTTTTGGGAGCGTTTGGGATCCAATGTCGAGATTATGGATGCTACCCATCATGACCATGTTCTGGCCATCACATCGCATTTGCCGCATTTGATTGCCTACAATATTGTGGGCACGGCGTCTGATCTGGAAATGGTCCGCAATTCGGAAGTGATTAAATATTCCGCTGGTGGTTTTCGCGATTTTACCCGCCTTGCAGCGTCTGACCCCACCATGTGGCGCGATGTTTTTCTGCATAACAAGGAAGCCGCCCTTGAGATGCTGGGGCGGTTTACCGAAGATTTGACCGCTCTTCAGCGCGCGATCAGGTGGGAAGACGGGGACGCTTTGTTTGATCTTTTCTCGCGCACCCGCTCCATTCGCCGCTCAATCATTGATGCCGGTCAGGAAATTGATGCCTCTGACTTTGGCCGTCATATTGGCGAAGGGGAAAGCGAAGCGGAGAAATCCAATACGCGTCTTTGAGGCTTTGATTGTGTATAAATTCCATAGCGAGACATAAGAAAAGGGGCTGGTGATCGGCCCCTTTTTTGCGTTCAGTTGCAGTGCCTTATTCTATTGCAGGGGCGGAATCCGGCCCAAGGGCAAGAGGCCTGCACGCAGCTGGCCGTCTTGAATGGTGATGGGAACTTCCGAGCCGACAAGTTCGCCGTCTGTGGTCGGTTTTCCCAAAAGTTGCAGGGCGGTCAAAGGGCCATTGAGGCCATCGGCACCAGCGCTCAGCGTCATTTTGCCTTTGGCAGCATCCGGTTTGGGATTGAGGATTTTAAGGGCAAGCTTGCCACTTGCATATCCTTGAGGGTTAAAGGCCAGTCCGCCATTCACTTTTAAGGTTTTTTGGCCGATGATAACCACGCCTGAGAGGGCCTCCAGCTTTCCCGATTGGTCCAGCCAGACTTTTTGTGGTTGGCGGGATTGCAAGATAGTAGGGGAGAGGCCTTTAAGCGCTGTTGCAGTAAGCGAGCCATCAAGGCGTGGGATCAGGCCGGTGTCAAGCTCAGCTGCTGTCAGCGCCAGATCAAGATCGTCGGCATTTTGCGGATTGGGACGGGCATGCACTTCCAGATTTTTGGCTGTGACTGGTGGCACCTGCTGGCCAAGAGGCCTTAGATTGCTGGCAAGCTCCATATCTTGTGCCTCGATTGATAGCCGTGACAGTGCAAGATTGGGTTCCAGCCGGATAGACGCGCGGATGAGCGATGCCTTGATTGTGGTCTCAAGACCTGATGGGGGGTGATTGAGCTTGAGCATATTATCCCCCTCAAGAAGCGCGAGATTGGGGGAATAAACCTGCCAGATTGCGCGCAACGGGCCGCCGGAGATTTGCCAGCCGCTTTTGGGATCGTGCGCCTTGTAAGAACTGCAGGTCAGCAGCAGGCGAAACGGATAACCGCCCAGGCTTTGATCTTCGCATGTCACAAGCGCTTGCCCCCCGACCTGTCGGTTGAGCACTTTATCAACGAGAGCTTGGGTTTTGTTGCGGCTAAAGACCCAAAAGGCAGACCATCCGACAAGAACAAGCACGACAACAAGGCCCAGAATGACATAACGCCGCGCCGAATTTTTCGGGCTCTTTTCGGGAGAGGAAGAGGAGGCGGAAGGGGCTGGCGTCATGGAACTCTCTTTTCGCGAAGCTATTGCAAAGATGGATGCGCATTGATAGGCACAGGGGGTGATCAATTATGTCGCGCCGGACTGTGGCGTAATCAAGGTGATTTTATGAGCGATCTTTGGGTATTTGGCTATGGGTCTTTGATGTGGCGGCCGGGATTTGACTATGAACAATCCTGTATCGCACGTTTGGAGGGCTATCATCGCTCTCTTTGCATTTATTCCCATGTTTATCGCGGATCACCTGAGTGCCCTGGGCTGGTTTTGGGTCTTGATGATGAAGGAACGGCCATGGGGCGTGCTTTTCGGGTCAAGGCCGAGAATCGCGAGCCGGTGATTGAGTATTTGCGCGAGCGAGAGCAGGTTACCTCGGTCTATGTAGAGCATTATGGCACTCTGACCTTGCTTGACGGCAGCAATCGTCAGGTTGAGGCGGTCACCTATATTGCCGACCAGCAGCATGAGCAATATGCAGGAAAATTATCCATTGAGGATCAGGTGCGCTTTGTGTTGCAAGGCAAAGGCATTGCCGGACCGAATATCGATTATGTGACCAACACAGTTGATCACCTTAAGGAAATCTCGATTGAGGATCCGGATCTGTTTGCCCTTTGCGATCGCCTGCGGGGTAATTAGGCAATCAGGCGGCAGCTTTTCTTATCGGGATAGACGGATAGTTCCCCGATAATTTTCTGCATCTCGGTCTGTCCGCCTGCAAGCAGGTGCACATAAAGCCCAAGATGAGCAAATTCCTGCGCTGTCAGGTCTTTAAAGACCTGCGGGGTCAGGGTGCCAATTTCTCCCACCCAGTGGAGTTGAGGTTTGGTGGGTGTTTGCTCAATGGCCAAAAGCACAATGCAATTGCTGAAATTGGCAAGGTCCTGCAGAGGAATCTGGGAAAAAAGATAGGCATCCCCTTTGCTGCCCCGCCAATAACAAAAGCGGTTGCTCAAGCTTTCCATCCTGTTTTCGGGCGATGGAGGCAGCGCCATGAATTTGATCCTCTGGACATGGAGAGAGTTGGCTCAATGAGAACAAATATAGAACGCAACTATCTGCAATGCAAGATATAATTTCTCTACATAATGTAGAGCGATATCTGAGGAATACAATATCTTGTTTTTATTTCGTGTAATTTTCTGGGGAGAGGAACGGGCCGCCCTCTGCGCGGGCTTCATCACGCAGTCTGTTTGAGCAGGTTTCAATCTGGGTTGACATCAACTCAAAAAACTCTGCCCCTTTCAAGCCGGGCTCAATTGGAGGCAGGAATTCAATAATCACCTTACCGGGATAGCGCATGAAGGTGCGACGAGGCCAGAAGAGGCCGGAATTCAGCCCAACAGGGACGCAAGGTAACTTGAGGATCTGATAGATCTGGGTGGCGCCATACTTATATTCAGGCTCGGCATCGATCGGGCGGCGGGTGCCTTCGGGATAGATGATGAGCTGGCGTTCGTGAGCCAGTTCTTCCTTGGCGCGCTTGAGCATCTGCTTGAGGGCCTGGGTTTTTTTGCCGCGATCAATGGGAATCATCCGTGATTTAATCGCGCACCAGCCAAAGAAAGGAATCTGCTGCAATTCACGTTTGAAAATATAGATGGGATCTTTGACGAAAGGGAGAATGGCAAAGGTCTCCCACGTGCTTTGATGTTTGGCGGCGAGCATGCAGCTGCCTTCAGGGATATTTTCAAGGCCGCGAATTTCCACAGTGCCGCCGACAATGACCTTGAACAGCCATGTGTTGGACGTGCCCCAGAAGCGAATCACTTGAATGATGTAATAGCGGGGCAAGGGCATGGTGAACATGCAGACAAGGACCAGAAAGGCTGTATTGATGTAAAATGCTGCATTGAAAAGGGCAGAGCGAATGAACAGCATAATATGGGTCCTTACGGCAATCACGTTTGAAGTGTTATCTTCCAAAAGAGGGGATGTGTCCATCCTCAATTGGCAAGGCGTTCACTGCTAAGTTGAAAAAAGGCGACGAGTAGCTTGCTATATTCCTTGACCAGCAACATCAAGGTGTCGCCATCAAGCAAGCGTGCCCAGAAAGAGCGATTATTTTCGCCCGCAACGGCATAGCTTTGAAGGGCCAGCTCTGGTGCTGCGCGGCGCATCTCCAAAAGGGTGCGCGACATATGGTAGGCACTGGTGACAATGATCAGGCTGCCAAATTGATGCTTTTGCGCCCAGAGGGCCGTTTGGGTGGCGTTGCCGACGGTGTTGAGCGCTTTGCGGTCCAAATCAATGCAGCATTTGATGTTTTCCGGGCTAACCTTCAGATTTTGCGGAAGATTTTTCATCCGGAACTTTGGATGGACGCCAGAAATCAGCAGCCGTTTTCCCAAGCCCTGATTGAGCAAAGTGCCTGCGGTCTCCAATCTTCCCTTGCCGCCGGTGACAACCACGATGGCATCGGCCTGCTGTGGCTGGGTTGGTGTTGACAGCAACACGTTGGAGGAAAAGGCAAAGAAGCCTGCGACAAGAGCCAGAAAGGCAAAAGCTAGGATCGCAGCGGTCAAAAGCAGGATTTTGGGCAGTTTAAGAGCGTGTTTGGGCTGGCGGATGGAAGAAGCCGAAGGCTCTGGCGCGGAGCCGGAAAGCGATGAGCCGCCAAGCGCAGAAGGGGCCAGATTATGAGGGCCTTGTGTGGTGCTGTGGTCGGTCATCGGCGTGACTAGTCTGGTCTATCCCTGATTGTTTCGTAACATTTGCGCCTAAAGATATGGGGCAAATTAGGAAACAAGTTTGTCGTATTTGTGATCTGCCCTCACATGTCTTTTTGTGTGAAGGCAGGCACTGTTAGTGCAGTTTGCTCAAAGTCTTCATCACCGTCAATCTTGTTGTTATGGCTGTTAAAATTGCGATCAGGATTGTAAGGCCAAGGGTTCCGATATAGGCGGAGGTGCCGAGCTCAACCACACCCAAAAGTGCCTGCATTTGGTCCGCAGCTGCCGAGCCTGTTTCTTTTTGGACAAAGAGCTGCAGAAGAAGAAAAACCAATATGGCGGCCAATCCCCCGGCAAGGCTTCCCTTAAGTCCAAGTGTGAAGAATTTGCGCTGGAATTCAGAGGCAATGAAGCGATTGCCCGCGCCGACAAAATGCAACACCTCGATGGTTTCACGGTTGCCGGCCATGGCCGAACGGGTGGCAAAAATAACGGTCAAAACGGTTGCGATTAGCACCAGACATAGAATGGAGAAGCCAACGAAAATAGCGGTTTCTGCCATGGATCGAAGTCGGTCCACCCAAAAGCGGTGATTGTCGAGAATAGCGCCCTTCACCTCGGTTTGCAGGCGGGTGGAAAGGCCGATGAAATCGACCTCTTGCGGATCGCCGATTGTTAGCTCGATCAGGCGCGGCACCGGCAGGGTATCAAAAGCCAGATCCAGCCCCAGCCATGGTTCAAGCAAGGCATTGGATTGGGCTGTGGTAAGGGCTGTTGCCTGCGCAATCCCTTTTGTGGTGCGGGCAATTTCAACCGCTTTGGCCAGCTCGCTTTCTATATTGATGCCGTCGATTTGGCGGATCTGGATGGTTGCGCCGCGGCCAATCTCACTTTGCCAGTCCCGGGTCGCGTCCGAAATGATGGAGACGGCGGCAACGGTGAGCGCTGCAAGAAAGCTCATGATCGCGATAACAAGCACAAGAGCATGGCCGGCAATGGTGCCTTTGGGCACAATGGGGCCGGGTTTTTTATCCAGCGCAAAGGCGGCAGCAGCCCCTGCAATGGATTTGCCTTTTCGCTTCTTTTCTGGTTTTCCAGGTGCCTTTGAAGCTGTGCCGCTCTTGGTTGCCGGTTGGGGCTTGGGAGCTTGTTCGGATCTGGGTTCGGACCCGGCCTTGGGCGCCGGAGAGTTGGGTCTTGGCGCAAGTTGAGGAGCAGGCGGAGTGGCCTTTTCAGGTGCTGCCGGATTTGGTGCCTGCATTCCTTGTGTTTTTGGCGCTCCCGGCCTTTGTTGCATCCCCGGTATCGGAGGGAGGCTGGCTGGGGGAAGGGGAGCTGCATCAGGCGCAGGCTTTGGCATGAAGTCATCAGCTGCGGGCTCTGCACTTCTGGTCTGTTTCCATCCATCCTTAAGCCGTGCAAGATTGGCTGTTGGCAAAACATGGCCGCCCACAATTTGCTGGCTCTCATCATTTTGAGGCGCAAAAGGCTGCTCTGGGCCGGGTTTTTTGGGTGGGGAGGATGTCACAGGTCAGAAGGTCCTTTTCTAGTCATAAATGAATAGAGCGCCGTCATTGAGTACGATGCGCCGCGCCTGAATTTGGTCCATGAGACCCGTGTCATGGGTGGCAATTACGATTGAGGTGCCAGAGCGATGCAACTCGATGAAGAGCCGCAACAATCGCCGTGCCAAAATGGGGTCCACATTCCCTGTTGGCTCGTCTGCCAGCAAAAGCTTGGGGCGCGAGATCAGGGCGCGTGCAATGGCGGCGCGCTGCTTCTCCCCGCCAGACATAACCGGGGGATAGACATGCATGCGGTGGCCGAGACCAACCCATTGCAGTAATTCGGCAACATCGGTGCGGTAGTCATGTTCCGAAAGGCCCTGAACCCGTAAGGGAAGCGCGACATTTTCAAAGGCTGTCAAATGGTCAAGGAGGCGAAACTCCTGAAAGACAAAGCCAATATTGCGGCGTAATTCGGCCAACTCTTCCGAGTCCAGCCGAGCGGTCTCTTTGCCAAATACGCGGATCAGTCCCCTATTGGGTTTGAGCGACAGGAACATAAGCTGGAGCAAAGAGGTTTTGCCAGCGCCGGAGGGGCCTGAGAGGAATTGAAAGGAATTGGGCGCAATTTCGAAGGAGACATCGCGCAAGACTTCCTGCCCAACGCCATATCTCAAGCCGACATTTTCAAACCGAATCAAATTTGCAATTCCTTTTGCCTTTTGGGGTCAGCTTGCCTGATTTTCACTGCCAATGCATCACTCTTGGCAAAGTGCAAGTTGCTGTTAATCTATATTGTGGATGATTCGAAACAGTCAGCCCCGGAATTCACTCTTAAGATCAGCCCTTAAAACCTGTCTGTTGGCTCGCTCGCCAAGAGAAGGGTGATAAGGGCCAAAGCGGCAAGTTGCAATGAAAATTACCTGTCCAAACTGTACCACGACCTATCAGGTGCCTGATGATTATATTGGCAGCAAAGGGCGTGCGGTTCGCTGTGCTCAATGTGGCGATACATGGCATGCAACAGCTGATCTTGATGAAGATAAGTCGCTGGATGCTGCGCTGGATACCAGTCGCGATGATCCAACGGATATGATGGCTGATGGTAGCGAACAAAGTCAGGATGATATTGACGCTCTGTTTGATAGCCCATCGGGTGGAGGGGAAGACCAGAGCCAGGATGATATCGATGCCCTGTTTGATAGCCCATCAGGGGGGGGGGAAGACCAGAGCCAAGACGATATTGATGCAGTGTTCGACAGTCCTTCGGGTGGCGGGGAAGATCAGAGCCAGGATGATATTGACGCTCTGTTTGATAGCCCATCAGGGGCTGGGGATGATCAAAGCCAAGATGATATTGATGCGCTTTTTGATAGTCCGGGAT
>JAOAQZ010000030.1 GCA_025210795.1 Cohaesibacter sp. | reverse complement strand
GGGCGCAGGGTCATGGCACACGGGATCATTGTGCCTCGATCTGTTCAACAGCCTCAACCACCGCATCAAAGGTCAGCAAAGTCGAGGTATGGCGGGCGGGATAGTCTCTCACCGGCTCAAGATATTTCAAATCATCCCAATAGCCGGAAGGAGCAGGCCCACCATCTTTCAGCATGGCATGCATAACATCGCGAATATTGCGCAAATCCTGCGCAGTCTGGCCCAGCACCTTACGGGCCATAACACTGGAAGCGGCCTGCCCCAAAGCACAGGCATTCACCTTGTGGCCAAAGTCCACAACCTTCCCCTCTTCCATCACCAGATCAACATCAACAGTGGAGCCACACAATTTGCTATGGGCGCGAGCAGTTGCTTGAGGCGCATCAAGGCGCTCAAGGCGGGGTATATTTCCTGCAAATTCGAGGATTTTTTTGTTATAAATCGCATCCAGCATAGAAAACACGCCTATTTTTGTCGTTTCTCGCCAATCCAAGGCTGGCCAACTTCCCTATAAACCCTATATGGGGAGACAGACAAGGATATCATAGCCTTTATCTTTCAAAATTGGTTTTGGTCAAAATTTGGCAAAAATGCAACGTTATAACATAACATGACAATAAAGCGTTTTTGCTACTGACAAACCGGTAAAAAAGTGCATGATGTCGCATCCCGATGTATCGACGAGATGCCCAATATGGCACATACTCGGGCAGCCCAATGGTGGAAATTTTGTGCGCGCAAAGCGCGACAACCGCAACCAAGCGGGAAACAATAAAGGGGGCAAGCGATCCTATGGATACAATTGTCAAAAACGAACCCTCTACCCAGCCGACGCAGGGAGTTGACGTGAAACAAAACAAACGCCCATCTCGGCAAGAAGCAGAAGCAGCCGTTCGCACCTTGATCCAGTGGATCGGGGACGATCCGAACCGAGAAGGGCTCATCGACACTCCAGCACGTGTTGCCAAAGCCTATGAAGAACTCTATCGCGGCTATAACGAAGACCCCCAAGAGCCTTTGAAGCGGACTTTCAAGGAGGTCAATGGCTATAAAGACATGGTCTTGCTGCGCGATGTCGAGTTTTTCTCAGCCTGCGAACATCACATGGTGCCCTTTGTCGGCAAGGCCCATATCGCCTATTACCCGCGTGACGGCGTGGTTGGCCTCTCCAAGCTTGCCCGTGTGATCGACACCTATGCACGCCGGCTGCAAACGCAGGAAACCCTGACCTCTGAAATCATTGAGATCATAGAAAAAACCCTTAATCCGCGCGGCATCGCCTTGATGATCGAGGCGGAACATATGTGCATGTCCATGCGCGGAGTTCAGAAAAAGGGTGTTTCAACGGTCACAACCACCTTTACCGGTGTCTTTGAAGATGATGTAGAAAAGCAGGATCGTTTCATGTCTCTGATCGGTGTCCGCTAATTTCAGGCTTTGATCAGCCCGTCCCTGATACTTTGTAACCTGAAACATGTTCAGGCCCAAAATAAAGTTGTATAACACTGAGCCAAGACCTTTCCATCCTTTCACAGATGCATGGCCTTGGCTCATAGTTTGCCATTTTCATACTCGTGCATTTTGTAATTCCAGAAGGCCTTTCTCATGTGTAACTCATTTGGCACCCAGTCCGACAAGACAAAAGATCAAATTGAACTGGGGCACGGCTTCTTGCCCAAGTTTGACAAAGACGGACTGATTGCCGCCATCGTCACCGATGCCGATAGCGGTGATGTGGTGATGTTCGCCTATATGAATGCTCATAGTCTTGAGAAGACCCTTGAGACAGGGGAAGCACACTATTGGAGCCGGTCCCGCAAGGAGCTGTGGCATAAAGGAGCCACCAGCGGCAATGTACAGGATGTTATCGAGCTACGCACCGACTGCGATCAGGATGCTCTGTGGCTGAAAGTGCGCACGCGCGGCGCAACCGCCAATTGCCATCAGGGGTTCAAGTCCTGCTTCTATCGCGCGGTAACCAAAGAAGACGGCAAGGCTGCCCTTGAATTCAAGGAAGAAAAACCGCTTTTCGACCCTGATGAAGTCTATAAAAAGTAAGTCTTCGGCAGTAGAGCACACGCCCTCTCACACCAAAGTGAAAACAATCGCAAAATTGTTAATGGTTTAAGAAGCTCAATCTCCTATCTTTAAAAGAAGAGGAGATTCCTATGCTGGCCCAAGTCTTTGATTATCTCTCAGGCGCTGCCAAAAATGAGAGTGATCAACCCGATCAACAATCCGACCAGACGCAGCCTTGCTTGCCAAGGCCCTCTATCGGCTTGGCTTTGGGTGGCGGGGCCGCAAAGGGATGGTCCCATATTGGCGTTATCCATGCACTGCAAGAAGCAGGCATCAAGCCTGACATTATTACCGGCACCTCCATTGGCGCTGTGGTCGGCGGTTGTTACGCTGCAGGCGAAATGGACAAGCTTGAAGACTTCGCCCGCAGCCTGACCCGCAGGCGCCTTCTCGGGCTTCTGGATGTGAATTTCTCCGGTAAAAGCCTGATCAATGGCACCCGCCTTGTGCGTCTTCTCAAGCGCTATCTTGATGATATGAATATCGAAGATCTGCCCATGCCCTTTATGGCAGTGGCAACGGAATTGGCAACGGGACACGAAATATGGCTACGAAGGGGCCATTTGGTCACTGCCATGCAGGCCTCTTATGCACTGCCCGGCATTTTCAACCCTGTTATGGTCAATGGTCGCCATCTGGTAGATGGAGCGCTGGTTAATCCCGTTCCGGTCTCTCTGGCCCGGGCCATGGGCGCCCGGATCGTGCTGGCAGTTAATTTGAGTGATGATTCTTTTGGTCGTGGTGCCATCATTCCTCATGCTTATGACACCGAAGAAGTCATTCGGCCTTGCGACGATGAAGAAACTGCCAAAGCGCAAGCAGCCTCCCTTGGCGGTTTTAAGAATATGATCTTTGGAAGCGACCAATCCCCTGGCATTTCCTCGGTGATGTTTGATGCCTATACGATCATTCAGGACCGGATTTCCCGCTCAAGGCTTGCAGGCGACCCGCCTGATGTCATGATCAGCCCGCGCGTTAATAAAATCGGCATGTTCGAGTTTCACCGAGCAGAAGAGGCAATTGAAGCTGGCTATGCAGCCACTCAAAAAGTGATTGATGATTTCAAAGAAATCTCGGACGATATTCAGGCCTGATACTTCCCCCTAAACCTGATACTTTCCTCAAAACGACAAAAGCAGGGCTTGGACCCTGCTTCTCTCATCTTCATTATAGTTGCCAGCTTGTATAGCAGTTTAGCCAGCTGCGATATAGGCGCGCATATCAGCTGCTTCCTGCTCGGTTTGCTGAATGCGATGCTTCACAACGTCACCGATAGAAATCAGGCCGATCAGCTTGTCACCCTCCAGAACCGGCATATGGCGGAAGCGCCCCCCTGTCATTTTTTCCATGACAGACACAACCGTATCCTTCTCGCTGCAGCAGCTCACTTCTGACGTCATATAGTTTGACGCTGGCTCATCAAGGGCAGCCTGACCACTTTGGGAAAGAGCCCGCACGATATCGCGCTCAGACAAAATGCCAAACAATTTGCCATTCTCAGCCAGAAGGACAACACCAATCTTTTTCTCACAAAGCAGCTTCACAATTTCAGAAATCTTGGTCTCAGGCGACAGAGTAAAAACATCCCGACCTTTTTGATCCAGAATTGTTGCAACAGTCATTGGCATCCTCCTACATATTGGTCCTTCACACACGCTTCCCCCAAGCTATGAGAAAACATGTGCCAAATTTCTTTGGGCGGAATCGCGTTATTTTTCATCTTGCCGATTGCCCACATCAAAAGTCTGCGACGAAACAGCACAGAAGGCAACCACCAGACCCCAAACTAATGCAGATGCTGTACGAAAGATGCAAACAAGCTAAACAGCAGCCCCCAGAACAGGGGGATAAGGCCCCAATCCGGCACCTTATCGAGCCATCATCACGGAAAAACTTGGATCACTTAATGACGCGAATATGGGGATGATCCGGCTTTTTGGGACCAGAAGACCTGCCAGATGGCTTGGAGGGGCGGCGCGGGACTGAATCAAAGTAGGGAAACAACAGCAATCCGGCTAGGAACCCGCCAAGATGCGCTTCCCAGGCAATAGAAGCCCCACCACCGCCAATAGCAGTCAGGCCAAAGATCAGGTTAAGCGCAAGCCAGATCCCCAGAAAGGTCATGGCCTGCTTATTATCTTTCAGTTGCGCCAAAGTAAGGCACGGCATCCGGTGCGTGCCCTGCAGAGCACTCCCCAGCCCTCCCATCTGGCCCGGCTCAAACGCAAATCGAGCAGCAGCAGCCATCGCGCCGGACAAGACAGCAGACACCCCAACAAGCGGGGTCATGCTACCGGAATGAACCAAATAATGAACCGCAGCACCGGCAGCAGCTGTCACAATGAAGAAACCGGCAAACCGGGCTGTTCCAACCCGGCGTAAAATAACGGTGGCAAAAGCGGCCATCCAAACCAGATTAAGCACCAGATGCATCCAGCTGCCATGGAGGAAGGCATAGGTTACAAAGGTCCACAAATCCCCAAAAATACCACCGGGGAAATCATAAGCGGAAAGAGCGGTCTTACCATAGCGCGCCGGAATGAAGGCAAAGCCCAATAGCACATCCACTTGCTGCTCTTCTGATAGAACAAAGCTGCGCAGCGCCTGTAGAAGGATCATTATCCCCCCCAGCACCATAATGGGCTTTGGCAAATTGAACATGGGTTCACGATAAGGCTTGCCATCAGGCATTTGCCAGGATCCGTTACCGCCAAATCGTACCATTCCCAATTGCTCCCATTTCTATGCCTCTATGCCGGAATTATGAAAAATCCAAACAGTAACGGCACCTTACCAGTCAAATGCGCCCTTACTATGCCACAGGCCGGTAAACAAAATCCCATCACGAGTGGGCCACAGCCTTATATAGATAGCAAGGCCCTGCCCTTAAAGCCTTTGCCTGCTCAAACACCAGAGAAAGCACCGGCAAAAGCGCAGGCAAAAGCATTGGCAAAATTTGGGCAAAAAAAAGCCACCTGTTCGATCTCTTAAGGATCAAATCAGATGGCTGACGCCTCCCGAACTCCTGCCGGGATAGTTTGAAGAGCCAAGGCACTGGATCTATTTAGGAGTCCGATCATCAGTGCCGTGGTGTCTGTTAAGCTTTCATTTACACGCCCAGATGCGCACAGGCAAGCGCAAACCAAAATTAACGTTAACGCCGCACCCCTCCTTCACCTGCCAGAGATGAAAAACCTGCGCAGTTTCAGCCCATTGCGAAAATTGAAGACCAAAGCAAAATATTAATGTCGCCAATGCGCCCCCTCAATTTAAACTGGCATGCATGATGCAATGACTCTCTTCAGATACTCAAACTCAGGCCTATCTGTTCCAAACTGGCACAAGTTTGGCAGGATACACCAAGAAGAGAACTATCATGAAACACCAAGTCACAAGAGAACTCTACACATATTGGGACAGTCTTCGTGGTGGTCGCACGGCACCTGAGCGCAGTGATATTGATCCTGCAGAAATTCATACCATTTTGGGTGATACATTCATTTTGGAATATAATGATGATCACTCCCAGACCTTCCGTCTGGCAGGCACTCGCCTGTGTGGTTCCTTCTGCCGCGAACTCAAGGGCCGCAACTTCCTTGATTTGTGGAGAAAAGAAGATCTTGCAAGCATCAAGATCTTGCTGGCAGCTGTTGCAGATGATGAAGCCGCCGCTGTTATTGGCTTTGAAGGCAAGACCGAGCGCAACCAGACGCTCTCTTTTGAAACAATCCTGCTGCCTTTGCGCCATTATGGACAGCCAAAGTCTCGCATTCTGGGTGCGGCCAGCCCACTGGAAATGCCCTACTGGATCGGCATTTGGCCTTTGATGGATTTAAATGTGACCTCACTGCGCCTAATCTGGCCCGATGAGCGCCCGTCTTTCATGCGCAATTCATCACCAAAGCCTGAAAAACAGACCGGAATTCTGCCTGCAAGTACAATTTCCCAAATTGCCCCTGCCCCAGAGCGCAGAATAGGCCACCTTAAAGTGATTGAAGGCGGCAAAAGCTGAAAATCAGGCAAAAACAAACTATCTAGAGCTATTCAAAACCCTGCCCGATGCACTTCTATCGGCAGGGTTTTTACATCTGGTGAGGAGTAAGAACCAAAGCTATCCACATAACAAGGCTTTATTAACCATAAAAGCCGTAGGATAGGCGGGATCTCAATCATTCGCAGCCAATGAATCGGGAAGTCCTTTCAAGTATGTCAGCCGTCTTGCAAAAATCCGTCCTTCCAAGAATTACTGAACGGAGACGTCACCAACGTGTGAAAGTCAATCTGCTTGGACGTTTCATGCTGGAAAACAAACAAGAATATCCCTGCCAGGTGATTAATATGTCCCCCGGCGGATTGGCCATCATAGCGCCTGTCCGCGGCGAGATTGGCGAGCGAGTCATTGCCTATATCGACCATATCGGCCGGATCGAGGGCAAAATTGCCCGCAAGATTGAAGGCGGCTTTGCCATTGCCTTGCAAGCCACCGTGCGCAAACGCGACAAACTTGCCTCTCAGCTGACATGGCTGGCCAATCGGCACATTCTCAATTTGCCGGAAGATCGCCGCCACGAACGGCGCACACCGAAAAACCCGATCACCAAGCTCTATCTGGATGATGGATCGGAGCATATTTGCCGGGTTCTCGATCTTTCTCTATCCGGTGCAGCGTTAAAAACCGATGTCCGTCCTGCCATTGGCAAGAATATTACTGCAGGCAAAATCCGGGCTCGCGTCATCCGTCATCTTGAAGATGGGCTGGCAATCGAATTTGCCTCCATTCAGGATATGGCAAATCTCGACACTGATTTATAAAATGATAGGCCACCCTTCTATCACCATTAGCTGATGCGCCATCGCATCGGCTCGCAGCTCAATGCACATTTCCTGCTCAAGCCACCGACTAAGCCTGATCAATAGTAAAACTGGCATTCAATTGAGCGCTCATTACTCTTGCAAGCACAGTTTTTTGCAAGAAAAATAAAAAAAATTCAAAAAAATTTCTGCGCTTTTTGGCTGCTAAAAATCGGCTGGCATCAGGTGCGCAAGCCTTTCCGCCGCTGTTCAGGGCAAGCCATGCAGGCCCATCCGCATGGTCAAAGAGCCCCAAACTATTTCCAAAACTTTCCAGCATCAGAGACCTTGAAGACCTGCTGCCTCCATATCTTATGGTTGCAGATGGCGGATTTCTGCGCCTGAGCACAGATCGTTCAAAATTTAGAGAAATTTGATCAGTATTCTAATTAAAATAAAAACAAAGTATCATAGAAATTTATATAAATAAAAATAAATATTTATGAAAATAAAAATTCAATTTTCCAAAGCATTTATAAAATTTATATTTTCATTTCTATGAAATTCACTTCAAATTCAACTGCCAATATTTGAATTATATCAAACGAATACTTCTATAACTCTCCCAACACGACGGGAGACGGATATGAAAAAACAGATTTTAGGATTTGCCCTCAAGGTTTTGATCGCAACAGGTTTCATCCATACAGGTACAGAAGCGTTTGCTAAAAATAGCTTGGCTCAGTTTATGACAGTCGGCACCGGCACCTCAGCGCCAATCGGGCATGTCAATTTTTGCAAAAACAACCCGCAGGAATGTGGCGTGGTTTATCGTCAGGATCTGGCAATCAAACTGACACAGGACAATTGGTCCCAGCTGATCAACATCAACGGTCATGTCAATCAGTCTATCCGTCCTGTTACCGATCAGGAACAATATAAAACAGAAGAATTCTGGACATATCCTGCCGCTGCTGGCGATTGCGAAGACTACGCTTTGCTGAAGCGCAGAATGCTAATCAATGCTGGCTGGCCAGAAACCGCACTGCTTCTGACCGTTGTAAAAGAGCGCGATGGTGGCGGCCATGCTGTTCTGACCGTTCGCACAGATCGTGGTGATCTCATTTTGGACAATCAGGACCCACGGATCTTGCCTTGGAACAAAACACCTTACCGTTTCATCAAACGCCAGGCAGCCCTGCAGCCAGCCCTTTGGACTGCTATTCAGGACCAGCGCACCCTTGTTGCGTCTCGCTAAGAAGGGTTGAAGAGTGCGGCAAAGCCGCAAGGAAATTAGCCTGACTATGTCCCACAAACCCGTCCGTTTATAGTCAGGTTAATAGGGCCAGTCGTCCCCACGACTGGCCCGTCCCCTTTTAAAGGGGAACTGCGTCCCCACGTCAATCAGTCAATCTGGACAAGCCCTTTGGCATAGCGCTGCCAATTTTCCACATAATGGGCAGCAGAAGCCGTCAGCCCCTTGATGGCCGCCTCATCCAGCTCACGCACCACTTTACCCGGCATCCCCACAACAAGAGAATTGTCCGGAATAACCTTGCCCTCCGGGATCAAAGCCTTGGCGCCAATCAGGCAGTTTTTCCCGATCTTTGCACCATTGAGAACAACAGCCCCCATGCCGATAAGCGAGTTGGCACCAATGGTGCAGCCATGCAGGATCACATTATGCCCGATGGTGCAATCATCCCCGATTTCAAGCGGATAGCCCATATCGGTATGCAGTGTAGAGCCTTCTTGAATGTTGCTGCGTTTGCCAACATGCAAAAGCTCGTTATCACCGCGCAGAACAGCACCAAACCAAACGCTGGCATCTTCCTCAAGCAAAACCTTGCCAATCAGGCTGGCATTGGGCGCTACCCAGCAGCGACCATCTTCAGCCAATTGCGGACGATTATCATCTAGTTGATATAAAGGCACTCTCTTCCCCTCTATTGTGACAATTGGATCAACCAGCCACTGCGGTGGCTGTAAGAATCAGATTGAGAACCAAAATACCCGAACAGGCACTCCAAACACCAGCAATCGCAGATGATCCAAATAGCCAACCCAGAGGGCGATGCTCAATCCGACGCCCGCGCAACGCATTGCGCATGATGATAAAGGGCCCGGCAAAAATGCAGATAAAAACCGAAGAGAGAACAGACAACCAACTCTCAACTGATACCACAAACCGCACTGGACGATTGGAAATCAATTGGTATAGGCTTCCCAAAAGGCCGGCGCATACAAATCCGGTACAGGTAGCATAAGCGAGAGCAAAAATATCTTGTCCCATAAGTGTCTGTCCTTTACGCAATACTGTGCCAGACTGAAACGAGCACATAACTGGACAAACTCTATGCAAAGACCGTGCCTGTTTATTCATCCCCCGTTAAGACACAAGACGATTTTATAGGCACCCCAAAAAGACGATGCCCTTAAAGGACCAGCCACCAAACAAAAAGGGCGTGAAAGAAAGGCAACAAAGCCAATGAGCCAAAGCTTAAAAGACCAGAGCCCTCCTCATCGATGGATCTTTTTTATATTGGTCGCAGGCTTGATTGGGATTTCCATTCTGTATGTAGCCAGCCGTTTTTTCCGCTATTCTGATCTTTTGACCACCCAATCGGGTTATAGCAGCGATGCCGCCCCCATCGTGATCAATCTGCCCACGGCTTCTCTGGCTGTTCCAGGAAATATGATCCGCAAGGAAAAACAGAAGACCAGCAAGCCGCAGGCGATAGCCGACCTCTTTTTCCTTTGGCCCAAAATGAGCGGCTATTCCCACAATGATCAACTGGCCTTTAGCGATACATCAGAAAACTCCCAGCTCATCTTCGTGCGCCTGTCCTCCCCTGATGAAGTCATTATAAGCTCTGAGCAGCTGTCAGCCGTCTATAGCCAGCATTTTTCCGGTAGCCCCCTTAAAGGTCCAGAAGGCCTGATGGGCTTTGCAATGAATGAAGACTCAGGTTTTGCCGGTGAGACTATCTATTTCAAACCAGATGAAAGTCCTCCTTTTGTCGCCCGATGCTTCACACCTCAAAAAAGCACCCCGACACTCTGCATGCGTTCCATCAAACTCACAGGACCTTCAGCAGACTATGGCGTCGCCCAAGCTGATTACCGCTTTAGAAAAACCTTGCTCGGCCAATGGCGCGAAATGGATCAGGCAGTCCAAACCATGCTCAATGGCTTCCTGATCAAATAATCTTGCAGCAACCACAAAAGAAAACCCCGCACCAACCGAATGATGCGGGGTTAGAGCAACCAAGGATTGCGATGACGCAGGCTCAGGCCTCTTCCAAATCATAATCCAGAATGGCCATGGAAAAGTTATAGGACAGATCATCATCTTCGTCGTCCTTGAACAATACCCCTACAAACTCATCCGCCACATAAACTTCTGCACTGTCATTTTTGCGGGGGCGTGCACGAACTTCCAGATTAGGGGACTGTAGCGCTTTGCGCATAAAGTTCTGCAATTTTGCCAGTTCGTTCTTATCCAAATTTGCCTCCTGCAATCAAAATAGTGGCCCGATAAGATCGGGCCAGTGCTAAAGGGTGATTGGCATAGCGGCCATGGCCTGTAAAGAACCTTTTTCAACCACCCACTATTTCCTGCCAGCAAAACAGGAAAAGCCTCCACCCTGTCTTTTCCCTTAAATTCCTTCACCAATCATTTGGTCCATGGTTCTGGCAGGTTCTGCACAACCGGCCTGACCAACAATTTTTGCAGGCACACCAGCCATCGTTGTATTGGGAGGAACATCTTTAAGCACAACAGAGCCAGATGCAATACGAGAGCAATGGCCAATTTCGATATTGCCAAGCACCTTTGCCCCGGCCCCGATAAGAACGCCGCGGCGAATCTTGGGGTGCCGATCTCCAGATGTTTTGCCCGTACCGCCCAAGGTCACTCCTTGCAAAATCGAAACATCGTCTTCCAGAACAGCAGTGCCACCGATCACAACACCCGTTGCGTGATCAAGAAAGATCCCCTTCCCGGCTCGCACCTGTGGATGAATATCCACCTGAAAAACCTCAGAAATAACGCTTTGCAAATATAGCGCAAAATCCTGCCGCCCATTATTCCAAAGCCAATGCGCCAGACGGTGGGTCTGTATCGCCTGAAAGCCCTTGAAATAAAGGATCGGGTCAAGAAAACGATCACAAGCCGGGTCGCGATCCGCCACAGCAATGATATCGGCCCGCAAGGCTTCTGAAATGAAGGGATCACTTTCCAGCGCTTCGCGATAGGCTTGCCGGATCACCTCAGAATCAAGGGCATGATTGTGAAGACGGTCAACAATGCGATGGATCACCGCATTTTCAAGCCGCCGATGGCTCAATATAGTGGAGAAGATAAAGCTGCTCAGTGCAGGTTCGGCCCGCACAACATCATCTGCTTCCTGCCTGACGCGATGCCAAACCGGATCCACCACCTTAAGCTCGCTGTCCATGCTTTTATGCATAAGGTTTTCACTCATTGCTCGCCTCATTTTGTCAACACTACGCCTATCTCCGGCCTTTCCTTGCCGGATTTTGTGCGTAACAATTGCGTAAAAGTCAAAGCCCAAACGCTTCAACCGCGCTCACCCGTTAAATAAAGATACCACATCCATGACCAACACCCAAAGTGTCCAGCCTTTTTGCAATGCCAAAATCCTTGTGGAGCGTCAGGCGCCCCTAGGCCGGTTGATCATCAATAACGAAGAAAAACGCAATGCCATGTCCTTGGATATGTGGCAAGCAATTCCAGATGCAATAGAGCAGCTTGATAAAGATGATACAATTCATGTTATCGTGATCACCGGTGCGGGCAACACAGCTTTTGTCTCGGGCGCTGATATTTCCGAATTTGACGAAGTACGGGGCGACACCAAAAGCGCCACCTTTTATGACGATATGAATGCCGAAGCCTACCGCGCCATTCGCAATGCCAAAAAGCCGACCATTGCCCTCATACAGGGTTTTTGCATGGGTGGCGGCTTCGGGCTGGCAGCTGCCTGTGATCTGCGCCTCTCCAACGACACCGGCAAATTTGGCATTCCCGCAGGCAAGCTGGGCGTGGGTTATCCAACCGATGCCATTGAAGATATCGTCCATCTGGTTGGTCCGGCCAACGCCAAGGAGATTTATCTCACCGCAAAGCTTTACACAGCTCAGGATGCCTTGCGGATCGGCTTCCTCAATGAGTGTTTTGACAATGACGAATTTGCCGAAAAAACAGAGCGCTACTGCCAGACCGTCTCTCGCCTTGCCCCTTTAAGTGCCCAATATCACAAGGCTGGCATTAATCGCGCCATCGGGCAGCGAGATTGCGTGGACATGCAAAAGCTGCGCGCCATGGCATCGCTATGCTTTGACAGCCAAGACTATGCCGAAGGGCGCAAGGCCTTTATGGAAAAACGCGCACCACACTTTGTTGGCAAGTAGGGCAAGGCAAAGGAAAGCACAAATCCAGGGTCAGGATATCGAGGCGGTTTAAGCAGCCGCCTCGATATGGTCCAGAAATGACACAACGGCAGCAGAGAAAATATCATTCTTATCTCCCGCAACCATATGCCCGGCTTCGCTCACATCATAATAAAGCGCATGGGGCACCATAGAGAGAAACTCCTCGGCATGGGCCTGGGTCACCAAATCGGACTTGCCGCCACGCACCAGCTGAACCGGGATTTCAAGCCTTGTGGCTGCGGCAACAAGGCGATTTTCTGTGTCATCATGATTGCGACTGGCTGCGACACGTCCTTCCAGAAAGCGCGGATCCCAATGCCAGCGAAAGCGGCCATCCTTGCCCTCTCGCAAATTTTTGCGAAGCCCATCAAGGGATTTGGGCTTTTTGCGGTATGGCATATAAGCCGCAACGGCCTCGGCCGCTTCATCAATACTGGCAAATCCGTCATAGAGCTTGTCACCCATAAAGGAGAGGATTTTCTCCACACCACCTGCATCCATACGCGGGGTCACATCCACAAGCACAAGACCGGCGAGCAAAGGCTGCTCTGACTCGCCTTGCGCCAACAAAGAAGAAATTCCCCCAAGGGATGCCCCAACGGCAATGGGCTTACTGCCAAAACGCTGCTCTATTTGCTCAAACACAGCCTTCGCGTCAGCGGCATAATCAGGAAACTGATATTTGCCGCTTGCCAACCAATCACTATCCCCATGGCCGCGCAAATCAATTGTAATGGCCGTCATGCCGCGCTCTGCCAGTTGTTGCGCAGATCCCTTCCACGAATAACGGGTCTGACCGCCACCATGGAGGAAAATGACGCTCTGCGCCCCCGTTCCGCGCACATCACCGACAAGGCGATTGCCTTCGGCCCCTACAAAAGAAATTTGCTCTGCCACAGACCCTTCTCAGCCCTTCATCTAATCTGCCACTTGGTCACGCTTGAAGAATTCAAGCGCAGCCTCTTTATAGACTTTGTCACCCACAGCCAGCATATGATCTCGATCAGGAATATCGACAGCCTCCCCGTGAGGCAGAATATCGGCAAGCTCCTGCGCTTTACCCGAAATCACATCGCGTGTCCCAACAGCCACCAAAGCTGGCACTGACAGGCCGGACAATTCTTCAACCGTGATTTTCTGGCGAGCCGATTTCATGCAAGCCGCCAAGGCGAGGCGATCACTGCCCGTCTGGTCGGCAAACTGGCGAAAGGCTTTTCCCGTTACATGTTTGATCTCGCTCGGGTCATCCGCTTCCAGTGCCGTGATGATCGGCTGGGGATCTCCCGTGCCATGGATCATACCGCCACCAAGACCACCAAAGACCACTCTCTTGACCCGCTCAGGATGGTTCAGGCTAAGGAAGGCGGAAATTCGCGCCCCCATGGAATATCCCATCACATAGGCCTGCTCGATACCAAGATGATCGAGCAAACGGCGCGCATCTTCTGCCATAATGGGGGAAGAATAGAGATCGGGATCATACAGCTTGGCACTTTGGCCATGGCCACGATTGTCCAGCGCAATCACGCGATAGCCCGCCTCGGTCAGGAACTTTACCCAACCCGGCTGCACCCAATTCACCATCTTGCTAGAGGCAAAACCGTGAATCAGCAAAATGGGCTCGCCTTGCCCCTCATCCAGATAGGCAATCTGGTGGCCATCAGAGTCAAAATAAGTCATGTATTTACGCTAACGTAAGTGTCAGTTGAATGTCAAACCAGCATAGAAGGTCCGGATAAAAAGGAAAAGCCCTTCAAAATACCTGCTCCCTTCGTGGCTGCTCCCCTTTCCATACAGTGCCACACCACCGCATCAAGGGGAAAAAACCACCTAAATGGACGAAATGCCCTTAAGACACTAGGATTTCCCAAAAACTGTCGATATTGTCGCAACAAATCGAGCAAACGACTTTGCTCAGGACCAGAACAGCCAAGCGACAGAAAGTGTGATCAGATGGCCGGACATGCGATTCCGCACTTCAAAAATGATGAAGGTGTTTCCACAATCGAGATTGGGGTAAAAGAGTTCCAATGCATGGGTGCAACGCCCCCTCAGGACCATCCGCATGTTTTTCTGGATATGGGCGCTGAAAACGAAGTCTTGTGCCCCTATTGCTCCACTCTCTACAAGTATAACAGCAAGCTTGAAGTGACCCAGACCAAGCCTGACGGCTGCTTCTACGAGTAAGCTGAGCACTTTTCTCATGTGCCAAAACAGCAACAGCCCGTCCCACCTGCGACAATCGGGCTGTTTGCAACCTAATAATTCCACTCGTGTTTGCGAAACATCAAGTCCACCTTACGTTAACTCCCCTAAGCTCCCTTGCGATTTGTAAAAGATATATACCGCTTGCGGATAATATCTAACGCGTCATGATCTGAATATGGCTGAAAAGGGTGGGTACTTGTGATGGCTGAAGATCAAAACATCATTATCGCTGGCGGCGGCATTGGCGGCCTGTCAGCTGCAATTGCCCTTGCGCTCAAAAATATTCCTGTCACCCTGCTGGAACGGGGCAAGGCCCTGTGCGAAGTGGGGGCCGGCATTCAGGTCTCGCCCAATGCCACCGGTATTTTGCAAGACTGGGGCGTGTGGGATCACCTGACCGATCAGGCCGTCATCCCGCCCAAAATACAGATCCGCTCAGGGGCCTCTGGCTCGCTTTTGTCAGAGCTTGAAACAAGCGCTTTTCTCACGCGATACAATGCCCCCTATATGGTCGTGCATCGCGCCGACATTCAGCGCGCACTTTATGACCGGGCCTGTCAGCTGGATCTTATTGATATCAAAGATTTCCACGCAGTGCAGTCCGTCTCCCAATCAGACAATGGCGTCTCCCTTACCTGCCAGCGAACCGAACCGGACGGCACAATAACCGACAATGTGGAAATCAAGGGAGCTGCCCTTATTGGCGCCGATGGCGTCTGGTCAAAAATCCGCACCGACCATCTGGGCAATGCCCCTGCTGCCTATAGCGGCAAAACTGCGTGGCGCACCACATTACCCATGCAAATGGTCATGAACCATATTGCCCGCAACAATGTAAATCTCTGGATCGCCGCAAAAGCCCATCTGGTCCATTACCCGCTGGTGGGTGGCCATATGATGAATATCGTAGCCATCGTCAATGATGACTGGCAAGAAGAGGGCTGGAATGCCGAGGGCGATGCAGCATGGCTGAATCAGAGATTCGCACGCTGGCCCATGGAAATTCGCGAGCTTCTCGCCGAGCGAGAAAATTGGCTAAAATGGGCCTTATGCGGCGTTGATCCCTCCCAGCCATGGACAAAGGGCAAAGTGGCTTTGCTCGGCGATGCAGCACACGCCATGCTCCCCTTCATGGCGCAAGGGGCAGTTATGGCCATTGAAGATGCTCAAATTCTGGCACGCGCCCTGGATGAAGTACAAGGCCCCACAGAAAAAGCCCTCAAAGCCTATGAAAATGCCCGCAAAGACCGGGTTTGCAAAGTGGTGGAGCGCGCCCGCAAAAATGGCGACCTCTATCATATGCAGGGCCCGATGGCGACTGCCCGCAATATTGCCATGCGCTTGATGCCAAAATCAAAATTGCTCGATCAGTTTGACTGGATCTATCGCTGGAAGCCTTCAGACGTCACATTTTAACGTCCATCTCGAAATCTCTGGATCGCAAACAAGCCACTCCCCAGCACCCCGCTGCGGAGTGCGCTATGATTGCCGACTGGATCTAGAGCGAAGATTGGGGGCAGTCCGCTTCTTCTGCCTTCATGCGGATGAGAAAATCGCGCAGCTCGCGCCCGTCCTCCCGTAAAAAGGCCTGATCAAACACCAAAACCGCGCGGATAAGATCGACGCGAAACGACCTAAAATCCTGTCGCAACTCGCACCAGCCCACAAGAGTCCAGACCTTACCCCAAAAAAACAGGCCCAAAGGGCGCACGCGCCTGCGGCTGGACACCCCTTTCAGGCTTTCATAGTCAAGCTCGACATAAGAGCGCCGGTCTGTCGCCCTGCGCAATTCATCCAGCCGGCTTTTATAATCATCGGGAATATTGAAGGAAGGGGCAAAAATCGCATTTTCATGCACACGGGCGCGCATCTCTTCAGGCAAAACAGCATCAATCTTGACCAAGGCTTCTTCGGCAGCTTGCGCCAGTTCCTGCCCGGCCCAAGCCTTGGTCATCCTAGCCCCCAAAACCAAAGCGGCCAATTCATCTTGGTTAAATGAGAGAGGCGGCAGATGATAATCGCTTGCCAGAAGATAGCCGACCCCGGCCTCCCCTTCGATGGGAACACCACTTGCCTGCAAATCCGCAAGATCACGATAGATTGTCCGTTTGGAGACTTCGAGCCGTTCAGCCAACATTTGCGCGGTGAGCAATCGCCCGCCGCGCAAATGTTGAACAATCTCAAATAGTCGATCCGCTCGGCACATAGCCTGCTCTCTTTTCAGCCCACAAATTCCAAGCTATTGCTACGCTTAAAAGCAATTGGGCAAGAATTATGCCTGATGCAAACCAATTGGATTTCCATCAAGATCAGCGATTACAGCGATCCGTCCCATATCTTCGGGGAGCGGCATTGGCTCTTGCAAGACCTTGCCACCCAGCTTGGCGGTACGACCAACCGAACCATCAAGATCAGAGCAAGCCAGATAGATCACCACACCACCAGATGCAGGCGGAATACTGGTCGCAGCTGTAACGGCACCAGTGACATGCTCAGGCCCTTCATTTGGGAAGACGGCAAAGGACATTGCCATATCTCCTTCTCCCATCACTTCGCGCCGCAATTGCGTCTCCAGAAGCGCTTCATAGAACACGATGCTTTTCTCATAATCACTTGCAGGGATTGAAAACCAGGTAACAGCATTTTTAGGTATATTGGACATTGTCTTTCCTCTCGAATTGGCTCAATTGCCTTTCAGAAACAACAATACTGACCTGCTGCTGACAGCATAGTGTCAGCAGTCTTTTGCAGATCAGCAATTATCAACAAGTCCAGACCTTGGCCGAGTTTGCGTCTAACCTCCCACAGGCTTATTGGGATAAATCACTTGGTGTAGCTGCAAGGGCTTTTTGCATGTCGAGTACTCCATGCCCAAAATAGGGATCGCGCCCAGCCTCACCCAAATCCCGAACGGAAGAAGAGACCCGCTCCTTGATTTGAGCAGTCGTCAGGTCAGGTTGACGCTCCAACATCAAGGCAACGGCCCCTGAAATATAGGCCGCAGCCATGGATGTTCCTGTCTCTAGCGTAAATCCATCCTCGCCGGAGGCCACAAGCACATCCACACCGGGGGCTGCAATTTCAACATGTTCCCCCCGATTGGCAGAATTATAAAGCGCATCACTGGCATCAATGGCAGTAACCGCAATCACACTATCATAGGCAGCAGGATAGGCAGCAGGTGCCCCCTCCCCTTCGTTGCCCGCAGCTGCAATGGCAACAATTCCGCGCTCTGCAGCCTTGGCAAGCACGCTCTCCAAAAGCTCATCCCGCGCCCCCGCAAAAGAGAGATTAAGGATCTGCGCCCCATTGGTAACAGCCCAGTCAATTCCGCGCGCAATATCATAGCTGTCTGCAGTGACAAAGCCTTCGTCACTGCGGCGGAATACTTGCGCGGACATCAAATTCACGCCGTGAGCGATGCCTTTCATGCCTTGTTGCGCGGCAATGATCGAGGCAAGCGCCGTGCCATGATCCGTATCGAGCCCGTCTTGCCCCTCTTCAAAGGCAGAAAATTCTTCCACCTGTGCTGCTTGAACAGCCGGATGGCCTGCCGCAATGCCGCTATCAATCACAGCAATGGAAATACCTTTCCCTGTCCAATCGCCAGAGGCCGGCGGCATATTGAGCTTGCGAAAGGCATATTGCAGCCCATAATCTCCTCCGCCAGAACCACTCTCTTGGGCGGGATAGTAGAGAAAGGCAGGCTGCGCACGATAAATGCGCTTATCCATCGCCATTTGCAACGCTTCCTGCGGTCCCATAGATTGTGGATAGGCCAGTTTGAGATAAACCTGATCAAGAAGGCCAATTCGGCTTTGAGACAGCCTGGTCAAGTCATAATCTTTGAGAAAGGCCTCAATCTCGGAGACAGGCAGTCCCGGACGCAGGGCAACCACAAAAGATTTGGAGCTCAAAAGCGGCTTTGTTCCAATACGGTTGCCGCTTGGTTTAGGCCGGGCAATCCGCATAGTCTGCGGCAGTACAACACGCACAACTTTTGCCTTGGTGCTCTTGCGAGGTTTTTTCGTGCGGCGGGTTTGTTTTTTCGGCTTTTTAGGCTTTTGACTTCTCTGGGGTGCAGTTACCCGTTTAGGCTGGCGTTGCTCCTTAATGGCTTTTTCTCTAGCGCGGGCCCGCGAGCTTTCCAGAATGATGCCAATACCAAGGCCAATCGCTGCACCAGCGGCAGCACCACCCCAGTTATTGCGCCGTTTGGTCCCTCTATTGTCCGATGGATAGCTCGGCGATCCCGGATAGGTTGATGTCTGAGCCAGAACAGGAGCGGGTTGGAACAACCCGATACCGCAAATCATAGCAACAGCAACCAAAGCTGAAATCACTGCTGGCAGCTTGCTTTTTTTCTTCCCATTCCCAACCTTGCGAACCATAACACCCACAATCTTTCATCTAGCAGTCATTATTTTTAATCGTCTTTGTCCGTTTTCCTGAAAAAAACAAGCGCTCTAGCCAACCCCATAGTTTTCGAAAGGAAACAGCAGATTTTATTTTTGAACAGACACAAACCGGACCGTAGAATTGCTGGCAAAAGATGCCTTCAGCGCTTTCACTCCTCCTTCGGGGAGATCTTTGTCCGATACAGCAATCTCATAAAAGCCACCCGCCTTTGGTCCTCCAACAATCTTCGCTTTACTCTTGCTCAGCAGTGCTGTGATCTCAGCAATCTTGGTATCCGCATGAAAAGACAGCAGCAATCGCACATCCGATGATACCACAGCAGGGTCTTTACCAGAAGCAACCTTGAAAGAGTGCCCCACTCCCCCTTGCCCGCTTTGAGAGGAGGTATCAACAAGGCCGCCAATAATCACGGCTTGAGCCACGATCACCAAGGCCGCCGCCATCGCAGCCATCTGCATGCCCGGCGTCTGAAAAGAGCGCAGGAAATTCTGAACATATGCCCATAGGCTTGAACTCTTGGAGGAACGAGTTCCCACTTGAGCCGTTTGCGAACCCTCAGCGTCAATTTGTGCCATAAGCGCATCAAGCCCGCCGGGGCGCGGTGCACCCAAAGAAGCATGGATTTGCTGGCTGGCCTCATCTTCCTGTGCAATCAAATCAAGCTGAATATGCATATCAGGATGATCGGCCAGATAGGCATCCACACGGGCCTTTTGCTCAGGCTCCAGCAAATCCTTGGCATACCAAGGCAGAAGCTCTTCTATTTCCTGATCATATTTCATTTCTTCATCCTCGACATTGGCATCCATTTGGCAAATTCACATGACCAATCTTTGCGTATTTCATGGCCATCCCCGGTCAATTCCAGCTTTGCTCAGTAATTCAGACAGCTTTTTGCGAGCATGAAAAACCCGTGTCTTTACCGTATTTTCCGGGACATCCAGAATGATCGCAATCTCCTTGATTGCCTTCTCCTGATAATAAACCAGATCAATCACCTCTCGATGATCCGGCCCCAGACGATTGATACAAAGACGCATGGCCTTGGCTTTATCCTGTTTCAGCGTGCTTGTTTCCGGTGTGTCGCTCTCATCTTCCAAACCGGAGGCATAATCATCATCCAGTTCAGCATCTGATCGCTTGCGCAGCAAACTGATCGCCTTATTCCTCCCAATCGAAATGATCCAGGAAGAAACCTGAGAGCGTCCCTCAAACTTTCCAGCTGACCGCCAGACATCAAGAAATGTCTCATTGACCAGTTCTTCTGCCACCGCTTCACTTTTCACAAACCGAAGCAGATAGTGATAAAGCCGAAGGTGATGCCGCTGATACAAAAGCGCGATCGCTTTGCGATCATTGCTGGCTATTTGTTTAAGCAGCTCCAAATCACGAGCACTTTCAGATCCAGACATCACATTTCATCTCTACTGTCATACCTATGTCGTGGCCAGACGCCACAAGGTTCAATCTTTTTCGCACAATCTCTATAGCTTTGAAAATTTATCGAACACACCAACAATGCCACAGGACAGCCCAAGGTCCAATGGCCCCTTAAAAGAAATAGAAAACAAAAGAATAACAAGGGACTAGATATAGAAGAGCCAGAAAAACGATATTTTTTTGAAAAAAATCAAAAAAGAAATGAACCAGATCTCTCACCGCCGCGTCTGACTAGTACAAGCGCAGCAACACAGCGCAACTCAAACAAAGCGACACATCTTAAGGAGACGATCATGTTCACGAAATCCCTGACCACTTTTGCCCTTCTTGCAGCTCTGGTTCCTGCGTCTGTAATCACCATGTCAACAACCAAAGCAGAAGCCGCAGGCGGCCGCAATGCCGCTTTTGCAGTCGGCGCCATCACCGGTCTTGCAGTTGGTGCAATTGCCACACATGCATCGTCCCATCGCCATAACGGGCATTATCATCGCAACTATAATGGTCACACCCATCATTATGGCCGCCCAGCTCCATGGACCGCAGCTTGGTATGACTATTGCTCTGCTCGTTATCGTTCTTTTAACCCGCGCACTGGCTATTTTATCACTTACAGTGGTCGCGCACGTTTCTGCCGCTAACGTTATCTGCGTAACCTGGCAATCCAAAGAAACCAAAACCCTATTTTCAATCAAGCGGGGATCGGTGAAATAATCACCGATCCCCGCTTGGCTTTTCTACTTGCCCTTGCAGGCATCTTGCCCTTACCCTTGAACAAATCAAAGTAGCAAAGAAGTCCATACAAGCCCGGCTCCCAAACAAACACAAAACAATTGCGCACTTCGGCAGCCAGTAGTCAAAATTCCGCCACCCTTTCATGCTTGTGTTGAAATCAAGCGATATGGGTGCAACTAGCAAATTTAAGGAGACTGACAGGATGATGAGAAAACTAACCTCGCTGGCTCTGGTTTTGGCCCTGCTTCCGGCCCTGACCATAATGCTGCCAACCAACAAGGCAGAAGCCAGAAATGGTCGGAATGCCGCCTTTGTCGCTGGTTTGGCTATTGGTGCGCTGGGCACAGCCGCTTTTATCCACCACAACAATCAATATAACGACCGCTGGGTCGGCCCACGCAATCATTATCACCGCCACTTCCGTCGCGGCTGGCATACCCATAATGGCGTGCGCCACAAGCATGTTGTTCCGCGCAAATCCCGGCCTGTGCGCTATAAAACCCAGCGCCGCTATAAGCCCTGGACAGCAAAATGGTATCGCTATTGTTCCAACCGCTATCGTTCGTTCAATCCTCGGACAGGCTATTTCCGCGGCTATGACGGACGGCGCCACTTCTGTCGTTAAGGCTCGATCATCAGACAAGTAAAAAGGCCAGCCTCAAATAATGAGGCTGGCCTTTTCTGTATTGATCGAAATCGACAGTCTTCAAGCCTTACGGGCGCGTCGCCGCCAGCTTGATCGCTTCGCTCAAGACATCACGATCCCCCACAAGATTGGCCAGAATCAGGACCAGCTTTGCATTCATCAGCTGCTGATCATCTTCGTTCAGATCGCGCTGCGAATCGATAAGCTCCTGATAAAAGCCATCCGGATCGGCAATATTGAGTGTATCCTTTAAAGCCATAACAAGCCTCCTTATCTCTCACCAATGGAACAGGCAAGAGCTGCCTTGATCTTTGCTTCATCAAACCCGCGCCAGCGAGCGGCCACATGCTGGTCAGGACGGATCAAATAGGTTGTGCCTTCCTTGGCGTCATAACGCTCGGCAAACACACCTTTCACATCTTCAATATCCGTGCCAACAGACAGAACCTTGGCGCTGACATTGCCATGACTTACCTCAGCCACATCAGAGGAGCCCACAGTCAGCACAACAAAGCCTTCTCCAAGCTGGTTGAGTAGCCATCCCTCTTGCCCGTCACGAGAAATCGGCGCATCGGCGCAGTTGGTGCCCGGCACCATTTTGCCTTTAAACGCCTCCACATCCGAGCTGTTAAGCGAGGAATGTACATAAGGCGTTGGTGTTGACAGGCGGCCAGAATTGACCAGAGGTTTGGCAAAATCGGTCAGCTCGGCCAACTCCAGCACAGCATCGCGATAAAAGCGACTACCTTTGGATTTTGGTGTGATGAAATCCGTTGAGCGGGTAGAGTTGAGCAGATTGTCATCCGCTGCAAAGGCCCGCTCTTCATCATAAGAATCGATCAGGCTTTCTGGCGCATCCCCATCCAGAACCAGTTTCAGCTTCCAGCTCAGATTATCAATATCCTGCACGCCGGTATTGGCACCGCGCGCGCCAAAAGGCGAGACCTGATGCGCACTATCACCGGCAAACAGAACCCGGCCATAGCGCAAATTGTCGATACGGCGGCAGGCAAACTGATAGACAGAAGCCCATTCAAGCTCAAACTCCACATCATCGCCAAGCATGGCTTTGACCCGCGGAATAATGTTTTCAGGCTTTTTCTCTTCAGCCGGATCTGAATCCCAACCCAGCTGGAAATCAATCCGCCAAACATTGTCTGACTGCATATGCAGCAACACCGACTGGTTGGGATGGAACGGAGGATCAAACCAGAACCAGCGCTCAGCGGGAAAATCCGCCTTCATCACAATGTCAGCAATCAGGAAGCGGTCCTGAAAGAATTGGCCGGTAAATTCCGCACCAAGCATATTGCGCAGGTCCGAATTGGCCCCGTCACAGCCAATCACCCAAGTGGCTTCCATTTTAAAGATCCCGTCCGGGGTCTCGATCGTCAGCTCGGCATAATCATCATGCTGGGTGATAGAAATCAGCTTATGCTTCCAGCGCAGGTCGATCTTATCGTCCGCATTACACTGATCAACCATATATTCTTCAAGATAATATTGCTGAAGATTGATCATAGCTGGCATTTTGTGGTGATCTTCAGCCAACAGATCAAACTGATAAGCAAGCTTTTCCTTAAAGAAGACCTTGCCCTTCTTCCAGTTCACACCCTTGTCGGTCATGCGCTCGGCGCAGCCAAGGCGATCCCAAATCTCCAGCGGGCGTTTGGCATAGCATACCGCGCGAGAGCCAATAGACACGGTGTTGTTATCGTCGAGCACCACAACATCAATATCGCGAGCCGCACAATCAAGCGCTGCAGTCAGGCCAATGGGGCCCGCGCCGATCACAACAACGGGATGGCGCTTGACCTCCCCCGATTTTTGCTCAGGCGAACAAATATAATCAAATTCCGGATAAGTATAAGTATTGAGCATCGGTCCTCCACCCAATCGTCAAAAAGGCGCACCTCTGCCACTCTTGCGGCAAAACCGAAAGCAGAGGCGCAGCCTGTCTCTTAACAAAAGCAAAGCTTTAGGGGTTATTCCACACCGTCCAGCTCTTTGGCATGAAGCCATTCAGCATGCTTGGGGGCTTTTTTGGTCTTGGACCATTCTTCCAGCATTTCCCATTTAACAGCGTCCAGCTTGGCCAGTTTGGCTTCTTCTGCTGAATCCGGACATGCCAACTCAATGCGGTGGCCATTTGGATCAAAGAAATAGATAGAATGGAAAATAGAGTGATCGGTCACGCCCAGAACATCAATGCCATTGCCTTCCAGCTTTTCTTTAAAGGCGATCAAGGTCTCGCGATCTTTTACCTTAAAGGCAATATGCTGAACCCATACAGGGGTATTTTCATCGCGGCCCATTTCCGGCTTGGTTGGCAACTCAAAGAAAGCCAGAACATTGCCATTGCCCGCATCAAGGAACAGATGCATGTAAGGATCCGGCTCATGGGTAGAAGGGACAAAATCTTCTGCAATCGCCAGAACAAAATCCATATTAAGATTGTTGACATACCATTCAACAGTCTCCTTGGCATCTTTACAGCGATAAGCAACGTGGTGAATTTGATCAATCTTAAGCGCAGCACTCATGATATCCCTCCCAGGTAAGGCTATGCATCAAATTAGTTTCATTTGTTACTATATTGGTATCATTTGTTACCAATATCTGCAAGAGGATTCTTGAAAATTATTTATCTCATTGAATTTAAATGGCTTTCATAAAAGCGCAACCTACTGGAACAAGATAAAAACTTGCACAGCCAAAAAATCTTTCCTAAAACGACCCTGTGCGATTGCGCAAAATCAGGCGGGCCAAGAGCCTGCATGCGGCCAGCAGACGCCTTTAAGGATGATAGAAGCATTATGACCACCGGACAGGACAGCCAGACCGAGCAAGATTTCGAGCTGCAAAGCTTCCTGCCTTATCAGCTGGCGGTGCTGGCGGATGCGGTCAGCCAATCTATTGCGCAATTATATAGCTCGCATTTTAATCTGTCCCGCTCTGAATGGCGCCTGCTTGCAGCCCTTCGCGACAGACCCGATATGACAGGCACCGAGCTATGTGCCCATACCACATTGGACAAAATGCAGGTCAGCCGTGCCGTTAGCCGGCTAGAGGCCGATGGCTACCTTAAGCGCAAGGAAAATGCCAAAGACCGGCGCAACAAATTATTGCGCCTTTCAAGCAAGGGCCACCGGTTGCTGGACGAAATCTTGCCCCTCGTCACCGAGCGGGAGGCCTTTTTGCTCAGCGCTTTAAGCGAAGACGAACAAAAGGCCTATTCTCAAATGAACCAAAAGATTTATCATCAGGCCCAAAAGCTTCTGCAACAGCCAGAATAATCACAAAAAGCTGCCCTTAATTAGGCAAGGCATAAGACAAAAGCCTGAGACTCAAGCTTGAGATAAGGCCCAAAGCAAAGAGGTCCCAATGGATATCGCCGCACTTCTCACCATTATCTTCGTGGTTTTATTCAGCCCCTTGGGGATTGCTGCCTTTATTTCCGGCATGCTGATCAAACAGCGCTGGCATGCAACCCTGTCCGCCGTCATCTTTGCGACCATCGCCTTCATCTCAACGCCCAACATCACCGCCCTGCCCGTTGACCGCTTCACCATCGTCATCATCGGAACAGTCGCCGCCATGATGATAGCCGCCCACTTAAGCTTCACCATCAAGCACTATTTTCAGGCCAAGATAAAAAACAAAGAAACGAAGTAAACTGCCATGAGATCCTTGCACGAACGGCACCTAAAAATGAAGAACGGAAAAGGGATGCTCAGGTATGCGTTTGATCCTAAATTGACTATTTCGGCAAATCTGGCACACGCCAAAGAGCGAAGTTCAAACTCTATTCATTGGACAATTACTTGATCTCTCTTGCAAACCAGTTCACGTCGACGGCGGCAATCGCGTATCTGAGAACTGATCTAATTGATCTGCTATTTCCAAATCTAGCCCGTAAATCAGTCAACAAAGATAGGGCTTTCTCAAGCTCAATCTCATCTGGTTTGAGCAATCGGATAGATTGAAGGTATTTCTTGGCTTCCAGCTCAGTTTCAATGGAAACTGGCTCATCACTGAGAATATCCGAGATATACTTAGCTAGCATTTCTCGAGATGGACAGCCAGTTGGTGGGTTACCAGATTTAATACGTTCAATTTGCTTTTTAACCCTTTGCTGGTAAGGGCTTTCTGATTTCTTCAAACACTCCGTTAAAGCGTTCTTATCAAAGCCTGCATGCAATGCGAAAAAGTAGATGGGAAGCCAAACTGGTTGAAGATGGGTTTGTGCCCTGATGTACGCGGTTGGATCGTATTGGCATCGCTGATATAGGAAAGCTTCATGAATATGCCTTTCCGAGATGGAACCAACCACCGACTGTTGAATTGTAATCTTACCCGAACCAACAGGTTGAACATCTCCCACAACTCGCAACGTTGGTGCACCATCTTTCTCTACAAGTTTGCCTTGGCTGATAAATTTGACTTTGTCCAAAAGCTCTTCATCAATTAAGAACTTTCCTTTTTGCCCCTCCACTTCTCCAGTGCCCAAATTGATTAGAGCAGAGTTTTCGATGCCCGTTTCTGATAATTTGGCCATCATTTGAAGAATTCGACTATCGGCAATCTTGTCGCGCTCCTTCAGCAATCGGTCCAACTCGGGGGCTTGAATTCTGCGGCTTTCACCAGAATATCGGTAATAGATATCTCCAGATTTGAGATCACCAGAATCAAAGGTACAAATAACCGGTTTACTTTTCGCCGGATGGACATAAAGCGCTCCAACCGTCTTGCCATCAATTTCAAATTGGCCTTTATCTAGCTCTAGAGATTGGTTGAAGTTTCTTACAATATACTCATTTGCTTTTCTTAGATCGAACCGTTCCATGCGATCATGACGGATACCAACAACTTCAAATGAACCATCTTTAACTCCAAATAAGATATAACCTCCCATGTTATTAGCCATTGCAGCAAGTGTTTTACAATACTTGTGCTTACTACCCCAATCGAAGCTTTCCTTACCTTCAACAAGAGACGTTTCGGACACATCCAACCGTTGAGGATGGCCATTTCTTAATGGAAACATTCCTTTCAGTGTCTCAGGGTGGGCAGGGCCAGAATTGTTTTTTGGAGCAATTGGAAAACGTATTTTCTCCCAATCAGCTAGAAACTCGCTAAGTTCTTGCCTTGATGCCTTACCGATGCCGTCATATCGTTCATGATTGGCTTCAATTTCACTGATCCGCCCTTGGTTTATTGAGCGTTCCGGCCTAGAAAAAAAGAGACTATTTGCTGTTTGTTGTAAGTTTCTTCTTCGAGCATCGCTCGAATTATCGCAACTTCCCATTGTTCTAACTGGGGATTTCTTGGCATTTGCTTTGATTTACATCCATAAAAATCAACCTATGATTGATTTTATCGAAAAACTAAATATTAAGTAAACGTTTTTGTAAGCTTTTCAAAAGAAAAGAGATGCAATGGAGCCTTACCGCTTGCCATGATCGTTTTGTAATGCAAAACGCAGCTTGCAGTGACTAGATAGACAGCAGCTCTAGCAAATCAAAAGCCAGCCGAAGAAGTTTCAATGTGCGCGCATCTTCTCACCAAGCCTGAAAATTCAGACCGTCCAACACTACAGATTAAATTAGTTTGTGCTCTACAAAGGGAAAATCGGCAATATCCATGATATTGAAGCCAAACTCGAACGAGAAAAATGCAGTTGTTCAACGCACTAATCAAGAATCCGAGAAAAATGAGGAATCGTGCAGGTGAGAGGAGAAGCCTCGAACCAAACCCAGCGCTTTGGGTTGGTGGGCGGCAAAGCGCCAGTAAAAATGGTGCGGGCACCGGGACTCGAACCCGGACGATCTAAGATCGAGGGATTTTAAGTCCCTTGCGTCTACCAGTTCCGCCATGCCCGCGTACCGGTTCGTAATAGCTAAAGCGCCTGCGGCTGGATTGCAAGCAATTGCTGGCATTGCATCCACAAGCTTGGGCGGGGCAGATTATCCCTGCCCCAAACCGGTCTTACGTCTCTATCAGAGACAAAGCGCTGGCTTAACCAGCATGCTCTTTGGTGATTGGCGGCTGGAATTGCAGCCCCATGTCCCACGGAAAGTAAATCCATGTATCTTGCGAGACTTCGGTCACAAAAGTGTCCACCAAAGGCCGCCCCATGGGCTTGGCATAGACAGTGGCAAAATGGGCTTTTGGCAACATGGCACGAACCACCTTGGCGGTTTTGCCGGTATCGACCAGATCATCAATGATCAGAACGCCTTCACCATCGCCGCCTTCAACGCCGATGACCTCAGGGTCGATGGCCTTGATCACCTGCATCTCACCCTGACTTTCATAATCATGATAGGACGCCACACAAACGGTATCGATCATGCGAATGCCCAGCTCACGGGCAATAATGGCAGCAGGCACAAGCCCGCCACGGGTGATGCAAACAATGGCTTTCCAGTCTGCAATGGCTTTCAAACGAAAAGCCAGCGCACGACTGTCCCGGTGAAATTGCTCCCAATAAACAGGGAATGCATTGGCTGGATTGTCACTCATTTTATCAGTCCTTGCGAAAGTCGTACGAGTTTGTTCGTTTCATTACATCTAGGCTTGTGTCTGAATTTGGCCCTTAAGGCTCACGAGCATAGTTTCGATTTCTTGCCGGGCCATTTCCAGCTTGTCTTCATCGCGGCAGCGCAGCACCAGCTTGGTGGCAAACAGCCCCCCGCGAATATAAGGGTAAGAGCCAATCACCACATCGGGGTAGGTATTTTGCGCATCACGCAAAGGTCCCGCCACAATGCCCTCGCCCAATCCGGTATCGATGGTCACGCTTAAAAGCTGCACATTGCTTTTAAGGCTTGGTGCAACGGCATCCATCATGGCCTGCATCACAGAAGGCACCCCCGCCATGACATGAACATTGCCAAGGCGAAAACCGGGGGCTTTGGAGACTTTATTCTTGATAAGATCAGCGCCATCAGGGATGCGCGCCATTCTCATGCGCGCTTCATTCAGCTCGCCCGCTTTGTAATGATCGGTGAGCAAAGCAACCGCTCGCGGATCATGATCGATGCTCACGCCAAAGGCAGCCGCGATAGAATCGGCTGTGATGTCATCATGGGTGGGGCCGATCCCCCCTGTGGTAAACAGATAGGTCCAGCGCGCCCGCATGGAATTGACAGCCTCAACAATCGCCGCTTCATCATCAGCGACGATCCGCACCTCTTTAAGATCAATGCCAAGCTGGGTGAGATAATCAGCAATGAAGCCAATATTCTTGTCTTTTGTCCGGCCAGAGAGGATTTCATCCCCGATGACCAAAACACCTGCTGTAACTATCTCCGCATCCATTGCCATGCTCTTTCGCATCATCCACTATAAGGCCAAATTCGGATGCACCTCGCTTTAGCGCAAGGCACTCCACACCACAAGACCACAATATGAGAGCACTATGCTCCATAGTCACGTACAATAAAATGATCGGCCTCAAATGAAACTCCCCTCCCCGCTTATTCCAGCCCGATTGCTCAAACGATACAAGCGTTTTTTGGCAGATATGGAACTAGAGACTGGCGACATCATCACCGCCCATTGCGCCAATCCCGGCTCCATGCTGGGTCTTAAGGACGAGGGAAGCAAATGCTGGTTATCCAAATCGGACAATCCCAAGCGAAAGCTGGCCTATAGCTGGGAATTGCTGGAACTGGACAGAGCGTTGATTGGCATCAATACGGCCCACCCCAACCGCATTGTCGAAGAGGCCGTCACACAAAAGGCCATTCCCGAGCTTGGCGCCTATGACAATTTGCAGCGCGAGGTCAAATACGGCAAAAACAGCCGCATCGACCTTCTGCTCACCCAAGAGGGCCTGCCCGACTGCTATGTCGAGGTCAAAAATGTGCATCTTTTACGCCAGCAGGGATTGGCAGAATTCCCTGATTCGGTTACCAAACGCGGCGCAAAACATCTGGAAGAACTGGGGGACATGGTAGAAGCCGGACACCGGGCCGTCATGCTCTATCTGGTCCAGCGCACTGATGCCACCAGCTTCTCGCTCGCGGCCGACATTGACCCCGCCTACAAAGAAGCCTTTGAGCGCGCCAAGGCCCGCGGCGTGGAGGCCTATGCCTATGGCTGCAACATCACCACCACAGAGATTACCTTGACCAAGCCGGTTCCCTTTGCCTGATGTGATGCCTCTTAATAGCCTGATTTAAAAGTCGGGCCCTAAGGCAGGGCATACGCTCACGTGGTTTATAAGTTTCGCACAATTCGCACCAAGAATGGCTCAAGTCATTTGCAACTGGCTTCTGTCGGCGATATCCATAGAAGAAAGCAAACAACTGACAAATGATCTGGAACACAAGAATGGTCAATTATATTCCTGCCCCCACAGGCCCGATGCGCAACACTGGCGACATCCACCTCTATGGGGAGGACGGCTTTGCGGGCATGCGCGCTGCGGGACAATTGGCAGCCACTGCCCTTGATAAAGTCGCAGAAATGATCCGGCCCGGCGTCACCACTTTGGAGATTGACCGCTTTGTCAGAGCCTTTGGCGATGAGAATAATGCCCTTCCGGCAACTCTGAACTATCGCGGCTATTCCAAATCTTGCTGCACCTCGATCAACCATGTTGTTTGCCATGGCATCCCCAATGAAAAGCCCCTTAAAGAAGGGGACATTATCAATGTCGACATCACCTATGTGCTTGATGGCTGGCATGGGGATAGCTCACGCATGTATCCGGTGGGCAAAATCAAGCGCGCCGCGGAACGCCTGATTGATGTCACCTACCAGTCATTGATGATCGGTATTGATATGGCCAAGCCGGGCAATACCACCGGCGACATTGGTGCCGCCATTCAGGAATATGCCGAAAAAGAACGCTGCGGTGTCGTGCGCGACTTTTGTGGCCATGGTCTGGGCCGCCTGTTCCATGACGCGCCCAATATTTTGCATTATGGCCGCCGCGGCGAAGGGGTTGAACTCAAACCAGGCATGATCTTCACCATCGAACCGATGATCAATCTGGGCAAACCTCAGGTCAAGGTCCTGTCAGATGGCTGGACAGCGGTCACCCGTGACCGGTCCCTCTCTGCCCAGTTTGAGCATTCCATCGGCATCACCGAAGAGGGATGTGAAATCTTCACCACCTCACCGGCTGGTTTGCATAAGCCACCTTACTCCTTAACCCAAGAGTAAATGGCCCATGGCAGGTTTTGAAGAGGCACCAAGCAAACCCCATTATATGGGGCACCGCGAAAGGCTAAGGCATAAATTCAAGGAATCAGGCGCTGACGCCCTGCATGACTATGAATTGCTTGAGCTGGTCCTCTTTCGTGCCATCCCCCGCCGCGACATCAAACCGCTCGCCAAGCAATTGCTGGAGCGGTTTGGCAGTTTCTCGGAAGTAATTTCAGCCCCTGACCATTTGCTAGAGGAATTTCCCGGCATCGGTCCGGCTGTTGTCACCGAGCTGAAAATCATTCAGGCCGCTGCTGCCCACTTCACCCATGGCAAGGTGAAAAAGCGCCCTGTTCTTTCCTCTTGGAAAGCGGTGATTGATCATTGCCGCACGTCCATGGCCTTTAATGACGTGGAGCAGTTCCGCGTGTTGTTTCTTGATAAGAAAAACACCCTCATCACCGATGAGGTCCAGCAAACCGGCACAATTGATCATACGCCGGTCTATACAAGGGAAGTGATCAAACGAGCGCTGGAATTATCCGCAACCGCCATCATATTGGTCCACAATCATCCAAGCGGCGATCCAACCCCGTCGCAAGCGGATATCAACATGACCAAAACCATTGTTACCGCAGCCGAGCCTTTGGGCATTTCCATCCACGATCACATTATCGTTGCCCGCAATGGCCACACCTCTTTCCGCGGCCTGGGATTGCTCTGAAAGCAACCGGTCTACCGACTGTCAACCAAAATGCTATTTGTGAGACTTTATACTAGAGGGCAAAACCGCCTTGCGACACCTCTGGTCATCTAAATGCTCCAGGAACCAGAAGCACAGCTTCCCTAGCATACAACAAGTGCATCAGACGAAAGATTTAGATGCCGACTTCAAAACATCAAAAACAACCAAATAAGCAAAAACACTCATAAACAAAAAAGGCAAAAAAACAGTCATAAATATATAGAATATATTACAAATTTTACTATTTATTGATATATCACTACCAAAATCAAAGAGAAATCAGCAACCAGATGAATTGAGATTGCCATGTATCTTTCCAGATTGATCTATTACAGCAAAAACAATGTAGTGAATACCGCTGATCAATCTGCATTCAAGCAAATTAAATCAATTCTCGATCAATCTTCTACTCATAATAGAGAACGCGGCATCACAGGCGCACTTTTATTCAATCAAGCCTATTTTGCTCAAGTCCTTGAAGGGGACCGCAAGGCAATCACAGAGACCTTCTGCCATATCAGTCGGGACAAACGTCACAGTGATATTGTCTTGCTCAGTGCCAATCCAATCACCGAACGGATTTTTGCGGATTGGACCATGGCCTTCGCTGGCAAATCAGATGGCGCATCAGAGCTCTATATCCGCTTTGGCATCACGCAAGATTTCAATCCAAGAAAAATGACATCTGAAAGCCTTTTGGCCTTCATTTGCGAATTAATTAAGATTGATGAGCACGTCGCCAAGTTCCCGGCTGAGAAAAGCAGCTAACGGATAATATTTGCCTCATAAAAGTACTGCACTGGGGTCAAGGGTCCATAAAGCCTTTGCGCTACGCACTTCTCCTGAGCAAAACAAAACGCCTGCACGACACAACGAGCAGCGTTATCGCATTTTTATTGCGAATAATCGGCCCAAAACCGATTTTTCAACCAACTTAACCTCAGAATACCCCAAAAAAGCACAAATCTTCCCCAAATCTTGCTGAAATAATTGTCTCACTATCGACTTCTTGCTAATAAGAGGCAGGGAACCATTTAGATCCCACACAATCCAGAAAAACACCTCTCCATGCAATAAGTGGTGAAAAGCCACAGGCGAGACGGGGAACAGCGAGTCAAATGGAATATTTTATACAACAGCTAATCAATGGCGTCACATTGGGGTCAATTTATGGCCTGATCGCTATTGGCTACACCATGGTTTATGGCATCATCGGCATGATTAACTTTGCCCATGGTGACATCTTCATGGTCGGTGCCTTTGTGGCATTAATCACTCTTCTGGCAATCACCGCCCTTGGCGTGACCTTCCTGCCAGTGGTTCTTCTGATCGTACTGATCGCATCGATGCTGCTTACATCGGTCTGGGGCTGGTCTGTAGAGCGCATCGCCTATCGGCCTTTGCGCGGCTCGTTCCGTCTGGCACCGCTTATCACCGCGATTGGCATGTCCATCGTGCTGCAGAACTTCGTGCAGATCGTTCAGGGCGCACGTGTTAAGCCATTGCCACCACAAATTTCAGGCGGCTTCACCCTGATGGAAAATGATGGTTTTCTGGTTCAGCTCTCCTACATGCAGATCCTGATCATTGTCACCACTGTGTGCTTGATGGCAGGCTTTACCCTGCTCATCAACAAAACATCCCTTGGCCGCGCCCAGCGCGCCTGTGAGCAAGACCAGAAAATGGCAGCTCTCCTGGGTGTGAATGTTGACCGCACCATTTCCCTTACCTTCGTCATGGGCGCAGCGCTTGCTTCTGTTGCTGGTGTTATGTTCCTGCTCTATTACGGCGTGATTGACTTCTTCATCGGCTTCCTTGCCGGGGTTAAGGCCTTCACCGCAGCCGTTCTTGGCGGCATTGGCTCCCTTCCCGGCGCTATGCTCGGCGGCTTGCTTATCGGCCTGATCGAAACCTTCTGGTCCGGTTACTTCTCTGTTGAATATAAAGACGTGGCGGCCTTCTCTATTCTGGCCATCGTGCTGATCTTCCTGCCATCCGGCCTGCTCGGCAAGCCAGAAGTGGAGAAAGTATAAGATGTCAGCTGCTTCTCAAAGCAGAATTGGCTCTGCGCTCAAAGACGCGGGCCTGGCTGCTGTGGTCGCCATTGCACTCTTTAGTGTTCTGGTTGGCCTCAAAACCAAAACAGCCCAAGGGGGGCTGGAAATCGTCGGACAATGGGACCTCGTCCTGGGTCTGGTGGTTGCCACCTTCATCGGCCGTTTCCTGATGGGCATGTTCATCTGGCAGGGCGAAAATGTCTTTGCCGATGCTGCCAAGAAAGTCACCCCTGATCAAAAGACATTGAGCAGAATCGGCACCTTCATCGGGCCAGCTCTGTTGGTCTTTGCGGTAACCTTGCCTTTCATGCCCTATGGTGATCGCTACCTGATTGACCTTGGCATTCTGGTTCTGACCTATATCATGCTCGGCTGGGGTCTCAACATCGTGGTGGGTCTCGCCGGTCTTCTCGATCTGGGTTATGTGGCCTTCTATGCGGTCGGTGCTTATTCCTACGCGCTGCTTGCTCACTATTTTGACCTCTCCTTCTGGGTCTGCCTGCCGCTTGCCGGTATTCTGGCTGCCTTCTGGGGCATTATCCTTGGCTTCCCTGTCCTGCGCCTGCGCGGTGACTATCTGGCCATTGTGACCTTGGCTTTTGGTGAGATCATCCGTGTGGTCTTGCTCAACTGGTATGAATTTACCGGTGGTCCTGACGGGATTTCCCGTATTCCGCGCCCGTCTTTCTTTGGGCTGGAATTCAAACGCCGTGACGGGTTCGCAGACTTCTTTGGTCTGGATTATTCGTCACTGCATAAAGTGATATTCCTGTTCTATCTCATCCTGATCCTTGCCTTGATCACCAACTTCATCACCATGCGCGTACGCAAATTGCCAATTGGCCGCGCTTGGGAAGCCTTGCGTGAAGATGAGATTGCCTGCCGTTCCCTTGGCATCAACACCACAAGTACAAAACTGACAGCCTTCTCGCTCGGGGCTATGTTTGGTGGCTTTGCTGGTGCTTTCTTTGCCACACGTCAGGGCTTTATCTCTCCAGAAAGCTTCACTTTCATCGAATCGGCCATCATTCTGGCCATCGTGGTTCTGGGCGGCCTTGGCTCCCAGCTGGGTGTGGTTATCGCCTCTATCGTCATGATTGGCGGCTTTGAGGTCTTCCGTGATCTGGAAGAGCTTCGCATGCTGGTCTTTGGCCTATTGATGGTTGTCATCATGATCTGGAAGCCACGCGGACTGGTCTCCAGCCGTGAACCATCCGTCTTCCTGAAAGAGAAAAAAGCCGTTTCGGCAGATCTGGTTGCGGAGGGCGAAGGATGACATCCTGGAAAGATAACCCAATCCTGACCGTTGAACACCTGACCATGCGCTTTGGTGGTCTGGTTGCAGTCAACGACCTCTCCTTCGAGGTTGGCCGGGGCGATATCACCGCCCTGATCGGCCCCAACGGAGCGGGCAAGACAACGGTCTTTAACTGCGTCACAGGCTTTTACAAGCCGACCGAGGGACGCGTCACCATGAAACAGGCTGGCGGGACTGACTTTTTCCTTGAGCAAATTCCTGATTTTGAAATTGCTCAGCATGCCAAAGTTGCCCGTACTTTCCAGAATATTCGCCTCTTTGGCGGCATGACCGTTCTGGAAAATCTGATGGTGGCCCAGCATAACAAATTGATGAAGGATTCTGCCTTCTCAATCGCTGGTATTCTTGGCCTTGCCGGTTTCAGAAATTCTGAAAAGGACAGTGTTGAAAAAGCCAAAAACTGGCTTGAGCGCATTGACCTGATTGACCGGGCAGATGATCCGGCAGCTGACCTGCCTTATGGTGACCAGCGCCGTCTGGAAATTGCCCGTGCCATGTGTACCGACCCGGAATTACTGTGCCTTGATGAGCCTGCCGCTGGTCTGAACCCCAAGGAAACCTTGGAGCTAAACGGCCTGCTGCGCTCAATTCGCGAACAGGATGACACATCTGTTCTTCTCATCGAGCATGACATGTCCATGGTAATGGAAATCTCCGACCATGTCGTTGTGCTGGACTATGGTGAGAAAATCTCGGATGGCGACGCCAGTTTTGTTCAAAATGATCCGCATGTGATTGCAGCCTATCTTGGCGTTGACGACGACGAAGTCGAAACTGTGGAAGACGAAGTCCATATGGAGCATCATCCATGACACAACCACTGTTAAGCCTTCGCGGCGTTAAAACCTATTACGGTAAGATTGTTGCTTTGCGTGGCATCGATATCGATGTCAATGAAGGCGAGATTGTCACGATCATTGGTGCAAATGGTGCTGGCAAATCCACCACCATGATGACCATCTGCGGGGTAACCCGTGCACGGGAAGGCACCATCACCTATAATGGTGAAGACATCACCGATATGCCGACACATGACAATGCACATCGTGCGATTGCCCAGTCACCGGAAGGCCGCCGTATCTTTGGCCGCATGACCGTGATGGAAAATCTGCAAATGGGCGCAGCTGTCATCAATTACGAGCATATGGATGAAGATCTGCGCATGGTATTCGACCTCTTCCCTATTCTGGAAAAGCGTCAATCCCAGCGCGGCGGCACCCTGTCAGGTGGCGAGCAGCAAATGCTGGCCATTGCCCGGGCGCTGATGGCTCGTCCCAAACTGCTGATGCTTGATGAACCTTCTCTTGGTTTGGCACCACTTGTGGTCAAGCAGATTTTCGAGGTGGTCAAAGAGCTGAATGAAAAGCAGGGTCTCACCGTCTTCTTGGTGGAACAGAACGCCTATCATGCTCTTAAACTGGCCCATCGCGGCTATGTTATGATCAATGGTGAAATCACCCTTTCAGGTCCCGGCAGGGAGCTTTTGGAAAATCCGGAAGTTCAGGCCGCGTATCTGGAAGGCGGACGGCACTAGGAGGAATAGACAATGTCACTACTTTGGGAAAATTCCTTTGGGGTCTTCTTGCTTGTCACCGTTTTTGTCGGCGGCGGCGCCGCCTGGATGTCAGGTCGCGGCATTGCGCTGACATGGCGCCCGACAATGCAGATCTTCATGTATATGCTATTGCTGGCAGCCTTTGTGCGCTTCCTGCATTTCGCACTCTATGAAGGCACCCTTCTGTCCCTTCACTATTATCTGGTTGATTTGGTTGTTCTTCTTATCTTCGGCTATGTCGGGCACCGCTTTACTCGCACCAAGCAAATGACCAGCCAATATCACTGGCTGTATGAAAAGGTTAGCCCCTTTTCCTGGCGCGAGAAAAAGAGCAGCTAGGTCATATCAAGGTCATATTGAAGGGTGAGAATTTACCCTTCAATATACCATCCGAAAGGATAAGGCATAACTAGCGCCTCCTTTCGGCAAAAAGCAATTTAGGATTGAAACTTTTAAGTTTTTAAGCCCTAATAATGACAAACCAAACAGGTTTGCAAACCACACCAGAGATTGATGCGGGGAGGAATTTCCGCATCAGGAACAATAAAATATCTCATGGGAGAGATTTAATGAAAAAAGCACTTTTGGCAGGCGTTGCCCTGGCTTCCACCCTTGCTCTGTCTCCTGCAGCTTTTGCTGACATCGTGATCGGCACAGCAGGCCCAATGACCGGCCAGTACGCTTCTTTTGGTCAGCAGATGAAAGCTGGTGCTGAAATGGCTGTGGCTGACATCAACGCAGCTGGCGGCATCAACGGTGAAAAGCTGGTTCTGGAAGTTGGCGATGACGCTTGTGACCCTAAGCAGGCTGTTGCTGTTGCTAACCAGATGGTTGGTAAAGGCGCTGTCTTCATGGCTGGCCACTTCTGCTCTGGTTCTTCCATCCCTGCTTCCGCAGTATATGCTGATGAAGAAGTGGTTCAGATCACTCCAGCATCGACCAACCCTAAATTCACCGATGAGCGCCCGAACAAAGACGGCGGCACCTATCGCGTTTGTGGTCGTGATGACCAGCAGGGCATGGTTGCAGGTAAATTCCTGACCGATAACTATGCTGGCAAAAACATCGCCTTCGTTCACGATAAAACTGCTTACGGTAAAGGCTTGGCCGATGCGACCCTTGCTGCATATAAAGCAAACGGCGGCAAAGAGACCCTTTATGAAGCCTATACCGCAGGTGAAAAAGACTATACTGCTCTGGTTTCCAAGCTGAAGCAGAACAAAGTAGACGTTCTCTATGTTGGTGGTTATCACACCGAAGCAGGCCTGATGGTTCGCCAGATGCGTGAACAGGGCATGGACACCAAGTTGATCTCCGGTGACGCTCTGGTAACCGATGAATATTGGTCAATCACCGGTGCTGCTGGTGAAGGCACTCTGATGACCTTCTCCCCAGATCCACGTAAGAACCCGGATGCTGCTCCACTGGTTAAGAAGTTCCGTGACAAAGGCATCGAGCCAGAAGGTTACGTTCTCTACACCTATGCAGCAATCCAGGCTTGGGTTGATGCTGTGAAAGCTGCTGGCTCCACCGATTACAGCGCAGTGAACGACAGCCTGAACAAAGGCGAGTTTGCCACCGTTCTCGGCAAGCTGTCCTTTGACGAAAAAGGTGACGTGACTCTGCCTGGTTATGTTTTCTACGAGTGGAAAGATGGCAAGTATGACTACCTGAACTAGGGTCATAGTCCTATCTGATAAAAGAGAAAGCCCCAAGCCCTTGGTTTGGGGCTTTCTTTTTGCGCCATCGAGTGGCAGGGTAAAAAGCCCACCAGCCTTGTTTCAGGGTTTTCCGATGCGCGCCTATTCTGCCTTGCTTCTGGCAATGATTCTCATTGGCAGCAACATTCCCCTTGGCAAAATCATTGTCGAGACAGTGCCACCAGCCTCCTTTGCGTTGCTGCGCTTCATACTGGCAACAATCGTGCTGGTCCCTCTGGCTATGACAGAAAAAAATGTCAGCACCATCTTGCGCGCCCTCAGCCCAAGGCAATGGCTTGAGATCACCATCCTCTCCCTCTTCGGGGTCGTGTTTTTCACCACCTTCATGCTGATCGGTATTCGCTATACATCGGCCATCAATGCAGGCATCATCACCTCGGCCCTGCCCGCTGTTATTGCCGCGCTCAGTTTTCTTGTCTTGCGCGAGACAATCTCGGTGCGAACCGCCTTCTCCATTGCACTTGCTGTGCTTGGCATTGCCTGCCTTAATCTTGCAGGCCCCAGTGCCCACGGCGCATCAGAGACCGCCAGCCCATTGCAAAGCCCTGCCCCTTCCCTCTGGTTGGGCAATGGCCTCATATTTGCCGCTATCTGCTCTGAGGCAACCTTTGCCGTGCTCTCGCGCCGCTACGCCGCCCTCATTCCGCCCCTGACCCTTGCCACCTTGGTCCATGCTATCGCAATCCCTATCACCATTCCTCTTATGTATGTACAGGATGGCGGCTTTCAGATGGGCGAAAGCGATGCAACTTTCTGGGGCCTTGCGCTTTATTACATTTTAACCGCCAGCGTGGTGTCCTTCTATCTCTGGTGCTACGCCATCAAGAGCATCGAAGCCTCTATGGCGGCCATTTTCACAGCCCTCATTCCTGTCACATCCCTGATCTTTGCTATTCTGGTACTGGATGAAAGCCTGTCTCTTATCCAAAGCTTTGGTATGCTCACAGTGCTGGCTTCGCTCTTTATTGGCCTTCAATCCAGTTCAAGAGCAAAAGCCAGCATAAAGACCAGGGTAAATCCGAAAATAGCCACACCCTATTCCTCCAAAATACCGCCAACAGATGCCCCAAGAGATGCTCATGAAAAACCTGATCACTGATATCAAAGGCCTGAAAGTGGGCAACGCGTCCGACCCGAAGCTAAAATCCGGCACAACAGCGCTCATCTGTGACCGGCCGATGGTTGCATCCTGCGCAATTCTTGGCGGTGCCCCCGGCACGCGCGACACCGAGTTGCTCAATCCGGATCAAACTGTTGAAGCTGTTGACGGGCTAGTGCTCTCCGGCGGCTCTGCCTTCGGGCTGGATGCAGCAGGCGGTGTGCAAAGCTGGCTTCGCAGCAAAAATCGCGGCTTTGCCATTGGCCCCGTGCGGGTGCCAATCGTACCTGCGGCCATTATCTTTGACCTCATCAATGGCGGAGATAAAAACTGGCAGCGCCAATCCCCATATTGGGATTTGGGCTGGCAAGCGGCTGAAAATGCAGCACAAAACTTTGAAATCGGCACCGCAGGCGCTGGCTATGGTGCCCTAACCGCAGGTCTTAAAGGCGGCCTTGGCTCTGCATCTTTTAAAACCCCGGACGGCATCACCATCGGCGCTCTTGTGGCCGTCAATGCCTTGGGCCAAGCCACCATGGGCAACAGCCCCCATTTCTGGGCTTCCCCTTTTGAGCAAAAGGACGAATTTGGTGGCCTTGGGCTTCCTTCCCAGATACCAGATGGGACAGATATACCGGCAACCAAAATGTCTGCAATGCGTGAAGGCGGGGCTGGCCAGAATGCCAATACAACCATTGGCATCATCGCAACCGATGCAGCCCTTACCAAAGCACAAGCAAAAAGGCTGGCCATTATGGCCCATGACGGGTTTACCCGTGCCCTCTGGCCTTCTCATACCCCTTTTGACGGAGATCTGATCTTTGCGCTCTCAAACGGCGAGAAAGAATTGCCAGCAAGCGAAGATGCCTTTGTCAGCTTGGGAGCCTATGCCGCAAGCACGATGGCCCGCGCCATCGCCCGCGGCGTCTATGAAGCATCCCCTATGAAAGCCGACCCCGCCCCCGATCTGTTCCCAAGCTGGGCGCAGAAATTCGGCGCATAATTGACCAAAGCCCGCGGAAAACAGAATAAAAACCAACGGTCCCTTGACTATTACTGGCACATCCTCAACGCTGATGAAGAAGAATATATTCCTTCGTCATAAAACCAAAAATATTGGGCAATGTTAAATCAATAAACTCATTATCCGGGGCAATCGCTATGACAAAATTTTCAGTATTGATTAAGATCTTGGCGATTGGCTTGATGTTGGCAATACCCAGCAGTCCCGCCTCAGCCGAAGCCATCTATAGTGATGTCTGCATTCCTGCAAACTATTTTGTTCCAGGGAAAAAACGCGCCAAAAGAACGGGTAACTGGATACTGCATAAGGCTCATCTGGGATATAAATATAACGAGCTAATTGTCTATGCAAATCCGTTTGCGACCAAGGCAGGATACTACTTCACCCCCTCATCCAGTAATGACCCACGTATGGAAGACCAGAAATTCCTGGCCGAACTGGAACGGCGAAAGGAAATCTCGGAAGACGTCATCGAAACAGAAGTTCTGAGAATCTACACAGAATATATGCGCGGGGTGAAAGACAGCAATCCCAACTTCCAAGAACTCGCAAGGCAAAATTTCAGACAGGCTCAACGCGGAGCCCGCAGAACCGTAGATAGACCGGTTGCCTTCTATCCTCCGGTTATTCAGGATGCATATCATACATGTGACACTGGCCGATATAAATTGATCGACCGAAAGGAATATGCCCTTTTCCCCGGCCTGCCATCTATTCGCGTCAAAGATAAGCTTTGTGCAGACACACCAAAGATCATAGTTGACGTTGAAGCCGGTGATGGAAGAAACGCCCATATGGCTCGATTTAGCCCACTTAAGCTCGTTGGCATTTTGCAGTCGGAGCTAATGCGCGGCAAGACGCTTGGTCTGAATTTCAAATCTCGGCTGGCGCGCGTTGGCCCTGGCTGGAAATTTGACTATTATTTGAGAACCATTCCAGCGCTTATAGCGCATCAATGCGGCAAAGTACCGTCCGAATATGATCTGATAATCCAGCAACAGGATGTCTCTGGTTTGGCACTTTTTAAGGGGAAGCTGGCATTCAGAACTCTCATTGCATCCAGAGTGATACTCAATGAAAAGAATATTCGCGTCGAAATTGACGAGGCGCATGACTATGCACGAAATGCATCTCGTCAAGCACGCAATATTCTCGCCAATCAGGGACCAAATCTCGCGAAGGAGCATCGCCGCCAGAAAAGGTTCGCGTTGGGCGCGGCCCTATTCTTTGGCGCAATGGGGGGAATTGGCATCACATCTCCCTGCAGTGACCCAAATACATCTGCGGTTATGGCTGCCTGTCAATTTGGGGACCGATAGAATTCCTACTCAAGGCATTAATAAATCTCAGGGAAGGCTGCTATTCAGCAGCCACCGATTTTGGTGCAGATGAACCTGCCCTTAGCTCAGCAAGCACCTCGTCCCGTCTTGCCTCGGCTTTGGCCATAGCCTCCATTTTGATCGGCCCATAGCCATTGATCTGGGCAGGCAAAAGGGCAAGCCCTGTCATGCCTTGTGCATTCCCGGCATTCAGATGATCTGCAATCCAGTCCAGATCGGCCCGATAGCGCTTGATCCAGCGCCGCTCGGCCCGTCTTTCCGCGCTATAGCCAAACAGATCAAGCGGCGTACCACGCAAGCTTTTCAACTTGGCCAAAATACTCATTGCGCTAAACATCCAGCGGCCAAAGGCACGTTTTTTAGGTCGCCCTGTTTTGGCATCACGTCCGGGAAGGAATGGCGGTGCCAATTCCAGTTTTATATCCTCAAAATGCGAGAATTTTTCCTCAAGCGCGGTCATGAAAGCAGGATCGGTGTAAAGCCGTGCCACCTCATATTCGTCTTTATAGGCCATCAGGCGGTAAAGCTGGGTCACGGCGGCCTCTGTCAGCGGACCGACTTTGCCGCAAGCGGCCTCTTCTGCCGCCTTCAGCTTTTCAATCTGTTTGCGATAGCGTTTTGCATAGCCCTTGCCTTGATAGGCTGAAAGCTCGGCTTCAAAGAAGGCCAGTTTCTCCTGCCAATTGCGCTCTACAATCTCTCTCTTTTCTGGAAGCAGGGCGTCCACGCGCTCAGGGCGGGCGGCCAGCGCACGCCCAATATGAAAGGCGCGAATATTATTCTCAACAGCAGCCTTGTTAAGGGTAAGGGCCTGTTCAATGGCGGAAAGAGACAGCGGCAATTTCCCCTTTTGCCATGCAAGGCCCACCAGGATCATATTGGTAAAGATCGCATCGCCCAAAAGCTTTTCCGCAACCCGCGCAGCATCACCAAAATGCACCTCTTGGGCAGCTTCTGTCACCAGCTTTTGCAGCCGCATTTCATCAAAGGACAGGGTCTGCTTGAGCACAAATTCAGCCGTTGGCACCAAGGCGCTGTTACAAATGGCTGTCGTCCGCTCCAAATTCATCATGGAAAGGCTTTCTTGCGTGCCTGCCACCAGCAAATCACTGGCCAGAATCAAATCCATCGAGGCAACAGGAATCCGCGGTCCATTGATCTCGCGCTCCCCTTTGGCAAGACGCAGATGTGAGGTAACAGGCCCGCCTTTCTGGGCGATACCTGTCATATCAACTGTTGAGGCGTTAAGGCCATCAATATGCGCAGCCATCGCCAGCACAGCGGCAACCGTCGTCACCCCCATACCGCCAACACCGGCAATCAAAATATTGAGCGTCTCATCCGGCAGGACGTTATTAGGCGCTGGCAGATCAGAGACAAGGCTTTCAATATCGAGCTGATTGGCATCTGCTTTTCGCAACTCGCCCCCAACAACCTGCACAAAGCTGGGGCAAAAGCCCTTGGCGCAGGTAAAATCAAGATTACAGCTGGACTGGTTGATCGCCCGCTTAGTGCCAAAATCTGTCTCTAGTGGCTCAATGGACAGACAATTAGATTGAGTGGAACAATCCCCGCAAGCTTCGCAAATCCGGTCATTGATGAAGAGACGATAATCCGGCACCTCATAGGTGCCGCGCTTGCGGCGGCGACGCTTTTCAGCCGCGCATGTCTGATCGTAAATCAGCACAGAGACATCCGGGAAAGCCTTGAGCTCTTCTTCCACCCGCACCAGTTCATCGCGGTGATAAACCGGCACACCAGCCGCCAATTTCACATCACTTGTATAAAGATGAGGACGCTCGGAGACGACAACGATCTTCTTCACCCCTTCCGCCTTCATCTGGTGGGTGATTTTGGGAACCGTCAAAACCCCGTCAACCGCCTGACCGCCGGTCATGGCCACAGCATCGTTATAGAGGATCTTATAGGTCATCTGCACCTTGGCAGCCACGGCCTGCCGGATAGCCAGATAACCGGAATGGAAATAGGTGCCATCTCCCAGATTGGCAAAGACATGATCATCCTTTTCAAAGGCATGCATTCCAACCCAATGCATCCCCTCACCGCCCATCATGGTCATGGAATCGGTAATCCGTCCGGTCGCTTCGGTCATGGAATGACAGCCAATCCCGGCCATCACGCGCGACCCTTCCGGCACCACAGTAGAGCTTGAATGCGGACAACCTGAACAGAAATAGGGAATACGCGCTGCGGCAGAAGCATTGATCTGGCTATAATCCATCTGCTGCAACAGCCGGTCCGCCACCACCTGAAACTCATCCGCAACCAAATCTTCAGGCAGGATTTTGAGCAAGGCCGGAACCAGCTCAAAAGAACTGATTTCCTTCACTGACGGCAAGAATGGCTCGCCCGACGGAGTTACCTTACCCCAAATAGAAGGCCGCTCATCCGCGTCCCATGCATAGGCCATTTCCTTGATTTGCGGTTCAAGAATGGCGCGCTTATGCTCAACCACAAACAACCGCTCTACCCCTGAGGCAAAGTCGCGGATACCGGTCGGCTCCAGCGGCCATGAAACCGAGACTTTGAACACCCCAAGCCCCATAGCAATGGCACGCTCTTCACTAATGCCCAAAAGCTCAAAAGCCTGAAGCAGATCCCGATAAGCCTTGCCTGCAACCACAAGACCAATGCGCGGTTTTTCCGCTCCGAAACGCACACGATTAAGGCGATTAAGGCGGATATATTCCCGCGCAGCCGGCAAGCGCATTTCGCGCAAGGTCACCTCATGATCAAGGCGGCCTTTAAGCTCCATCAGCCGGTTCATCTCTCCTTTTAGCCGCGGATTAAAGGCATCGTCTGGACGCAGGAAAGACAGGCGCTTAGGGCTGATATTCACCATGGCAGAGGCATCCATCATATCCGCAAGCGCAATCATACCCGTCCAGACACCGGCAAATCGCGACATCTCAAAGGCATGCATGCCAAGATCAAGCACATCCTGAATATCGCACGGGGAAAAGACCGGTGCCTCTACATCCATAAAGGCCAGTTCGCTCTGGCACACAACGGTAGAGGATTTTGCCAGCGGGTCATCCCCCGCAACAGCCAAAACACCGCCCAAAGGCGATGTGCCGGAAAAATTGGCATGACGGAAGGCGTCACAAGACCGGTCAACCCCCGGTGCCTTGCCATACCAAATGCCCAGCACCCCGTCATAATCGCTGCCAGAGCCAGCAAGACCGCTCTTTTGTGTGCCCCACACAGCAGTTGCCGCGAGCTCTTCATTCACCCCGGGAATGAACTTGATGTTATGCTCATCAAGATAGGGTTTGGCAAAGCCCAATTGCTGGTCATAAGTGCCAAGGGGAGAGCCGCGATAACCAGAGATAAAGCCCCCTGTATGATAGCCATTTTGGCGATCAAGCCGAATCCGGTCCAGTGGCAGGCGCACCAGCGCTTGGATACCGGTTATATATACCGTCCCTGTCTCCTGTTCATATTTATCATTCAAGGAGATAGAGAGCTGATGCACGGTCATGGCGGGTCCTTGGTCAGGCAGGTTTGAAACCAGTGATTTGCACTTGAAATAGCGCATTTGGGCAGGCGTTGGAAAGAGGACAAAAGAGCCGGCCTCTCCGGCGGGGAACCGGCAATTCCGAACGTTTGTTTTCATAATATGAAGATTTTAGTCGAAAAATTATATATACAGCCCCCAGCTTTTTTAGTATTTTGCGACTAAATTATTCCTGTGAGACCAAATAATGGAAAAATATACACTCGATTCAGGTGATGTCCGTATCCTGAAAGTGCTGCAAAAAGATGCATCTCTTTCCATTGCGGAAATTGCAAAACAAGCTGGTATGTCGCAAACACCTTGTTGGCGCCGCATCAAAAAACTGAAAGAAACGGGTGTATTGCGCCAAATCACTGCCGTTGTGGACAGGGAAGCCGTAGGGCTGGGCTTTGTCTCCTATGCTTTTGTCAAACTCACAGTGCCCAGCCGCAAGAATATGGAAGAATTCGACCGGCTGATGAAAATCTGGCCAGAGGTGGTCACATGCGAGCGCATCACAGGTGCTGTTGATTATCTGGTCAAAGTAGTGACCGAGGATATCAAAAGCTACGATAATTTCCTTTGCTATAAATTGCTCAATTCCGAGCTGGTCTCAGACGTCCAAAGCCGGATTGTTGTCTCCACGGTTAAAGAAACCGTCGCCCTTCCCCTTAGCGAATGATCTGCCGTTTGTGCATAACAAGATGGTGGGTAGCAATTGGATGGGCTGAGCTTCAGCCCATTTTTGCCTCGCGCCTTACCGCCCAATCATCTCCGATAATCTACACAAACCGGCGAGCCGAATAAGGTGCAGGATCCAGATCGGGCCGACCTCCCGTAACAAAATCTGCAATCAAACGCCCCGTCACCGGACCACATCCAAAGCCCAAATGGCCATGGCCAAAATTGAAGTAAAGGCCATTGCGATCCCCTGATGGCGACACGATAGGAAGAGAATCAGGCAAGCAGGGTCGTCCGCCCATCCACGGTTCATCCTCCACAGCCTTACCCAGTGGGTATAAAGCCTTGGCCGCCTTGGTGGCAGCAGTAATCTGGCCAATATTTTTGGGCGCATCCCGATCAGCAAATTCAACACCCGTTGTAAGCCGAACTCCATCCTCCATCGGCGTGATGAGGAAACCTGTTTCTTCATCCACCACAGGGCGGTTCAAGCTTGCGCCTTCTTTGGACGTAAAATGCTGATGATAGCCGCGCTTGATCGCGAGGGGAAAGTCATAGCCAAGAGGTTTGAGCAGATCCATACTCCAAGGGCCAAGGGCAACAATCACACAAGGGGCCGCAATCGGGCCATCCTTGCCATTGATCACCCACATATCTCCCTCTCGATGAAGGGACAGCGCATCCCCCATAACAAAAGCGCCCCCCCGACCAACAAACAGATCGGCATAGGCCTTGACCACCCGCCTCGGGGAGGAAACAGAGACGGCCTCCTTCCAATAAATGGCTTTGGCGGTTTCAGCCGCTGTAACAGAAGGCTCCAGCTCTAAAAGCTGCTGGCGATCCAGAAGATCGAACTCAACCCCATAGTCTTCCGCATATGACAGAGCGAGCTGCCCCACCTTAAAGCCATGATCACTTTGATATAAATGGATCCAGCCATTATCGCGAAAGGCATCCATAATGCCCGCATCTTGCGCAAAAGGGCGATGCTCAGCCATAGCCTTTTTGCGCAAAGGCTCGACGCTTTGTGCATAATGGTCAACCCGCTGGGCGCTGGAATTGCGCCACAACTGAAACAGCCACGGGGCAAGCTTGGGCATGACAAAGGGATCATAACGCATGGCAACTTCGCGATTGCGCGCATATTTCAAAATGTCTGCCAGCTTTGAGGGAAAAGTGATGGGCACATGGCTATCGCGCTCGATAACCCCCGCATTGCCATGGGACGTTTCCTCGCCCGCACTGCGGCGATCTACCAGCGCAACCTCAAGGCCTCTTGCTTGACAATGCAAGGCTGAGCTAACGCCCACCATCCCTGCACCAAGAACAATTACATCCAAGGACATCAGATCCCCCTTCTCTTTTCTCGAAAATAGGATAATGTGCTGGCAAATTCCATCACCAATGACCGCCATCCAAAGCTGTCTTTTCTTGCTTTCATGCGCGAACGCTGTTCCCTCATACGCTGATTGCTACGTCGCCAAGAGAAAGACCACCCCGCCCACGCCTTTACGCAGATTTGCCCTTCATGCCATCCCTCACCGCGCTTCTTACCCCCATCCGCCTTCTTGGCAAACATGGTGCACTGGCAGTCGCTGCAAGTGTCGGACTGGGCCTTGCCTTTCCTGCTTTTTCCGCTTTGGCAAAGCCATATTTGCAAGAAACCATCATTGTCTTGTTGATCCTTGCCTTTTTGCGCGTTGAGGCCGCCGCTTTAAGAGAAACCGTACGCCGACCAGCCATTTTGTTTCTTGGCAGTCTTTGGATGCTGGTCATCACTCCCTTTGTATTGTTCGGGGTGGCCTGGCTGTTTCAAGTGCCGCAAACCTATCCGGACATGATGATCATCCTCATTCTCATGTCGGCAGCACCGCCCATCATGTCATCACCTGCCTTTGCCTATTTCCTCAATCTCAATGGCGCCATTTCGCTATCGGTTATGGTTCTGACCATGCTGGCATTGCCGCTCACCGCTCCCATCGTTACTAATTTCCTCGCCGGACAATTGCTGCCCCTCTCCCCCCTTCAGATGGGCCTGCAACTGGTCGGTCTGCTTGTGGGTTGCTGGCTTGGCTCTGTCATCATCCAATGGCTTGTCGGCAAAAGCCGCATCGAAGAAGCAAAGCAGGAAATTGATGGACTGAATGTCATCGTCATGTTCATTCTGGCAGTCGCCTTGATGGACGGGGTGAGCGATCATTTCACGGCCGATCCGCTCTTTGTCACCGCTATCACCCTTATCAGCTTTCTGGTCGCCTTCTTCCAGATCGGCATCACGCTTTTTGTTTTCGCTCCCTTTGGACTAAACAGCAGCCTGCCGCTGGCGCTTGCCACCGGCAACCGCAATATGGGCATCATGGTTGTCGGGATCGGCTCGCAAATGCCGGACCAATCTTGGCTATGGTTTGCCCTTGCCCAATTCCCTATCTATTGCCTGCCGCTCATCCTGACCCCGGTCATTCCCCCATTGATGAAACGGCTAAACTGACGCGCCCCCGCCAGCCACAAAAAGAGGCTGATGGCCCGTGCTTGACTGCCCAAATCAGCACATAGCCAATCTGCGCGCACAGAATCGCCCCTTGCACAAAGAATCTTTGCCCCTTTGGCCGCTCTGCCCATTGCCCCCTCAAAGCCAATATGCTACCGCCACCTCAAACTTCCTCACAGACACATCTAAAGGACTGGACAGACCATGGCGCGCCCTATCCAAATCGCTCCTTCCATCCTCGCTTCAGATTTCGCCCGCTTTGGCGAAGAAGTAAAAGCTATTGATGAAGCCGGTTGCGACTGGATTCATGTTGATGTCATGGATGGCCATTTTGTGCCAAACATCACCTTTGGCCCGCAAGTGGTCAAAGCCATCCGGCCCTATACCGATAAATTCATCGACACCCATTTGATGATCTCTCCGATTGATCTCTATCTTGAAGATTTTGCCAAGGCCGGATCCGACATGATCACCGTCCATGCCGAGGCAGGTGCCCATCTCGACCGCTCCCTGCAGGCCATTAAGGCGCTGGGCAAAAAAGCTGGTGTGTCCCTTAACCCCGGCACCCATGAAAGCGTCATCGAATATGTGCTCGACAAAGTCGATATGGTGCTGCTGATGAGCGTCAATCCCGGTTTTGGTGGCCAGAGCTTCATTCCATCCGTTGTTGAGAAAACCCGCCGCGTGCGCGACATGATTGGTGAGCGCGATATCGACATCCAGATCGATGGCGGCGTCACGGTTGATACAGCTCCGCTGGTTGCAGCAGCAGGTGCCAATATTCTGGTCGCAGGATCTGCTGTATTCAAAGGCGGCTCTATCGAATCTTACGCCGAGAATATCGCCATGATCCGTAAAGCCGCAGAAAAAGCGCAAGGCTGATCACTCCTCTTTGGCGGGGCGAGACATCCCGCCCTTTCCTTGCAGATTTACAAATCTCACGTACGTTTAAGAAGGTTTCTGAAATGATCCCACGTTATTCCCGTCAGGAAATGGTTGACATCTGGTCCCCTGAATCCAAGTTTCGCATCTGGTTCGAAATCGAAGCCCATGCTTGCGATGCTTTGGCCGAGCTTGGCGTTATTCCAAAGGAAGCTGCCAAAACCATCTGGGAAAAGGGCGGATCCGCAACCTTTGACATCGATCGCATTGACGAGATCGAGCGCGAAACCAAGCATGATGTGATTGCCTTCCTCACGCATCTGGCCGAAATCGTTGGCCCCGATGCCCGCTTTGTCCATCAGGGCATGACCTCTTCTGATGTTCTTGATACCTGCTTCAACGTTCAGCTGGTTCGCGCAGCTGACTTGCTGCTGGAAGACATGGACGCCCTGCTGGCCGCTATCAAGCGCCGCGCCATGGAACATAAAGACACTGTCTGCATCGGCCGCTCCCACGGCATCCATGCAGAGCCTGTCACCTTTGGCCTGAAAATGGCTGAAGCCTATGCCGAGTTCGACCGTTGTAAGAAGCGCCTGATCGATGCGCGCGAAGAGATCGCAACTTGCGCCATTTCCGGTGCTGTTGGCACCTTTGCCAATATCGATCCAAGCGTAGAAGAGCATGTCGCAAACGCTCTGGGCCTGCAGGCGGAGCCAGTCTCCACTCAGGTTATCCCGCGTGACCGTCATGCCATGTTCTTTGCCACTCTGGGCGTGATCGCCTCTTCCATCGAGCGTGTCGCCACCGAAGTGCGCCACCTGCAGCGCACCGAAGTTCTGGAAGCGGAAGAATTCTTCTCCAAGGGCCAGAAAGGCTCTTCTGCCATGCCGCACAAGCGCAATCCTGTGCTGACCGAGAACCTCACCGGTCTGGCCCGTATCGTGCGCGGTTTCTCCATTCCCGCTATGGAAAATGTCGCCCTGTGGCACGAGCGGGATATCTCCCACTCTTCCGTTGAACGCATGATCGGCCCCGATGCAACCGTCACCCTTGACTTCGCTCTCGTTCGCCTCACTGGCGTCATCGATAAGCTGATGGTTTATCCAGAGCGCATGATGGGCAACATGGATCGTCTTGGCGGCCTGGTTCACTCCCAGCGCATCCTGCTGGCTCTCACGCAAGCTGGCTCTTCACGCGAAGACGCTTACCGTCTGGTACAGCGCAACGCCATGAAGGTCTGGGACAGCTATCAGGTCTCCGGTTCTGCTGGCGTTGACTTCCTGACCGAACTGCTGGGCGACGAAGATGTTCGCAGCTATCTTTCAGAAGAAGAAATCAAGGATCGCTTCGACCTTGGCTATCACACCAAAAATGTTGATGTGATCTTCAAGCGGGTCTTTGGCGAGAGCTAATCAAGCTGTTGAGTGAGAAATCACTCAATCAAAAAATCCGTTCGACAACATTAGGCCATGCTGGATATACAAACCGGCATGGCCTAAAATCTCTTAGTCAAAACAATATCAAGCAATTAAAAGGTGAGCGCATGAAAGCGTCTGAGGCAGACATTTTCATCATTCCGGGACTGGACAATTCCGGCCCCGATCATTGGCAATCACGCTGGGAAGCCAAGATCAAAAGCGCTCGGCGCGTGGAGCAGCTTGATTGGGCCAATCCCGAGCCTGAAAGCTGGGTCGGCCAGATCATCCGCGATGTTGAACAGGCACAGCGACCAGCCATTCTGGTGGCCCATTCTCTGGGCGTGGTTGCAGCGGTTAAAGCCGCCCATGCCATTACCCCCGGCATCATCAAAGGCGCTTTCTTTGTCGGGCTTCCAAATGTGGAATGCGATGATCATGTGCCCCAAAGCCTGCGCAGCTTTGCCCCTATTCCAGATATCAAACTGGCTTTCCCCTCTATCCTTGTTGCCTCGCGCACCGATCCCTATTGCGCCTATGAGACCGCGGAAAAGTTTGGCAAAAGCTGGGGCTCTACCTTCGTGGATGCAGGCGAATCCGGTCACGTGAACGAGAAAAGTGGTCAGGGCCCATGGCCCGAAGGTCTGATGACCTTTGCCAGTTTCTTGAGCAAAATCCCGAAATAAGCTCCCTTGCGAAAAGCCCGCCGCGTCACCACGCGAGCAGTGCAAGTAAAAATCAGACATAAAAAAACCAGATGCTGCAAACACAGCATCTGGTTTTTTGGTCTCAGCTTCTACCGATCATTGCAAAGCAAAGATCAAGTCGTGCTAATCCTTGCATCAAGCCACTCTTTAAGCTGTTGCTTGAGGACCTTTGGTTTTGGCGATCAGGTTGTTCACCTTGCCAGCAACAAACCAAGAAACAGGAATAGCCAGAACCGCACCGCCAATCACAAAAGCAAGAAACTGCTTGTAATCAAAATCAAGAGTTCCTGCCATGGACAATGGCACAAGGGCAAAAATACCGGCCATGGTTGGCGCGATAATGATGTAGAAAATTGCTGTCAATTTCAGCATAGGGTTTCTCCCGCGGCAAAGACAGGTGCTTAAATCCAAGCACCTCCATTAGGGTCTGGTCACTAACCCCAGAATGTGACCAGACGTCTCAGGTTGCGTTGATTGAGATCAAATCCCCCTGCGGCAAGTTGGCATCTTACGAAAATCTACTCACTTTTCCTTCAAACTATGCAGGCTTTCCAAAACCTGCGCCATTCCCATACGCAGATATCCGGCATCAGAGCCAATGGCGATCAGACGATAGCCATAGTCAGAGAATCGGTTGGCATAATCACTGGTTGGAGCATAAATGGCAGGCATCTTGCCAGCATCAAGGGTTACACGAGCAACCTTTTTATAGATCTCGTTCGCAGCCTCATTATCCATATCCACCTTCTCGCCTTTAAGAAGGGTCAAAGACATGTCGGCAGGCCCCATAAAGAGACCATCCAGCCCCGGCACCGCCAAAATCTCATCAAGATTATCAAGCGCGCGCATGGTCTCGATCATGGCAAAAGCCAGACAGGCATCATTGCCCGCCCGGACATAATCGTTAGGAGCCTCAATCCCAAACAGATCACAGGCCCGCATGGGCGCATAAGAGCGCTCGCCAATGGGCGGATATTTAACTGCCGCAACAAACTGCTCTGCATCTTGGCGGCAATTGATCATTGGCGCGATGATGGCCTGAGCTCCAAAATCAAGTGCCCGACTGGCCATGGAAAACTCCCCGACGGGAATGCGCACGATTGCGGGTTTGCCAGCCATCGTGACCGAAGTGGTCATAGCCCGCGCCTGCTCAAAGCCTATGCCTCCATGCTGCATATCAATGGTCACCGCCCCAAAAGGCGCGCGAGCAATCACTTCCGCAATCTGGGCATCCCCCATATTACACCAGCCACTATAAAGGCGTTCATTTGCCTCTAACCCTTGCTTTAAAGCCGTCATTGCAATCATACGGGTGCTCCCTTTTTGTCGTCCCTTGATGCTAACAGCCCTTTTGCACAAAGCTCAACCGCGCATAACCACACAGCCACCATCAATCCCCAGCAGCGCACAGAAGCGACAAGACAAAAAGAAAGGCCGATGGAAATCCAACGGCCTTCATCATTCACATAGAAAAGTCCAAATCCTCAAGCTATATTGAGGATCTTAGCCTTCTTCACTGATCTGCTGCAAAGCAGTGCTCATCAGATCAGTCATGGTGCGGCGGATCTGATGCTCGGACTGGTCAACATTGCCTTCTTTGAAGTCAGCTTCAATTTTGCGATAAACATCTTCATCGCCCGGCTCTTCAAAGTCAGAGCGGACAACTTCCTTGGCATAGTCTTCGGCTTTGTCGCCCTCAAGACCCAATTTCTCGGCAGCCCACAAACCGAGCAGTTTGTTCCGGCGCGCAGTTGCTTTGAACCGCAGTTCCTCATCATGCGCAAACTTGGCTTCAAATGCTTCTTCACGCTTGTCGAAGGTTGTCATGAAACTTCTCCTAGACCCGGCCTCAGCCTGATATTTAATTCTCTCATTCACATATACGAACTAATCACCAAAAGGCAACCAGAACAGAGCGAATTTCCTCGACCTTTCGCTCGTACTTTAGGTAGAACCAGCAAATCTTCTCTTAACCAGAATTATAGCCACGAACAAACACAGAGACCAGCAGCCAAAAGGCCCACAAGCTGCCATCTGTCCACATTTTCAGTCTGATCCAATTCCAGATGATGCCTTTTAAGCTGCACAGCTGATTTTTTTAAAGAGACAGGCAAAAAAGTTAAACATCAGGCCCTTTCAGCGATTGTGAATCCCGCCAAGATTCGCTAAGCAGCCAGCAAATTCGTACAATGAGGACCAAGAGACAGACCGGTCATTGCTGCATTTGATGCTATTCAGACCGCCCTCATGCGGTTTATGCTCTCTCGGCAAGATCTTTGATTCTTCTCAGGTCTGAAATGCGAACCACAGCACATACACCACGGCTCGTACATCGAGCCTAAAACCGAGCGGTACTCACAGATGAATCGTCGTCGTCGGATCTATGAAGGCAAGGCCAAAATTCTTTATGAAGGCCCGGAGCCCGGAACCCTAGTTGCCCATTTCAAGGACGATGCAACTGCGTTCAACAACAAAAAGCACGAGATTGTTGATGGCAAAGGGGTGCTGAACAACCGCATCTCGGAATATATCTTCGAGAATCTGAACGCCATCGGCATTCAGACCCATTTCATCAAACGCCTGAACATGCGTGAGCAATTGATCAAGGAATGCGAAATCATTCCTCTTGAGATCATCGTGCGCAATGTGGCCGCCGGTTCCATCGCCAAACGCCTTGGTCTGGAAGAAGGCACACAATTGCCCCGCTCCGTGATTGAGTTTTGCTACAAGAATGACGCACTTGACGACCCTATGGTCTCTGAAGAGCATATCACAGCCTTTGGTTGGGCCTCCCCGCAGGAAATTGATGACATCATGGCGCTGGCCATCCGCATCAATGACTTCCTGTGCGGCATGTTCCGCGCCGTGGGCATCCGTCTTGTCGACTTCAAGATCGAATGTGGCCGTCATTTTGAAGGGGATACCATGCGGGTCATTCTGGCCGATGAAATCTCCCCCGACAGCTGCCGCCTGTGGGACATTGATTCCAACGACAAGCTAGACAAAGACCGTTTCCGTCAGGAAATGGGCGGCATGCTGGAAGCCTATCAGGAAGTGGCCTCGCGCCTCGGCATCCACAATATCAATACCGAACATAAGGGCACCGGCCCGGTTCTGGTCAAGTAATTCGCATATCTTAAACCAAAAGGCAGACATCTCTTCTGCCTTTTGGTCTTTCTATTCCCCGGCCCGCCAATTGCTGCGGGCTGACCTACGACGAACAGGATAGCAAGACAATGAAAGCTCGCATCACCGTCACTTTGAAAAACGGCGTATTGGACCCACAAGGCAAGGCCATTGAAGGCGCTCTGGGCGCACTCGGCTTCGGCGGGGTTGATAGCGTCCGTCAGGGCAAGGTCATTGATATCGAACTGAGCGATAGCGACCAGTCCGCAGCTAAGGCCAAGCTGACCGACATGTGCGAAAAGCTTCTGGCCAACACTGTCATCGAGAATTATCACATCGATATTCTCTAGGCCAATTTTGCCATCAGGATTGGATTTTGCATCTCATGAGTGAGCAGCTCCTCCCCACCAAGAAGGATCATCAAGAGACAGACCCGCAGGAAAGCCCGGTCAATCATCAGGGCATAGATAGCCAGACAGGCTATGACCAAAGAGCCGAAAATGCCAAAGCCATTCGCTTTATGCTCATCAAGGCAGGCATCTTCATCCTCATTCCGGTTATCGCCTCTGTGCTTGCCATCCTGTTTCTTCTCTAGCTCATCGCACCCGATCTTATCCGTCAGGCTAGTTCGCCTTAACTGCTTTAGGCTTTTGCCCCACCCGCTTCTCAGGACGAGGCTGTTATGAAAACTGCAATCCTTGTATTTCCTGGCACCAACCGTGAGCATGATATGGCAGCCGCCGTGCGCTCCGTCTCTGGTGCCGAGCCAACCATGGTCTGGCATACCGAAACCGAAATCCCCCAAAGTGATCTGATCATCGTGCCGGGCGGTTTCTCCTATGGCGATTATCTGCGCTCTGGTGCCATTGCAGCCCGCTCTCCTGTCGTCAAAGACCTGCTGGCCAAGGCAAAAGACGGGGTGAAAATCCTCGGGGTCTGCAACGGCTTCCAGATCCTCACCGAAACCGGCATCCTGCCCGGTGCCCTGATGCGCAATGCAGGCCTAAACTTCATTTGCAAAAAGACCCATTTGCGGGTGGAGAATAACGAGACCGATTTCACATGGGCCTATGAAGATGGCCAGACCATCTTGTGCCCTGTCGCTCACCATGACGGCAATTACTTTGCTGATGATGAGACCCTCGCCATGCTGGAAGGCGACGGGCGGGTGCTGTTCCGCTATGCAGATGAAAACGGGGAAGTTACCCCTGAGGCCAATATCAATGGCTCTCGCAACAATATTGCCGGCATCATGAATGCTCGCGGCACCATTTTGGGCATGATGCCCCATCCTGAAAACCTGATCGAAGATTTGCATGGCGGCCTTGATGGGCGCGGCCTGTTTGAAAGCCTGTTGGAGAAGGTGGCATGACGGTACAAAACATCCAGATTACCCCCGAGCTGATCGCTGAACATGGCCTCAAGCCGGACGAATATGAGCGCATTCTCGGGCTGATTGGCCGCGAGCCAACCATCACCGAGCTTGGCATCTTCTCAGCCATGTGGAACGAGCATTGCTCTTACAAATCCTCTAAAAAATGGCTCCGCACCCTGCCAACCGATGGCCCGCGCGTCATAGAAGGTCCGGGCGAGAATGCCGGTGTGGTCGATATCGACGATGGACAGGCCATTGTCTTTAAAATGGAAAGCCACAACCACCCCTCTTACATCGAGCCCTATCAGGGCGCTGCCACCGGCGTTGGCGGCATCCTGCGCGATGTCTTCACCATGGGTGCCCGTCCGGTTGCTGCCATGAATGCCCTGCGCTTTGGCGAGCCGGATCATGAGCGCACCCGCCACATTGTCTCTGGCGTTGTGGCTGGCGTTGGCGGCTATGGCAACTGCTTTGGCGTTCCCACCGTTGGCGGTGAAGTGAACTTCCACCCCTCTTACAACGGCAACTGCCTCGTCAATGCCTTTGCCGCAGGCCTTGCAGACGCTGACAAGATCTTCCTGTCCGAAGCCAAGGGCGTGGGCATGCCCGTTGTCTATCTTGGTGCCAAGACCGGCCGCGACGGCGTGGGCGGTGCCACCATGGCATCTGCTGAATTTGACGATGATTCGGAAGAAAAGCGTCCTACTGTTCAGGTGGGAGACCCCTTCTCCGAAAAACGCCTGATGGAAGCTACGTTAGAGCTGATGCAGACCGGTGCCGTGATCGCCATTCAGGATATGGGGGCCGCTGGCCTGACCTGTTCTGCGGTCGAGATGGGCGCAAAAGGCAATCTTGGGGTGGATCTTAACCTCAACAAGGTTCCTTGCCGCGAAGAGAATATGACAGCCTACGAAATGATGCTGTCCGAATCCCAAGAGCGCATGTTGATGGTTCTGCATCCTGAAAAGCGCGAAGCAGCAGAAGCTGTCTTCCGCAAGTGGGAGCTGGACTTTGCCGAAGTTGGTGTCACCACCGACACGCTGCGCTTCAAGATCTATCACAATGACGAGCTGGTTGCCGACCTGCCGATCAAGGAATTGGGCGACGAAGCCCCTGAATATGATCGCCCTTGGGTCGAATCGCCAAAACTGCCTGCAATTGATGCAGCCTCCGTTAAGGCTCCGGCGAATCTGCTCGACAGCCTTTATAAAATGGTTGGCACCCCTGATCTTGCCTCCCGCCGCTGGGTTTGGGAGCAATATGACACCATGATCCAGGGCAACACCAAGCAGCGCCCAGGCGGTGATGCTGGCGTGATCCGGGTCGACGGCACACAAAAGGGTCTTGCCTTCTCTGTGGATGTTACACCGCGTTATTGTAAGGCTGATCCGTTTGAAGGCGGCAAACAGGCCGTTGCAGAATGCTGGCGTAACCTCAACGCTGTGGGTGCCGAGCCTCTGGCCACAACCGACAACCTTAATTTCGGCAATCCTGAAAAGCCGGAAATTATGGGCCAGTTTGTCGGCTGTATCAAAGGCATTGGTGAAGCCTGTTCAGCCCTTGATATGCCAATCGTCTCGGGCAACGTTTCGCTCTATAACGAAACATCCGGCGAAGCCATCCTGCCAACCCCCGCCATTGGCGCAGTTGGCCTGCTTCCTGATGTCGCTATTGCCTGCGGCAACAGCTTTATTGCAGAAGGCGATGTCATTCTGCTCATCGGTGGGCATGGCACAGAGATGGGGCAGAGCCTGTATGTGCGCGAAATTCTGGGCCGCGAAGAAGGCGCTCCTCCTTCTGTTGATCTGGCAAAAGAAAAGGCAACAGGGGATTTTGTGCGCACTTCCATCCGCTCCGGTGCCATCAATGCCGCTCATGACCTCTCTGACGGCGGTCTTGGGGTTGGCGTTGCTGAAATGGCCATGAAGTCTGGCCTTGGCGCAGATATTGAATTGCCTTCTGAGAATGCCCATATTGCCTTTTACGCAGAAGATCAGGCCCGTTATCTGATCACCTGTGCAGCCAATCAGGCTGATGCGTTGCTGGATTTAGCGCAAAAAGCTAACATTCCCGCAGACAAATTGGGCTTTGTGACCGGAAAAGATCTAAAAGTCGTGGGTCATGGCAGCATTTCCGTTGCAAAATTGAACAGCGCACACGAAGATTGGTTCCCGAACTATATGACCCAATCCTAAGGCTTTACAGCAGCCAAGCTGCTATAACGCCAAAAAGGTTGATCCAGCCAGACCCGTCTGGCTGGTTTCTCGTCTGCAATGGCAGGCCTTGCCAGCGCTGCGACTAATTTGTGAGGAGGCCAACCATGCCAATGGATGCACGCGAAATTGAAACCCTGATCAAGGAAGCCCTGCCCGATGCCGATGTTACCATCCGTGATCTGGCTGGTGATGGCGACCATTTTGCCGCTGAGGTCGTCTCGGAAAGCTTCCGCGACAAATCCCGCGTACAGCAACATCAGATGATTTATGAAGCACTGAAAGGCAATATGGGCGGAGAGCTGCATGCCCTTGCCCTGCAAACATCAGTGCCTAAATAACCCCGATATCATCAATTGCCTTACAGTGCTGCAAATCCCAAGCTGGCTACAAGTCCGTAGCCAGACATAGGGGCACAGCAGCAAGGCAATTATCCAGCGCCGATTTGACCAACGACAAGGCTTCCCCGGCCTGACTTGAAGATGGTCCAGGCGCAAACAAGACAAGCAAAGGACGGATCTATGAGCGACATCAATGCCTGGATCGATAACGAAGTCAAATCCAACGATATCGTAGTCTTCATGAAAGGCACGCCCAGCTTCCCGCAATGTGGTTTTTCCGGTCAGGTGGTTCAGATCATGGATTACCTTCAGGTTCCCTATAAAGGGATCAATGTGCTGGAATCCGATGACCTGCGTCAGGGCATCAAGGACTATTCCAACTGGCCAACCATCCCTCAACTCTATGTAAAGGGTGAGTTTGTTGGCGGTTGCGACATTGTCCGCGAAATGTTCCAGAGCCAGGAATTGCAGGAACTGATCAATTCCAAAGTGACAGCTTAAGCCCACATTTAAAGCGCACTTGGAACTTCAATAAAAAAGCCCGCTTCCATCAGGAGGCGGGCTTTTTTGTGTGAAACTTAATCGCTCTCAGCCTCTTTGCGAAAAGAGCCAGCAAAGACAGAAGCTAGTCAACCTAGTCTGCCTCATGCATGCGCAAGAAGCTCTCGGACAGGGCTGTCACAGCCCCGCAACCTTCCCCATCATCATGATCGTCGCCCAGCTCGCTATCTTCGGTACTAAGGCCTTTGAAATCAAACAGATCGGTATCAAGCATATGGGAGGGACGGATATTTTTGAGCGCCCGGAACATCACCTGCGTGCGGCCCTTATGCTGCGCTTCAAAGCCCTGTAGCATGGCTTTGACCTGCTGGCGCTGCAACCCGTCCTGCGAGCCGCATAGATCGCATGGAATGATGGGAAATTTCATATGTTCGGCAAACTTCTCTAAATCCGCCTCAGCGCAATAGGCGAGCGGGCGGAAGACCATCAGATCCCCCTCTTCATTCTTCAGCTTGGGCGGCATCGAGGCAAGACGCCCCCCATGCATCAGATTGAGAAAGAAAGTCTCCAGAATATCGTCCCTGTGATGGCCCAGAATAATGGCGTCACATCCATGCTCACGCGCAACGCGGTACAAATTGGCCCGGCGCAGGCGAGAGCAAAGGGAGCAATAGGTATTGCCCTCAGGGATCTTCTCCTTGACGATGGAATAGGTATCCTGCCGCTCGATATGATAGGGAATGGCATTCTCTTCAAAATAGGCTGGCAGAATATCGGACGGAAAGCCGGGCTGTGCCTGATCAAGATTGGCCGCCAGAATATCGACATCCAGATGCCCGCGCCATTTCAAATCAAGCAGCAGCGCCAGAAGGCCATAAGAATCCTTACCCCCGGACATACAGACCAGCCACTTTTTGCCCTTGGTGGTCATATTGTAATCGTCCATCGCCTCGCGCACATTGCGCAAAAGCCGCTTGCGCAGCTTTTTGAAAGCAACCGAACTGGGGGCCTTGCGAAACATGGGATGGCACAAACCATCTTCAACACTTCCCTCAAGGGTCTCTGGTTCTTGAGGCGCGATTGCACTTTCATCCATGGCTGTTTCAATCATGACAGAGCTTTCTAAGGGGCTTTGCTACAGGGCGTTCTGGGGCGCATTCTATAAGCTGATGGATATCCACTCTGGTACGTAAGCCGGATCTGGCTTGGTCACGCAGACTTGCCCAGAGCAGAAACAGAAAAGGCCGCCAAACAAGGCGGCCTTTTCCCATATCGAAAACGTAAATTCGCGTCCCTTAGCGGGAGTAGAATTCGACCACCAGGTTTGGTTCCATGATCACTGGGTATGGAACGTCAGCCAGCTGTGGCAGAGATTTGAAGGTTGCAACCATTTTGCCATGGTCAACTTCAACATAATCAGGAACGTCACGCTCAGCGAGCTGAGAGGCTTCGATAACGATAGCCAGCTGCTTGGAAGAATCGCGCACTTCGATCACATCGCCAGGCTTACAGCGATAGGAAGGAATGTTCACTTTCTTGCCGTTCACTTTAACATGACCGTGGTTCACGAACTGACGGGCAGCAAAAACGGTAGAAACGAACTTGGCACGATAAACGAGCGCGTCCAGACGAGACTCAAGCAGGCCAATCAGGTTCTCGGAGGTATCACCTTTGATCCGGTTGGCTTCTTTATAGATCCGCAAGAACTGCTTTTCGGAAATGTTACCATAGTAACCTTTCAGCTTCTGCTTGGCGCGCAGCTGAATACCGAAGTCAGACAATTTGCCTTTACGGCGCTGGCCGTGCTGGCCTGGACCATATTCGCGGCGGTTTACTGGAGACTTAGGACGGCCCCAGATATTTTCGCCCATGCGGCGGTCAATTTTGTATTTCTGCGAATGGCGCTTAGTCATCGCGTGTTTTCCTTATCTCAATTTTTCAGAAAACGCGCCCCTCCTAGACCTCGATATCAGGCAAAGCCATCAATCAAAATCGACAGAGACCCAAGGATGCGCCCTTTGGGTCTCGCGGGTGCGTTAAACAACAAAAGGGGGCCTGCCGAACAAGCCCCTCTTTCGAATGAAGATTGTTTAGTCTCTCATACAGGCAGAGTCAAACGCTTCCAGACGCTTTTGAGGGCTTTTTGCGCCTTTTTTGCTGTATCTCGCAGCAATTTCAAAAAAAGCAGCTCGTCTCGCCCCATTTTAAGGCGCGCTGCCTTAGTGATTTACAAAATCCGGACGCAGCCGCGCCCAGGCTGTTGTAAGGCGGGAAGCCCCCTCACCCGTCGACAAAAAGCGGATGGAGCCACCAAACGAAGCCGACAAATCCCCATGAGCGGCTTGCCTGTTGGCCACACAATCCTGCCACTCCTGCCCCAGCAAAAGCATAACGCGGCGCGCGACCGCAGGGGCCGGATCAATCCAGAGCACTGGCCACGGCGTCACGCGATCAAGGGCTGATTGGATTAGAGGGTAATGGGTGCATCCAAGCACCACCACATCGGTTTTTATGCCGCCATCCTCTACAAAGGCCGCGCCGACTTCCCTGCCTAGTTCCGTACTGTCCCATGCCCCTTCCAGAACAAAGCGCTCGGCCATTTCCGCCAATCGCGGACAGGCCACAAGATTGACCTGACAATCGCCCGCAAATTCGCGAACAAGCTCATGGGTAAGCGAGCGTTTCATGGTGCCCGGCGTCGCCAAAACGGAAATATGCCCGCTTTGGCTGGCAAGGGCCGCTGGCTTGATGCCCGGCACAATACCAACCACCGGCAAATCAAGCGCGCTGCGCAAAGTGGGCAAGGCAATGGTGGAGGCACTGTTACAGGCAATCACAATCAAATCTGGCTGATGCGTCCTACAAGCCTCTTTCAGCAGCCGCTCAAGCCCCTGTGTCAGCTCCTGCTCGTCCAACTCGCCATAAGGGAAGCGGGCATCATCGGCCAAATAGATATAGTCAGCTGCCGGAATGGTGCGAAACAAGGCAAGCAAGACGGACAAGCCGCCAAAACCGGAATCAAAAACCAGAATTTTTGCCTTCTTCTTACCAATCATGCTCAGGCCTAATCTTGCTTTCTTTCATGATAGCGCTGAAGCGAGGCAATAACCCCCCGCAAGGTGCGCACTTCCTGCGTCGCCCAGTCGCCCTTTTGCAATATATTACGCAAATTCTGCACCATATGGCTTCTCTTCTCTGGCGGGCGGAAGAAGTTGGTCTCGTCAAGCGCACTTTCCAAATGCTCGAACAGCCGGACCATATCTTCTTTACTCGCCCGCGGCAGATCTGGCTCGGAAAAAGGCAAGGCCGCCTCACGCTCATCGCCCGACATACGCCATTCATAGCAGATGATCAAAACAGCCTGCGCAATATTGAGCGAAGAAAAATCAGGATCCACCGGCAGGGTCAAAATCACGTTCGACAAGGCAATTTCTTCATTATTCAACCCCCAGCGTTCGCGACCGAACAGCACGCCAACCTTGCCCCCCCGATTGGTGATGTGCCGCATGCCTTGCGCCGCTTCTACCGGATGATGAACCGGCTTGAGCATACCCCGCTGCCGCGCGGTGGTTGCATAGAGCATTTCCAGATCCGCAACCGCCTCTTCCAGCGTCTCAAACACTTCGGTTTTCTCAATCACATGATCCGCCCGCCCTGAAGCATTGCGGGCCTTCTCGCTTGGCCAACCATCACGAGGCCGGACAAGACGCAAATCCGTCACTCCAAAATTGGCCATGGCTCGCGCTGCCATCCCAATATTTTCACCCATTTGTGGCTCTACCAAAATAATGACCGGATCCATGCCAAAACCTGCTTTGCGTCTTTTTCTACGACATCAGTCTTAAGGGAAAACAAGGATATGTTGCCTCATTTATAAGCACCCTCATCCTGATTTCAGGGCCAGTACATGACCCACCCCTCCAACCATTGCAAGCCTTTCTCGCCAAAGGCGGCAAAAAGCTGCTGAAATTATGGAAAAGAGCTACAAATTGCCACCTGTCACCCTTTGCCGCACCTGCTCACAATGCTATATGAGCCTCACAGTTCGGTTGCCTGACTCTGTTCCTCCTCCAGCACCCTCATTAGGGGGGCGCGCCAGGTTAGGCACATCAAAATGAGGTCTGATGCCTATGTCCAAGATCAAGGTAGCCAATCCGGTCGTCGAGCTCGACGGCGATGAAATGACCCGCATTATCTGGGATTTCATCAAACAAAAACTCATCCTGCCTTATCTGGATATCGATCTTAAATATTACGATCTGGGCATCGAAACCCGCGACGAAACGGATGACCAGATCACCGTTGATGCGGCAGAAGCCATCAAGAAATATGGCGTTGGCATCAAATGTGCCACCATCACTCCGGATGAGCAGCGCGTTGAAGAGTTTAACCTCAAACGCATGTATCGCTCTCCGAACGGCACCATCCGCAACATTCTGGGCGGCGTTGTCTTCCGCCAACCGATCATCTGCTCCAATGTTCCGCGTCTGGTCCCCGGCTGGACACAGCCCATCGTGATCGGTCGCCACGCTTTTGGTGATCAATATCGTGCAACTGACTTCCTCTTCCCCGGCAAGGGCAAACTGACCATGAAATTTGTCGGCGAAGATGGCACCATCATCGAAAAAGATGTCTATGACGCCCCCGCGGCTGGCGTGGCCATGGGCATGTATAACCTTGATGAATCCATCAAGGATTTTGCACGCGCCTCCTTCAATTATGGCCTGTCACTTGGTTGGCCTGTCTTCCTCTCCACCAAAAACACCATCCTTAAAGCCTATGATGGCCGCTTCAAGGATCTGTTCCAGGTTGTTTATGAGGAAGAGTTCGAAGAGCAGTTCAAAAAAGCAGGCATCCATTATGAGCACCGCCTGATTGACGATATGGTCGCTTGCGCCATGAAATGGAATGGCGGCTTTGTCTGGGCTTGTAAAAACTATGACGGCGATGTGCAGTCTGACACCGTGGCGCAGGGCTTTGGCTCCCTTGGCCTTATGACGTCCCAGCTGATGACACCGGACGGCAAGATTGTGGAAGCAGAAGCTGCACACGGCACCGTGACCCGCCACTATCGCCAACACCAGAAGGGCGAGGAAACCTCCACCAACTCCATCGCATCCATTTTTGCCTGGACAGGTGGTCTGAAGCACCGCGCTAAACTGGACAACAGTGCAGAACTGGCCAAGTTCGCCACAACCCTTGAGCAGGTAATTGTGCGCACCGTAGAGAGTGGCCAAATGACCAAGGATCTGGCCCTTCTGGTTGGCCCGGATCAGGAATGGCTGTCCACCACTGGCTTCCTTGATGCAGTTGACCAAAACCTGCAAAAGGCAATGGGCTAAATCCTATTTTGTTTGACTGACGCATCAATCAAACATCACGGAAATTGGGAAAAGAAGATAAGAGCGACGCAAAAATTGCTAGTCGAACACTCTTTTCCCACTTTATTCCCTTAAGTAAGCTTATGAGGCGTTGCAGAAATGCAGCGCCTTTTCTGTTTTTGTGACTTTTTTAAACAGGTATTTTTGACAGGGCTGACCAAAGGGGAAACCCGGAAAGATAAGTTCTATTTTTCTATTTTAAATCAGACAATTAACATCAAAAAACAAACGACAGACAGTTTAATTACCCAAGCCAGACCTACCATTTGGCCAGAGATCAGGGGTGATAAGGGAATTTCCTGCAATTCTACTATTTACGACTGATCCAAATTGAGCTACGTACATCATGTGACTATTTTTATAGTCCGGTGGCTGCCTGATCACCCGCTTGCCCACCACCTCGATTGGTCAGGCAGTCACTCTTTACCTCTCCCCACATTGATAGATCAGCTCTCAAGGCCCCTCTTTTCGAGCGCCTTTAAAGACGCCTTTTTTCGCTCACGCGCAAAACAAAAGCGCAAGGTAAGATCGCGTAGCCAACTGTATGCAAGCGCCTAAAAGGCAAATCCCGACAAAAAAGGCGCGATCCTGAAAAGAACCGCGCCTTTTGATCTATTCTCAATTTCGGCTGTAGCCTGCCCTACGATCTAGCAAGCCGCAACACGGTCTTTAATCGCCGCAATAGCCTCATCAGAGCGGGCTGCATCCTTACCGCCAGCCTGGGCCATATCAGGGCGCCCGCCGCCACCACGACCACCAAGGATTTCTGCTGCAATCTTCACCAGATCAACTGCATTAACCCGATCGGTCAGATCCTTGGTCACACCGGCAACAATCCCAACCTTGCCATCGTCAGACACACCGATCAGAACAACAACACCAGAGCCCAGTGTTTCCTTACCCTGATCAACAAGGCCTTTCAGATCTTTGGGCGAAATCCCTTCAGCAACTTTGGCCATGAATTTGATGCCATTGACATCTTCATGGCTGTCGCCTCCGGCTTGACCGCCACCCATGGCCAGCTTGCGGCGCACATCGGCCAGCTCTTTTTCCAGCTTCTTGCGATCAGCAACCAAGGCCTCCAAACGATCAACCAGATCAGCAGGCGCAACTTTCAGCACATTGGCCGCTTCTTTCACGCGCGCATCCTGCTGTTGCAGATATTCGCGGGCATCATCTCCGGTCAGCGCTTCAAGACGGCGCACGCCAGCAGCTACAGCACTTTCAGAAACAATCGTTGCAAGGCCAATATCGCCAGTCCGCTTCACATGGGTGCCGCCGCACAGCTCAACAGAATAGGTCTTGCCGGCTTTCTCACCGCGCACGGCTTGCCCCATAGAGACAACGCGCACTTCCTCACCATATTTTTCACCAAACAAAGCCATCGCCCCGGCTTCGATAGCATCATCAACCGCCATAACGCGGGTTTCTACAGCGCCATTTTGCAGGATGATTTCATTGACCATACTCTCGACATTGGCGATTTCATCACCGGACATTGGCTTGGGATGGGAAAAGTCAAAGCGCAAACGCTCAGAAGAGACCAAAGACCCTTTCTGCGCCACATGATCGCCAAGGGTCTCGCGCAGGGCTTCATGCAATAGATGGGTCGCGGAATGGTTGGAGCGAATGGCCGTGCGGCGGCTGGTCTCGACTTTTAGTTCAAGCGCGTCACCCAAGCCCAATTTACCTTCAGCAAGTTTGCCCAGATGCACAAACATGCCATCAGCCTTTTTGACCGTATCAGACACTTCAAAGCGCACACCATCGGCAAGCATGACGCCCTTATCGCCGACCTGGCCACCAGACTCGCCATAAAATGGCGTCTGATTAAGAACAACCGCCCCTTCATCGCCAGCAGCCAAAGCCTCAACAATCTCGCCATCCTTGATCAGGCCAACCACAGCACCTTCCGCGCTTTCGGTTTCATACCCCAAAAACTCTGAGCTACCGGTCTTCTCTTTCAAGTCAAACCAAACTGCTTCTGTCGCCGCTTCCCCTGAGCCGCCCCAATTGGCACGCGCTTCAGCTTTCTGCCGCTCCATGGCCACATCAAAGCCATCGGTATCAACAGAGATATTGCGCGCCCGAAGAGCATCCTGCGTCAAATCAAGCGGGAAGCCATAAGTGTCATAGAGCTTGAAGGCTGTCTCACCATCAAGACTAGCGCCCTCGCCCATGCCATCTGTCGCATCATCCAGAAGCTGCAAACCACGGCTAAGAGTTTTGCCAAAGCGGGCCTCTTCCAGCTTGAGCGTTTCAGTAATCAAAGCTTCTGCACGGATCAGTTCAGGGAAGGCCTGCCCCATTTCGCGAAGCAGGGTTGGCACCATTTTGTAGATGACCGGCTCCTGCGCCCCGAGCAGGCGTGCATGACGCATGGCGCGGCGCATGATACGGCGCAGAACATAACCGCGCCCTTCACTGGATGGCAGAACGCCATCCGCAATCAGGAAACTGGTAGAACGCAAATGGTCGGCAATCACACGGTGAGAGGCAGCTGCCTCACCCTCTTCTTCCTTACCCGTCAGATCCACACTATTGTGAATGAGCGCGCGGAACAAATCGGTCTGGTAATTGTCATGAGTGCCTTGCAGCACCGCAGCAATTCGCTCCAGCCCCATACCGGTATCAATAGACGGCTTGGGCAGATTGATCCGTTCATCTTTTGAAATCTGCTCAAACTGCATGAAAACAAGATTCCAAATTTCAATAAAACGATCGCCATCCTCTTCAGGTGAACCTGGAGGGCCACCCCAGATATGATCGCCATGATCATAGAAAATCTCGGAGCACGGGCCGCAAGGGCCCGTCTCACCCATGGACCAGAAGTTATCGCTTGTCGCAATGCGGATGATTTTGTCGTCAGACAAGCCGCCAATCTTCTTCCAAAGATTAAAAGCCTCATCATCTTCGTGATAAACGGTCACCAGAAGCTTATCTTTGGGAAGACCAAACTCTTTGGTGATCAGATTCCAGGACAGCTCAATCGCATCTTCCTTGAAATAATCCCCAAAGGAGAAATTACCCAGCATTTCAAAGAATGTGTGATGGCGCGCGGTATAGCCAACATTGTCCAAATCGTTATGCTTACCACCAGCACGCACGCATTTTTGCGAAGTAACAGCGCGCGAATAATCGCGCTGTTCCAAGCCGGTAAACAAATTTTTGAACTGGACCATACCCGCATTGGTGAACATCAAGGTTGGATCATTGCGAGGAACCAACGGACCTGAGTCAACAATCTTATGATTGTTGTCACCGAAGTAATTCAGGAAAGTTGACCGGATCTCATTCACGCCAGACATAAATTCACCAATTTCCGTTTCTGTGCCACGATGTGAAAACCCCATTTTGAGGCAAGTTCATATGGCATAACCAATCTATCTCTTCGCGGTTTTAGCGAGGGACAAAGGCTGTGTCTATCAAATTGGCAGTCGGAATTGCATTTTCATCGCGCAAATTCGCATTTTTTAGAAAATTTAAAAAGCAACCACTGCAAACGTGGACAAATGCAGCTCAAACAAAAACAGCCAAAGCATAAAGCCTTGGCTGTCATCATATTCACCGCAAGAAAGCGAAGAGCAAGAAGCGCATTTAGCTCTGATAGCCCTTTGCTATTCATCCCCTTCTTCGGGCACAGCTTCGTCAATCAAATCACCGCCATTCAAACCGGCATTCTGGCGAATAGCCATTTCGATCTCTTCTGCAATTTCCGGATTTTCGCGCAAGAAGGTTTTGGAATTCTCGCGGCCCTGCCCAAGGCGCTGACTGTCATAGGAGAACCAGGCCCCGGATTTATCAACGATGCCAGCTTTCACACCCAGATCCAGCAATTCCCCTGTCTTGGAAATGCCCTCACCATACATGATGTCAAACTCAACTTGCTTGAAGGGCGCTGCCACCTTGTTCTTGACCACTTTCACACGGGTCTGGTTGCCAACCACCTCATCGCGATCCTTAATGGCTCCCGTGCGGCGAATATCAAGACGAACGGACGAATAGAATTTAAGCGCATTGCCGCCTGTTGTGGTCTCGGGGCTACCAAACATAACACCGATTTTCATACGAATCTGATTGATGAAAATCACCATACAATTGGTGCGGGAAATAGAACCGGTCAGTTTACGCATAGCCTGGCTCATAAGGCGCGCCTGCAAACCGGGCAAGGAATCCCCCATCTCCCCTTCAAGCTCGGCCTTGGGCGTGAGAGCAGCTACAGAATCAACCACCAAAACATCCACCGCACCCGAGCGAACGAGGGTATCTGCAATCTCCAGCGCCTGCTCACCAGCATCGGGCTGGGAAATCAGCAGATTATCAATATCAACACCCAGTTTGCGGGCATAGACAGGGTCCAAAGCATGCTCGGCATCAACAAAGGCGCAAATACCGCCACGCTTTTGTGATTCCGCAACGCAGTGCAGAGCCAATGTGGTTTTACCAGAGGATTCAGGGCCATAGACCTCAATAATCCGCCCTTTTGGCAGACCGCCAATCCCCAAGGCAATATCAAGCCCCAAAGAACCGGTCGGGATAGCATCAATCTCAACCACTTCTCGCTGGCCGAGTTTCATCACAGAGCCTTTACCAAAAGCACGATCAATCTGTGAGAGGGCGGCTTCCAGTGCCTTTGTCTTATCCATGCTGCTTCCTTCAACCAGTCGGAGACTATTCTGAACCATTCTGAGCCCCATTTTTCATAGCCGGCACATCAGTGCAACCATGATTAATGTACACTATTTGTTCTATATTTCAACAAAGAAAGTAAACTTTTGATTAAAAAGAAACAATCACACCTGTTCTTATCATGTTCTCGATGGAAAACTTTATAATCAAGCAAGAAAACATTCTAGGGTCCCATAAGGGCCCTGCTTTTGATTCGCCTAAAAATAAAAAGCCACCGGGCAGCATAACCAGCCAGGCACTCGGCGCGGCGGTTTATGCTGCTCGGTGGCCCAAATCAGGAAAACAAAAGCTAACCCGCAGGAAATAGCTTCTCTAGGAAGCTTTCTTTTCGGCATCTAGCTGATTAGCCTTGCCAGAAAGAATTTCCCCCCAGCTGCGCATAGAAATCAGATGGCAATAGATAGCATCCAGTGCCCCGGTTTTGCGCAGGGCCAAAAACGCCTCATCATCCAGCTCACTAAATTTCTTTTCATCGACAATAGAGAAACCGGAAATGACGGCAGTTTCATTACCCGGCAAGGTGAAATTGGCATTTTGCTCAACCAACAAATCCGCCTCGACCAGCTGTTTGCAAAAGATCTTCGTCTTCTCAGCTTCCAGATGAAACGCTTTGGTAAAAGCAAGAGCATTATCAATCAGCTCAGATGGTTTACCATCCTTATAGAGAAGCTCCCCTTCTTCTTCTGAAAGCAAAGAACTGGCAGCATCAATGCACAAAGTCAGCGACCCTTTTTCGGTATCTTCCATAAAGGTGAAGGGATAGCGGCGAACAAAGGCAGGAATATAGCTATCCTCGCGCCAGCGGCCATCCTCACCAACATAAAGGTTCTCGCCCTGTTTATAGCCGGTCACCACAAAGGGCACAAAGCTGTCTTCAACCTTTGCAAAAACAATGGGATAGTTCTGAGCAGCAGAAGGAAACTCTGTTGTTGTCAGCATAACTGAATTCATAGACCGGACATGAGCCTGATCCGCAACAGCCTTTAGCTTAAGCGCTCCATGACGCTCAGCATTAAGGGGCTCCACCTTGGAATAAATCACCGGCTCTACCTTCTTCTCAGCCTGTGTTTTTTTGTTTTTCTTGCTCATGCTATTCTCCAACCCGGAAGGCCGCACCGCCAGCGGCCTTGGAAATTCCTAAATTATCAATTCAGCCTACTTGCTCTCGAGAGCATTCAAAGCATCGCTCAAGCCAGCTTCTTCAGCCTGAATCTTGATATTATTGCCACGGGCAAGAGGGAACTGGAAGTTCAAAGCCTTTGCAGCAGCAATTTTCTTGCGAGCCTCTTTATCAATTGTGAAAGTAATATAACAGAATTGTCCGGCACAATTCTGGAACTCTCCTTTTGCCAGTTCGGCTTTGTCATCCATCAGCACGGGCTGGTTCTTGAAGGAAAGATCAACAAGAGTGCGCAAAATTGCTCTTACACCCTTTTTGCCATCGGTATTTTTTGCAAAAACCAGACGGGCAATTTCATTGCCGGTTTTCCGATTTGAATAGGGCTGAACAACTTCGCACACGGTGCGAACAGTATCTTTGGCCACTTTCTTAGCGGCCTTCTTCCCTGCTTTTTTATCACCCTCTTTCTCTTTTACCTTTTGGGCAATATGCGAACACTGAAGCTTCCAGGCTCCATAGGTTTCGACAGAACTGGTAGGCACTGGAGCGATATCACTTTGAGCCAGTGAAGAGGAAGAGAAAGAAACAGACAACAGAGCCGCTGCCAAAGCTTTTAGAAACAAGTTACGCATAAGAGTTCCATAGATAACTAGAGTGCAGAGCGCACCAGCCCATTTAGGCCGCGCGACAAAAAATATGAAGTTGTGGGCCGCTAATTGCTGCAAGCTCCCACCCTTCTTCAGCCAAAGCACCAAGGACTTTAGGCAAAACAGACTGGATTTTAGCCTTCTGAGGATCTGAAATTTCCAGTCTTGCCTCGTTATTCTCATCAGAGACAACTTGGGCAGCCCCATCAGTCTGCAGGATTTTAATCGCCGCCTTATCAAGATCCGCTGGCGTTAACACCTTATAGGCAACGGGCGCTTTGCTCAGATCACGAACAAAGATGAAGCATTCCATCTTGTTGACAGCAACAAGGCGCCAGCCTTCCTTGCCATATTCATTGAGAATGAACGGCATGATAGTTTGTGACTTGGCCTTTTCGACATCTGTCACAATATAGGAATTGGGATTCTTGGGATCCGGTTTTGCAGCCTTCATGGACTGAAGAGCAGTGTAGATTTGCTGATCAATTTCCGTGACGGTGCGCACAAGGTAATCCGCAGGAGACACCTGCCGATTACCTTTTTTCATTGTTTGAGACACAGTCATGGCCTAGTAGCGAACAACCATGCGGAAGTGCAAGGCACCGTCATCTTTCTCGACATTATCATCGTCAAGAACTTTCCAGCCATAGCCCAGCTGAGCATCAAGATGATTGGCAATCTGATATTTAAGCCCAAGACCAGCCCCGGCAAGCATGGTATCCACATCACCGGCGACCAACGTGCCGTTATTGCTCACAGTCCCGACATCAAAGAAGGCAAAAGCGCGAATCTGATCCTTGATATCGCTTGCACGGCCAAGAAGCTGAAAACCGGGAGAATTGAGTTCAATCCGAGCCATAGCCCCATTATCACCCTTGGCTACATTTTCAGTAAAGCCGCGAATGGTACGCATGCCACCAAGATACATCATCTCACTGGCCAATAGTCGCTCAGATGCCCATTGAGTCTCGGCATCGACCGTCAGAATTATATCCTTTGGCAGGTTGATGGACTGCTCCAGACCCGCACGCAAAATGGCGTAGGAGGCCGAAGTTCCAGCACGAGCCTGCCGGAAAGCAGAATCAAAGTTCTTGCTGGTCATCTTGCCGGGAGAAACCCATAGACCTGCATTAAAGTTGGACAAACCCCAAGCCCAGTTCTTCTGCCCCAGAATCTGGGCATAGAACTGAGAAATCTCGGTGCGGGTAGAGCTGGCAGTCAAACCACCAAATTCAAGATCATTATTGCTGCTCTTGAACTCATACCCATAGCGCGCATCGAGCGAAATCCCCATTGTGCGAGGCAATTGAGACAGGAAATTAGCGCTTAGCTGGTAGCTTTCACCGGTTTGCTTGGTGATTGACCCTTTACCCTCAGAGCTAACATAACTACCGAGCAAGTTCAGATCCGTTCTGGAAGCAAAAGGCACCGGCAAAGTGTAGGAAACCACATGCGCCCCAAGATGCTTGGGCCCTTCCTCAGAAGTAGTGAACTGATAGGACATCTCATGATCAAGGCCCCACAAATCACCAATCACGGCACCGGCAAAGATGCGATAGTCGCCAACCGTACTATTGCCCGTATTATCAACACCCGAGAATACCGACCATGGTTTCTGCTCATCAACATCAAACGTAATGTCGGTTTCACTAAAACCAGAACCAGGAGCATAAATCGCGGTAACATTACGATGCGCCCGGCGGCTCTTCCAGCGAAGCTGATCCAGAACCTTGGCTTCGCTAACCACTTCACCCTCTTCAAGCTCAAAGCCTTCTGAATAATAATTCAGATCTTTGGCTTGACCAGTGATAGTAAGTTTCCCCATCCGGCCAACAACAGCAATGACCTGCACAGAGCCAGCAGTAATATCCTGCGGTGGTACAACAACATTGACCACAGGCATTCCGGCGCTTCTGAAAGCCAGAACCATATCGCGCGTCATCCGGTCAAGATTTGCGAGAGAGACCGGTTTACCGATATAGCCTGCAGCAGCAGCCTGAACAGAAGCAGGGATCACATCATCTTCGATGACAACACCGCTTGCTGAAACTCCTGAGAGGCGGACATCATCTGGCTTGGTAACAACCACGATACCGTTGAGAGCAGGAACGAGAACGCTTTCATCCGTTGATCCATTCTGCATGGATTGCGGTGTCAGGCGGACCTGTTCTTTTGACGGCTTTGGCAAGCCTTGGCTGTAATCTTCAAGATTGCGCGCAGAGACAGAAGAAACACTTGATAGCAAGGCCCCCGACAAGACGACCATAGCCCCCAAAGCCACAGCCTTACGCATTATACCTGTATTCACTTCAACCATTTTTTAGAGCCCTCGCATGCTCTCTAGTCGCTTGCTTTGTGTATAGCAGCACCCAAAATGCTGCAACCTGTAGATAGTCTAAACCACGCATTTACGACCCATTTGTTGCAAAAAGGTCATAGCTCGATGCACTCGATAGTGCATTCGCGTAGCCAATCTGCCGCAAGATCTGTTGTGAATTCACTCCGGTTGCCAACATCTGGCCATATCCAGCTTCAAGGGTCAGGCTTGCACCTGTGGCTTGTGATTGTGTCTCAATTTGCAAGGCCTGCCCTGCCCGCGCCTGCAGAGGTGCAGGGGCCGAGCGAAGCTGATTTGTAAATGTATGGCTCACACCAGAAGAAGATGGCGTTGAGGCCACGACAATATCCTCGCTTTGAGGTTGAAGCCGCTCTGGTTTGGCAAGTGTTTGCGCTAATACGACAGGCTGCTGGCGTGCAATCACACTATTTGCAGACGCTTGCTGACCTGAAGCAGGGTTGGTGCCCGCACTTGGCGATGTGCCCTGCCCTTGACCAGCTTCACCACGCTTTTTGCGCTCGTCTTCATCTTCAATGCTTGGCAAGGAGAGGCCAAGGCTACCACTGGCAGAACCAAAGCCACCTGAAGAGGAAGTGCTGCCACCGACTGCCGGGAAGAAGCGAACGGAAGACCCGCAATCCTGTGCCCCATTTTCACAAAGCAGATCAAAAGAGCCGGTCCCAACAACCATATCATCATCAAGACCACCAAGATTGATAGTCCCGACACTTCGCGGTCCATTGCGATGAATAACCCGAATAGACTGGTAATTGATGCTAAAGAAGCGTTGAACCGGAACCTCGATTTCATTGTTGGTCGTAGTGGCAGGAGCTTCTACCTCTCCAAAATAGAAGCCGTAATTGCCATCCCCAATCTTGTCATCCTCATAGGCTGCAAGGCCAGACATCGTCTCGAACAAGTGCTCGTGGTCTGTTGTGCCGCCCGTACCGGTAAAGACATTGGCAGGTGATGCATCACGGACTGTTACTGCATCTGCACCACTCACACTGTCATTGAAACGCACAGGCGCTTCAATCGTCAAATTTTCCTGAGACGACATGAAGAAGCGCAACTGCCCATCAACATCCTTAGACGCCTTGCCGCCATAACCAGAATTGATATCCGCTGTATTGAGCAGCATGACCTTTGGAGTAACATTGGCATCTTGAGCGGCAGTATTCTGCGCCGCGCCCAAAGTGGTGTTACCACGAATGCGGTTGCGAACAGTCCCTGCACCAGACACATTGGTCGATTTGATATTTGCAGACCCATCAAAATCATAATGCTTATGGCCAACCTGTCCCGTCAGAACATGGAAGTCAGCACCTGCTTCAACCCAGATATTACCTGCAGAAACCTGATGTTCGTTAGCCGCTGTCTCGGCAAAATCAGCATGATTGTGACCGACAAGAACGGTGCCACCACCAGAGCCATCAAGGATGACATCATCATCACCGGCCCCAAGCGTCGCAACTGCTGTGCCATTAGCAGCCGGCGCGTCAGCATCGGCGCCAACATCAATGGTGATATCCCCATCAAGAAGCTGAGCGGTCACACCATCCTGCCACTCGTTAGAGCCAGGGCTTTCATGGCCGATCTGCGCTGTGCCGCCACCGGCGGACTTGACGATCAGACTGTTGCCAACCTTTTCTGTTCCGGCCATCCCTGCTGCTGGCGTACCGATAACAATGTCAGAGCCAACCACCTGCCGCATGACAGATCCTGCAGCCGCATTTTTGGTGTAATGCAGAGCATCAGCAGTCTCTGAGATGTGATGGCCGATACGGGTATCACCTGCGACTTGACTATCCACCACAAGATCACGAGCCGTGGCGATGGAGATAACATGAACAGAGGTATCATCCACTTCCCCATCAGCATTTGCGTCCGTATGAGAGCCAATAACCTGAAGGCTATCCACCTGACCGCGCGCTACATTGCCAGCACCGTGACCAACAGAGCTTTCATGCTCATGACCAAGCTGGGCACCACCGCTTGCAACGATATTCTCAATGATCAGATCACCGTGAACACTAGGCTGCAGCATGGTGTTCGCATCATTGCTGCCGCTATCAACACCCGTTGCCCGAACGATAATGTCATTGAGGATCTGACTATCAACATCTGACGCCCCGCCAACATCTGTTGCGGTGAAATGCTTGCCTTCATGGCCAACCTGAACCTGTCCATTATTGGAGGAAAGCTTGATTTGCCCTGCATGCAGTTCAATCTTTGCATCAATCGTCTGATCAGCATCTACATCCAGCATATTCAGTGCTACAGGGCCACTCGGGCTGGCTGCTGCGGCTGAGTTGTCATCAGCAGATTGTGCCCGCTGTTCTCCCTCATGGCCAACATGAACCTCGCCTGCATTATTGGCGAGCGTTTCGATGGAAAGGCTACGCAGCTCACTGCCACCTGTACCCAAAGCAAGAAGACCGCGAATAGTCTGGTCAGCATCAACCACACCTCCATCTTCCGGCCCGGTTGCATCATCAATAGAACCACTCAAGGCAATATTGACGCCAGAATGCCCAACATAGGTCCGATTTGGCGCAGAACTCGCTGCAGCAATCTGCAGGTCCTCAACCTTGAAGATGGCAATATCACCTTCAACAACCTGGTTTGCTGTAACATCATCCCCGTCATCTTCGGAAATGTCGGTCTTGGCTTTTGCCGGATCAGCCGTTGTCCCTGCTGTCAGTGCATCGACAAGCAAACCAGCATGCGTCGCATCGCGGCCGGATGTGGCAGTCTGATGCGCCAAATGGCCCAGCCGTGTCTGGGTTGCCCCGACTGTGTCTTGCGACTTGATGATTGCATCATGGAAAATGCCATCATTATCCGCATCAAGGCTAAGCTGAATATCACCATCCACCAACTGGGTAGAAGTAACCATGCCGCCCCGGTTCTGGTAGGAAGACCCGGTGCCACCGGTTGTAATATCGCTATCAGAATTGGAATGCAGATCAACCTGCTGACCCAAATGAACCGCAGAATTGCCAGATTCACTGCGCAATTCACCATCTTTGGTGCTGCCCTGATTGCTCCCTACGGCAAGAGCGGATGCCAGATAGTTGGTATTGATCACCACATTGGCAGATTCAATGCCCATAGTACCGCCATCATCCTGACCAACATGCTGAACAACGGTAATATCACCACCATTGCCAATCTCGTCTGCTACATCAGAACGTCCGGCCCTATTCTGGATTTCCAGATCATGACCCAGATGCACTTCGCTCGAGGCTGTGCCTTTCGAATTGATCACCACCTCATGGGCATTGATGGTAACATCACCATCAGTCTTGTTCGTGGCTGTAATGGAACCGCCATCCCCGGCTACACCGCCTGAAGGCGTGCCACCTGGTGTATTCCGGCCGCCACCAATCCCGGTATCATTATACATTGTCCGGCGGTGACCCAGTTCACTCTCTGCCCGTGTGCCAGTCGCGGCTTCAGCCAGCACTGCTACAACACCATTTTGATATTGATTGGCACCACTAAAGGCATTGGCAGACTGCAGGGTGATGTCACCAGAGACAGTGCCCGTTCCGTGATAGGTAATATCGCCAGCATCCGCATGATCCGTGATCTGATTATGATCAGCAGACCCCAGATCAAAGGCATCAACCGCCAGATCATAAGCCGTCTTGGCATCCGCCGCGCTTTGGCGCATAGCATCCATAGCCGTTGCACGGGCAACATTATCACCGGCTGCATCATAGCTCGCACGGGCAGTATCATAATCTGCCAATGCGGTTCCCAGACGCGTCAGTGCCGTGTGCAATTTAAGCTGGTCGGCAGTATGCAGACGATCAGCATTGCGATTGGCTTGACGAACGGCATTGCGAACACTTTCCATCCAGGAACGCGCATTATTGGCATCGCGAATGGTAACCGCTCCGGCAGTGTTATACGCTGCATTATTTGAGGCAAAGGTGTTCAAAAGATCATCATAATCGATGGTATATTCACCACCGAAACCGCCATAATCACCTGCAGTGACGACATTTTGGTCAGTATAGAAGATCATATCTTCTTCATGGCCAATCAGAGTTTCGGCATACCCGGAAGGCCCGGTTTTGGCTTGAACAATAACCTCACGATTAACTTTTGGTGTGCCAGCCGTAGCATCCTGCCCCAAGGCCTGGATCAAAATATCGCCAGCAATCGCGCCGCGCGTTACATCAATGTCACCGCCATCGGCTGCTGTATTCTTGCCCGAAGATCCTTGCTGCTGACCAGCGGCACCACTTTCTGCATAGGCATGACGCTGATGACCGATTTCGGTGTCGGAATCCCCGCCAGTGGCAACTGTCGCAAGAACATCCACATCGCCAGTCCGCGAGGTGATGGTGATATCGGATTTACCAATGCCTTCCTGAGTAAGGATCACATTCCCGCCATCCCCGTCACCTTTAGTGCCGCTATGACCATTGGCATCGGCATCAATCTCGTCCGGCACACTATCGCCACCATAACCTGCAACCAGCTTGCCAGCCTCTTCATCAGCACTTGCAGCAGTATGAGCAAAATCCATACCTGCCCCTTGCTCGTGACCAATGAGAACCCGATTGTCACCACCCAATGTGGTCAGGGATGTGATAGCAACATCATCCCGGCCAGTGATGGCGATATCGCCGTCCAAAGCCCCTTGGGTCGCGATGATGTCGCCACCATTGCCTTCAAGAATGCCGACAAGATTGGAAAGCACCCCGCCATCATTGCTGACAGCAGAATGATTACTATGCCTGCGCCCTGCATCCCCGGCCTTGGCACTTGCTAGCAGGATATCATGACCAACCTGGGTTTCATGCTCACCAGAGCCATTAGCAACGTCATTGGCGCGAATTCTGATCTGGGTCCCATCATCATGAGCCCCGACAAAATTGTCGCTGGTATTGTCAGTCTCATAGGCCTGCAACGTAATGGCCCCGGTGCCACCACGTTGATTAACCGTGACATCACCGCCATTACCATTAAAGCCCAAAGAGAGGTTGGAAAGCTCGCTGCCGCCCTCACCAGCTTCAACAACCGGATCAGAGCGATAGCTCTCACGATCTGCCCCAATGGCCTGGCGATGGCCCACATAGGCATAAAGATCAGCATTGGAGACCGCATTATCAAGCGTCTCAATCGCCAGTTCGTGGCGGCTATCAAGGGTAATATCCCCGGCAAAAGCCTCTTGAGTGACCGTGGCATCGCCACCGTCACCACCAATGCCATTGGAATAGGCGCGCACGCCTGCGGCATCACCAGCTTTGGCAGAAATCACCTCAGCCTGATGACCGGCATGCACCATTGCCATGCCGCCAGTGGCTGCACTGTCGCTTGCAGCAAAGACAATACCGCGATCCGTATCAGTGACATTGTGAGACAGTGCCGTCAGTAGAATATTGCCGTTGGTTGCGAGATTGGCAGAGCCACCAATAGCACCCCCTTGAGTGATCTTGGCATGGCCACCATCACCGGCAGCCGCCATCACCCGCATCAAGACTTCTTCTTCTTCCGTGCTCAGGGCTGCAATGCGATGTTCGGTGCTGCTACCAGCTGTCGCATCATTATCGCGCTGACCTTCGATGATGCGCTCAAAGAAGGCTGTTGCGACCTTGTCCTCAAAATAGCCACTATGGTTCTCACCACCGGAAACATTGCCATTGAAGAAGGCAGAGACCAGCTTGCGCTCAAAATCGCTCAGAGCATTGAGGTTTTGGCCGTTCTTTTCATATTCCAGCAGAGCTTCATAGATGAAGTAGAGGTTCTGGCTGCCAATCGCAGACAAACCACCCTGCCCGCCAACGCCAGCAACGGCTTCACTTTCAACACGGTGACCTGTAGCGGCCACATTGGTTGCGCTGCCAACAGTGGCACTATCAGCCAGAACATTGATGCTATTTTCAGCAGTAAGGGTAATATGACCGCTCAACTGGCCAGTACCAACGGTGGCATCGCCCCCGTCACCGCCTTGAGCCGAGATGGTCGCCGGGTAAACAGTTGGGCCAGCCCCTGGTTTGGCGCTCAAACCACCTTTGCCGGCCAAAGCCTCGGCCGATGCCAAATGGCCCACGCGCGCTTCAGCCCGATGCTTGGCATCATCTGTCGCAATATTCTCAAAGGAGCGAATGACAATATCAACATCGTCAGCACCTTTGGTATTATTCAGCTCGCCAGAAACCACATTGCTGATGGTCACATCACCATCAACAAAGCCGGTTGTTGCAGTTGAATCCCCGCCATCACCACCATTGCCTTCAGAAATGGTAGCTGCCAAGACGAATTGCAACGCATTGCCACCAGAGGCCGCAGACGCATCAGCGCGGTTAAAGCCATGATGACCGATCAGCGAGCTTGTCACATCAATTGAACGGGTCTGGTTGTCCCCTTGTCCAGACTTGCTTTCGATCAGAACGCCATCATTCTCGCCAGCAGCAACCCCGTCAATCTTGTCATGCAAGGTGATGGAAATATCCGCCCCATCACTGTCATTCAGGCCATAACTATAGCCATCACGACCGGTAAGAGCCCTACCAGTTCCGTTAGTGCCGATATTGGAAACAGCAATGCCGCCCCGACCACCATTGCGATCTGTACCAAGAGTAATCCGCATGGCATTATCAATATCGGTCCGCTGGTTGGGGTCATCTCCACTGGTGATCGCATAGGTGCCATCACGAAGGCCGCCCGCGCCGCCAGAATTGACCAATACATGGCCATAGCCACCATGACCAACAGTGCCCAGAACGTGGTTATTGGTGCCGGTAAATATGGTATCCACATGGGTTTTGATGGTCAGCGCACCGCCGGCAATGGTTGTTGCCGAGACTTCATTGGCACCCAGATCCAGCACAATGTCATTGCTGTAACCGGCCTGATTGAGTGTCGCATCACCACCGCGGCCACCATTGGCGGTCTGGTTGAGTTGCTCAATCACAGCACTGTCTGTTGTCGCCGCTCCGCCTTTCCCGCCCGAGGAATAGCCGCGCGCACCACGCGCTTCATTGATAAAGGCAAGATCACCGCTACCGGCTTGCGCGCGAACAATCTGGCCAGAGCCCAATTTGACAGAGCTGTCAATAAGCATGCCATTGCCGTAATAATCAGCGTCGCTATTGCCGCCTGCATTTTCCTCGTGGGTATCAATCAGGATGCGAGCATCGAGAATGGCAGCTTGGGTGAGATCCACATCACCACCACGGCCACCATCCGCGCGCTGCTGGCCATCATCACCAGCCCCGCCATCACCACCAGAAGCACCGGCAACACGGCCATGACCAATCTGGGAAACAATGGTGTTATAGCTACCAGCTGCAGTAATAGCCGGGCCTTTTTCAGCCAGAATTTGAACAGAATAATCACCGTCAGTGGTTGCATCATCCGCACCGGCCATAACAGTGATCAGGCCCTTGATCTGGTTCTGGGTAAGATCCACATCACCGCCACGACCACCATTGGCAATCTCGGTCTGGCTACTGGTTGGCGCCACTCCACCGAAAGAAGCACCGGCACCGCCTGTGTTATTGGCAGTCGCCCAAGCTTCACTACCATGACCAATCATGGCAACAGACAGATTTTCACCTGCATCATTGTTGGTGCTGGCAGAAACGGTAACCCGCTTGGAGCCTGCGGAATGCGCAGAGCCCAAGGTCAGATCCTGCGGCTTCTCATGATCAGAGGCTGATCCGTCTGCAACAAAATCAGGCACATTGATGTAAATATTACCGACAAGGTGATCTGTTTCACTTGCCATGCCAGCATTGCCATCAAGATCGCGTGCGACACCCTGAATGAGGGTTGCATCACCACCGCGACCACCAGAGGCATTCATGGCAAATTCACCAGCATTGCCACCGTCAGCCGCATCATGGCCCTGTCCTTCATTGACAGATTGACCATTCAAGCGACCCGTTTCCACACGCCCGGACGCATAATCAGAATAGGTGCCGTCAGTATCGGAGAATTGATAGCCACCATGACCAATACGCGCAACGCTGATGTCATATTTGCCGCCCGTGGCAACAATATCATCCTGAACATGGGATTTAACCAGCAAGCTGTCTTCGCCAGAGGTCGGATCGCCAGTATCAACAGCAACGTCACCAAGAATATAACCAACCTGCGTTTTGGCATCACCACCACGACCGCCATTGGAGGTTGAGAAATCGCCAACCAGCGTTTCGCTGGCCGAAATACCCTGATCCCCTTTGGCAAGTTGGTTGGAGAGGGTCCAGCCCCCTTCCTTATGACCAGCTACATCAGGCTGTTTGCCCGTTACTGCCACATAATCAAGAATACCCCAGCCGCTGGTATTGTCGCCAAAGCTGGCGCGGCCATCAATCCGATCATAAACACCATTCTTATCGACATCGACAATATCAATGCGCCCATCGGCATCAAAATCAACCAGATCCACCGCCCCGTCGCGATTAAGATCGACATAGCGAGGCGTATTATTGCCCACGCCAAGATCCGCTTCATAGCCTCCGACAACGCGGCCAAAACGCTCTGTGTTCACTCCCGCATTACGCAAAGGATCAAGAGCATTATTCGCGGGATCGTTAAAGACATAAACATCATCCGCAGGATCGGCATTGCCTTGATCATCAATCAGATATTGCGGATCGCCTTCCCCATCATGGAAGATGATCTCATTGATCGCTGCATTGACCGCAGCACCATTAAGATTATTGCCATATTGGGCTTCAAGCGTTGCAAAGGTCTCGCCAACACCATCACCGTTGGTGTCAATCCCATCTTCATTGCTGGTGTCATTGTTATCATCAACACCGGTCAGATCGAACGTATCATCATCATTGCCATCAACCAGAGTAATGGTCTTGCCTGAATTCTGGTCCTCAATGCCGCCATCATTGGTGGCGCCAACTGTACCGCTTCCATAAAGATTGGCCCCATCGCCGCCCTTCTGGGCAGCGGCAACCACATCGGTTGAATGGCCAATAGCGGTCATTACCTTGGTATTGCGCCCATCACCTGCGATGGATTCCACGCGCACATAGCGCGGCGCATCAACAACCACATCCCCGATGATATCGCCAGTGGTCAGCAGCACATCGCCACCACGGCCACCAGAAGCATCTGGCTGGATTTCAGGGTTGGAGCCAACGGGAAGATTGCCATTGCCATCAAATTCGGTATTGGTCTGGCCACCATTGCCGCCAATACCGCCCTCACCATAAAGGCGGGTATGATGCCCAATGCCTGAGAACAAATCCGATCCATTGCCTTCGCTCAAGGCATGGACAACATCGCTGACGATATTAACGCTGGTCGGAGTGGTATTATTGCCCTGAATATTGAGCATAATATCGGCTTCGCCATCATGACTGATGGTGCCGCCTGAATTCACCCGGTCCGTAATCTTGCCTGTGATGATACGCACATCACCGCCATTACCACCGCGGGACGCACCGCCACCAGCCGCGTAGCGCTTGTCCATATCAGCATTGGCAGAATCAGTCTCCTCACCAAAGCCGACAAGGAATTTATTAAGCTCTGTCTCGGTCTCGGACACCGAATGCGCGTTGGCAAGATAAAGGGCAGAGCCACCATTGCCGCCATCACCGGCATGGGCTGAAATCAGCTGTCCATGACCGATATTGGAGCGAATGAAGGCGCGATTGCTTGGAGCAAGGGCGTTGGTCACCGTGCCATAGAGATTGATAGCACCAAAGACACCATTGACTTCATTGATGCCAGCAACGTTTGCAGCAATATCAGCAGACAGGATATCGCCTTCAATCAACATATCCTCAAGCTGGATATCAATATGGCCACCACGGCCACCGAAGCTTTCTGGCTGGGTTGCAGGCGACGCGCCAGCCGTGTTGGCTCCTGCTGTGCCACCATTACCGCCCTTGCCGGTGATAGTCTCGATCACGTCACCATGACCAATGCGCGAGATGTTGCTGTTATTGTTGGTCGCAGCAAGAGCTGCTGTGTCATCGGCCGTTACATGAATGGCATAACCACTATCGGTCTCACTTGCCGCCAGCACAATATTGCCGCGCAGACCGCGGGCCGTATCATTCTCGTCCCCACCATCAACATCACGAGTCACCGTGCGCTGGGTAATCAGAATATCACCGCCGCGTCCACCGGAGGCACCTGCTGGTGTTGATCTGCCATCACCTGTAAGCAGGCGAAGTTTCTGACCGTGACCAATGGAGGATTCTGCATTGTTGCGATCCGCGCTTGCAAGCGAGGCAGCCGTATCACTATCGACAATGATCTGGTTGTTGGACAGCACATAAACATCAGTGCTTCCACCATAATCCACGCGGGAAGAAGCCTCTTCCGTACCATCCCAAACAGTACCTTTATTGATGGTAATGTCACCACCATCACCAGACAATTGCGACGGGTCGGTTGAGGAGGCACCACCATTGCCTGTTTTGGCAAAGACATCACCGCTATGACCGATCTGCGCAACAGCCGTATTATCCTTGACCGCGCTCAGCCCGGCAGAGATGGACGTCTCAAGCTTGATATCATCATCAGCTTCACTCGTGCCCGGCGTGGCCACAACAATGTCGGCACCCAGAATATGGGCCTGATCAATGTTGATATTGCCGCCGTCAAGCCCGGCGCCTGTCCCTGCATGGGTGCCGCCGTTCGGGCTATCCAGCACATTAAGCGAACCATGACCAATGCGCGACTGCATCACATCATTAGTGATGGCAGAAAGGCCCGCAGCCATGGTGGAGGAAAGGGTAATACCCTTGCTGTTAGCCAGCTCATCCTTGACGGTGATATCGCCAGCAATATCGCCCTCTTTAATAATGATATTAAGTGCCGATGCACTGGTGCCGGTACGTGCAGCATTATTCTGCGCATTTGGCGCCTGATTCCCAACAAAGGTCGCCAGTTCATTGGCCCAAACTTGCTTGGGATTATAAATGCCACCAACAGCATTTGGATCATCGTAATCGGCATGATCCGGATCCATCTTGTTGGCGATCTGCTCTGCAGTCAGGCCAGCATAAGGATGGGCACCAGCAGGGAAAACATCAGCCTTGGTTGCTGCATTATCGACAAAATTCTTCGCAGAGGTCAGTTGAGCCTCGGCATTTGTGACGGCGGGATCTGTATCAAAATCCCCAAGTTTGCCATCAGCATCCAGATCAGCTTTGATCGCCGAAAGAGCCTGCCCGGAATAGGGGTTACCGGAAAGGGTCGAAAAGACAGTTGCGTCGTTGATTGCACCAACAACAGGGCCGTTAAGCGAAAGAGACCCAACATTAAAATAGCCATGACCAATCTGACTATGCTGCAGATTATCAAGCGCCAATTGGCTAAAGCTGGCCGAATTTTGCACTGTGCTTTTGGCAACAATATTCACTTCAGCGGCGCGGGTCAGAATATCAGTACTGTAAGAATGGGCCGCAGCAGGCGTTGACGTCAGATCTTCAAAGCTATGAATGCCCAGATGGACGGCTTCCAGTTCGCCGTCGCCAGTAACATTGCCTGTACCATAACCAAGCTCAGCCCGTCCGCCATGACCAACACGGCTAAGAAGATGGAACCCGGCTTTACTTGTATCAGCCGCCACTGTTGCGCCAAGGGTAAGAATACCGGTTGCCGCGGTTGGATCGTCCTTAGCACCACCTGCAATAACGGTGACATCACCCTGAATGAGGCCAAAGGTCGCCTCATCACCAGCAGCCCCGGTGCTGTAATAGCGAATATGGCCACCATGACCAATCTGGGAAATGGCAGTACCCGCGGTCAGGTTATTCGCAGGCCCGGCTGTATAAGTGGCATTCAGCGAAACATTGCCAGTGCGGCTTTCCACCACCACATTACCGGATATAGCCCCTTGCGTAAGTGTTACTGCCGCATCAGCAACACCGCCATTGTTAAGGAAAGAGCCGTGACCAATTTGTGAATAGGAAGATGCATGAG
>JAOAQZ010000029.1 GCA_025210795.1 Cohaesibacter sp. | reverse complement strand
TTCGTGGGCAAAGGCGTTTTTGCCGACAATGGCCTTGTTATACTGAACAGGGAAAGCAGACACCGCAGAAACCAATTTTGATGCGCGGGTCAACAAACGGCTATTGATATTGGTCTCATAAGGGAAGATGTCGTTACGGGTACAAATTGCCATAACGATCTCTTCCAGTGCAGCATTACCGGCCCGTTCGCCCAAACCGTTGATGGTACATTCGATCTGGCGCGCCCCACCCTTGGCAGCCGCCAAAGAGTTCGCCACAGCCATCCCCAGATCATTGTGACAATGAGCCGAGAAGATTGCTTTGTCAGAATTCGGCACCGTTTCAATGACGCGGCGGAACAAATCAGTGATTTCATCCGGCGCGGTATAGCCAACAGTATCTGGAATATTGATTGTGGTAGCCCCGGCATTGATCGCAGCTTCGACGCAGCGGCACAAAAAATCAAATTCCGTGCGGGTCCCGTCTTCTGCTGACCATTCAACATCATCCACCCAATTGCGGGCCCGGGTAACCTGATCAATCACCTTCTGGTGAACCTGATCCGGCTCCATCTGCAATTTGAACTTCATATGCACCGGACTGGTAGAAATAAAAGTATGAATACGCCCGCGAGCCGCATGCTTGATCGCTTCACCAGCACGGTCAATATCCTTGGCGCCAGCACGGGACAGGCCACAAACAACAGAATTCTTCACCACCTTGGCAATTTCAGACACCGCTTCAAAATCGCCGTTAGAGGCAATCGGGAAGCCCGCCTCGATCACATCCACGCCCATTTCATCCAACAATTCGGCGACCTGGATCTTCTCTTCCAATGTCATCGAAGCCCCGGGGGACTGCTCACCATCGCGCAATGTGGTGTCAAAAATTACAATATTATCGCTCATCGGATTTGTCTCTTTAATTTCGCGGGATCATTATAGCACACATCGCCAGATCCCTTATCTCACAAGGTCTGTTTTGATGATCTCCCCTAAGAACCCGCATACCAGCCGAAGCCGAGCCTGTCGGTGCTCAGGGGCAAATAAGTAGAAGGAGGCCGGATAGTGGACGTGCAAGAGCATTGGGAGCTTTCAGCTCAACCATGGATACCTGACCAATTGTGCTCTTTGGAGCGGTCATAGTTGCGTCTCACGTCCTAAAAATGAAAAGCGGCATGCTTTTCAATAACTCTGATGGAAAAGTCTTAACGGATAGAAAACGTCCCGACAAGTCCGTTTTTTAAAATTTTCAAAGGCTACCTGCTTTGCAAAGCTAACAAATAGTCACAAGTCGCAGCGGGAACGGTCCATACCGCCTTGGCAGCAGGGCTCAGGCAACGCTGCACAGCAGACGCCATGGAGGCCTGTGCCAGCGCAAAATGGGAATAATATTGGTTGCCACCGGTCAGCACATCAAGCGAAGAGGCAAGACCCGACAAATAGCCCTCGTGATCGCCAGCAAGGAAGAGATCCCAGACCTTATCAAGCACAATCACATCAATCTGAAGGCCGGATGCCCCCATTTGTTGCTGCATAGCCTCAAAAAGCCGCGCGGTCAGATGCACAGTCCCGGGAGCCACCACAATGACAGCACATTTGGCAGCAGGATCACACGCGGCGGCATGGCTTAGAAAAGCCTTGGCAAGCAAAGCATCGGTGCGGAGAATGGGCAATCCCTTGGCCGCCAGCTCATCGGCAACACCTCCAAGGCTGGAACAAGTGCACAAAAGCAGACTGCCATCCTCAAGCGCCACTTCCAGGCTTTGCACAATAGCGCGATGAAGATCAGGCCCGATCCCGTCTCCTTTGGAGACTTCTTTAAGCAAATCCGGTTTGACATGGTGCGAGGCCGGAGCCAAGCCAGCCCGCGCCATCTCATCTGAAAACAAATCCGCATTGGACTGCGCGGTATGCAAAAAAGATATCATCTCAGAAATATCCGCCCGTTGTGATGCAAATCTCGCCCCCAGAAAGCGCTATAGCACTCTTTCTGATCACAGCGCCGCACTACTGCAATAGTTCGCTCAATCAGGGGAAAAGAGTAAAGAGCAAGTCTTATTGAGACGCTAAAGATAAAGCTCTCCGCGACCCACAACAACGGCTTGTCCGCCAAGGCGCTGACCGGAGAGTTTTCCTGCATCCACATCCAGCTCTAATTGCAGCATGGAGGGGCGGCCCATCTCAAACCCCTGTTCAATCAGGTAATGATGGGTCCCCTGCCCCGGCTTATCAAAGCGGAAAATCGCCCCGCCAAAGGCGGCGGCAGCCGAGCCGGTAGCCGCATCTTCCCCGATGCCAAGGCCCGGTGCAAACATACGGGTATGGAAATCAGAGCCATGACGAATGGTCTCGCGGCTGTAAAGATAGGCGCAATTATGCTCGTCACTGCCAAAAGCCGTATTCCAGCTGGCCGCAACAGGGCGGGCGCGCTGAACAGCCTGCAAATTTTTAAGCGGGATCAAGGCAAAAGGCAGCCCGGCCGAAAAGGCCGTCGGCACATGATTTTCAAAGCCGATATCCGTGATATGGAGACCAAGCGCTGCGGCAATTTCATCTTTACTGCCAAGGGTGACATCCACCTCACAAGAGAGCTTGGGCACATCAAAAACAGCCTCACCGACCAGCCCCTTGGTCAGCTTCACACCCGCGCGCACAAGGCCGACAGTTTCTTCCAGCAAGATCATACAATCCTGCTCATCCTCAATATCGGGAAACCGTTCCATGCCCAAAAGAACTGCACTCCCCACCGTTGGGTGGCCCGCAAAGGGCAGCTCTGAGGTCGGGGTAAAGATACGAAGGCGCGCATTATGCGCCGGATTGGAGGTTTTGGTGACAAACACAGTCTCAGAGAGATTGAATTCGGCCGCAATTGCTTGCATCCGCTCGCTCTCCAGCCCGTCACCATCCAGAACCACAGCCAAAGGATTGCCACTTAGAGCATCACCCGTGAACACATCCATCAGTACATAGCGCCGTGCTGCCGCATCCTGCATCGCAAACCTCATATCAAATGATTGTGGCCCAACAACCAGACCATATCCCCGATTACGGAACTAAAGCCTCGACAGTCTCAGACTTTACGCCCCTTGTCATCCTCTCCCGCGCCAATAATCGCCGTTAATTTACAACAAAGTTGATGCTTGGTAACGGACCTTTCATCAAGGCACAGCATGATAGGGCAGATTAAAACGCACGAGCCTCGTTGAATCAGACCCTAAATGTCAGTTGAAACCGATCATATCTGCCCGTCCTTGCCAGGAAAAAGCCTTTTCTCACGCCTGCGCAATGATGCCTTGGCCAACTTTGCCATCAAGGTGCTCAGTGCCGGCATTTTATATGTCACCCAAATCATTCTGGCGCGCTGGCTAGGTGTGGCCGACTTTGGCATTTACGGTTTTACCATTGTCCTCATCGCCATCCTTGCTCAGACAAGTTGTCTTGGTTTCAACGAAACGGCAAAAAAATACCTGCCCTTCTACCAGACCAAAGAGGAAGAAGACAAAGCCAAGGGCTTTTTGTCTTACATCTTTTCGCGCACCTTTATCGCCTCCCTGGCATTGGCTTGTATGGGCCTTGCTGCTGCGCAGATCTTACCATTTTTGGGGCTTGATAGCTATTACAAGGCGGCAATGGTCGCCGTCCTTGCCATTCCCATTTTTGCCCTTACGCATCTTGTAGAAAATGTTGCCATCAGTCAGTCCCAATTCTGGCAAGGTCTGGCACCAACTTTCCTTGTCCGCCCCCTCTTGGCCCTGATCCTTTTCGCAGGGATGGTCCATGCTTTTGATCTTGGAGCAGCCCATCATGCCATTGTGGCCATGCTGATTGCAGCGGGGATCGTCGCAATCCCGCAATATCAATCTGTCATAAAGCCCTTATGGGCCGGTTGGAGCGACAGAAAAGCCGATCAAAGCAACAAGGGCGTTTGGCGCAAGGAATCCTTTCCTCTTTTTCTTGCCCAAGGCATCTTCACTCTCTCATCTAACATCGACATCATCATTCTGGCCTTTTTTGTGCCCGAACCGAAAGTTGCCATCTATTTTGCCGCTGCCAAAACCGTCAGCCTGCTTGCCTTTGTTCACAATTCCATCGCTGGCGTGATGATGCGTAGCCTGTCGGTCTGTGTTGCAGAAAATAACATCCCACAATTTCGCGCTGTCGCGCGTCTTGGCCAATGGGCCAGCATGGGCGTGACCATCATTGGCGCGGGCATATTGCTCCTTCTCGGCAACTGGATTTTGGGCTTGTTCGGCCCCGATTATGTTGTCGCCTATTCCGTGCTCGCCTTGCTGCTTGCAGGCATTGTCATCCAGTCCGCCAGCGGTGGCGCTCAAGAAATCCTCATCACTCTGGGCTATAGCAATCTTCTTGCAAAAATCGTTGCCTTTACCTTTGTGCTCAATATCCTGCTCAGCATCCTGCTGGTGCAATCCTATGGCATTGAAGGCGTCGCTGCTGCCACCGCATTCTCAACAGCCTTGCGGGCTTGCCTTACCTTCCTTGCAGCACGCACCAATTTCGCCAAGCAACATCCTCTGCACTAAGTGTAAGCGCAACGCAGAGCCCACTCCTCCCCAAAAGAGAAGATCCAACAAAAAACCCCGGCCATTGCTGACCGGGATTTTCAGATTTAGAACGAGTCGTTCTTCAAGAAAAACTTAGTTTTTCTCTTTGTCTACCAGAGCTTTTTCCTTGATCCAAGGCATCATGTCACGCAGCTTGGTGCCAACTTCCTCGATCGGATGGGCAGCATTGCGGGCACGAACAGCTTTAAAGCCGGTCTGGGAAACCTTGTTTTCCAGCATCCAATTGCGAACGAAAGTACCGTCCTGAATATCAGTCAGGATGCGCTTCATTTCAGCTTTGGTTTCTGGAGTGATGACGCGCGGGCCAGAGACATACTCGCCATATTCCGCAGTGTTGGAAATGGAGTAGTTCATGTTGGCGATACCGCCTTCATACATCAGATCAACGATCAGCTTCAGCTCGTGCAAGCACTCGAAGTAAGCCATCTCTGGTGCGTAACCGGCTTCGGTCAGGGTTTCGAAACCTGCGCGAACCAGCTCAACAGCACCACCACAAAGAACAGCCTGCTCACCGAACAGATCGGTCTCGCACTCTTCCTTGAAGTTGGTTTCGATAACGCCAGCTTTACCACCACCATTGGCAGAAGCGTAAGACAGGGCCAGATCATGGGCATTGCCGGTTACGTCCTGAGCGATAGCAATAAGGGTAGGAACACCACCACCACGCAGATATTCGCCGCGCACAGTGTGGCCTGGGCCCTTAGGAGCAACCATGCCAACATCCAGATCAGCGCGTGGCTCGATCAGGTTGAAGTGAACATTGAGGCCATGAGCGAAGAGAAGCAGAGCATTCTCTTTCATGTTTTCATGCAGGGATTCATAATAGATATCAGCCTGCAGCTCATCTGGAGTGAGCATCATGACAACGTCAGCCCATTTGGCAGCGTCAGCAACAGTCATGACTTTCAGGCCTTCGCCCTCTGCTTTCTTGGCAGTAGCAGACCCTTCACGCAGAGCGATCGCCAGGTTAGCAACGCCAGAGTCGCGCAGGTTCAGGGCATGAGCATGACCCTGGGAGCCATAGCCAACGATGGCAACATTCTTGCCTTTGATCAGATTGATATCTGCATCGCGATCGTAATATACGCGCATTCTTTCTCACCTTTCATCGCCGATAGGGTCACAAAATTGCCCAAACGGCCTCTCAAATGGTCGAAACCGAAAAAGTCTGGTTTGGAGCTAAAAGAAGCAAGCCCCAAGGTCAAGACCAAATTTGGCTTCATGTCTATCAAAACGGCCCTAAGGCCGCTTAATTTGGTCGATCAAGCGTCTCTTTCGCCCATAGCGGCCTGAAAGCGCTCCACGCTCTTGGCAAATCCATGGATCAGGGCATCAGCGGTAAAGCCATGCCCGATGGACACTTCTTCGATAAAGGGTGCCCGCGCAATGAGTGCAGGCAAATTGTCTGGTGTCAGGTCATGCCCGGCATTCACCCCAAGTCCGGCCTCTTTGGCCGCCTCAGCGGTTGCAACCACTGCATCAAGGCAGTCTTGCTCCTTGACCGGATCGTCATAACACCCCCCGTAAGGGCCGGTATAAATCTCAATCCGCTCAGCGCCAACGGCGGCGGCCTGTGCCGGCTGATCGGCCTCAGGGTCCACAAACAGCGAGACGCGAATGCCAGCCTTCTTCATGCGGGCAATCACGCTTTTAAGAAGATCACCATTGGCTGAAAAATCCCAACCATGATCAGAGGTAGACTGGGCGGGATCATCCGGCACAAACAACACCTGATCGGGTTTGACCTCTTCATTGAGCGCAAGGAATGTCTCGTCCGGATAGCCTTCCAGACACAATTCCTTACCGGGAAAATCCGCCCGCATCATCGCAACCAGATCCCGCACATCCTGTCGGCGGATATGCCGCTCATCCGGACGAGGATGAACGGTAATCCCCTTTGCACCTGCCTCAAGGGCAATCCGCGCCATTCCCGTCACACTGGGCCACGGCAAATCGCGGCGGTTGCGTAGCATCGCAACCGCATTCACATTCACACTCAGGCGTGTCTGCCCGGTCTCAGCAGTCATGTGCTAGCCCTCTTACCTGAATTAAGGAACATTCGTTCCTCACTTTTAGGTCTTTTCAGATCCGCGGCGCAAGGCAACAACGCCCGTGCGGCACACTTCAATCAGGCCCAAAGGCTCCATAATCAAGATGAATTGCTCAATCTTGTTCTGGCGGCCGGTAAGCTCAAACACGAAATGGTCCGTTGTGGCATCAATCACCGTAGCGCGGAAAGCATCGGCCAGCCGCAGGGCTTCAACCCTTTTGTCGCCGGTGCTGGCCACTTTGACCAGAGCCAGTTCCCGCTCCAGCGGCTTGGCACCATTTGAGGACAGATCAACAACCTCATGCACTGGCACAAGGCGGCCAAGCTGGGAGCGGATCTGCTGCAGCACCTGACGGGTAGCGGTGGTGACGATGGTAATGCGCGAAACATGCTCCTCGTGGGAGGTTTCAGACACAGTCAGAGAATCGATGTTATAGCCGCGGCCAGAGAAAAGCCCGATCACACGAGCAAGAACACCCGGCTCGTTATCCACCAACAGCGACAAAGTGTGCGTTTCCTGAACCTTGGAGACTTCTTCAATGAAATAGGCAGAACCTTGTTGCATCTGCTTCTTCCTTCTTTCTTGTGCTAGTGCGCGTCTCGTTTGATTGGAGTCACAATCAAACGCAAAAGAGAGCACCAATAAAGAGTGAGAGCATGCGCAGCGAATTTTGTTCGCTGCGCTAGGCTCTAGCTCGGGACCAGATCAAACCAGCTTCTTGCCGGCATCACCAATCGCTGTTGCAATTTTGTCTTCGCCTTCGTCTGACATCAGCATGTCATTATGCGCCCGGCCTGACGGGATCATCGGGAAGCAGTTGGTCAGCTTGGCCACATGGCAATCAAAGATAACCGGCCCGTCATAGGCAATCATCTCGTCAATTGCTGCATCCAGCTCGGACGGCTTGTCGCATGTAATACCCTTGGCACCATAGGCTTCGGCCAGTTTCACAAAATCAGGCAGCGCCTCAACATAGGAGTTAGACAGACGGTTACCATGCAGCAATTGCTGCCACTGGCGCACCATGCCCATATATTCGTTGTTGAGGATCATCACCTTGACCGGCAAGCCATATTGAATAGCGGTAGAAAGCTCCTGAATATTCATCTGAATGGAAGCGTCACCAGCAATATCAATCACCAATGCATCGGGGTGAGCCGCCTGCACGCCAATCGCTGCCGGGAAGCCATACCCCATAGTTCCAAGCCCGCCAGATGTCATCCAGCGATTAGGGGCGTCAAATTCAAGGAATTGCGCAGCCCACATCTGGTGCTGCCCCACCTCGGTGGTGATATAGCGGTTCATGCCTTTGGTCTTTTCCTCAAGACGCTGAAGAGCATATTGCGGCATGATCACATCATCATTGGGACGATAAGCAAGACTGTCGCGCTTGCGCCAGATATTGATCTGCTCCCACCAATCCGTCAGCGCCTGCTTGTCGGGGCTCTTGGCACTGGCGCGCCAAACCCGAACCATATCTTCCAGCACATGACCGACATCGCCAACAATCGCCAGATCAACCTGAACGATCTTGTTGATGGAAGACGGATCAATATCAATGTGAATTTTCTTTGAGTTGGGCGAGAAGGCATCAAGACGGCCGGTGATCCGGTCATCAAAGCGCGCACCAACACACAACATCACATCGCAATCATGCATCGCCATATTGGATTCATAAGTCCCGTGCATGCCCAGCATGCCCAGCCATTCATCGCCAGAGCCGGGATAAGCACCAAGCCCCATCAAAGTGGAAGTGATTGGATAGCCGGAGAGAGACACAAGCTCGCGCAGCATCTGACAGGCTTCAGGACCGGAATTGATCACCCCGCCACCAGTATAGAAAATAGGCTTCTTGGCCTGCATCAGCATATCCACGGCTTCGCGGATGCTCTCCAAATCCCCTTTCACATGAGGATGATAGGTCTTGTGGCTGATATTGGTGGGGCCATGATAGGTCCCCTCCGCAAATTGCACATCCTTTGGAATGTCGATCACAACCGGGCCGGGACGGCCAGAGCGGGCAACATAAAAGGCTTCATGCAGAACGCGAGGCAAATCTTCAATATCGCGCACCAGATAATTATGCTTGGTGCAAGGGCGGGTAATGCCGGATGTATCACATTCCTGAAACGCATCAGAGCCTATAAGGGCGGTGGGCACCTGCCCGGTAATGCAAACAAGAGGAATGGAATCCAGCAACGCATCGGCCAGCGCAGTGACCGCATTGGTCGCGCCGGGGCCGGATGTTACCAGCATCACACCGACTTTCCCTGTGGAGCGGGCATATCCTTCAGCCGCATGGCCTGCGCCCTGCTCGTGGCGCACAAGAATATGTTGTAGCTCGTCTTGCTGGAAAATCTCATCATAAATCGGGAGAACAGCCCCACCGGGATAGCCAAAGATATGGTCAACGCCCTGATCTTTCAGAGCCTGGATCACCATTTCAGCACCAGTCATCTGCCGTGTCATTTATTCCATTCCTCAAAACTGCCAACAGTCCACATAACTTATCATTCTTGCGGCAACAAAAAAGGGCCCTTTGAAGGCCCTGCATGCGCGCTACCATGTGCAATGGAGTTCAAACCATCACAGCAGCGCGCTTTCCCACTAGAATCACAAGAATATTTCGCATAATCGACTTCATGTTTTCATTCATTTCGCGAGGCAAACTAATCTGTCACAAATAATACGTCAACCCGCAAAGTCCCAGGAAACACAAAAAGGGCGGGACTTTAGGCTAGTTTTCACACCCCAATTGCCGCAACTGCGCCGAAAACTGTGCATATGCAGCATCTTGGGTTTCAAAAAGCGGCCAATCCCCCATCTGGTTGCGAATCCAAGTCATCTGCCGCTTGGCATATCGCCGGCTATCGCGCTTGCACAAGCGGATCGCTTCCTCGTAAGAAATCAGCCCTGAATCATATTGCGAAAGATAGGCGACCCCGATGGCCTTCATCGCTGGCAAAACCGGATCAAGCCCCATTTCAGCCATGCGCACCGCTTCCTCGACCCCGCCAAGCTCCAGCATATGATCAAAGCGATCCTCAATCCGCTGATAGACGATGTCACGCGGAGGGCATAAAACCAGCTTCAAAGCCCCTTGGGCAACAGCAGGGTCCTGCCGCAAGGCGCTTTCTTGTTGCCAGTCCAACAAGGATTTGCCCGTTGCATCCCATATTTCAAGCGCGCGGATAATACGCTGGCTATCCCCCGGCTTCAAAGTTGCAGCGATGGCAGGGTCTTTATCTTGCAAGGCCTCATAAAGCGCCTCGCTGCTCTCACACTCGCGCTGCTGATGCGCCCAATAGTCCCGCACCTCTTGCGGCACATCGGGCATATCATTCAGCCCCTCAAGCAAGGCTTTGAAATAGAGCCCCGTGCCACCAACAAGCACAGGACACCGCCCTTGGGAGCGGATGTCCCGGATCGCTGCCACGGCATCATCCAGCCAAAGGCCAACGCTATAGCGGATGGACGGATCAACATAGCCGTAAAGCCGGTGCTCAATGCCTTCCATTTCATCGGGCATGGGACGAGCAGAGAGAATTTGCAAATGGGAATAGATCTGCATGCTATCGGCATTCACCACCACGCCATTCACTGCTTTGGCCACTCTTAGCGCAAGTGAGGACTTGCCGCTGGCGGTTGGTCCCGCTATCAACACTGCATTGGGGATGGGAAGATCCATCATTCCGTCCATTTGCTTATCGTCCATCATCTTGGAAAAGCCGCCTGCTTTTCCACCTGCGGGGTTCCATGTCTTTTGTCCTGACCGCCATCAGCGCACCAGCACAGCCAGCCATTACAGCTGATCTTGTGACCACAATCCAGTCTATCATCAAGATCGAGCACAGCTTGTCATGGCTGCAAGAGGGCGTTGCCTGCGACTTCATCCTGCCCGCTAATGCAGATGTGACCAATCTTCGGGCGGAAATCAAGTCAGCAATCGCCGATGCACCGGTTGATATCACCATCCAGCCTCTTGAAGGGCGGCGCAAGTCCCTGCTGCTGGCCGATATGGATTCGACCATGATCCAGCAGGAATGCATTGACGAGTTGGCCGATGAAGTCGGCCTCAAAGACAGCGTCTCCTCCATCACCGCCCGCGCCATGCGCGGCGAAATCGAGTTTGAACCCGCTCTTAAAGAACGGGTCTCTTTGCTCAAAGGGCTCAACCTTTCCATCGTCGACAAGCTCTTCTCTGATCGTATCACCTACACACCGGGCGGGAAAACTCTGATCCAGACCCTGAAAGCAAATGGAGCTTATTGCGCACTGGTCTCGGGCGGTTTCACCCACTTCACCTCCCGCGTCCGCCGCGAACTGGGATTTGATGAAGACCGCGCCAACCTGCTGATTGAAGAGGGCGGAAACCTGACCGGAGAGGTCGGCATGCCCATCCTGGGCAAAGATGCCAAGCGCCAGCGCCTGTACGAATTGACAGCTGAACTAAAACTCGATCTATCCCAAAGCATGGCGGTGGGAGATGGTGCCAACGATCTGGCTATGATCGAAGATGCGGGCGCAGGTGTCGCTTTGCATGCCAAACCAGCTGTCGCGGCACAGGCCGGTTTTGTCATTGATCACGGGGATCTGACCGCTCTTCTCTTCATTCAGGGCTATAAGGCGCAAGACTTCGTCACCGGCTGATTGCTACACTCACAAGAGCAATCAAAAGCAGCTCTTCAATCCAGACCATAAAAAGGGGCCCCAAGGCCCCTTTTGTTTTTTGTGTGAAAAGCAAAACAGCGACTATCTATTCGCTCTTTTCTGCGTTTTCTTCAACCTTGAGCGGAACAAAAACCAGCTCCCCCCCATCAGGGCGGGCAAGAAGGAAGAGGATGGTCTTTTTGCCTTCTGCCTTTAACGTCTTGCTACGCTTGATCACATCAATCGGGCGGGAGACAATCTCCTGATCCATTTCCACGATCACCATGCCCGCAACAATGCCCTTCTCTGCAGCAAGACTGCCCGGCGCAACCTTTTCAACCACCACACCTTCCACCGTCGCTCCAAGCGCATGTTTCTTGCGCTCCACTTCAGTAAGCTCGGCCAAAGACATACCAAAAATCTTGTATTGCTCTTTCTTTTTTGCCAGCGTCTGGTGAAGCTCCTCACTAGCCTCCAAATGCCCGATCTTGACTGACAGAACCTTCTTTTTGCCCTTGCGGATCACCACAATCTTGACCGTTCGGCCAATCTCGGTATCCGCCACCATGCGGGTTAAATCCCGAATGGTCTCGATATCGCGCCCATTATAAGAGATGACCACATCACCGGGCCGCATTTTGGCCGCATAGGCCGGACCTTCTTCATTCACCCACGCAACCAGCGCCCCGCGCACTTCATCAAGCCCCAAACCTTCGGCCAGATCTTCAGTCACCTGCTGAATGCGAATACCAAGCCAGCCGCGGCGGGTCTCGCCATAATCCTGAAGCTGCTGCAGCACCCGCTGGGCAATTTCGGACGGAATGGCAAAGCCAAGACCGATAGAGCCGCCAGAGGGAGAGATAATGGCCGTGTTAATGCCAACAACATTTCCATGCATATCAAACAAAGGCCCGCCACTATTGCCGCGATTGATGGCCGCATCAGTCTGAATGAAATTGTCATAAGGACCGGAATTGATATCACGATTACGCGCCGAGACAATGCCTACAGTCACAGATCCACCAAGACCAAAGGGATTGCCGATCGCCATCACCCAATCCCCCACCCGCATGGTCTCGGATGGTCCAAATTTGACAACCGGCAGCGGCTTATCAGCATCCACTTTCAAAATGGCCAGATCGGTTTTGTTGTCCCGCCCTAAAATTCTGGCTTTAAGCTGCGTGCCATCAGACAATTTGACAGAAATCTCATCGGCATCCGCAATCACATGATTGTTGGTTACAATCAGCCCGTCGGCATCAATGATAAAGCCGGAGCCGAGGGACTGGACCTTTTGCTTGCGCTTGCGTTTATTGCCCTCTTTATCAAAGAAATCATCAAAAAATTCCTGAAAGGGCGAGCCTTCGGGCACCTGTGGCAGGGGAATGCCCTGCTTGGTATCCACCACTTGTGTTGTTGAGATATTGACCACAGAGCCAACCAGCTTGTCAGCAAGATCCGCCACAGATTTGGGTCCGTTTGATCCCTCATGCGCGCTTGCCTCAAAGCTTGCAGCAAAGAGAAGCGACAGAGCAATCAATCCATGCAGCAAAGCAGAGATCCTAAAGCGAAACAGCACTTTTGGGAAAAGACATCTCGATTGGGAGAGAGGGATTGCTGGTACCACGAAATCTGCTCCTTTACACAAACACCCGACAAAAAGCCGTCTTCAATTCAATAAGGCAAGGCCACATAGGGTCATCTTCAACCATCGTGACCAGCTTTCAATAATATATAATAAAAAGCCCGCGGCACAGATCGCGCCGCAGGCAAAAATGTCATCAAGTGCGGATCAACCACACCAATCCCACGCCAAGAGCCATGGCAACCAACCCCGCAACGCGAAGATTGGCACTTGGGATAGTGAGCATCTCCACCATCATCCTTTTCATGGAATCCGGAGCGACTGCATAAATCAGCCCCTCCAGAACCAGAACCAGACCAATCGCCACCCAAAGATCACTCATAAGCGAATGCTCCCCAAGGGTGTTTTACTGTGCGCCCTGGCCTTGAGATTTGCCAAAGAAGCTGAAGAAATCCCCTTCAGGTGACAGAACCAGACGGGTATCTCCCCGAGCCAGACTTTTCTCATAAGCCTGCATGGAGCGATAGAACTCAAAGAAGTCAGCATTTTTGCCATAAGCTTGGGCAAAAATCGCGTTCCGCTCTGCGTCGCCCTCACCTCGGGTGATTTCAGAATCACGCTTGGCGTTGGCGATAATTACTGTTGCATTTCTGTCGGCAACAGAGCGGATCTGGCGAGCAACTTTCTCACCATCAGCGCGGATACCATTGGCTTCCTGCTGACGTTCTGTCTGCATCTGACGGTAAACCGCATCAGAGTTTTCTTTCGGCAGATCTGCACGACGAATGCGATAGTCAACCAGCTCAACACCAAGACGCTGGGTCTTGACATTGACGGAAACACGAATGGCTTCCACAAGTGCATCACGCTTGTCGCGAACGATATCACGGAAATCAAGATCGGCTGCCACGTCACGCAGGGATGAATCCATAAAGCCGTTCAGCTGACCTTCCAGATTGAAAATAGTCTTGGCTTTCTGTTTGAACAAAATCGCATCTGTAATTTTGTAACGAGCAAAAGAATCGATCACCAGACGCTTTTTATCAGAGGCAATAACCTCACGCTCGGACTGCTCAAGATAGCGCGCACGCTTGTCGAGATATTCCACGCGCTGAATGAATGGCAGTTTGAAATAGATGCCCGGCTCGGACACGGCTTTCTCAATACGGCCAAACTGGGTGATCACGGCCTGTTCATGGGGATAGACCAAAAAGACCGACATATAGACGCCGACAGAGACAAGGGCGGCAATCACAAGGCTGAATAATGCTTTACCAGACATGATTAGTTCCCCTGCTTCTTGTTCAGTTCATTCAAAGGCAGATAAGGCACAACACCGGAGCCGTCCTTGCCTTGGCTATCCAGAATAATCTTGTCGGATGAGCCCATTACTTTTTCCATGGTTTCCAGATACAGGCGCTTGCGCGTAATATCCGGGGCTTTTTCATATTCGCCCAAAACCTTCAGGAAGCGATCTGCCTGACCGCGCGCATCAGCAACGGTCTGTTCGCGATAGGCATTGGCAGCTTCAAGAATCTGCGCTGAGCGACCTTCCGCCTCTGGCACAATCTTGTTGGCATAAGCCTGCGCTTCGTTCTGGAGGCGCACATTATCCGCTTTCGCAGCCTGCACATCGCGGAAGGCGTCAATCACCTGCTCTGGCGGCTCAACATCCTGCAGCTGGACCTGAATGATATTGATACCGGCTTTATAGGTATCGAGCATCTTCTGGGGCAGCTCTTGCGCTGCAAACTGAACAGCAGGACGGTCACCGGTCTGGATCTCGTCCATAGTGTTGCGGCCTACAATCTCGCGCATGGCAGATTCTGCCACCTGCTTCACCGCAAGATCGGGATTGTCGACATTAAAGAGATATTGCTCAGGGTCCTTGATGTTCCACTGAACCTTGAAATCCACGTCAATGATATTCTCGTCACCAGTCAGCATCAGGCTTTCTTCCGGCACATCGCGGCGGCTGGTGCCACGGTTGGACGCAAATTCGCGCGAGCCAATAGTGATATCACGGATCTGATCCACGTTGACTGTCTCGGCACGGCCAACAGGATAAGGCAGGTTATAGTTCAAACCCGAGGTAGAAACACCAAATGTCTGACCAAGCAGAAGCTCGACACCAAGCTCCCCTTCCTTGACGGTATAAAAGCCGGTTGCAAGCCAAAGGGCAATGGCACCCAAACCAATCAGGCCAATTCCCTTGGCACCAAGTGAGCCGCCACCCTGGCCGCCACCACCGGGGAAAGCGCGCTTTAGCTGCTCTTGGCCTTTGCGGATCATATCCTCCAGATCAGGGGGATTGGGGCCGGAATTCTGAGGGCCTTGCCCCCATGGTCCACCATTGTTACCGCCACCTTTCCAGGGGCCTCCGCCACCACCATTCTGATTGCTCCAAGGCATAGTCTATCCTTATGTTAGGAACCAATTGACCTAAATTCTTGTCACCCTTTTAGTCAGCAACTGTAAAAAAGCAGTTACATCACAGGGACACCCATTCAGGCACGTTTCATAATTTTCCAGTTTGAAAACAAAGTGGTGAGCGCGACAGCGAAAATCAAGAGGAAAGTCGACCAAACTGGCTCATTTGTGCTATTTTTCAAAAGTTACGCGTCTCGATTTTCAAAATTTGCGCACCCATGCACCCTTCAAGCCCTCAGCAGCAGGCCATGAGCTGAGAATCTGGGCTCAATGCCGCTCATAAATGGCAAAAGTCATGGGCGCACTGTCCCGCTCGCCCTGTATTGTTGGCTCTTTGGAAATCAGCCGCCACACCTTGCCATCAATCGCAGGCACAAAGGTATCACCCTCCGGCTCGGCATGCACATGGGTAACATAAAGACGTTCCGCATCCTCCCACAGGCTTTGATAGATTGACCCGCCGCCAATGACCGCTATTTCATCACTGCCAAGGCGCAAAGCCTCCTTGCGGCAAACATCCAAAGCTTCGCCTAACGAAGCCACCACGACGACCCCTTCTGGCTCAAAGCTCTTATCGCGCGTCACCACCACATTGGTCCGCCCCGGCAAGGGCCGGCCAATGGACTGGAAGGTCCGCCGCCCCATCAGCAAAGGCTTGCCCATGGTCAGCGCCTTAAACCGCTTAAGATCGGAGGAAATATGCCAAGGCATGTCATTATCCATACCAATGACCTGATTATCCGCCACGGCATAATGAAACACCAGTTTTGCCTGATCACCTGTATCCGCCATCAAACCGCCACCTCACCGGCAATATGGGGGTGAGGATCATAATCACTCAGCTCAAAATCCTCATAGACAAAGGAAAACAGATCCTTGCGCTCAGGATTGAGGGTCATCTTCGGCAAGGATCGGGTATCACGGGTAAGCTGAAGACGCGCTTGTTCAAAATGATTGGAATAAAGATGCGCATCCCCAAGGGTGTGAACAAAGTCCCCCGGCTCCAGATCACAAACCTGCGCCACCATCATGGTGAGCAAGGCATAGGAGGCAATATTAAACGGCACCCCTAAAAAAACATCGGCAGAGCGCTGATAAAGCTGGCAGGATAATTTGCCTTCCGCCACATAAAACTGGAACAGACAATGACAAGGCGGCAGCGCCATGCGATCCACATCGGCCGGATTCCATGCGGTGACCATCAGGCGGCGACTGTCAGGATTTGTCTTGATTTGCTCAACAAGCTGGGAAATCTGGTCAATCGTGCCGCCATCCTTTGCAGGCCAGCTGCGCCATTGATGGCCATAAACGGGGCCCAGATCCCCATTCTCATCGGCCCATTCATCCCAGATCCTGACCTTATTGTCTTTTAGATAGCCGATATTGGTATCACCCGCCAAAAACCACAGCAATTCATGGATGATAGAGCGCAAATGCAGCTTCTTGGTGGTCAGCAAGGGAAACCCGGCCGAGAGATCAAAGCGCATTTGATAGCCAAAAACCGAGCGCGTGCCAGTGCCGGTCCGGTCGCCCTTATCGGTGCCGTTGTCAAGAATATGCTGCTTCAAATCAAGATAAGTCTGCATGGGTCCCTAACTCATATTCTACCATTGCCAGCCATAAAGATCAGTCTTTGGACTGTGCCTGATTCTGATCAGAAACGAAATCGCCCCATCCTTAGCGCAAGACGAAGGTCTTCACACCCCCTTGGGAAAACAAAAAAGTGCGAGCGAAGAGCACTGATAAACACTTCTAATCGTGGATGGTTTTAACTCTCCCCCTTTCAATCCGCTCCATGCCACCCTATATTCAGACTGTTACTTCGTGTGACTATGGCAATAAATGACCTTTGTAATAAGCCTATCGGACCCGGGGGCGGTACCCGGCGCCTCCACCAAAAACACCGCAGGTTCCAATCAAGGATCTGCGACGTTTTTGAGGGGGGCGAAATAGGATCGACGAGGGTGTAAAGATCGCGTTTTTGCTCGGCATTGTACCACCGTTATCGGGCTAATTTTGTAGTTGCAAACGACAACTATGCAGGGTCACGCCTCGCTGCTGCTTAAGCAGTGCGGTAACCCACTAAACTCCTAGCCGGTATGCTCGGCTAGGCGGGGTTCGAAGGCACCTGGCAACAGAAGCCTTCACTTAAATTTAGTCTCAAGACTGGGATGGTGCGACCCCTTATCCCAAGGGCATCCAGGTTGATATAAGGGAGTCCCCATGTCCGAAGATCTTATCCGCTACGATATTCTGGCTCAGGATGCTTTGCGCGGCGTTGTAAAAAAGGTTCTGACAGAAGTAGCTAGCACTGGTCTGCCCGGGGAGCATCACTTCTATATCACCTTCAACACCCATGCCCCCGGCGTGCGCCTGTCATCTCGCCTCTTGGAAAAATACCCGTCAGACATGACCATTGTGCTGCAGCACCAATTTTGGGATATGCAGGCCAATGATGTCGCCATCGAAATCGGCCTGTCCTTTGATGGCATCCCTGAAAAGCTCTATATCCCCTATACGGCGATCATTTCCTTCATCGATCCCAGCGTGCATTTCTCCCTTCAGTTCGAGGTAGAAAGCGAACTGGATGAAGACAACGACGATGAAGAAAGCCTGATCTCCGCCGATGAAGAAGGAGAGATCATTCTCTCCGTCATGTCGGACGCTGCCTCGAACAATGATGATAGCGACGACAACAAGTCCGCAAAAGGCAAAAGCAAGGCGGATAGCAAAGGCTCTGATGAAGACACTTCCAGCGCCGAAGAAGAGAGCAAAAGCGGCGCTGAAGTTGTCTCTCTGGATGCCTTTCGCAAAAAATGATAGAGTGGGCACAATCCCGCTCTTCATCCCCATTCATGCCATTGGACCAGCTTTGAGGGCCAACTTTGAGGATCGTCTCAAATGACCCAGATCATCAATCTCAATAAGATGCGCAAAAGCCGGAAACGGGCTGAAAAAGAACAGCAGGCGGCAGAAAACCGCCGCACATTCGGCCGCACCAAGCAGGAAAAACAAAAGGCCAAGCAAGAGGCTGAAAAGCTGTCATCCTTCCTTGATGGACATAAGCGGGATCGCGACTGATCCCCCTTTCCATATGGCAGGCAAGGAGAGCGACGCCATGCGAAAACACTCCGTTACCATTTCCGGGCACCGTACCTCTATCTCACTGGAAGAAGAATTCTGGTCCGGCCTTAAAGCCATTGCCTCCAGTCGGCAAAAGTCGCTTGCTGATATTATTCGCCAGATCGACCGCGAGCGCGGGGCGGCCAATCTGTCCTCTGCCATCCGCCTTGCTGTGCTTGCCTATTATAAAGAGCAAATTCCCGAAAATTCAGACCAGGGTCAGGTGCCTAATCAAGCCGAATAATCAAATCCGGTGACTGTCGCAATCTGTTGAATAAATCACGGTCATTGCCCCGTTCATAAAGCACCGGCGAGGAGCGTGCTGGCTGCTTGGGCAATGTCCCAAGACTGCGCGGGAGCAAAATGCTTGGCGTGGTTTGTTCCGCTTGAGGTGCAGTTTCAGCAAAAGATGCAGGCGAAACAGACCGCTGGATAATGCCTCCTGTGCGTATCGGATCGCTATTGCGATTACCATTATTCCGCAAATCAGGCTGAAGCGGGGCCTGCCCCAGTGGAGAGAGAGGCTTAACCTCGATCTCATCTGGATTGATCCATTCCCGCAGCGGCTTTTTTTGCTGCTGGCGCAATTGTTCAATCCGCTCTTTCTCAAGGCGCTGTCGCTCGCGTTCTTCTTCAAGGCGTCTTTCTTCAGCCTGTCGTTCCTGTTCTGCCCGGCGCGCCTCTTCTGCCTTGCGCTCGGCTTCTTCCCGCTCTTTGCGTTTTTGCTCTTTAATGCGCAGCTCTTCTTCTGCGCGCCTTTTCGCTTCCTCGGCTTTTCGTTTGGCCTCTGCCTCTTTTGCAGCCTGCGCAGCCTTCTCAGCAGCTTTCCGGGCAGCGATTGCTTCAAGTTCGCGGTGCTTGGCTTCTTGTCGATAGAGCTTTAACTTGCGCCTGAAGCCTTCTTTTTCCAAAATATCGGCCTGCATGGCTTCAATCCGGTCAACTTCCTTCTCAAAAGCACGGATGCTCAGATAGCCGGTAAAGGGCGCAACATCAATGCGGCGAACGGGATTTGAAAGATCACCAGAGAAAATAACGCCCACTTCCGGCACGGCTCCGGTCACGGCATCTTCCTCTTTCGGTTCGGTCGCAATAGACCAATCGCCATCAAGGCTATGCTGGTTCAAATCCAGCACCAGATTGCCCCGTGAGCGCAGCAGATCGGTCTCGGCGCGCATATTACCGGCCCTCAGAGTACCGCCAGCAATGCGGAAAGCCCCATCAAGGCGCTTCACATCCATAGAGCCTGCATCCATATGGGCGGCAAAGGCCTTGGCAATGGCAGCATCTTCCAGCTCAAGGCCCGCATCCACCGCCCGCATAACCAGTCCAAAAGCTTCGGGATTGAAATAGCGCAGTGTTGCCTCTTTAAGCGCAAAGGTGCCATTGCCCGACAGGCTGGAGACCATACCCGCAAGCGAGCGGCCCTGCGCTTCAAGATCAAGGGTGGCATCAAACAAACCAGAGGCAACAGAACGCCCGTCCCGCTGCCAGATAAGAGGAGCCAAAGCCACATCTTTTGTCTGAACATGGCCCTTGAGAACGCCTTCCCCTTCAAGATTATCCAGCTGCAAGCCAGCACTTACCTCCCCCCCATGAAGCAGCGCCTTAAAATCACGAACAGCAAGGCCACCCTGCCGCCAGATCAGGTTAAATTGCGGCTTTTGAAAAATATAGGGGGAGGACAGTTCAAGCGAGCGGCCCTTGATATCAAGAGACAGGCGCAGGGCCTCATCTTTTGTGCCACGTGGAGGAGCCACAAAGGCAAGATCCGGCCAGTTTTTATCAAGGCTGGTCAGCCGCCCTGCCCCCAGCAAGGTCTCCCCAAGCCAGATGCCATCAATATCACCAAGCTCAAGCGCCCCCTCTATCGCATGTCCAGACAGACCCGTGCGATAGGTTACATCCCCCAAAATCGGCTGACGATCCCAACTGCCTTGAATAGCAGAAAGAGAGAGCGTCTCCCCTTCATAGGCCAGTGTGGCGGACAAATCGGCGGGCAAAGCAGCAGCGATTGATCCTGCCGGAAGACCAAAGGCGTTAAGAAACGGCAGGGCATCATCGCTTTGAACGGCAACATCCCCTTGCGCAGACCAAGAGGTTTCGTGCGCCTGCGGCTTTGCAGTTAGCTGCCCTTGAAATTCAAACCCGCCATCAGAGGCAAGTATCCGGCTTTCAAGCTTTGCACCTTCTTGCAAAATACCCGAAAGGCTCATCTGCGCCTCAAGCTGCGGGAGCGACAGGCCAAGCCCGTCTCCTCCAAGCAAGGTCAGTAATTTCTGCCCTTTGGGATAATCAAGCTTCAAGGAAAGATTGGCCGGGCTTGATGTCCAGTCGCTTAAAGCGCCGTCAATCTCCCCTTCAAGCGACAAGGTGCCGCCACCAACCTTGCCTGACAATGTGCCATCCAGCCCGCGAGAGGCTCCGTCCGCGCTGCCAGTTTGGCCCTGATTGCGTCCGGAAACAGAAAAAGCAAGATCAGCAGGCTCCAGCGCGCTCTGGCTGCGTTCAAGCCAGCGAGACAGACCATGATCGGGCATCAACCGGCTGACAAGACCGGTAAGTCCTGTCAGTTTGTCCGCAACAAGCGTGCCGGTTAGATAGCCTTTGGGGTCGCCGGTCAGGTCTTCAAGCTTACCCGTGGCAGAAACATCTGCCCCTTCCAGATTTTTAACTGAGAGCTGTTCAATATCAATCACACCGGACGAGACATGCAGCTTGGCTGCCAGATCCCTGCCGGAAAAATCACCGCTTAGCAAATGCCGCGCAGCAATATCCAGAGTGATATTGGAAAAACGATCTCCCTTGCTCGCCCGCTTTGCCAGCAAAAGATCACCCAAAGACTGGATCACATCCACATTAAGCCGGTCTGCCTTCATCGAAACATCAAGCATGCCAGAGGCCGTATCATGGATCTGCTCTTTGCCATCCAGCCAGTCAAGGCGACCTTCCAACTGGTCTCCTTCCAGATCAAGCGTCACATTGGAGAGGGAAAATTGCCCCGGTTTGAGCAAAATTCGGCCGCTTAGATCAAAGGGAACCAAACGCCCCTGTTGCGGCGCATCCTTAAGCCACCATTTGGCAAAGACAGCGGGCTGGTCAGAGCGCAAACGCCCCTCGCCTTCAAATGCAAATTGGGTGTCTTCCCCGATCTGGCGATCAGAATAAAGTCCAGAGACCGCCACCCGACTGGCTCCGGGCAAATCAGCCTCAAGGCTTTCAATCTGCCACGCTCCTTGCTCGCCTTTATTGGCAAGCTTGGCGTCCAGCAGCAAATTTTGCAAAATGCCACCACCCAGAATGACGCTAGGCACTTCAAACTTGATCTGGCCATTCATTTTGGGCTTTGGCAGAGAATGAAGCAGCCCACCAAACGCGGAAAGCGCCTGCCGCAAATCAATCGGCGCATTGGGCCCCTGCCCCAGACTGCGATCAAGATCAAGCTGGCGCGATGCCAGCTCCAGCCCGAAATTGGGCTCCCGCCCCAGATCCACAAAGCCCCTGCCATTCACGCGGTAGGATTGCTCTTCCGGTCCATAAAGAAAGGCGAATTGATCAAGCCGCAGAGCCTGCGGCGAGAAACTGGCCTTGCCCTCAAGACTCCATGGGGTGCTGCCTTGGGACGCATCCACCACATTCTGGATTTTGACATCGCCGCGATAGTCAAGCGTTTTGGATATAGCCCCATCCATGGCCAGTGTTACGGGAATATTGGCAGGTGTTAAAAGGCTTTTGACGCGAACCTCGTCCCCCGACGCCCGGCCGGAAGAAATCATCAGCGAATAGGGTTCACCCTTTACTGAAAAAGAGCTTTCAATCTTGTAAGGGCCAAACAGGGAGCGGGCATTCACCGTGCCATTAAAGTTCCGGATATCAAATTGCTGGCCGCTTTGGGCATTGCGAACCAGCAAATGCCCATCCTTAATCACCACATTATTAAGCTTGATCTGTTTGGGATTAACCTGCCGCTCGCTCTTTTGCGCGGCCTTCCAGCCCGTCTCGCCACCTTCATCAACATGAAGCCGCAATTGAGGAGAGGTCAGGGTCATATCGACCACATCAATCTCCCCTTTTAGTAAGGGCAGCAATTCGATCCGTACATCAAACTGGTCCACCACCAGCAAAGGTTCGGACTTGTTGGGGCCCACATGGACGGTCCCGAATTGCAAATGTGGCAGCGGCAGGATCTGCATATCCGCTGTCCCGAGCACGCGCACCGGTTGGCCGAGAGCCAGACTAGCCTCGCGTTCAAAGGCTGCACGATAGGAGGTCCAGTCCACAAATAACGGGCCAATAAGCGCCACAATCAGAGCCAGCAAAATTGCGCCGCCAATGCTGATATAAAGCGTATTCAGGACAACATCCTCCAATTTGCGCGCAAAGACCTGCCTGCATCACAGATGCAAGGCAGGGACCGTGCGAGCCGGATCAATTGCCCACAGGCTACAAGGTTCCTCCTTGCCCGGCAAATCCTCCCAAGGGTCTCATTCCACTTTGGGCAGAATTTTCCCCGGATTCATAATATTTTGCGGATCAATCGCCCGTTTAATCGCCGCCATCACATCAAGGCCGGCCCCATGCTCATAGGCCATATATTTCATCTTGCCTTGGCCAACCCCATGCTCGCCGGTACAGGTGCCACCCATATCAATGGCGCGCATGGCAAGGCGCTCAAGGAAAATCTCGGCCTGATCATGTTCCTCAGGCTTTTCAGGATCAAGCAACAAAAGCACATGGAAGTTGCCATCCCCGACATGGCCCACAATCGGAGCAATGAAGCCAAATTCTTCCAGATCCTTCTGCGTCTCCGTCACACATTCCGCAAGGCGGGAAATGGGAACGCACACATCGGTCGATAGCCCCTTGGCACCGGGCCGCAGGGAATGCGCCGCCCAATAGGCATCATGACGCGCAGACCATAATTCGGTCCGGGCCTCGGCTTTTGTGGTCCAGGTAAAATCTTCCCCACCGCTGTCAGCAACAATATCGGCAAACAAGGCCGATTGCTCAGAGACCGAGGCTTTCGAACCATGGAATTCGACAAACAGGGTTGGCCGCTCTTTAAGGCTCAGTTTGGAATAGTCATTGCAGGCCTTAACCTGCAAAGGATCCAGAAGCTCGATCCGCGCCACGGGAATACCGCACTGAATGGTCATAATCACCGCATGACAGGCACTTTCCAGATCCGGAAAATTGCAAATCCCTCCAGCAATGGCCTGCGGAATGCCCGAGAGCTTGAGCGTCACATCGCAGATAATCCCCAGTGTGCCTTCCGACCCCACAAGAAGCCGGGTCAGATCATAACCAGCAGAGCTTTTCTTGGCGCGGCTTGCTGTGCGAACGATAGAGCCATCAGGCATCACCACCGTCAGCGACAGGACAGTATCCTTCATGGTGCCATAACGCACCGCATTGGTCCCCGAAGCGCGCGTTGCTGCCATACCGCCAATGGACGCATCCGCCCCCGGATCGATGGGGAAAAACAGGCCGGTATCGCGCAAATAATCATTGAGCTGCTTGCGGGTAACACCTGCCCCCACACGGCAGGTCAGGTCTTCTGCATGCACTTCCAGAATCTCGTTCATTTGCGAGACATCAATGGAAATACCGCCATAGGGAGCATTCAGATGCCCCTCAAGGGAAGAGCCGGTGCCAAACGGAATGATGGGCACATCATGCTCGGCACATAATTTAACAATGTCAGAGACTTCTTGGGCACTTTGGGCAAAGACCACACCATCGGGCACCTGATTGCTCAGCCATGTTGTTGTATGACCATGTTGCTCTCGCATGGCTTGTCCGGTGGCAAATCTTTCGCCAAAACGGTCTTTTAGCACCGCACATACATTTTCGACCGCCTCAGGATTCTTTTCGTGAACAAAGACTGGCTCAACCATAAGGCTTTCACTCCCGACATATCTTTTCATTGATTTGGCGGCAAACTACCAAAGAAACAAAACCGAGAATAGCGTAGTTCTGCGCTAAGATTGCGAAACGGCCAAATTTACGAAAAAGCAGAATTTTCAACACTCTATATAGTATAGCAAAAACATAAAACCAGACATCGCACACTCCTTTAGCCATTTGGTCGCACTCATCGCAAAGAAATGATCACAAAGCGCAAAGGAAAGATTGGGCTTTGCATTTCCAGCTCTTATACTATGGCTTTACAGGTGCGCCGATTCCGTGACCAAACCGCTATATCGATAGCTCAGTATTTTAAAGAACAGACCCAAAAGAGACCCTTTGATTCCAATGCGCTGGCTAAACCCGATCTCCTTGGCAAAAAGCTGGATAGAGCCAAACTGGCGCCTCTATCTATCTACCCAGCAGCCGCAATTATGGATCCTGGCCATCCTGATCGGCCTGCTTGTCTCTTGCGCAGCCATCCTGTTTCGCCTTGGCATTGGTGCCATCCAGTGGACATGGCTTGGCACCATGGAAGAGAGCATTGCAACCGCGGCCGCCAACCAACAAGGCTGGATCATTATCCTTGCCCCAACGCTTGGCGGATTGGTCGTGGGGCTATTTTTGGAATATGTCCACCCGATCAAACGGGCGGAAGGCGTGGCCGATGTGATTGAAGCCCGCGCCCATGGCGGCTCGGGCCTTCGCTTCTGGCAAGGGCTGGATAGTGCAGCGGTGACCATTATCTCGCTAGGCTCGGGGGCCAGTGCTGGCCGTGAGGGCCCTATGGTGCATCTGGGTGCCAGTCTTGCAAAAATCGTCTGCGAGCTTTTCAGCCTCCCCTCCACGGCCCGCAAAACCCTACTGGCATGCGGAGTAGCCAGCGCCGTTTCAGCCAGCTTTAACGCCCCCATTGCGGGCGTGCTGTTCGCTCACGAGGTTATTTTGGGCCATTATGCGCTGACCGCCTTTGTCCCCATCGTGCTGGCCTCTGCCATGGGCACTTTGCTATCCCGGCTCTATTTTGGTGATATCGCCGCCTTTGATATCCCTGCCTATCAGATCACATCCTATTGGGAATTACCCGCTTTTGCCCTTCTTGGCATCACCTGCGCTGTGGTCGCGGTTTTGTTTCAATTCTCTCTTATGGGCACAGACTGGGTTGCCCGCCATGTGAAAATTCCACTCGTTCTGCGTCCAGTGATAGGCGGCTTCATCATTGGCTGCATGGCCCTTGTCTTTCCAGAAATTCTTGGCGTGGGCTATGAAGCAACAGATATGGCCCTGCACCAGAAATTGCCCCTCTATCTTCTTTTCTCGCTGATCATTGCCAAGACCGCCGCAACCGCCATCACGCTTGCCTCGCGGTTTGGCGGCGGCATATTCTCGCCCTCCCTCTATGTCGGGGCCATGACCGGCGGTGTCTTTGGGCTGATTGCAGCACAAGTTTTCCCCGAAATGGCATCCAGTCAGGGCCTTTATTCCATTTTGGGCATGGGCGCGGTGGCGGCAGCAGTTCTGGGTGCGCCCGTCTCCACCACCATGATCGTCTTTGAGCTAACCGGCGGCTATGCCCTCTCTATCGCGCTCCTTATCACCGTCTCGATCGCAACGGGTCTGACCCTTGCGCTTCATGGCCGCTCCTATTTCCATTGGCAGCTGGAAATGCGCGGGGTTTTTCTCCAAGAAGGCGATCACAAATTCCTCGTCACCCACGTGAAGGTGGCGCAATTCTATCACCCGCTTGGTGACGATGCGTCTAAAGAGGATCATCTCTTGCCCGAAGGCGCAGTCCCTTTGCGGCTGATGGATAATTTAGAGACTGCCCTTAAAGCCTTTGACGCCCGAGGAGGGGAGCCGATACCGGTTGCCGATCCTGATGATCCGGAAAAAATCATCGGTTGGGCAAAACAAGTCGATGCCCTTCGCTATTTCAACGATCTGCTGATCGACACCCACGCGCAAGAACATCGCTGACAACAGGCAAACCACCCCTAACCCTTTGTGGACACGCCACTCTCGCATGCCCGATTGGCGGATTTTCCCCTGACAAACCACATTTGTTGCTATAATGTTCTAAATTCGGAATCACTAACCCGCTATGCGCCAATCAAGGGTGCGCGCCAAAAAGCGCGAAACTTCAGGAGAATATCCGCCTCTATGTCTGATTTGTTTGCCACACCGCCAGCCGCCCCCGCCCCGCAAGATGGTGAGCCGGATCAGATGAGCATTCGCGCCCAGCTCCAACGCATGCGCCCAACTCCCTATCTGGAGGGCCTCAACCCAGAACAGCGTGAAGCGGTTGAGAATATCGATGGCCCTCTTTTGGTGCTTGCAGGGGCTGGCACAGGCAAAACACGGGTCCTGACCACCCGCATCGGGCATATTCTGGCAACACGCAGCGCCATGCCATGGCAAATTCTTGCAGTGACCTTCACCAATAAAGCCGCCCGCGAGATGAAAAACCGCATTGGCACGCTGATTGGCGGCAATGTGGAGGGCATGCAATGGCTGGGCACTTTTCACTCCATCGGCGTCAAAATCCTGCGCCGCCATGCAGAACTCGTGGGACTGAAATCCAATTTCACCATTCTGGACACCGACGATCAGCTGCGACTGATGAAGCAGCTTATTCAGGCGCAAGGCCTTGATGAGAAAAGATGGCCCGCCCGCCAATTGAACACTTTGATCGATGGCTGGAAAAACCGGGGTCTTACACCAGAACAAGTCCCGCAAGATGAAGCCTATTATTTTGCCCAAGGCAATGGCGTGCGGCTCTATAGCGCCTATCAGGAGCGGCTTAAAATCCTCAATGCCTGTGATTTTGGCGATCTGCTACTGGAATGCTTGCGCCTGTTTCGCGAAAATCCGGACGTATTGGCCGAATATCACAATAAATTCCGCTATCTCCTCGTAGACGAGTATCAAGACACCAATATCGCCCAATATTTGTGGCTGCGTCTTCTGGCTCAAGGCAGCCAGAATATCTGCTGCGTGGGGGATGATGATCAGTCCATCTATGGCTGGCGCGGGGCGGAAGTTGATAATATCCTGCGCTTTGAAGAGGATTTTCCCGGTGCCAAGGTTATCCGGCTTGAGCGCAATTACCGCTCAACCGCGCACATCCTCGCTGCAGCCTCCCATTTGATCACCTTCAATGAAGGCCGCCTTGGCAAAACCCTGCATGCCCAGATCGAGGATGACGAGGCAGAGAAAGTAACCGTCACTTCCGTTTGGGACAGCGAAGAAGAAGCCCGCACCATTGGCGACCAGATCGAAGACTTGCAGCGTTCTGGCCATAATCTTAATGAGATCGCTATTTTGGTTCGCGCTTCCTTTCAAATGCGTACATTTGAGGACCGGTTCGTTACCATGGGCCTCAATTACCGGGTCATTGGCGGCCCCCGCTTTTATGAACGGGCCGAGATTCGCGATGCTCTTGCCTATTTCCGCGCCATGGTCCAACCGGCGGATGATCTGGCTTTTGAGCGCATCGTCAACACCCCGCGCCGCGGTTTGGGCGATGCCACTCTCAAGCTGGTTCATGATCATGCTCGCAGCCGGGGCATACCACTCATGGAAGCGGCGAATGAACTGGTCCAGACCGCCGAGCTCAAACCCCGTCCGCGCAACGCTCTTAAAAATCTGCTAGAGCAGTTCACCCATTGGCGCACCATGCTGGCCAGCCTCAAACATACTGAACTTGCCGAAATGATTTTGGACGAGTCCGGTTATACCGAGATGTGGCAAAATGACAAAAGCGCCGATGCTCCGGGCCGCCTTGAAAACCTCAAAGAACTGGTCCGCTCAATGGAAGAATTTGACAGCCTGCCCGGATTTTTAGAGCATATCGCCCTTGTCATGGATCGCGACAATGCCGAGAGCAACGAAGCCGTCTCCATCATGACGCTACATTCAGCCAAGGGGCTGGAATTTGACAGCGTCTTCTTGCCAGGCTGGGAGGAAGGGCTCTTTCCTCATCAGCGCGCTTTGGATGAAAGCGGCACCCGCGGGCTGGAAGAGGAGCGCCGCCTTGCCTATGTGGGCATCACCCGCGCCAAAAAGCGGGCGAAGATCTATGTCGCCTCCAACCGCCGCATTCACGGCCTTTGGCAAAATTCCGTTCCCTCCCGCTTTCTTGATGAACTCCCGCCCAAACATGTCGATGTGGAGGAAAGCCAGAGCACCTATGGCGGCTATGGCAATTCGGGCATTGGCGGCAATATCTATGGCAAAAGCCGCTTTGATAGCTCCGACCCGTTTGAAAGCACCTATGACACACCGGGATGGAAGCGCGCCAAGGGGAGCGGCACCAAAAAAACCGGCAAAGCCAAGCAGACGCGCTATGGCGGTGGCCCTGCCTCCAGCAGCAAGGTAATTGACGGAGAGCTGGTGGCCAAAAGCGTGAGTGACACGCCCTCGCAATTCTCGCAAGGGGAGCGGGTTTTTCATCAAAAATTCGGCTATGGCACCGTCATCAGCATTGATGGCAACAAGCTTTTGATCGAATTCAGCACCGGCCAGAAGCGGGTTCTTGATAATTTTGTCGAGCGGCACTAAAGCTTTTCGCGCCGCAAGCAGGACAATGGCCTGAAAACCTTGCCTTTGCCGTCAAGACCAGCTATCGACAGCCAACCTGTTTGCACCAAACCGCAAGGCTCTGCCTGCCTGCGCTTGTTTGTGCCTCTTTGATTGCAAGAAAGATCCACGCTATGTCCCATTACCTCTATGCCGAAGGGCCATCTGACGAGGTGCTCAAAGCTGCCCATCATCTGGAAGACCTGTTTGATGAGGAAGGCTTTGCCATTTCTTATTTTGAAATTGATGAAGACACCCAGATCTGGGCTCTGGCTCTTTATCCTTTCGATGAGATCATGGAGGCGGTGCTGGAGAAAAGCTGCAAGGCGCTCAAAGATCTGGCCTCGCCCCTCAGCCTTGCCAAAACGGTCCTCCCTAACGAAGACTGGGTCACCAAAAGCCTGGAAGGTCTTGCCCCGGTTGAAGCAGGCCGATTTGTCATTCATGGCTCCCATGATGCCGATATGAACACAAAGGGCCGCATTCCGGTCCAGATCAATGCCGGACAGGCCTTTGGCACAGGTCATCACGGCACAACAGCAGGCTGCCTGAAAGTACTAAGCGACGAGCTGCGTCAGATCGAGCCACAGCGCATTCTTGATCTGGGCACGGGATCCGCTGTTCTGGCCATTGCGCTGGCCAAATTGCTCAAACTACCAGTCGTTGCCACAGATATCGACCCCATCGCCATTGAAACCAGCCGCGACAATGCCCGTATCAACAACGTGCATCCCTATCTCAAACTGGCCTGCGCTTCAGGTTTCGAGCATGCCATCTTTCGCAAGGAAGGCCCCTTTGATCTGATCGTTGCCAATATCCTCGCAGGCCCTTTATGCAAAATGGCCCCCCAAGTGGCAAAGCACACAATTCTAGGCGGGCGGGTTATCCTATCAGGCCTGCTGCCGCACCAAAAAGCCAAGGTGGTGGCAGCTTACCGCGAGCAAGGTTTCCACCTGCGGCGGGCAGTAGAGGAAGATGGCTGGCTGGTATTGGTTCTACAAAGCTGAGCTTTGCCAGCCAGAAAGCACCCGAACAGGGCATCAGGCAAAAAGAAAGCGGGCACAGGCCCGCTTTACTTTGCAAGAATTTCTGACAAGGCCCAGAAATCCAAAATATTCGCATCATTCCTTAGAATGGCAGATATTTTGCATCTTTGCTTTTTACTTTGTCGGCATCAAAACCGGCACCAGCCAGCAAATCACGATCAGAATTGCGGATAAAAGCTTCAACATAACGGCGAGCTTCTTGCTCACGGGCGGTGATCATACGATCAAAGGTACGGCGTAGTACAGACATGGTCTCTTCCTTTCGCAAATAGAAACACTCTATTTGCAGGTTTGTTCTTCTATTGCCGGCAATATGGTGAGAAGCTAAGTAAATGAGTAGAGCCAGTTTTTCACAACTGCCTTGCAATTTCTGCATAGCTGGTGGCTAACACCCAAGCCCCGCTTTGCCAAAGCCCGGCTCTTTGCTACGATCTGTAAAAAGGTGCCAAATTCTTTCCCTCTTGGCATCCATTGCCCAATTCATGATCGCAAACAAACATAAAGGCCAGGCCCTTCTCTTTCACTGATGGATAAAGAGAAAAGACACCTCAAGCCTTCACATGACAAAGCGGATAAGAGTTACCATGTTTCAAAGCTATTCAGACCAAGCCTGCCCCGATCAAGGCCGCGTGCGCCTTCCCATGCTGCGCGAAGAATTGCAAGAACAGGGCCTTACCGGCTTTATTGTCCCCCGCGCCGATGAATATCGCGGAGAGAATCTGGCCTCTTACGCCGAGCGTCTTTCATGGTTGACCGGATTTACCGGCTCTGCCGGCAGCGCCATTATCCTGCGCGGCAAAGCCGCCATTTTCGTTGATGGCCGCTACACCCTGCAGGTGCGTGATCAGGTCGATACCGATCTGCTCACTCCGGTCTCGATCATGGATGTCTCCCATGCCGACTGGATTGGCGAAAATGTGCAAGAGGGCGACATTATCGGCTTTGATCCTTGGCTTCATACCAGCCGGGAAATCGAGGCATTGGAGAAAAGCTGCACAGCACAGGGCGCAACGCTCAAAGCGGTTGCGGCCAATCCGGTTGATGCTATCTGGAGCGATCAACCCGCCCGCCCCCAAGAGCCGATTGTCCCCCACCCGCTTGAGCTTGCAGGACAATCCTGCAGCGACAAAATCAAAGCAATTGCTGAAAAGCTGGATGGCAGAGCCGATGCTACCTTCATCACCATGGCAGACAGCATTGCATGGCTCTTTAACATTCGCGGTGCCGATGTCCCCCGCGCCCCTCTGCCTCTGGCCTTTGCCATTGTCACCAGTGATCAAAAAGCGGCCCTTATCTGTGATCCCGCAAAACTGAACCAAGAGGTCAAGGATCACCTGCCCGATGAGGTCAGTTTGGTCACAGAAGATGAGCTGCAGCTTTATCTTGAAAAAATCGATGCAGGCGGAAAGAACTGGCTCTTAGACCTTACTTTGCTACCGCAAGCCATTGTCACCATGCTGGAGGATCAAAAAGCAATCAGCGTCCATGGTGCTGATCCGTGCCTTCTTCTCAAAGCAACCAAAACAGAAGCCGAGCTTGATGGCATGCGCAAAGCCCACCAGCGTGATGGCGTCGCCATGAGCCGTTTTCTTGCCTGGCTTGATCGCAATGCCCCGTCGGGCAGCCTTGATGAGATCAGCTCCGCCCAGATGCTGGAGAGTTTTCGCGCCTCAACGGGCTGCCTGAAAGATATCTCCTTTGACACCATTTCAGGGGCTGGCCCCAACGGAGCGATTGTCCATTATCGGGTGACAGAAACCACAAACAAAAAACTGGAGACAGGCTCGCTCTATCTGGTTGATTCGGGCGGACAATATCCAGACGGCACAACCGATATCACCCGCACCATCCCCATTGGCACACCGGATGAGGAAATGAAGGATCGCTTCACGCGGGTGCTAAAAGGCATGATTGCTCTCTCCCGTGCCTGTTTTCCCAAAGGCACCAACGGAGCACAACTTGACACCATTGCCCGCCAGCCCCTTTGGGATGCAGGACTGGACTATGCCCATGGCACCGGCCACGGCGTCGGCTCTTATCTGTGCGTCCATGAAGGCCCCCAGCGCATTGCAAAAACCGGATCGGTCCCCCTTGAGACCGGCAACATCCTCTCCAACGAGCCTGGCTTCTATAAAGAAGGTGCTTGGGGCATCCGCATCGAAAACCTGATCGTGGTCAATCCTGCAGAAAAACAAAAAGGCGGCGAGCAGGACATGCATAGCTTTGAAACGCTCACCCTTTGCCCCATTGATCGCAGATTGATCAAGACAGAGCTACTAAGTGGCAGGGAAATTAATTGGCTCAATGATTATCACGAGCGGGTCTTTGCCGAGCTTTCGCAGGATCTGGAAGAAGAGGATCGCAACTGGCTGGCAGAAGCCACCAAACCGCTTCATAGCTAGAATGCAAAAAGGCTGGAGGATAGGCCTCATCCTCCAGCCTGCTTAAAGCAAAAATAGATGTACCTATTGCGCAATCAGATCAATCCACTCATCTTCGGTGAGGGTTTTGACATTAAGCTCCTGCGCTTTTTTCAGCTTGGATCCAGCCCCCGGACCGGCGACCAGAATATCTGTCTTGGCAGAGACCGAACCGGACACTCTGGCCCCAAGGCCTTCAGCCTGATTTTTCGCCTCAGACCGTGACAGCTTTTCTAGCTTACCCGTAAAGACAACTGTTTTTCCCGATATATTGGTATCGGTCTGCGCCGCTTCAGCATCTTGCGGAATGACATAGGTAAGAAGGTCCGTCAGCGCCTCTTCATTGCGCGGCTCGGTAAAGAAGTCGACGATGGACTTGGCCATCACCTCCCCGATCCCATCAATATCAAGAAGATCCTTCCAACTGGTGCTGCCCACCTCCTTGGCCGTCATCATAGCCTGACGCAATGCGTCAAAACTAAGATAGGTACGCGCCAGCAACTTGGCCGTTGTCTCACCCACATGGCGAATGCCAAGGGCAAAGATGAAGCGATGCAGTTCAACCGAGCGGCGCTCGCGAATGGCAGCAAACAGATTGCGCGCGGACGTCGCCCCCCAGCCATCCTGATTGCGCAGCTTCTCTCCCCGATCTTTTTGCTCATCCCGCTCTTGAAGGCGGAAAATATCCGCAGCCGTTTTAACGGCTCCTTCCTCGAAAAAGGCAGCAATCTGCTTCTCGCCCAGCCCGTCAATATCCATGGCATTGCGAGAGACAAAATGCTTGAGCTGCTCCACCACTTGCGCGGCACAAATCATCCCGCCGCTGCAGCGGCGAATGGCATCTTCCTTGTCACCATCCTTCTGCTCCCGCACGGCGTGAGAGCCGCAAACAGGGCAGACAGTCACCGGCTCGTAAGGCTCGGCACCTTCGGGGCGTTTTTCAAGTACGGGGCCAAGAATTTGCGGGATCACATCCCCCGCGCGCTGCACGATAACCGTGTCTCCCACACGCACATCTTTGCGGGCAATCTCGTCTTCATTATGAAGCGTTGCATTGGAGACAACCACGCCGCCAACCGTTACAGGCTGCAATTTGGCTACAGGCGTCAGCGCGCCAGTGCGGCCAACCTGAATATCAATGGCTTCAAGAAGAGTGGTGGCTTTTTCTGCGGGGAATTTATGGGCAATGGCCCAGCGCGGAGCCCGCGAGACAAAGCCAAGGCGCCGCTGCAAATCAAGATCATCCACCTTATAGACAACGCCATCAATGTCATAATCAAGGCTGGCACGCTGCCCTTCAATCTTGTCATAATGGCGTAAGAGGCTCTCTACATCCTCAAAAACCTGCATCAAGGGATTGATGGTAAAGCCCATATCAGACAGCCGCGCAACCGCGCCAAACTGCGTCCGGGAGAGATCATCACTAAGCTCCCCCCATGCGTAAGCAAAGAAAGCAAGATTGCGGCTGCGGGTAATCTCCACATCGAGCTGGCGCAGAGAACCAGCGGCAGCATTGCGCGGATTGGCAAATTGCTTGCCCCCTGCCTCACTCTGGCGCTGATTAAGAGCCTCAAACTCTGAACGCGGGAAATAGACCTCACCGCGCACTTCCACTACAGAAGGAATGTGATTACCTTCAAGGCGCTGGGGAATGGAGGCAATGGTTTTGAGGTTGGCAGTAATATCCTCCCCCACAGCGCCATCACCGCGCGTAACCCCATGAACAAGCCGCCCCTCTTCATAGCGCAGGCTGGCCGAGAGCCCGTCAATTTTGGGCTCGGCAGTCAGCGGAATGGCCGCATCAGACGGCAAACCCAAATAGCGCCGAATGCGTGCAACAAATTCATAAACATCCTCTGCGCTAAAAGCATTATCCAGCGAGAGCATGGGCACAGAATGGGTAATCTTGGCAAATTTCTCGGACGGAGCCGCCCCAACCCGCAAAGTGGGACTGTCATCGCGGCGCAAATGGGGGAACAGGGCCTCAATTGCGGTATTGGCCTTGCGTAGCGCATCATAATCAGCGTCCGACATATCGGGCGCATCATCGCCGTGATAGGCTTTATCCGCCGCAGAAATAACCTCCGCCAGCCATTCCAGCTCTTGCTCGGCTTCGCTTTCTGACAAGGCCTTGATGGCCTCAAAACTCAAGGCTTTTCGCTTGCTCTCACTCATCCCTCAGCTCCTGACAAAAGCTGGCGGGCCGCAGCGCGCGCCTCTTGGGTAATGGTAGCACCGGCCAGCATGCGGGCGATTTCTTCTTCGCGGTGGTCCCCGTCAATCTCGATCACTGCGGTCGCCACACGATCCTCGCCCTCAACCGCAGCCTTTGAGATGCGCATATGGGACTGGGCGCGCGAGGCCACCTGCGGTGCATGAGTAACAGAGAGCACTTGCACACTGCCCGCAAGCCGCGCCAAGCGCCGGCCAATGGCCTCGGCCACCGCTCCACCAACGCCGGTATCAATCTCGTCAAAGACCAAAGTCGGTGCCGAGCCCTTATCAGCCATCGCCACTTTAAGCGCCAGCAGAAAGCGCGATAATTCCCCGCCCGAGGCTACTTTCATCATAGGCCCTGGGCGCGTACCGGGGTTGGTCTGCACCCAAAATTCGATCTGATCGATCCCGTCAGCTGAGCGCTGTTCGGCATCTGCATGAAATTCGACCAAAAAGGTCGCGGCTTCCAGCTTCAGGCTTGGCAGCTCGGCCATAACCTCATCAATCAGTTGCCCTGCAATGCGCTGGCGTTCCTTACTGAGCGCCATGGCCTTGTCATCATAGGCGCCCTTGCTCTCAAGCGCTTGGGCCTCAAGAGCAACCAGCCGCTCTTCCCCGTGGTCCAGAGCATCCAGTTCTGCTTGCATTTTTTCCAAAAGTGGCACCAAGGCATCGCCATCTTGAACCTTATGCTTGCGCACGAGGGCTCGCATGCCAAACAGCCGCTCTTCGGTTTGCTCCAACTCGCGCGGATCATAATCACTTTGCCGCAATGCCTCATCAAGAGAAGAGCGCGCATCTTCCAATGCATTCAAACCAAGATTAAGATGTTCAAGCGGCGCGTCCATCAGGCCCGGAACCTGCTCGGACTTGCGCTCAAGACGGCGCATCATGCTAGCGAGCACCGGAATGGGCGAGCCATGGCCATCAAGCGCCTGAAAGGCTTCATTCAAATCACCGGAAATCTTTTCAGCCTGCATCATGGTGGTGCGCTTGGCGGCCAATTCTTCCTCTTCCCCCTGGATCGGAGAAAATGCCGCAAGCTCCTCAACCGAGGCACCCAGATAATCCGCCTCGGCCCGTGCCTCTTCAATGGTTTTTTGCAAACGGGCCAGTTCTTTTTCAGCCTTGCGCCAGCCTTTATAGGCCCTCATCACATCCTGCGCCTGATCCTGCAACCCACCAAAGGCATCCAGCAGCGAGCGATGCAAATCGGCATCCACCAACGCCCGATCGTCATGCTGGCCGTGGATCTCGATCAGACCTTCGCCAACCTCTCGCAGCAAACCCGCGCTCACCGGCTGGTCATTGACAAAGGCTCGCGTGCGCCCATCGGCATTTTGCACCCGCCGCAGCACCAAATCACCGTCATGGGAAAGCCCCTGCTCTTCCAGCACCGCAAAGGCAGGATGAGACGGCGGCAAATCAAACATGGCAACCACCTGCCCCTGCTTTTGCCCCGCGCGCACCAAGCCGCCATCACCGCGCCCGCCAAGGGCAAGAGAGAGCGAATCCAGCAAAATGGATTTGCCCGCCCCGGTCTCCCCGGTTAAGACCGTCATGCCGGATCCAAATTCCAGATCCAGACGATCAATCAGCACAATGTCTCGAATTGAGATTGATGCAAGCATAAGCCCCTCTTTGCAGCCTTATATAGTCCCGCTGACAAGCAGGCATCCCATTTGGCGCAATGCTATGCATCCAGCGGCAAAAAGGCAACGAAAATAAGAGGACAAAGCAAGAACTCCCCAAGCTGCCAGCGAACACCGAAAAGCATATCAAAGAAAAAGCGGGGTCATAGCCCCGCTTGTTTGTTTACACGCATTTACAGATCACTTTAAAGAAGCAGAGTGTCTTTACGAGAACAATTTTGACATCCAAGAGCCGCTATTCACCTCTGGCGCCAACCCATCATCACTCAGCATGGAATGGGCCTTTTTATACCATTTGCTCTCAGGGAAATTATGCCCCAGAACAGCCACGGCTGTTTGTGCTTCATGAGCGATTCCCATGGCCAAATAGGTCTGCGCCAAACGCATCAAGCCCTCTTCAACATGGCGCGTGGTCTGAAAGTCAGACACAACCACCTTAAAGCGGTTGGCAGCCGCAATATATTCCTGACGCTCCAGATAATAACGTCCAATCTGCATTTCCTTACCCGCAAGCTGATCCATGGTGATACGAATCTTTTTGCGCGCATCCGATGCATATTCAGAATCGGGGTAACGCTGAACCAGATCATTCATCGCCTTCATGGCGCGCTCTGCTGCTTCCTGATCGCGGGTCACTTCCGGGATCTGGCGATAATAGGACTGGCCGATCAGATAATAGGCATAAGGAACGTCTTCATCACCTGGGTAAAGAGCAATGAAGCGCTTTGAGGCCTGAACACTTTCGGTATATTCCCCGCGACGATAATGATTATAGGCCGTCAGCACCATGGATTTACGCGCAAGATTGGAATAAGGATGCTGGCGATCCAGTTCCTCGAACTTTTCGCGCGCCAACTTGTCATCTCCGCTATCCATGGCTGTTACGCCCTGAGCATAGAGCTTTTCCGCAGGCACTTCTTCAAAGGCCAATTCCTCTGGCGCTGTGCTTGAACAGGCTGCCAAAGCCAGAACACTGCCCAAAATCAAACCACTACGCAGTTGTTTTGCAAAGGGAAAAACCATAAAGACGCGCACCTTTTCAATCACATCAGGCTCGAATATGAGCAGCCAATGCCATAGGAAACAGAACCAATTGCCTAGCTTCTTACAAGAAACCGCAGCAAACTGCTATCACTGTAATGACAATATTGGAAAAATTGTGTCACACACACTAATAAACATCCAAACTCACCGATTGCTTGGCTTGGAAAGCCTTACTCAATCTTTATGACTGACAGGCAGTCACAAAAAAAGGGTGAAAGCTCACCCTTTTCAATCACAATTCTGCAAAAAGCCTTTAGTTGGTCTCTGGCCCCATCGCCGCATGAATGGCAGGCGTTGCATGAGAAACGCCAACACGGGCAGAGCTACGAGGTGCAGGCGCTGCTTCCTCAGCCCATTCCCAGTTGCTGTCATCAGCAAATAAGGCCTCGAGCATATTGAAGTTCAGCTTGTGGCCACCTTTGTAAGAGCGGAAGTGCGCCAGCAGCGGCGCACCAGCCAAAGCAAGGTCCCCAACAGCGTCCAGTGTTTTATGCCGGACGAATTCATCGTCATAACGCAAGCCATCCTGATTGACGATTTTTTGCTCGGCATCAATCACAACGGAATTTTCAAGGGAAGAACCAAGCGCATAACCGGCAGCCCAGAGCTTCTCAACGTCGCTCATAAAGCCAAAGGTGCGTGCAAGGCTGATGTCGCGTTTAAAGACCTCGGGTGTCATTTCATCGTCAAAGGTCTGAACGCCGATTGCGTCACAATCAAAATCAATGGTCACATCAAAACGGGTGCCTTCATGGGGCAGTAATTCCCCAACAGAGCCGTTATTGTCGACCCGAACCGGTTTGAGAACGCGGATATAACGACGCGGAGCATTCTGCTCTTTCAAACCGACCTGATCAATGGCATCAATATAGGCACGAGAGCTGCCATCCATTACTGGCACTTCGTCCGCATCCACTTCCACCAGCACATTGTCAACACCATAGCCAACAAGCGCCGCCATCAAATGTTCGATGGTTGCGATCATACCTTTTTCAGGATGGCCGATAATGGTGCAAAGGCGGGTATCAAGAACGGAAGAATAAGAACCGGGAATTTCAACCTCGGTGCCTTTTTCGCGATCAACGCGTAAAAAAGTGATGCCGGAATTTTCTTCTGCGGGGTGGAGAATCATCTCAACTGGCTTGCCACTATGCACACCGATACCGGAGACCACGACACGTTCACAAAGTGTGGTCTGCTTAGCTTTAAGCAAGTTTGTCATATTTTTGCCCCTAATCATGCCTAACTCTATTTAAAAGGACGGCTTGGCTCTCACCCTGTTTCCGAGCTTTAGCCCCGTCCTGTGCAGGCACTTCATATTGTCTTGTGGTAAACATACCCTTTCGGGTCACTGCGCGACAAATCACGCTTTCTTACCCATTGTTACGCAGTGCAACAATAAGCAACCAACTTACCAAAAACTTAAATTACGATTATATTTCAAATAGATAAAGGCTGAACTTTTTAAAAGTCCAGCCTTCAAATTATTCACATTTCGCTCTTTTGTAACAGTATGTTACTGAGCCTGGCGTCGCAAGAATGCAGGAATTTCCACCTGTTCTTCTTCGCTAAGGTCCGCTTGTGGCTGAGCCGGATTCGGCATAGCGCGGCCGTGGGGATCAAGCTGACCCTGCTGTGGCTGATACATGCCTTGCGGAGCCTGACGCGGCATTTGCGGACGCGGAGCAAACTCGTTAAGCGGCGAGCCGGCTGCTGACGCTGCTGGATGCTGCGACATAGGAGCCTGAGGTGCAGCAGGTGCATTCATGCTTGGCATGGCTGGCAGCTCGGCATGTGGCATCTGCGGTGCGTGCGCTGGAGCAGCAGCTTCTGGCTGAACGAGAGGGGCTTCATGACCTTCCTCTTCACGGCGACCAAGGCCGACAGCAGCAAGGCGCTTAAGCAGGCTCATTGGACGCTGCTCATCCTCACTGTGACCTTGCGCTTCTTCATGATTATGAAGCTGAGCCAACTCGCGCTGGATCATTGGTGGCAGATCGTCCACATTCGGCATTGGGCGATGCAGATTTTCTGGCATCTCAGGCGCAGGAGGAATGAAGTTTGCCTGTGTGGTAACAGGCTCTTCAATCACTGGCGCAGGCGCAGGGAAATCGGCTTCTACTTCTGGCACATTTGGCTCAGATGCAGCTTCTGGCTTGAACGGAGACAGAGAGATCGCAGGATCCTGCTCTGCAGGACGTGCTAGCGGAATTTCTGGCAAAGCAATCTCACGCTCAACAGCCTGAACAGCTTCGGCAATTGGCGCTGCAGGAATTTCAGACACCACTGGCTGGGCTTCAATCTGCTGCGGCTCTTCTGTTGTCGGCACAGAGACAGAGCGCAGGCGCTCGGCCAGCTCTTTCATGCGTTGATCGGCAGGGGTCACAGTTTCATGCAGAACCTGATCAATACCGGTCGAGACAACAGAGACACGGATCATGCCTTCCATATTCTCATCAAACGTCGCGCCGAGAATGATGTTGGCATCTTCATCCACTTCTTCGCGAATGCGGGTTGCAGCTTCATCCACTTCAAACAGGGTCAAGTCACGACCACCGGTAATGGAGATAAGCAGGCCTTGCGCACCGGACATGGAGACATCATCCAGCAGCGGATTGGCAATTGCCGCTTCTGCCGCTGCCAGCGCCCGACCTTCGCCAGAGGCTTCGCCGGTGCCCATCATGGCTTTGCCCATAGAGCGCATGACAGAGCGCACATCAGCAAAGTCCAGATTGATCAGGCCTTCCTTGACCATCAGATCGGTGATGCAGGCAACACCGGAATAAAGCACCTCGTCAGCCATAGTAAAGGCGTCAGCAAAGGTGGTCTTCTCATTGGCGATGCGGAACAGATTCTGATTGGGAATAACAATCAGGGTATCAACGCTCTTTTGCAGCTCATCAATGCCGGCTTCGGCAAGACGCATGCGGCGCTGACCTTCAAAGTGGAACGGCTTGGTGACAACACCAACCGTCAGAATACCTTGGTCACGGGCAGTGCGCGCAATAACCGGAGCAGCCCCTGTACCGGTGCCACCACCCATACCAGCAGTGATAAAGACCATGTGAGAGCCGGAAAGATGATCATTGATCTCGTCAATAACCTCTTCGGCAGCAGCCCGGCCAACTTCTGGCTGGGAGCCTGCGCCAAGCCCTTCGGTCACGGCAATACCCATCTGGACAATGCGCTCAGCCTTGGACAGGGTCAGAGCCTGTGCATCGGTGTTCGCAACCACAAAATCAACCCCGTGGAGGCCGGTATTGATCATATTATTGACAGCGTTACCGCCAGCACCGCCGACACCGAACACCGTAATTCTCGGCTTCAATTCGGTAATGTCGGGCATCTTCAGATTAATGGTCATAATACCCTCGTTTCACTGCATGGATCGAATTGTCACCGATCTCAATCCGCATCAAAGAAGCTGCTGCACCTCTCGCAGCTTCGTCCCAAATTTCATCAAAGCTCTGATCAAGCAGTGGGGCGAATCACTTGAAATGAATATACCCCAACCCCTTGAATCTGATCAAATATCAAGGTGTAGTTTTCACGCAAATATTGATCACATTCTCTCAGAAGCTCTCCTTCAACCATTGCCCGACGCGGGAAAAATACCCGTTTGTCCCGGTCAAGCGAGGCTTTACCGCCAATCTCTCAAATTGTTCAATTTGCGAAACTTGCGGATAAATCAACAAACCAACTGCCGTTGCAAAAGCGGGCCCTTTGGCCACTTCCGGCAAACCGGCAACTCCCAATGGACGCCCAAGGCGCACATTCCGTCCCAATATTCTGCGGGCTGTCTCCGGCATACCCGTCAATTGGCTTCCCCCACCGGTCAGCACCAAACGGCGCCCCACATGAGCAGAAAAGCCCGACGCTTCCAGCCGGTCCCGTACAAGTTCCAAAATCTCTTCCACCCGCGGGCGGATAATCCGCGTCAGCGCAGCAGCAGGCACCTGATTGAGCAGATCCCGGTCATCATCACCAACCGGCGGCACCGCAACCAGATCCAGATCATCCGACAGGGACAGAAGCGCACTGCCGTGCAATGTCTTGATCCGCTCGGCATCAGCCAATCGCGTCGACAGGCCACGCGCCAGATCCATGGTCACATGATTGCCACCAATCGCAATGGCATCCGAATGAACAAACTGGCCATCCACGAAAATGGAAATCGTGGTGGTTCCGCCACCCAGATCAACACAAGCAACCCCAAGCTCGGCCTCGTCATCAACAAGACAGGACAGGCCGGAGGCATAAGGCGTTGCCACCATCATCTCCACTTCAAGATGACAGCGATTGATGCAAAGTTCGAGATTGCGAAGAGGCGCGGACTGGGCAGTCACCACATGCATATCAACGGCCAGCTCATCCCCCAGCATGCCGCGCGGGTCGCGAATGCCCTTGCCCCCGTCAAGCGAATAGCCAATAGGCATGGAATGCACGACAGAACGATCAACCGTCAGCAAATGCTCGGAGCCTGCATGCAGAACCCGGCGAATATCGGCATCATCCACTTCATGGCCATTGAGAGATACAGTGGCACTAAGCGTATCAGACGACAGGCGCCCGCAAGAGACATTGACGATCAGGCTTTCAACCGTGATATCTGCCTGACGCTCAGCAGCATCCACCGCAAGGCGAATGGAATTCTCAGCCTGCTCCAGATCCACAATCACACCGGACTTCATGCCGCGCGCCTGATGCAGACCAAAGCCCAGCACCTGCACATGATGCGTGCGATAGCGCAACGCCTCCCCCGCAGGGCGAGGGGTCAGGCGCGCAATAATGCAGCACACCTTGGATGAGCCAACATCCAGAATGGTAATGATGGACGAGCGTTTCTGGTTCAAACCACGTGCCCGCAGCTCTTTCTTGCTCCAAGGGGTATGGATCATGTCTCCACCTCCTTGGGCAGTTTCGCCCCCAGATCCCGCAAAACATTGCGGCGCTTCTCGGCAGCATCTTCACTCATGCGCACGAAAGTCCGGTCTTCAAGGCGCAGATCCACCGAGGTGATATCCTTGCGCGACAGGTTCCCGTCTTCATCAAACGCCATCAGCTTATCAAGAGCTGCCAGAATGTCCTGCTCCGGCAGTTTCACAAAAACACCGTTTTTCAAGTAAAGATCCCAGCGGCGCTCGGCCACATAAACAACGGCGCGGGTTTTGCGCGCCAAAGACGGATATTGAGACAAAAGCTCGAACAGCTCGGAGGCCTGACGCTGGGCACCATGACCAACAACCAAAGGCAGAGCTTTAAATTCCGGCTCGATCCGGTCGGAAATAACAGAGCCATCATAGGCAATCAAAGACACATATTGCCCGCGCTGCCACAAGGCAAAGGGCTTTTGCTCTTCAACAACAATCTGCAATTTGTTGGGATAAAGCTTTTGAACCTTGGCTTCGGCAATCCAGTTGATCTGCTCAAGATTTTTGCGTGCGGCATAGGCATCAAAAGTCAAAAGCGAGCTGTCGCTATTAAGCGCCAGCGCATTGAGAATTTGCGCTTCGCTCACCTCTTTCTGACCAGAGATCAGAACAGATTCCACTTTAAGGCCGATCACGGCAGAGGCCCGCTCAAGGGCGGTCTGGTTCTCGCCACCAATCATCGCCCCATAAAGGGAGGTGACCGCAAGAAAACCAAACGACATGCCCCAGCCAATTCCTTTAGGCAGCCATGCTTCGGCCAGCGGGATGATGCGCTTATAGAGCGGAAGGCGGCGCTGCTCATAGGCAGCTGCACGCGGCCGCAACGGGTCAGACACACGGGTCCACCCATCGGAAGCTGCAGCTGGCTGTTGCGCAGACATTTTTGCCTTTAGCGGTCGCACGTAGCGTCCTCCACCATCCAAGATACAAGTTGCTGATAGTCAAAACCGGCTTTTTCAGCAATTTCTGGCACAAGAGAGGTTGGCGTCATTCCCGGTTGTGTATTCACTTCCAGACAAATCAACTCGCCTTCTCCATCTGCCGTTTCATCAAACCGAAAGTCAGCCCGGCTAACTCCTCGACAACCAAGCGCTTTATGCGCTGTTAAGGTTAACGATTGTATATATTCGTAAATATTCGGTTTAAGATCGGCCGGTAAAATGTGAGAGGACCCGCCGGGCGCATATTTTGCGTCATAATCATAGAAAACATGACCTGTGGACAAGATCTCTGTCACGTCCAATGGCTTGTCTGCCATGACGGCACAAGTCAGCTCGCGACCGGGGATATAGCGCTCGACCATAACGATATCGCCATAGGGCCAATCGGCTGAATAAAGCTCCTGCGGCGGGTTCTTTTGATCCTTGTTGACGATGAGCACGCCAAAGCTAGACCCCTCACAAACCGGTTTGACCACATAAGGGGGCTCAATTGCATGGGCCTTCGCCGCTTCAAGACGATGCATGACCTTAGCCTCGGCCACCGGAATACCCGCAGCCTTCATGACATCCTTGGCTTTTTCCTTGTTCATGGCAAGCGAAGAAGCCAGAACGCCTGAATGGGTGTAAGGGATCCCAAGAACCTCAAGCACCCCTTGGATGCATCCATCCTCACCAAAGGGACCATGCAGGGCATTAAAGGCAACATCAGGTTTAAGCTCGGCCAAAACTTGCGCAACATCACGTTGCACATCGACCTCTGTCACCTGATAGCCTGCTTTGCGCAGAGCATCAGCACATGCTTTGCCTGAGCTTAAGGAAACCGGCCGCTCGGACGACCATCCCCCCATCAGAACCGCAACATGTTTTGACATACTTTTTTCCTCATTCCCTTGGTGCGGTGAATAGCCCTTTTGGGACAATTTCGCCCAAATGACCCACAATCAGGGCACCAATCTGCGCCCGCTGCCCCATTTAAAGTCATGCGACTTGCAATGCATTTTGCATCTTCAATGCTAGAGTATGGTTAACAAAGCCTAATAAAGTCTTGGGACCTGCTAATTTTGTTGGCAATGAAAGGGGATAAATTCAAACCTGACCAAAAGGCCCCGAAATACACCGAATATGGCGAGAACATGCAAAGAGGTAGATGAATCGCACCTGAATGGAGTGGGGAAAGAGAAACGCTTTTGCGAGCAATTCACAAAAATACGCGCAAGTCGACAAACGCATCTCGGCAAGAAAAATGAAAAAGGCAGCCATCTGGCTGCCCTCTTGCAAATATCGTCAATAAAAGCGGATAGGCACAAAAACCTTAAGCGCCATCCATAAATTCAGGGATGGAAACCCCGTCCCGATGCTTGCCAACGCGCTTGATCTCCCAGTGCAGCGCAAGGCCGGTGCGTTCGCGTACTTTGCCGCGAATAGTCTCGCCCAGTCTTTCAATATCTTCGGCGGTTGCTTCCCCTGTATTGATGAGAAAATTGGTATGTTTGGGAGAGACTTGTGCCCCACCAAGCATAAAGCCGCGCAATCCGGCTTCATCCACCAGCTTCCAGGCGCTCAGGCCATCAGGATTTTTAAATGTCGAACCGCCTGTGCGTTCCTTGGTGGGCTGATTTTCCTCGCGGTAAGTCGAGACATCATCCATCTCGGCCTTAAGGGCCTCAGGATCACCCGCAACGCCCTGATAGGTGGCTTGAGTGAAAATATAATCAGCAGGCGCTCCGCAATGGCGATAAGCATGTTGCAAATCATCAGGCGTCAGATCATGGATCACCCCTTGCCGGTCCACCGCGCGGGCCGCAATCAGATTATCCTTAGTCTCCGCCCCATGGGCCCCGGCATTCATCCGCAGGGCACCACCGATCCCGCCCGGAATGCCCTTATAGAAAGCAAAGCCGCCAATCCCTTGCTTGGCCATTTGTGTGGCAAAACGCATATCGGGCATTGCAGCGCCAACGGTAACTTTGAGATCGTCATCGACCTCAACAGAGCTGAAGGCCTTGCCTGAGAGGCGAATGACGACGCCTTCCACGCCCCCTTCCCGCACCAGAAGGTTGGAGCCAAGGCCGATCACCAGAACCGGAATATCGGACGGCAAATTCTTTAAAAAGAAGGCCAGATCCGCCTCGTCGGCGGGATTGAACAGCAATTGTGCCGGTCCGCCCACCCGGAACCATGTATAGGGAGCAAGATTGAAATTGGACTGCAAGCGGCCACGCACCTCTTGCGTCCAGTCTCCCAGACGATCCAGCAGATCAGGAAAGGCCATCCTCTTTACTCCTCAGCCAATTGTTTAAGCTGCTCTGGCAGAGCATTGGCCCAAGCGGTGATATTACCAGCCCCAAGGCAGACAACATAATCACCGGGCTCGGCAATTTCGCGGATTTTTGCAGCAAGACCGCTTTCTGGCCCCAGCAAGGCTGCATGACGATGACCATGGCCTTTCAGCCCTTCAACCAGCGCTTCGGAATTCACGCCCTCAAGGGGTTGTTCGCCAGCCGCATAAACATCGGCCACCAGAACCCGATCCGCATTGTTAAAGCAGGTACAGAATTCCTCAAAATGATCTTCAAGGCGGCTATAGCGATGGGGCTGCACAACAGCAATCACCTTGCCCTGACTTGCCTGACGGGCAGCATCCAGCACCGCTAGAATCTCGACCGGATGGTGACCATAATCATCAATCACCTCAACCCCGTTCCACGAGCCAGTGCGCGTGAAACGGCGCTTCACGCCGCCAAAACCGGCAAGACCTTTACGAATATCATCGGCAGAAATACCCAATTCATGAGCCACCACAATCGCAGCTGTGGCATTGGCCACATTATGCTCACCGGGCATTGGCAAAGTCAGACCGGCAATTTCCTCGCGCTCGCCAGACTGGCGGTTGCGGATGGTTACGGTAAAACGACTCACGCCCCCTTCCGAGCGCAGATCTGAGTAGCGAATATCGGCCTGCGGGTTGGCACCATAAGTCACAATCCGCCGGTCCTCAATCGCGCCAACAAGGGATTGAACCTCGGGATGATCAAGGCACATGGCAGCAAAACCATAGAAAGGCACATTCTCGACAAAAGAGGCAAACGCCGCCCTTACTGCATCAAAACTGCCATAATGATCCAGATGCTCAGGGTCGATATTGGTCACCACAGCAATATCGGCTGGCAGCTTGACGAAAGTGCCATCGGATTCATCAGCTTCAACCACCATCCAGTCACCATCCCCCATACGGGCATTGGTGCCATAGGCATTGATGATACCGCCATTGATAACGGTCGGGTCCTTATGCCCTGCATCCAAAAGCGCAGCCACTAGAGACGTTGTGGTGGTCTTACCGTGAGTTCCCCCCACCGCAATGGCAGATTTGAACCGCATCAGTTCGGCCAGCATTTCTGCGCGGCGCACCACAGGCAACAGGCGGGCACGAGCTTCTTTCAGCTCCGGATTATCGGACTTGATCGCAGAAGAGACAACAATCACCTGCGCTCCTTCAATATTCTCGGCTGCATGGCCAATAGAGACCTTGATCCCCTTTTCGCGCAGGCGCAAAACATTGGCACTTTCCGCCAGATCACTGCCTTGAACGCTATAGCCAAGCTTGGCCAGCACTTCCGCAATGCCGGACATTCCGATACCGCCGATCCCGACAAAATGAACGGGACCAATATTTTGTGGCATTTTCATTGGACAACTCCTGATCCTGACACCAGACCTTCGACAAGATCTGCAAGGCGATCTGCGGCATCGGGCCGCCCTTCACCGCGCGCAGCCTGTGCTGCTGCAATCAGCTTGTCCGGGTTGGAAAACAAATCTTCAATTACATCGGCAATCGGGTTGGGGCGCAAACCGCGCTGCTCCATAACCCACGCGCCGCCCGCATCGGCCAAAACACTGGCATTGGCTTTTTGGTCCTGATCGATCGAGCCGGGAAGCGGCACCAGAATAGACGGGCGGCCAATGGCTGCCAGCTCACTCACTGACGACGCACCAGACCGGCACACCACCAAATGGCTCTGGGCAATTTTTTGCGGCATATCAGCAAAGAAAGGCGCAAGGTCAGCATCAATCTTCAACTCACGATAGGCAACCCGCGCCTTTGGCATATCTTCGGGGCGACATTGCTGCACCAGTTTGAGGCGATTGCGCATCTCTTCCGGCAGGCGTCCGATAACGCCGGGCATATATTCGGTAAAGAAGCGCGCGCCCTGACTGCCGCCAAAAACAGTGAGGTAAAGCGGCCCATCCTCAGTAAGCGCTGGCAATTCGATCTTTGCTGCCTCCAGCACCGCAGGGCGCACCGGATTGCCGGTAAGATGGATCTTATCCTTAAAGGCCTCGGCCCCTTTAAGAATGGAAAAACTGGCAGCAACAGCCTTGGCCCCGCGAGCAAGCAGCTTATTGGCCCGCCCCATCACACCATTTTGCTCATGCAAACAGGTAGGGATGCCCATAGCGGACGCGGCCAGCATGGGCGGCACGGTCGGATAGCCGCCAAAGCCCACCACCGCTTGCGGCTTTAACTCGTTAAGCACCTTGCGCGCGGCCAGATAGCCTTTGAGCAAGGTAACGGCGGCCTGTGCCATTTTAAGCGGGTTCTTGCCCGATGGCGTAGCCGACGGGATAATCTGCACACTGGCTGCAGGAAAATCATGACCATAGCGCTCGGCCCGACCATCGGTTGCCAAATGCACTGTCCAGCCACGTTCAATCAAGATATGGGCCAGAGCCTGAGCAGGAAACAAATGCCCGCCGGTTCCGCCAGCAGTTAACAGAACAACTTTTTCCATATCACCTTTTCCATATCACCTTCTCAAGCCACTTTGCTCATTAAGCCAGACTTGAAGAAGGCTTCAATCTTTCTTTCCTGCACCCAACCGGCAGCTTTATCTTGCCGTGAGGCTGCCATGTCCGATCTCGGGCCGCCGCCTCGTCAACGCCATCAAAAAGCCCATCCCCAAGGCAACCGACAAAAGCGATGACCCGCCATAAGAGATGAAAGGCAGGGTCATACCCTTGGCGGGCATCAATTGCAAATTCACGGCAATATTGATCACAGCCTGAAGCCCGAACAGGATGGCAAGGCCGGAGATTGCCAGACGCTTGAACAGATCATGAGAGCGCAAAGCCAGCATCAAAGCCCGCACAACGATAAAGACATAAGCGGCGACCAAAATAAGGCACACGATGATGCCAAATTCTTCCGCCAGCACCGCAAAGATAAAATCGGTATGGGAGTCAGGCAAAATACGTTTGACCATTCCCTCACCCGGGCCAGTGCCAAGCCAGCCACCGCGAATGATGGAATCCATCGCAGTATCAACCTGAAAGGTGTCGCCCGTTGCAGGATCCAGAAAACGGTTGATACGACCCGTGACATGCGGCACGAAAAAATAGGCTGCGGTCAGCCCCCCAACACCAAGCCCCAACAGAAGGAAAATCCAGAACAGTGGCATACCAGCCATAAAAAACAAGCCAGACCACACCGCACCCAAAAGCACCGTTTGTCCAATATCAGGTTGAGCGACCAGCAAAGCGACCGCAACCATCAGCAAGATGATAGCAAACAGATTGCCCGGAATTTCAGGCCTGCGGTCATTCTCGGCAAAAAGCCAAGCAGCAAGAACCACAAAGGCGGGTTTGAGAAATTCTGATGGTTGCAGGGAAAAACCAGCAATCGTGATCCAGCGTTGCGCCCCTTTGGCCGAAAAGCCGATCAGCAGGGTCAATACCATCCCGATGAGCGAGCCAACCAGCACCACTAGCGCAAGACGGCGAATAGCTCGAGGTTCCAAAAAGGTAAGCCCGATCATAAGAGCAAGTGCCACAGGGATGAACACAGCATGGCGTTTGACAAAATGAAAACTATCAAGCCCCAAACGCTCGGCCACTGCCGGACTGGCTGACATGGACAAGACCAGACCGCCGAACAACATCAAAACCAGCACCAACAGCATAGGCCGATCAATCGTCCACCACCATTCTGTCACTCTGTTCTTGCTGGTCCGGCGCATCAGTTTGCCTCTTTTTCGGCCAAGAACGCAGCCGCATGAGCGGCCTCTACGGGCACTTTGCCTGTTTCAAGATAGTTCGCCACAAGAGCGCGGAACACATCCCCGCGCTTCATGAAATTGGGAAACTGATCAAAGGAGGCACAAGCGGGTGAGAGAAGAATGACTTCCTCCCCTTTGCCAGCATTGGCGTCTTTATTCTCTTTGGCTGCTAGGATCGCCTCTTGAAGCGCCACATCCAGGTGGGCGCAAAGCTTATAAGGCACATTTTTAGCCGCAAGGCTCTTGGCAAAATCATCAGCCGCTTCACCAATCAGGTAAGCGCATTCCACCCGATCGAAATGATCAACCAGAATGTCAATACCCCCTTCTTTGGCCAGCCCTCCTGCAATCCAGTGGACTTTGGAGAATGCCCCCAAAGCACGTCCGGCAGCATCGGCATTGGTGCCCTTGGAATCATTGATATAGAGAATGCCATCCTCATGACCCACTTCTTCCATGCGGTGTTCAAGTCCGGCAAAGGACATCAAGCCCTTGGCAATGCTGGTGGCCGACAAATCAAACTGCTGGGCAATGGCAACAGCTGCGCTGGCATTTTGCGCATTATGGGTGCCGCGCAACGCTCGCGCCTGATCAAGATTGAACAAAAAGCCGTCCATCTTGCTTTGCAAAAACCCGTCAGGCGCACGCACGGTCGCACGATCATTGGAGAAGCCGGAAATCGGCACGACCTTACGCTCTTTAAGACGCAGGTTCGACGCAATATTGGCGCTATAGCGATCATCCAGCCCGATAATAGCCACATCGGACTTGGCAACAAGCCGCGCCTTGATCTGCGCATAATTTTGCAAGCTCCCGTGCCGGTCAAGATGATCGGCAGAGACATTCAAAAGAAGCCCGATAGAAGGATTAAGGCCGGGAGAGAGATCAATCTGATAGGACGAAATCTCGATCACATAAATCCGGGAGCCATCGCCCGTTTTATCAAAAGGCTCAAGCGCCAGAATGGGCGTGCCAATATTGCCGCCCATCTGCACATCATAGCCAGCTTCGCCCAAAATATGGCTGATCAGTGCCGTGGTGGTGGATTTTCCGTTGGTGCCGGTAATCGCCACAAAAGGCGTACCGGGCGCAATGGCATTGCGTTCACGCACAAACAGCTCGATATCACCGATAATCTCTACATTAGCGGCCTGTGCCAGTTTCACTGTCCAGTGCGGTTCAGGATGGGTCAGCGGCACACCGGGCGAGAGGACCAGCGCATCAATGGTTCGCCAGTCTGCCTCGTGAAGGTCAAGGATGGTCACACCGGCAATCTCGGCTGCTTCCTTGCAGCGCGCCTCGCTGTCATCCCATGCAAGGCAATAGGCACCGCCAGAAGCCAAAGCCCGCAAGCAAGCCAAGCCGCTGCCCCCAAGCCCGAAAACCGCAACTGTCTTGCCCTTGAACGTGGTAATCGGGATCATGCCCAATCCTCTATCTTATCTATCCTGCCCTGCGATCTGCACCGGCTTATATTGAGTGCTTTGATCCTTGCAGAACAAAAAGCCTTGCCTGACGATAAATCCTTTAACGCAACTTCAAAGTACTCAGCCCGATCAGGGCCAAAACCACCGCAATGATCCAGAAACGGATCACCACTTGCGGCTCGGTCCAGCCCTTATGCTCAAAATGGTGATGGATGGGCGCCATGCGGAAAACACGCCGGCCCGTCAGTTTGAAAGAAGCAACCTGAATGATCACAGAGACGGCCTCAAGCACAAACAGGCCGCCGACAATGGCCAGAACCAGTTCATGTTTGGTGGCAACAGAAATAGCACCCAGCATACCGCCGAGAGCCAGCGAACCCGTATCGCCCATAAAGATGGCCGCAGGCGGCGCGTTAAACCACAAAAAGCCGAGCCCTGCCCCAACCATCGCGCCACACAGAATAAGCAACTCACCGGTGCCGGGCACATAATGGATCTGCAGATAATCAGCAAAGACCTCGTTACCGGACAGATAGGCAATCACGCCGAAGGTCGCCATGGCAATCATCACCGGCACAATGGCAAGCCCATCGAGACCATCCGTCAGGTTCACCGCATTGCCCGCCCCGACAATCACAAACAATCCGAACGGCACAAAGAACCAGCCCAGATCGAGCAAAATGTCCTTGAAAAACGGGAAGGTCACCGAGGTGGAAAAAGCTGTCTGCCCAAGCTCAGCCACGGCAAAGCAGGCCATGCCCGCAATCAGTGCTTCCAGCGACAGGCGCATCTTGCCTGAAAAGCCCTTGTGATCGGAACGGGAGACCTTGAGAAAATCATCATAAAAGCCGATGAGACCAAATCCAACGGTCACAAACAGCACGATCCAGACATAAGGATTACCCAAATCGGCCCACAAAAGCGTGCTGGTGCACAGACCGGAGAGAATCATCAAGCCCCCCATGGTCGGGGTGCCTTTCTTGGTCAGAAGGTGGCTCTGGGGGCCATCTTCACGAATAGGCTGCCCCTTGCCCTGCCGATGGCGCAGGGAGCGGATAATCGCCGGACCAAACATAAAAACGAATAAAAGCGCGGTAATGATCGCGCCTGCAGTGCGAAAGGTCAAATAGCGGAAAACATTCAATCCCGAAATTTGATCCGAGAATTCAACAAGATACATCAGCATCTTTTACTGGCCTTTCACCTGCACCGAGTTCTCTCGGTCTAGTTTTTAAATGTGTCTACCAAATCGGCAACGATCGGGCCCATACGGGACCCCAAGGACCCCTTGACCATAACGACATCGCCGTTTTGTAAATCATGCTTGAGACGCGCAATCAACCCGCCAGATGTATCAGCATAATGTGCACGCAAATCACCGGGCAGTATATCCCACAAATGACGCATCATGGGACCACATAAATAGACCTGATCCACACCACTTGCCTCAATATCGCCAAGCAACCCGCCATGCATGGCCGCACTCTCTTCCCCAAGCTCCAGCATATCACCCAAAACGGCGATTTTGCGCCCGCCATCCTGCGGCTGCGCCAAGCCAAGTGTTGCTAAAGCTGCGGCAACCGAGCTTGGATTGGCATTATAGCTTTCATCAATGAGCAAAGCCTGCCCGGATGGCAAAGCCAAGCTGTGGCGCTCGCCCCGCCCTTTTGTGGCACCATGCTGCCCCAAAACATCCATAGCGGCGGCGACATTAGCACCGGCAAGATGAACCGCAGCTAAAACTGCCAAAGAATTTTGTGCAATATGCTCACCGGGCGTTGCCAAATGCACAGACAGAGCCTGACCAAAGAGGCAAACGTCCAGATCAGACCCGTCAGCCCTATAATTGGCAGCTTTCAGGCAAATATCATGGCTTGCATCACTGCCAAAACGCACGAGCGTTTCTACACCGCAAGCCTTGGCCTGATTTGCAAGAAAATCCGCAAATTCGTTATCACCATTGATAAGAGCAACACCGCCGGGCACCAGTCCTTCAAAAATCTCGGCCTTGGCCGCAGCAATCTCGTCAATGCTGGCAAAATTTCCGATATGAGCGGCCACAATGGTTGTGATCATCGCAATATCAGGGCGCACCATATCAACCAGCACCCGAATTTCGCCCGCATGATTCATGCCAATTTCAAAAACACCAAAATCGGTATCCTGCGGCATACGCGCCAGCGTCAGAGGCACACCCCAGTGATTGTTAAAGGAGGCAACCGCTGCATGCACTTTACCTGATGGCTCCAATGCCTTGCGCAAGGCGTCCTTCGTGCTGGTTTTGCCAACACTTCCGGTAATTGCCAAAATCTTGCCTTTGCAACGCGCCCGCGCAGCACGGCCAAGACGCTCAAGCGCAATCAAAACATCATCAACAAAGACAGCCCGCTCTGCCAAATGGCCAAAGCGATCCTGCTGTGCAGCCTCCAGCACCACAACACTGGCACCAGCTTCCAGCGCAGCATCGGCAAACCGGTGCCCGTCAAAAGCATCGCCCTTAATCGCAAAAAAGGCATCCCCCCCATCAAGGGTACGACTGTCAATGGAAATTCCGCTCACGGGGCGAATATCGCCGACTTGAGCAAGCGGCGCAATTGCAGCAATAAAATCGGCAGGAGACCACAGGGGATGCATAGAAGGAAAGGTCATAGAATACGTCCCTTATCACTTGCAGCCAGCACCGCACGGATGGCCTCATGATCAGAAAATGGCAAAACCTTGCCAGCAACAGTTTGCCCTTGCTCATGGCCTTTACCGGCAACCAAAAGAAGATCACCCTCTTTAAGCATCTTGATACCAAGCTCTATGGCCTTGCCGCGCCCATCCACTTCCGCACCATTCTCCACGCCTTCCATCACAGCGGCCCGAATGAGCGCAGGATCTTCCGAGCGGGGATTGTCGTCAGTCACAATGGCATAGTCGGCCGCATTGCTGGCCGCCTGCCCCATCAAAATGCGTTTGCCCGGATCCCTGTCCCCACCAGCGCCAAAAATAACAATCAAGCGCCCTTTGGTAAAAGGCCGCAGGGCTTTAAGCGCAGTCTCAAGCGAATCCGGTGTATGGGAATAATCAACATAGACAGGCGCATCCGCGCCATAAGAGCCAACAAGCTCCATGCGGCCGCATGCACCTTTCAGCTCGGCAAGAGCGGAAAGGATGTCATCACGCTCCATCCCGCCAGCATAAGCCATAAGCCCCGCGACAAGCGCATTGGAGGCCTGGAATGTCCCGACCAGCGGCACATGGGCTTCGCAGTCGCCCCAAAGACCAGAGAGAGAAACGATTTGACGCTGTCCATCAAAGCTGATGGCCTTGATGTGCAAATCAGCCTCGGCCACCTGCCCAAGCGTGATGCAGCGCAAGCCCCGCGCTTTGGCCACTTGCAAAAAGAAAGCCCCTTCAGGGTCATCGAGATTGATGATCGCAGTCCCGCCCTCCCGCACAAGGCGTGAGAAAAGCTGCGACTTGGCATCGCGGTAAGCTTCAAAGGTCTTATGATAATCAAGATGGTCCCGCGTAAGATTGGTAAAAGCCCCGACATCCACGCTCAAACCATCCTGCCGCTTTTGCTCAAGCCCGTGGCTGGAGGCTTCCAGCGCCAAATGGGTCACGCCCTCTTTTTCAAGGCGCTGGGCGGTTTGCAAAAGCCCGACAGGATCGGGCGTCGTCAGCCCGCCATATTCGCTCCCCTTTGGCCCTTCAATCCCGATGGTGCCGATATTGGCAGCAACCTTGCCGCCATGGGTCCAGATCTGGCGAAGGAAAGACGCAATCGAGGTTTTGCCGTTGGTGCCAGTGACCGCCGCAATTTGCTGATAATGAACAGGATGAAACTGACCGGCAAGCTTTGCCAGCGTCAGATGCACATCATCGCTGCGAAAAACAGCAAAGTCGCTATCTTTGACAGAGGCAGGAATATCAGAATTTTGAGAGACCAGCGCGGCAAGAGCGCCCTTTTCTTTTGCCTGATCCAGGAAAGCAACCCCATCGACCTGACTTCCCGGAACCCCGACAAAGAAAAAACCGGCTTCAATTTTCCGGCTATCTGCTGTCAGGCCTGTGACCACTTGCTCCAAACACTCTTTGCCACCTTGAACCTGCTCAAGGTTCAAAGACGATATCAGTTGAGCTAGGGTCATAGGGCAGTTGCTCCAGATTGCGCGGTCAAAAAGGCTTTATGTAAACCTCTTGCTTAAAAGGATGCGGCGATAGTTGGAACAACCTTTTGACCAAAACGAGGCGAAACCCCCAACATTGATCCGATTCTGCGGATAATATTGCCCGCAGTTGGCGCTGCATTCACCCCGGCAGTGGCATAGCCATAGGTTTCTTTCAGGCCCTTTGGCTCATCCAGCATGACCAGAACCACATATTCCGGCTTATCCATGGGGAAGGCAGACAGGTAAGAGGTGAACAATTTGTTCTTGCTATAGCGCCCGTCAATCACCTTCTCCGCGGTGCCGGTCTTGCCGCCAACCAGATAGCCATCCACCTTGGAGCGTTTGCCAGAGCCCTTCACCGCATTAAGGCGCATCAGATAACGAATAGAGGCACTCGTCTCATCACTGATTAGGGGCTCAGCGATGGCTTTTGCATCTTCACGACTGCGCTTTAGGAAAGTCGGCTTGATATATTTGCCGCCATTGACCAATGCCGCAGCCGTTGCCGCAAGCTGAATGGGAGCCACAGTCAGACCATGACCGTAAGAGATGGTCATCGTGGAAAGATCCGTCCAGCGCTTGGGGAAAGACGGATTGCGCGCTTCGGGCAATTCTGTCTGCACCCGATCCAACAAATGGGCTTTTTTCAAAAAGTCCTTATGCTCTTCCTTGCCGATTTTGAGCGCCATTTTGGCTGTGCCAATATTGGAGGAATAAATAAAGACCTCGGGCACCGACAGGATCCGCTTTTTAGCATGGAAGTCGCTAATCGTGCCCCCACGCACCCGAATAGGCTGGCGGGCATCAAAACTGTCTTTAAGGCGCACTTTGCCGGAATCAAGCGCCATGGCGGTGGTCACCGCCTTAAACACCGACCCCATCTCATAAACGCCAGCAGTGACCCGATTAAGGCGATCAGATTTATGCGCGTCTTTTGGATCATTGGGGTCGTAATCCGGCAAAGAAGCCATAGCCATGACCTCGCCTGTATTGGCATTGAGAACAATACCGGAAGCGGCCAAAGCTTTGAATTTTGTCATACTGTTATTGAGTTCTTCACGCAGCACATGCTGAACACGCAAATCAATAGAGAGGCTCACAGGCTCCTGATTGCTATCCCGCGCAAAGCCCAGATCATGCAGCACGGAGAGACCGGATTGGTCGACATATTTCTCCATTCCCGCAATGCCTTCATTATCGACATTGACCAGCCCCACAATATGGGACGCTGTGGCCCCTGCTGGATAGAAACGGCGATTTTCAGACAAGAAACCAATGCCCGGAATGCCGGTTTCATGCACAGCTTGCTGCTGGCGCGGTGTGACTTCACGCTTGATCCATGTAAATTTGCCTTTACTGGACAAACGTTTGCGCAGACGCTGCTCATCAAGATCAGGAAAGACGCCCATCAGGGAATCAACCGCCTCATCAACATCAACAATTTTTCTTGGCTCGGCAAAAATGGAGGCGGTCTTGATATCGGTTGCCAGAATCTCGCCATTTCGGTCCAGCAAATCGGGCCGCGCAGCAGCCATCGCCTCTTGCGCACTGGAGCGCTGATTTTCCGGCGCGGGAGATGCAAAGCCGAGCATAACCAGCCGACCGGTCATCACTGCAAAACAGCACACAAACACCAGGATCGACAAGCGAATACGACCGCGTGTCGCCTCTGACCGCAGCTTGTTGGTGCCTTCAAAATCAAAATGCCCAGACGATTGGCCCTGCACCAGATCACTGGCCGCCAAATCGCTGGAAGAATGTTGGGATGTATCCGCCATATCCACCCCCTATTGCCCGCTTAGTTTCGTTGACCGGACACTTGCCTTGCCCAGCAATTCATCAATGGTCTGTGGCGTTTGCCCATCTGCGCCAAAGTCTCCAGCCGGACGCTCCGGCAGGTCACTCTTTTCACCAATCTGGTAGGTCGTGACAGCCTTCAGCCCCAACTGGTCCGCAAACCGGCTCGCCAGTTGCTGCACCCGCTCAGGACGGTTGAGATAGCTCCATTCCGCCTTGAGCAGCAGCAGCGCTTCTTTCTCGTCTGCAATCTGCTTTTGAAGAGTAGCAATTTGCGCCTCGGTCATCTTGGCCTGATGCTTGACCTGATAGAGCCAAAAGGCTCCGAGCAGCACCAAACAGAAAAGAACAAAATTGATCAATCGCTTCATTTCGTCTCTCCTGTTCTTGCCTCGGCGAGCAGTCGCGGCAGCCCCAAGGCCCGCGCATCAAGGGGATGAACTGGCGCTTCGGTACGAAGCCCCGCACGCAATTTTGCCGACCGCGCCCGCGGATTGCGCTCAAGCTCTTCTTCACCGGGACCAACCGCACCCTTTGCCAGCATTTCAAAGCTGGGAGGCGCCAAATCCTGTTGCGGCATATAGCGCGATCCACCGGCATGCAGCTTTGAGCGCTCCTGAAAGAACCTTTTGACAATCCGGTCCTCAAGCGAATGGAAGGTCACCACAACCAAACGGCCACCGGGCTTAAGGCAATTCTCTGCAGCAACCAGTCCGTCAATCAGCTCATCCAGCTCGCCATTCACATAGATGCGCAGCGCCTGAAAAACTTTTGTTGCCGGATGGATCTTTTGCTGCGGCTTCCGCCCGACCGCCTTTTCAATGCAAGACGCCAGATCAAGCGTTGTCTCAAACGGGGATTGCTTAACCCGCTCTGTAATCGCCTGTGCAATACGTTTGGCCTGCTTTTCTTCGCCCAATTGTTTGAAAATCTGGCCCAGATCCATACTGCTATAGGTATTGATGACGTCAGCTGCGCTGGTGCCCGATTGCGCCATGCGCATATCAAGAGGACCATCCTGCATGAAGGAAAAACCCCGATGTGCATCATCAAGCTGCATGGAAGAAACACCGATATCCAAAACCACGGCATCAAGAGGGCTTAAGCCCTGCGCTTGAGCGATATCAGCTAGCTGGCTAAAGCGCCCCGCTTCAAAGCGCAACTGGTCACCAAACTGCTCTTTGAGACTATCCGCGCGAGCAGCAGCCTCCGGATCCTGATCAACACCCAGCACATTGGCTCCGGCCTGCATGATGGCCGTGGAATAGCCGCCAAAACCAAAGGTGCCATCCAGCACCCATTGCCCCTGTTGCGGTGCCAGCGCCTCGACAACTTCATCAAGCAAAACGGGAATGTGACGCACCGGTCCGCCGACCGCCTCACTTGGTGAATTGGGATGCGCCATCATTCCATACCCTCCCCTTGCGAACCGGATTGCTCCTGAGGAGAAGTCTGTCTGTTTCTTTGTCTTTGGGCTGTCATGCTCTTGCGCAAAGCACGTGAACGGGCAACAGCCTCCGCCCGGTAAGCTTCATACCGCTCTGGATCCCAGATCTGGAATTTGAAGCCATTGCCGACAAAAGCAACCTTATCGCCAATACCCGCATGGTCTTTCAGAGTTTCACTCAAAACCACACGACCATCTTTATCTATTTTCAGCGCCTCACTCTCCCCTAAAAGAGTGGTCGCCAGAATTTCTCTTTCTTCAGAGAAGACCTCAAAGGCATTGAGATAGTCATCAATCGCCGAGCGCAGCCGCACGCCACCCGCATCAATACAATCCATATCCAGAGAGGGGCTGCAAAAGAGGGCTTCCACACCGTCGCGGGCAAGGATCTGCCGGTAGGCGGCAGGAATAGAAACCCGCCCCTTTGAATCCAGCCGATTCACATATTTGGACACAAAATCGTCCATCAAGCCTCGCCTCAGCAACTACACAACTGGCAATCGCCCTAAATCCGGTGTCGCCCGCCACAAGCAATCACCAAATGTCAGGTCATTTCTAAAGACACAATTCCTCTCACCCCTCATAAGAGTGAAATTGGATATATTTGGGATAACATGGGATCTTATGGGCGTCAATGGATTCTCATGGGTCAAAATTCCCTCCATCACTTTGCCAATTGTAAAAAATACATGCTTAACAAAGCGTTATATCCATGGGAGGCCGGAGTTGGATTTAAGAGAATTTTTGCCCCTGTGGGCATCGGCTGTAATTTCATCACAGGCGAAATGATCCGGCCCACCGGAGCTGCCAAAGAAAAGCACAAGGAACGCGCGAAAAAATGGAAGAGAAAAAGAATTGGCGCGCCAGAAAAACAGCGGCCCAAACCAATTGCGAAAAATGAAGAAATACCAGTCGGTCTGTAAGCCGGGTTTTGTATGGCAAGAATTCTTGCGCGACAGCCATTCATCTGGGACCTGCATTGCTACAGGCCTCTAGCAACCAACCCGGATGACTAACCTGAAAGCAGGTCGGACCTGGCAAGCCAGATACCACGTCATCCCTATTCGGTCTTGCTCCCGGTGGGGTTTACCATGCCGCTTCCATTGCTGGCCGCGCGGTGAGCTCTTACCTCACCCTTTCACCCTTTCCCGGACATGTCCGGGTGGTTTGCTTTCTGTGGCACTTTCCCTAGAGTCGCCTCCGCCGGGCGTTACCCGGCACCGTGCTTTCATGGAGCCCGGACTTTCCTCCCCGGATTGCTTTCGCGACACCGGAGCGGCTGTCCGACCGACTGGTCCCTTGGAGGTAGGCTTTTCCAAAGGCGGGGTCAAGCCCAAAGCGCAGGCAAATACATCCCATTCCCCTTCCGTCTCAGGATCAAGAGCCACTTAGCGAGGCTGAATAAGAGCCGCCATCTGGCGAACCTGATGATCAATCTCTTTGAGATCAGAAGCAGCATGTCCAAAAAACAGCCCCTGTCGGCGCGGCACATCCTTGGTCCAGTAAAAGCCGCTCAAGGGGCTATTTTCAATACCATGGCTGCGCAAGTAATGCGACAGGCTCTGATCATCCCAGCCCATGGCCTTGGTGTGATCACTAAGCATGGCCAGCAACTGAATGCCCCCGTCTTGCGGCATGGGAATAAGCGTCTTTGCGCAATAGCGCTCCAATGCACTGACCAGCCCATCCTGCCGCTCCTGATAGAGCATACACATCTGGCGGATATGGGCACGAAACTGCCCTTCTTGCATAAAGCTGGCTAAGGCCAGTTGCAAAACAAGCGCCGGTGCAGAGCCAACATTGCGATGCATGGCAAGCGTTGGATTGACCAGTTTGGGCGGCATAATCAAATAGGCTGCATGCAAAGCAGGCATGAGGGATTTGGAAAAGGTGCCCATATAAATGACCCTCTCCTGCCGGTCGAGCCCTTGCAAGCTGGAAATGGGCGTGCCTTTGAAATGAAATTCGCTGTCATAATCATCTTCCAGCACATAGCTGTCACACTGGCTGGCATATTTCAAAAGCGCTAAACGCTCATCGAGCCCCATCAGCCGCCCAGTGGGAAACTGGTGAGAGGGTGTCACATAAATCAGCTTGGGTGCTGCACTCTTTGGCAATTGAGAAAAAGGAGCCTCTTCATCCAGCACAATGGGATACATATCCGCCTGCACCCCTTTAAGCGATGCCAAAACCCCGCTATAGCCCGGCTCCTCCATCATGGCGGGGTCCCCTATATTGAGCAAAAGCCGCGAGACCAGATCAAGCGCTGCCTGAGCGGACGACAGAACAACCACCTGTTCAGGCTCAGCCACCACACCGCGCGCAAGGCGGGCATGCTCAATGATTGCTTCCTGCAGGGCAGGCAAGCCGGAATAATGGGCATAGCCCCCCATATCAGGATAAAGCTGCATCTGCCGGGCAGCACGCCTTAAGTGCCGAGCCCACAAATCATGAGGAAAGCTGCGAAGTTCAGGCAAACCGGGCTGAAAGCTATGAAAGGCAGGCTGTTCGCGGCGGCGAATTTGCATCATCTCAAGGGCCTGAACAGACAGACGGGGGCTCGCAGTCTCCCCTTTCCCGTCACCATCCCGGATATCGCCAGAGCCATGCCCCTCAAAGCCACGACTGGCCTCGCTCACCCGTGTACCGCGCCGCCCGTCAGCCTCCAGAAAGCCTTCCATGACCAATTGTTCATAGGCCGACATCACAGTGTTGCGGCCAACTTTTAAATCCTTGGCAAGAGTGCGGCTGGTCGGAAGCCTCACGCCCGCACTCAAGCGCCCTTGCTCGATCAGTCCTCGAATTTGCCCATAAACCTGTCGCGACAGAGCAACCTCTCCATCCCGATCCAGCGACACATGCCCCGCAAGCAGCATTTGGCTCCACCATAAATCTTGTTTTGGCTCTTCATTAAAAGAGTTTTTTAGATATTTGTAAAGCCAATGAAGACCAATACAGATGCCCCGAAAAGGACCGCAAGATGGACCAGCTTCCTGTCACAAAACTCAACAAAGTCAGAGTTGCCAAACGCGCCAGTTATGATGAGGCAACCATCCATGCCATTCTCGATGAAGGACTGGTTGCCCATGTCGCCTTTGTGCAAGAGGGCCAGCCTATCGTCCTGCCGATGGTTTACGGGCGCATCAAAGACCAGATCTATATTCACGGGGCCAAAGCGACACGGTTGCTAAAGCAGCTCAAGCAGGGCATTCCCGCCTGCCTCAATGTCACCCTTGTCGACGGGTTGGTTCTGGGGCGTTCGGCCTTTCACCATTCCATGAACTTCCGCTCGGTCAATATCCACGGCACCGCACGGCTGGTGGATGACGAGCAGGAGAAATATGACGCTCTGGTCGCCATCACCGATCATCTGGCCCCGGGGCGCTGGGATGAATGTCGGGACATGACACAAAAGGAAGCCAACGCAACCACCGTCATTGCCGTGACCATCGAACAGGCCGCAGCCAAAGCCCGTACCGGCATGCCGATTGATGACGAGGAAGATTATGTACTGGATCACTGGGCAGGCATCGTGCCGATCAGTACCGCCTTCGGCCCCGCCATCAATGATTGCCGCTTAAAAGACGGCATTCCCGTGGCCGAAAGCATCAAGAAGCTGACCAATCGCAGCGCCTAGCCTTCGCGGATTGATCTCCCCAATCCGCGAACAGGCAAACTCCTAAAGCTCAGGCCCCTAAAGTTTGAGCCCTAAAGCCTGGGTCCTAAAGCTCAGGTAAGGAAGAGCTTAACTTATAAAGGGTGGTGATTGTGGAACTGTCTGCAACACCATCCACTTTTTCCGGCCTGAAATGCAGCTGGAAGGCTTTGACAACCGTTTCGGTTTGCTTATCAAACACACCGGTTACCTCAAGCTTGTAGCCATAAATGGCAAGCATGCTTTGCAGCGCCTGAATGGGCTGTCCCTCATCCCCAAGCTGAAAAAAGCGACCTCCGGCAATTGGCTCCGGCGCAATCCAGTGACCGACACCAGAGGCAGCGAGCTGATCCCATGGAAAGAATGTCCCGGGGTCAATCTTGCGGCCAGGCGAAATATCAGAATGCCCCAGCACCCGATGGGCCGGTATCTTGTGCCGCTCAGCAATATCCTTACAAAGGGCAATCACCGCATCAATCTGCGCTTTTGGAAAAGGCTCGGAGCCAGTATTAGAGATTTCAATCCCGATGGAGCTGTGATTGATATGCTCTTCCCCCTTCCAGAAGGAAAGACCGGCATGCCACGCCCGCTTTTCCTCGGCGACCAGCTGGTCAATCGAGCCATCACGATGGATATAATAATGGGCTGAGACCTGACTGTCTTCATTGCAAAGCCAATCAAGCGCTTCATCGTCCCCCTCAACCGCCGTATAATGCAGGATCAGGCAATCAATCGCCCGCCCCTCGGCCCGCTCATCAAAATTGGGAGACGGCCGCATCTGGCGCGCACACGCACTGTCACATTGCATTATTTCAGTCCTCGTTCCAACTCAACCATTGACCATGCATGGTTTATCGCAGCCAGTTTGTCATTGGCAATCCGTACAAACTCTTCCGGAACACCACGTGCGATCAACCGGTCTGGATGATTCTCACGCACCAGCTTGCGGTAATGGCTTTTGATTTCCGTGTCTGACCAGCTCCGCTCGGCGTCCAGAATGGTATAGGGGTCTTGCTCCCCCGCATCCACATGGCACATTTTGATCCGCTCAAAGCAGCGCTCGGAAATGCCGAAAATCTCGCCCACATGCTCAAGATAAGCAAGCTCGCTTGAATGTAGCACCCCGTCTGCCTTGGCAATATGAAAAAGGCCATCGACAATATCTTCCAAAATGTCGCGCTCGGCTTCATAGAGCTTGGCGATCTGGGTAGCATAGGCCTCATAGCCTGCCACATCCTGCTTGGCGAGATTAAAGAGCCGCGTCACATTGCGCTCTTCACCGGCAGGAATTTCGAACAAATCGCGAAAGGCGGTAATTTCGTCCTGGGTGACCACACCATCGGCCTTGGCCATTTTGGCGGACAGGGCAATCATCGCCATGGTAAAGGTCAGTTGACGCCGGTCGAGCCCGGCACCAAGGCCGCGCACGGTCGCGGTCAGCTTCTCAACAAAGGTTGAAAGCAGCTCACTTTGCCGAATATCATCTATAAGAGTGCCAATCTGGCTCCAGATGCCCATTATTGCCCCAATCTTTGCCTGACGAGCTGGTATCCGCTTCAATCTAGGTGAGTCTGTGACGGATTTCGAGGGTTGAAACGAAAAGTCTTTACCGCAGCAGCCAAAACAGAACAAACCGCTCATCACAAAGACGCCGCCGCCCGCGCGGCCTGATCATATTGGCCGGACAAAGAGCGCAGCAGGGCTGCAACGCGGCTCAAATCTTCCTCGCTCAACCCCACATCATCCACGGCTTTGAACAGCAAAGCCTCGCGCACTTCCTTATAACGCAAGCAAAGCGCCTCTCCTGCCTCGGTAATGGAGACCTGTTTTTCCTTGCCCTGCCGAGAGCTTTCAATCAGCCCCTGCCCTTGAAGTTTTTTAAGCGCATAATTGACCGTATGGGTGTCTTCAATATTGAGAATGAGGCACAGATCCGCCAGCTTCTTCGGGCGACCGCGGTGATTGACCGAATGCAAAACCAGCACATCCAAGGCACCAAGATCATGCCCCCCAGCGGCTGTGGTGCAGCGCGTGATCCAGCGATGAAACCCATTACCGCACATAGAAAGGGCCATTTCCACCTCGGACAAGGCCGGTTTTTCCCCATCCGCCAGATGAGAGGCCGAGACCACAGGCCCCACGCCCGCAGCATCCTGCGGGCCAGCAGCGGATTGGGCTTTTTTGTTGCGATCAGCCTGATCAGACATGGTCCATTTCCCTCAGCATTCGTGATATAAGGAGTTGTCGCATGCGTAATTGATTTCATCAAGATATATTTCATCGACATTTTATCGACAAAATGTTGACGTAAGGCATGTGATATGGTTTCTTTCATCCAATCACACATCCATGGCACACATGCGCATACCAAAAAACGCAGCATTAAGGAGCAGGGCATGACCAATCAAGCCAAGAGCCAAACCAGCGGCAAATGGGATTTCTGGATTGATCGCGGTGGCACATTCACCGATATCGTCGCCCGCGCCCCTAATGGCACAATCCATCCCCATAAGGTCCTGTCCGAAAATCCCGAAAGCTATAAGGATGCCGCCATTCAGGGCATTCGTGATCTGATGGGCATCGCCAAAGGCGAAAAAATCCCCGCCCAGCAAATTGCCACGGTCAAGATGGGCACCACCGTTGCCACCAATGCCCTGTTGGAGCGCAAAGGCGACCGGACCCTGTTTGTCACCACCAAAGGCTTTAAAGACGCCCTGCGCATCGGTTATCAGGCGCGCCCTGAGATTTTTGCCAAAGAAATCATTCTCCCCGAATTGCTTTATGAAGAAGTGATCGAGGCAGAAGAGCGCTTCATGGCCGACGGCACTGTCGAAATCCCTCTGGACGCAGAAGCCTTGCGGCCACAGCTGCAAGCCGCTTTTGACAAGGGCATTCATGCCGTTGCCATCGCCTTTATGCATGCCTATCGCTATACCGAGCATGAAGAAAAAGTAGCGCACATCTGCCGCGACATCGGCTTTTCCCAAATCTCTGTCTCCCATCAGGTCTCCCCGCTCATCAAACTGGTGGGGCGCGGTGATACCACTGTGGTGGATGCCTATCTCTCTCCCATCCTGCGCCGCTATGTCGAGCAGGTCTCAAGCGAGCTTGGGGCTGCAGGCACTGATTGCAAATTGATGTTCATGCAGTCATCCGGCGGCCTTACCGCAGCGGACATGTTTCAGGGTAAGGATGCCATTCTCTCCGGCCCGGCTGGCGGCGTTGTGGGGGCCGTTGAGACCACCGAAATGGCGGGCTTCTCTAAAATGATCGGGTTTGACATGGGCGGCACCTCCACCGATGTCTCCCATTATGACGGTGAATATGAACGAGCTTTTGAGACAGAAGTTGCAGGTGTCCGCATGCGCGCCCCGATGATGCGCATTCACACTGTGGCAGCAGGTGGCGGCTCAATTCTCCACTATGATGGCTCCCGCTTCCGCGTTGGCCCCGATAGCGCTGGTGCCAATCCCGGTCCGCGCGGCTATCGCCGTGGAGGCCCACTGGCCGTGACCGACGCAAATATTATGGTGGGCAAACTCAAGCCCGATTATTTCCCTCATGTCTTTGGCCCCAATCAGGATGAGCCACTGGATTATGATGCTGTCCGCGCGGCATTTCAGGACATGGCCGACCAAATTGGCGATGGCCGCAGCCCAGAAGAAGTTGCCGACGGCTTCCTTGCCATCGCCGTTGAGAATATGGCCAATGCCATCAAGAAAATTTCAGTTCAGCGCGGCTATGATGTCACCGATTATGCCCTCACCTGCTTTGGTGGGGCTGGCGGTCAGCATGCCTGTCTTGTCGCCGATGCCCTTGGCATGTCCACGGTTATGGTTCACCCCTTCTCGGGCATTCTCTCTGCCTATGGCATGGGCCTTGCTGACATTTCAGCCAACCGGCAAAAAGCCATCATCAAGCCGCTAACTGAGGATTTGCTAGGAGAGGTCGACAGCGAGCGCAGCTCCATTCAGGCCCTTAATATTGGTGATCTTGCCAAGCAGGGCATCACAGAGGACGAGGCCAAGCACTTCCCTCGCCTGCATTTGCGCTATGACGGCACAGACACCTCCCTGCCCGTGGCCTTTGGTGATTTGGGTGCCATGATCGCCCAGTTTGAAGACGCTCACAAAAAGCAGTTTGGTTTTGTCTTTGAAGGCAAACAAATTGTGGTGGAAGCCATTGAAGTGGAAAGCATTGGCGGCGGCTCTGATCTGATCGAGCCGGACCTTGCCCTGACCTCAAGCGATGCCATCGCCACCGAAGAGAGCGAATTCTTCTCCGGCGGGCGATCCCACCAGATCAGAATTTTCAAGCGCGCCTCCCTCGCACCCGGTCAGACAGTTACCGGTCCAGCCCTTATCATGGAGCCGCACCAGACCATCGTGATCGAGCCGGAATGGCAAGCCCAGATCACCGCAAAAGATCACATTGTTATCAAGCGCCTTGTCAAGGCAACACGGGCCGAAGCCATCGGCACCGACGCCGATCCGGTGATGCTGGAGATTTTCAACAATCTCTTCATGTCCATTGCCGAGCAAATGGGCGTCACCCTTCAAAACACGGCATACTCGGTCAATATCAAAGAGCGGCTTGATTTCTCTTGCGCAGTCTTTGACGGAAAAGGCCGCCTGATCGCCAATGCCCCGCACATGCCGGTGCATCTTGGCTCCATGGACCGCTCGGTTGAAAGCATCATCAACAACAATAAGGGCAATGTGAAGCCGGGCGACGTCTTTGCCATCAATGCCCCTTACAATGGCGGCACCCATCTGCCTGATATCACCGTTGTCACCCCCGTTTTTGATGATGTCGACAAGGACATCCTCTTCTGGGTCGCCTCTCGCGGCCATCATGCCGATGTCGGCGGCACTGCTCCAGGTTCCATGACCCCGCGCGCCACCAATATCAATGATGAAGGCATCCTCATCGACAATCTCAAACTGGTGGCAGAAGGCGTCTTTCAGGAAGAAGACCTGACCCGCGTCCTCACCGATCACCCTTATCCGGTTCGCAACATCACCCAGAATATTGCTGACCTTAAAGCGCAGATCGCGGCCAATACCAAAGGCGTGGCCGAGCTTGCCAAAATGGTCGATCACTTCACCATGCCGGTCGTCATCGCCTATATGCAGCATGTTCAGGATAATGCAGCTGAAAGCGTCCGACGGGTGCTGGATGTGCTCGAAGACAGCTCCTTTACCTACCCCATCGACCATGGCGGCGTCATCAAGGTGAAAATCACCGTCGACAAAAAGGCCCGTCAAGCCATTGTCGATTTCACCGGAACCTCTGGCGTGCTGCCAAACAATTTCAACGCGCCCGAGCCGGTCACCCGTGCTGCCGTCCTTTATTGCTTCCGCGTGATGGTGGATAGCGATATCCCGATGAATGCAGGCTGCCTTGACCCCATCACCATCATCCTGCCCGATGATTGCATGCTCAAACCCACCTATCCTGCCGCAGTTGTGGCTGGCAATGTGGAAACATCCCAGCATGTCACCAACGCTCTGTTTGGCGCATTGGGGGCCATGGCAGCATCGCAAGGCACCATGAACAATCTCACCTTTGGGAATGATCAATACCAATATTACGAGACCCTGTGCTCCGGCTCACCTGCAGGTCCCGGTTTTAACGGCACCTCTGGCGTGCATGTACACATGACCAATTCGCGCCTGACCGATCCGGAAATCCTTGAATTCCGCTTCCCCGTCCTGCTCGAAGACTTCCATATTCGCCAAGGATCCGGCGGCAAGGGCAAATATTCGGCAGGCGATGGCACCGAGCGCACCATCCGTTTCCTTGAGGAAATGGACTGCTCTATCCTCGCCTCCCACCGCGACATCCCTCCGCACGGCCTTGCAGGCGGTGAGGCTGGTCAATGCGGCAAAACCGAGGTTCGCCGTCTTGATAGCAGCATGGAAACACTGGGAAGCTCGGATCAAACGCTCCTGAAAGCAGGAGAAGCTGTGCGGGTTACCACACCAACAGCTGGCGGCTATGGAACCCCCGAATAACTAGCGGCCTAACGAAAAGAAAAGAAACCAGCCCTTTAAAGGCACGGACCCTTTGGTCGGTGCCTTTTCTTTTGCCCCTATCAAGAACGCCCTTCCATCAGTTCAGGCTCACCTAAACTGCGGTTCAAAAGCTTTATCTTGCAAGGCGCGCCCCCTGCGATAGGCTCTTTTCAGCAAAAAACAGAGAGGGAAGGCCTGCCATCATGTGCGAACCAACGACGCCCGCTAAGGGAAAAGCCGCCATAGGCACCAAAATGCTGGAAAATGAACGCGTTCGCGTCACGGAATGGCGGTTTAAGAAAAAGGGCGACAGCACAGGCTGGCATCGCCATGACTATGATTATGTGGTCGTGCCGCTCTTTACCGGCACCCTTGAAATCGACACCCCGGACAGGGGCCGTATCAGCTGGCCGGTCGAAAATGGCGTCCCTTATACAAGAGACGCCAACACAGAGCATGATGTCATGAACGGCAACGACTTTGAATGCGCCTTTATCGAAATCGAATTGCTGGAAGATCGCCCAAACTAGGCGGTCAACCTACTTACAAACCCGGTAAGTTCCCTTGCGGCCATGTCTGGCCAAATCAAGATGAAAATGGTCCTGATGATATTTGTCACCACCGGGTCCAAGGACCGTGGTGAAATATTTGCATGCCTGCCGGTTCACCGCTTTGAGAAATCTTGCATTGCGATCAATCCCGCGCCAATCCCGTTTCACAGTCAGGGTCGTGCCATCGGCAAGGGTAAAGGCTGAAATATCAAGGGCATTCATAAAAGAATGCTCTGAGAATTTACCGCTTCTTTTCCCATTACGCCTGCGGCAAGAATAAGAGGCCGCAACTTTGATGGAGCTTACAGGTTGCCCCAGATAGTGCATGGCCTGAGGCTGCACACTTTGGGCAAAATAGCGCTGCAATTGGGTGGTCATTGCGCAGTTAAGCTTGGCAGACGGAGAGAACTGAACCGGCTGGTCACCCCCAACAGCAAACACGGTGTAAGGAGCCTGCGCTCCGCATTTCCCCTTCTCAAAAAAGGCATCTTCTGCGGTGCCGGATGCCAGTCCTTCAAAGAATACAGCGCAATCCTGACCATCCGATTTTGAAGGCGCGGGCACTGCTTCACTCTGCAATTGGGCTTGATCAACCTCTTCGATCTGATCAAAGACGGAACAGCCTGCGAGCAAAAAAGCCGCACCGGCAATCATCATCCCTAAGGGGCCAATTCCCCGCATCCGCTTACTCACTTGCCCCATAAATTTTCTTTCTCACTTGCAGCACCCACAAGAAAGGCGCATTCTTAACAAAGATTTTGGATGAATGAAGGCAATGGTGATGACCTCCACAAGAGATTCTCAAAGTGATGATCAAAAACCGGACAATCCGCTGATTGCCCCCGTCTCTCTTATCTCCATCCTCAGGCAAATCGAGGATGGAAGCCTGACACCAGAGCAATCCATCCAAGCATCCCTTGAGCGTATCAGCGCCCATGATCCAGCCATCAAAGCCTTTGAATGCGTCTCCCAAAATGCCTTGGACGAAGCAAAAAGCCGCAAAGGCCCCCTTGCGGGCATCGGGCTGGCCATCAAGGATGTCTTTGACACACAAGATCTTAAGACAGAGTGCAATTCTCCCATTTATCACGGCTGCACCCCCAATGCGGATGCCTCACTGGTGGCCATGTCACGGGCGGCAGGCTGTTCAGTTCTGGGAAAAACCGTCACCACCGAATTTGCCTTCTTCCAGCCCGGTGCTACCTGCAATCCCCATAATCTTGACCATACCCCGGGCGGCTCTTCGTCAGGCTCGGCTGCAGCGGTTGCGGCTGGCATGGCCCCGCTTGCCCTTGGCACACAAACCGGCGGCTCTGTCATCCGGCCTGCCTCTTTCTGCGGCGTTGCTGGGTTCAAACCAAGCGCAGGCCTTTTGCCCACCGTGGGCATGAAAACCTTTTCCTGGTCACTCGATACGGCAGGTCTCTTTGCCAAAGGGGTTGAGGATGTTGCCTATGCGGCCTCTGTCCTGACCGGCAGGCACATGCGCGTGGATGACGGGCAAATCTCAAATCCAACGCTGGGCATTGCCCGCACCCATAGCTGGAACGAGGCCAACCCGGCCTATCGTGAGCAATTTGAAAGTCTGGTCTCAAGCCTTTCGACCTTTGGCATCAATCTCATCGACATTCCCATCACCGATGAATTTATCGCAGCCTTCCATGCCCATCAGGTCATTCAGGATTACGAGGCCAAACAGGCCCTGTGCTGGGAATATGAAAACCATCCCGACAAGCTCAGCCCGCTTTTGCGCGAAACGCTGGATTTTGCCCAAACGATCAAACCGTCCGATTATGACGAGGCGCGCATGCTGGCCGATTATGCCAGCCAGCAGCTTGATGAAGTTTTTGAAGATGTGGATGCGATTATCTCGCTCTCAGCCCCCGGTCCGGCCCTTAAAAGCCTTGCCTCGACCGGCTCCTCCATCTTCAACCGCACATGGACCCTCTTTGGCCTTCCCTGCATCAATGTGCCCGGCCTGATGAGCGAGGATTGCCTGCCCCTCGGCATCCAGATCATCGGCCCCTATATGCATGACCATGATGCCTTACTGATTGCCGATATGGTGGAGAAGGCCATCCAGCGCCATTTGTCCCGTTAGGATTTGCGCCGCTAGATCACGTCCCTGTCAGGCCGAAGCGAACAAAACTTATTTTGCCTTGCGCTTGGTTTTAAGCGCCTGTTTAACCGACTTATCAAGCTTCTCGGTTGCCGCCTGCCACGCAGCAGGGGCAAGGCTTTTGACATGCTCGTCAAGAAAGGCCAGCACTTCTTGCGGCCAGACATGATAGGCCTCTCGAAGAGCCCATCCCAGCCCCTTTTGAACATAATAATCATCATCGTGAAGACGGGCGAGGATCAGCGAAAATACCAGCTCCGGGTCCGGAAAACTCTGGCGAAAGCGGGAATAAAACAGCAAGGCCACTAAAGATTGCCGCCGCTCCCATGGATTATCGCTTACATTCCAGCGCCGCAAAACAGGGATAATCTCGTCAGGGATCTCTTCAAGCAATTGGGAATAAACACGGGATAGGCAATCGGATTGATCCCAACAATTCACGCTCCCCACCCATGGCTCCAATTGCTGCCACAGCCACAAGGCATCATAACCGGGCACCGGCTTTTCGACATAGAGAACGGCCTGCACCTTGGCTTCATGGCTTTGGGCATGTTCCCAGATATAAGTCCAGATCGGCACTTGCTGGGCAAAATCCAGTTTGGAGAAGCTATAGCCGCGCTTAAGGCACGTGCGCTGCTGGGGCACAGTCAGGCCCAGCAAAGGCATGGTTACCTTCATAAAATGGGCGCGCTCGGCAGCTTTATGAGGGTTCACATCCCGCGCAGCGTTAATTAAGCCAGATTCCACTTCACCTAAAGCCTGAGCAAAATCGAAAGAATCATTCACACCCTTTCTCCCCAAATTCAATCTTCCCAACAAACAAAAATGTCGCACAAGGAGCATAGGAGTCACAAGGGGTTGCTCCGTAAGAAGCGCTCAGATCAGCAACAATTATTGCAATGCACAAACTTTTTTGCTTCGCGGATCCATGAATTTCTATTAGACTTTAGGGGACTGGAAAACTGGAGGAAGCAATCCCATGATTAAGTCGATGAATGTCGTGATCGTTGGTGCAGCCTTTGCGTTTGTTGCGGCAGTTATAGTTGGTTTAATTTAGGCAACATCGTCTGCACATTATGGGGAATAGCGTATTACTTCCCCATATACATAATTTAACTAAAAGCTGCTTGGACAGTTCCAAACCGAAACCGGGGCTCTCGCCCCGGTTTTTTATTGTCTTGTTGGTTATGGCAAGGCCGCCTTACAGGCAAGCCTGACCAACGCCCTCATCAGGCAGAAGGTGAATAATTGAGGATCGGGGCCAGCCATCTTTCTGCCTTGGCCAGCTCCCAGCCCTTGCGCTTGGCGTAATCTTCAACCTGATCTTTCTCGATTTTGCCAACACCAAAATAGTGACTGTCAGCATGGGAGAAATATAGACCAGAAACCGCAGAGCCCGGCATCATCGCAAAGCTTTCTGTCAATTGAATACCGGTCTGCGCCTCTGCATCAAGCAAAGCAAACAGGGTCGCTTTCTCGGTATGATCTGGCTGTGCGGGATAGCCGGGAGCAGGCCGAATGCCCTGATAGCCTTCAGCAATCAGTTCTTCTTTGCTCAACCCTTCTCCTTCGGCATAGCCCCAATATTTGTTACGCACATCTTCATGCATTTTTTCGGCATAGGCTTCTGCCAACCGGTCAGACAGAGCTTGCAGCAGGATCTTTGAATAATCATCGCCAGAGGCTTCAAAGGCTGCGACTCTCTCCTCTTCGCCAAAACCGGTGGAGACAGCAAAGCCGCCGATATAATCATCAATCCCTAAGCCCTGCGGCGCGATGAAGTCGGAAATAGCCACATTGGCCCGTTTCGAGCGCCCTGCAATCTGTTGGCGCAAGCCATGGAAACGGGCAAGTTCTTCATCCCGCTCATCACCTGCATAAAGAGCAATGTCATCCCCGTCCGATACTGCAGGCCAGAAGCCAATAACGGCACGGGCTGTCAGCCATTTCTCATCAATGATGCGTTTCAGCATTGCCTGCGCATCAGCAAAGAGAGAAGACGCAGCCTCACCATAGGTCTCATCACTCAGAATTGCCGGATAACGGCCCTTCATCTCCCAAGTCGAGAAGAAAGGCGTCCAGTCGATATAATCGACCAGCTCGGAGAGATCCTGATCCTCAAACACCTTGGTGCCCAGAAAAGCCGGTTTTTGCGGCTTTGCAGCCTCCCAATCAATCTTGAAACTGTTGCGGCGCGCATCAGCAAGGCTCAGACGTGCTTTTTTGGCCTGTGCCTTGGCGTGGTTTTCCCGAACCCGCCCATAATCAGCCCGGATTTCCTCGATATAGGCATCTTTTTCGCGCGACAGCAGCTTTGTCGCAACCCCGACCGCACGCGAAGCGTCAGTGACATAGATGGATTGATTGTTCTGATAACCCGGCGCAATTTTCACCGCCGTATGCACCTGCGACGTCGTCGCCCCGCCAATCAGCAAGGGCTGTTCAAAGCCCTCACGCTGCATTTCAGCAGCCACATGCACCATTTCATCAAGTGACGGAGTGATCAGGCCGGAAAGGCCAACAATATCCACCTCTTCCTTACGAGCAGTCTCCAGAATATCACCAGAAGAGACCATCACCCCAAGGTCAATCACCTCATAGCCATTACATTGAAGCACCACGCCCACGATATTCTTGCCAATATCATGCACATCGCCTTTCACGGTGGCGAGCAGCACCTTACCAGCGCTGGAACGCTCCCCTTCCTGCTCATCATCCATGAACGGAAGCAAATAGGCGACAGCCTTCTTCATCACGCGGGCAGATTTAACCACCTGCGGCAGGAACATCTTGCCATCGCCGAAAAGATCGCCAACCACATTCATGCCGTCCATGAGGGGGCCTTCAATGACGTCAAGCGGGCGTGAGGCCTTTTGCCGTGCTTCTTCGACATCCTCATCAATATAGTCATTGATGCCCTTAACCAGCGCATATTCAAGCCGCTTTTCAACGCTCTGCTCACGCCATGAGAGATCAACGACCTTGGCCTCTCCCTTTTTATGCAAATATTGCTCGGCAATTTCCAAAAGACGGTCGGTCGCATCATCGCGCCGATTTAGAACCACATCTTCAATCCGCTCCAAAAGGTCCGGCTCGATTTGGTCATAAACCATCAATTGCCCGGCATTGACGATGGACATATCAAGCCCGACCTTGATGGCATGATAGAGAAAGGCCGAATGCATGGCCTCACGCACCAAATTGTTGCCACGGAAGGAGAAGGAGAGATTGGACAAACCACCTGAAACATGCGCACCGGGCAGATTGGTCCGGATCCACTCGGTCGCCCGAATAAAGTCGACCCCATAATTATTATGCTCTTCAATGCCTGTTGCTACCGCAAAGACATTGGGGTCAAAAATGATATCTTCGGGAGCGAACCCCACTTCATTCACAAGAATGTCGTAAGAGGCCTTACAAATCTCGATCTTGCGCTCGTAAGTATCCGCCTGCCCTTTTTCGTCAAAGGCCATCACCACAACAGCCGCCCCATAGCGCAAAATCAGCTTGGCCTGCGCCACAAAGGCTTCCTTGCCCTCTTTCATGGAAATGGAATTGACCACCGACTTGCCCTGAAGGCATTTAAGGCCTGCTTCAATTACGCTCCATTTGGAGCTGTCCACCATGATAGGCACGCGCGAAATGTCAGGCTCGGCCACCACCAGATTAAGGAAGGTCACCATCGCCGCTTCAGAATCAAGCAGGCCCTCATCCATATTCACATCGATGATTTGCGCACCATTTTCCACCTGCTGACGCGCCACATCCAGCGCGGTTTCATAATCCCCTTCAGTGATCAGACGGCGGAATTTGGCAGATCCTGTCACATTGGTCCGCTCGCCAATATTCACAAAATTGGTCTCGGGCGTCAGGGTAAAAGGCTCAAGGCCGGATAGCCGCATATGCTGGGGCACAGTGGGGATTGCCCGCGTTTTATGCGCGCCCACAGCCTCGGCAATAGCCCGGATATGATCCGGTGTTGTGCCGCAACAACCGCCAACCAGATTGATCAGACCATCGGCTGCAAATTTCTCCAAAAGCCCGGCCATATGTTCGGGGCTCTCGTCATATTCCCCAAATTCATTGGGAAGACCCGCATTGGGATAGGTCGAGATATTGGTCTCGGCAACCCGCGCCAAACTATCGACATGCTGGCGCAGCTCTGCCGCACCCAAGGCGCAATTAAGGCCAACCGCAAAGGGTTTTGCATGACGCACAGAATTGTAAAAAGCTTCCGCAGTCTGGCCTGACAGGGTCCGCCCCGATTTATCGGTAATGGTACCGGAAATGATCACCGGCCAGCGCATGCCCTTTTCTTCAAACAATTCTTCAATGGCAAAGAGAGCCGCCTTGGCATTGAGCGTATCAAAAATGGTCTCAACCGCCAGAGCATCCGCGCCGCCATCAAGCAGCCCGCGCGCCGCTTCCAGATACGCCACCCGCAAGTCATCAAAGCTGACCGCTCGATAGCCCGGATCATTGACATCAGGCGAGATAGAAGCTGTCCGGTTTGTCGGCCCCAACGCCCCCAGCACAAAGGCCTTGCGCCCCGGCTGCTTTTCTTCAATCTGTATCACGGCCTCTTTGGCAAGCCTGGCGCTTTCGACATTCAGTTCGTAAGCAAGGCTCTCCATCGCGTAATCTGCTTGCGCAATGGTGGTGGACGAAAAGGTATTGGTGCCAACAAAATCGGCACCAGCTTCCAGATATTGCACGTGAATATCACGAATGGCATCAGGCTGCGTCAAAGACAGAAGGTCGTTATTGCCTTTAAGATCCTGCGACCAGTCACAAAAGCGTTCCCCGCGAAAATCGGCCTCTCCCAATTCAAGGCGCTGGATCATTGTGCCCATGGCCCCGTCCAGTATGAGAATACGATCTTTGGCAAGCGCATTGAGCGCATCATAAGAGGGGGAGAGCGGCAAGAGAGACATGGTTTACTCCAGTCATCGGACCCATAGGGCCTCTATTTGGCAAGGGTCAAATATCAAACAGAAAAGAGGCGGGCACATAAGAGCCCGCGCTTTCACTTTCAAATCATCAAAAGCTGAGCAGATCAGCGCTAGGCGATTTGCCTGGCTTTGGGCAGCAATCTGGCTTTAGGCAGCATCCTGGCCTTGAGCAACAGGGCGCATGCCAAGCAAATGACAAATCGCATAGGACAGGTTGGCCCGGTTCATGGTGTAGAAATGAAAATCATCCACCCCACGCTCAAACAAATCCTGTACCTGCTCGGCCGCAATAGCTGCCGCCACAAGACGATGGGTCTCAACATCATTATCAAGCCCTTCAAAGCGATTGGCCAGCCACTGGGGAACACTTGCGCCGGTCCGACCGGCAAAATTGGCCATCTGCTTGAAATTGTGAATGGGCAGGATACCCGGCACAATGGGAATGAAGATCCCCGCGCGCCGCACTCTCTCGACATAGGATTCATACAAATCATTATCAAAGAAAAATTGCGTAATGGCACGGGTCGCACCGGCATCAACCTTCTGACGCAGCATCTCGATATCAGTTGCAAAATCCGGGCTTTCAGGATGCTTCTCCGGATAGGCCGAGATCGACACTTCAAAATCACCGATTTCCTTGATGCCAGCGACCAGATCCGCCGCATTGGTATAGCCGCCGTCATGGGGAGCATAACGCCCTCCAACCCCGTCAGCGGGGTCGCCGCGCAGAGCAACAATATGATTGACGCCACTTTGCGCGTAAGAGCGGATCACGTCATCCACTTCTTCCTTTGTTGCACCAACACAGGTCAGATGAGCCGCAGGCTTGATAGATGTCTCCTTGGCAATACGCTCCACAATATCATGGGTGCGCTCACGGGTAGAGCCGCCCGCCCCATAGGTGACGGAGACAAAGCTGGGAGAGAGTGGTGCAAGGCGGGTAACCGCTCCCCAAAGGCTTTCTTCCATTTCCTTGGTTTTTGGCGGGAAAAATTCGAAAGAAATCTTCAGTTTGTTGCCGGTCTGGCTACGGCGTCCGCTGCGTTCCGTATTATGGTTCATGTCATTACACTCCCTCAGATTGATCTCTTCAATCACCCTGGTTGCAAGCCTATCAATCCGTTATTGGTTCGTTCGTCAGCCTGTTTATGGCTAAAGTCTTCAATTGGCGGCGCTTTGTTCTGCCAGCCATACACTTACTGTCAGTGGCGCCATGCCACTTGTCTGTGTTCCGTTTTCCATCATGGTGTCTGATGCCGTCAGATCGACCACCTGCTTGACGGAAAAGTTCGCCCGCATGAGCCATTCTTCCATCGCTCTGTGCGAGAAGCCCAAGCGGCGATGGGCATGGTCGCGGCGCAAAAACTCGTGTTCATGTGGCGCAAAATCGACAATCAGGAGATGACCATTGGGGGCCATCACGTGAGAGGCCTCCTCAATCGCCAGTGATGGATCATCCAGATAGTGCAAAACCTGATGAATGCTCACCAGATCGTAGCGCCCATTATGGGCAGCAAGATCAAGAATATCCCCTTGCTGCACGCGCAAATGATGCAAATCGGGCCTATCAAGGCGACTGCGCGCCACCGATAACATTGGCGGGTTGGAATCAAGCCCCAATCCAGAGGAACATTGATCGGCAAGCAGCGCCAAAATGCTGCCTGTCCCCGTGCCCAAATCCAGCAACCGGTCGAAGGAAACATCCCCCAGAACCTGAAGGATGGCCTGCTCCACAGCACTTTCTGGCACATGCAAGGCGCGGATTTCGTCCCACCTCCCTGCATTAAGCTGGAAATAATCATGGGCGGCTTGAGCATTGGCCTTTTTCACCGCTTCAAGCTTTTCCTGATCGCGCACCAATTGTGGGTCCTGCCCATCAAGCTGGCCCAAAACATTATCCAAAAAAGGCTTTACCAGCCCTTTCTGGCTAAGGCGGTAGTAAACCCAAGCCCCTTCTGGCACCCGATCCACCAGCTGGGCCTCGTGAAGCAATTTAAGATGGCGCGAGATTCGCGGCTGGCTCTGGTTCAGGATAGCGGTCAGATCCTTAACCGACAAATCCCCTTCCGCCAGCAAGGCCAGCAGGCGCAGCCGGGTTTGTTCCCCCGCTGACTTTAAAATCCCGACCAACTGATCCAGTGCCATCATTTCATTAACTCCAAAAAGACATAAAGATATCTTTATACGATTAAATCAATAAGAGCAACCGTTTTCTGCACTGCGGGATAAAAGACCCGCTCGGGCCTCTATCGGCCAAAAACTCAAAAGCCAACCCAAAAGTGAAAAGCCAAAAGCTACCCCCCGAAATGCAAAAAGCCCCGCCGGAAACCAGCGAGGCTTTTTCAACATGGCAAATCTTTGCCATCTCATTCTTATAAAGAAAGCATGTTCAGGCCAAATTTAGCCCTCACCACCATCTTCAAAACTTGGTGCCATGCCAAGCGCATGAAGATAAAGATCCAGCAATGCTTCCATCTCCTGACGCTCATTGCTGTCTTGTTTGCGAAGGCGAACCACCTGACGCATAACCTTTACGTCATAGCCGTTGCCTTTTGCTTCGGCATAGACATCCTTGATATCGTCGGCAATGGCCTTTTTCTCTTCTTCAAGGCGCTCAATACGCTCGACAAACGCACGCAGCTGATCGGCAGCAACTCCACCTGGATTAGACATCGAAAACTCCATTTACATATCGCATTTATTGGCACCCGGTCTTCTGACCGCAAGCTGCCTTCATAAGGACTGAGGCTGGGCTTGAGCAGAATTTACCAAGGCTTAACCAAGCAAATCTTGCCACTTGCTTAACAAGACGAACAATTGTGCCCCCAGACGCTAATCACCCTTTGATCAGTCGTGATTGTGGCTGATTTTAAAGGCGTCCAACTGCTCTTTGGTGGCCTCGGTCTGATATTTGCCTTTCCACTCGTCATAGGGCATGCCATAGACGATTTCCCGTGCTGCATCCTTGGACATATCAAGCCCGGCCTCATTTGCAGCTTCCATATACCAGCGAGATAGGCAATTGCGGCAAAAGCCCGCCAAATTCATCATGTCGATATTCTGTGCATCGGTCCGCTCTTGCAGATGCGCTACCAAACGGCGAAAGGCCGCAGCTTCCAGATTGATACGGGTTTGATCATCCATCGTTCGTTTCCTGCTATTCAGTGAAGGCCAGCATAGGGCCCTGCAGCCATTAAGGCCGCAAAATTTACCATACAATATGGTCATTTTTTCCAAGCACAAGCCTTTATGCTGCAGCGCCCGCCCAAACCTGCATAAATCACCGCTTTCCCCAGCAAAGCATGCGATAGCACGGCCTCATCCTTATTTTGCCGCAATCCCTATTCACAGTTTCAAAAGATATTTTGGCTGAGAACGCTCACGCATACCAGCAAGCTATGTCACAAAGCCGTCAATCAATTTCGCTAGAACCGGGACTGTAACAAACCCGCGCTGCTCACTGTGGACACTCCCTCCAGAATGGGCAAGCAAGAGACCCAAACCGAAATCCACATTGACATTTAGGGCGCGAATACGCGAAACATGAGATCCATACCCGTGATCCTAACAAAAAGATGATAAATCAGTATAATGTTTGTTCGGACCTTTGATTCTCTCAAAATCCTGTTGCCCGCCATCCCATGCATGGCTGTTGCCATAACCGGACTTCTGGCCACCAGCAATTCAGCCTTTGCAGACCTTCGCGTTTGCAACAGAACCGCAAGCACTGTCGGCCTTGCCATCGGGTATAAGCGCGACGGAGAATGGATCAGCGAAGGCTGGTGGAATCTGGAAAAAGGAAAATGCGACACCGTCCTTAAGGGCGTTTTGCTGGAATCCAAATATCTGATCCACGCCATTGACTATGACAAAAGCGGTCAATGGGTTGGCGACACATTCATGTGCACCAAAGATATGGAATTCGAAATCAAGGGCGTGAAGGAATGCGTCGCGCGCGGCTTTGAGAGAACCGGCTTTTTTGAAGTCGATACGGCCGGTAAACAGGACTATACAGTTCAATTAACAGATCAGGAATAGGAAGGCATCTTCTTCAATGAGACGTGAGCGAAAAGTCAAAATTCTCGCAACCCTGGGCCCTTCTTCGAATGAAGAGGCACAGATCAAGGATCTTTTTCTCGCTGGCGCAGATGTCTTTCGCATCAATATGAGCCACTCAAGCCATGAGATGCTCCGTGATTATGTTCAGAAAATCCGCTCTGTAGAACAACAGGTCGGTCGCCCCATCGGCATCCTCGCCGATTTGCAAGGCCCCAAACTGCGCTTGGGCAAATTTGCCGACACGCAGGTCGAACTGGAAAATGGCGACAGCTTCACGCTAGACAGCTCTGATGCCCCCGGCAGCAAAGAGCGCGTCCAGCTTCCTCACCCGGAAATCTTCGGCTCCGTTTCTGTTGGCGATACGCTTCTGCTCGATGACGGAAAGGTTCGCATCAAGGCAACAGCCGTCTCTGATGACAAGATCGTCACCGAGGTGCTGACCGGCGGCCCGATCTCTGACCGCAAGGGCGTTTCCTTTCCTGACAGCACGCTCTCTTTCTCTGCCCTGACCGACAAGGATCGGGCAGATCTTGATGCAGCCGTTGAAGCTGAAGTAGATTGGCTGGCCCTCTCCTTTGTCCAGCGCCCCGATGATGTCGCCGAAGTGCGCAAGCTCTCACGCGGCCGTGTCGGCATTCTGGCAAAGATCGAAAAGCCTCAGGCTGTCGAGCGCCTGCCTGAAATCATCGAACTTTCTGACGCCATCATGGTAGCCCGTGGCGACCTTGGAGTGGAAATGCCCCTTGAGCGCGTGCCCGGTGTTCAAAAACAAATCACCCGCGCCGCCCGTAAGGCAGGCAAGCCGGTGGTGGTCGCTACCCAGATGCTGGAAAGTATGATCCACTCCCCCACCCCGACACGCGCCGAAGTCTCTGATGTGGCAACGGCAGTGTTTGAAGGGGCAGATGCGATTATGTTGTCAGCAGAATCGGCAGCAGGCTCTTTTCCGGTTGAAGCGGTTGAGACCATGAACAGCATTGCAGAAGAGGTAGAGCGCGACCCCAATTTCAGCTCCATCATCTATGCCCAGCGAGCCGAGCCAGAGGCAACGGGAGCAGATGCCGTCTCTGCCGCTGCGCGTCAGATCGCCCAAACGCTTAATCTGGCCGCGATCGTCTGCTACACATCCTCCGGCACAACAGGCCTTAGAGCTGCACGAGAGCGCCCTCAGACGCCGATTATCTCGCTCAGCCCCATTCCGCGCACAGCGCGCCGTCTGGCCCTTGTCTGGGGCCTGCATTGCGTAATCTCGGAAGATGCGACTGATCTTGATGATATGGTCGATCGCGCTTGCCGTCTTTCCTTCCAGACCGGCTATGCCAAGCCGGGGCAGCGGGTCATCATTACCGCAGGTGTCCCCCTTGGCACACCCGGCGCCACCAATATGCTGCGCATTGCCTTTGTTGGCAGCGATGGTCAGGGCGGCATCTAAAAACACGAGCCCCGAGCAAAATAGATCAAAACGCAAAAAGAGGCCTGCAAGGCCTCTTTTTTATTGCCGTCTGCTATTATGAGGGATTTGGCGTCTTGGAGCACAGACCCCAATCAACCGCAAAAAGCGAATGACCCACAAAAAAGCCGGAATCAAAAAACGTGCAAAAGCAGAAGCTTCCACACGTTTAATGACGTTCAAAAAAGAGAATAATCGCTTAGCCCTGACGAGCTTTAAAGCGAGGATTCTTTTTATTGATGATATATACACGACCCTTGCGGCGAACCATGCGGTTGTCACGGTGACGCTTGGCAAGAGCTTTCAGCGAATTCTTGATTTTCATTGTTCCAAGCCTCGGCCATATTATACGAAACAAAAAGCACGCCTAAGGCGCGCAAAATTCGAGCGGAAACTACGATTCCTCCCCCCTCTTGTCAACCAGTGAATCCATAAATCCCGCATATTCCTGATCAAATGAAGAGAAACAGCTCGGGCGAGGCATTAACAGGGCCAATTCCAAGGGGCATTTACCAAAAAGATCAGACTTATAGACAAGGCCCGCCCTTTTGCCCTCCTTCTATATCAAAACGCGCGCAGAATCATAGGCCAACTCTTGCGCATCCCTCCAGCCAATTCTGTTGCGACAAACTTAAATTTGCAATTGCACGAAACAACTGCCTTGGCCTATCGTCAGCCCTGCTCGCCTATTGCTTCTCTTCTTTTAAGAACCTGCTGTTTCTTGCCAATCTAAGGATCACGCCATGTATGCTGCTGAAATTGCTGCTCTCAGCGCTGCTGCCTGTTGGGCAGTAGGAAGCCTGCTCTCGGCCAATCCGGTTGCCAAGCTGGGTTCCATTGCCTTCAATCGCCTGCGGATGGGTTTGGTGGCACTTATGCTGCTAGCCTATACCACACTCATCGGGACATGGAGCACCATCGAACCAAGCTATTGGAGCGCTATTGTCTGGAGCGCAATGATTGGCATCGTCCTTGGTGACACCGCTCTGTTCATCACCATGCGGCGACTTGGCCCGCGCCGATCCGGCATTCTCTTTGCAACCAACGCCCCCATAGCCACCTTACTGTCCTGGCATATCTTTGACGAACATCTCAGCATGCCAGAGCTGACAGGCACCCTTTTGGTTATTGCCGGGGTCATGCTGGCCATCATGTTTGGCAAACGCAAAGACCAATTGCATAAATGGGAAAATATTCAGGGCATTTTATGGATTGGCATCATCTGGGGCCTCATCGCCGCCGCAGGACAGGCCGTTGGCTCTCTCATCATCAAGCCGGTCCTTTTGGAAGGAGGCGATCCTATCGCCGTTTCCGCCATCCGCGTAAGCCTGTCGGCAATTTCCCTCATTCTCATCAGCCTCTTGCCTCTTAAGGCTGTCAAACCGACCGGAAAACTCGATATCAAATCCTTCTGGCAGATTGCAGGCTCTGGCTTTATCGCCATGGGCGTGGGCATGACACTGCTTCTCTATGCATTCACACAAGGGGAAATCGGGATCGTTGCCTCCTTGTCTGCCACCACGCCGGTGATGATGTTGCCCATCCTGTGGATTAAAACTAAAGAGCGCCCTCCGCTGGGCGCCTGGATTGGTGCAGCCCTCGTAGTTGGGGGATCAGCTCTGATCTTTACCCACTGATAAAAATACCTAAATTCATAAAATTTCGAATATAAAAGACAAACAGAAGCCCAAAGCTGTACAGCACGGCATCCTTCAGCTGACAAAAGAATGGGACATCAACAGTATAAGGTTAATTACCTAGTTTAAATCCTTGGTATTAGAGTTATAACAAATTAACTGTTTCCTTAAATCTTCTTCCTACACTCACCTTAATATCAAACAGTTCTCATAGGTGGGTCCATGTCCTTAAAAAATGCAAGCCTCGTCCTGATAGCTGGACTATTTTTATGCGGCGCACTAATCATCGCGAGCACATTTCTCATAAAAAATCGCTCAGATGCACTTGCCGAGATTTCGACAGAATTTCAGCAAACCGCAGACACTCGCGTCCTGGCTCTCGCATCCCTAAACGAGCATATGGGCTATGGCGGCATGATCCATCAGTTCAAAAATCTTGTCCTGCGCAACCAGCAAGAGCGCGCAGCAAAAGTCCGCATAGCCGTTGGTGGTGCCGTGGCCGATCTCCATCGTTATGCGACGGCAGATATCTCACCTGCTGAAAAGCAGGCATTGGCTGATATCGAAAAAACGATCTTGAGCTACAGCACCAAGATAAAGAACATCAATGAAATGGCGGATATGGGGGCCACACCTGAAGAAATTGACCAGGTTGTCAAAATCTCCGACAAGCCCGCCATTGAAGGCCTTGCAACACTCAAACAGCAAACCAAGGCTTATCTTGCTGCAATGGGCAGCACCAAGCAGACCAAAGCCCAGCTGATTGAGCAGATGCGAGCAGCTATTGGGTATAACGGCGTTATCCATCAGTTTAAGAATTATGTGCTACGCAAGGATGAGAAGCGAACCAAGGTCATTGAAGCAGCCGCAGCCCGCTTTGCCAACAATGCAAAATCCCTTCGCGCCTTCCCTCTGACAGACAATGAGAAGCAGGCTATTGCCAATATTGAAAGTGTGATCAACAGCTATGTTGCCAATGTAGACTTGGTACGACGCTTGGCATCTGAGGGTAAAAGCTCTCGCGAAATCGACCGAACTGTAAAAATCAATGATGGCCCTGCTCTTGCCGGCTTCAGAATTCTAAATCAGGAGCTGTTCAATCAATCGGCCAAAATCAACGTGCAGATGCATGACAATATTTCTTCTGTCCAGACCACAACATCCTTCACATTGGTAGGCAGTATCATTGCCAGTCTTCTTCTGGCCGGAGCCTTTTATCTGGTGATGTTCCGCGTCATCCTGCGCCCGATGGCCTCCATTACCAAGGAAATGACCGACATCGCCAAAGGCAAACCCGCAGGTGATATCAGCCGCCTTGTCTCAAACAATGAAATTGGCAAAATGGCAGAAGCCCTTCTTGTCTTCCAGAAAAATGCCAATGAAATCGAGAGCCTCAATCAGAACCAGGCTCGCGAACGAGAGCAGAACGAAAGTAATCGCAAGGCCGAACTTGGTAATCTGGCCAGCACATTGGATGAACGGGTCGCAGCCGCCTTGCAAGCCATCATGAAATCTGCAAACAGTCTGAATCAGACAGCAGGCAACATGACCCAGGCGGCGGACAGCTCCAGTCTGCGGGTTGATCAACTTAGCAGTGTCTCGGGACAAGCCACCAGCAACACCGAATCCGTTGCTACTGCCACCGAAGAGCTTAATGCCTCCATCCATGGTATCAGCCAACAAATGGATCAAGCCCGCTCAATCGCCGAGCAAGGCCGCAGTCAGGCTATTCGCAGCCGCGAAACCATGAAAGAATTGGTCGAGCGTTCAACCACCATTAATGGCATCATTGAACTGATCAATGCCATTGCCGAGCAAACCAACCTCTTGGCCCTTAATGCCACCATTGAGGCCGCGCGCGCAGGAGATGCAGGCAAAGGCTTTGCCATTGTGGCTTCTGAAGTAAAAGAGCTGGCCAGCCAGACCGCCAATGCAACCGAGCAGATTTCCGAGCAGATTTCTGCCCTGCAGGATGCTTCGCAAGCTGCAGAAGGCGACATTGAAGGTGTTGCCGACATCATCGGCAGAATCCATGAAATCTCGAGCGATATCAGCAGCTCAGTCTCTGAACAGAGTGGTGCAACCCAAGAAATTGCCTCTCGCCTTAAAGAGACCGCAAGCGGCACCCGTGAGGTGGAAGATGGTCTGTCCGAAATGTTGACAACGGCACAAACCACACAAACAGCAGCCAAGCAAGTCAATGACGCTGCAAAAGATCTCACCAATTATGCCCATGAACTGGAAAACCGCGTTTCAGAAGTCTCCCAAACCATTCGCGCGGCATAACTTAGTCAGGCAAAGCCTGAAAGCCCCTTACTCCCCCGCGGACTGTTCTGCGGGGGTTTTTCTTTACCCTTTCGGTACACACAAGCCCTGCTCTTTACTGGCACTGGGTCTGTCCTCGTAATAGTGCTAGAACGCCTCTAGATATCGCAATTTAGCACGTAAAAAGATCACCTGGCTGACTGCAATAAAAGCCGCCCAAACATTTTCGGGCTGAGAGCGTTGGATGCGAAACCGAAAAATCCAACAGACGTGAACACATAAAGTTCAAGAGGCTGACACAGTCTCTAAAGGGTAGAGAAAGAACGTCTACCCTTTAGAGGATATGGATCAGGCAACTATTTTAGCACCATTTGCATCATAAATTGGAGCTCCAAGAATTTCGGCATTATACAACTCACCCAAAATCTCAACCTGCATCACATTGCCGGGGCTGGCATGTTCAACGGCGACATAGCCCATCGCCATTGACTTGCCAACACGGTGTCCATAGCCACCGGAAGACACATAACCAACAGCCTCTCCATCTTTGAGAATGGCTTCATCATTGCTGACATCAATACCGGCAACATCAATAGTCATAGTGACAAGTTTTTGTTTTGGACCTGCCTGACGGATAGCTTGGGTCGCTTCTTTGCCAACAAACTCCTTGTTCCAATTGATGAAAGCATCCATGCCACTTTCCACAGCATCAAAATCTGGTCGAAACTCGAGCGTCCAAACGCCCCAACCCTTTTCAAGGCGCATAGACATGAGCGCACGCGCTCCATACCAGCGATACCCCAAATCAGCTCCAGCCTCTTCAATCGCCTCAGCAAGCCGCAACAAATATTGCGGTTTACAGTAGATTTCATACCCAAGCTCACCACTAAAATTGATGCGACTGAGGATCACCGGCACGCCGCCAACATAGGTCTGGCGCATATCGCGGAACTTAAAGGCGTCGTTACTCACATCGTCGCGCGTGATCCGCCCCAACAATGCACGAGATTTTGGCCCGGCAATTGCTATCCCGTGCCAATCATCTGACACGTTCGCATAACGCACATTGTCCGGCAGATCTTTTTCAAACCAGCGGCTATGCGCATCCTGCATGGCGCCGGAGCCAAATAACATGAAATGATCTTCGGCAAGACATCCCACCGTAAGATCACCATAAAGCTTGCCTTTTGGCGTCAACATTGGTGTCAAAGTCAGACGCCCGGGTTTTGGCACGAACCCTGCCAATACATGATTGAGATAATCTCGCGCACCGGGGCCTTTAAATTCATGCTTGGCAAAGTTGGCAATTTCGATGCCCCCAACTGCTTCCCGAACAGCCTTGACCTCTCGGGCAACATAGTCATGAGACCGATTGCGTTCAAAAGTTGGATCTTCATAGGCATCATCGGGTCCATCAGCAAACCACAGGGCATTTTCCAAGCCAAACCCCTGCCCCATTAAAGCACCTTTGGCAACAAGGCGATCATAAAGTGCTGTAGTCTTCTGCATCCGCCCTTTTGGTAAAGTTTCATTGGGGAAGGTCATGACAAACCGGCGTTCATAATTTTCAGCCGACTTAATTGTGCCCCAATCGGGCGTCGCAAATTCCCCAAACCGGGCAACATCCATCGCCCAAACATCAATGGATGGCTCACCGTCGATCATCCATTCAGCCATTGTCAAACCAACGCCGCCGCCCTGACAAAAACCAGCCATCACACCAACAGCAACCCAATAATTCTTAAGTCCAGGCACAGGCCCGATCATGGGATTGCCATCTGGACCAAACGTAAAAGGCCCATTGATGATATTTTTGATACCAGCCTCACCAATAGCAGGAATGCGCTCAAAAGACATTTCAAGGCGCTCGGCTATCCGGTCCAGATCAGGCTGCAACAATTCATGGCCAAAGTCCCATGGTGTCCCTTCCACTTTCCAAGGGGTCGATTTGGGCTCATAAGTGCCCAAAAGCATCCCATCGCGTTCTTGGCGGAAATAGATATTGGCTTCATAATCAATCCCCGCAGGTAAGCGTCCCGCTTCTCCCATACTTTTCATGCGATCAGCAATTTGCGGGATGCCTTCGGTTATCAAATAATGATGTTCCATAGGTTGCACCGGCAGATGAATACCGGACATATGCCCGACCTCGCGCGCCCAAAGTCCACCACAATTAACAATCTGCTCTGCGTTGATCTTGCCCTTAGGCGTCGTCAAATCCCAACTGCCATCAGGGCGTTGCTCTATTGCTGTCACACCACAATGAGTGAAATATTGAGCACCATGGACCCGCGCCGACTTGGCAAATGCATAAGTAGCACCAGAGGGATCAACATCGCCATCCTGCTCATCCCACAGAGCGGCATAATAATGTTTGGGGTCAACCAGAGGGTGGCGTTCGGCCAGTTCTTCCGAGCTGATAAATTCTTGATGCAGCCCCATATAGCGCGCCTTTGAGCGCTCGCGCTTCAGGTAATCATACCATTCCTTGGTCGAAGCAGCATAGAATCCTCCGGTAATATGCAAACCAACAGAATGGCCCGACATTTCCTCGATCTCTTTATAGAGATTGATGGTATAACTTTGCAGACGGCTAATATTCGGATCTGAACTAATGGTATGAATCTGTCCTGCAGCATGCCAACTCGAGCCGGATGTAAGCTCATCACGTTCGAGCAGCACTACATCTTTCCATCCAAATTTTGCCAGATGGAACAGAATTGAGCAGCCAACCACACCACCCCCGATCACCACAACCTTGGCATGAGAGGGAAGTTTCTTCTTGGCAAATGTGTCGTCTTTTTGGATCTCCGGCATTCTACTTCCTCCTAAACCCATCTCCTAAATCCAAGAATCGGGCAATTCTTCTTTACGTCTGGCAACATAAGCCTCAAGTTCTTCGCGCGTAGCTTCCTCTATTGCTGGAGGCTGATACTCTGCCAGCATCTGCTTGACACGCGCATTGGCACGCATACGCATATCTTTCGATCCCGCTTCCTCCCAGCTTTCTACATTTTCGCTATCGCTCAGCGCTGGCTCATAAAAAGCTGTTTGGTAATTACGCATTGTGTGTGCAGATCCCAAAAAATGGCCACCAGGCTCTACCTCTTCATAAGCATCACGGGCAAAAGCCTCATCAGATACGTCCAAGCCTTGGCTCAGCACTTTTTGGTAGCTACCCAAACGATCCGCATCCATGATCAGTTTTTCATATCCTGTACATAGCCCCCCTTCGAGCCAGCCAGCGGAATGCAAAACAAAATTTGCACCAGCCATCATGGTCGAATGCATGCTGTCAGCACTTTCATAGGCAGCTTGTGCATCTTCGATTTTCGACGCCGTAAGAGACCCTCCACAACGAAGTGGCAAACCCATACGGCGGGCCAATTGTCCAATCGCATAGTTTGAAATGACCGGCTCGGGCATACCAAAGGTCGGCGCTCCTGATTTCAGGGACATGGAAGAGAGGAAATTACCCATCACAAAGGGCGCACCTGGGCGAAGTAACTGCACAAAGGCACAAACAATCATTGCCTCAGCCATGGCCTGAGCAATCGATGCAGCGGTGGACACAGGCCCCATCGCACCGGTTAAGATGAACGGCACAACAATCAAACCTTGACCACGCATTGAATAGACGCGCGCAGCTTCCGTTACGACCTTATCCACCAGCAAGGGTGAATTGGTATTCACATTGCCCATGATGACGCAGTTTTCGTCCATGACATCCCTGCCAAAGACAATCTCGGCCATCTCGACACTATCCTGCGCCCGGCTCATTTCCGTTATTGCACCAAGGTGCGGTTTATCGGAAAGCGTCATATGCGCATACAACATATCAAGATGGCGCTTGCTGACCGGTACATCGCAAGGCTCACAAATAACCAAACCACCATGATGTAGATTTGGATGCATATATGTCAGGCGTACCAGATCCAATAATGCAGCCATGTCTCCATAACGCCGTCCCCCCTCAAGGTCGCGGACAAAAGGAGCACCAAAAATGGGGGCAAATACCTGATTATTGCCGCCAATCGTCACCGACCGTTCGCGGTTGCGCGCCAATTGGGTAAATTCCTTCGGCGCCTTGGCACAGAGCGAACGTATCCAGCTTGCATCAGCCTTAATAACATCCCCATACTCACCAGTTGGCGTAATTCCGGCATCCTGCCAAACTTTCAAAGCAACCGGGTCATCTCGGAATGCAATTCCAACATTTTCGAGTATCCAATCCACTTGCGCTTCAAGCTTTACAAGCTGGTCTTCATCAAGCACATCAAAAAAGGGAATATGACGCTTGATATAAGGCGATGCAGGAATTCCTGTCGCTTTACTTCTTCTCACAGGGCGCGCTCGTCGGGTCATTTTTCTGCTCTCAAATTTGGTTTCCCAATGTCTATTCACAAACTCAACTTCCAAATGATGGTACTTCTAGAAAAATGACCTGTGACGCTTGTAAATTGTTATTATTTGGATAAATTCAATTTATGCAAAAGCTCTGGAAACTCGTTTCATCACCGCGTCAGCTTGTTGTGTTTGAAGCCGCAGCAAGGCACAAATCCTTCACACTGGCCGCCCACGAACTGAACGTCCAGCAACCTGCCGTCAGTGCTGCAATCAAACAATTAGAGGCGTCCCTTGGGGTGGCACTATTTGACCGACAACATCGCCGGGTTGCTTTAACCAGTGCAGGTTTAAAACTGCATGCAGACCTTGAACGAATTTTTGACCAACTTTTCATCTCACTCGAAGCACTAAGACAGCAAGCAAGCCCGGAATATGTAACGCTCAGCGCTTCCTCGGCATTTAATGTCTATTGGATGCTCCCCCGATTGGCAGATCTTCACGAACGATACCCGAACATCGACCTACGTTTGCAGGCGAGTGATCGTGAACCAAACATTGATGTAGAAAATATCAGCTTGGCGATCCGGCGGGGAAATGGCGACTGGCCCGGCTGCGAGTCCATTCTGATTGCCCCGGAGGAAATCTACCCGGTTGCATCGCCTAAAGTTATGGCAGCAGCCATAAATCTAAAAGGACTTCCCAGCCTTGCACATCAACGACTGATCCATCTTGAAGAACCCATTCGGGAAAGACCGACCTGGAAACAATGGTTTTCGCATTTCGACATAAGGCTTGAAACCATACCTAGCGGACTTCGGTTGAATGATTATGCACTGGTTCTTCAAACAGCAATAGCAGGGCAAGGCTTTGCATTTGGATGGCATCATCTTGTCGGACCATTGGTCCAACAGGGTTTGCTTGCAGCGCGGCAAGACTGGACTTGGAAGACAGGCCTGGGCTTTTATCTTGTCTGGTCAAAGCACAAACCTTTGACCGTCGCCGCCCAGGAAGCGCGAGACTGGATCATCCAAAGCAGCAAGCTTTCAGCATAAATTCCGATGCAGAAATGGAATGAAAGCACTGCATAAGAATGATGGCTGGCTCATATCATAGAAAGCAAGCAGCAAGCCCAGCTCTATAACAAAACAAACAGCTAAGACAAACCAGCCAATCAAAACAACAAGACGATCATTCGATATCTACCAAGCCCTTATACAGCGCCAACAAATCTGCATGCGACATTTGCACGGCATGGTTCACATGGCGCAATCGATCATTGAAATCATCGTACAAATAGTAAAGACGGGAAATATTATTGTAATATTCCTGGCCTTGAGAGAAGGACTCCCGCGCCTTTCGGCAATATTCCCGCGCTTCCACTTTCAGGCTTTTCTCCCAAAACGCACCATCTCTGTGATAACGCCCCCCTTTGCCTTTCAAAGCCGTCAAATCAGGGAAGCTTATATCAGCCCGCAAATAATGGCTCCACTCCTGATCGATCGCCCGCTTTGCCCCTTTCTTCTCCGGTGCATCTGAGGGCGGATTTGATGTCAATGTTTGCGCATAATAAGCCAAAGTCAGCGTATCAGCCAACAAATGTGGAGGAAAATGCATTGGCGCATCATATTGATCTTCTGCATGCTTGAGCTCCTCCAACCAATCCATGGCCTCACACAGGCGCTCTTCCTGATGTTTCGAAAAATGCCCGCCCGGCCCTAGATGGCTATCACGCAGGAAGACATCATCAATCACAGCTTTTATATTATGCATCTTGTTAAGCATCGGGAATTGATGACGTTTTGCCATATAAGCAAGCCGCGCCCGTGCGCGCCGGCGGGCATGCTTATATCTGCGCGCCTGCTCACGAGCCGCAAGAGGGACCTTAGTCCATTTCAGCCACACAGAAGCAGGGGGAGGATTGGGAGCGAAAAGATCAACAGCCAGGATGACGTCATCTTGAGAATGCTCCTTATCCTTGATCTTCTCCCGGCCACCAAACCAAGGATCAATCAGATTATTGAGATTGCTGTGCACATCAATAAAACGAACGCGAAAGTCTCTTCTTTCCCTCTTTGTGAGCAAACTGCTATTAGGAAGCGCCTCAACCAACTGCGCGAGTAAAAGATCAAGCACACAAGCAATCGTAGCTGCGTGAGGCATGATGGTTTTGCCAATCCGATAATCTTGTTGGCTATGTTTCACCCCGCTCATTTCATCAACCAAGATGCCATATTGCGCCAAGGACTCGTAGGCAGCTTCAGCCAAACGCAAGGCAATTTTAAAATGGTTGTGAGAGGGGTTGTCCAATAGATTGATCTTGGAATTGCGCCTCAACATATCCAGCCGAACAATACTTTTGAGATGCTCAACCGCTTGAGTTGCCGCATAGACAAACTCAGCAGAAGCCTCCTCAACCAATCCTGCATGTTTGGCATAAAGCGCCCCCTGATAAGCGCATAAAAGCCCCATAAACACATGTTCAATAGCAGTATCCTGCGCACCGAACTCAACCAGATTGAAATGTGCCTCCTTTAAATCTGCGCGGCATCGCCACTCGCCCAAAAAGTCGCGAAGCAATTCAAATCCGATTTTTTGCATAGAGCTACCATTGGTTAGAGTACCAGCTTTCCTCTTGCAGCTCTTGTCATCGCACTCAAACCAGAATTCCAAGGCCTTCTCAAAATCTGTCTGAACATTCTTAAACGGCCGGCCCAGATAAAAGTCATAAGCCTTACTCAAATCAGTCAGGTAATCGGGGTTCTGCCGCTGCACTTCATCCTTTTTCATTTCCTCAAGGAAGAAATCAACATCCCTCCACACCTCTAGCATCGAGCTGCGCGCAAGTGCGGTTTCAGCCAGATCCACCAATGTGTTATGTGCAGCCTGGTTCAGGAATGTTGGCCAATAATTCCGGCGAAAAGTATTCCACTGATCACGTTCATACTCACCTTCACACCCACCTGCAGGATTAAGCTTAAACTTGGAAATTTCCCGCCGATAAACCGCAAAGCGGCGCATTTCATGCATCGACACGCAGAAATGATAATGAGCCTTAAGAAGATAACCATCCAAGCCCTCATTCAAAGCGCCCTTATGTCGATCTGTGTAGGCCTGATTATAGCCTTTGTAACGACGAGCATCCAAGGCCTGGTTCAACGGATCACACTTGGTTGGGAGAGGCAAACGGCCCTTGAAGAAATACAAATCCCCCGCCTTGTTATGCAGTTCAGCACCAACAAGAGCGAAGTTGGAATCAGCATTACCAGCACGGTGCGTAAGCCGATAAGTCTCGTCTTTTTCCTCCACCAAATGATGCAAATTCGTACTATCTTCAACAATATCCATATCTTTAAGGAAAGGCATAAGGCGCCGCAGCAGAAGCAATTCCAACTCCACCATGCTGGTGCTGGTATCAACGCCATTTTCAAGCTTCTCGCCCACCCAGGCACTTGCAAACATGGGCTGAAAGATAAGGTTCAGATGCTTCAGAATTTGTTTCAGCCATGTTTGATCTTCTTGCAGCCCATCCTCCAGACCTTGTTCCAATTCCTTGGATGCGCCTTCGCCAGCATTGAGCCCAAGATCCTGAAAGGCAGCATCGGTAATGGCCCTCGCCAGCATTTGTGCAGCATGATATTGCGACAAAGCACGCTCTTCATTGCCTGATTGCTCAAAGGTCAGGCCAATATGCAACATCAGTCGCAAGCGGCGCGTTGCCCAAGGCATAAAATAGGCGATGGTCTGAACCGCCTGATCATTTCGTGATAAAATGGCCTTCAAAAATGGCTCTTCCGGACTATAGTCAGCAGCACTGAGAAGTGCAGCGATGGCCGGAGGAATAGATAAGGAGGTTTGTGATCCCAAAAAGCCTTTGCGATGAAGGTTTACCGAACTTTTGCTATCATCATCACGCGAAGAAGGTTCCATCATATCATGAATTGCATTAACAACAGGGTCTGAAATACCAAGCATTTGCCCCATCTGACGCGCAAATTCCTCATCGCACATTTTAAGTGCGCGCTCATAGTAACCACGTGCCACTTCATAGGCTTGGTCATACTCATATAGCTCACCCAAGGCCGCGATAATGTCCGAATTCGTCTCACCCGATGCATTAAGCATCGTCCCATAAGTCGACTTCAATTCCTGAGATTCATCCAGCGTGAAGTTCAGCGCTGCCATTTCAGCTTCCGCAATACGGGACAAATAGCGAATTTCCATCGCCAGTTCCGAGCGAAAGCGGAATGAGAAAAGACCATTGAGAAGACGATGGAAGAATAGGCCAGAGCTTTCATTGATCACGGAATCGAAAATCCGGCGCAAATCCGGCGCTCGGTGAATATGAGCAAGTTCATCCAGCCGCTCAAGGCTTGACCAGCTAAAGGCCCTGCCATGGAACTTCATCAAGAAATCAAACAGAAAGATGATGTTTACAGTCACCTTATCATCCCGTTTGACAAGGACTTCACCAAATCTGTTTTCGATGTGACGGAAAATAAAATTGATAAACTCGATACGATATTGCTCATCAACATCAAAAACCAAACTATCACGATGATGAAGCAAATTATGTCGTGTTTTTGTATCACCGGGTGGCACAAGCGAGCCGCTGGTGCGGACAAAACCGGAGAGGATTTCACGCATTTTCTTCGGCGCACCAGCACTGCGATAGGCAAGGAAGCCAACAAAGCCATCCAGAAATGCATTTGCCCGATCACAATCTGCGAGGAACTCAGCATTTTTCACTTCACAAGGAGTATTGTCACGCAAATTCCAGTGGCTGGCCTCATCAATAACCTGAATGTCTGAATAGCTGATCTGGTCAGCATATTTCACATCTTCAAAAGATACTTTATCATTGTCATGCCCTTTTAGCGCAAAGAAAGACCCATGACGGGTGATAAAGAAATCTTCATTCAGATCCACCGCACTCTTATATGCCTGTATCAGAAATTCCTTGATCCGTTTGGATAGCAGCGCCCGGTTCACTTCTTCGCCGCTATCTTCGTCCAATTGCAAATTCATGGCCGACCATGCCGCTTTGGGATGATCAAGCATGAGCGACGGAAGATAGATTTCTGCATCAAAGATGCCAGTTAGCAAAGGTTGGCGCGTTCCGATCCGGTTCAAATCTCGCACCCACTCATCATGAAGCATCCGGCCGCCCACAAAAATAAAATGAGCCGGCGCGGACGAAATAACCCGTTTCATATCAGAGAAAAGCGCATGCAAAGCATAAGCCCGCTGGCGCTCTGCATCCATGGCAATTCTCTCTTCCTCGCTCACATTATGGGCTGTAAAGTCAGCACCAACGACGCCGCCAATTTTATCAAGTTCATCAAAAATAAAATGAATTTCTGGCGTTGGCAGACTGACACTGACTTTGGGAAGAAATCGCAAAGCCGTATTGGAAGCCCGCACTTCCTTAAGCAAAGACATAAAGGCAAGCTCAACACTTCGCGGGTCCATTGGATCACGAGAGGTCTGGATTTCTCGCTCCTTATCAAACACAACTCGCACCCAGCTCATAGGCGAGAAACTGCCCTGCTTGTGGCGGTCCACCTGTTGATGATCCAAAGCGATGGAAAGATCTTTAATCTTCTGCAAACTGCTTTTATACGGCAGCAAAGGAAAGCGGCGCAAAATTGAAGAGATTGCCCAGACCCAGAAGATCAGCAAAAAGATATGATAAACCCGAAATGACAGCGATGGTTCCTGTTTCAGGCAAATACTACCCTCCAAATCACACTCTTCTTGGGTGCTTTGGGAGCTATGAGAGGCTTGATCATCTGCGCCAGGAGCTGCCAGAGCCTCTGTCTTCTCTACCCTTCTAAGCAACGGCAAGCCATTATTATGATGCGCCACGCGATAAATCAGGCGCTTTCTTTGGCCGCTGTCATTGCCCAAATCATCCGGAATAATCAAAGCAGGGGCATAAAGAAACGGAAACAACGCATTCGCCAGATCAGGCGACATGGAACACAGAGCCGCAGGAATCAAGGCTTCGGATTTGTCTGCCGAAGCTTTGCCTTCGCCATTCCCACTAAGGCGGGCATATGTTAGCCAACCGCAATAATCGACCCCCTGAATCTGATCAACACTATCATAAAAGGTGCTCGGCTTTGCCTCTTCCTTTGCGGGAAAGAGAGAAAAAACAACATTCACACCAGATGGATCAGCCTCTTGTCTAGATTCCAGAAACTTCGTGCCTTTGCTGCTGGACACCTCACCATTGCTTGAAAAGACCAAGACAGGAGCTTTCATCGCAGGAAAGTCAACAAACACTTTGGAAAATGCGCTCATCAACATCAGGGAAACGACCAGCAACACAGCCAGGCCAATCATGCCATAGGCGGTGCGGATAGCCACAAAGCGCTGCCGATATTCCTTAAGCAAGCCAAACAACATGGCTTGCGTCACCCCTCTGTGATCCAGAGCATCAAACCCCAAATTGACCCTCACAAAGATAATTGGCAGAAAAAACCGAGCAATCATATAGGGAAATGTCGTGGATTCGAGCGACCGAAAATGAGAAATCGAACGTTTCTGTCTCTCTCGGATTTTACCATCAAGAGCTTCAAGATCCTTATGCAGTTGCCCAATCGTCCAAGCGAACTCAGAAGCCAGTTTAGAAACCAATTCTTCCTTGCCTTGGGAACTCAGCGTCTCAATATGCCCCTTGTCATGAACATCCCATTTAATCTGTTTCAGATTCTCTTTTTTGGCTTCAAAAAATAAAAGCTCGGCAAGACGCTGTTTAAGGTCTTCCTGAAGGCGCTCCAATTTGTTCCGGTATTCACTCAACCAGTTTGGATCAAGATCATGGTGAATTGTATGTCTGTTTCGAGAGGCTTTATCCAACGTATTGGTCTGCCTTTGCGCAATAAACGGCTTGTTGATCCACTCATACTCAAAGGCAAAAAACGAACCAATAAGCGCGACAACCAAAATCAACCACACAAACTCATCATCATATTTTTGCGGAAAAAGAGTATAATAGTTGCGCGACGCCTCCTGCTGGATAGCGGGCACTCGATCGGGGGGATTTGTGACAGCACCCAATCCATTTTCATCAAAAACTGGATTACCAAAAATCGGCGTTTTTATTTGTTCAGTTAGATCATAGAGTGAAGCATGCGGAGCGATGATAATCCCTTTGCTCTCGCTGTCCTCATTTATGGGCCGGTCTATATGACCTGAAACTCTTGCTAGAAAATCATTCGAGCCAAAGCCAACAATTGGAAAAGACAATTGAATTGAAATAATAATCAGACAAATGGCTTTATAGATAGGCAGAACCTCGACAGGCGGCACATATTTAGCAGCCCGATTAAATGCGATTCCATCAATATTTTTCTTAATTTTCTTATTGAGAGAGCGATCCCCCTTAGCTGTCTTTCTAATTTTACAAATACGCCCCTCATAACTCCCAAAAGGCAAAGAGTACAAATATTTTGATAAATTAAAGAAGCCTCCCGACATGGATTTAAATAAAGTTATTATAAAAAACAAAAAAACAGAAACAGTACTACCAATATAAACTGCGCCAGAAATTTTCCCAGAATTAAACAAAAACAAAACAGCGTATATTATTGATATAACAACAATATAGCCAAAAAAAATCAAAACCAGACTATTATTACTGTGGACATTTTCTTTAGGAGCACTTCCAAGCGACAGCTTTAGAAATTCTACTGCACTTGCCCCAAACACAGAAAGGCCGATCCCAAGAGCAACAAGAAAAATAAAACAAAGTTGATCAAAGGATGTATATGCAATAGAGTACCAGTCTATATATTCAAAAACCTTGTAAAAAATATAACAAAAAACAGCCAAAAGAACAGAAATTGAAAATATTATTGAAATAATTTGATAAAAATTATTATTGAATTTCACATAAGAATCATAAACAAAATAAAAAAATAAAAATAGAATTAGGGAATTTAATATAGATAAAATTTCTACAGTAGAATAATATATATTATTTTTACCAAAAAAATAAATAAAATGAAAAAAGAAATCATTATCTAAAAAAAATATAGATAAAAATACTATAAATAAAACAAAAATATTAGATATAATTCGAAAAACTTGTGATTTCAAATTCGGGGTTCTTCTAAATCTCCCCCAGATAGATCCGACCATCATCAAAAGGGCCAATCCCAACAACAAATACCCCATTGAGAGCGCGGGAGAGCCCAGCGGCAGAACTCCATCCCAATAGAGTAACGCAGCAGTCACAGCCAAAGTCAGCCCAAAAGCCGCTATGCCTTCAAAGCCGGGCAGAATGGTAGCCAATACGCTTTTTATTGTTCTCACAGCCAGGAAAAATGGAAACAGCGTGATCATTAAGGTTGGAATGAGAATGACATAAAGCAAAGGCTGCTCTTGCACTTGCGGCACCAAATATTCCAAAAGGTCAGCGGCCAACAGGCCAAAAGCCACAATACCGAGCAGAAAAAACAGCATGAGAATTTGGTCGGCCATATTCTTGCCAACCGCACTTCGGAGAAAGTGCCGAAAGACGTTGGCTTCATATTCAGCCAAGCAATTTTCAACAAAGGTAGTTTTACCCACTCCGCGCCGACCGGTTACCAAATAAGCTCCACGGTCACCGCTGCCCGACAGGGCATCAATCAAAAATGCCCTCTGATCCTCACGACCGATCAGAGCAATCGCATCCTTGATCGTCTGGTCGCCAAAAATGCGAAACCGCCCAAAAGGAATAAAAATCTGGGAACGAAAGAATTTCTTGCTGCTGAAAAAGGCCATGAATATCAGCCCCGCTAATCTTGAATAAATACATAGTCACAAAAGTGCTCCGCAGATTATTTCCATCAAAAGTTGTGACTTTCAAGCCATCCAAGTTAAAAAATCTTGTACCAAATAGTCTCACCTATCCTTAAGGCTGAGCACCAATCCCAAACACCAGCCATGACCATCTACTCAGCCATACCTGAACTAAATTTTGAGGAGAAATGAAGCCATAAATTCACACACCCAAGCATCACAAAAGAGCATTTCCAAATGGAGATGCCCTTTGTTTCTGAATCTCGATGCTTCGATATCATGCAGGAAGGGCTTCTGAGTTTACACGATCACTGCAGGCCCAAATACCCAATATGACAGCCCTAAAGACAGTAAAAGGAGCTATTCTGGATCAACCGGTTCAATGCGAAACAGCGGAAGCTTCGCAACAGCGTTGTTGCCAAAATCAGAAATTTGGTTTTATTGAAGAAAGGATGGTGGGCGATACTGGGATTGAACCAGTGACCCCTACAATGTCAATGTAGTGCTCTCCCGCTGAGCTAATCGCCCATCCTTATGGTGCGCTTCTTTTGGCACCGTGCGGTGAAAAGGGTTCTACTTTCCCCTAAAACAGAATGCAAGCCCCTTTTGGGCAAAAGTCCCCAACAAGATCACTTGGGCTGTATGAAGTGAGGGAGCAGTCTCGATCCGGGCCCTAAGACAGCTTTTAAAAGCACCAAGCCCAAGGCATGAAACTGGCTGACTATTAAGCCGCCAGCATTTTGCCCACTTCATTGACCAGATCGCGCAAATGGAAAGGCTTGGATAGCACTTTTGCGTCTTTTGGTGCTTGGGAATCTGGGTTAAGAGCGACTGCTGCAAAACCGGTAATGAACATCACCTTCAAATCCGGATCAAGCTCTGTTGCACGGCGTGCCAGCTCAATGCCATCCATTTCAGGCATCACAATATCTGTGAGCAGCAAGGTGAAGGGCTCTTCACGCAGGCGGTCATAGGCGCTTTTGCCATTGTCATAGGAAACCACTTCATAGCCCGCATTTTGCAGGGCACGAGCCAGAAAGCGGCGCATATCATTATCATCTTCAGCCAGCAAAATCTGCGACATAGTCATCCTGTCCTAAAGGCATCTCACTTTGTGTGTAACAAGTTATTTCACCCCAAAGGGGTAAAGATCCAGTGAATTCCTTGCACTTTCATAGCAACAAGATTAGGTTTTGCCAAACGGATTAACTATTCGCTCCTGAAAGAGCTGCGAATCCGCTAGTCTGTTACCGTGACAAGTGATTGAACAAGAGCCGCAAATTTTTATGGATTTTGCCCCAAAGACTGCCATTGACGAGATTTTTACGCTCTCCCAGCACGGGCCGCAGGCAGCGCCGTTTTTGTTCAATTCCCCTCATTCCGGTCGCGCCTACAGCCAAGAGTTCCGGCAAAGCAGCCGTCTGGACGCTCATCAGCTGCGCAAATCAGAAGATGCTTTCATAGATTTGCTCTTCTCAGACATCCCCAAGATGGGCGTGCCGCTTCTGTCGGCCAATTTCCCGCGCGCTTTTCTGGATCTTAATCGTGAGCCTTACGAGCTTGATCCGCGCATGTTTGACGAGCCCCTGCCTCCCTTTGCAAAAGGCTATACAGCCCGCACCGGGTCAGGGCTTGGCACCATCGCCCGTATCGTTTCCGAAAATCAGGAAATCTATCATTCAAAACTGAAGATCAGCGACGCTCTGAAACGGATCGAGACTTACTATAAGCCCTATCATCAGGCCCTACGCCACCGATTGGCCCGCATTCATGTGCAGTTCGGCTATGCTTGCCTTGTGGATTGTCATTCCATGCCATCGCGCATTTTCAATCATTTGCCGCTCACCCAAAAGCCCGACATCATTTTGGGGGATCGCTATGGCATTTCCTGCCATCGCGATCTGACACAAGCAGCCTTTGAAATTCTAAGCAGCCTTGGTTTTAAAGTCGCACTGAACAAACCCTATGCTGGCGGCTTCATCACCCAGCATTATGGCCGGCCAAACAAAGGACTGCATGCCTTGCAGATCGAACTTAATCGCGGCCTGTATATGGATGAAGACAGTATGGAGCCTCTGGCCCATTTTGATGAGCTGCGCGACACGCTCAGCCAATTCGCTCAAGATTTGCTGCAATCCAGCCATCACATGTTCCGCCCAACCAAGGCCGCAGCCGAATAGGCTCTTGGGCAGTATCTCACAATCTTTAGCCATCTTTTGCGGCGCGAAAGCAATGTCCGCGCGTGCCAAGCCCTGCGCTCAAGACACAAACATAAGGATTTAGAAAGGGAGAAAAAAGAAAGGGCCGCATAACGGCCCTGAAGTCTAAGGAGGAAACGCCCATAAAGGGCTGCGATATATATCGCACTGCAATAATTACATTGCACCGCACAATAAGTCAAGGCAATCTTGTTGCTTTTTCGCGGTTGCGACATTTTTCACCACCCATATTGGGTTTTTCCCGACCATTTTTTCCCTTTCCCACAGCCTGCCTCCCAACCATCAAATAAACCAAAATATTGATTTATTTAGGGAATACAGGACAATCACTTAATCTCTCACACGTTTGTGAGGATCGGTGAAGCCCCTCTCACATCCAATTCATTTCCCATTGATCAGCGAACTCGACAGTATGGCCTCATCCGCTAGCGAGGAACACTTCAACCGAGAGGCTGGCGGTTATCAGTTTCAAACAACGATCTGGGAGACATCCATGTCCAAGAAATCTTTTTCCGCAGCAGTAATCGCAGGCGCAGTTGCAACCGTAGTATCCGCAGGTGCTCTGACCACCGTATCCACCACAGGCGCACAGGCTGCTGAAATGGAAAAATGCTATGGCGTCGCTCTTAAAGGTGAGAATGATTGCGCTGCAGGCCCAGGCACCACCTGTAAAGGCACTTCTACTGTTGACTATCAGGGCAATGCCTGGAAGCTGGTTAAAAAAGGCACCTGCACCACAATGAAAACACCAAACGGCATGGGTAGCCTTGAGCCTATCAAATCTTAAGCCGTCCATTGCTCCCCCAGGGCAGTGTGAAAAAGGATAGATAGCCATGACATCGCCTGAAACGATGTCTGCCTTGGCACCCAAACCGATCCCGGCTCGCGCCGGGGTCGGGCTTAAGGCAGAGCATTACAAAACGATCATTGAAACAAATCCCGACATTGGCTGGTTTGAGGTTCACCCCGAAAACTATATGGGGGCCGGCGGGCCACCCCTGCATTATCTGACCGAGATCGCCCAGCGATACCCCCTCTCTCTGCATGGGGTTGCAGCATCCATCGGTGCAGATCAGGCACTTAAGCAAGACCATATCGACCGCCTTAAAGATTTGAATGAGCGGTTCAATCCAGCGCTCTTTTCAGAGCATCTGGCATGGTCTAGCCATGACGAGCTTTTTTTCAACGATCTGCTCCCCGTTCCCTACCGGCAAGACAGTCTGGAACGGGTGATCGAACATGTCGACCAATTGCAAAACCATTTGGGGCGGCAGATTCTCATCGAGAATCCATCCGTTTATGTGGCCTTTGCCTCTTCAACCATGACCGAAATAGCCTTTTTGGAACAGCTGGTGGCCAGAACCCAATGCGGTCTGCTGCTGGATGTCAACAATGTCTATGTCTCGGCGACAAACCAGAATTATGATCCGGCAGCCTATCTTGATGCATTCCCCATTGAACATGTGGGAGAAATCCATCTCGCAGGCTTTGCACGCGATGAAGATGATGAAGGCGATCTGCTGCTCATCGACAGCCATGATGCCCATGTAGCGGATATCGTGTGGGATCTTTATGACCATGCCCTCACCCGCTCGGGCCCCGTGCCAACCTTGATCGAATGGGACGCCAATATCCCTGAATGGGATATCCTCTTTGCTGAAGCCATGCGCGCAGAAAAAAAGCTAATTGATGCTGGCCGCAAGGCGGAGATTCGTCATGCCGGATAAGTCTGCCTCGCCCCAAACACCTCCCCCTCTCCCCGCCATTCCGCCCCTCATTGCGGACCAGCAGGCCTTTAGCGAAGGCCTGCTGGTGGCAGAGAGAGAGCTGCCCAATGATGTGATCGGCCCCGCCAAGGGCAAAAAGGCGCTCAAGCGCTATAATGTTTATCGCAACAATGTGATTGTCGGCCTGACAGAGGCATTGATGGCCAGCTATCCAACCATCACCGAGCTCGTAGGCGAGGAGTTTTTCCGCGCCATGGCTCCAGCCTATATTCGCACCACTCCGCCAAAATCTGGAATGCTCGCCCAATATGGCGAGAGCTTTTGCGATTTTCTTGAAGGCTTCGAGCCAGTACTGGATGTCCCTTATCTTCCAGACATGGCCCGACTGGAATATGCGTGGCTGCAAAGCTATCACGCGCAAGACATTGCGCCTCTGGATCCCGCAATCCTGCAAGAGATTGAACAGGAAAGACTGGGCGAGCTCATTTTCCGTTTTCATCCGGCCTGCCAACTGCTGACATCCAGCCACCCCATTTATTCCATTTGGGCCGCTCACAAACAGGATGACCCTGCCGCACATATGGAGAGGATCACCTATCAGGGGGAAAATGTGCTCATCACGCGCCCTGATCTTGATGTAAGCGTCATCTCGCTGCCGCAAGGGGGCGAGACTTTTATCGCAGCCCTTATGGATGGAAAATGCCTTGCTGAGGCCGCTGAATATGCCTCTGAACACTCAGACAGCTTTGATCTTGCCCAGAATCTTGGGGGCCTTTTGGAAGTGGGGGCATTACGCGCACTTCACTTACCCGAACCAGACATCTCAGCATAACCAACAGATAAAACCTGCATAGAACGACAGGACAGAACAATGACACTCATCAATAAATTGCAGCAGCTTCACACCAGCATTTTCAGCGCAGTTGAATCTGCGCTGGATGGATGGTTCCTTGGCTTTACCGCCCGCCTTGTTTTCTCAAGTGCACTCTTCTTTTTCTTTGTCAATTCTGCCATCAGCAAGGTGGGGGAAGGCTTCTTTGGCATTTTCTCACCGTCCGCTGCCGCTTACGCGCAAATCCTGCCACATATTGCAGAGGCCGTGGTTTATGACACCTCAAAGATCGACTTCTTCCCTTGGACGATCATCGTCATTGCAGGCACGGTGGCTGAACTTATCTTGCCCATCACTATTCTCTTGGGGCTTTTCACCCGCCTCTCCAGCCTTGCTTTCATCGGTGTGATTGCGGTGATGACCTATGTCGACATTGCTTTGCATGGTGTCCCGTCAGAAACCATCGGAGCCTTTTTCGACCAGCAACATAATGCAGAAATCGCCGATTTGCGCATCCTGTGGCTGTTCCCGCTCTTTTATCTGATCATCAAGGGACCTGGGAAAATCTCGCTCGATTATCTCCTGTCCAAATTTGCAAAACAGGATGAGACACAAGCGCAGTAACGCTCTCCCTCCCCTTACCCATTCCCTCTTGCCTTTGGGCAACAGGAGAGAGATAGTGTCCCTCTCTCCTTCCTTGCCCAAAGGACCAATTCCATGTTTTTTGCCAGTGACAACTGGGCCGGTGCCTCTGATCAGGTCATGCACGCCTTAAGCACCCATAACCAAGGCTATGCCCCCGCTTATGGCGGCGACGACCTGACACAAAAAATCACCAAAAAATTTAGCGAGATCTTCGAGACCGATTGCGCAGTCTGGATGGTGGCGACAGGTACTGGTGCCAATGCACTCTCCCTCTCCACGGCAACGGGCCCGGGCGGCGCAGTCTTTTGCCATGAAGATGCTCATATACGAGTGGATGAATGCGGCGCGCCGGAATTTCTAACAAGCGGCGCGCGCATGTGGGGCCTTGCCGGTCGCCATGGCAAAATCACACCCGACAGTCTTCGCAGCGGTCTTGAGCAAATCCCCCATGGGGTCGTGCATCACGGCATGGCCAATGCGGTCTCGCTCTCCCAAGCCACCGAGGTTGGCACTGCCTATAGCCTTGATGAAATTGGTGCCCTGTCCGAGATTGCCAAATCACGCAATCTGGCCATGCATATAGATGGAGCCCGCTTTGCCAATGCTCTGCTTGCCCTTGGCTGCAGCCCCGCAGAGATGACGTGGAAATCCGGCATCGACATGCTGTCCTTTGGCGCCACCAAAAATGGTGCCTTGTGCGCAGAAGCCGTTCTTTTCTTTAATCCCTCTTACGGTCAGGATTTTGAATATCGGCGCAAGCGGGCAGGCCACCTCTTCTCCAAAATGCGGTTTGCTGGCGCCCAGTTCGAGGGATATTTAAAGGATGATCACTGGCTCAAAAATGCCGCCCATGCCAATGCCATGGCTGAGCGGATTGCCTCTGGCATGAAGGACAAATCCTCCGCCCGCCTTGCTTGGCCAACTCAATCCAACGAAGTCTTTCTTCATATGGATCGCGCCCAAAGCGATGCGCTTTTGGCAAAAGGGGCCATGTTCCATGAATGGCCTTCGGCGCTGTTAGATGAGCGGGACAGGCCCCAAGAGGGGGAGAGTCTCATTCGCCTTGTCTGTTCTTTCCGCACAGCACAAGAAGAGGTCGATCTCTTCCTCTCCCACATCGCATAAAGAGCATGCCCTCAGCCCATCCCCATAAAGAAAAAGAGGTGCCAAAAGGCACCTCTAGTTAAGGAGACTACAAAACCTGGGAGGGATGGTTTTGCAATCTGGGGGAAGTATCACGCAAATGTCTGGGCCAAGAACGCTCACCACTGATCTTTCATCAGCCCAGACAGGATTTCAGACAGATATCAAACAGATATTCGAGTTACATCAAGGCCGCCCTATGCGGCCTTGATCTTGAGCCATCGCTTAATGCGTTGACCCTTCAAGGCTTTTGCCGTCAGCACCCTTGATGGTGATCTGACGCGGCTTCACCGCCTCAGGCAATTCGCGGGTCAGGTCGATATGCAAAAGGCCATGTTCCATGCTGGCACCATCAACGCGCATATAATCTGCCAGCTGGAAACGGCGCTCAAAAGCACGGGCCGCAATACCGCGATGGAGATAATCTTTCTCCGGCTCACCATCTTCCGACTTCTCACCAACAATGGTCAGGGCATTTTCTTTCACTTCGATGGAAAGGTCAGCCTCGGAAAAACCGGCAACGGCCATGGAAATACGATAGGAATCTTCGGCAAGACGCTCAATGTTATAGGGAGGGTAAGAGGAGCCTCCGCCTTCCACGCCGGGAGCATTATCGAGCATGGAGAAAAGTTTGTCGAAACCGACAGTAGAGCGATAAAGTGGGCTTAAATCAAAATGACGCATGGATATGTCCTCCTTGTGAGCAACAGATGCGATTTGGTTGTCATTGGGCCAATCCCCCGAAGTTCAGTGGCGGGATTGTTTTTGGGTCTCGAAGCCGTTTTGGCCTTCGATGATATTCATATGGAAAGCCCCAACCGGGATTTCAAGACCTTTTTTCATCGTAAGACTTCAATGCGGGCGGCACCCCCAAAGCCGCTTCAAAACGGCAGTTTTCCACCAACTACCCCATGAAGACACATTTTGACCACACTCTTGCCATGTTGCTAAATCCTGGATGAACAGGCCCTTCCGATAGCATTCAGGCAGCCCTTGTTAGAGTGATTGCAAGACAACAAGAAAAGAGACGATCACACACAATCAGACATTTATCGCTTCGGGCAGAGGCAATGACACAAGGGAATAGAATGATGAAAAAAACAGCAATCGCACTTTCCATGCTCGTTGCAGTGGCAGCCAGCTCCCTTCCTGCTCAAGCCGGTAATTTCAGCTTTGGTTTTTATGGTCCCAACGGGGGCTTTGCCATCAGCACAGATCGCCATGGCAATCTGAAACCAGTACGCCATGCCAAACGCAAGCAGCAGAGGGTCGAGAAGCTTCGCCCGCGTCAGGTTGCCCGCATCATCCGCCGCAATGGCTTTTACGATGTGCATAATATGAAGATCAAAGGCCGCTTCTATAAAGCCAAGGCCTATGACCACCGCGACCGCCTTGTTCGCCTCAAAGTCAATGCCTTTAACGGCCGAATTGTGAAGAAGAAGCTGGTGCCGCGTGCCCGTCCCATTCCTTATGATCAATATGGCTGGACCTATTATCCGCCCCGCCAGCCCTTCTGGACCTATTAAGGGCAAATCCATCAAGACAAAAGGCTCTGCACCACCCGCGGAGCCTTTTGCCATACGGCCTCTCCTTCAGTCCTGTCATCTTTCGGGGAAAGGTTGATGATTTAACCTTACCGTGAGGAAAAGATCAGGCTAAACTACTCCAAAGCGCGTGGGGAAGAATATGCATCTCGAAGAATTGGAAAGCCACCCGGAACTGGCTGATGGCGTCTGCCGGGGCATGGAAAGCTTTGACGGCCGTACCATCCGGATTGCTTTATGGCCAGCTATCCAAAAAAAGCCCAAAGGCACCATTTGCCTGTTGCAGGGCCGCTCCGAATATATCGAGAAATATTATGAGGTTATCACCGAGTTGAGGGAAAAGGGCTTTGCTGTGGCAACCCTTGATTGGCGCGGACAAGGGGGCTCTGATCGCCTGCTGGATGACCCCTATAAGGGCCATATTGGCAAGTTTGAAGACTATGGCAAAGACCTGCAGCAATTCATGCATGATCATGTTTTGCCCGACTGCCCCCTCCCCTATTTCGCTCTGGCCCATTCCATGGGCGGGCTGATCCTGCTCAACCAATTGCCAAAATTACGCACCATTCTTGAGCGAACCATCCTCTCCGCCCCTTTGATCCAGCTGGCAACAGAGCAAAAACGCTTCCTGGGCAAATCTCTGCGCCAGAAAAGCCTGCGCCGTTTGGCCGGTCTGTTTCGCCTCTTCTTTATGGGGGAGTCCTTTGTACTGGGCACGGATAAGACCAATATTCTTGGCTCTTGGTCTTTTAACGACAATCCCCTGACCTCCGATGGACCGCGCTTTGACCGCAATCGCAATTTCTTGACGCGCCATCCTCATCTGGGCATTGCCGGCCCAACTTACCGCTGGGTGCATGAGAGCCTTAAAGCCATGGAACGGCTGCAACTGAGCGACTTCCAGTCCAGCATCCATACCCCCACCTTGATGATGCCAGCCAGCGCCGATACCATTGTCAGCACCAAGGCAACAGGCATCTTTGCCCGTGATTTGCGGGCTGGCCATGCCATCACCATTGCAGGCAGCCGCCATGAAATTCTTATGGAGCGGGACATCTATCGCGAGCAATTCTGGGCAGCATTCGACGCTTTCATCCCCGGAGAAGCCTCGCAAGAAACCAGACTACTATCCGAACGCCAGCTTTCTAAAAGCGCCTAATTCATCCAACTCAGTGGCATGAGATTTCGGGATGTCTGAATTTAGCAAGATCGACAGAAAACGAAAAAGGGGCCAAAAGCCCCTTTTCTGAACCATCACTGTTTCAGTGTCAGACTAATCAGGCCCGATCTGCCAATACATTTAGCACCTGCTGATGCAAATCCTTGTCGCCACAGGCAACAACGCGCCCCCCATCAAAGGCAGAACCCCCTTCCCAATTGGTCACAATCCCTCCAGCGCCTTCAATCACCGGAATAAGAGGGGCGATATCAACCGGCTTGAGTGCTGCTTCAATCACCAAATCAGCCATGCCATGGGCCACCATGCAATAGGCATAGCAATCCACCCCATAGCGAGGAAGGCGACAAGTCGCCTCTACTCGATCATAAGCTGCTCGTTCCTCTTTGGTGAACAAAGCAGGCGTTGTGGTGAAAAGCGTTGCTTCTGAAAGAGAGGAACAAGAGCGTGTCTCAAGACGGCGCTTGCCACCTGGGCCAGTATAATAGCTTACCTCACTATTGCCAAAATAGCGCTCGGACGTAAAAGGCTGGCTCATCATACCCATAGAGGTGCCATCAGAGTGACGATAGCCAATCAGAGTGCCCCAAACAGGTAGGCCCGAGATAAAGGCGCGGGTGCCGTCGATTGGATCCAGCACCCAAAGCCCATCAGCATCAAGGCGCTCTGCCTCAAACTCCTCCCCCAAGATACCATCTTCAGGAAAAGTGCCATTGATCATCTCGCGCATACGGCGTTCAGCTTCGCGATCAGCCTCGGTTACGGGATCAAAATCATCAGGCTCCTTGTTATCAATCGCTATGCTACGACGAAAAAAGGGAAGCACCGTCTCGCCAGCAATATCGGCCAGAGAATGAAAAAAAGAATCGTCCGGCTTAGAAGAAAAGGACATGGAGCACCTTGAGATTAGTTGCGTCGCTAACAAAGCGTAAGAATGAGTGGGTCCAGAGCCTAATCTTGTAGTCAGTTTCAAGCGCTGAGCAAAGCCTTTTATTGACATTTTCAGCCCATTGCCCTGCCCTATGAAGCCTCCACCGCCTGACTTAGATACCACTCAGATAAAATGCCAACGCAAATAACTTGCGATCTTCCCAATTCAATGACGTCAGTTTTCACTAATTTTCAGCAGAATTGGTCCACTCGAAATGATCAACACGCAAATCAGGAGCAGTCACAACCGGTTCGGATGAGCGCAAGCCACCAGCAAGGCGATTTGAGGATGAGGACTTGGGCTTGATGAGCTGGTTTGCATCAAGCGGCGGCTGACGCACTACAAAAATGCCCCGACTATCCCCCCGGCCTTCTTTAAGGGCAGTTTCATCGGCTTGGCTAAGAAAATCAGGGAGTACCGTTTCATCAACCGATTGCGACAAAGCACGTATGACCAGCTTTTCGACAAAGAAAGCCAGCTTGCGCCGCCCGGCAGCCGTAAAGCGAATGCCGGATTTATGGCGCAAATTCTTGGCCTGACCGCTCAGGTCCGGCCCGCGCCGCACATAGTCGCCATCTTCGTTGGAAAACGCATCCCAAATATCAATAAAGCGCTCCTCGCGCTCAACAAGGCGCGCACGGATAATATCATTCAGATAGGACAGCTGATTGGACAATTTAGGGCTTTTCACCGGCGGCAACCCGACCCAATAAAGGGGCTTGTCCTGATTGAGGAGATTGGCCCGCACGCTGTCAACCCGCTTGCGGTAGGCTTCCTGCCATCCCGGCTCCTGAAACTTGATTGCCTCGGTAACAATCTCGCCTTCTTCGTCTTTGACAGCAGGGAATGTCCCCCGATCATTAAGCCCCACCATTACAACTGCAAAGGTGAACGGCTTCTTCTCAACCAGCGCTTCAAAATCAGCCAGAGGATTCTTGCTGGCCCGATGCAACAAGCCGGTATTGCGAAGGCTATGGATATCAACCCGCACATCAGGGGTCTTGGCAAAAGCATCACGCAGACCAAAGGCAATATCTTGCGAGAATTCGTCGCCAAATACAGCAATCACCGCTGCATCAGGATCTTTGGTCACGGTCTTGACCGGCGGAGGTGTCACGCGAGGTTTGGACTTTTTGGTCCCGGCTTTGCCTTTACTCGCCTTCCCCGAAGACTTTTTCTTCTTGTTTGAGCCAATCCCGAAAAGACGCTGAAAAAAGCCCTGAGCCACTTCAATGCGCCCGTCTGGCGCTGAAGGAGCCGCCTGCGCAACAAGGGAAGGTGCCGCGTCAGGCGACGGAGAGGCCTGCAAAGCAGGCGCAGCATGGCCAGTCCCTGAGGCGGCAACAACCGCACAAAGAGTGAGCATAGCAAAAGCGGCAGCTTTGCCATTTTGCCAAAGGCTCCAGGACTGGCCCATAGTTCAACCTCTCAACTGGCCTGTTCAGCGCGTGCGCAAAGCTTGCAGCAATGCACCGGATGCGAATCCATCGGGCACCATGCCATTGCGCTTCTGCCAATGCCGAATAGCAGATCTTGACTTGGAACCCAAGCGGCCATCGATCCCACCAGTATCATATCCCTTACGATTTAGGATAGTCTGCACTTCTTTTCGCTCGCTGCGCTTGAGAACCCGGTCTTGGCGGGGCCAATTCTGGGCAAAATCACCGCCACCACGAATACGATCCGCCAAATGCCCAACACCAAGCGCATAGGATGTGGCATTGTTATAGCGCTTGATCATGGCAAAATTTTTCAAAATCAAAAAGGCCGGCCCTTTATATCCGGCTGGCAAAATCAGCTGCGCCTGATCGGATGGACGCGGAAACGCCTTGCCATATACGCGCTGCACGCCAAACCGTTGCCATTCGGCAAGGCTTTTGGTTGTTTTGCCATTGGCAAGTTCAAAGGCAAAATTGCGCGGCAATTGTACCTCATAGCCCCAAGTCTTACCTGTCTGCCATCCAGCGGTCGACAGCAAATTGGCCGTTGAGGCCAAGGCGTCAGGGATAGAATTCCAGATATCACGGCGGCCATCGCCATCAAAATCATAGGCCTTGGCCAGATAGGTGGTTGGAATGAACTGGGTATGCCCCATCGCCCCCGCCCAAGAGCCCATCATCTGGCTGGAAGCCACATCGCCATTTTGCAAAATCTTCAAAGCAGCAATCAGCTGTGTCTTGCCAAATTTCGAACGCCGCCGATCCGCATAGCCAAGCATGGCGAGGGATTGAATGGTGGGTTTGATCAGCTTTCTATTCTTGAAAATCGCCCCATAGGCGCTTTCCATGCCCCAGATGGCGAGCAGAATATGCTGGTCCACCCCGAAATGGGATTCAAGACGGCGCAGCAGGGCACCGTATTTCTTTTTCATCCTGCGGCCATTGGTAATCCGGCTCTTGCTTGCCGCGCTATCAAGATAAGACCAGATCGGTTTGACAAATTCTGGCTGATTGGTTGCCCTTTTGATGACCGAGGGATCATACTGCGCCCCTGCAAAAGCCGTGTTATAGGTGTTTGCAGTGATGCCATTGGCCCGGGCTGTAGGCCAGAAATCGCGGATCCATTTGTTAAATCCTTGCGCGCTCTGCGCAGCCGCCATCGGCGCACTTGCCAGCACAGCCACAACAGCCATTGCCGGCCCTGCCCGTCTCAAAGCTTTTAACATTGACCAATCCCGACATTTACCACAAAGCTGCATGCTTAATCCTTATCTCGAATCGCAAGCGGCACCCTTCCGCCTTTGTGCCAATAGAATATGGATTAAGTTAGGAATTTATTTACTCTGAATTGATTTTTCTTCTCTTCAATCAAAAGTTCCGGCACCTTTTGATCTCTCTCTCATCATTTATAAAATCTTTTATCTTTATCTAAGGCTCTGGGACTTGGCTTTTTTGTCCATGAGCGATAACGGATACTGACCCAAAATGGGCTTATCCCGCAATCAATGGATGGTGATTGAACAATCGTCACCGATTTGACAAAAACAGCCATTAGGGACGATTTAATTTTTTGAACACCTGAACAGGTAAGAAAAACCTGAAGTGGGGACAGATATGGTCAAACCAATTCGCAAAGCAGTATTTCCCGTCGCGGGCCTGGGCACACGCTTTTTGCCAGCCACCAAGGCCATGCCAAAGGAAATGCTCACCATCGTCGACAAACCAGTCATTCAATATGTCGTTGACGAGGCAAAAAAGGCGGGGGTTGAACATTTCATTTTCGTAACCGGCCGCAACAAAGCAGTGATTGAAGATCATTTTGACGTTCAGGTTGAGCTGGAGCAAACCCTAGAAGCAAGGGGCAAGATCGACATTCTCAATGAGCTGCGCACCGACTTGCCAAAACCGGGACGCACCAGCTTTACCCGCCAGCAACAGCCACTTGGCCTGGGGCACGCTGTCTTGTGCGCGCGGGATCTGGTAGGCGACGAACCCTTTGCGCTTCTCCTGCCAGACATGATCATGAAATCCCCCAAAGGGTGCCTGTCTGAAATGATGGAAATCTATCAAAAACGACAGAATAACGTGGTTGCCCTTGAAGAAGTGCCGATGGAAGAAACCCATAAATATGGGGTGGTCAAAAAAGGCCCGCGGCAAAATGGCAGCGTCGAAATTGAAGATATGATCGAAAAGCCGGAACCGGGGACAGCACCATCAAATCTGATCCTGTCTGGCCGTTATATCTTGCAGCCCGAGATTTTTGACTATCTGGAAACCCAGCCTCCGGGCAGCGGCGGCGAGATTCAGCTAACCGATGCCATGATTAAGCTGAACAATGATCAGGAATTCTCTGGTCTGGTTTTCAAAGGTGATACCTATGATTGCGGCTCCAAAGCTGGCTTTCTTGCAGCCAACGTAGCATTTGGCTTTGATCGCCCGGATCTGGCACCCGACATCATCGACCATATTCGCGAATTGATCAGCCAGTATGACAACAATCAGGCAGCCTGATCATCACAACATGCATTCAAACAAAAAAGCGGGCTTAAAGCCCGCTTTTTTTGTCTCTTCTTCAGAAGACCAAAGCAATAGTGCAAACGATTAAAGAAACCGGGTTGGGGCAGGTTATGCAGCAAACCCGCCCAACCAAAGTTTATTCAACCAAGCTAACAATATTGCCCGATGGGTCGATAAAATGGGCGAGCGACCCGCCCCAGAATTGCCGCTCGGGAGGGGCCACAAATGGCACTCCACGTGCTTTAAGATCTTTATAGACCTCAGGCAAATTATCGACAGCAAGAGACAAACCGGTAAAACGACCAATCAAAGAGGCTTGCGGTCCATCCGTATCTTCCTCTTCAATAATAACAAGCATTCCAGGTTCGAAGCCCACGGCGCCCTGCTCTGATCTATCCCAAATCATGGGCCATTGCAGATTATTGGCGTAGAATTCCCGTGCGACATTAAGATCTCGCACAAAAATCCGAAATGCTGTTACATGCATGACCGTCCCTTTTGTCCATTATGCCATTCAATTTCAATATTCAGCATTCTATGGCATAAGTTTGGTAATAGTATCCTTAATTATTCAAGGATAATACCAGTTTTCGGCCATTCAAGCATTTTTGTCCGGGCCTCTTCAACACTCATTTGGCGATAGTGGCGCAGAATTTCAACACACTGATTTCGTGACAGACGCAATTTCCAAGGCCCGCAACACAAAAGCTCGCTGACTAACTTATCAGACATTTCCATGGATTTGAGCAAGATCAGAACCTGCTCCCAGTGGAGCGACGACATCATCCGTGCAAGCAAAGGAACAGAAAGGCCAGACAGAGCAGCAATGCCGCATGTCACATCGGCAAACTGATCATGCCCCGCAAAGCATAAAAGACTGACTTCATTCAAGCGCCCCAGCTTTTGAAGGCTGGCAATTTTCTTCATCGAAGGCTCAAAGCTATAGCGCGCCAAATAAGGGTCCGTTGAAGGATCCAGCTTATCAGCCGGAATATTGGCTTCAAGATCCCGTCCAATAGCAGACAAATCCAGTTCCTTGGCCAAGGGGCTGTCCGCATTTTTGACCAACTGTAGTTGAGCAATTTGCTCCTGACGTTTTTCAAGGCGATCCGCCAAATCTGTATCATTGGCCGCAAGGGCTTTCAGCGCATCCATCCCCTCTTTGGAGATTTGCGCTTTGCCATTGGCTGCCAACTGTAACAAAACCGGACCATGACCATAGCCAATGAGCAAGTCGGTAATCGCACATGACAAATCCCGACGGAACGAGATAGCAACCATATGATCGACACCACGTGCGTCACTCACATCAATCAGATCCTGTTCACTCAAGACAGGTGATTTACGCAAAACCGGTCCGGCAACCCGAATAACATCAAAAGCAAACCGGCGGATCAAGGCATAAGGTGCCCGCGGCAGGCTGCATAACTTTTCCGAAGCAAAAGCACGGCTTTTGACATCTACAATATCTGACAGTCGCTGAAGAACAACATCATAGGTATAGATCTGATCATCCGTGCAATGATCTGATGTCAAAGAAAGCAAACTGGAGACATGGCGCATCAATTCGTCGCTCTTACCAGTCGCCCCTTCACCGTCTAATACTTTAACATCCACCAATTCTGTTTTAAGTGCTGCATACATGTTTCATATCCCCGTATAACTTCGTTGTGACAAACGCCACAAGAAACACATTCAGCACCAGAATAAGGGCTACGTCTGTAAAATCGCCTAAATCCGGCAGGCGACTTTTATGATAATACATTGAAAAGATACAGAAAATTTGATTAAAATCCAAACCATCCAGCATCTCTCTAAACCCACGAAGGAATGCCCCATGCCCAAACGACCCGGAGAGCTTGAAATCTCTGATAAATTGCTCACTCAAGATGCCTGGGTCAGCTTCATTGGCCATATCGAGACACCCTTCAAAAACCGCAGTGAATGCCCGCGCAATGGCCGAAAAACGGATGAAATCGCCTATGTAAAACTCAAACCGGACTTTCTTCCGGCGCTAAAATCCATTGAATCCTGCAGCCATGTCATTATTTTTTACTGGATGCATGAGGCGATGCGGACCCTCGTTCAGCAATGCCCCAAATTTGACGATGCCTGCCACGGCACCTTTGCCTTGCGCTCACCCAATCGGCCCAATCCCATCTCTATTTCAGTGGTTGAATTGCTGGAAGTAATGCCGGACGGGCTCAAGATCCGCTATATCGACTGCCTCGACGGCACGCCGCTCTTGGATATCAAACCCTATTTCCACCAAACCGATTCCATCCCTGAGGCGGAGGTGGGCTGGCATGCGACAGCTGCACAAAAAATGGCAAAAGACGCTTAATCCCAAACAGATCAAGCCTAGCACAGCCGGATAGAGCCTTTGTGAGGACATCATAAAGAGAGAACATAGAAAAGCCCCGCTATCCCTTGGATAGCGGGGCTTTTAATTTGTCAGTTGGCTGCCGCTGGCAAACTTACCGTGTGAAAGGCTTATACTTCACCCGCTTTGGATTGACTGCATCTGGGCCAAGGCGGCGGATCTTGTCATTTTCATAATCCTCGAAGTTGCCTTCGAACCATTCAACATGGCTATCACCTTCAAAGGCCAGGATATGCGTGGCCAGACGGTCAAGGAACATGCGATCATGGCTGATGACCACAGCGCAACCGGCAAAATCCTCAAGCGCATCTTCGAGCGCTGCAAGAGTTTCGGTGTCCAGATCGTTTGTCGGCTCATCGAGCAGCAACACATTGGCGCCAGACTTTAGGATCTTGGCAAGATGCACGCGGTTACGCTGACCACCGGAGAGCGAGCCAACTTTCTGCTGCTGATCGCCGCCTTTAAAGTTAAAGGCAGAGCAATAGGCGCGGCTGTTCATCTCGCGCTTGCCAAGCTTGATGATGTCATCCCCTTCGGAGATTTCTTCCCAAACATTTTTGTTGGCATCAAGCGCATCACGAGACTGGTCAACAAAGCCCAGCTGAACGGTCGAGCCGATGGTAACGGAGCCATCATCCGGCTTCTCATCACCGATAAGCATTTTAAACAGGGTCGACTTGCCCACACCGTTGGGGCCAATCACGCCAACAATGCCGCCCGGAGGCAGATTGAAGTCAAGCCCGTCAATCAACATGCGATCCCCAAAGCCCTTTTTCAGGCCTTCGACCTTGATCACCACATCCCCAAGCCGCTCACCGGCAGGAATGATGATCTGGGCGGTGCCCGGAGCACGCTCTTCATTACGTTTCAGAAGCTCATCATAGGATTTGATACGGGCCTTGGATTTGCTCTGGCGCGCTTTGGGGCTTGCAGCCATCCATTCTTTCTCGCGAGCAAGCGCACGCTGGCGGGCAGCTTCCTCGCGGCCTTCCTGCGCCATACGCTTGGCTTTGGCATCCAGATAGGCAGAATAATTGCCCTCGTAAGGAATACCGGAACCGCGATCAAGCTCCAAAATCCAGCCAGTGACATTGTCAAGGAAGTAGCGATCGTGGGTGATGATCAGAACAGAGCCTTTGAACTCACGCAGATGCTTTTCCAGCCAATGAACGGTCTCGGCATCGAGATGGTTGGTCGGCTCGTCAAGCAGCAAGAGATCAGGCTCGGAGAGAAGCAATTTACAAATTGCAACGCGGCGTTTTTCACCACCGGACAATTTGGAAACATCAGCATCAGAAGGAGGACAGCGCAGAGCGTCCATTGCCATTTCCACCTGACTTTCCAGATCCCACAAATTCTGGCTGTCGATGATATCCTGAAGCTTGGCGCCTTCCTCGGCGGTCTCGTCAGAATAATTCATCATCAGCTCGTTGTAACGGTCAAGAATGGCCTGCTTTTCAGCCACCCCTTCCATCACATTGCCCAGAACATCCTTGCTCTCGTCAAGCTGTGGTTCCTGTGGCAGATAGCCGATTTTTGCCCCGTCAGCTGCCCAGGCTTCGCCGGTAAATTCTGTATCCAGTCCGGCCATGATGCGCAGAATGGTGGATTTACCCGCGCCGTTTGGACCAAGAATACCAATTTTGGCATCTGGGTAGAAAGACAGATGGATATTATCCAGCACCTTCTTGCCGCCGGTATAGGTCTTGGACAGACCATGCATATGATAAATAAACTGTCGAGCCATAAAACTGCCGTCACTTGAGAATAGAATGCGTTTGGCCCGTTTTATTGGAGAGTGCGGTGCGGTTCAATCCTTTTCTCGCCCCTTTCGCATGCCGTAGGGCCTTAATCTGCCCCATAGCCCATCTTGCTTAGCTATTACCGTCCCCAAGGCATGCCCAATCAATCTCACGGCAACCAGTTTCGCGCAAAAAATCATTGGCGCGCGAAAAACAGCGCGACCCGAGAAAAGCCTGAAAACCAGCCCCCGCCTTCCGTGCCCCCAAGGGACTGGGATGAGAGGTTCGAATCACGCAGTGCCGCTGGGCTTTAGCGCTTTTGGCAACAAGACCATTGATCAGCGCATGGCTATGTCGCCCCCAAGAGAGAAAACAGGTTGGCTGCGAGCGCTCTACTACCAAAGACAGGACCGCAGAGGTAAACCCCTCCCATCCCTTTTTGGCGTGGCTTGCCGCCTCGCCTTGCCGAAGGGTCAAAACACTATTGAGCATCAAAACCCCTTGCGCCGCCCAGCCGCTTAAATCCCCGTGGCCAGGATGAGCCATGCCGATGTCTAAGGCCAGTTCCTTATAGATATTGGTCAGGGATCGGGGCGGTTTGATCCCCCGCGCCACAGAAAAAGACAAGCCCATGGCATGGGGAATATCCCCTTCAAGGCCGGGATAGGGGTCCTGCCCGGTGAGCACCACCTTGACCTCATCAAGAGGGGTCAAGCGCAAGGCATTAAGGCGCTTGCCGGAGGTTGGCAGAATGTCAGCATTGCCCGCTTCTTCATCAAGCCAGGACTGCATTGTGATCAAAAAAGCATGCTGATCTGCAAGGGCCTCATACCAGTCCTCACATTGCTCCAATTCTTCCATCAAGGTCATATCAGACAGCCCTACCCTTTTGCATTCATCTTAAAGCGCTTGATACACCAAAGAAGCAACCATGAGAACAGCCAACCCCGAGGCTGAACCTCTCTTCTCACTCAACATCGCAAGCTCTTCACACCATCAGACTGCCTAAGAATCGACTTTAGAAAAGAAGGTAAGCACGTTGCCCGACCTGATCTTTCGGCACATGACCCGAGTAAAGCAGCAAGTAAGCTGCAGCCTGCAAAAGGAAACATCAAGAAAAGCCTGATCTTTATAGAACAAAAACGTAAAACTCCACGCACCAGAGCACGCAAATCAAAATTTTTTGCAAAGAAATTGCAGATACCCAACAGCCAGCTTTGGCTTGGGACAACACAGGCAAGCAATTATGAAAATCAATCTGATAATTATAAGAATGGTAGGCCCGGAGGGACTTGAACCCCCAACCAGACCGTTATGAGCGGTCGGCTCTAACCAGTTGAGCTACAGGCCCATCCTTCAAGATCATTTTTGTCTATAACGATTTGGAATATCAGGCAAGCCCCCATTATATAGAATGGCAAGCAACAGTGGATTGTCCTCTCTCAGCTCCATCCACAATCCAATGGGTCGCAATCCGGCCACATTGGTTTTTGATAGTGCCCTTGTATATTTGTGACTGGTTCAGGCATTTCCATGTCTTCCGCGTGATCACCCAAAGGATTTTTTGATGAAGAAAACAGCTCTTGCCATCGCAACCATGCTCCCCCTTATGGCAGGCCCCTCCTTTGCTGCCGACAGCCAATCGGGAGTGATCTCGGTCAACGGAACTGGCCAGATTGAAATGGCACCGGACATTGCCATCATCAGCGCCGGCGTTCAGGCTCGCTCCAAAACAACCAAAGCGGCCCTTGCAGAAAACAACAAGAAAATGGCGTCTCTTTTCAAAGAGCTGGAAAAAGCCGGTATTGCCAAAAAGGACATCCAGACCAGCAATTTCAATATCTATCCTGAAATGCGCTATCCGCAAAAAGGGCAAGCCCAGCCGCCGAAAATTATCGGCTATACCGTCAACAACCAGGTGACGGTCAAAATCAGAAAACTGGATAGCGTGGGCACCGTACTGACCGCCCTTGTTGGCGCCGGCGCCAACAATATGTCTGGCCTGCGCTTTGATGTCTCGGACAAGAAAGGCAAGCTGGAAGAAGCCCGCAAAGCGGCCATCAAGGATGCCCGCGCCAAAGCCCAGCTTTATGCAGGAGAGCTTGGCACCAAAATCAAGCGCCTTAAAAGCCTGTCAGAAAATGGCGGTTACAATCCCCGCCCGGTCATGATGCGCGCTGCAAAAATGGAAATGGCTATGGATGCCCCCGTGCCAGTTGCCGAAGGCTCCATGTCTCTCTCCATCACTGTAAATACCCAGTGGGAGCTGGATAACTAGCCCGCAATCCACTTTAAGAGCGAGCAAAATAATAAGGCCGGGCAATCACTTACCCGGCCTTTTCGATTCAAATTTGCAAATTCTTCAGCCTAGCTATCAAGGAAGCTGCGCAACTTGCGGGAGCGACTTGGATGCTTGAGCTTGCGCAGGGCCTTTGCCTCAATCTGGCGAATACGTTCACGTGTCACCGAGAATTGCTGCCCCACCTCTTCCAAAGTGTGATCGGTATTCATGCCGATACCAAAACGCATACGCAAGACACGCTCTTCACGCGGCGTCAGCGAGGCAAGAACGCGCGTTGTGGTCTCGCGCAAGTTTGCCTGAATAGCAGCATCGATTGGCAGAACCGCATTCTTGTCCTCGATGAAATCTCCAAGATGGGAATCTTCCTCATCACCAATCGGAGTTTCAAGGGAGATCGGCTCCTTGGCGATTTTCAGAACCTTGCGCACTTTTTCAAGCGGCATTTGTAGCTTCTCGGACAATTCTTCCGGTGTCGGCTCGCGACCGATTTCATGCAGCATCTGGCGCGATGTCCGCACAATCTTGTTGATCGTCTCGATCATATGAACCGGAATACGGATAGTACGGGCCTGATCCGCAATAGAGCGGGTAATAGCCTGCCGGATCCACCAAGTCGCGTAGGTCGAGAATTTGTAACCGCGGCGATATTCGAACTTGTCCACCGCCTTCATCAGGCCGATATTGCCTTCCTGAATAAGATCGAGGAACTGCAAACCACGGTTGGTATATTTCTTGGCAATGGAAATCACCAGACGCAGATTGGCTTCCACCATTTCCTTCTTGGCCTGACGGGCTTCACGCTCGCCTTTCTGAACGGAGGAAACGATACGGCGGAACTCGCCAATCTCAAGACCGGTTTCTGTTGCCAACATCTGGATGTCTTCGCGCAGCTCGTCAATGCGATCCATTTCGCGCGCAATAAAGTCTTTCCAGCCGCGACCCGGCAGTTCAGCAACCCGGTTGTTCCAGTTGGTGTCCAGCTCATGGCCCTGATAGTTTTTCAGGAAGTCTGAGCGATTGACACCATAAGCCTCGGCCAGACGCAATAGGCGACCTTCACGACCAACCAGCTGTTTGTTGATGTCATAAAGCTGGGTGACCAGCGCATCAATACGGTTCTGGTTCAAGGACAGGCTCTTGACCTCGACAATGATGTCTTCCTTGAGCTTGTTATGCCGGCGCTCCTGACTGGGAGACAGCCCCTTGCTGGCCATGCGGTTTTCAACCAGCTGATCCTGCAGGCGGCGCAGTTTCTTATAATCTTCGGCGATCTGGTCAAAGATGGACAGAACCTTGGGCTTCAGTTCAGCTTCCATGGCAGCAAGAGACATGTTGTTATCCATGTCATCATCATCGTCATCATCTTCATCCGAAGAGCCTTCGCCATCCCTGTCTTCCGCCTTGTCAGAAGAGGCAGCACCACTGGCAGTTGCAGGAGCTGGAGCGGCCGCAGGAGAAGCGACAGCTGCACCCTCTTCGCCATCGCCATCCTCGCCATCTTCGTCCTCGTCTTCGTCCTCATTGCCCGGTCCGGCATAGGTTGCCTCCAGATCAATGATGTCACGAAGCAAAATATTGCCTTCGACCAATTCATCACGCCAGATGATGATGGCCTGGAAAGTCAGCGGGCTTTCGCACAGACCGGCAATCATGGCCTCGCGGCCAGCTTCGATCCGCTTGGCAATGGCAATCTCGCCCTCGCGGGAGAGCAGCTCGACAGAGCCCATTTCGCGCAGATACATGCGAACCGGATCATCCGTACGATCCGTTGGCTCTTTACCGCCCGATGTCTTGGCAACAGCGGTGGAGCCTTTGACTTCGGCCACTTCGGTAGAGGTGCTGGCATTGGATGCCTCACCCTCTTCCGCTTCTTCAGCTTCAATCACATTGATGCCCATGTCAGACAACATGGACATGGTATCTTCAATTTGTTCGGAAGACACTTCCTCGGAAGGCAGAACCTCATTCAACTCATCATAAGTCACATAACCGCGCTTCTTGGCAGTCTTGATCATTTGCTTGACAGCCGAAGCCGTCATATCCAGCAACGGCGCATCAGAATTTTCGCCAGACTTGCTATTTTCGTCGTTCTTTGTTGCCTTCGTAACCATTCCTGTCTCCACGGATGCTGTGCGGTGCATCCGTCCGCTCAGGTTGTCCATGCTCATTCGCACAGCTTTGTCAGGATTATCAGATCAGTTTTACCAATGGGGCGTTAAACGCCTCTTAACCGTGCCATCCTATTGCCGCAGCTATGCACTTTCCTACAGAGCTATCCACAACAGATAAGATGGCCGGAAACAAACAAATCCCCAGTTTCGTGATCCATTAGATTTTGAGGCAGCAATCAATCATTTCTCGCCATATTGACACATTGGCGCTTTTTTCTGCCGAGCCATGATATTTAGCGCAGTGATTCGATTCGGCAACCCCTAAATCAAGAAAATTTGCCAGTTTCTTGCAATTTTCGAATCATTTTCAGACATTTAGCACCAAATAAGGACGAATCTGGCCGCTTGGAACTTAATTCGCTCTCGACACTATAGTCATAGCCAAACAAGCAGCAGCAAGGCGAGGCTTTCAATCAAGCGCCTGCATCATCACCGATCCGGCCAAGGGCGAGCTCGGACAGCGTGGTTGCAAGATCAGCGCTAATGCCCGCTGTCTGCATTTTCTTGTATTCGTCAAACAGATCCTGATCTTCGCGTACATTTTCCTCGCGGCGGCGATGCAACTCCTGCGTCAGGGCCTGAATACGCTCAAAGGCATGATCCCCCACATCCGGGTCATGCATGGCCTGAGCCGTTTCCCCATCAAGATCGGCCTGAATTTCGCGCACTTCCAGCACCGCCAACCAATAGGCCAGCATCCGCTCAAGAAACAGCCTCCCTGGCCGGAAAGCCAACTGCGGCACATGGCGGCGTGAGGCAAGCTGCCACCCGTAAGGTTTGAGAACACCCCCATCAGCATTAAGCACCTCCGCGCCATGCAGATCATCCAAAAGAGGAAACAGATCGGGCGATGCCTTGGCATAGATATCGCTATAATGGGATGCACCCTGATCAAAAATCAGATGCGAGAGAACATGTTTAAACGGCTCAAGACCAGCTTTTTGAAAATTGAGCGAAAGGATCTGTTCGGCATGTTCCTCAAACAGGTGCGGGATATGAATGCAAAGCCCCAGAATATTCTCTTCATATTCGGTGGATTGCCCCGCCTCCGGCACGCGACTGATATTGCCTGATGCCGCCAGGGCGTTGCTTGGCCCAGCCCCTTGCCCCGCCTTGGCCCCACCACCGGTAAAATGCGCATCCCGCTTGGCCCGCGCCTGCTGCCAAAACAGATTGGACAGGGCGGATTTGAAGCTCATCTGATATTGGCGCGCAACCCGCTCATCCTTGATTTCGCGCACCAGATCATCAATGCGCTTTTCAAGGGCTGCCTTGCGTTCGGGCGTGTCAATGGTCTGGGCATCAAGCTCGCGCTGCCACACCACATCCGACAGCGGCATAGCCTTGGCCAAAAGCTCGTGAAACGCTCCAGCTCCGCCTTGGCTGACCACATCATCAGGGTCCTGCCCTTCAGGCATGAAGGCAAACTGGAAGGAAAAGCCCGCCTTGAGCTGCGGTAAGATGCGCTCGATAGCCCGATGGGCTGCCTGACGCCCAGCTCTGTCCCCATCAAAACAAATATAAGGTTCTGGCGCCATCTTCCAAAGGCGCGTGATCTGCGCCTCGGTAAAGGCTGTACCCAGCGACGCAACGGCATAGGGGATGCCCGCCTGATGCAGGGCGATCACATCCATATAGCCTTCGGTCACAATCGCTGCGCCATTCTCATAGGCCGCTTTGCGGGCACGCTGGGCGTTAAAGAGCATATGCCCCTTATGGAACAGTTTGGTTTCAGGCGAATTGAGATATTTCGGCTTGCCGTCAGGATCAAGAATACGGCCCCCGAAGGCCACCACACGCCCCCGTTCATCCTCAATGGGGATCATCAAACGGTTGCGAAAGCGGTCATAGCTCGGGCGTCCGTCATCAGGCTTGATCACAAGGCCGGTTTCCAGCATATCCCGCTCGCTAACCCCGCGCTGCAACAGATAATTCTTCAAATGATCACGACTATTAGCAGCAAAACCGAAACGAAAGGTCGAAAGCGTCTCCGCACTCAAACCACGCTTTTGCGCATATTGGCGCGCTTCACGCCCCAGATCGGCCGAGAATTGCAGCTGGAAATATTTGGTCGCCATTTCCATAACGTCATAAAGACTTGCCCGCTCTTTCTCGCGCCTTTGCGCTTGCGGATCGGGTGATGGCAGGGCAATCCCGGCTTGCGAGGCCAAGGCCTCCACCGCCTCGGGAAAACTAAGGCCTTCCGTTTCCATCAGGAATTTGAAGATATCACCATGCTTGCCTGACGAGAAACAGTGATAAAACTGCTTTTGGTCATTCACGGTAAAGCTGGGTGTCTTTTCCTTATTAAAAGGCGACAGACCCATATATTCCCGCCCGTGCCGCCGCAATTTGACTTTGCGGCCAACAACATCAGACACGGCAATCCGATCCCGAATGTCATCCAGCAAGCTTGGCGGAAATTTCATTCAAACTCTCAACTTAAATTCATGAAACACGCGCGGATATCTTGCATATTCCCCTGCCTTTGTTCTGCAAAACAAGTTTTAAAAAGCAGAAGAGCAGCAATGATCCTGCCTGCCAATCTTACAGTCCCAAAGGGCCAAGATCAAACAGGCCATCAACCAATTCTCAAACGGGATTGAGTGTTACATCAAAAGACCTTTGACCACACCGCTGGCTTTGCCAAAATCCATCTGGCCGGGATAGCGCTCTTTAAGCAGGTTCATCACCTTACCCATATCGCGCAGACCACTTGCGCCCAACTCCTCAACCACCTGTTGGCAAATCTCGGCAACAGCGGCTTCATCCAGTTGCTTTGGCAAAAACTCCTTGATGATGGACATTTCAATGCGCTCTTGCTCAGCCAGCTCAAGCCGCCCTGCATCTTCATAGATGCGGATGGATTCGTCCCGCTGCTTGACCATTTTCGCCAGGATTTCCAGAAGCTCGTCGTCGCCGACGCGCTCTTTGCCATTGCCGCGTGCTTCCACATCCCGGTCTTTAATGGCAGCGCTTACCAAACGCAGAGTTGCCATACGCCGTTTGTCCTGAGACTTAATCGCGTCCTTCAGACCCTGTGTAATTTGCTCGCGCATTGTCCATCGTCCTTTTATCATCGCACTCAGCTAAATACCTTGCCGGACGCCCGCTGGCAAGACAGTTAACCCCGCCCGCCCAACATTTGGGCAAAATGCAGCCACGCCCTTCCTGCCAACTTAAGGGGATCCCCTAAGCTCCTTCGTTTTTCTGCGTATTTACACACAGACAGGCGCAAATCGGCAGCATGTTGCAAACTTTTCTAGAAAATCCGGTGCAATCAGAGAGTCATGATTGACCTTTGCCTTGTTTTGCCCTAGATCATCACGCTTGAGAATAGCGTCTCCCACTTTACAGATTTGTTGCAACTGAACCGCCTAATGTTGGTTCATGGCAATGCCTGCAACCTTCTATAAAGTGGCATATGGATCCACACTGCTCGCAGGACGCAAGACCATGGCTCAAACAGCTCCAAATACCGCTGAAGGCATTCAGTCTGAACCGGCTCCCTGGCAAGAAACAAAACCAACAGCCCTTTTGGTACTGGCCGATGGCACTGTCATCGAAGGTCAGGGCATCGGCACAACCGGCTCCGCCGTTGCCGAGGTTTGTTTCAACACTGCCATTACCGGATATCAGGAAATCCTGACCGATCCGTCCTATGCAGGCCAGATTGTTACCTTCACCTTCCCCCATATCGGCAATATCGGCACCAATGACGAAGACAGCGAAACTGTCGACATGTCGACCGATTCCGGTGTCCAGGGGGCCGTGATCAAAACCGATATCACCGAACCATCCAATTATCGTGCCACCCGCCATTTTGATGCATGGCTGAAACAGCGCGGCATTATCGGTATCGCAGGCATTGACACACGGGCTCTGACCGCGCTTATCCGCGAAAAAGGCCTGTCCAACGCCGTTATCGCCCATGCGCCCGATGGCAATTTCGACATTGACGCCCTTAAGGCAGAAGCCTCCGGCTGGAGCGGCCTTGAAGGGGCTGATCTTGCCAAAGAGGTGACAACCAAACAGCAATTTGGCTGGACCGAGACCCCATGGGTCTGGGATGAGGGCTATGGCGACTTGTCCGATCCGGATTTCCATGTGGTCGCAGTTGATTATGGCATCAAGCGCAACATCCTGCGCCGTCTGGCCGAGCAAGGCTGCAAGCTCACCGTTTTGCCTGCGTCAGCAACGGGCGAGGAAATCCTCTCCTACAATCCCGATGGTGTCTTCCTCTCCAATGGCCCCGGCGATCCGGCCGCTACCGGCAATTACTCGGTTGAAGCCATTCAGAAGGTGATTGCGGCGGATATTCCGCTCTTTGGCATTTGCCTTGGTCACCAGATGCTGGCCCTTGCCCTTGGTGCACAAACCAAGAAAATGCATCAGGGCCATCATGGCGCCAATCATCCAGTCAAGGACGAGACCACAGGCAAAGTGGAAATCACCTCCATGAACCATGGCTTTGCCGTGGATGGCGACAGCCTGCCAGACGGTGTCGAACAGACCCATATCTCTTTGTTTGACCAAACCAATTGCGGCCTTGCGGTCTCTGGCAAGCCAATCTTCTCGGTGCAATATCACCCCGAAGCATCCCCCGGCCCGCAAGATAGCCACTATCTTTTCACGCGCTTCACCAACCTGATGCGCGAGAAAAAAGGCATGGAACTGGTCGCCGAATAAGGCACAAGCTTTCATAAAAAGCTGACATGCTACAAAATACAAAACCCCGCCAGATCAGCGTCTGGCGGGGTTTTCTTTTATATTTGGCTAGCAATCCTCATACAAAATTTAGGGATTGGCCACCGAGAAGGTATCGCAGCTGCCCGCCTTGCCACTTTTGTAACCAATGGCAAACCATTTTTTGCGCTGGGCCGAGGTGCCGTGATTAAAGCTCTCCGGCACAACATAGCCTTGGCTGCGCCGCTGCAAGGCATCATCGCCAATCTGTGTGGCTGCATTGAGCGCCTCTTCCAGATCCCCTTGCTCCAAAAGCCCTTTCTGTCCGGTATAATGCGCCCAAACACCAGCAAAACAGTCAGCCTGAAGCTCAACCCGGATCGACATTTTGTTAGCCTGCAGCTCGCTCATCGAGCGACGTTTGCGGTTAAACTCTGGCAGAACGCCAGTGATATTCTGCACATGGTGCCCCACTTCATGGGCAATTACGTAAGCTTGGGCAAAATCCCCCGGCGCGTCAAAGCGGGTTTTGAGCTCGCGGTAAAAGCCCAGATCGATATAGACCTTCTGATCGCCCGGACAATAAAAAGGACCGGTTGCCGATGAGGCAAAACCGCAGGCAGATTTCACCTGATTGGAGAACAGCACCAGACGCGGCTCGGGATAACGCTGTCCGGCTCGTTTGAAAATATCTCCCCAGACATCTTCCGTCTCGGCCAGAACCACTTTCACAAAAGAGGCAAGCTCATCTGAGGCGCGATCACTGGGCGCGCTTTGGCGCGGCATCGGGGCTTGCTGCGTTGCGACCGTACCGCCCCCACCCATCATGATGGAGAGAATTTCCATGGGGCTTACCCCCATCAACCACAACACCACACCACCAATGATCAAAAAGGTCAGGCTTGGCTTTCCCCGTCCGCCCCCACGACCAATTGGCAACCGCAATCCACCGCGCGAAAAGCCTCCACGGCTTTGCCCGCGCTGATCTTCAACATTGTCACTTTCACGACGCCCACGCCAACGCATGTGTGCCCCTATCCAATTTTATAAGAAAAATCGCAACACCAACCCACTTAAGGGCCATTCCCCATAGTCAGGACTGCAACTTTAAGACCCAGCACACAAAAAGCAAAGAAAGAAAAGGCAAAATCCCGCCTTTCAGCCTGAAGTCGGACACAAGGAAAAGGCACGGAAAAAGAAAATAGGCAAAAAAGAAGGCCCGCATAGAGCGAGCCTTACTTGAAATCACGAACGCGACTATTCAAACCTAAGGTTAGATACCCGCACAGGGCATGGGACTACGCCCACCCTTTTAAGAGAACCAAGCCCGGAACAGGCGAGCAAACGAACAACGGAAGCTGGCAACTTCGTGAACGTCGCAACGACGTCTCACACCCAGCGCTTCACGGCTTGCTACAAGATTGGCCAACATTGGTTTTTTCCTTTCCCTAGAGGAATGACAAAAAGTCTCACCTCCCCGTTCACCTTCGCACCAATTAAGCCTAAATCACCCATTGACCATGCGTGTTGCTTAGGCTTTTATGATTAGGAGTGCAACTGCACTTAGTGCGCCTATTTGATAAATATGCGCACAATGTGCATTTTTGTCAACCTTAAAGGCGCACTTTTTGCGCAATGCGTGTGTATCCGTGTCCAAATCCGAAGAAATCCTTGATATAGACCATATGCCAGCCACCCAATTCCGCGCCTGGCGGCGGGGTCTTGGACTAAAGCAAAAAGATGCAGCCGATCTTTTGGGGCTGAAAAAGCGCATGATTCAATATTATGAAAAAGGCGCAAGAGACGGCAAAGCCGTCACCATTCCCAAATCGGTCCGCCTTGCCTGCTATGCCATTTCCATCGGCATCAGCGATTATGATGGCAAGAAGCCAACCAAGCTCGACCTCAATGGCTCAAGCTCGGACTAGCGCCTAGTTTGAGTAAAAATGATTTCTTCTTCAAAACAATGATTGAGAAAAGAAATCATTTAGAAATCGTCCGGGCAGAATAATCGCAAAAATGCCAGGGACGACAAGGGCTCCCCAATAGAGACCTTGGACCACTTTGCGGTGGGCAGAGATCTGCCCCCGCCGTGCATGATAAAAAGCTTTCCACACCATAACCAGTGTAAACAACGCCAATCCATGTAACGGCGAGAAATAGCTTCCCATCATATGACTGGACAGTCCAAAGGATGAGAGACAAGCAATCACCATCCCTCCTATCCAGATGCGCCCCAACGGCCTATGCCATCCTCGTCCCTTTGGCAGAGCAAGCAGCATACCGCCCAAAACAAGGGCCAAAAGGGCCGAGAAAAGGTGAAGCCCAATCAATAAAGTCATCGTCAGTTAATCCCAAAAGCAGCCAAAGAAAAAAACAGCCGCTCTGCTAAAGCGGCCTTTACCTGCCCCTAGCGATGCTGATAATGAAGATCACTTTCAAACAGCAATTCGTGAATGACTGCCTTTATCCGCCAATGACAGACCCTGTTTGCCCAAAAGTTAGCCCTGCACCACTCACGCTTCGTCAAAAAGCGGGCCGAATCTTGCATATCATTCGCCCTGGGCTCATTTTTGGGTATCTAGCCACCACTTTATTGCTGATCTGGATGGAGCCATTTGACACCTTTGGCTTGTTTCCCACACCCATTCGCATTCTGTATTGGGCCAGCATCAATCTGGTGGCTTGGATTGCAACACCGCTGCTCTCGGCTTTATTCTTTAGCCTCTTGCCCACATTTACATCCAGACCTTCAAAATGGGCTGAGCTTACATCCGCCTGTCTTGCCGGTTGTGCAAGTGCCTTTCCCATTGCAGGGGCAACCTTGTTGGCCAACTCCATTGCCGAGCCCTATTCCAACCAAGCCGCGGTAAACTTTGCTGACAAATCGGGTTTCTGGCAATTGGTGCTCTATATCGCTCCCTTGACCATTCTCATTTCAGCACTCTTCATTCTATGGCGACATAACCAAGCACCTTTTCCCGAAGGGACAACAGCCACCACAGAGCAAGACAAAACAGAGGGAACAACCAACACACATCATCCCTTTTTCGATCGTCTTCCAAAGCATTTGGGCCGGGATCTCATCTCGCTCTCCAGTCAGGATCATTATCTGGAGGTCCGCACCAAGCACGGCAAGGAGCTTATCCTCATGCGCCTTGGAGATGCGGTCAAAGAGCTGAGCGATTATGATGGCGCGCAGATCCACCGCTCCCACTGGGTGGCTGATCAGGCTGTGGATGGAATCATAACTGAAGACAGCCGCCAATTTGCCATTCTGACAACAGGTGAACGGCTCCCGATCAGTCGCACCTACCGCCAAGTCCCTCGCAATCGGGGATGGACGTCCCATACCAAATAGGCAGCAGTCCCCAACAGATTGTTTCTTTTTCGGTCTCTTAGGCTGAAAAGATGGGGCCAGTGACGAAAAAAATTGCAAAACCTATGGCATTGGCGGCAATATTTCGGTATAGCGATCCAAATCTCATCTGCAC
>JAOAQZ010000028.1 GCA_025210795.1 Cohaesibacter sp. | reverse complement strand
GAATACCTCTGTTCAGCTGACTGAAACGTCACTGGAAAATGCCGCTCGCGGAAGAACTGATACTGTCACCCTGTTTTTGGAACAATTGCAGGGCCGTATGCAGACCCTTGCCAGCCATACTGATGTAGGGGATGCGGCAACTGAATTGTTTGGCGGCTGGAAAGTGCTGAAAAAAGATGCAGCACCACGCTTGAAAGAGATTTATATCGATGGCAATCCGCACGCCAAGGATCAGCGCCATAAACTGGTTGAGGTAAAAGTGCAGGGCGTTTATTACGCCGCTGCTCATAAAAAACACCAGCCACGCATGGAAAAGCTGCTTAAAGGCGGCATGTTCCGTGATGTGCTGTTCTTTGGCAAAAACGGCAACGCCTATTATTCTTACCGCAAGGGTGATGAGTTTGCCGCCAATATCAGCGAGACAAGCATCTTTCATGAAGAGCTGGCAGCTCAAGTCAACCCAATCCTGAAGCTGGCACGCGATACCCCCGAGGAGCCTTACAAAGGCAACGGCTTTACCGGCTTCATTCCGGTTCATGGTGAGATTTCAGCCTATATGGTGACCCCGATTGTAAAATGGGGCAGAACCTTGGGTGCAATCGCGTTTGAAGTGAACACCCAGCAACTGGCCAGCATTATCGAAGACCAAACCGGTCTTGGCAAAACTGGTGCGATTGATCTGGTCAATGCCAATCTTGAAGCTATTTCTTTCTCCAAAAAGACAGTTGAGAGCCTCGATTCTTCAGAAAATGAAGTGGCCTTGTCTGCTTTGACAGGCAAAACCATGACAGCCGACGTGCTTCACACTGGCGAAGAATATCGTGCGATTGCGGTTCCCATGCAGGTGCTCGGCACCAATTGGGCAGTGGTTGCCCGCCAGAAATATTCCGAATTGCTGGCGCCAGCAGCTGACTTGCGCAACAGCCTTCTGGTCATTGGTTTGGCTATGCTTCTAATCATTGCCGGTGCAGCCACTTGGTTCATTCGCTCTGCTTTGTCTCCTTTGCAGGCTCTGAATAAAGGCGTAACCCGTATCGCTCAGAATGATCTCAATGTTCAACTGCCCAATGCCAAGCGCAAAGATGAGATCGGTGAGTTGTCCCGTGCGGTAGAAGTGCTGCGCAACAATGCCATCGAGCGTCGTAATTTGCAGGAGCAGGCCCAATCAGAACAGGCTGATCGCGCCGCGCGACAACAGGCTGTTGAAGCCATGATTGACGGGTTCAGAAATTCCTCCGGAAATCTTCTCAATGACGTGACCGCCAATATGGATACGATGCAGCAAACAGCGCGCATCCTCTCTAGTATGGCTGATGAGACGGCGGAGAAAGCCAGTTCTTCCGCCACAGCTTCAGAAGAAGCCTCCATAAATGTGCAAACTGTGGCGTCTGCAGCGGAAGAGTTGGCAGCCTCCATTGAAGAAATCAAACGGCAGGTTGACGAGACTGCAAATGTTGTCACACAGGCAACGGATGCCACGCGCCATACCAACGAAAAGGTTTCAGGCCTGTCTGAAAGCGCCCAAAAGATTGGTGATGTCGTGTCCCTTATTCAGGATATTGCTGAACAGACCAACCTCTTGGCTTTGAATGCTACCATTGAGGCAGCCCGTGCGGGTGAGCATGGCAAAGGTTTTGCCGTTGTGGCCTCTGAGGTTAAGGATTTGGCGACGCAAACCTCCAAGGCAACGGAGGAGATTGCCTCTCAAATTCAGGATATTCAGGGTGCAACCGACGAGGCTGTAAGCGCTATTCAGGGCATTGCAACCACGATGGAGCAGGTCAACGAATATACAAACTCAATTGCCAATGCGGTCGACGAGCAGGGCTCGGCAACTCATGAGATCTCTCAAAATGTTGCGCAGGCTGCAAATGGCACAGAGGCTGTGGCAGGCAATATGTCAGGTCTCAGCCATGCTGTCTCCGAGACCACTCAGTCTGTAGAGCAGGTAGAGCTTAACTCTCAGAATGTCGCTCAACAGACAGACCGCCTGCGCAATGAAGTGGATAGTTTCCTCAAAAGCGTTGCTTCGGCGTAAAACTGCTTACATCGCAAAGAGAGCAAAATTGAAAAAGCGCCCAACAAGGGCGCTTTTTTCGTTTACGCTTGTTGTAAAATCCGTTACACCTGAGGGCATGATACATTTGATTGCACAGATTTGTTGGTGGTGGCAGACGCAATAACGGCGGCTGACCCTATGCTATGTGCAAATGAAATAAAATTGGGATTTGGCCGTCGGTTTTCCGGCGGCTTTTGTGTATCTGGATGATGGTCATGGTGCTGGAAAATGAGCAGCAAATCCTGGAACAATCGTGCCAAGTTCGGCGCAGGAAAAAGTGTAAGGATACATAATGAGCACTCTTGAAACAGCTTCTCAGACATTGGACTTCATTGAGGATGGTCTGTATCTGACCGAAGGTGGTATCGAAGTCATCCGTCAGGTCGGTAAGGATGATTTTGCCACAGCTCTTGATACCATTCTTGATCAGTTGGACGAGCGGCGCGGTGTCGTTTTGTCTTCCAATTATGAATATCCGGGTCGTTACACCCGCTGGGAAGTCGGCTTTGTCGATCCTCCGGTTGTGATCACATCCCGTGGCCGTGCAATGGAAATTGAAGCGCTTAATGATCGCGGTGTGGTGTTGATGCCTGCGCTTCACAAAACCCTTAAAGATCTGTCAGAGCTTAAAAGCTATGAGATGGATGACACCCATATCAAGCTTGAAGTCAAAGAGCCCCAAGGGGTCATAACCGAAGAAGAGCGCAGCCGTGTTCCGTCCGTCTTTACTGTCATCCGCGCAATAATCGGTCTTTTCAAATCCGGTCAAGACCATCAATTGGGCCTCTATGGTGCCTTTGGTTATGATCTGGCCTTCCAGTTCGACGCCATCGAAATGCAACTAAAACGTCCTGATGATCAGCGAGATCTGGTGCTCTATATCCCCGATGAACTGGTCATCGTGGATTTGTATGCCGAAGAGGCCATGCGCTATCGCTATGACTTTGCTTATGAAGGCAATACAACAGAGAATATCGAGCGCACCTTTACCGCCGAGCCTTTTGTCCGCTCGCAGGCCAACATTCCCCAGGGTGACCACGAAAAAGGCGAATATGCCGATGTAGCCCGCAAGGCGGTTGACTATTTCAAGCGTGGTGACCTGTTTGAATGTGTGCCCGGCCAGACCTTCTATGAGCGGGTTGAATGTAATCCCTCTGCCATTTCGCGCAGGCTTCAGCAGATCAACCCGTCTCCCTATGGCTTTATGATCAATCTTGGCCATCAGGAATATCTGGTTGGGGCAAGTCCTGAAATGTTTGTCAAAGTCAGCGATGGAACGCTGGTTGAAACCTGTCCAATCTCTGGCACAATCAAACGCGGCAAGGATCCTATTGAGGACAGCGAGCAGATCCTCAAGCTTCTCAATTCCAAAAAGGACGAGAGCGAACTGACCATGTGCTCGGACGTTGACCGTAACGATAAGAGCCGCGTCTGTGTGCCTGGCACCGTGCGCGTCAAGGGGCGTCGTCAGATCGAGCTTTATTCCCGCCTCATCCATACGGTCGATCATATCGAGGGGCGCCTGCGCGAAGGACTGGATTCGCTCGATGCCTTCCTCTCCCATGCTTGGGCCGTCACAGTAACCGGTGCCCCCAAATTGTGGGCTATGGACTTCATCGAGCGCCATGAAAAATCTCCCCGTGCATGGTATGGCGGCGCGATTGGCATGATTGGGTTTGATGGCAATATGAATACCGGCCTGACCCTTCGCACCATCCGTATCAAGGATGGCGTTGCTCAGGTGCGGGCTGGTGCGACCTTGCTCTATGATTCAAACCCTGAAGAGGAAGAAGCCGAGACCGAATTGAAGGCATCCGCCATGCGTGCCGCTATTCGCGATGCCGCCCATCCGGAAAAACTCGCCGATGATGCCCAGAAAGATCATCACGGTGAGGGGGTTAGTATTCTGTTGGTGGACCATCAGGACAGCTTTGTTCATACGCTGGCCAATTATTTCCGCCAGACAGGGGCTGAGGTGAGCACGGTGCGGACACCAGTGGCTGAGGAAATGTTCGACAAAATCCAGCCAGATCTGGTGGTGATGTCACCGGGGCCGGGCAATCCAAAGCATTTTGACACCGCCAATACCATTGCCAAGGCACGGGCGCGCAATTTGCCAATCTTTGGTGTCTGTCTGGGTCTGCAGGCCATTACAGAGGCCTTTGGCGGGGAATTGTCCCAACTGGATATTCCAATGCATGGCAAGCCGTCGCGGATCTCGGTTGAAGCTGAAGGCGTCTTTGCTGGGCTGGAAGATCAGGTCGTGGTGGGGCGCTATCACTCGCTCTTTGCCAATCGCGATAGCCTGCCCGATGATCTGCGTGTCACCGCCCAAACGGATGATGGCGTGGTTATGGGGATTGCTCATAAATCCGAGCCCATCAGCGCTGTGCAGTTCCACCCCGAATCCATCATGTCGCTTGGCGGCAATGCCGGAATGGCCATGATCGAAAATGTCGTCAAACAGGCAAAAGAGATCAAAGAGGCCAGACAGAAATAAAGAAAAATCGACGATGCGCGGCAGGTTCATCTTGCCGCGCATGCGCTCAAATCTAATGGCAATTGCTCCTTCAATTGCTGCCTCTAGCCTGTGATGGCGCGGGGGTGTTTGTCAGTCATCCACACGTCAGAGCTTGATGCCGCGTTATAGGCGACAGTCCCCCATATTCTGCGCTAACATGACATGAAGTGCTTGATGATGGATTCTCTTATTGTAGCCTGAAAGGGCGGCTTGGGAGATATGGCCACTATCATACAGAAGCGCGGCTCTATATTTCTCATCTGGCGGAGAGGAAAAGAAAATGACCAAGGCATGGACAATCGCATCAGCGCAAAAAGCCCTGCAAGATGGTCAAGTCAGCGCGGTTGATCTGGTCAGCAGCGCCTATACCCAGATCGAGAAAGAAGAAGGCGAGGGCAGTCGCGTCTTTGTCCGTACTTTCAAAAATGCCGCCATCACGCAGGCCGCAGCCTCCGATGCCTTGCGCAAAATGAATGTGAAGCAAGGCCCGCTTGCAGGCATCCCCATTTCCGTCAAAGACTTGTTCAATGTAAGTGGCGAAGTCACCACCGCGGGCTCGCGCGTGCTGGCAGACGATGCCCCCGCTACTGAAGACGCTCACGTTATTGCAAATTTGCGCGCCGCCGGAGCTATCTTTCTTGGCCATACCAATATGACGGAATTTGCCTATTCCGGCCTTGGTATCAATCCCCATTATGGCACGCCTCTCAATGTCTGGGATCGCCATATCGGCAGGGTGCCGGGCGGTTCTTCCTCTGGTGCGGCTATCTCTGTTGTTGAAGATATGGCCGTCGCAGCGCTGGGGTCTGATACTGGCGGTTCTATCCGCATTCCTGCGGCCTTTAACCGCCTTTACGGGTTCAAACCAACCCATGGCCGCCACTCGATGGATGGCATCTTTCCTTTGTCCCGCTCGCTCGATACGATCGGCCCCATTGCTCGTTCCATGGAGTGCTGCCGTATTCTTGACCATGTTATGGCGGGGCTTCCGGTCCCGACCCCCAATATCCGCCCCTTGGCGGGCATGCGCTTTGCTATTCTTGAGACCATTGCCCTCGATGGGCTGGATGTAGAAGTGGCGGGCGGCTTTGTGCGCGCTTTGGAGAAAATGTCCAAGGCCGGTGCACGCCTTGAACGGATCAAGATCGATGCTGTTAATCACTTCACCGATATTGCCGCGCTTGGTTCTATTGCAGGTCCGGAAGCGTGGCATCTGCATCGGGATCTCATTGGTAAGAAAGAAGCAGACTTCGACCCCCGTGTCGCCAGCCGGATCAAAGCAGCTGAGGCTATTTCAGCAGCTGACTATATCGAGATGTGTGCTCTTAGGCGCGAAATGCAGGAGCGCACCCATCTGGCAACGCGCAATTATGATGCGGTGCTTCTGCCAAGCGTTGCCATCGTACCGCCAGAGCTGAAGCCTTTGCTCTCATCAGACGAGGCCTATGCACAAGCCAATGCCATGGTGCTGCGTAACACCGCCATTGGCAATGTGCTTGGGGTGCCTGCTGCCTCAATCCCTGTTGGACATGAGGAGACGGCACCAGTCGGCCTTATGGTCATGGGTGAAGCAGGACAAGATGCTCTGGTGCAGGATATTGCCCAGAGCATTGATGCCGCCCTTAAAGGCTGAATGACCGGCATCTGCCGATCATCCAAATTTTCTAGCGATAAATAACGCCGGGCTGCGGCTGATAAAGCTGCTGCTGCGGATAGGGCTGAACCGGCATCGGCTGGCGATAAACCGGAGGCGGCATCTGCACGCCTGCTTGAGGAATTGGAGCGGGCGGGATGGCGGCCGGTGGAATAACAGCGGGTGGCCGCTTGATGCTTGCTGTCGTCAGCTGTGAAACGCTGGAGCAACTTCCTGCAGTTTTGCGCTGGCCGGTAATGTCATAGGCAATCGGCGTCCCCGTCATCCGATTGGTCAGAACAAAGACATCCCTGCCATTGTTATTTTGCAAATATCCCTTGGTGCCTTTGGGGATGACGATCCCCTCATTGGTATATTGATCAGATGCAAGGCATTGATTGGTGGCGATTTTATCAACGCCAAGGGTCTTGGCGGTAATATAATCGGAGCAGCCGGTCAAAAGCACCGAAAGTGAGCCTGTAAGAAGAAGCGTACACACCCCGGATTTATGCGATGTTTGAGAGAAAGAAAGTATTGGCATCTATTGGTCCCCATCAATATGCGAACTATTACTTCTAAGGCTCAGGGGTTAAGGAGGTGCAAAGAGAGGAGGGCTTTTGCGAGCCAATTTTGCAAATCCTGAACATATGCGATGCCGTGGTGCGATGATTGCATTGTGACATGGTCTAATGTGAGAACGGTACGGATTTCTACAAATATGATTGAATGTGTTTCAAAAATAGATATAGTAACGTAAATTTTGTAACATAACTGGTGGGCCGCTGGCCTGTCAGATGATGCACAAAGGGCGGCAGGCCTTGCACTTGCAGGATGCATCAAAATAGAGGGAACTCTGGGAGAGGAGCTTGAGGGCCATGACCGAAGCATATATTTGTGACTATATCCGCACGCCGATTGGCCGATTTGGCGGTGCGCTATCTTCTGTCCGTGCAGACGATCTGGCAGCTCTCCCCCTCAAAGCTCTCATGGAGCGTAATGAGAAGGTCGATTGGGCAGCGGTTGATGATGTTATTTTCGGCAATGCCAATCAGGCTGGGGAAGACAACCGCAATGTAGCACGCATGGCTGTTTTGTTATCTGGCATGCCTCAAGATGTACCCGGCACAACGGTCAATCGTCTTTGTGGCTCCGGCATGGATGCGATTATGATGTGCGCGCGCGCTATCAAGGCAGGAGAGGCGGATCTGATGATTGCTGGCGGGGCGGAATCCATGTCCCGTGCGCCCTTTGTCATGCCAAAGGCCTCCAGTGCTTTTTCCCGCAATGCAGAAATTTATGACACCACTATCGGCTGGCGGTTTATCAATAAACTAATGAAAAAGCAGTTCGGCACCGATTCTATGCCAGAGACGGCGGAAAATGTAGCGGAAGACTTTGCGATTTCACGCACAGACCAAGATGCTTTTGCAGCCCGCTCGCAGGATAAAGCCGCGGCTGCACAGGATAGTGGGCGTTTTGCGCAAGAGATTGTTCCCGTCGCCATCCCACAGCGCAAAGGGGATCCGATCATTGTTGAGCATGATGAGCATATCCGCCGCGGCACAACCGCTGAAAGTCTGGCAAAGCTGAAAGCTCCGTTCCGTGAAGGTGGATCTGTGACAGCGGGCAACGCATCGGGCGTCAATGACGGTGCGGCAGGTCTTGTGATTGCATCCGAAGCTGCGATCGCCAAATACGATCTCAAGCCCATTGCGCGCATTCTGGGCGGAGCAACAGCAGGTCTTGCCCCTCGCATCATGGGTTTTGGTCCCGCTCCGGCATCACAAAAGCTAATGGCGCGGCTTGGTTTGACTATTAGTGATTTTGATGTGATTGAGCTTAATGAAGCTTTTGCCTCGCAAGGCCTTGCAGTGATGCGGGCCCTTGGTCTTGAGGATGATGCGGCGCATGTGAACCCCAATGGGGGGGCGATTGCGCTTGGCCATCCTTTGGGTATGTCTGGAGCCCGCATTACCGGCACAGCAGCGCTGGAGCTAAAGAATCAAGGCGGCAAACGAGCATTGGCGACCATGTGTATTGGTGTGGGACAGGGTATCGCCATTGCGGTCGAAGCGGTCTAACTTGATAACCTGTGAAAGACAGGAAGTCATTTTTTGACATTGTCCACAGATTAAATGTAATTGGTTTATAGCTAGATTGGGTAAAATCTAGTTGCGAATACCTATTACCTGTCTTTTCTGAGATGTTTTTTTCTCAAAATGCTCTAAAATAGAGTAGGAAATTTGCCGCCCGTTTTTTCATCCAAGCCAGTATGTGCTTGGGCGGCAAAAGAGCTCTTAACCATATTGCAAACAGCAGGGGATTGCAGTACCTCTGCTGTCGCTCTTTGGAAGAATAGATCCAAATGGATAAGATAGAACGCAAACTCCTTACATTGTTGCAGCAGGACGGTCGGCGGCCCAGTGTTGATCTGGCCAAAGACATCGGCCTTTCTGTTTCTGCGACCAATGAGCGGGTTCGCAAGCTGATAGACCAAGGCATTGTGCGCAAGGTCGAGGCAGTCTTGGACCCGGAGAAATTGGGAATGAGCGTCACAGCTTTTCTCTATGTGGATCTTGATTATTCCAAAGATGAGCAAGAATTTGTCTTAGCTATATCCAATATGGCGCAAGTGCTTGAAGTCCACCATGTGACAGGCGCTCATTCCTACCTGATCAAGGTACGGTGCCGGTCAACAAAGGAACTGAATGAGTTTATTTCTCAGTCCCTTAAGCAGATGGACCAAGTGGTGTCGACCGAGACACAGATCGTATTGGAGACAGCTAAAGAGACTTTGGCTTTACCCCTGTAAAGGGCAGTGAAATTGCTTTTTTCAAGGGTTACGAGGCGTCCGGACACAATGTGCGACAGTCCCCCACATTTGTCGCCCACCCGATTTGGGACGTGTTGTCCGGCGTAGGGCATATGCCCGAAACGATGCCCTGTCACGACAGGTGCATTGGCTGGTCGTCGTTGTCCCCGCAGCGGCGACCAGCGCTAGGTCTTAAGTGCTTCAAGTTTCAAGTAAAATTACACGAAAAACATGTACTGGTACATTATTTCGATCATGAGTTAAGTTGTTGTAATATATAGGAAATACTGTGCAATGGCCTGTGGTTGGTAAAATTGCTTATTGAAAGAAATACCCCACCCTTTAAAAAGATTTAAAAATAAACTGTGGGTTGGGTTGAAAGTATGTGTGCGTCTTTACAATTAATTTACCGTAAATTGTCTTTGGGTACGGCAATTGCTTCTGCGGCTTTTTTTGCGGCATTACCTGCTGGCTATTCGCAGGATACCATGCCTGAAGATTTGGGGCAGGAGCCGGTCGCAGAATGGCTTAGTCGCATTGACGGAAGCGTCTATATTGACAAGGACGGGGCTATCGGTGAAATCGAAACGATCCAGCCCCTTTTTAGAACTCCTGATTTCTCTCATACTTTCTTCACTCAAGGGCGGGCCGCCTATGACGATGAGAAATGGACCTTTAATGGGGGTATCGGTTACCGCTACTTGATGCCAAGCAAGACTTGGATTCTTGGTGTGAATGCTTTTGCGGATATGGAAACCGATCAATATCACAAGCGGATCTCGGCAGGCTTTGAAGCAATTGGTGAGCAGCTAACGATCCGCAGTAACCTCTATAAAGGGGTCACAGATTGGAAAACCCTGTCAGAGACCACCACGACCAAAACAGAGACCAAACCAGTCGATGGCTTTGATTTCGCTCTGGAAGGCCCAGTGCCCCACATGCCTTGGCTGCGTGCCGAAGCAACTTACTTTAAATGGACACCTGATGTGGCAAAAGACATTGATGGCTTCCGCGGTAAGTTGACAGCCCAATTGACCAAGTCGATCTCTCTTGAAGGCGGCTACCAGCATACCAATAACGATGATCGTGTCTTTGGGCGCCTAACCTTTGCTCTGGGCGCACCGGAAGATCATGAATTTACCGCTCAGGAAGATTTTTTCACCGAACAGATGTTTGTGGCGCGTGACCTGACCAAGCAGACTTTGCAAAAAGTTGAGCGCAGTAACGAGATTGTGCTGGAAAAACGGGTCACGAACAAAGCAACAGCAACTGTAAGTTCCGGTGGTGTTAGCATCACGCGTGGCAGCTAAGGTGGAGAATAGAAAAGTGGGTAAATCTATGAAGAATATCTTGGGCTCCGTCGTGGCCGCAGGCGTTATGGCTGCCAGTGCTTCGGCATCCTTTGCAGCAACCTACAACAAAGGCACTTGCTATAACACCAAAGGTGTCATTGCGGGAACCGTGAATAGCACGCAATATGAAGTACAGGTTCGGGATATTTCCTTCTGTACTGATGTGAGTTGTTCTACAGCTGCATCTCTGATCTCAGGGCCAGGCTCTTTTGACCTTGGTACAGCACCCGGAGCGAACAATCCCATTGCCGGGGGAGGTTTTGCCGCAGTGGATGTTCCGGTGGGAGATTATACGCATATTCGGATTTCAATTGACCGGAATATAAACGTAACTGGCACCGCTTCCTTTGGGGGTGAAGGTATTTGCGTGACCAAATCCGCCGGTGCAAATATTTTCGGCGTTGATGGCATTCATGCAGGGGGGGCTGCTTGGGCTGTGGAGCCAAATACCAATAATGTGGCGTCAATGACCCTTCGCATTCCAACCAATGCTTATCCCGCTTCCACCCCGACCAAACCGGTGACTGTAGATGCAACAAGCGCTACATTCATTTCTCCTTTGGGTGGTACGGTATCCGTTAAAGAGGGTGAGGCCTTTCCTGCTATCGGATTGGAGTTTGGCATGAGCAAGGCATTTGCGATGACATATTATTCTGATGCGACGACCGCAGTGAATACGCCAGGTGATAACTTCTGTGCAATTGCGCTTGGATCACCAGAGGTAACCCTTACTGGGACTGGTGTAGCTGCAATGGGTGCAAATGCCGATCTAATTCCCGCAAATGCTGCAAATGCCTGCGATAATCTGCCCGCCAACGTCGTTTACTGATGGCAGAAGAAATTAAAGGGTGGTTGGTTCAGCCACCCTTTTTTGTGTCTGCAGGTATAGATCTGCCATATGGTTGTTTTGCCACAGGTAACTGTGATTTGATACTCACACCCAAAACAGGAAAAGGGTGTCGGTTTTTTTAGCAACCTATTTGCGTATTCCAGCATTTTATTCACAAAATACCGAAATGCGTTTCCGAAAACACCTGTCATTGAGCTAAAACTTTGCAAACAGATGATAGTTTTCGCAAAGTAACTTGATATGTATTTCTAACGATTATACCTTATTAAGTTAGAGACAGTCCTGCGCAAAAGTCCCAAGGCAGGAATGAACCAGTCGGCGATTGACAAGGTCATTGCCGACTAAAGATCGCCGGTCCGGTTAGGCGAGCTTGTGGAGGGGACCCGCAAGTTTTGGGGAATGCCTTTGTGGGGGTCGCATAGGCACCGAATCTATCTCAATCGGGGTAGATCCCAAGGTTTTTGCTGTTAACAGGCAGGCCTTTATGAGAACAAACAGCGCTGGACAGACGCCATGTCCCGCGCTTTTTGTTTGCCTTTTTCCCAAAATACTATCTTGAGTAGTCCTGGTATCCAGACCCTCAAACAAGGCATAAAAAAGCCCCGGCATGCGAGCTGTCGGGGCTATGAAGATTTGGAGGGACAAGGATCTGCTGGCACCTTAACGAAGCTCATTTTGCAGCCCTGTCGATGGGCATTCTTTGAGGAAAAGGCCCTTAGAATGCCTGAACAACATTGAGTTTGGCAAGCAGGGCATCGGCACGGAATTGCTGTAGATTTGGGCACTCATAGTCACCCTCTCTGCCTCCATTAAAGGCTTTATCTCGTGATCCATGATAGATATTGCCAAGCTTTGCGCGCGCAGTTTCATCCATTTTATGCTTGTCAGCCACTTCGATAATCACTTCCTTTAGGGGAACTGCATCATCGTGAAAACTGCAGAAAAGCCCAACACCGGTCAGTTTGCCCAGAATTTCCACCTTATCCAGGCGCTCCTTGGTGAGTATATCTGCGGCCATAGCTGGCGACGACATAAAGGCACAGGACAGTAGCAAAGCACCAGCAACACTTGCCATAGCGGTAAAAGAAAGAGGCTTGTTCATAATTGTAAATCCTTTATTTCGCAGACTGTGCGGCATCAGACATCAAAAGAGGATGGCTTGGGAGATTTGATTAAAGAGTGGCCAACATATACCAGAACCACCACCGAGACATTCATAACCAGTGCGTAGATTGAAGCAGGGATCATCAGCGCGCCGTTACCTAGCAGCAACTGACAAATAACAAGAGCGAGCGCCACATTCTGCAAGCCGCATTCCATCGCAACTGTGATGGTCTCGCGAATGGAAAGGGCAAAGGCCCGCGACACCAGCAAGGCGAAGGTGATAGCAAGACCGTTGAGCAGTATGACGGCGGGAGCCACATCCGACCAATGGGCGGTGATTGATCCCCATTCTGTCACGAAAGACGTGATGACAATGGCTCCAAAAATAGCAGAAGAAACAAAACGCGCTTTGGTGACAATCCGCTCGCAAAAGGCAGGAAAGAAATGCCTCAGCGCCATACCCAAGGCCAAAGGCAGCGCCGAGATGACAAGAACCCCGATGACCATTTTGCCAAAGGGCAGGGCAAACAAATCATCAGTGGACTGATTGGCAATGAGCGGATCCTTAATAACCCAAAAAGCCACAGATAACATGACGGGAATGGTCACAAAGGCCAGCATATTGGTCATGACGGTAAGGGAAATGGACAATGCCGCTTTTCCCCGCGCCAGCATGGCTAAGAAATTGGAGGTAATACCACCGGGCGCAGTAGCAAGCACCACAAGGCCAATGGCATAAACCGGTGCAAGCTTCATTGCGATAGCAATCGTGAGGGCCAGTAATGGCAGAAACAGCACCTGTGCTATCAAGCCAGCACCAATTGCCCGAATATTGTCTTTAAGAGAGCGGAAATCATCAAGCCGAACGGATAGACCGACAGTGATCATGATAATTGCCAGCCCCAGAGGGATCAGCGGAGTATTCACGTTTGGACCTTTTGGTTGTGCGCACCTATTGGAATGCCCAACAGGCCTGCGACAGTTGGTCTAAGCATCTAGGAGATACCCCCTTGTAAGCCTTAACAAAAGTCAAGGCTCTGGACCGCTGTCAGTTTTACCAAAATACTACGCTCTGATTATGACGCAAAGCGGAAGGTTGAGGGGCCTTTTGTCGGTTTGTGTTGAGCATATTTTTCTGCCAACCCCGTGCAGGCATCAAAATGATCCGAAAAACAACTCTTCTGAATTGGGCAAAAAAGGGCATCATGCTCTCGGCTGCCTTTGGCATGGCCTATGCTGGCGCCATGGTGACTTTGGGACACAATAGCGCATTAGCCGCACCACAGCTCATTCTTGGGTCTGGCAATGTGGACAGTGACAAGCCGCGCCGCCCATTCATGCTGGAAACAAGCATGGGCGATACGTTTGGCGATCAGGATCTGCTGGGCAAATTCACTCTGATCTATTTTGGCTATACCTTTTGCCCTGATGTTTGCCCAACGTCACTCATGACCCTAACCGAGGTGCTTGGTGAGCTTGGGGATGATGCCAGGGCGATGACCCCTATTTTCATCTCGGTTGATCCCGATCGAGATAGCTTGCCTATCCTGCACGATTACACCACAGCCTTTCATCCGCAAATCATCGGCATGACAGGCCCCAAAGTGATGGTGGATGCTGTGGTGGATGCCTATAATGCGCGCTACAAGTTCATCCCCAGCGATGACGGCGACCCGATGGGTTATTCGGTCGATCATACAGCCTCCATGGCCTTTGTCGGCCCCAACGGGCGGATTGTGAAGCGTTTTGGCTATGGCAAGCCGGTTGAAGAGATCGTGTTTGAAATCAAGGCCGAATTGTCCCAGCATCAAAAGCTGGTCCGCACGCTCAAAGCCAATGCCTCAAAATAGCCTTTTGACCACTGAACAGGACTAGGACCCATGCCACAGAAATCTACATTCCAGCGCACAGTCGGCTTTTTGTTTGTCAGTGGTTTGGCTGCAGCGCCTGTCATGGCAGGGGCTGCTGATTGCAGCAATCCGATGCCGCAAGATGATTTGACCAGCTGCACGGAGCTGAAGGGCAAAAGCTTTTCCAATTGCGATTTTTCCGGTGCCAGTTTTAAGGGCCTGGATCTGCGCAATACCAAGTTTAACAAATGCAAGCTTGATGGCGCGGATTTCTCCGGCACGACCCTGAAATGGGCCTATTTCAAGGAAAGCTCCCTTAAGGGCGCAAAATTTGAAAAGGCCGATCTGTTCCATACCAATATGGATAAAACGGATATTTCCGGCGGCTATTTTGTCAAGGCTTTCATGTTTGGCACCAATCTCAATTTTGCCAAGGCGCATGATGTCAATTTTGATACAGCCAATATGAAAGACATCAATATGGAAGAGACGGACTTTACCGGCTCCTCTTTCAAAGATGCCTATATGCTAAGGGCTGTGTCCTATCAGGCGAATTTCACCAAGGCCCGCCTTGATGGGGCGGTCTTGACCGGAGCAACCTTTGAAGAGGGCAATTTCTCCCAAACCAGTCTGATCGGAACCAATCTTGACGGGGCCAGCCTTGAAGGGTCGCGCTTTATTAAAAGCATTTTGACCAATGCCACCTTCAAAAATGCTATTCTGGATGATGCCGTCTGGGAAGGCGTGATTGATCCGCCAGCTGAAATGAAGAAGTAACCCCGCAAGCAACAACGAAACAGGTCCATTATGTTGAAGTCTTCTTTGTCCCGCCGTCAGACCCTTGCTGCGCTCATGGCAACAGGGGCCTTTTTTGCAGGAAGCCTGCTGCCCGGCACCGCTCAAGCTTTAAGCCAGACAAGCCCGCTTAAAAAGATGATCGAGGGCTCCACCGCCTTTAAACGGGACAAAGTTATCACTCTGACCAATGAGAAAGGCGAAGAGAGCACGCTGGAGACCTATCGCGGCCGTTTTGTACTGGTCAATGTATGGGCAACCTGGTGCTTCTCCTGCCGCACAGAAATGCCTGATCTGGATGCCTTGCAAGGAAAGTTCGATCCTGAAAAGCTGCTTGTGATGCCTATCTCTGTTGATCGTAAGGGCATTGATGCGGTGATGCCATTCTATGACAGAACCAATATCAAGCATCTTCCCATCTTCATTGGCTCAGGCATGGAAGCCATCACCACCTTCGGGGAGAGGGGAATTCCCTTCACCATTTTGCTGGACCCTGAAGGAAAAGAATTTGCGCGCATTCTGGGGCCGGTCAAATGGGATGCAGACGATTTTGTTGCCTTCCTGCAAGACAAAATCGACAATTGGAAGCACACGGGATAGCCGCTTCTAACGCTTTCAGGTTTTGTGCATCATTCAAATAAAAAAACCGGCTCTAGGGCCGGTTTTTTAGTGCTTTTGAAGCTGCAGATAAGCTGGCCATAAGCCAGCTCATCTTGCGCGGATCTCTTCCCGCTACACCAGATCGCCCGATCGCATGCGCCAGAAGCCAAGAGCGGCAAAGACAATGCCCAGACCACTGGGATAGGCAAGCGCCCAGAAGACATAGCCCTGACTGCCAAAATTATCGAGGATCAGATAAGCGGCAGGCCCAAGTAGCACCAGTTGCGGATCAAACAGGATCATTGCTGCTGTTCTAAAAGTCTGCAAGGGATTGGCCAGTGCAATGGCGAGAACAAAGTCCGGATCAAAATTCTCGCGAATAAGGACACCGATCAAAATCAGATCAAGAAAAGCCACCAACAGAAGCCAGGTCAGAAGCGACAGGCCCAGCGCAAATTCGGTGCTTTTGGCAATGGAAGACAAGAAGAAAGCAAAGCCAAGAAAGCACAGCGAAAGCGAGACAACAAGGCCCGCATAATAGGCAATTTCCAGATAGGGAATAGGGTGCCCCTTGGCAAGGCTAAAGGCAGAGGCAATAGCAAGCGCGATGGCAATTGGCACCACCACCACAAACAAACGGCCCAAGAGCTTGCCCCAATACCAATGCGAAAGCTTGATAGGGAAGGAGAGAAGATATTCCAGTGTTCCCGCTTCTCTGTCGCCCACCATGGAGCGCACGGTGGTGACCAGCACAAAGAGCGGCAGAATAGCCATGGTCAGCTGGATGAAGGTCACCAAAAGGCGTGACAGGCCGGTAAAGCCAAGAACACGCGACTCGGTAATGCCCATGGTAATGAGCAGAACCATCAATCCGGTAAAGACCAGCGAATAGATATGAAACCAGCGAGAGCGCATTGCCTCTTTCAAATCAAGGCCTGCGCTTAACATCAAACCGGATCGTCCAGAATTAGACATGAAGCATACTCTTCTTGTTTGTTGTTATTCTTTAAGTGGCGTGAGACGAGAGACTTAATCTTCCTCGATATCTTCGAGAGGAATTTCGCAGCGGGCAGACAGCCCTTGCGCGATAATAAGCTCTTTCATCTTGGCATAACCAAAGGCCCCTTTGCGGTTGTCTTTGATGGCGGCAATGCCGTAATCCATAGGCGTTAGCGCACCGGCCACGAAATAGGCTTTCTTGGCATCAAGCCAGTCTTTGGCTGTTTCGCTATTCATGACCCAGACTTCCGTCTCCGGCTCATCTTTCCATGAACGGGTCTCAAGCCAGTGAATGGCATCACCGATATCGTCAAATTTATAGAGCTTGCGCTTGGGGCCACCGCGAACCTCGGCTGCATACATCGGATCAGAGATGATCATGCGGCAAATCTCGCACATATCCCGCCCATAGCGTATCTCTTCCGGGCCAGTGGTTTGCTTCTGACAAGCGGACAGACCAAGGCCTAAAATCAAGGTCAGCCCTAATGTGATAGAACGGATCATATCCCGTCTCCTATCAAGAATGCGTTGGAAAAAGCCTAAGGGTTTTTGCGCAAAGCAAACTTGTCCTTGGTCAAGAGGTCTGCTTTGTAACAGATCCATCTGTGAGATTCTCGAACTGGATATCAGACAGAAGCCCGCCATAGCGCGAAAGGGTGGAGAGGAAGCGGATCATATCGCCGCCAGCAACCTGTCCCTTGTAGGAAAGTTGATCAGCGCTTGCTTCAAAATCCCATTCAGCCAATGTCTTGGCGAGGGCCTCGCTATGCTCGGCAACGCTAAGCGTACAAAGACGGCGATCCCCCTCTTTCAGGCGGTCGGAAATCCGGTCATCTAGCACAATCCGGCCCTGATCCATCTCGATCACCCGATTAACAAGCGAGGCAATCTCTTCCAGCCGGTGGCTGGCAATCAGCATGGCCCGATCTTTATGCTTGGCAAGCAAATCAAGGAAAGCGGCGCGCGCTGCCGGATCAAGGTTGGCGGACGGCTCGTCAAAAATCAAAAGCTTGGCTGGCCGCGCAAGGGCAATTGATATCAGTAATTTCTGCTTTTGGCCCCCTGAGAGGCGATTAAACGGAATGGACATCAAAATCGCCAGCTCAAGGCCCAGCTGGTCGGCAATGCTCCAGATCTTGTCCTTATCGGCCTTACCGGACTGGCAGGCAAATTTGATCAGATCAGCGACAGGCATTTTAAGGGGGGGCGGCAGCTGCGGCACAAAGGCGATGGATTGCAGCATGGCTCTGTTGTGGGTAGAGACTTTTTCGCCATCGAGAATGATATCGCCCTTATGACGATAATGGCCAAGCAGACAGCGAATGAGTGTGGTTTTACCCGCACCATTGGAGCCGATCAAAGCAATGCGATCATCTGATGCAATATCAACATCAAGGGATTGCAACACCGAACGGCGAACAAAGGTTTTTTCCAACGCGCGTATTTGAATGAGTGGACCGGTCATTGGGTTACCTTTTTGGTCTTGATTGTCCGGTCGGGCAGCCCCGACCGGATGGGAAGGAAAGGGGACTAGAGCAGAGCATCCGATCCCCGAATATGGAATTTAAGAGCTCCGGTTGGACAGGCATCAAGGCACATGCCACAGCGGGTGCAATCGGCGCCCATATAATGGAATTCCTGATCGGCAAAGCCGAGCTTGGTTGGCTCCAGAACGTGAGGAACCATGCAGACATCGCGGCATTCGCCTTCATGCAGGCATTTGGTGGAATCATACTTGATTTGCAGCGGTGACAAAGCACCGGCAAAGCCATAGGTCAAGCCGATAGGGCAAATGTAACGGCACCAGAAACGGCGAGAATAAAAGACCTCGATCAGCAAAAGAACCGCTACAATCAGCAGCGCAAAGGTCGCACCATAAGTAAAGGCGCGAGAGAGAATGCCAACCGGAGAGATATATTCAAACACCGTATAGCCTGTACCAAAGGCAAGCACTGCAAAGATGACATAAAGCACGGTGCGCATGCGGCGGTCAAAGACATGATCCTTGACGATCCCCTTGGCAACCAGCTTGAGATGTAGCATTTCTGCGATTTCCGCCAGCAGATGATAAGGACAGGCCCAAGCGCAGAATGTTCTGCCGCCCAATAGCCACCAGCCAAACAGAACGGTGGCGGTGCCGATCAAAAGATTGACCACAATATGTTTATAGGCAAGCATCACCTGCAGCGCCGAGTTCAAGTCAGCCATATGAAAGCCAACCACGCGAGAGCCGGTAAGAGCCCCCTCAATCAGCTGGATATCTGCCCAGAAAGACAGCACAAACAGAAGGTTGACGATAATCACGGAAGCCCAGCGGCGTTTCAGCCATTTGGTGCCCGGCTTGAACCAGACTTTCTCTTCCTTGATCAGGCGAATGCGTTCCTGAACGGCTTCCTTGGTCTTCTTGCCTTTGAAAATTTCAAGTGCTTTGGGCGAGAAGTCGGTGCGGGCAGGGCGTTTGGCATCTTTACCCACCATCAAAAGGATGGATTGGACGATCTTGCTCATACTGCCACTCCTTTCGAAACTTCTGGCTCAATGATAATGGCGACAGGATCTACCGGACACATCATCTCGCAAGTGCCACAGCCAACGCAGGTTTTATGGATGATCGGCTCGCGGCGTTTGTCCGTAGGGTCGGACGAAATCGGTTCAAGAGAAATCGCGCCCTCAATCGGGCATTCGCGGACACACAGATCGCACAGTTCCAGATCATACTCATAATCAGCAATCTTGATCGGGGTCCAGCGGTCAATCTCTTCATAGCGCAGCATGCCTTCAAAGTCCGGGCCGCGCGCCGTGCCTGTAAAGCCAAGGCCCTGCATGGCAAGGCAATTATCCGGCTCAACCAGTTTGGCAAAGCCCATGGTGACTTCTTCTTTCTTGGTGATGGCATGATCAAGCGCGCCGGTGGGGCAGGCGAGAACACATTGGGTGGCATCACAGGAAAAATCACAGGCCTGAGTGCGGGCATCAATGTAAGGAACACCAATGCCGAAACCCTCATCTACATCAGCCAGAAGGATGGCCTCGACAGGGCAAACCTGCACGCACTGACCGCATTTGATGCAAGCGGCCAGAAAAGCATCTTCATCAATGGCACCGGGTGGACGGAGGCGCTCTTTCAGGCGCTTCAGAACAGGATAAATGCCAGTCAGGGCCGCGCCCAGAATGACTGACCCCGCTACGATGGAGCGCATGAAACGGCGGCGGCCTTCAAGCTGTCGTTCAGACATTTTGCGTTTTTTCAAAGGCGGCTGATCAGGAGATTTTGCTTCCTTGCCTGCCTTATCGTCTCCAGTTTTTGGAGACGTGCTGGTATTTGCCGGGGGCGGCGTAACCGTTTTGCTCTCTGATGAGCCCTCAGCTGCAGGCTGGTCAGTGCCGTTCGCTTTTTCATCAGTCATGGATCTTGCCTCGCTTTAAGCAGAAGTTGCAGGGCTTTTGAAGGAGGGGAATGTTCAACCTTCGGCTCCGGTCCAGCCTCGGTCTCATCCTCATGTTCAAACTCCCCTTCCGGCTCTGGATGAATGGTGTTGGTTTTCAGCTCAACAGGGTCCAGTCCGGCAATCCGTGTCATGATTGGTTGCTTGTCACGGATCAATTGTTTTGGCTCTGAAAATGGAGCCAGTCTTTCAATAAAATCAAGGGCTTCAAGGCCGGGGGAGCCACGGAAGAATGAGACGGGCATAATGTCCATCCATAGCCGGTCAGCATAGCTCCACAAATCAAAGGGGGTATCCCCTTTGGTGTCCAGATCCTTGTCGAACCCTTCATAAGAATCCCAATGATTCCCTTCCCACAGATGCCGCATGGCAGTTCCGCCGCCGCGCACCACGATCTGGGTAAAGTTGGATGCAAAGTCGTTGTGAACGATCCGGTTGCCCTTCCAGTCACTGTGGAATTGCACCCCGATACCGTTAAACGAGATATTGTTATCTGAAATCAGATTTTCGCTATCTGGCTGATAGGGTGAAACATCAAGATAGAGGCCAACCGCATTGCCCAGCACATCATTGCCCGCAATGATCACATCGGATGTTTCCTTAAAGCCAATGCCCATACCGGACGAGCCAGAGCTTTCGATAATCTTGTTATCCAGCACCTTGATGCCATCGGAATACATCAAAAAGATGCCGACCGTATTGTTGCGAATGTCATTGCCCTGAACCAGATTATACTGGCTATACATGAAGTGAATGCCATAGCGCCCACGGCGAATCTTGTTGCCTTTGATCTGATTGTTTTTGGAATACCAAACAACGACATCCCGGCTATCCGTGATCTGGTTATTCAGAATTTTATTTTCGGTCGAATACCAAAGACGGATCGCATCCCCACGTAAGGGAAGATCGACATCCCGGCTATTGATCTTGTTGTTTTTGACAATGTTGTTGTTGGATTGCTGGATATCAAAGCCGAACAACACATTCTGCATGTCATTGTCTTTGAGGATGTTAAAATCCCCACGTATCTGAACGCCGCTATCAAGCTCGTTATGAAGACGGCCAGAATTGCGCAGAATAGTAGAGCGAACCGTGGCACCGGTGGTTTTGACCAGCAGGACCGTGCCTTTGCCCTCAGCATCCAGCACCACACCATTGGAGCCATCAAAGGTGATGGGGTGGGTGATGGTGAAATTGCCCTTATAGGTGCCTTTGGGCGGAACAAGAGTGCCGCCAGCCTCTGTTGCATCAATGGCAGCTTGCAGATCATAGCTGGCGGAAGCTGCACCAGCCAAAAGCAAGACAGCCGACAGGAACGCCAGCAAAAGCGAAGAGGAAGCAGTAAAAAGCTTTACAAGAACGTGCATGATTTGGACCGTATGTTGCACACTCTTTTCAGAGCAGGGCAGTGAGAAATATTGCTAAAAAGCAAGTGGTTGGCTGTAAGTTTAAAAAAGGTTGGCCAAGAATCCTTGACCAACCTCATGTCGTGTAGTTTTTACGCAAAATTACGCATTGGCTTCAGCAGCTTCAATTTGCTTGGCAGCAGCATCTTTGCGGATCTTGCGGCGAACCAGGCCCGCAAGAGAAAGAAGCACGAAGCTTACCATCATCAGGCCAAAGCCGATATGCGGGTAGGAATGCGTGGTAAACTGCGCAACCTTACCATCACCAAAAACCGTTGGCATGAACGGCTTGAGGGTGAAGGCCCCCATGGTTGACAGGCTATGCCCGTACCACCATAGCCATGCTGCATATTCAACAATGAAGGCAAATGGAACAAGCGCTGGAATAATAACCAGAAGCCAGAACCAGGGCTTGTCTTCGCGCCGGGACAAGATTGTGAGCACAACCATGGCAATGAGAATGACAACAAACAGGGCTTGGGCAACCCAGGTCATGGTTGCAACCAGCGGATCGTTGCGTTCAGGGTCCATAAACCAGCGGCCAAGGCTCATTTCATAATGCCACAGCATGGCCTGCATACCGGACGCATTCCATTCAACACGCTCTTCTACAGGCAGTTTGGATTGCTCATTGTTGTAAACCGTCGCAAGCTTGGTGATGAGGGAAGCGCGATCCAGCTCGGTCGCAGGGCCTTCAGGCACAGGCTTGATACCTTGAGCGGCTTGCTGCTTGGCATAGACTTCCGCCATTTCCTCGCGCAGGCGCTTAACCAGTGGATGCAGTTCTTCTTCTTCATCCGTCTCTTCATCACCCTGACCAAGAGAAACCACCATGCCGGTAATATAGCCCTTGGAGTGAAGCATGAGCCCGTCTTTGGCATACATAACATGCCCCATCCAGGCGGCCACCGTTCCAAACCCCAGAACCATAACAACCATACGGGACTTGCGCCCAGGCGCGGCAAAGCCCAAGAGCATCACCACCAGCAAGCCAACCAGGAAAGGTGAGAATGCCTTTTCAACCGGTCCGCCCGACGCGATTGGGAACATGCCCACAAAGTGGTTGATCGTGTCCATCTCATGCACACAATCCAGCGCTTCTTTCTCGTCAACCTCGGCAGATTGACGCAAGATGCAGCCATTGCGAACACTATCAATATGGAAGTGAATTTTTACGCCATCAGGGAAGGATTGTTTTGGATAATTGACCGCTTCCAGAGACACCCACCAGAGGGGAGCAAAGAAATAGCCAATCACACAAACGATGCCGGCCAGAGTGAGGATGCGATAGATCCAGACTCTTTTGTCATTTGACTCGCTGACAGGAGAAATGCTGGCAGTTTCAGACATTTGAATAACGCCTTGTCGTTTGAGGCGGATCCCGACCAAGACACCGAACTGACAAGGCTTGAGACCGCTTCGATAATGAACCGGGGAACGCAACTCACCTATATTGCATTCTTAAATTCTGAATGGGGGAGGTGCGTGTCTTAAAATTTGGGGCACCAAAGGCGCCCCAAAATGTTGCGAAAAGATTGGCTTACCAATCAAAATCAGGGTTCACCCAATCAGGGTCGCCCAGCTTTTCCTTAGGTGGAGATAGACGGGATACGTAATCCATAACGGCAACCATATCCTTGTCGGTGAAGCCTTCAATCTGCTTGACCATGTCAGGGTTGGCGTTACGGCGTTTGCCATCGCGGATCCACTCGAACTGACGCAGCAGATATTTATAATGCTGGCCCTGAATCAATGGATAGAATTTATCCGGCATGCCTTCACCGCGCTCACCATGGCAGCGAACACAATTCTCTTTATAGAGCTTTTCACCCAGCTCCAGATCTGTGCCAGGCCCTTTGCCGTTATTCGGGTTCATCGGCAGTTTTTCGATATAGGCAGCAACGTCAGCAAGAGCCTGCGCCCCACCAATTTCGCGAGGAAGCGCGAAAGGATACATGGTTGGGTTATCGCGGTTCTTGGCGCGAATATCAGCAAGCTGCTTAATGGTCACAACCGCGTGCTGGCCAGCCAGCTGCGGGAAGGTGCCGTCTTCCAGACCCCAGCCGTTAAGCTGGTGACAGGCAGAACACACTTCGTAAGTATCAACACCACCTTCATGAGTGGGGGTAAGGTGCAGGGCTTCGTCCTGCTCTTCGTTGCCCTCGTTCCAGCCGCCTGCGGCGTAAGCAGTGCCAGACAGCATCAGAGCTGTGCAGCCAATTGCCAGGAATTTCATGTATTTTTTCATAATTGACTCCAATAGTCAGGTCCGTGGGTCAAGGAGCGGGCCAGTTTCTGGTCGCGGCCCGCATCTTGAATTCGTCTATTTCTTCTTTTTCTTGGCTTTGCGCTCAACTGTTGACAGATAGTCGGCGATTGCAGCGATCTGATCGTCCTTGGCACGTTTGATCACGCCATACATCAGTTTCGACTTGCCATTCACGCGGACTTTCTCGCGCATATCAGTCATCTGGTTGATCAGGTAAGCGCGTTTCTGGCCAGCAATAAGCGGGTAGGCTTTGTTGGAGGCTTTGGTGCCATCCTTACCGTGACAGGCTTTACAGCCCAATTTTTTGTAAGCTTTTTTACCAGCGGCAATCTGCTCTTCAGACACAGGCTCTTCTGGTGGGCGTAGTTTGGCTGGAGGAAGCTCTGACAGCCATTTGGCCAATTCGCCAATTTCTTTTTTGTTCACCAGATGCATCACGTCTGCCATACCTTTGGTGCGTGGATGTCCGGTTTCTTCTTCAATGCTGGCAACCCGTTTGCCAGATTGAATATCAAGCATCTGCTGCTTGAGATATTTCTCGTTCTGGCCTGCAAGGTTAGGATAATCGCGGATAGCGCGGGCACCGTTGCGGCCATGGCAGGCCATGCAGGACTTGGTGCGATAGATTTTGGCGCGCGGATCACGCTTTTTCTTCTTCTTCTCGACTTTTTTCTCAGCCGTTGCAGTTTGTGCACTGGTCTCCGTGGTGGCGACAGGCATGGTAACCGCAAGCGCAAGCGCGGCTACACTCAGTCCTTTCAGTACGGATCTAAAAACAGGTCGCATCTGGTCACTCCTCATCGAACCTCTTACGCCTTGGACCGGGAAGCTGGCTTGTTCGAAATCATCCCTCAGGCTTGTATAACAAGTACTTGCCATGCCGCTTTGGCAATAGCCTTGACCTTCGTTAAGTATCTGCACAAAAGAGAAACTAACGCGCTAGGCCAAATACTTAAGTGGTAGTCACATGGTGAAGAAAGGGGGCCAGAGGCCCCCTTTCAATTGATGCTAATTGTGAGGTAAGAAGCTTACTTCTTCACAACAGCGCCATGCTCTTCAAGATAGGTTTTAGCGCGAAGACCAATGTCAGCGGCTTTAACCTGGAACTGCCACCACTGGTTGGCCCAAAGCATCGCATTGTTCCAATCTTCTTTGGCAGCCGCTTCTTCAGCTTTCTTCTTCACTTCTTCGATACGGCCGAGCTGATCTGTCGCATCTTCAACCAGAGCTACGACGTTGTCGAAGTCTTTGAAGTTGGTGGATACGATGTAAGCAACAACGCTATCGATGACTTGCTGAGTCTGCAGGTTGGTTTTGTACTGCTTGTCATAGTCAGCTTTGGTGTAAGTTGTACCAACGCTCACTTCGCCAGAACCAGCTTTTGTGCCTTTCGGACGAACAATCAGGTAACCCTGCATTTCCAGGTGAAGGGCAGAGCAGAACTCGGTGCAGAAGTATGGGAAGACACCAGGAACATCAGCTGTAAAGGTCGCAGACGCAGTTTTGCCTGGTTCCAGAGACAGGTTGACGTTGTAGTTGTCTACTGCGAAGCCGTGTGTCTCATCCTGAGCGCGTTCCGCGTTTGTGAAGTGGAAGGATACTACATCCCCTTCTTCAACTTCTACGATTTCTGGCGTCAGATGTGAACGAATTGCAGTACCATAAATGTCGACACGACCTTCGGTGCGAACGATTTTCTCGCGACCTGGGCGAACCGCAAACTCATGGCGTTTGCCTGTGCGGCTGTTGGTGCCGTATTTATAGCGAACAAGTGGCTTCAGCTTGTCAGCCGAGATAGCAACCACATAGTGAGGCTCACCGAGCGGAATTGGCATATCATAGAGCAATTCCATTTTGGTGTTGCCGATATCAATCAGCTGGTGGTTCTGCGGATGCAGAGGACCAACTGGGTTGAAGCGGTCAATCGCCAGCTTGTTCAGAGCAACAAGATATTTCCCTTTAGGAGAAACGGTGTCGCCTTCCATGGTCATCAAGTGGCCGATATTGTAGTGAACGGACACTTTGTCGATGATCTTGCCTTCGCAATAATCATATTTGGCAACTTGGCTATCCACATACAAAGAGGTGTAAGCGATACATTCTTTGTTGTCGAATTGAGTGTGGAGTGGGCCAAGACCCAGATCGATTTGCTTGTGAATCACAGATTCAAGATCAAGAATTGGCAGACCATAAGGATCTTTGCCGGAGAATTTCTTGGCCTTGATGGATTCCATCAGCTTTTCGAAGGAGTAAACGGTAACCTGAGTGTCGAGCTTACCGGATACGATCAGGAACTTACCGTCTGGAGTAACGTCAACACCGTGTGGAGACTTCACTTCAGGAGCCAGGAACAGAACACCTTCTTCAATGGAAACATCCATTGGCAGAACCTGGTGACCGTTGATTTCCTTACCCTTACCAGCAGCAATCAGCTCAGCTGCTTTCTTCCAGTTCACGATATGCAGGAAGTCGGTGTCGTTTGCAGAACAACCAGCCTCGAAAGGAGGACGTCCGCTTTCGATGCCGCCAACATAGCGCTCGGAGCAGAAGGAGTTGGTGAAGGACCAGCCGTCAGATACCAGTTTACCGGCGTCAGACAAATCCTGGCTGTATGGAGGCATTTCAACGGTGAAGGATTTGGACGGATCAATCCGGCCAGCTTCACGATCAAATTTCCAGTAGGTTACACCACCGCGATATTTTTCGTTAAACTCGGACAGTGGAGCATATTCGCCACCCAAAGGTGCCGCATACTGCGCAGCTTCCAGAACATATTCGGTGTTTGGTGTAACAAACGCGCCACCATGCTCGGACTGGAAGACCGGGTTGCGAACAATCTGCTGGGTTTCGAAGTCGTGCAGGTTGATAACGGCAATACGTGGGTTGGCTTTATCGTTGATGAACAGCCAGTCACCGTCATATTCACCATTGGTCTCAGAGATCGCAGGGTGGTGAGTGTCACCCCATGTGAGCATCTTGCCTTCAGGTGAACCTTCTTTCAGGATTTTCTTTGATTCATCATCAAAACCGAAACCCTGCCATGGCTCTGGGGTAAATGCGGAGACATATTTCAGAATACGCATGGAAGGGATGCCGTAAACGATGATCTGGCCAGACTGACCGCCGGAGGAGAATGCCACGAACTCATCGCGACCACCGGTTGGGGTATATGTCTTGGCTGCGGCCAACAAGTCTTTCTGGGAAAGACCACGCCGCTTCATGACATCGTCAAGGGATTCAGCGGAATAAGCAGCTCCAGCAGCACCAAAACCGATAATGGCAGCTGTGGAAGCGCCAAGGATACGCTTCAGTGATTTCATTGTAAGTGCCCCTTACATTTGAATGCATGAAGCCCGGACCCAAATAACCTGAATTATTTTGCCTGCCCAGGCGGTCATGCGAGAGAACATTGCGTCCAACAATATGCAATGTGCGAAAACTCGCATCCACATATTGGCCATGCATGGGAGGGGACTACTTGACCATCATCAAGGAGAGCGAGTTTTTAAAGGTGCAATTTCTAGCCATCTTGTCACAGGGCGGATTCCGTCCTAGTCTCGCATGGCTAATTAGGCAAATATGGCCTGCATACCGGTGAAAAAGCGCTTTTTAAATGTTTGAAAGAAAAAAGACATTTGAGATGAACTTTTTAAGCGCCCCGTCGCTGAGCAGCGAAGGGCTGCGGGCCGTTGCCATGGCCTTTGTGCTGTTTGCAATCACCTTGCGGGCAGCCCTGCCTCTGGGCCTTGCGATCACCGTCAACGAAGACGGCATTCCGCTGGTTATCTGCCAGCAAGTGGCAAATGTTGCAGCTCAACTGAATGGGCCGGACGGAGAGGGGACGGTTCCCCAGACTCCAACCTATCAATGCCCATATTGCATGGTTTTGAGCGCAGACAATGCACCCGTTGCAGCCGGAGCGCCGCTGCATCTTGTGCCGGATATGACTGCCTTTGCGGTCCTTCGTCCTTCCAATCGCGATGAGATTGTTGTTTCAGATCCAACACTGTCCGACAATCTCGGCAGAGATCCCCCACTTTTCGCATAGATTTTAAGTGAATCGCCTTCTTTGGCCAATTCGCAGCTATGTGCCGAGTCGCGTCCTGCCCCTTCGCTTTCGCCATATCCGCTACGGAAAATCCAGAGTAAAGCTTGATTCATGATGAATGCGTCATTGCCAAAATGATGCGTCATTTAACCAAATAATTTGACAGTTTGTTAGAACAACACGGGTCTACTCAGTGTCAATTATGAGCCGGTGCGCCTAACTGCCAGTGTGGCACTGCGTTACCAGATAAATGTTGATCCTATAGAGACGGGAACACCACATGAAAAAAATTCTGACTGCAGCACTTCTGTCTGCTGTTCTGGCCACACCAGCCCTTGCTGCTGATGTTAAACTGGGTGATTTGACCATTTCCGGCGCTTTCGCCCGTGCTACAGCAGGCAAAGCCAAAGCTGGTGGCAGCTTCATGACCATCAAAAATGCCGGTGCCGCAGATCGTCTGGTTTCAGCCAGCTCGGATGTTGCCGCGCGTACTGAATTGCACACCCACATCATGGATGGGGATGTGATGCGAATGCGGGAAGTAAAAGATGGTATTCCTGTGCCTGAAAAGGGGGAAGTTGCCCTCAAGCCTGGCGGCTATCATGTCATGTTGATGAAGCTGAAACAGCCTCTGAAACAGGGTGAGACCTTCCCCATCGAGCTTACTTTCGAGAAAGCCGGTAAGGTAACCGTTGATATCAAAATCGGCAAAGTCGGCGCCATGAAGCCAATGAAAGGCATGAAAATGGACGGCGATATGAAAAAAGACGGTATGAAGAAGGCCAACTAATCCGAATCTTGCTTGGTGACAACATCAATCAGGCAAGAAAAGCGGACGAGGTTGGAAGGCTCCAAAGGCTGTTTTGCCAAAGCTATGTGCCAGTGCATGGCTGCAAGGTAAGACACTTTCTTTGGTCAGCCTGAATTCTACCGACTAAAAATGCGAAAAGACGAGAGAGCCCAACACTGTCTCGTCTTTTCCTTTTGCCTTTATAACGTATAGAGAACCCAGATTCTGTGATTCAGAATGTGAGGGTTCGCTGGCCTGATGGCGTAATTTACGACTGAAAAAGGCCAAGCAGGCCAAAGGCAAGCACCCAGATGAGCTGAAAGGCAGCAGTCTGGGCCAAAGCAGAATTGAGAGCCGCAGCATCTTCCGCCAGCCAGACCTGACGAATCGGCTCTAGGACTGCAAAGCCGGCTAAAGCTGCGGAAAGCAAAATGCCAACCGGGTCAAAAGCCGCCACATGCATCATGCCCAAGGAAGAAATGAGCATGAGCGTGGCATAAAATCCCTTTGTGCGATCCGGCCCCATCAAGATAGCAAGGGTTCTTCTACCCCCCTTTGCGTCACCAACCCGATCCCGATGATTGTTGACTGTGAGCACAGCCGCTGCTGGCAGCCCCACATAAAAGCCGACAAGCGTTGCAGAGGGTGGCCAATGGCCGGTCAGCAAGAAGGTTGTGCCCGTGACGGCCAGAATGCCAAAGAAGACAAGGACAAAGATCTCGCCAAAAGGAGAGGCAGAGATCGGATAGGGGCCAGACGAATAGCCAAGGGCACAGAAAAGCCCCAAAAGCCCGATCATCACAATGGGAAAACCGCCAAGATAAGAGAGAATAAGCCCAGAAAGAGCAGCATAGCCCAAAAAGACAAAGGCCCCCATTCGCACTTCGCGCGCAGTAAGAAGACCAAGCGATGTCATGCGCGGGGGGCCAAGGCGCTTTGATGCCTGATCAAGGCCCGAGGCAGAATCAGCGGCATCATTCCAAAGATTGGTCGCAATCTGGATTGCCATGGCGCAGGAGGCAATAAGCGGAAGCAAAATCCAGCGTGGGTCGATGCCGTCCGCCGCATCCACCCCGCTCAAGCGCCAGACCTCAATGCCCGCAGCCAATATAGGCCCAAGGGAGAGGAGCAGGGTTTTGGGGCGGATGGCTTGCAGCCAAATGCCGGTTTTGCTGCTGTGAGAGGGCCTGGTCTCGGCCATGCACAATCTCCTGAAAATGCGGGCAATCGGGTGAAAAAAGAAACGGCGTTACTTCTATCGGCGCGTCTTCAGACTATGAGACATCCGGTTTTTCGGCAATATGAATAGCCGCGATCCCGAATAAGACTTTTTCCGTATGAACCACCTTAAGGCCCGAGCGCTCCAAGGCGTCGCTGACAACCTCGATGGAGGGAAAGCCGGAGATTGATTCGACCAGATAGCTATAGGCCCCCCGGTTGCCGGTCACCAAGGCCCCGATCGCGGGAATGACCATACGAGAATAAAGCCGGTAAAGTGGAGCCAGCCACGGATCAGGCTGAGAAAATTCCAGAATATGCAATCGACCGCCGGGTTTTAGCACCCGACCGAGCTCGGTAAAAGCCTGTGTCGGCTGGGTGAAATTGCGAAGGCCAAAGGAGAGGGTCGCTCCGGCAACACTGTTACTCTCCGCAGGCCAATCCTCGGCTTGTGCTTCAAGATAAGAACAAGTCTCGCCCAGTCGCTCTTTGGCAACGGCCAGCATATTGGAGGAGGGATCAAGCACCGTAATCGGGCGATCCGAAAAACGCTTGAGAAGCAGTGCAGCAATATCTCCGGTGCCGCCAGCTATATCGACGATTGGTCCCTCGGGCAGATTGGCCACCCGGGAGACAAAGCGTGTTTTCCAGAGCCGGTGCATACCGCCACTCATCAGATCATTCATCAAATCATAGCGACCGGCAATGGACTGGAACAAAGACCGGATCCGGCTCTGGCGTGCTTCAGGTGTGACATCCTGTTTGCCAAAGGCTGTGCTCAGCTGATCCAGCTCACATGGGATCGTGCCCTGCTTTGCTGTTTCAGCATCAGAGCTATTCAAATTTGGCATCAAGACCTCACAGGTAAATTCAAGTCACAAAAAGAGCGGCTTATTGACGAACCAGAACGTCAAATTCGTCAGACTTCAGCTCGCCCGTCTTGTAACCGGCAATGCAATAGCCTTCGCCATCAATGGTGCCAACGGCGATGCTGTCTTCATAATGGATGCGGCACAGATAAAGGGCATTACCCCCGCGTGTGCCTGCACTGATATCTTCCACATTGGCCGGAAGCTGGCGACGTTTGGCTTCTTGCCAACCGGTCTTTTTGGCAAAGACCAGAACTTCATATTCGCTATAGGGACGACTCATGCCATCGCCACCAATCTGGCAAAATCCGCCTTGCAGATAACCAACCTCAAAATCCTTGCGGTGGCGCACACGGCAAACTCGGACAACCTTACCCTTGTCAGCAGCAGCACTATAGAGCGAATCCGGAATGCTTCTGCCAGCCAGATAGATCCATTGGATATGGGCCGGATCTTCAATTTTCAGCGCGTTTGAGGGCACCGAAGAGCTACCCCAAGCCAGAAAAGTAGCGGCAAGAGCCAGAGAAAGTTTTTTTGACCATGTGTGCATCATTGGCACCCTTTTGCTTTTTGGCGACGCTGCCTTGAATGATTGGGGGCAGAAGCTTTTTGCAGCCTATCCGTCAGAGAATTTCAAGAAGTTTTTTGGTAATTCGCTCCGGCGGTGCATTATGCGTAAAATGAGCCACATAGTGCCCGTCTTTCCCCATCAGATATAAGATGGAAGAGTGATCAACCGGGTAGAATTCTTCGTCCTTGGATTTGTCGATTTTATAATAGGCCTTATAGGCCTCAATCATGGAATCGATCTGTGCTTTGGTTCCAGTCACCCCGATAAAGGTTTCATGGAATGTCTTGGCATAGTCATCCAGCTCCTGACCTTGGTCGCGATCCGGATCAACGGATACAAACAGCGTTTGCGTTACCTGCTGCTTGTCCTTGGGGAGCGCATCAAGGGCCGCTGACAGCGTTGCAAGAGAAGTGGGGCAAACGTCAGGGCAGGCGGTATAGCCAAAATAGATAAAGGTATATTCGCCTTCCAAAGCTTTTTCGGTGATGGGCTTCCCGTCTGCCATCACCAGCGTAAATGGCCCGCCGATTGCCGGTGGTGGTTCCTCTTGACCCATCATAAAAATTGCTGCGGCAATTGCGATGAGTGGGGCAAGCATAACCCAGGTCCATAGTGACCTGGATTTCTTTGAAGACTTTGATTTCCGGGGAGAAGTCACGGTGTCTCCTTTTGTTACAAGGTTGCGAATATAGTCTGCAAAATCCCGTAAAACTAGCCTTGACCAAGCTCAAATTTTTTAAAGAGTAAGCATAAGTCGGGCATATGAAAAGAGCACGCTTTTCTGCTTTTAAATGATAGAGCAAGCCAGTGGCCACCAGTGATAAAATATCTCTGATGAAAATCAAAAAACCTTGCAACGAACCGTTGAACAGCTTCGATGCTTAACCAAAGTCAAGGGCGCAACACTGCGCTTTCAGTAGGGTTTTGGCAAGTTTGGATCAAAGCGCTGCCAGGCAGGGCTTTCCATGTTTGGGGCTGTTTTTCAGTTCCTTCTCCCGACGGTTAAACGCTAGGTCTTGTGTCGCTTGGACCGGGCAAAGGGCCAGCAAAACCGTCGGGGGTCTCTTTCTCCTCACAATTTGAAAATTTGCCAAACATACTTGGCTTGCACCCGATTGTTGCCTGTGCATTCAGCCTAATTGAGGCGTGCAAAGGCCGAGCTGGATGTGATGAGCATGATATGGCAAAATGAGGGCGGTGCCGCAGCCTGTGTGCTGGGCATTGAGACAGCAAAACGGGCCTGCGGTTTTACTCTGCAGCTTCTTGCTGGCGATCCCCAAGGTCAAGCGCTGTCGCAATATCATGGGCAATCAGATTGGCAACGGAGGGAAAGGCCCCCACTGGCTCTGTAAAACAAATGCCGGACGGAGCCTTGGATTTAAGAGCCGCCATGTCATCAATTGCATGGGATCCAAGGCCGTTAAAATGGGGCATGACGATGGTGCGCGGATCAAGCGTCGGGATCACGTCTTCCAGAAACGGTGCCTCATCCAGAAAAGCCGTTGTGACAGGGGAGAAATGATTCGAAGTCTCAATTTCTTTGGCTAACTCATTGGCTCGCAAGCAGGATTGGCGATCAATGCTTGCCCCATGGGCCGCAATTAAAAGAGGTGGCCTTTCGTCCAGCCGCCCTTCCTGATCGAGAAAGTCGCACAATCGGGACAGAATCACTTGCGGCAAATCGGGGCTGACCCCAAAGGGGGGCAAATAGTGCAAATCGGGGAAGGGCTCCCCGATCGCAGCCTTGATTTTTTTGGGCAAGATGGTGCTGACAAAAAAGCCGTCACTCATAAAGAAAGGATAGATATACCGCTCTTTACCGGTCAGGGTTTGCCAAGCATCAGCAATAGAAGGATCACCCTTTAGAACAGCGCATTCAATCTGGATTTGCGGCAAGAGGCTTTGAGCCTCCTGCGTAAGGGCGATCAAATGCGCATTGTCCAGCCGTCCACCGCGCTCTCCATGGGCCACAATCAGGACAGATCTGTCCTTTTCCCCTTTCTCGGGGGCTTTGTGGGGCTTTAAAGGGCGCGTGTGGGTCATTAGTGACTGGTTCCTTCCGAGAAAGTGATCTTGTTCCAAACGTTATATTTGCCAGATGGTTTGCTCATTTTCATCCGTTTGACCTCTTTAAAGGTCTTGGCATCATATATAATGATCATTCCATCCTTTTCCCAGATCGACATGATGGCATGTTTGCCATCACGGTCAAATTCAATATGCGCTGCAGTCTTTCCAGGGATCGGCTGAAGGGTCTTGACGATCTCCAGCGTCTTCTTGTCGATGATATGCATTTTGTCTTTATTCGGACCAAAGAAGACTCCAGACCACGCATAAGGCGAATTTTCATGACTGCGCATGAAAAAACCGGGGCCTTCTGTCTCAATTGTCTTCACAATGGACCAATTATCCATATCAACAACGCTGACCTTGGCCTCGCGCAGATGCGGTGTGGCCATCACGGTCTTATCGCCATATTTCCAGCTGATACCGGACCCCAGATGCGGGAAGCCGGGCAGGGGGATCTTGCCCAAAACAGCACCGCTTGCCATCTCGATGGCCATGCCGGTTTTGCCGTCACGGGCCGATCCCATCAGCTGGGTATAGCTTTGGTCAAAAAAGAAATCGTCCAAAGGTTCTGGAACCGAAATCCGCCGCAAATCAAACAGCTTGCGGCTGCCATCTTTCGAATCTTGCGAGGCGACGTCCCATACTTCGGCAATGTCTTTAAAGGCCACGATGAATCTATCATGGATCGGATCCTGATAGACAGCCGAAACGCGGGAAGTATTTCCATTCTGGTCCTCGGCGTCGAATATTTTTTCAACGCTTAGATCTTTTGTAGACAGAACCACAAGATTGTGCGGCAGATAGCTGGCCACCGCCAGATGCTGCCCGTCAGAGGACATGGCGATATTACGCGAATTGATGCCAACGCGGATTTTGGCCACGACCTGCAACGACCAGACGTCATATTTCATCACCCAGCCATCGCGGCTCATGAAGAAGACATAATGCCCGTCCGGGGTATATTTGGGGCCGCCATGCAGTGCGTAAGGGGTTTCAAACCGGTCCATACGGGTAAAGGTATCCCCGTCCAGCACGGAGGCATGGTGATCCCCGGTTTCAACCACGATGAAGACATTCATCGGATCGCCGGTGAAAACAGGCTTTTCCGCAGGTTTGTAGTCTTCGTTAAATTCGCGCGTTGCCATAATGTCGGCTTCATTCCAGTCAGGAACATAACCAAGTGGCTTTTTGATATAGTCGGCAAGAGCTGCAATTTGCTCTGCGCTCAAATCTTCACCAAAGGCAGGCATCTGGGTCTGCTCAAGACCATCAGAGATGATCTTGGCAAGTTTGTCCGCTTTCTTGCGCTTCAAAGTTTGCGGAATGAGCGCAGGGCCCGTGCCGCCTAGGCGTTCTGCCTGATGGCATTCAGCGCAATTGTCGGCGTAAAGTTTGGCCGCATCAATCTCGCTTGATTGAACAGGGGAAGATACGCCCGCCATCAAGGCAGCACCAAAGGCAGCGGAGGTAATAGATGAAAGGGTAAGCTTAGCCATAATTATGCTTTGCCTCATTGCGGATGCCGGTGAAAGGTCGTGTCACAAGGCGGTCTTCTGAAGGAGCTTCAAGGCCGATTTCCTCGTCAGTGAGGTAACAGGCAGGATCTTCCGCCCACGGATCGCCCGAAAGCTGCAAGGCGCGAACGCGGGTATTGCCCCCGCAAATGCTCATATATTTGCATTCACCACACCGCCCTTTGATCTGACGGGGGCGCTGTTTGAGCCCGGCCAAAAGAGGATCGGAGACATCTGTCCAGATATCGGAAAAATCGCGCTCTTTCACATTGCCCAAAGTGTAATGCCACCAGAAACTGTCAGGATGAACATTGCCCAGATTATCAATATTGGCGATGTTAATGCCCGTTGCATTGCCGCCCCAGCGGTTTAGCAATTCGCGCAAATACGCTTCCTTTTCGGGCATATTCTTGCGGACCCAGTGCAGCAGGAAAACGCCATCGGCATCATTGTTGCCTGTCACAAATTCCTTGCTTTCACCTTTGAGAACAGACTGCCATGCCCGCTCGATGAGATCGGTCATCACATTGCGGGTCATTTCCCAATGGGCATCGTCGCCCCGGTTCTTGTTGCCACGGCCAGCATAGACCAGATGGGAGAGATAGATCTTGTCGACCTGTTCTTTCTCGCACAGATCAAGATAGTCCGGCAGGGTATGGGCATTGTCCAGCGTGACAGTAAAGCGTAGGCCAACCTTGACCTTGCGGTCACGCAACAGGCGCACAGCATGTAAGCTCTTCTCAAAAGCCCCGTCCATGCCGCGGAAATCATCATGCACCTTGCCAAGGCCATCAAGGCTGATACCGACATAATTATAGCCAATCTCGGCCAGCTTATCGACATTGCTTTCATCAATCAAAACGCCATTGGTCGACAGACCGACATAAAATTTCATGTCCTTGGCGCGCTGGGAGATGTCATAAATATCGGGGCGCATCAAAGGCTCGCCGCCAGACAGGATCAAGACAGGCACGCGGAAGGACTTAAGATTGTCCATAACGCCGTAAACCTGCTCGGTTGACAATTCACCCGGAAAATCAACATCCCCTGAGGTGGAATAGCAATGCTTGCATTTAAGATTGCAGCGCCGGATTAGGTTCCAGATCACAACCGGCCCGGGTGGCTCACGATGCGGTCCAAGAGGAGTGGGGTTTGCGATTTCTCTAAGGTAATGCGTCAAACGGAACACGGTTGGACCTCCTGTTCATCATGGCCTAAAGCGCAGACATTTTGTCATTTGATAAAGCCCCTCTTGGTCATAAGGGGCCGTGGCGCTCAGCTTTTGGCAAGCCGCAGCCCGGTCTTTTTTAAGATGGCGCTAGAATAGAGAATGTCCCAATCCTGACACTTGTCGCTCGTCAATTTCTCGATAATTTTGGCCTTTTCAGACACTTCATCGCGATTGCTGCCATGGATCATGGCAAACAGGTTATAGGGCCAATCAGGCAGGGCCCGTGGGCGGCGATAACAGTGAGAGACAAAATCAAGCGCACCAATTTGCTCACCAATCTCGTCGACAAATTCATCATCCACATTCCAGACCGACATGCCATTGGCTGTCACGCCCAGCTTGTAATGGTTCGGCACGCCTGCCACGCGGCGAATGATACCATTTTCCTTCATGACTTTAAGGCGCGCGACAATCTCAGACTCAGCAAGTCCCAAATCTAGCGCAAGCCCCAGCCAAGGACGGGTGGTTAGCGGCATTCCCCCTTGCAAGGCGGTGACAATCTGGCGATCGACTGCATCCATCATGACTAGACCTCAATTTTCAGGGAGATGAAGAATTCTTTTTCTTTGGGAAAGAGCAAGACTTCAAGACCGGATTCGGCCTCGATCTTGTGTGCAACTTCCTCAATGGCTTCCTGCCGGTCGCTGCCAATCACAAACCACATATTCAGCTTGTGATCGCGCTTGTAATTATGCGCTACTTCGTCATGGGAGTTGACGATCTCGGTCACCTTGTCATAGTCGACAAGCGGCACTTTCATCGCGCAAAGGCAGAATTTTCCGCCCATTTTGTCCGCATCAAACATCGGACCAAAACGGGAGAAAATGCCCATATCCAAAAGTCGCTGAATACGGTCAAATACTTCAGGCTGGGAAAGATGCAGTTCTTTGGCAATTGCCCGGTATGGCTCTTCCACAAGATCCAGACCATCCTGCAACCGGTTGATCAGGGTCTTGTCGGTCTCATCAAGCTCCAGCATCAGGGCTTTGACCTGTCGCTGGCGCTCTTGCTCATGGGTATAGGGTTTCATTTGGGCTGCGGACATAATCGCGTCCCCTTCATTGTGCTGCAACGCCATGGGGGGAAGGGTGGCGAGCAGGTGATCCTAATTGGGCACCGCGTTGCTTGAAGCAGCGACGGGAAAACAAAACAGAATGATTACGTGCATTCAGGCCAACCTGATTGTTCAGGCGCTCGATCACGGCCTGTGCATCAGGTCTGCTGGCCGCATGGACCATGCAATAAAGATTATAAGGCCAGCGTCCGGGATGGCGGTTGCGGCGATAACACAAGGTAACACCCGGATCGCGCGCAAGACGCGGGGCAATGTCATTCACCTTATCATCGGCGATATCCCAGACCACCATAGCATTGGCCTTATATCCAACCTTGCGGTGATGAACCACACAGCCAAGCCGACGAATGATATTGCCGCCCAGCAAATCCTGAAGGCGGCCCAAAACTCGTGCTTCAGTCCAGCCAAGACCGTTTGCGATCTCCATATAGGGGCGTCCCACCAGCGGCAGGCCATCTTCAATGGCGCCAAGCAAAGCCCGATCTTCGGGCTGAATGCAGCTGGTGTCTGGAATCTCTGCCCGCACCACTTTGGTGTGACCGCGATTGGGCCGAAGGCTGAAACCCAGATCCAGATGATAGGCCTGCTCAAGGAAGAAAGGAAAAACCTCAAACCCTGTCTCGGCTTCGAGGCGGGCCAGAATAGCATCCACGGCCTGACGGTCGCCAGCGGTGACGACGAACCACAAATTGAGCGTGTTTTCACGCTCATAATTGTGATTGACGCCTTCCATATTGGATATGCTGGCCGCAACTTGATCCACCTGGTCGATTGGGACTGCCATTGCGGCCAGCACGCTGGCACCTATGGTATTAGGCGCCAGAATAGTGCCAATGCGTGAGAGAATACGTTTTTCTTTCAGCTGCTTATAGCGATCCAGAATTTCCGCTTCCCGGCATTCATTCTCTTGGGCTATTTTGGAAAAAGGGCGCGGCACCAGAGGAAAATCCCGCTGCCAATCGTCCACGATTGCCATATCTACTTCATCAAGATCGGCATAGGCCCCGGTTGCCAACATGCTCATGATGGCATCTCCTATAGACCGATTTTGTGGGCACGAGCTGTAAAGAAGATACCGCTCGGTTTTTTCGCTGGCATGGTTTTCACCTTCTCCAGCGTTTGTGTGTCATAGACCTGCACCTCATCAGCGCCGCGTACAGACATCCAGACTTCATGCCCGCGAGGAGTGAATTCCATATGCAGCACAGCAGGGCCGGGCTTGAGGGTTTTGATGACCTTACGGCTCGGCAAGTCGATCACCTGAATGGTGTCATTTTTGGGCGGTGCAAAATTCACCCAGATCTGGCGTCCATCAGGGCGCGCCATGGCAAAGACCGGCTGGCCATACACTTCGATGCGGTCTGTTTCTGTAAAGCTATTGCCATCCATCAGCAAAATTTCATGCCGTCCGATAGCAGGCAGAACAAACTGGCCTGACGCTTTGGCCCAACCTTCAAGGTGAGGCATCTTGTATACGGGGAGCTTCTGCTCGCCCTTGCCATAGCCTTTCAGGATACGCTCAGCCTTCAGCTCGGTGGCCCACAAATCAATATGAGTCAAGCCATCTTCGCCAAACAGGCCGGCAATATAGTGACGGCCATCACCGGTCACCAAAGCATCGTAAGGATATTCTCCAATATTCGGAATTTTCTGAATGTCAGGCTTGTTGCCCTTGGAGAAATCTGCAACCCATGTCTCCCCCGCATCCCACAGGGTGAAAACAAATTTGCGACCCGGCAGGTCCACAAGGCCAACTGTTTTAGACAGAACCTTGTCTTTGCCAAAAGTGGCGGGAATATCAGCAATCAGCTCAAGGCTATCAGCGTCAAAGACCTTAACACCACCGGGTTCGTAGTTCGACACCGCGATCAACTTGCCATCATCAGAAATCGCACCGCCAATGGAATTGCCGCCCTGAACTACCCGCTTAACGATCTCGCCTTTCAGCATATCGATCTTGGTCAGGCCACCATCTCTGCCAAAAATATAGGCATACCGCTCGTCACGCGAGTAAACGGCCGAGGCGTGCGAGACATCACCAAGGCCCTCAACCCGTTTAAGGGTGGTGCGATTGGTTGTCTCGACAATAAGAATGGACCCTGTTGCTCGTTCAATGATCAGGCCCAAATCGCCAGTTGCCCGCAGCATCTCTTCGGCTTGCGCAATGGGCGAGGCCAAAAGCAAAGGGGCGGACAACATGCCAGCCATAAACAATTTTGCAAGAGGAGAATGGCTCATTGGATGGTTCCTTCTTTCAATGCTTTGGCAATCTGGCGAACTTGATCCTCGCTCAGCAGGCCGCGCCAAGGCGGCATGGCTGTATCGGGGATGCCATCCAGAATCACTTCCTCAATGGTTTCCAAATCGAAATGCTCAAGATTCTCTTTGAGCAGTGGTCGCCCCAGCCCGCCTTTCAGCGTAAGGCCATGGCATGCTCCGCAATCCTGGCGCACAAATTCGGACATTTCCGTGTCAGTGGTAAAATCAAACTCATTGGCAAGAAGGGCACTTGCGGTCACAAAAGGTGCCGCAATCAAGGCCGCGCAAAAAGCCAATGCCCGCAATTGGATGCGAGAATGCTTGGTGCCTTGCCTAGCCATGAGCTGCCTCCTTGACCTGCACCACTGCATCACCGCTGACAGCGGATAGGTGCTCATCAACCTGTAGTTGGCCGGTAAAGGACGCCACTTCGCCAATGATGAACAGGGTCGGGGCTTTCAGCTCTTCCTGTTTGGCAACCTGATAAGCGGTCCGCAAATCAGCCAAAACATGGCGCTCGTCTTTGGTGGTGCCTTTGGAAATGGCCAGAACCGGAATTTCGGGGTTCATGCCATGGGCGATCAACTCGCGAGAAATCTGTTCAATGGCTGCAAGGCCCATATAGACCACCAGCGTGGTATCTTCATCGGCAAGGCTCTGCCAATTCAGATCCAGCGGTACATCATTACGGCAATGACCGGTAACATAGCGCACCCCGGTGGCAAGCCCGCGATGGGTGAGGGGGACATGTAGGCTGGTCGCGCATCCCTGCGCCGCTGTAATGCCCGGGATCACTTCAAAAGGAATGCCTGCTTCCACCAGTCGCTGGGCTTCTTCCGAGCCGCGACCGAAAATGAAAGGGTCGCCCCCTTTAAGGCGCACGATGATTTCGGCTTTCTGGGCATGCTCGACCAGCAATTCATTGATGCCTTCCTGAGGGACCATATGATGCTTGGGAGCTTTGCCCACCGGCACAAGAACCGCTTCTGGTGGGATCAGGGCCATAATTTCATCGGAGACCAGGCGGTCATAGATAACAACCTGGGCTGACTGCAAATATCGCAGAGCTTTGACGGTAAGAAGATCTGGGTCTCCCGGACCTGCGCCGATCAAATATACTTTGCCTGTTTTTTGCATTTTGGTCTCTCCGGCAGTCGGTGGTCTGGTCTTGCCTAGTCTGGTCTCTTCTGGCTCTGATGCAATTGACCAAAGCCAAACAAAGGGCGGGAAATCTAACTTCCCTTAACTTTTGTTCAAAGATGAAAAAGCTGGCTGCCTGCGAGAAAACAAGCCTCTGCCGTCCGTTGCAATAAGCTAGTGCCTACTAACAATGGGAATTTGAGGTCTGGACCGCAGGATGCTGACGCATCTCTGACATGCTCAAAGCATTCGGTGAATGGCTGTTTGCCTCATTGACTTTCGTCAAGACTTTTTCTTTGTCCCTATAACAGTATGCAATTAAAGGAAAAATGCGCTTTTTATGAGTGTGATTTTCAAATATTTATAATGAATACTTGTTTTTATTTTAAGGATTTTGATGAGTGGAGTTTTTTTGATTTTTTTATTTGATTTGTGATTTTTAAGCTTGCTGAGTGCTTGGTTTTTTTGGGGGGTTATTTAAAGGTCGCTGTAAGTGGCTTGGAGATGGCCATGATGGTGAACCATAGGGTTTGAGGGCTAAATGAACCGTTTAACTAATGAATCAGCCGTACCTGTCGTGCTGACGGAAGGCTTCCGGTTTTTCTTTTTATTTGCCAGCCTATTCGCAATATTCAGTATTTCTGCGTGGTTGTCGGAGTTATACAGCCAAGGCGGTTTTTTTTCTTACCTAACCCCAATCGTTGCTATGGATGGGGCGGTTTGGCATGCCCATGAAATGATTTATGGCTATGCCGTTGCGGTGGTCGCGGGCTTCTTTTTAACCGCAGTTCCAAACTGGACAAAAACCCAGCCTGCGCGTGCTGCCTATATCATGAGCGTCGGTGGCCTGTGGCTTCTGGGGCGTATTGCTATGTGGTATTCCGGTACGCTGCCTGTGGGGCTGGTGGCTTTTGCAGACCTTATTTTCCTGCCGCCCCTTCTTGTGCGCCTTGTTATGCAGATGCGCAATAATCCCCAATTGCATAATCTTATCTTCATCAGCTTGCTGGGGGTGCTTTGGATTGCCAATCTTCTATGCCATCTGGAATGGCTGGGGCTGAGCGAGGAGACCGCACAAACAGGCCTTCGCCTTGGCCTGTTCACTGTGGGGATGATGGTTTTTGTGATTGGCGGGCGCGTGGTGCCAGCCTTTACGCGCAATGCCATGCGGCGAATGGGATATGAAGAAGAGCAATTGCCGGACACAGATCCAAGGGCTAATAAGCTTGCGCTTGTGACCACGGGGTTGTTCACTTTGTCCTTCTTTTTTAGCTTGCCGGAAATGGTAACAGGCTGCTTGGCTCTTGCTGCTGCATTGGCTAATGCCTGGCGTTTTTCTGGCTGGCGATGGCAGGCGACCTTGAAGGTGCCTATTCTGTGGAGCCTTCACTTGGGCTACTCCATGCTGATTCTCGCCTATGCCTTTTACGGTTTGGCACAAGTAACGGGTCTTGCGTCAGAAAGCTCAGCCCTTCATTTGCTTGCCATCAGTGCTATTGGCTGTATGACCGTGGCGGTCATGTCGCGGGCTTCCTTGGGGCATACCGGCAGGCCGCTGGAGGTGCGGCCTATGGTGGCGCTGGCCTATATTCTGGTTGTGCTTTCAGGGTTGGTGAGGGCCTTTTTGCCTGATTTGGTGCCTGCGACTTATGATCACTGGATCTGGATCAGTGGGGGGTTCTGGGTTGTGGGATTCGTGCTTTTTATTGGGGTCTATTTCCCGGTTTTGACGACGCCCCGGCTGCGTGGCTAGTTACCTTTGTGTGAGAATTTCTTTTAAATTTAATGAAGAATAACAAAAGGTTGAGGTGAAAAAACTCAAAGAATACAAGTGATTGACGTTCGTCAAGGGGAGGGCAGTGCCCTCCCTTTAGTGTTTTAGGTGTTGGGAATTATCCCTCGCTGGAGGGCGTTATGAGCGAAATGATGACGAAGTCCAAGGCCCGCAATATCTTCTATGGCGGCTCCTTGTTCTTCTTTTTAATCTTCATTGTTCTGACCGCGCAGAGCCATCTCTATGTTCTGAACGAGTCATCAAACAATGATCAATTGAGCGAATCTGTGATTCGCGGCAAGCATGTGTGGGAGAAACACTCCTGCATTAACTGTCACACCATTTTGGGTGAGGGGGCATATTATGCTCCTGAGGTCGGAAATGTGTTCGTCCGCTACGGTGGTAAGGATGACCCTGAAGGGGCCAAAGAGACCATCAAGGAATGGATGAAAAATCAGCCGACTGGTATCGAAGGGCGTCGTCAGATGCCTCAGTTCAACCTCTCTGAGGAAGAACTGGACGATCTTGCTAACTTCCTTGAGTGGACCAGCAAGATTGACACCCAGGGCTGGCCGCCGAACGAAGCCGGCTAGAGGCAAGGAGACTAAGCTATGAAATATTCAAGTCAAAAAGTCGCCTTGTGGTACTTTATCGTTGCAATGGTTCTCTTTGCAGCACAGGTGACATTCGGTTTGTTGGCCGGTTACATTTATGTAGCTCCGAACTTCCTGTCGGAACTCGTGCCGTTCAACATTGTTCGTATGATCCATACGAATGCTCTGATTGTATGGTTGATCTGCGGTTTCTTTGGTGCCGCATATTACCTGATCCCGGAAGAAGCTGAGCGTGAAATCCATTCTGTCAAACTGGCTTATATCCAGTTGGCTATCTGGGTTATCGGTTCCGCTGGTGCTGTGATCTCTTACCTGTTCGGTGTTCACGAAGGCCGTGAATTCCTCGAGCAACCACTGTGGGTGAAACTGGGTATCGTTGTTGCGGCACTTATGTTCCTCTACAACATCTCCATGACCGTGCTGAAGGGCCGTAAAACCACCATCTCCAACGTTCTTCTGTTGGGTCTTTGGGGTCTGGCTGTCTTCTTCCTGTTCGCATTCTACAACCCGGGTAACCTGGCACTGGACAAAATGTACTGGTGGTATGTTGTTCACCTTTGGGTGGAAGGCGGCTGGGAACTGATCATGGTTTCCATCCTTGGCTTCCTGCTGCTGAAACTGACCGGTGTTGACCGCGAAGTGATCGACAAATGGATCTATGCCATTGCTGCACTGGCACTCTTCTCTGGCGTGCTGGGTACAGGTCACCACTATTACTGGATTGGTACACCTGGTTACTGGCAGTGGATCGGTTCTATCTTCTCCACCCTCGAAGTTGCTCCATTCTTTGCAATGGTTGTCTTCTCCTTCGTCATGGTGTGGAAAGGTCGTCGTGATCATCCAAACAAAGCTGCGGTCCTTTGGGCTCTCGGCTGTGCGACCCTGGCCTTCTTCGGTGCTGGCGTCTGGGGCTTCCTGCATACTCTGTCTAGCGTGAACTATCTCACACACGGCACGCAGGTTACTCCCGCTCACGGTCACTTGGCATTCTTCGGTGCCTATGTGTCCCTGAACCTGGCGATCATCACTTATGCAATGCCAATCCTTCTGAAGCGCGAACCTTACAACCAGGTCCTCAATATGATCAGCTTCTGGCTGATGACCGGTGGTATGGCATTCATGACCTTCGTTCTGACCTTTGCTGGTGTTGTTCAGACACATCTGCAGCGCGTCATGGGTGAATACTTCATGGATGTACAAGATCAGCTGATCTTCTTCTACTGGATGCGTCTTGGTTCTGGTGTCGTTGTTGTTCTTGGAGCTCTGCTCTTCATCTACGCAATGGCTAAGCCTCAGAAAGAACTGATCTCAGCAAGCGAAGAAACCGCTGCTGCTGAATAAGAAAAGATTTATCTGGCCCGCGTCCTAAAGGCGGCGGGCCAGATAACCCGGTTCCCGATTGTGCCTGAAATCGCTTTTCTCCCTTAATTGCCTTTTCTGATCATTCAGAAGATATCCGCTGAGTGATCACAAAATGCCATAAAGCATGTGAGTTGAACCCGAACTCCTGGGAAGGGTAAAATGTCTGATACGGTCCAAAACAAAATTGAGGAAGAGGGCGTAGCCGCCACACTTCCATTCTATGCAGCCCAAGGCGATGAAGTTGCTGTGTTTGAAGCAGCTTACAACAATAAGATGCCTTTGCTGCTCAAAGGTCCAACCGGTTGCGGTAAAACCCGTTTTGTCTCCCATATGGCGGCAAAGCTAGGCCTGCCTCTGCATACGGTCTCCTGTCATGATGATCTGTCTGCTGCCGATTTGACCGGCCGCTACCTGCTGCAAGGGGGCGAGACTGTCTGGTCTGATGGACCTTTGACCCGCGCCGTGCGTGAAGGCGGCATCTGTTATCTTGATGAGGTGGTTGAAGCCCGCAAGGATGTCACCGTTGTCATGCATCCGCTCACCGACGACCGGCGCATTCTGCCGCTGGAGCGCACGGGCGAGCTTCTGGAAGCACCCGATAATTTCATGCTGGTTGTTTCTTACAACCCGGGCTATCAGAATGTGCTGAAAACGCTCAAGCCATCCACCCGCCAGCGTTTTCTTGCTCTGGAATTTGATTTCCCGAACCCGCAATTGGAAATGCAGGTGGTTGCGCGCGAATCCGGTCTTGATGAAGACAAGGTCTCCCTTCTGGTGCGCCTTGCCGGTAAATTGCGTGACCTTAAGGGCCAGGATCTGGAAGAAGGGATTTCCACCCGCTTGCTGGTCTATTGTGCGACCCTTATTGCCAGTGGCATGAAACTTGAGATGGCGGTCAATACCGCAATGATCGAGCCGCTGACCGATGATGAAGATGTCAAGGCAGGCCTGCGCGATCTGGTTCAGATTACCCTTGGCTAAATGCCCCTATTATGCGGGGGCCTTGCTCCCGTATCGGTCCATCCGGCTGCATCACTCTTTGGCTTTGGCGCCTGCCAAAGGCAAATGGAAACAGAGAGAGGGGCGCAAAGCCTTTTGCTCTTGATAGGAGCCGCGAAAAGCTCAGGAGTTTGATCATGGGCGAATCCAATTTTGTCTTTTGGGAGCCGGAAGAGACGGTCGGGGCCTATTGGCACGACATGATTTCCAAGGCTGGCGAGGCCGATCACTTCCCCGAGGCTGAAGTTACCTTTGAGCAAATGTCAGCGCGCCTTAGCCTGTTGTTCCGCGCCTTGGGCGGGGACCAGTCGGTTGAATTCAAGGCAGCCAGCGCCGAGAAAAGCAAGCACCGCCTGTCATGGCTGCGGCGTATTGGTAATGTTCACGAGCAAATCCAGCGCCCCGTTTTTGATGGCGCAAGCCTGAGCCTTCCTTTGAAGGTGGATGCCTTTCCTGAAAAAAGCCTCAATGAGGATCTGTATAAATGGCTGGCCGTCTTTGCCATCTATTTGCCTGATTATCACGAAGCAACAAAAGACCCGCTTCAGGCCGACCTTGAGGCCATCAAGGAAGCCTATCAGCAAACACAAGCCATGCTGGAAGATTTTCCGGCCCTGCGCAATCTTTATTGGAAGCTCTGTGCCGTACTTCTAAAACAGCGGCCAAAGCAAAGTCTTCCCCAGATGGAGCAGGGGGTGGAAGAAGCCATCCGCGCGCTTTTGGGGGATGGGGAACCCGCCTCTGAAATGGGCCGCGAAATGCTGGGCATGATCAAGGACCCAACCCGTCTATCCGGCTCTTTCCCTGCACCCAAAGATTACAAGCCGCATCGGGCTGTGCCTCTCTGGATTGATTTGCGCAAATCGACCTATGTCAAAGCGCGCAAAAATGCCGGGGATGATCATCAGCCTGAAGGCGGCGAGGGCGAAGAACAGCAAGAGCGCGAGGAGGGCAGCCATAAGGCAACCCGCCGCGAAAGCGACAATGCCGATGACCGCAACTCCCTGCTGCTTGCCCGCTTTGAAGCAATCCTGAGCTGGACAGAATTCCTCAACATCAACCGTAAGGTGGAAGATGATGACGAGGAAAATGCCAAAAAAGCCAAGGATGATATGGAAGAGCTGGGTCTGGCCGACGTCAGGGACAAGCCCAAAAACAAGCTCGCCTTTGACCTTGATATGGCTCCGGAAGATATGGAGCGCGTGGCAGCCTCAGGCAAGGTGCTCTATCCGGAATGGGATTGCCGGTCAAACTCCTATATCAAGGATTATTGCTCTGTCCTGATTGATGAAAGTGATCAGGATGAGGCCGAACCGGAATTTATGGAGGATCCGGAAATCTGGCGGCGGATCAATGCGGTCAAACGCCAGTTCGAAGCCCTGCGCCCCAAGCGTGCCAAGATCAACCGTCAGCTTGATGGCGATGATCTGGATATGGAAGCAGCCATTCGCTCTTGGGTGGATCTCAAAGCCACTGGCGAGAGCTCGGACCGCGTTTTTGTCCAGTCCCGCACCGTGGCGCGCGATCTGGCTGTGTGTACCTTGATGGATGTGTCCCGCTCAACCGAAGCAATTGTTGAAGGGCGCTCCATTATTGATATCGAGCGCGAGGCTCTTGCAGCCCTTGCTTACGGTTTGGAAGCAACGGGGGATGATCATGCGATCTATACCTTCTCGACCCTTCACAACGACAAGATCTTCATGCGGCCCTGCAAGCAGTTTGATGAAGCCATGAGCAAGCAGGTGGTCAAACGCATTTCGGCACTAAAACCGGGCCATTATACCCGCCTTGGCGCTGCTATTCGTCACATGACCCATGTGCTCTCTGAGCGCTCTAGCCAAAAGCGGCTGCTGCTGGTCATCACCGATGGCAAACCCAATGACCTTGATCATTATGAAGGGCGCTATGGCATTGAAGATACGCGCAAAGCTGTGCAGGAAGCCCGCCGGCAAGGACACTCCGTTTTCGGGGTGACCGTCGACAGCAAAGCACGGGCTTATCTGCCACGCATTTTTGGGCAGAATGGCTATGCCATCATGTCCCACCCATCTCGGCTGACCAATGCTTTGCCGATGATTTACCGCCATCTGGTGACCTGACCCACCCCGGATCAAAAGGGAGCCTTTGGCAGAAGCTGGACGAAGACTATGAATGATACAAGCGCGGATGCTGTAAAAGTTGAGGGACTTGAACAGACATCACCCCAAGGGCGCATACAGGGAAAAGCATCCCCCTGGTCACTGGAAAGCCTGCCCGGTGATCCAATGATGTGGATCCTGATTACCAGTGAAATCTTTGTATTTGGCGGAGCCCTATGGGGGTTTGCCATCTCTGAAATGCTCCATCCTGAAATCTTCAAGGAGGCCCGCAGCCACCTTAATGTTCCTGTGGCCACCATCAACACCCTGATCCTGCTCACCTCAGGCTTTATCGCCGCCGTCGCGGTGCGCTATGCCAAGGTTGGCAACGCCAAAAAGGCAAGGCTGTCCTTGTTGGGAGCTGGCATTCTGGGCGTGGTTTTCATGATTCTCAAAATCATGGAATATTATGAAAAATTCGAGATGGGGGTGGGGCTAGAGACCAACTCCTTCTATACCCTGTATTTTCTGGTGACGGGCTTCCATCTGGCTCACGTCATTTTCGGCCTTGTGATTCTGGCAATCGTTGCCGTATGGCCCAGTGAGGAGAATCTCGAAACAGGCACAGCCTTCTGGCATATGGTTGATCTGATCTGGGTAATGATTTTCCCAGTATTTTATTTAATGGGGGTAGGGCTATGAGCAATCAAAATCTGTCTAGCCAGAGCAACGCGCCTGCGCCTCAGGATCAATCAGTCGAGATTGCCAGCCTGGCAAAAGCCTGGATCGTTCTGGTCGGCTTCACCTTGCTTGGATTTGCCTTGAGCTATATGGAGGGCGGCGTGCTCTCTGTTATCAGCCCGCTCATCATTGCAGCGCTCATCTTGCTCAAATCACGGATTATCCTCAAGCAATATCTGGGTCTGTCCAGAAGCCCTGCTTGGCATTCCATGCTATCCAGCACAATCTTTGTGATTATGATTGTCTGCGCGGCATTGCTGGTCTTCATTTAAAGAAACAGAGCTGCGGCGGGCATTTGGCCGCCGCACTTATGCTGTGCCTCTTTGCGTGAGCACGCCTAGATCTTTTGCGCGATATAAAAGCCATAGCTGTAATAGTCGTGATAACGCCGATAAAGATCAATCTCTGTAATTTCTGCCTCGATAAGCTCTTTTGCCTCTTTGCCCTGATGTTTGGCAAGGAAAGCCTCGAACCGGCCTTCAAGAGGCTTGTAATAATTCTCAAGCCAGCAATCCTCGGATAAGGGGAAATATCCCTTCACCACAAAGCCTTTGTCCTCAAGAATGCTGATTTTGTCGGCGCTGGTTGCAATCTCTGGATAGTTTGTGTCCCAATGTTTGGTGATTTCATCAGGCCGGTTATGTGTCAGCCAGGTAATCTCGGAGACAGCTAAGATGCCGCCCTGTTTCAAAAAGGATTTGAAATAGGAAACACCCTTTTCAAACCCTATATTGTAAATGGCCCCTTCGGACCAAATGACATCAAGGCTTTCCTCTTCAAAGGGCAGCTGATCCATGGAGCAGGCCAGCGTTGTAAGTGTGCCTTTCAGCCTTTCCTCTTGCGCTCTGGTTTTAAGGATGTCCAAAAAGGCAGGGAAAAGATCAATCGCCGTAATATCCGCATCCAGCATTTTGGCGAGCGTCAGGCTTGCAGCGCCCGTGCCGCACCCAATATCGGCGATGTTAAGGCGCGGCGTTCCTTGTGCGCAAAGCCCCGCAAGTGTCAGGGCTTGCAAGCTGGCATCTTCGCTGCCCGGCCCCTGGCGCCATCCGTCTTTATGCAAATCAATCAGCAAATCAAAATTCATCGTAATTCCAACGGGCTTGAGAGGTAGTTGATCCAGTCTAACATGACCATACAATCCAGTAAGATCCGCAAATTAAAAAGGGCCGATCAATCGGCCCTTTTTTTAGATCTTTTTTGTATCAAATTCAGTCTTTGGCTTGCTCTGCCAGTTTGGCTTTTGCAGCCTCGATCGCTGCGACAATGCCATCAGTAAGAGGCAGAGTTGCGGCAAAGGCATGGGCATCGCTGCTCATTTTGGGCAGGGTTTTGGCAATGATATTGACCACCTTGTCGGTTTCATGACCTTTGGCAAAATCCTCGGCATAATATTGCAAAAAGACCAGACAGGCCAAATCTTCCACCATCTGGGTCCGGTCATCCCGCTTGAGGTTTTTCTTCAAAAGTGCATTGGCAACAATCTGGCAGTCCTCGTCACCATAGCCATTGGCAGCCATGATCTCGCTGACCCGGCTGGCATGATGTTTTTTAAGCGCATTGCGCCAGCGGTGATAGCCAGCGCGATCACGCGGATAATCATCACGGGGAATGATCCAGCGCTCAATATGCTGGCCGCGCGCTGCAATTTGCACCAGCTCATCTGCTTGCGGGCAGAACTGGGCGCACATCTCGCTCATGCGCAGGCCATAAATCAGTTCGGTTGGGACCGCAGCCATTCCCTCGCCACCAACAGCGACAGAGCGGGGATCCTTGGCATTGGCTTCATCAATTGCGTCAAAAATCGGCTCTAGACTTGACATGACGTGCCTTTCTTCCTGTTAGGATTGCAACCATAAATGGATAATGCATGAGCCAGCTTTGCGTCGATTTTATTATAGGCAAGCTCATGCGAAGGGCGTGAAAAGGCCGCACCTTAGCGTTTCTGGTGCATGACCACAGCACGTTCCTGATCGACAAGATCCTGCAATACGGTCAGATCATCAATCTGGGCGGTATTTTGCTTGACGGTCACCCCATAGGTGCGCAGCTTTTGAAAGGCTCGGGACAGGCTTTCAGGCTTGATACCAAGACGGCCCGCAATCAGGGCCTTATCGTAGGGCAGCATCAAAGTGCAGGAGCCTTCTTCCAGATTGGTAAGAGACAGCAAAAATTCTGCCACCCTTTGGGCACCGGTATGAGCCTTTAGCGCTTCGATCTGCTTGATCAATTCATGCAAATGCATGGAGGTAGAAGCCAGCATGGAAAGGCCAACTTCCGGATTTTGGGCGATGGTTTGGTAAAGCTGCCGGGCTGGGATGCGCAAAAAGCGCCCGTCGGTCACGGCCTCACAGGTGGCAGGGAATTTGCCATTGGTAAAGGCGGCTGCTTCAGCAAAAGACTGGCCACGGGTAAAGACCCCTACCACGGCTTCTTCACCGGCTTGAGTGATGCGGTAAACTTTGGCCCAGCCTTCCAGCACGATATAGAAGGCATCGGCATCATCCCCTTGCAAAAACAGCGTTTCGCCACGGGAATAGGTTTTGGTCACTGCGCTGGCAAGCAGTGTTTTCATGGCATCATCATTCAACCCCTTGAAGATGGGAGCCATACGTAACGCCTGAATTTCTTCATCGTCAAAAATACTATACATCCATCAGCCCTAATGTATTGGTAGTCTGCCTCGAAGGGTTTTCTTGTTATTCATCAATAATGTGTGGCAATTATTGACGATCTGCAAAAGCAGATTTCTATTTTCCTTCGATAAGCTTCGACAATTTCACGTTTGTTCTTGGTTCTTTAGCAACTTGCCGCATTTGCTAAATTTTCTGCTGACAACGATATAGGAGCGACCAAAAGAAGACAATCTTCTTTTGACGGTCACGTCAATTTATCAAGGTTTGATTGCTTTTAGATCAAGCTCGGCATCGCCTATCTGATCCATGGCAGGGGAGAGACCCGCCTCAAGCCATCTTTTCCCCATCATATAAGAGCGCGGATCACTGATTGCCTCAACGCAAACCAGTTTGCCATCGCGGTAATACCAGTGGGAACGGCTGGCTTCGGTTTTGCCTGCTCGCACGACCATCTGGTCATCCGCATGGGAGAGACCGGCAATTTGCAGCTTGATGTCATATTGATCGGACCAGAACCAGACCGATGGATCATAGGCGACCTCCTGACCCAACATGGATTGGGCCGCGACGATGGACTGGTCAATGGCATTTTGAACACTTTCCAGCCGGATCATTGCCCCTCGATAGGGGAAGAAGGCGCAGTCACCAGTGGCATAAATATCAGCATCCGAGCTTTGGGCCGCTTTATTGACGCAAATGCCTGCCTCAACCTCAAGCCCAGCATCCTGCGCAAGAGTGATATTGGCCATACCGCCAATACCAACAATCACAAGATCTGCTGCAATCTCGCTGCCATTCTCAAGAAGAGCGACAACGGCACCATCCCTCTGCTCAAGGCCTTTAAGGCCGCTACCAAGATGGAGAGAAACATCATGAGACCGGTGCAATTTGGCGAAATAGTCGGAGGTTGCGGGACTGGTGACGCGCGCGAGCAGTCTTTCCTGCATTTCCACGAGGGATACCTCAAGTCCGCTTTGGCGCGCGACGGCTGCAGCTTCAAGGCCGATATAACCGCCACCAATAACAAGAAGGTGGGCCCCTTTGGTAAATTGCGGCTGCAACCGGTCAATGTCTGCAAGGCTGCGAATGACATGAAGGCGCTCTGCCTCTACCCCCTCGCACAAGCTGGCGGGCAGGGGACGGGCGGAGGAGCCGGTCGTCAAGGCAAGCTTGTCATAGGCCAGCTTTTTGCCAGAAGACAGCTCCACTTGCTTTGCCGCACGATCAATCTTTGTCACCTGCTCGCCCAAATGCAGCGTGATATTTTCTTCGTCAAAAAAGTCCTGATCGCGGAAGGTCAGGCGGTCGGCGTTCATTTCGCCCAGCAGATATTTCTTGGACAAGGGGGGGCGTTGATAGGGTAGGGCGTTTTCATCCCCGATGAGATGGATCGCGCCTTCATATCCCTCTTTGCGAAGGGTGGAGGCCAATGTGAAGCCTGCTTGTCCGGCCCCGATAATGACGATCTGTTCCATAATGCCCAGCCTTTTTGCCTGTCTTACCCGTCTGCCTGCTGTCTTTGCTTTACGATGCCGCCAGAAATGATGCCTCTATAAAGACAAAGCAGAGCAAGGCCTTTTAAAACGCTTAAAGGCGAGGGCATAAAGGTGCAAGCAAAAAAGCAAGCCAAGCATCTATGCTGACGACTGTGGGGATTGAACCCGGGCGGTCAAGGCAAAGGCTGTCTCTATAGCTATTTAACACTGATAACCTGACTTCCCCCTTGGTATTATTGGTCATTGCTATTCAAATGCTTTCAATCGACCAAAAAATGGGTATGATTTCAAAAAAGACTAATATAACAAAAGCGTACTGAAAGTGACATGGATGCAATTGCCCCTGCCAAAGGGGCTTTCAATGTCCGGTACGTATAATCGGGGCCGCACCATGCTATTGAAACGACTGCCATCAGATGTAGTTGAAGAACATCTCAATGTTTTTCTGTCTGCGCCCCAATCCATTTATCTTGGCCATATTGCAAGCGCGTCTGTTCTTTTGTTCATGGCCAGCTTTAATCCGGCAGTGCCTCTGTGGTTCATGATTGTCTGGGGTGTCATGCAGATTGTTGGCTATCCTGTTTTGATGGAGATCTGGGCGCGCAAATGTCGTGCCGCAGACCGTTCCGCCTCCGATAATTATCGCTGGATTGAGTATATGGATCTGCTCTGCTTCGTTGTGGGGCTAAGTTGGGGCGCAATGTTCTATTTGAGTCTCAATCCTGATAATGCGGCCCATTTTGCTATCCAAATGTCCATCGCAGCTGGAGCGACCTCAGCAGCCGTACGGTCCCTGGCAACTTTTCCGCGCTCCTTCATCGTCTATTCCGTGCCCATGCTGGGGCTGCTAATCCTGAAACTGGTCTTACTTGGCGGGGATTTCATTTTGCTGGGTGGCCTTGTTGCCATTTTCCTTTTGATGTTGCTTATGTCGGGTCGGGACGTGATGGAGGCAGTCTCGCGCTATATTGCCATCAAAAACGAAAATCTTGATCTGGCTGATCGCTATCGCAAAGCTGCGGCTGATGCCGATCATGCCAACCGAGAAAAAACAAGACTGCTTGCTGCAGCCAGCCACGATCTGCGACAGCCAATCCATGCCATTGGGCTGCATCTTGCCACCTTACCGACCGAAAATATGGATGATCAGAGCCAGACAACTCTATCTAGAATTCGCAATTCATTGCAAACATTAACAAAATTGTTCAATTCCCTTCTTGATGTCAGTTTGCTGGATGCTGGTAAGGTCAAGGTTAAAACCTCTCATTTTAATCTCAAGGATTTGCTTGACGGGGTGATGGATGATTATGAGCCATTGGCTGAAATCGCTCATGTAACGCTGGTTTTGGAATGCGCGCCAGTTGGTGTCGTCGGAGACCCGGTTCTACTGCGCCGAATGGTGCAAAATCTGTTGTCCAATGCGATCCGTTATAGCAATGGCGGCACGGTGCAGATTGATGTTCAAATTGACGAAGAGTCCAATCTTCAGATCAGCGTAAGCGATGAAGGGCCAGGCATTGCTGAAGAGCATCACGCTCTCATCTTTGAGGAATTCACCCAATTAGCCAGTCAGCATAATCCGCTGGAAGATCATGCCCAAGGTGAAATGGGGCAGGATAAGGGCTTGGGGCTTGGCCTTGCCATTGTAAAAAGACTGTCAGATATGCAGGGCCTGAGCCTAAAAATGGAAACAAGTTCCAAGGGCACATGCCTGACCATTTGTGGCCTCAAAGCAGGTTCTTTACCCAAAACGCAGACCATTACACAAAAACCGTCTGGCCGGATTGATGCCCTATTCCAAAGCAAACATGTCCTGGTGGCCGATGATGACATTCAGACATTGGAAGCAACCGCCGGGCTCTTGCAAAAGTGGGGCTGCAAGGTTTCTCTTGCCTCCTCGCTTGATGACATCAATCCCATGGCTCAAATTCCTGATTTGGTGGTCAGTGATTTTAGCTTTGAAGGCCATTGCACGGGCCTTGATATCATCGCCAAAGCCTATGATGTCTATCATCCTGATATTCCTGCGCTCATTGTCTCCGGCGATTCTTCTGAAGGGGTGCAGCAGCAGGTAAAAGAAGCGGGATATTTGCTAATCCATAAGCCGGTCCAGCCTGTGCAATTGCGCTCAGCCCTTCTGGATATTTTCCTAAGCGGCTCCAAGGAAAGTGAGCCGCAAGACACACCTACCGGCACAGGGCAGGAGGCAGGGCCGGATAAAGCACAAGATAGACGGGCAGAGCAGCACATACCTGCTTGATTGTTCGCCTCATTTTGCCTTAAGCACCTGCCTTGAGCGAGCGACAGGACCCCCAAGGAGAAAAACCGATGTCTGAAGGCTGCGAAACCGTTGTTATCGGCGCAGGTGTGGTGGGCCTTGCCATTGCGCGTGCCTTAAGCCTTCGCGGGCAGGAAGTGATCATTATCGAACGGGAAGAGTTGATCGGCTCGCAAACATCGTCGCGCAATTCAGAAGTCATTCATGCCGGTCTTTATTATCCCAAAGGCTCGCTCAAGGCGCGGCTTTGCGTCAAAGGGCGAGACATGCTGTATGACTATTGCGCCAGTCATCATGTGCCCCACCAAAAAATCGGCAAACTGATTGTTGCCACCAGCTCCGAGCAATTGGAAAAGCTCCATTCAATCAATGCCTCCGCCAGAGCCAATGGTGTTTCTGACCTGACGTTTTTATCCAAAGCGCAGATCATGGAATTAGAGCCGAATCTGAAATGCCATGGAGCCTTGCTATCACCCTCAACCGGGATTATCGACAGTCACAAGCTGATGGTGGCGCTATTAGGGGATGCAGAAGAGGCAGGAGCCTTTTTGTGTCTTGGCACATCGGTTGAGGCTATCTCCAAAAGTGATGACGGCTTTGTGGTTGAAACACGCGCGCAAGACGGATCCTTCTCGATCGTCTGCCAAAATGTGATCAATGCAGCGGGACACGGGGCGGTGCCTTTGGCAAATGCCATGGATTTTCTGGATCAAGAAACGCTTCCCAAAGCCCATATCGCCAAAGGCAGTTACTTTCAGCTCGCGGGCAAAGCACCATTCTCCCATCTCATCTATCCGGTGCCAGAGCCGGGGGGCTTGGGAGTGCATCTCACCCTTGATCTGTCTGGTCAGGCCAAATTTGGGCCAGATGTGGAATGGGTGACGAAAATTGATGGAGAGGTTGATGGTAAGCGGGCAGACAAATTCTACGATGCCGTGCGCCGTTATTGGCCTGATTTGAAAGAGGGGGGCTTACTTCCCGATTATGCAGGCTTTCGGCCCAAAATCTCAGGCCCCGATGAAGAGGCCGCCGACTTTGTCATTGAAGGCAAAGCCCATCACGGCCATGACGGGCTGGTCAATCTGTTCGGAATTGAATCGCCGGGCCTTACATCCTGCTTAGCTATTGCCGAGGAAGTCGCCGGTCAGTTAAGGCCATAGCTTGCCGCAATGGCAGAGGCGGCCGCGCGGTTGGAGACGCCGAGATTTTTCATCAAGGCCGAGACATGGGAGCGCACCGTAAAGGGTGACAGATCCAGCTCGCGGGCAATTTCCTTATTGGACAGGCCATGGCGGAGCAATTTGAGGATTTCGACCTGTCTTGGTGTCAGCTCTTCCAGTGGCAGGCGGGTTTTGTGGAAGGTTTCGTGGCTGAGAATATCTTCCGAGAAGCACACCTCCACCTGACCTTGCATGATATTGCCAATGGCCTGCACAACATCCTGCGAAGAGACCGCTTTGGAAATGAACCCATTCATTCCCAATGCCATGATATGATCAATTTCCATGGGATCATTGATCATGGAGACGGTAATGATTGGGCACAGAGAAAAACGCTGCCGAACCGTCTTGAGATCCTGCATATAATCAAAACCGGGAAAGACAAGATCACAGATGATTAAGTCCGGCTTGGGTAGTCGGTCAAGTTGCGCAAAAAACGAGGCGGCATCGCCTGCCTCATCCACCACGGAATCGGGAAATAATTCGTAGAGGATCTGGCAAAGTCCCGAGCGATAAATGGGATGATCATCAGCCAAGATTATACGCATTCTACCCAACCTTTCCCCGATCAAGACACCTCTCTCTTTTCGTTACCCGCCTTAAGAGGCGCAACAGAGAGAAGAGCTTGCACAAAACGAGTTTGCCCAGCAAGACTCGCCCTCAAGTTTGCGGCGAATGAAGGCTCAATGTCTATTGGTACAATCGTATCAGCGCAAATCCTCACTCTTTGATTAAATTGGCTTTTTAGGAAAAGTGCAAGCACGCAAAGACCCTTGAAACGACAAAAGGCCAGCTTGCATAAGCTGGCCTTTGAAAGAGGTGAAAAGCGGGGCCTAATGATCGGACTTATGGACGAAATGATGGTCCAGACCGGTTTCATAGTCGAGCCCTTCGCGGGTAAGGACAATGGGGGGAACCTCGCGCCCCCGCACCAGACCTTTTCTGGCAAGGGCCGTCCAGACCGCGCGATTGGAAAAGCCGGTCGCATCACCTGCGCTTACGACATATTCCCCGATATGAACATGGTCCCCGTGAGCATGGGGCAGCGCTAGAAGGGTAATGCTGCCATCCTTGTCCCAAGCTTCCTCTGGCTGGCTGCGCGCCAGAATTTGCGTCAGAACCAGCGTTTTGAGCTGTAGCTTGTTCAGTTTGAGCGGGTTGGCTTTCATGATGTTCCTCGTGACTTTTTCTTGTCTTTCTTTACCTCTTTTGCGCCCAAAGGAAAAGATGCGGCGCAAGAAACAAAGGGGCGATGACGGGACGGCCCGCCACCTATCCCCGCAAAAGGCGCAAGGCGTTGCTGACAACCAGCAAAGAGGTGCCAACATCTGCAACAATGGCACCCCACATAGAGGCAAGGCCGATCATGGTCAGGATGACAAAGACGGCTTTGACCACAAGGGCAAAGGCAATATTTTGCTTGATGATAGCAAGGCTGTTGCGAGAATGGCCTATCAGCCAAGGCAGTTTGGCGATGTCATCGCTCATAAGCGCCATATCAGCGGTCTCAATGGCGGCATCCGATCCGGCAGCTCCCATAGCAATGCCAAAGCTGGCGCGCGCCATTGCAGGGGCATCATTCACCCCGTCGCCCACCATGGCAACAATCGTGTGATTGCCCATCAGGTCTTCAATCACATCAACCTTTTGCTCGGGCAAAAGGTTGGCATAGACCTTGTCGATCCCCACTTCGCGCGCAACCGCATTCGCCGTTGCCTCATTGTCGCCGGTCAGCATGGCAATGGTGCCAACCCCCGCCTTATGAAGGGCGGCAATGGTCGCTTTGGCATCGCTGCGAATGGCATCCGCCAGCGCAATGATGCCGATGATCTGATGCTCATCACCCACCAGAATAGCGGTTTGTCCCTTTTGCTCGATAGACGCCAACTCGGCGTCTTGAGCCTGTGATAGCTCCATTTGCTCTTTGGCAAAGCGGGGGGAGCCCAGCCAATAAGAGGTTCCGCTAATGACCCCGCTTACTCCGCGACCGGGAATGATGGCAGCATTGTCAGCATTTGGAAGAGAAAGCTGTTCCTCTTCGGCTCTTGCCAGAATGGCTCTTGCCAGCGGATGAGACGACCGCGCTTCCAGTCCTGCAGCAAGCGAAAGAAGGTGAGCCGGATTATGGCCTTTAGCTGGATAAAGCGCCTTTACTTCAGGTTCTCCCATGGTGAGGGTGCCGGTTTTATCGAGGGCCAAGGCGTCAAGGCGCGAGGGCAGCTCAATGAATCCGCCTCCCTTAACCAGCACTCCATGGCGGGCTGCTGCTGCAAGAGAGGCCACTATGGCAACTGGTGTTGAAATAACAAGCGCGCAAGGGCAGGCAATGACCAGAAGAACCAGTGCATTATAGAACCAGTCTTGCCACAGCCCTCCCATTAAAAGAGGAGGTAACATAAAGACAAGAAGAGCTAGAAGCATCACCAAGGGGGTGTAAATGCGGGCAAATTTCTCTACCCATTGCTCAACGTCGGCCCGTTTTGAATGAGCATCCTGCACCATGGTGATAATGCGGGACAAAACCGTATCATGGGCGGCTTTTGTTGCCTCCACCACAAGGCTGCCATCTCCATTGATGGTGCCTGCATAGACTTCGTCGCCTTCTTCCTTGCTAACCGGAATGCTCTCTCCGGTAATGGGGGCCTGGTCAATGGCAGACTGGCCAGAGCGGATGATGCCATCAAGGGCAATGCGATCGCCACCACGCAGGATAAAACGGTCCCCCACTTGCATGTCACTTGCCGCAACAAATTCCTCGTGCCCATCGTCAAACAATTTTAGTGCCTGCTGCGGGGCAAGGCTGAGCAGAGAGGAAATAGCATTGCGCGCCCGCCCCACGGACCAGGCCTCAAGAGTGAGCGATAACGCAAACAGAAAGGCCACCGTCGCAGCTTCAAAATATTCCCCGATGATAATGGCCCCGATAACGGCCACCGTCATCAAAAGGTTCATATCCGGAGCCAACCGCCGAATGGCATAAAGGGCCTTTGGGGCGACATAGCGGGCACCAAGTATGACAGCAACCAGATAAAGCCCCATCTCCAGCGCGGGCATCGGGCTGCCTTCATGGCCGGAAAACAGCGTCAGCAAACCGCCAGACCCTGTTTCAAACAGATGAAACAGGAGACCTGACAGCCAAAAAAGACCACTGCCGATGGTGAAATATTTAAGGCGAGCAAACTGCTTTTCCTGCTCCTTGGCAGCGCTCTTGGCCTCCCAAAGAGAAGCACCCAGACCGGTTTTGCCAACCGCTTCAATAATGGCCGCGTCAGATACTGAAGTGGCTCCTTCCATCAGAACCATGCGGCTATTGATCAGATCAAAACCAAGATGATCAGCCCCGCCGACCAAAGGACCGACCTGCGCTTTAAGCATCGACACTTCTTCTGCGCAGCACATACCATTGACGCGGAATTGGCGACCTTGAGAGAGAGAGGGCGCATCAGAGGTCTGCTCACCAGAGCTACGCGAACATTGGCTCGGGCCGCTATCATCACAAGGACCACACTGGCTAGAGCAGCAGCTATCTTGCTCTTCCGCAGCCTCTTTAGGGGGAGTAGAGGGGACGGCTTGCTCGGTGGCGGCGTTTGTCTCATCAGAGCTGCAACTTGAGCAGCAGCTGTCTTGTTGTTTCTCAACCATCATTCCATCTCTTTCCAAGCCATTTGCCTCAAATGTCACTACGAACCGGGCAAAGCTGAAAATGGGTAAAGCCAACACGGCTTTGGGTTGATACGGATTTTAGGGGCTATAGCGGCTATAGCTTCAAGAGAGAAAATGAGCAGATTTTGAAAAAGTGGACAAACATGTCCGGCATTTTGGCAAGGCTTTTGAAATCTGAAGGAGATGCTCTATATTCTAGTGCATAGATTTCAGCTTTTACCGGAGCGCTCCATGCTGTCCATCGGTGACTTGTCTCGCAATACCGGCACCAAGGTGCCCACCATTCGCTATTATGAAAAGATCGGCCTTCTGGCCGAGCCAGAGCGCAGTGAAGGGGGGCAGCGTCGTTATGATCAAGAGGCCCAGCAGCGGCTGACTTTTATCCGCCATGCCCGTGATTTGGGTTTTGGCCTTGATGCGATCCGCGATCTATTGGATTTAACGCGCAATCCTGACCAGTCTTGCGAAACGGCCGATCATCTGGCCATCCAGCAATTGGAACTGGTCAAACAGCATATTGCCCGCCTTGAAGCGCTCAAACTGGAGCTGGAGCGAATGATCGGTGGCTGTGAGCATGAAGATGTGGCCAATTGCCGGATCATCAAAGTTCTGGGCAATCATGAGGAATGTCTGGGCGATCATCCCAAAATTGATAAATGCATGGATCATTAGGATCGTGACCCTAAGACCGTCATCATGCGCGCGGATGAGTGCGCAAAACTATGGCGAAAAGGGAAGTTCATCCGCCATAGCCTTTGTCTGGATTTAGGAAATGTCCGCCGCAACGACAGGGAATTAAGCCAGAAAATCAGGGCCTGTCATGGAGTGAGAGGATGCCGCAGCTACATGCGTAGCAGTGGACAGGCAATAGGGGAGGAGTAGACTGTTAAGTGGCGCCAAGAGGGCTGGTTTTGGGTAGTCGCTCTCATCTTGCAGCTCTCCTTATCACCCCTCTTTATCGGACGCTATGACCGGCTCCTTTTCTGGGGGATATCATGAGATTTACCCGCATTTTCCTGCATTCCAGCACATCCTTAGGCTTTGTCCGATCTGCCTTGCTTGTCAGCCTGTTTTTTGTTCTGACACTATTGGCTATTCCTCAAAGTCAGGCTCAAAATCAGAATTGGCAATCCTTTGAGTTGCGCTCTGTGACCTTTTCCATGCCATCCGACTGGTCCCTGATAAACCGGATTCGGGATGAGCAATATGATTTCAAAAGCCCTGATGGCAGGGTGGAAATCTGGTGGCGCTGGTGGTTCCCTGATGAGCCATTGCTGGGCTATCTTGATATTGTCCATCATGAAAAGCAGGTAATTGCCGGGCAGGAAGCCCTGATCATTCACTCCGAGATTCGCAGCAATAGAAGCATTACAATCGCCTTTCTAAAGAAAGACAGCGAAGGCGAGCAATTCCTCATCACGATGAATGGTGACAATCTCTCTTGGCAGGATTTGCAGCAAATACAGGCAATGGTGCTATCTCAGCTAAGCTATGAGGGCGTAAGAGCAGGCCCGCAAAATCAAAGTAATTTGCGCCCGCCACAGCCTGCGGGCAATAGTCAGCCCTTGGGCAACCAATATGGACAAAATACCTCCATTCCAAGCGGGGGTAATCCTATGGGAACACCATCGGTAGCGGGAACAAGTGACGCAGGGCAAGCCTCTACAGCTCAAGGTCCATTCTCTGTTGCTCTTGCAGCAAATTGGCAGCAAAGAAGAAGCCGCATTCAGGGGCTCGATAGTCTGGTCGCTTTGTCTCCTGATGGGCAATCCATGATCATTGCAGCCGCTGCAGAGGCGGGGACAGGCTCATCCCCTTTGGACCAAATTGATGAATTTGTCGGTCTTCTCTATCGCGAACATATTATCGTCAAATCCATAGAGGGCGAAGACTATCCCACCATTGCAGGCACCACCGCACAGGCCGTTGCTTACGAGGCCAAGGTTTATGAATTCGGCGGCCTGTCTGTGCCCTATAAGCGCGCCAAAGCCTGGATTTACAGGGGCGGTGATAACGACAAGGCCTTTGCCATTGCAACCATCTCTCCCTTAAATGGAGGAGCAGATCAGCAATTGGCCGATATCGCGCGCACATTTTCCTATAGTGGCGGCAGCGTTCCACCCACGCCTATTGCCATGCCTACATCTCAACCGATGGGGCAACAGTTCGCCCAACCCCAATTGCAGCCACCAAGTCAGCCCCAGCAGCAAGGCGGCGGGCAGGGCGCTCCCATGCCTCAGAAAATCACGATTGATGATGGCAATGACTATGTCCAGAATAGCGGCACTCAAGTGCCGTGGCAGGATGTTTTGGCGCAAAAGATCGGACCGGATTGCCACCGTCTCGATCTTGCTACATGGAAGCATCCAACCCGCAAGGTGATGGAAAAACGCGATGTGAAGATCGAATGGGTCGCCCTGTGCCAGCAGGATCAATATCCGGTCTTTGGCGTTAAATTCCCTTATGATCCGCGCGGCCAAACCCGCGATTATTTCTCCCCCCTCTATATCAAGATGATGAAGGCAAACGGCAATTGGCCCTTCTCATTCCTCTCAGAGCAAGATCGCCTGCTCATCTCCGTCGTCAAAGACGGGCCGAAAAGCATCACGCTTGACTATTTTGAGCTGCCTGAGCAAAGCAGCAATCAAAGCAATCAGGCCCTGTCATCTGATCTTGCACAAGCCGAAGAAGAGCCCCAAATAAATTACCCAAGTGCTGCTACCCAGACTGTTGCAGGCGGCGCTCCGACACCGCAGGCTCAAGATGAGCAAATGGAAGAAGAACCGGAAAAACCGGTTTTGGGAACTGCGGTCCTTTTTCGCGGCCAGATAACCGCAGATTGGCAGCCAATAGAATATGAAGGTGCCTCCTTTGCCAACTGGGCACGGGAGAATGTGGACGGATTACATATTGGCATCCCGCCCCAAAAAGGCTGGGCCAAAGCTGGGATTGCAAGCAGGCAAATGCTGCTCGAGAGGCCCAGAGCAGATGAGGCTTACAAAAGCCAAATCAGCTATAGTTTTGAAGCAGGTCGTATGCAGTCTGCTATACTGGCATTGCTCCCTGCAGGAAAAGGGCAGGAAGAGCCGTGGAACAACCACGATTTCTGGATTGGCGTCCATACAGATGAAGAAGGCAAGGGAAAGCTCTTTGTCTTTCAGCGCCGCCAAAAGCTGTTTGAACAACCTTTTGAAATGCCCAATGGTGATCTGAAACTCGACGTGACGCTACGCCCTGATGAGATCATGCATATCGCTGATGAAGAAGGGCGCATCCAGTTCGAATTTCCCCTTCATAAAGATATCGAGGCGTTTGGCTGGTATGCGAGCATCTTTTGTCAGCCTACCAATCAGAACCTGAAGGCAGATCTGCGCCTTAAAACGGTCGATATCGCCAGATTGGCCTATGAAGTGAAAGATGAGGTGGATACATATTCTCGCGCCGCGCGAACATACCAGATTTTCGGTGGAACCACCTTGGGTCGCCAATGGCAGGGACTGAGTTCTCCAGCCAACGCATTTGGCAGCTATGCACGCTTTAAAGATGGTGCCCTGCATCTCGATGTTCCGTCCAAAGCCCGCACCAGCCATGTTGGCCTGCTTTCAAGCGAGCCAGCTATCTGGCTCGACGACTTGGCACAAGGGGGCGAGATAGAGCTTGATATCCGGTTCGGTGACAGCGGCCAGAGCGGCTATGGCATCGCCTTTGCTAATGCCCTGCTGCTCAATGATCATGGCATAGGCAATGATATGTTCGTGCTGCTCGCTGAAGAGCTAGAGGACGGCAGCTTTCAAGTGCGGGTAAGAGACAGTTATCAATACTGGAAGGATCCTGCAGTCTATAAGGCAGAAGGGCTAAAAGCGCCGCCCAGTCATATAAAGCTGGCCTTCACCTCCCAAGGCATCACAATGAAAACACCGGGCCTGCCGCCCAGAACATGGCCTGCCAAGGCCTTGGTGCGGGATGGCACGGGATTACGGCTTAAAGTGTTCGGCATAGCACGCGCAAGCGATGGCCCCATCAAACTAGCCATCAAATCCATGAGGCTTACCAACAAAGAAGTCCAGCCAGATGCCAAGTCTGTCGCCATGCCCGGCGTTCAGGATATCGACCTGATACCCCTGTTTGACCGGCAGCTTAATGACAAGTGGGAGAAAATAGAAAATTCCGCAGTAGCCTTCGCCAAGTTTGCTCGCCAGACACCCGATGGCCTGCATATGGCGAAATTGCCTGAAGATGGCCACAGCACAAGGATTGGTCTTCTCTCCCGCGATCCGATCGTAAAGCTGGATAAACGCCTGCTTCGCACCGACCACAAGGTAGAACTGGTTTTTGATCAAAAAGATCTGACTGGCGTTCGGCTCTTTCTGTCTCCCTATAAAAAGCACGAAATGGCAGGGGAGGCGCCGCTTCAGGTCTTTTTGGAGGAAATCAGGCATGGCCCGCAGGCAGGGCAGTTCCGTTTTACCTTGCGCCATAGCTATTATGGCTATTGGAGGCGTGTGGTGGAACGCGGCTGGATTGAAAATGTATGGGATGGTCGCCTGACCATTCTGATTAGTAACGGAAAAAGCTCCGCCCAATTGGGCAACGATGTCACCCTTACCGGCCCCAATGAGGGCATCCACGCGCGTGGCGCGTTATTCATGAGCGTCACCGCAGGGCAGGAACAGACTTACGAGCATGGCAGTTTTACGCTGAAAACCGTTCGTGCCGGTTGGGCTATGCCGCAACTCATGACCCAAAGCGAGCGCTGGACACTTCTCGATGATGAAGAGTTCGATGCACAGCAATATCTCAAGGCTCTGGCGCAAGATATTGAAGGAGTGGTTCAATGACCCTTATTGCCTTTCCTCCTTTCGCTAAAAGAAAACTCCGCTCACATGCCCCAAAACGCCTGTCCTCTTTGCTCGCGATTGCCATGGGCGGACTGGTTGCCTTGACGTCGTTACCAGCCTCACTGCAAGCACAAGAGTTTGCCCCACGCTCCAAGCGCGATGAAGCCTATCTTAAATCGATTCTGTCGCTGGACTTTAAAAAGCATCAGGATGTTTTAAAGGAATTAGGCATCAAACCGGGCCAGAATTATAACGATTGCGTATGCCGTGAAGCTGGATATGGCCAAAGCAGCACATCGCAATTCTATCATCCCGGTGTGATTGGCACGCCCGACAGTCGTTATTCCTGCCAAACAGCGGGTGATCCTTGCATTGTCTCCGGCTTTGGCTGCTCGCGCCATCCTTACCCAAGTGATCCGGCGATCCATGACAGATGCTTTGCCAGCTATCCCGAAGGGGGCAATATCGCCAACCAGATCATCTCGCGCGCACGGCAAATCGGGGCGGGCAGCAAAATCAACTTTGAAAAAGATCTGGCAGAATGCCGTCAGGCCCATGCCCTACGCCGTGAGGAAAAAGCCAATCTGGCCGAATTGAACGCCTATGATTATATGCGCCGTAATGGTGAGAAGCTTTTGCCGCCACCATCCCGCCATGCCGATGCACTTAAGAAAAAAGCGCAAGACCATTCTGACAAAGCGCAGGAAATCCTCGCAAAGCGATTGGCAAAAGCCAAGAAAAAGGCAGAGGACAATCTATATAAGGCACTAGGCGAAAAGCTGATAGGCAATGGCAAGGTGCAGTCCCGCGCGATTGAGATGATTGAAACGGCGCGCGGCACTATTGACCTTCGCCAGACAGATAACGAGTTTCGCCTGCGGGCAGCAAAACGGGATTTGAGCAAATCCAAGGCTCTGTTTGCTGAGTTCAAGCGTAACAATCCGCAAGGAGGAGACTGGAAACTGGCCGCCCGCGTGCGCAAAGACCGAAGCCGGGTCAAGGTGCTCTCCGATAACAAGACCCGCATGATCAAGGATGCCAAGAAGCTTGATACGCTGATCAAAAGCGTGAAGGGCCTGAAAAGCGCTTATGACCTGACCACTGCCTTTGACAAGGCCTATGGCAGCGGTAAGGGGGAAGATGCGGCACAGGCGGTGCTTGATACAATCAAGCTTGCCAATGATCATTATTCCAGCTTTTACAAAAACAAGGATACCCTCTTTGCTGAGGCCCGCAAGCGTGCTGCCAAGGGCATGAAGGCGGCTGAGGCAGCCAATTTTGATAAGCTCAGCCGGAAAATGGATCGCCTCGGTGCCGCAGGTCAGTTCCTTGATGGTGTTGTCAAAACCGGCAGCGTCGCCATGGAAGGCTATAAATTCTTCAAAGTCTATGAAAAGCACCTCAAGGCAGCCAAAGCGGTGGCGGATTCCGGAAACTATTCGCAAGCCCAGAAAGATGCGCTAAGAGCCTTTGATGCAGCCAGTCGCGCCACCAAATTCGCCGCCAATTACATGCCGCCGGGCGTGAAGGAAATGGCGCAGGTCTATGCCGAAGCTTTGCAAATACCCGGAAGTGTCGCCAAAACGCTTCTCGCGCGCAAAGGGGAGGCTGATTTTGTCTCTGCCGATTTTGGCAAACAAGGAGGCAGCAAAGCCATTCGCCATCTGCGTGAGCGCTATGAAGGGGCTGGCTTGATCCCCGAAGACTATCTTTCGGCTGCGGGGCTGAATGCCTATCATTTGGATAAGAATTTCACCAATGATGGCAAAGAGTTCGTCCTTATTCCAGATCAGGAATTTCCGCCCTTCTACCTCAATGCAAAGAATTACCGCAAACTGCAAATGATGGCCTATTACTATCCCATCGTCCATAAAAAGCGGATGACGGATGCTGATGTCTATAAATTTCTTGAAAGCATTGGAGAGCGGTCGGATATTGATCTGTCCGAAATGGAGAAGAAGGCAAAAGCTGAGTTTAAAAAGCTGGCCTTGCGCAAGGAAATGGCTGATCTTCTCAAACAGAAAAAAGTCAGCAACGAAGACCAAAAGAGCATGTTCGAGTTTTATGATCTGTTGGGTAAGGTGCTGCCAAAGAGTTGTCAGCTCAACGCCAAAACCAAATCCAGCCTTGCACGGGCTTTCCTGCAAAAAGATCGCCGTGATGGGGTGATTGAGTTCCTCAATAATTACGGCGCAGGGCTAAAAAAGGCGGAACTGGCACTGGCAAGAGCTGCCAAACAATAAAAGCCAAACAACAGCAAAACAAAACAATGAAACAAGGAGCTGGGAGTAACTCTCAGCCCCTTGTTTTATCACAATTTTTGCCTTTGGCTTAGTCGGTGGCTTCTGAAGGTTTCGTCTTGGATTTGGAAGCCTTGGTGCCAGCTTTCTTTGCACTCGCTTTCTTTTTGCTCTTGCGTTTTTTGCGCTTAAAGCGAGACAGGCCACGAGCCATGGCAATGTCGTGCTCTTCCAGGCGAGCGAGCAAATCAGCAACCGGTTTCTCCAGACCATCGGAATGAATGACCTGACTGCTGCCATCTTTCATTTGAAGCTCGATGCCAGAACTGTCCCGTGCAATCAAAAGACCGCCCGCAAGTGAATAATGCCCAAAGGAGACAAAGATCGGGGCCATGGTCACAAGCCAGCGAGGCAGGCCGCGTTTCCATGGTTTGACAATGATAATTTCGTCGTAGGGCACAGGGCGAATGCGCGTTGGTGTCTCCACCAGAACGACTGACTTTTCGAGTGTGATGGCGCTGCAGGCATACCACCAGCCAATGGCAAGAATGGAAAGGCAAAGAATAGCCATAGGCCATAAAAGATAGGCCGATGGATGCAGAAAATCTGTTTGCAGGCTAGAAGAGGCTGCGGCCCAGAAGGGCATGGCAAAAAAGAGGGAGACCAGAGCAATTGCCAAAAAATCGGGAATGATAATTGCTGGCCCCTTGTCATAACTGCGTGCCGCTTCATCACGCTTAAGCTTTGGCCAGACAAAGTAAAAGATCACTCCGGCAACTAATAGTCCCCAGAAGAGCTGCGAAGTAAAGACGGGAAGTCCCGCTGCCGCCACACAGAACAAACAAAGAGTAACAAGCCTGCGTACAGCCTCCATCCAGCCCCGTTTTGTTAAAGACATGAGACCTCCAATGCTGTTCTGACGTGCGGCAAGCGTATTCTTACGATAACGCAGTGGCGAACTAAGCGATTGATATGTATCAAAATATCTATGCTACAGATGTGCCGGTTGTTGGCCTTTTTTCGCCCAATGCGTGGTGACATGGGAAGGCAAAGTAAAAGAAGAAGGTAATAATCAAAAAGGACAGGGCGAAAGCAAGAAGGCCGACAGAACTTTGACGGTAGGAGGGTGCGGTGTTCTAAGTCTATTTTTGCAGAAAAAGGGAGATAAAAGCTTGAACGGTTTCAAGAGGAACCAATTTGTGAATAAATTTACGTATAATTACCTATAAAATACCGTTATGGTAAACAGGATTGATTTGATTTTTCTGTTTCAATACTAGGGCTTAACAGCTTGTTTACGAAAATTTGTTCATGTGGTGAGTGACGCATGCCCAAGGCCAAAGAAAACAGGCCAGGTCATAAGTCGGCCAGCACAAGGAGCCTGTTATGAGCATATCTCGTTTTCGGTTTTCAAATCTCAAAACCCAATCCAAAATTTTGATCGGTGTCTGTGCGCCGCTTGCAATGCTTGCCGTTGTCGGTGGTGTTTCACTGGTCAATGTCGAAAAAATCAACAACACCAGCAAATGGGTCGACCATACGAGAGTGGTTCTGGCCAGCGCTTCCTCTATTGTCGCATCGGCAGTTGATATGGAAACCGGCATGCGCGGTTATCTCTTGGCCGGGCGGGAAGAGTTTTTGGAGCCTTATGTGGATGGAGAGAAGAAAACCTATGCGTCCATTGCCGAACTCCAAAAAACGGTGAGCGATAATCCTGGTCAGGTGAAGCGACTGGGAGAGGCTGAAAGCGTGCTGCGGGAATGGCAGGCAAAAGTCACCACAATGCAGATTGCGCTCCGCCGTGATATCGGCGATGCCGATACCATGAACGATGTCTCCCGTCTTGTGGGCGAAGCGCGCGGCAAAACCTATTTTGATAAGTTCCGCCAGCAGATTGCGACTTTTACCGAGCGTGAAGAAAAGGCACTTGCGGCCTATCAGCACGAGTTTAATGTCGCGCTCAACAGTGGCTATGTTCCAATCAAGGAAACACGCGAAGCCATGAGATGGCTGGAGGACACCTATACCCTCATTACCAAAAGCCGTGACACACTGGGCGCAGCCGTTGATATGGAAACCGGCATGCGCGGCTATCTTCTTGCAGGTAAAGAAGAATTTCTTGAGCCTTATAACAATGGCGGCAAAAGCTTTGATGCGCTGATTGGTGAAATGAGCGCGATGGTTAAAGATAATCCGGATCAGGTGCAGCTTCTAGGTGATATCCAGCAGAATATTGCTGACTGGCGCAAAGATGTGGTCGATCCCATGATCTCATTGCGCCGCAAGATCGGCTCTTCCAAAACCATGGATGATATGGCTGATCTGATTGCAGAAGCGCGCGGCAAACAATATTTCGACCGTTTCCGCCAGATCATGGCAGATTTCAAAGCCGAAGAGCAGGCCTTGATGGAAGTGCGTCAGGCATCGAATGTCGAGACTGTAAGCTCAACCTTTACGCTGATCATGGCCTTTATGGGGGCTGCTATCATCATTGGTCTTGCTCTTGCATGGGTTACTGGCCGCGGTATCGCGGGTCCGATCCGCACCATGACAGAGGGTATGCGCAAGCTGGCCGCAGGTGATACCTCGGTCGAAGTCATGGGGGTAGAGCGCAAGGACGAGATCGGGCAAATGGCAGCTGCCACGCAGGTCTTTAAAGACAATGCCATCGAAAAAGCGCAGCTTGAAGCCAATCAGGCAGAAGCTGAAAAACGCAGCGCCGAAGAAAAACGCAATGCCCAGCTGCAAATGGCCAATGATCTGGAATCCAGCGTCAAATCTGTCGTCCAGACCATTACCGATGCTTCTGCGCAAATGCGTACTACAGCGCAAGGCATGGCCCAATCTGCTGATTCTGCCCAGCATCAGTCGACAGCAGTTGCAGGCTCCACCGAAGAAGCCTCCATCAATGTGCAAACGGTGGCCTCTGCGTCGGAAGAATTGTCAGCCTCTATTGGCGAGATTAGCCGTCAGGTCGCAAATTCCCGCGAGATTACGGAAAAAGCCGGGAATGCAAGTGCTGAGGCAACCCATACCATCCAGGCATTGTCTGAAATGGCCCAGAAAGTGGGGGATGTTGTCAAGCTGATCAATGATATTGCCGAACAAACCAACCTTCTGGCCCTGAACGCCACCATCGAAGCGGCACGAGCAGGGGATGCTGGCAAAGGCTTTGCAGTTGTTGCCGCTGAGGTGAAGGAGCTTGCCAGCCAGACCGGTAAGGCAACCGAAGAAATTGCGGGTCAAGTCAATTCCATTCAAACAGCCACCAGTCGTTCGGTTTCTGCAATTGATGAAATCCGTAGCGTTATTGCCCAATTGAGCGAAAATACCGTCACCATTGCCTCCTCTGTTGAGCAGCAAGATTCGTCCACTCAGGAAATCTCCAGAAGTGCGCAAGAAGCCGCCGCAGGCACGCAGGATGTCTCCAAGAATATCGCGTCTGTACAAACAACAATCTCCGAGACAGGCAGCTCCGCACAGAATGTTCTGGCAGCCGCCGACAATCTGTCGAACATGTCAGCAGATCTCGATAATCAGATCGATAAGTTCCTGAACAACATTCGCGCAGCTTAAACACTGAGCAAACAAAACAACAAAAGCCGGGCTGCCCCCAAGCAGTCCGGCTTTTTTGTGATTTTTACTGGATGGCTATGAGTACATCCGTTTTTTTAGCTGTGCTCGAGGTGCTAAGGACGGAATACGGGCGGCAAGAACAGCGCCCCCGGTGATGTTGATCGCATGGAAGCTGTCTTTGATATTCTGATCAGGGAAATCGAAAATCCAGATGAGCGAGCCTGACTGATGCTTTTTCACGCAATGAAGGCTAAAGGGCGCAAAATTCCAGAAATTTGTGAAAAAAATGGGTCTGGTGCGTCGAACGCTCTATTGGAAATTGGTGAGTTCCATCAAGAGCTTATAGAGGCCTTCGCTCTCAATAGTCGTTTGAGAGGTGATCAGGAGTTTGACTTCATTGCACAAAACTCCCAAATTCCTCGTGTGAAGGACGAACTGCGCCCACGGCAAAAACAAGGCTCAATTCAAGGATGGATGGAGCCAGATGCAAGGCCGAAGCCGGTTAATTTCGGATTGATATCGCAGGAGCAGAACGCGGAATGATAAAGTTGAGGAGGGCGTCTCTTGTCCCCCTCGATCTATTAGGTGAGAGAATTTAGTTGTCGCTATATTGGGCTTTTTGATTCAGAAAAGAAACCCGAACTTTAGCGATTTCGTCGAAATGTGCTCGTACAGAATGGCACCATGCTTGATGAGCTTCTCGGTACTCTCTTTGAGTGTCTGATGTCTTGGTAATCCAACGCTCCACATTATCCTCTCCTGGCCAAAACTCAAATGCCCCAAAACCTGTGAAGTAATTGAGAACATTATCATTCTTGTCGAAGAGTAATAGATCCAAAATTGGGATATTCATCTTGCGATGGTTCCTGAGAGAATGGATGTTTTGTTTCACATTAATTGTGAAGTTTAGGCAGTAGTCGGCACCTTCTTGCCCGTTGCCTCTAACAATATAAAAATTCGGCCGCTCCAATGCGACCAGATCATCACCGTTTGTTGTTATCCAGAGTATTTCTGAATGATTTTCGAGATTGAAATCCTTCCGTTGCGCACTGCCTTGCCCAGAATCACCTCTTAACGGCAGATCAATATAGTGAGCGCCAAGAATAATCATATTCCCAAGTGGCTTAGTATGGTCATTTCTGCGCTCAAGTGGCCAACGGAGGTTGTAATTTCCAATTCTCATAAATCTCTCCAATTTTTTAAGTATTTTTTAAAAGTTTAAAAAGTGAGAAATTTATAACATAGGTTGTATTATTTTGAAAGTTGGTTGGATCACCAATTTGGCCTGTTCGTGGGCATTTAAATTGGGTTCGTGGAGGTTGCTGACTACTTGAAGGAGCAAATAGATGCCGGGGCCTTTGTCCAATCCAAAGCATGAGCACTTCGCCCAACTGATTGCAGAAGAGAAGCTATGTGACCTCGATGCCTATGTAGAAGCGGGGTTTACGCCAAGCTTACGAGAAGAAAGCAAGATGATTACAAGAAGTGAACTTTCAATTGTTGGGATATTCTCAGGGGCGGGCATTGTTGCCTTTTGGAACGATCACCTAGAGCTGGTTGTCCAAGCAATGCTGATTCTCTTGGCCTTGATTGCGGCAATCTTCATGGTGTGGAACCGGTATCTTGATAACCGTATGAAGCGCATCGAATTGAAGAAGATGGAGGAGGGATATCGGGAGGCACATTGAGACAAATTACAAATTAATGTCAGACAAAAGAGTGTGCCAACTTTTGTGCGGAAGATATGTGCTGCTTGATCAGTTGATCAGAGCATTGAATTTATTGAAGAAAACTGGCTGGGGATCCTGGACTCGAACCAGGACCGACGGAGTCAGAGTCCGCTGTTCTACCATTAAACTAATCCCCAGCAAAAACAGATACTTGGCGTATTGTTTTACAAGATTTGGTAGACATATATCAAACGATCTTGTGGGGCGTTCTATATCTGGCTCGAAAATGGGCGTCAAGAGGACTTGGTAGAAAAGATCAGGCCATGGTGTTTTTCCCACAGGCAGGCAGCTCTTGGCACACGAGGACTGAAAGGCGATAGGCCGATATATAAATCTTTGCCTTGCGCGAAGAAGAGAAAAAATCCCTTTCACTCACTCACTGCTTGCCCTTTAGGGCGGGCGTGAATAAACTGGTCGGTGACAAAGATATTGAATCGAATGCTGCGCGCCATGCCTTGTCCTCATGTTTGCGCGCAGCGGGAGAGTTTGTGTGGCAAACAAAGCTGACGACCTCAATGATAGAGGTCGAGCAGCTGTTGGACCTGCATCTTCCAATCGGCCCGGCAAGTGGGCTGAAAAGGAAGACATTAGCAAAAGAAGGTCTCCTGTCACCGATGATATGAAGGCAAGTGCAACTGGCCCGACCGCCAGAATGCCGTCTTCAGATAAACGGCAGGAGTCGTCTGGGCTTCATGCTGAGGCAGATGCAAAGCGCCATGCCTCCGCGCAGGAAGAACAGCCAAGGCCGAAGAAGCGACACAGAAAGGGTAAGCGCAAGCGCGGAGGATACACTTCGCGGGGAGCTGACCAATCTGGCCTCGCTGGCAAGAAGACACAACAGGCCGGTGACGCTGCAGTCTCGTCTGTGGACGGGAGAGGTGCGCCTGACACCAATAAATCTGAAGCCGAAAAATCCGAAAAAAACGGCAGATCTGGCTCTTCTTATGCAAAGAAGGCGCGCAGCCGCTCACGCAATCGCCAGCGTCAGGACAACCAGCGCGGTGATGGCAGGCAGGAAGATGGCGTAAAGGTTCGGTCTGATCGCCCCGTGCGCTCTGAACGTGCTGATCGGGACAATCAGGGCCGCGAACATGGCGTTGATCGCGCTGGTGGACAGAAAGTCCGCGGGCGCGATGGCCAGCGTCCGGCGCAGCGCAGCCGCGATGAGCATCAAGGCCGTCGAGAACCCCAAGACCGTCAGGAACGTTCCGACAGGCAAGATCGCCAAGACCGGCGAGCAAAGTCGCCTGATAGATCAGATCGCAACAATGAACGGTCCACTGGCTGGGGCAACAAGTCTGGCAGCAGATCAGGCAATCGCTCGGGCAACAGGCCCGACCGCCGGTCTGATCAGGGACGGGGGGCACGGGCGCCGCGTTCGGACCGTCCTGTTTATGCAGCGCTTGATCTGGGCACAAACAATTGCCGCTTGCTGGTGGCAGAGCCGCACGGCCAGTCTTTCCGCGTGGTCGATGCCTTCTCGCGCATTGTGCGGCTTGGGGAAGGGCTATCCCAGACGGGCCGGTTGAGCAATGAAGCGCAGGAGCGTGCTATCTCGGCCCTTAAAGTCTGCCAGTCAAAACTGGCTTATCGCCGGGTCAAGCGCTTCCGCCTCATCGCAACCGAGGCCTGCCGCCGCGCTCTTAATGGCGGGGCCTTCCTTCATCGCGTCTATAAAGAAACCGGCCTTAAGCTTGAAATCGTCAACCGCGAAACAGAAGCCCGCCTTGCTGTGGCTGGCTGTGCCTCTCTGGTGCATCCAGAAGCGGAAGGGGTGGTGCTGTTTGATATTGGAGGCGGCTCGTCCGAAATTGTCTGGCTGGATCTCGATCCTGTTGCAGAAGAGGGCCTTCCGCAGCCGGGCGAGAAACGCAACCGCCAAACCCGCCGTGCCATGCGCCATCTGTCAGAGCGTATGCGCTGCTGGACATCGCTTCAGGTTGGCGTCGTCACCCTGTCCGAAAAGCATGGGGGCCATGTTGTCACCCGCGAGCATTTCGAGGCTATGGTTGCCGAAGTGCGCGAAATGCTTCATGAATTTGAAGAACGTGAAGCCCTTGCGCATGCCATTGAGAATAAACATATCCATATGCTGGGCACGTCCGGCACGGTAACAACCCTTGCCGGAGTGCATTTGGGGTTGGTGCGTTATGATCGCAGGCAGGTGGATGGCACTTGGCTTAATGCCGATGAAGTCCGCTCGATGATCAATCGTGTGCTTGAAATGGATTTTGAGGAACGCATTGCCAATCCCTGCATCGGGCAGGACAGGGCCGATCTGGTGCTGGCTGGCTGTGCCATTCTTGAGGCCTTGCATCGCGAATGGCCGTGCCCGCGTCTGCGTGTGGCAGATAGGGGCCTGCGCGAAGGCATCTTGATGGAAATGATGATTGATGACGGGGTCTGGACCCCTCAGCAAAACAAAAAACGCGCTGGTAAAAACCGCCGTCCTCGCCGCCGGGGTGGACGTGGCCATCGGGGCCACAACACAGGACAGGGCAGCAACCACGATGGCAACCAGCCTTCCGCACCCAAAGAGGGTTAGTCGGGGAGAATGTGAGAGATGGCAAAAGGAAAAGGTGGCGGTGAAGGCCGCAGCTCTCAAGGGCACCGCGTCGAGCGAGTGCGGGTCAAAACCGCACGCGGCCGCAGAAGTTCATCAACCCGCTGGCTACAACGCCAGCTCAATGACCCTTACGTGCAGCGCGCCAAAAAAGAAGGCTTCCGCTCCCGTTCAACCTTCAAACTGATCGAAATGGATGATCGGTTCGGGTTTTTGAAGCCGGGCATGCGCGTGGTCGATCTGGGCTGTGCGCCCGGTGGCTGGTGCGATATCGCTGCACGCCGTGTCCAGTCCAACAGTGACAAACCCCTTGTGGTGGGGATTGACTATCTGGGTATGGATCCGATTGCAGGAGTGCATGTGCTGCTCAAGGATTTTCTCGATGATGATGCCCCTCAGGCCCTGATGGATGCTCTGGGTGGTCATCTGCCCGATGTGGTGCTTTCTGACATGGCAGCGCCTACAACCGGCCATAAGCAAACAGACCATTTGCGCACAGTTCATCTGTTTGAGGTCGCAGCACAATTTGCCAAGGAAAATCTCAAACCCGGCGGTGTGTTCCTCTCCAAGGTTTTCAAGGGCGGAACCGAGCATGGCATGCTGGCTGAGCTGAAGCGCGATTATGAGACGGTCGCCCATATCAAACCGCCCGCAAGCCGCAAGGAAAGCCCTGAAATGTATGTCTATGCCAAGGGCTTCAGGGGTCGCTCTGATGACATACAAGAGGATGAAGAATAGACTTTTTTGTGCCTTACAAGATGGCATATTTTCGGCTATCAAATCCTGCATCTATTGCGTGGGCCTCATGATGGGCCACGCGCCTCTGTCTGCTTTAAATCCCGAATTCTTATCTCGTTCTGGATCTTCTCCTATCTTGCCCATAAGGTAAATCATGACCGCCCCTCATTCTTCGCCCGATGCCGCCCCCATGCATGACCAGCCCCTTGAGGGATTGCTCGTGATCTCGCTGGAGCAAGCCGTGGCAGCGCCCACTTGCTCGGTCAAGCTCGCAGATGCAGGAGCGCGGGTCATCAAAATTGAACGCAAGGAAGGGGATCCGGCTCGCCGCTATGACGAAGCGGTGAAGGGGACAAGTGCCTATTTTGCATGGCTTAATCGGGGTAAGGAAAGCGCGGTTCTTGATATCAAGACAGAGCCGGATATGGCGCTTTTGCATAAGATGCTGGAGAAGGCTGACGTCTTTATCCAGAATTTTGCCCCCGGTGCAGCAGCGCGTCTTGGGCTTGATGGACCAACCTTGCTGGCGCGCTATCCGCGCCTCATCATCGTGGACATTTACGGATATCGCCAAGATAGCGATTATCGAGACATGCGAGCCTACGACATGTTGGTACAGGCCGAAAGCGGCATCTGCACCGTGACCGGAACGCCTCAAGACGCCGTCAAGGTTGGGGTCTCCATTGCCGATATCGGCACCGGCATGGTGGCCCATGCTCTGGTGCTGGAAGCCCTGATCGGGCGCGGCATTAGCGGCAAGGGCAAACATATCAAAGTGCCTATGTTCGACTGTATGGCAGACTGGATGTCTGTGCCGCTGCTGTATCAGGATTATCTGGGCCACGAGACCACACGCAATGGTCTTTCTCACGCGGTGATTTACCCCTATACAAAGATTGCCTGCAAGGATGGGGATCTGGTGATCGCCATCCAAAATCATGCCGAATGGCTGCGCCTGTGTGAGGGTGTGTTGGAGCGGCCCGACCTGCCGGACAATCCTCTATTCAAAACCAATCCGGCACGCAGTGAAAACCGGTTGGAGCTGGATAAGGAAATCAACCCCATTTTTATGAGCTGGCGATGCGACGAAGCAATCGAGCGGTTGATGGAGCATAAAATTGCATGGTCCCGCGTCTCGAAGCTGGAAGATTTGCCATCCCATCCGGCCTTGAAAAAGGCCACATCCGTGCTGCCAAATGGCGAGAGCTTTGAACTGCCTTTGCCCCCCGGGCGAGAGCGACTGGATTATAAAAAGATCCCGCCCCTTGGCGCTCATACAGGCACTGTCCGCAAGGAGTTTGGCGAATAAATCACGCCAAACAACCGACCTTTACAATGTCGTCTTTTATATTCTAGCCACGCTCAGGCTCATCTTAGCTGGCAAATCTTCCTTGCATTTTCTTCGGCGATGCCGAGCAAGAGATTGATTGGCAAGGGGATAAGGGGCGAATTATTTCTTGTTTGCCGACAAAAAGTCACTAAACTTTGGTGTAAGCCTTTCGTATAGGGTGGGCATGTTGGGCGCAAGCCGCTCTCCCAATTGTTCGAACTCATAGGGGGGATTGTGCAAGGCGCATGCACCCCATGCAATCAGGTCATGCTTATGCATTCATATTCCTCGTCTTTCTTTACGTCTAAACTTAATATTTTTGCTGGTCTATTTGCTTTATCAGGCCTGCTTGTTGCCTGCGAAGAGGCCGACCAAGGCAATGAGGTCAAAGGGCCGATTTTGCGGCCGGTCAAAGTTTATGAAGTCTCCGAACAGGATGCGGAATTAAGGCGTAATTATCCTGCAACCGTATTGCCGGTCCAGCAGGTGGATTTATCCTTCCGGGTCTCTGGCCAGATTGTTGAACTCCCCATCAGGGCCGCCCAGCGCGTGGCCAAGGGTGACGTTATTGCCAAGCTCGATATGCGGGATCTGGAAAATAAAGCCGCTCAGCTACAAAGCCAGCTTGATCAGGCCAAGGCCAACCTGGCAGCTATGACCCAAGGGGCGCGGGCTGAAGATGTGGCAGCGCTCAAAGCCTCTGTTGCAGCCTCGCAAGCCCAGCAAGATGCCGCCCGGCAGCAGCTTGAACGCTCTGAAACCTTGTTCAAAAAGGGCGTGATCACCAAGGCACAGCTTGATAAGGACAAAACCAGCCTGAAAGTGGCTGATGCCGATCTTGAAAGCCGCAAACAGGAATTGATCAAAGGGCAGGCAGGCTCCCGCCCCGAAGAGGTGGACGCTCAGAAAGCGGCCATCAAAGGACTGGAAGCGCAAGTGCAGGCCGCTCAGAATGACCTCACTGATGCGACGTTGCGGGCGCCATTCTCCGGGGTGATTGCCAAGCGGCAGGTGGATAATTTTGTCAATATTCAGGCAAAAGAACTGGTGGCTGTGCTGCAAAAACTGGATCGTCTTGATCTGGTGATCGATATTCCGGCAACAGATGTTACCCGCTTTTCCGATGAGAAAAAGCCACAGGTAAAAGCAACTCTGGATGCCTTGCCTGATCGCCGCTTTGATGTCGAGCTGGTTGATTTCTCAACCCAAGCGGATGCGGCAACCCAAACCTTCCGCGCGCGCGTCTCGATCGTCCCGCCTAAAGATGTCACCATTCTGCCCGGTATGACCGGACGCATCTGGGTTGTTGAAGATCTGGAAGGGGAGAAGAGCCTCTCTATTCCGCTCACAGCTTTGGCCGCCGAGCCCGATGGAGCAAGCTTTGTTTGGCAGGTTAGCAGCGATAACAAGGTAAGCAAGGTGCCTGTTACCACAGGTGAGGTCACGGGCGGACAGGTCGCGATCAAACAGGGGCTGAAAGCTGGCGATGTGATTGCCAGTGCCGGCATTTCCTCGCTGCAAGACGGTATGCAGGTCAAGCCCACCGCAGTGATCGGAGAGTAATCTCATGGATCTTGCAAAATTTGCCATTGAAAAAAGGCTGGTCAGCGCTTTGCTCACCATCCTTATTCTCATCCTTGGCTATAATGCCTATACAAGTTTGCCGCGCTTTGAAGACCCTGAATTCATCATCCGCTCGGCTCAGATCGTAACGCCTTATTCGGGTGCGAGTGCGCAGGAAGTCTCTGAAGAAGTCACCGACGTTATCGAGACGGCCATTCAGCAGCTTTCGGGCGTTAAAGAGGTGAAATCCACCTCATCAGCTGGCTTGTCGCGTGTGACGGTAGAATTCACCATCGCAGCCGCCAAAACGCGCGATATCCTCAATCAGAAATTCACCCAATTGCGGGCCAAAATTTCCGATACGCGATCCAAGCTTCCCCCCAATGCAGGCACGCCTCAGGTTTATGATGATTTTGGCGATGTCTATGCGCAATATTATGCGGTTACAGGAGATGGCTATTCCCTCAGCGAGGTTCATGCCTATCTCAAGACCTTGCAGCGCGAGCTGGTGCTGGTTGATGGTGTCTCGAAGGTTATTCTTGTCGGGGTGCCGCAAGAGGTCATCTATATCACTTATCAACCCTCACGCCTTATTCAGCTGGGCATGTCCTCTGGCCAGATTGCCCAATTGATCGAGGGGCAGAATCTTGTGGTTTCTGCGGGGAGTGTAAAAGCTGGCAGCTTGCGGGTGGATTTCCGCCCCGATGCTGCGGTCAAATCCATCAAGTCTTTGGAAGATCTGGTTATCTCCGACCCCAAAGGAGGCCGCTCCTATCGCCTCAAAGATATAGCGGCGGTAACTCTGGGGGTAAAAGACCCGTCCGGCAAACGCCTTTATCGCGATGGCAAACCCGCCATTGGCCTTGCTATTTCCAACAGGATTGGCGGCAATGTGGTGGAAATGGGCGACGCGGTGCGCAAGCGCATTGACGAGCTTGAAAGCCAGCGCCCTTTGGGCATTGACATTTTGCCAATCTCGGAACAGAGCGAAAGCGTGCGCACTTCTGTTGATGATTTCGTCCTCAATGTGCTGATGGCGCTGGGCATTGTCGTGGGCACCTTGCTTTTATTCATGGGTATTCGCTCCGGCTTGCTTATGGGCGGCATCTTGCTGGTAACGGTTGCAGGCACGCTTCTTGGCATGCAGCTTTACGGGCTTGATATGCAGCGCATTTCCCTTGGGGCTTTGATCATTGCACTGGGCATGCTGGTCGACAATGCTATTGTGGTGGTCGAAGGAACGCTTGTGCGTATCCATAAGGGCGAAAGCCCGGCCAAAGCGGCAATCACAGTGGTCAATCAGACCAAATGGCCGCTTCTGGGCGGCACGATTGTTGGCTTTCTGGCTTTCTCGCCCATTGGCTTCTCGCCCGACAATACAGGGGAATATGCAGGCTCACTCTTTTGGACCATTGCCATCTCGCTGATGTTCAGCTGGCTGGTGGCCATCTGGTTGACCCCATATTACTGCACAATCATGCTTCAGGGTGAGCAGGCAAAAGGCAGTGAGGAAGAGGAGAGCGAAGAGAAGGAAGGCTTATTCCTGACCTCCTATCGCAAGCTCCTCAATCTCGCCATGCATCACCGCTTTGCCACGATTGTGCTGGCCTTCGGCCTATTTGCACTCTCTATTGCCGCAACGCCTTATATGAAGCAGGGCTTCTTCCCGTCCTCAACCAGAGCCCAGTTTGTGATCGATTATTTCTTGCCGGAAGGCTCTGATATTCAGACGGTTGCAGCTGATCTGGCCGAAATCGACGCTTATGTCAAAGAGCAGGAGCCAGTAACCGGCACCAACCGCATGGTTGGCGGCGGCCATCCGCGCTTTATGCTGATCTATGACGGGGGGGATGATAATTCTGCCTATGGTCAGATCCTTGTTGACGTGAAAGGCTACGAAGTCATTGATGATCTGCTTGTCAGTACCCGCCAATATATCGAGGACAATTTCCCCCAAGCCTATACCAAGGTTTGGAAATTCAAGCTCGGCCCTGGTGGGGGCAGCCTGATTGAAGCCAAGTTTGTGGGACAGGATCCGACCGTCCTGCGGCAACTGGCCGAGAAGATAAAAGTCATCTATGCCAAGGAAGGCGCGGTGGCTATCAAGGATGACTGGCGCGAAATGGTCAAGGTCATCAAACCGCGCATTCGCGAAGAGAATATGCGCCGTCTTGGCCTCACCCAAGGGGATATCACCAAAGCCATTGCCGGACATTTTGATGGCACGGCCATTGGCATCTATCGCGATGGGGATGAGCTGAAGCAAATTATCTTCCGCCCCAATGAAGAGGATCGGAAGGGCGCTGAAGATCTGAAAGACATCCAGATTTTCAATTCAGCATCCGGTAGCTATATCCCGATCATGCAGGTGGTGGAACGCTTTGAAACCAGCTTTGAAAATGCCCGCATCCTGCGTCAGGATAGGGCCGTGACCATCAAGGCGCAGGCCGATCCGGCACCCGGTGTCAATTCCAGCGAATTGTTTGGCCGCGTGCGCCCGCAAGTCGAAGCACTTGACCTGCCCGATGGCTATAGTCTGGAATGGAAGGGCGAGTTTGGCGACAGTGCCGAGGCCAATGAAGGCCTTGCCTCCACCATGCCGCTTGGCTTTGGGGCCATGGTTGTTGTTGTCTTCCTTCTGTTTAACGCTGTGCGCCAGCCGGTCATTATCTGGCTGACAGTGCCGCTGATTGGAGTGGGCGTGATCTGGGGGCTGATCGTCACCGGCACGCCGCTTGAATTTATGGGCATACTGGCCGTGCTCAGCCTGACCGGCATGCTTATTAAAAATGCGATTGTGCTGATTGATCAGACGGATCTGGAAATTGCGGAAGGCAAACCGCGCTTTTTGGCCATTCTTGATGCTTCGGTCAGCCGCGTGCGGCCCGTCAGCCTCGGGGTTCTCACCACAGTTCTGGGCGTTGTGCCGCTCCTGTGGGATCCCTTCTTTAAAAGTCTGGCTGTGGTCATCATCTTCGGCCTGACCTTTGCCACTTTGCTCACGCTGATTGTCGTTCCAACGCTTTATGCCTTGTTCTTTAAGGTAAAAGCGGACGAGACCCAGTAGGGCGCAAGAACCCCAGATCTAAAAGTCACAAGGCAAAAAAGGCGAGCCACTGGCTCGCCTTTTCTATTCTGTCTCTTGCTGTCCGGTATGCTCCTAATGAAACATCACAAGGTTCGAGGCCCAGATTGCAAAGCCGCAAAGAAGGGCAAACAGGCTGTAACTGGCAAGCGACAACCCAAGGCAGGACCGTATGGCAGCGGGCAGGGTGCGGGTTAAATCACCACTTTTGAGCGCTTTGATGGGAAGGGACAGAAAGCCTGCGGCCAACCCAAAGGCAGTGCCGAAAAAGAGCGTGAGATATAACCCATATCCAATGAAATTATATTCCGGTTTCAGAATGCAAAACGGGCAGTGATGATAGGGCTGCTCATAGATGTAAGGAGCCACCACCGAAATGATGGCGACGATCGAGCCGGTAAAGAATAAAGGCGTAAACAGCGCATAGACCATGCTTATCCTGGATTTGATCCATGAAAGCCCGCCTATAAGTACCATCAGGCCAAATCCCCCAAAAAGGATGCCTAAGGACAATCTTGCGTCAAGCGATGAAAGCGTTGCCTCGATGCCGGAATTCTCGGGCGTGAACAGGCGCGAGCAGCAAGAGGTGATGATATTGGCGTCAAGATTATAAAAGTAAGTAAATTGCAGAACGCCTGCGATCAGCAAGACAGGCGCCAGAGCAATCAGAAAACCATATTTAAAGCGGGTGAGAGGATAGTCCCGTCCCTTTCCATCAATATGATTGAGAATGAGCCAGACGGATGCCCCAAAGAAGCTGGCCAGCTTAAAGAGCAAAGCAGGGAAGCCAAACTCATTGGCATTAAGGGTGCCAACCGCACACATGGCCCCAACAAACATGACAGCCATCTTGTCAGCGTTATAGACAAACAGAAGCAGGCTGACGAGCTCTAGCACCATCACAAAGGTCAGTGCCGTTGAAACCAGATAGGTCTTGCGCTCCATCTGGATTTGGCGGGCATGGCCGCTATTGATTTGCCAATGCTGAAGCACCCGTGAGGCAAACCACGCAGACCACACAATGATAAGACCGGAAAGACTGGAGGCCAGAAGCAGAGCCAGAATTGAGCTTTGAAAAATCATGACATTGCCTCGGCACTTGGGGCCTCCATCGGATCATCAATCACCATGCCGTCTTTCATGGAAACCACCCGATCAACCACCGGCGCTTGCCAGATCCGCGGGTCATGGCTGGTAATGATCACCGCTTTGCCCTGCAGGCGCAGCTGGCTGATGATATCGAGAAATTGCTCGGAGAGGGCAGTATCAAGATTGGCCGTGGGTTCATCGGCAATCACAATGGCGGGATCGTTGATCAGCGCGCGCGCAATGGCAACGCGCTGGGATTCACCACCCGACAGAGCCTCCACCGACATATCGCTCTTGTGACCAAGTTCCAGCATGTCGAGCAGTTCGCGTCCGCGCTTTGTCAGGCCGTCATGGTCCGGTCCGTCGGGATATGCGGGAACCATGACATTTTCCAAAACGCTCAGACCCCGGATCAGGTTAAAGCGCTGGAAGACAAAACCAAAGGTCTTGCGCCGTACATCGCTCATGAATTTTTCAGGAAGGCCGGAAATAACCTCATCCTTGAGCAGGATACGCCCGCTTGTGGGGCGGGAGAGGCAACCAACAAGGCTCAAAAGCGTGGTCTTGCCTGAACCGGAGGGGCCTTTTAGCACGGTGGTGGCATCCAGCGACAGAGAGAGGGAGACATCCTTGACCGCATGCACCTCGTTGGCCTGATCCTGATTATAGACTTTACTGACTGTGTGAAGAGTAATCATCGCATCACCTGTTCAGGGTCGGTAATTGCAGCCCGCCAAATGGGAACAATGGTGGCAGCGGTAAAGGGCACCACGGTAAAGAAGGCAAGGGTTGCCAGTTGCAGGCCGTCCAAATGAGGTTTGAGAGAGAATTGCGGATAGAGCACGGCCCAGCCTTGCAAGACCGGTTGCAACAGTCCTGCGTCAAAGAAAAAGACATGACCATAGGCGGCGAGCACACCCACAAAGAAGGCAAACAAAGAAATGAGCGCCCCTTCCCAGAATTTCATACTCAAAATATCGGACGTATCCCAGCCAACGGCTTTAAGAACACCAATCTCGCGCCGCTCTTCGCCGGAAAGACCCGAGGCCTTGTCAAACACAAAGATGGCAAAGGCTAGAAGCGAAGCGCCCAAAAGAGCCAGCATCAAGCCCTCGCGCCACGAGAATATGCTCTCATAGGTGCGCAGAATGTCGGACTTGGTGATAAAGCGGGCGTCATGCAGCTTATAGGCAGCTTTGGCGACAACAGTGTCCACCTCACGCTGGTTGCGCACTTCCAATACCAGATCGGTATAGACATCGTCTTTCAGTTCAAAAAACCGGCGGAAATCCCCTTCGGCAATCAGCACCAGATCGGAGCTGACAAGGGCTGTCTCGGCGGGGAGAACCTCTTTGATGCGGAACTTGAACAATTTGCCGGTGGGAGAGGAGAGAAACAGCGATCCCCCTTTGCGAACACCGCGCATGCGCGCAACGCCTTCGCCGATAATGGTCTCGCCATTAGCAACCTTGTGGCCTCGCGCCTTTTTGCGCGGCACCATCAAGGTATAATTGGCAAAGCTGGAGCGATCATAAAAATAGCCCCAAAGTCGACCTTCCGCATTGCGTACGCCGCGAATTTTGCCAATGGCATCCAGATAGGACAGGGGGACCAGATCATGACGCCCCATCACCATGCGCTGAACGCTGATTTCGGGCGCTGCTTTGAGCATGTCAGAAGCTTCGCGGCGAATGGCATGGGAGAAGAACATCACCGAGGCCAGCATGAAGACGACAAGCGCATACACAACGAACAGCGTGATATTGCGCCCCATGCGGCGCTGAAGGGACGAAAGCGTGAAATCAATCAGATAACGCTGACGATTGAACCAGAATAGCATGATTATTGCTCCTTCTTTTTGCCATGCTCCATTTGCCGTAAAGGATCGGTAGCAAAGGAGGCACCAGGGCCAAAAGAACTCGGGGGGGCAATTAAAGAGCCTGACGGGAAGTGATCTAGGCTGACGGGATGGTCTTGAAAGGCAGTGTGCAAATCAGCCTGACTGGGATGGCGCGTATAGCGGGCCTCGGTAAACAGGGCAAGATCGCTCAGTCCCAACTGATTTACCACAGTCTTACTCGCAGAATGTCGGGTCTCATCACCCTGTGTCACATAAGCGGAATAGAGCAAGGTGGCGACAAAGCCCGCTCCTAAAAGAGCCAGCAGCGAGAGAGCAAGATTGGATTTTCTTAACGAAACGGCGCGCGCGCTCATGAGAGGATAAACTCCCCTTTATCAAGACCAAGCAGAATCTTCATGGTGACTTCATCAAAGGTCAAAAGGCGCTTGCCGTAATGATCTTTCATAAACTCCTTGGCATCATAGGTGTCCGGATGGGGAATGAGATCATGCCCCATAGGCCCCAACACATCAGAGCCAATCACATAAAGAGCCTTGGTCGCGTCAATGCGCTCGGTGGCGTAATAATCGGTCACGCCGATAAGGGAAATATCCTCACGCTTGCGGCCAGAAGCGAATTTCTTCATGTCCAGAAGATATTTGAACATGTCCTTTGCCCCGTCAAAATGGTCGGCATGCCCGTCTTTATAAAGAACAGTGGCAATCCAGTCGGGATAGCGCTCGGGGAACATGCCGCACACGGGGCAGCTGTCCGATTCATGCGGATAGGGGGTGCCGAAAGGTGTTTTCTCGCTTGCTTGCGTGGCAACCGGCACAAGCGCCAGACTGGCAACACTTAGGGCAAGGCCACCAGACAAGAACTGCCGCCTATGCAAAGAACAGAGATTGGCACGGGACGGGCGGGATGATTTGGACGAACACATAAGAGCCCTCCTTGATGATGATCACCAAATAGGAACAAAAGAGGAAGGGATTGCTGCGCCGCGTGACCAAGATTTGCCTTGGAAAGACAATGGCTTTGATAGGCAATCACGTAGAAGGTCAGCAACTGGACGGCGGAGTATCCCTCTCCAAACGGAGACTTTAAGGACACTCCGCCATCGCTCCCCACATGAAAGGAAAGCGAAGGGCTTAGTTGGCCTTCTTCATCTCTTTCATTTTCTTCATCATATGGGCGCGTTTCTCTGCCCGGCGTTTGCGGATCATCATGGTGTTTTTGCCCATGTCCACATAAGCTGCTTGCAGGGCTCCATCAAAGTCGGTCACGCTTTCAGCACCGGCTGCATCGGCCTTGGCTTTGTCGGCATAGGCCCACTTGCTGATGGCTGCCATCGTGCCTGTCTTTTTGGGATCAATAGCGTAATGTGCGTCTTCCACCTTGATAAGCGGTTTGACCTTGGCGTCAGAGCCTGCATCCCCCACCCAGATATTTTTAGGGGCGCGGTCCATATTTAGCCCCAAGGACAAAGAGGCACAATGAATGGAGCAGGTGCCTTCAGTTGAATTGTCATCATACTGGATAAGGTGGCGGGTATGGCTCCATTTCTGGCGAGGCATGCCGCAATAGGTGCAGCGAGGATATTTCTCAAATTCCTTGTCCAGCGGATTTTCATCCTTGGGCATATGGTTGGTCAGGCCATGCTTCTTGGTCCAGTCCCATGGCATAACCATGGATTTGGCAGCGCCCACAGCGCTGGTGGCAAGAAGGGTGACTGTGCCAAGGGCGGCGGAGGTAAAGAGTTCGCGACGGTTCATGATCTTTTCCTTTGATCGTCAGATAGTTGAAATAGGGGATCCTCTCCAGCTGAAGATGGAACTAGCGTGCATTGCCAGCTTCTCTCAAATCCGGACCTTACAAAGAGCCGGAGCTGAAGCGGATGAAAGGGACGTCAGGAAAAGAGGGGTGGGCCCCGAATAGGCTCGCGATAATGCTCACCAAGCCCGGACAATTGCGCAAGCTGAGGCAAAACATGCTGCTCTGGCAGGATTTGCCCCATGCAAGGAAGGACACCAGAATCAGCGGTAAAGGGCGAGGTTGCAGCCGAGCTACAAACCGGGCAGCGGTCCTGAGCCTTGCTAGGATCCTCACCATTTTGCCCGTCAGGCACAGCCTTGTCATTTTCAAAACTGATCAGCCCGTTGGCTGTACAGATTTGAAGATAGCTATAGGACAGACTGTCAGGATTTTTAAGAACCAAAGGCCCGGCGGCAACGGCCATCATCGCCGTTAGATGCGCCATGCCAAACAGAATCTGCAAGCTTATCGCCAGCATGGCAAACCATGCAGCCAGATAATGTCTTGCCAGTTTGATCATAACGCTTAGAACCTTATGCGTTTGCAAAGCACAAAGGCTGTGCCAAGCAGACCGTTAGAAAGAAGAAGAGACAGCCAAACCAGAATGCCGGTTTGGTGGTCTGATCTCTTACGCTTAAGCTAAAGCATCAATCGCATTCTAGATTTGATGAAACGCAAATATGAATATTCTTAATAAGAAATGAATGAAATCTAGACCCAAAATTGTTGAAATAGACCCAAAATAATCATGTATCTCAAAGTCTTGGCAATAGTAACCAAAATGCAGAATTTTAGAAAATTATAACGCATGACCCCGGCTGCAACGGTGATGGGATCGCCAATTACAGGGGCCCATGACAAAAGAAGAGAATATTGCCCCCAGCGAGAAAACCACTCTTGCGCCTTGTCCAATTGCTTGGAACTGACCGGAAAAAATCTGTGATGACGATAATGAAGGGCCAGACGCCCAAGCCAGTAATTGACCACCGATCCAAGGGAATTGCCCAAACTGGCGACAGCCAGTAGCACCAGATTGGAGTAATCACCGCTGGCGCTTAACGCCAACAAGGCAGCCTCGGACCCGCCGGGCAGCAGGGTGGCTGCTGCAAAGCAGGTTAAGAACAGGGCAGGGAGTTGCCAGGTGACCCAAAGCATGGATTAAGTCCGCCAAAGAGAGTGTCTTGAGGAAAGATCGCCCCCTTGTGCCCAAAAGACGGGGACCTGTCACCAAGAAAGCTCAACCTGACCAAAATTTAACTGTCAGTCCCTGCCAAAATAGTCTTCTTATGAAAAGGCTGCGGGAAAGTGGTGACCAATTCATTTTCATGATGCAGCTCTCCTGTGAGGCTGATAAAACCCATGGGAGTGTTAGTGAGAAGGACCATGATCATGAGTGAATTCCGGCCAGACAATCATCCGCCAGTCAAACTTGGAAAAATTGGCGTGCTCTTGGTCAATCTGGGCACACCGGATGGTACTGATTATTGGTCCATGCGCCGCTATCTGAAAGAGTTTCTTGAAGATCAGCGCGTCATTGAAGAGCCGAAATGGAAATGGTGGCCCATTCTAAACGGGATCATCCTGCAAACGCGTCCTCAAAAGTCCGGCAAGGCTTATGAGGAAATCTGGAATTATGAGCGCAATGAATCGCCCTTACGCACCATCACCCGCGATCAGGGGGATAAGCTGGCGGAGCGCCTCGCCAGTCTTGGCGATCATGTGATCGTCGATTGGGCCATGCGCTATGGTAATCCCTCCATCAAGGAACGGATTGAAGCGCTGGCAGAGCAGGGGGTAGAGCGCTTGCTGGTGTTGCCGCTTTATCCGCAATATGCGGCGGCCACGACTGCCACCGTCAATGACAAGGTGTTTGATGTACTCAAGACCATGCGTTGGCAGCCGGCCTTGCGCACCTTGCCGCCTTACCATGACAATCCGGCTTATATCAAAGCCTTGTCGATCTCTCTCAAAGCCAGCCTTGCCAAACTGGACTTTGAGCCTGAGTTGATCCTTGCTTCCTATCACGGCCTGCCCAAGCGCTATTTCGAGATGGGCGATCCCTATCATTGCCACTGCATGAAAACATCACGCTTGCTGCGTGATGCTATGGGCTGGAGTAAGGATTATATGCTCTCTACCTTCCAGTCACGCTTTGGCCCCGAGGAATGGCTGCAGCCCTATACCGACAAAACGGTTGAACGCCTTGCAAAAGAGGGTGTCAAAAAGCTTGCTATCCTCACTCCGGGTTTCTCGGCAGATTGCCTTGAAACCCTTGAGGAAATTGCCGGAGAGAATGGCGATATCTTCAAAGAAAATGGCGGCGAGCAGTTTGCCTTTTTGCCATGCCTTAACGACAGTGACGAAGGCATGGATATGCTTCAAGCATTGGTGCTGAATGAGCTGAAGGGCTGGGTTTGATCCCATAAAAATCATGCAAGAGAAATGGCCTGAACACAAATTCAGGCCGTGCCATTCATAATATGCTTGCTGTTATTCTCTAGGCTTTCGATCAGACGCGTTTCCAGCAATTGTCCCTTTTGGTAGAGAATGGGATAGGCCACCGTTGCGATCTGGCTGTTAAAATCCTGCAGGGCCCGCAGGGTTTCAAGGTGAATATTGCTGCTCTCAAAAGAAAGAGTGCCCCCATCCGACAGTCGCCGCAGATGCCGCTTGCGGCTTTTGCGCTCAAAGCGGGTGACTTCACCTTTTTCTTCCACGAGTAAGCGTGCGCTTTCCAGATCGCTGGAGACAAGCACATTGGATGCAAGGGCCATATTGGCCAGAACCCGCTCATGCAAGCTGACCAGCTCATCCCACCCTTCTTGCGAAAAGCGCAGTTTGGCGGCGGCTTTCTCGCTGGCAAGTGGTAACAGCCGCTTGGCAACAATGTCTCCGGCGGTCTCCAGCGCAATGGCATAATCCATCAGATTATGAAGCTGCTTGCGCTGTTTCTTGGGCAACTCCTCCTGCGGAATGGCCGCGACATAAGTGCGGACATCGCTCAGGATCTGGTTCACATGATCATCAAGATCAGCCAGCTTTTCGATCTTTGTCTGATCGCCATGCTCATAAACATCCATAACCGGCCGCATCATGCGGTCGACCATATCCGACATGCGCAGCAATTCCCGCTTTAGGCTGGCAAAGGCAAGATTAGGTGTGCCCAGCACGGTTTGATCAAGCGCTGAATGGACAAGGTCAAGAGACTGACCATCTTGCCCATTGCTGCGGTCGGGCAACAGCCGCAAGAGCGGACGCTCAAAGGCATGGCACAGGGGCAACATGACAAGCAGCAAGGCGTTAAAGCCAAGATGCAGGGTTACGAGGCTTTGGGCAGGGCTCATCAAGGCGTAATAAGGTGCAAGAGGCAGATTGTTAAGAAGGATCAAGGCGCACAGGGCCAAGCTGCCTCTGACCATCAGATTGGCCAGCATAATGCGCCGGCCAGAAGCCCCCATACCGCGGCTAAGCCAGATTGGAATGAAGGCACTGCCAAGATTGGCCCCGAGCACAAGCGAAATGCCTGCATCCAGCGGCAAGGCTCCGATGCTGACAAGCGTCACGCACATCAAAATGGTGGCAACGCTAGAATGCATGACAAAGGCCAAACTGGCCCCGACAATGAAAGCGGTCAGATAATCCTGCGCCAGATAACCTGCAATGGCGGGCAAAAAGGCACTGTCGCGAATGGGGGCCATGGCCGCGCGCAGCAATTGCAGCGACAGCAAAATAAAGGCCACCCCCATAAGAATGCGGCCAATCTGGCGAAAGCGCGCCGTTTCAACCTTTACAAACAGCCAGCCACCTGTCGCCAGCAAAAGCGGGATTAGCCAATCAAGTTTGAAACTGAGAATCTGGATGACAAGCGCCGAGCCAAGATCCGCCCCCAGCACCACAGCAAGGCCCGAGCCGAAGCTGAGCAAATTGCTGGCAGCAAAACCGGACACCAGCAAGGCAACAGCGGCAGAGCTTTGCAGAATAACCGCAAGGCCAAAGCCCGCACTGGCCGAGTTGATGGGATTTTTATGCTGGGTCAAAACACGCTGGAAAGAGGCCCCGTAACTGCGCTCGATCCCGGTGCGCACCATGCGCACAGCAAAAAGCAGCAGCATTGTCGCTCCTGCAAGATTAACCAGAAAGGTAAGGATTGCCATTGCAAGCCTCTTAGTTGCTTGCCGGTCCTCAAGGAAGGGACAAAAGCACCTGCAAAGCGAGCGGTGCAGCTATTGGCAAGACATGAATTTGTGATCTTATTTACCCATAAGTATAGCAGGGAGAATGTGGCAGAGAAAGAAAAAGTGTACTCAGTGCATTTTATATCGCAAAAAAGTGTACAAAATGCACCTGTGTGTGATTGATATGTCGGTGGTTTGGGACGGGAAGTGGCAGGTTTCTGGGCTTGCTCAATGGGCATCGTCAAGGGGGCGCCTGCAGCCAGTAAGCAGAAAATTGGTAAGATAAAGCCTGCGCTTTGGTCAAAAACTTCCCGCGCCAGATGCAAGTTTGGAGATGGATGCCACATTTGATGGGAGCACCAATCACCTTTTGGCGGACAGCAAAGAGCGTGAGTCGCTTGCTTTATGGAATAGGCATGCTCCCGCACGGACAGACCTGAAATACAGGAACTAGAGTAGGCTAAAGCCGTTTCACATCGTCCACCATGGCATCAATGGCGTCCAGCTGCTTCTGCTTTTCCTCATCGTCGAGGAAGGAGGCTTTGAAACTGTTTTTGGCAAGAATAATCAGCTCAGCCTCGTCAAGAGCCAAATGCTCATGCACCGCCCGATAATTATCATTAAGATAGCCACCAAAATAGCTGGGATCGTCAGAATTGACGGTAACCAGTAAGCCGGCATCCATGGCCTTTTTCACCGGACTATGGGCAAGACTGGGAATGCCCTTAAGACGCCAGTTGGATATGGGGCACATGGTCAAAGGGGTTTGCTGTTTGGCAAGGCGAGCGGTCAGAAACGGATCATCCAAGGCGTGATTGCCATGGTCGACACGCTCGATTTTAAGGACATCAAGCCCCTCTCTTACATTCTCCGCCGTGCCTTCCTCGCCCACATGGGCAACGGGGGTAAAGCCTTCTTTGCGAGCTTGGGCAAAGACACGCTCAAACAGGGGAGGCGGATAGCCTTTCTCTGAGCTATCGAGTCCGACCCCGAAAATATGCTCCTTATGCTTGCACGCACAATCAAGGGCCTCAAAAGCATCCTCTTCGGGCAGGTGCCGTAGGAAACACATGATCAGCTTTGAGCTGATATCAAGCTCCTTTTGAGCCTGCTCAAGGGCAGAGGTAATGCCGCCTAGCACAGTCTCGAACGACACGCCCCGCGCTGTATGGGCTTGCGGGTCAAAGAAAAGCTCCACATGGGTCAGGCCATCTTCCTTGACCCGGCATAGATAGGCCCAGGTCAGATCAAAGAAATCCTGCTCGGTCAGCAAGACCGACATGCCAAGATAATAAAGATCGAGAAAATCCTGAAGACAGTCAAAATTATAGGCCTTCTGGACATCTTCCACACTGTGATAGGGGAGCGTGACATTATTGCGCTTGGCAAGCTTTAGCATCATGTCCGGCTCCAAAGTGCCTTCAATATGAAGGTGTAGTTCCGCTTTGGGGAGTCTGTCTATCAAATGCTTAGCCAAGTCGCTCATGCCATACCTTTCTTATTATTCTGTACCCGTTCCGGTTAAGGGATGCGGACATCTGGTTTTAGGGAGTATAGCACAGCTCTTGTCCCTGTCATGGCGGACTGGGAATGGCGGTGATGGTGGAGAATGCATCAATGACGAGCCAAGCCAAAACGAAAAGGGCAGCCATAAAATGACTGCCCTTTGGCTTTATGTCCCCACATATGCGCTCATGGTCGCAAGGGTGGTAGATCCCGCTAGATATAAAAACGGCTGCCCGGCAGACGCCCACCAATAATGGCGGGAGAGACGCTTTTCAGCACCTTGAAGAAGCGCTCAAGCTCTGATTTGGAAGCACGGCCTGATTTCACATCAATATTGCAATAGGGAATGGATCGCTCGATGATCGGGGCTTTCATGCCCATGTAAATGGCACCCAATTCTGCTGCGCTCGCAGGGTTGTTGCGGGTCCATTTGCCTGAACGGACCATAGCTTTGTTAAAAGCATCAACCAGCTCGGGCCGTTCCTTGACCAGTTTGCCAGAGACCATCATGCCAGCTTGCGGGATTTGGGAGCGGCCACCGATGATGCGGCCCCATTCCTTTTGAAGATCAAGAGCGTGAGTCAGCTTGACGCCATTTTTAATACCCAGCATTTGCGCGCCAGTTGCTGCAGGCTCTGGCAGAACAGCCATACTTGCCTTACCGGCAATCAGCATCTTCATGGCTTGCTGAGGGGTGCCGGTATAGCGAAGGGTAAAGTCGCGACCGATCTTAAGACCTGCTTTGCGGGCCATGGCCTGCATCACAAGATCAGGCATGTCATTTTTGAAAGGCATCAAAATGGTTTTGCCTTTCAGATCCTTCAAAGAGGCAACTTTGCCTTCAGAAGAGATTAGATAGAGCAGGCCCCAAGTCACCACAGACGCCATGCGAACATCAACGCCGCGATTAAACAGATTGGCTGCTACATAGCTTGGAGTTCCGGTAACGGTCATGTCACCAGAGAGAACACCCGCCCGCAACTGGCTTGGTGTCCGCCAGACCTTGAACTTGGTTTTGCCGACATGATCTTTAAGGGCATTGCTCTTAACCAGATGGGCAAGGGCAATGGAGGGGCCAGCTGGCGGACCATAAATGGTAAGGCTATCAAGGCCCTTGGCAATGGCGGGCATTGAAAGGGTAGAGACAAGACCGCCCCCAAGGCTTACTGTGGCAAGGCCTGCGGCGGAATGGGTAAAGAATGTGCGGCGAGAAAGCATGGAAAATCTCCTGACGCAGCTCTGCCATCAATAGCCGGACGGCAGAGCGCTTAAAGAAGGGAAAAATTAAAAGGCCATTTGGGAACGAAGGAAGAAGGTCCGGCCCGGAGCATTGATGCCCGAGCGGGTCGGCGCGGCGATATGACTTCCTGTCAAATGCTCCTGATAATCGGCATTGAAGACATTCTTCACACCGCCTTTAAGAGAGAAGCGGTTGCCAATCTGAGCCCCTGCATAGAGATCAAGCGTTGCAAAATCGGTGCTCTTGGCGCGGTCCATATCCAGACCAACCCCGTCAACCCCATCGGTGCGGGTCTGTTTGGCTACCATGCGCAGCTTGGCGCCAACATTCCATGTGCCGATGGTGCCCAGCATGTCGCGGTAGTCGATGGCCAGATTCCCTTCAAGCGGTGCGATCTGGTAAAGCGCGCGCTTGTCGGTGTCATTCTCACCCCAAAGATAGGCCGCATTGGCTGCAACAGACCAGTTTTGGGTCATATTCCAGCGGGCATCAAAATTGACGCCTGCAAAGGTCGCATCCACATTACGATGAATGACAGCCTGATCCGCGGCCCGATCCATTGCAACAAAGTCCTGAACCTTATCGACATAACCGGTGAGCTTGAACTCCATATTATCGGCGTCAAAAATGCTGTCCGCTACAGGAGCGAGCTTGCCATAGCCCTTGTAATGGGCTCCTTTCCAGGTAAAGCCGATTTCGGCCTTATGGTGGGCTTCAGGGTTCAAATCGGGGTTGCCGATCCAGCGATTTTGCGCCTGCGGATGGGTGACAGCATGGTAGCGCTCAATATTATCGGGTGAGCGAACCTTGCGCGACAGATCCCCAAAGATGGCAAAGCGTTTTTCCATCATGGCCTTGGTAACCCGAAGACGGGTGGACAGGTTATGCTCCGTCGATTCCAGATTGCCAGTGGTGCCGTAATAGGTTTGATAAAGCGCGGCAGGGGAGGCATTCCATAGAGGGGCGCCGCCGCCGAATGCCGTGCCGGTCTTATTCGCGGCAGCAGGGTCAGCATGCATATAATCGTAGCGCGCACCGGCTTCGACGGTGACGCCGCTACCAAATCCGCGCTTGCCATCCAGCCCCAAGCCAAAGCTTGTGCGGGTGATATCGGGCAGCTTGATCGCATTGATGCTGTTTTGCGTGTCGTTATAGCGGCGGGCATCGTGGTTGTCCCAGCCACCATTGACGGTCAATTTGCTGGCCCAACCAGCGAGCGCCATATTAAGATGGGCCTTGCCGTCAAAGATCTGGCGATCTGTATCCGCCCGCATTTTGGCAGGACCGGGTGTTCTGTTTTTGTAATTGTCAGGCGTGCGGGAAATGGTTTTGGAGACAAATTGCAAACCAAAGCCCTTGGCAATATCGCCTTCAAGCTTCTGGTTGAAAATCGCTTTGCCGACCAGACGCTCTGTATAATCAACATCCATGCCGTGATGGGGCTGCAAATCATCCTTGATAACATCGCGAACACCGACCAGCTTGAGGCTGGTGCCAGCTTTTGGCATCCAGTTGACAACCACTTGCTCGGTATCGCGCTTATAGCCAAAATTGACCTTGTCGCCATTGGCATCGTTATAATCGCCTGCATCATCATATCGCGCGCCAAGCAAAACCACCACGCCGGGCATCATGGCCTTTGCCTGAAAACCGGTAGACTTCACGTTGCCCTGACCGTCATAACCACCCATGATTTTGAGGGTCTTATTGGATTTGGCAACAGAGCCTTCAACGCCCAATGTCATTGGCAATTGAGCATCATGACGGAACTGGAAAGCCGGATTGGCAATCAACAAAGTGGCGGGAGAGGGGATAGGAGGAGGGCCGCCTGCTGCGTGACGCTTCATGCGGGCAGTATCGATAAAGTCACTTGCAAGGGAGGCAGATCCAGCTGCAAGAAGGCTTGTACTGCTAATGCCAATCATTAGCAAAGTTTTGAGGCCGGGGAGAGAAGAAGTATGGAACATCACGCACTCGTCTTTTTATGATTGCGGGTGGTGGCAGAAGTCACCCGATAAAATGAGCGGGATGATTGCCAAATCTTAAAACTTGTATAACAGATTCAAGAAATAAGGCAATTCCAAGATTTTGACAAATTGTCGCACGTAATGTTCTTTATAAAACAGTTGCTTAGTCTCATTTACTGGCGAGGCCGTGTGAGGATAGACCAATAGCGAAGAGCAAAAAGCCCGAAAGCCAAAATCCAGAACAGACCGGAAAGCGCAAGGTCAATGAGATAATATTGCGGCACAATGATTGGTCCGAAAACACGAATGATGGCAGAGAGCATAACAAGGCAGTAAATGCAGGTCTCTGCCCAGCTTGCGGTGATTTTTCGACCTGTATGTCCCAATGCGCTGCGGGTCATCATGGCCAGCATCATACCGCCCATAGCACCAGCCGTGAGGGCATGAAGAGACAGAACCATATCCACCGGCCCATCCATCAAGGCCCATGCGCGTAAGAGAAGAGCAATCGGAACCCACATATAGCTTAAAGGAAGGATCCAAAGGATCGGATCTTTTAAGGTGATCTGCGGACGCCATAGCCCAATTTTTACGCAGTGCATCAAAGCGACGAAAAGCAGCAGGGCAGACCGCGCACCGGCCCACTCCTCCGAGATGCCAAAGACAAGATCGCTGATGAGAATAAGAAGCATACCCGCGGTGAGGGCATGTTCAAGCGGCAGAACCCGCTGAGCTCGCTTTGATCCCGTGGCATTATTTGAGAAGAGCGGAATAATCCGCCCGCCAATGACTGTGATGAAGAGCGCAAAAATATCAACGGCAAAGAGGAACAGATCGCTGGCACCAAGGGGGATAAGGCCAAGGCTTGTTGCATAAAAGCCAGCATTGGCTGCTGCCAGTATCAGCATCAGAATGAAGGTGAAATAATTGCGGCGATTGCCGCTTTTTACAAGCGGTATAGCAATAGACAAAGCAGCCAGCGGCAAAAAGGCAAGATCGATAATCATAGCCAGCATGCTGGGGCCAGTGAGCATGCCAATCCGTCCGGCAGCCCACACGGCAAGCAAGGCCGCAAGGCTTGGGCCTGACGGGGTGGGAAGGCCGGTCCAGTTGCGCACGGCAGTAAAGAGAAAACCCACCAGAATGGCTGCAGCAAAGCCGAAAATCAGCTCGTGCGAATGCCACATAAGCCCGTCAAACGGGCCGTTAAGCTCAATTGCATCAAACAAATAGGCAAGCCATATCCCTAAAGAGATTGCCGCATATAAAGCGCCAGCAAAGTAAAAGGGGCGAAAGCCAATGGAGAAAAAAGCACTGGCCGAAAATCGTGGCTTTGCGGGGGAAGATAGATCAGTCATTGCTGTTTTCTCTAAAGAAAATGGGAAGGAAATGGACCAGATAGGCGGCAAAGCAGGCGGCAAAGGCCATCCAGGCAGGCACCATCCAGTCAATCTGAGGTATAAGCAGTGGCGCGAGCGAGCGCAACAGGCAGGACGCAATCAGGCTACAAATGGCAAGGATCAAAACCGGCTTCATATCAAGCGCGCGTCCGGCATGGCGAAGCCCGGCAATGATCAGCACCATTAAGGTGGCAAGGGTGAAGCCACCAATGAACATCATATGCCGTCCGGCAACCAGTGCCTCTTGCGGCAAAACATCAAGAAGACTGCCCGCTTGCAAACCAAAGCCCAGCGCCAAAAACCAATAGATGAGATAAAGGGGGCGGGCAAAGGAAAAGCTCAAGGCTTTACGCATATGCCAGTCTTGCAGAATATTGAGAATGGCAGCACCAGCCGCAAGGCCCAGCCAGCCCTGCAGGGCATCGGACAATCCCGCAATCTTGGCAAAAGTGAAAAGACCGATGCAGACCATCGCAGCCCGCCGAATGGGAGGGCGGGCAATGAACTTGACCCCATCTGTGCGGGCTTCAAGAGATTTGTTGACGATAACGGTCGAGACCGGTGCCAAAGCCGTTAGCACCATAATGGCAAAGGCACCTTCCGCCAGCATCAACCCATTGTCAAAGGAAAGGTCCAGACCAGAGCCAAGACCAAGAAGCGTGATAGGATCTTCGCTCAAAAAAGACAGGCTGGTCATAATTTGCGCCGCGATAAGCAAGCTGACCGGCCACATCAGATGGCGCATCTTCGCCTGCCACAAGGGCGGGAAGATCCGCCACGCCACCCAAACAAGCAAGATGGTTTGAAGGCCAAAGACCAGAAGGGCGGGCAGGCTGTCTTGCAGCCAAAAGGCAAGACGCCCCGCAATCCACAAAGCCCCCATACCTGCAAGCTCGGCACCAGCCAGTTTAGGCGTCGATGACCAAGCGGGAACAGCCGTTCCGATAAAGCCAATCATCGCAGCGACCAAAAAGCCGAATATCATGTCATAACGGTGCAGCATGAGGGGATCTGGTCCCGCACCAAACCCAGCCCATACGCCAGAAAGGGTCAGCCCCCAATAAAGAATAAGGCCCAAGGCAGAGAGAGCTGCAAGGGGAAAGAAAACGCGAAATCCCTCGCTAAAGAGAGGATGATCCTGCCAGCGTGGCCGGATTTGGGACGTCAGGAGTGTCTCACTCATATCAATTGCTCCCAATTGGCCATATTGAACAGATCGGCAATATGCGGATCAGACAAAAGATCTGCTTCCAGATCCGAGACAAGATGTCGGTTGCGCTGCTTAAGCGGAATGGGGATGGTATATTCCTTGATAAATCGGCCGGGGTCGGGGGCCATCACCAGAACGCGATCAGAAAGCGACAAAGCCTCGGTCACGTCATGGGTGACCATCAGCACCGTATAGGTGCGGTTCTTGGTCTCGGACAGCAAAAGGCGATACATATCGCGGCGGCGGCCGATATCAAGGGCGCTGAAAGGTTCATCAAGAAACAAAAGATCAGGCTCAACCGCCAGTGCCCGAGCAAGGGCCGCGCGCTGGCGCATGCCGCCAGATAGTTCTGAGGGATATTTGCCAAGATCTTCTTTGTCAAATCCCATAGTCTGCGCAGCTTTTTCCATGCGCAAAATCTGCTCGGACTGGGAAACAGAGCGCCCCCGAAGCCCGAAACGCATATTCTCATAAAGAGTTTTCCAAGGCAGAAGGCGGTGCTCTTGAAAAAGAACCGCCTTATCCTTGGCGCGGCAGATTACGTTGCCATCAGAGGGCTCCAAAAGATCAGCAGCAATCTTGAGAAAGGTAGATTTGCCACAGCCCGACGGGCCAATCAGGCTGACAATCTCGCCGGGATAAATATCAAGACTGCAAGCATCCAGAATTTGGCTCATGGGGTGATAGCGATGATCCACCACTTTGATTTCAAGCACAGGCTCTCTGTGCTCATTGGCCTGCAGACTGTGCTGTCCTTCCAGCAATTGCGGATCAAACATCATGCTTCCAGCCCTCCACATGCTCCTTGATGGGGTTTAGGAGCAAGCCCTCCATAAGCAACAAAAGCCCGACCACGGCCACGATCCATGCCATCGTGGTGGCTGTATCAATATTGACCCGCGCTTCGGCAAGGCCAGCCCCAACTCCGTCAGAGCTTGCCAGCAGTTCCGCCATCACCACAACCTTCCAGCTAAGGCCCAAGGCGGTGGCCCAAGCAGGGAAAAGGTATGAGACCACTTGCGGCAATTGCACATGCCATAATTTCTCAAATGGGGAGATATTGAAGCTGTCTGCCATTTCATCAAGGCTGGTCTCGCGCATCCGCACCCCTTGCAAGGCTCCGGCAAAGACGAGGGGAAGTGTTGAGATGAAAACCGTAAAGACCGGAGTGCCATCGGCACTACCAAACCACAACAGTGCCAGCACAATCCATGCAATGGGCGGAATGCCCAGCATGACGGTAAGAAAGGGGCGAAACAGAATAGCAATGGTATTGGACCAACCAGCAAGCAGACCCAAAGCGGCCCCGATGACGCTGGCCAGTGCAAAGCCGGTAAAGGCGCGGCGGGCTGTGATCAGAATATAATCCAGCCCTTCCGACTGGCTGGCAAGGGCAAACAATTGGGTAAGGCTATCCATGGGCTGGGGCAGAACCAGAGTGCCAAAATGCTCATAGCCCAATTGCCACAGGGCAAAGATAAGGAAAATCCCGGCCAAGGTGCCCCAGCCGGTCCAGATCTTGGTAATGAAGAGGCCTAGTTTTTCAATTGCTAGCACGATGCCGCTCTTTTCTTCTTGCCCCGCCCTCAGGATGGAAGCCTGCGGGCGGGGCCATTTATCTAGAGATAAAAGTCTGCGGGTGGCAGTTTGCCGCCAATGATGGATGGGTTCTGCTCGGCAAGCAGGGAATAGAATTGCTCAAGCTCGGCCCGAATGTCGCTGGCCCGTTGTGTGGTGAGATGCGTTGCAGGAATGGATTTTGCAATAACAGGGGCAGGGAGCGGCATATCCTTGGCAGCGATCGCCGCAGCTTCGTCTGGATTGTCTTTCACCCATTTGGTTTCGCTCACGCAGGTTGCCTGAAAGGCTTCGATAAAGTCAGGCTTGGCGGCAAGAAGATCTTCATGCACCATGGTGCCCGCCATGGGGAAGCGACCATTGCCGCCGGTCACTGACGCCCAGTCCTTTGCAAGATCAAGCGAGCGATGCAGGGCCTTGCCCAGCTTTTTGGCTTTTACCAGACCCGCTGTTGCCGCAGGCTCGGGCAGAACGCAATGCTTGATGCGGCCAGACAGCAAAAGCTGCAAAGCTTCAAACGGGGTTGCAGTATATTGCAGTTGATAATCCTTGCCAGCCTTGAGCCCTTTCTCGGCCATGATCCGGCCAAAAACCAGATCCGGCATATCATTGCGAAAGAACATGCCAACCGTTTCGCCCGCCAGATCTTCAGGCTTTTTGACCTCCCCATCATAGCTCAGCACATAAAGCATGCCCCATGTCATGATATTAAGAATTTTGACCGGAAGCCCCTTATTGGCCAGATTGGCTGCCACATAAGACGGGGTAACTGCCAATTGCCAATCGCCAGAGATAAATCCGGTGCGCAGCACATCGGGGGATTTGTAAATCTCGAAATTCACATCCTGAACATGGGAGGCCAAAAGCCCTTTCTCAGCAATGGAGGCAAGGGTAACGGAAGGCCCAACAGGAGGACCATAGAGCGTCATGCCCGCCTTGGCAGCTTCACCGCGTGAGGGAAGGGCAAAAGAGCTGGCAGCACCTGCAACCAGAAGAGATGAATGGGCAAGAAAAGACCGTCGCGTGATCATAATGATCTCCACATGAGATTAAACTATATGGTCCTTGGCGATGAATGCGCAGGCCTTAGAGAAAAAGAGCTGGCGCATTTGGGTCAGAAGGTGGTCAGGCCCCTGAGCAATAGCTGCAGTAAACATGAAAATCAATCTCATGTTTTGATGAAAATCAAGTCTTGCAAATAAGTCGCAGAGGCAAGTGATGACCAGAGATTGCTGTATCGCAACACATCCTTACAGCTCGGATACCCATATTTTTGAAGACCGTATATGAAACTCTGTTACGGCACGACGGGGTAATTGAGCAGCCTTAACTAAAAATAAAGTATAAATACCTAGCTTAATTAATGAATTTCTTTTCAGATGAGTGATTGGTCATGTCGCGTAGAAATCGTCATAATCTAATCAGTTTTGCGCTGTTTGCCAGTTTGACATTCTGTATTTTCCTGCTTGCGGCCATACCCCAATCAAGTTCTGACAATGTTGTTGTGTTTGTCTCCCCTTATTCCAAGGGAAGTCATGCGCTTGAGGTTGTGGCACGCGCCGATGGCTATTTGATGAATACCGGCTCCCGTCCATGGATCGTTCTGGCCAAGTCATCAAATCCCGGTTTTATAAGAGATCTTTATCAGGCTGGCGCGCTGTTTGTTGGCAGCGGGCGTCTCTTTTCGGCCTGTTTTCCAAACCCGATCTCCCCCGCAATACAATCGGGTCTGTCCCCATCCTTTCTGCACAATCTGACCAAAGGTGCTAAGAATGCTTGATTTACAAATGCTTCGCCAGCAATTCTCCAAAGTGATCGTCGGTTTGCTTTGGCTCAATGCTGCTTTCTCCGCAGTGATGGCGCTAACAATGACCGGTATTGCCGGCTGGATTGCCGTTGGCATTTCCGTGCTGGCAGCAGGCGCAGCCAGCTTATCGCTGGCTCAATCGGGCTGTAGCATTCTTACGCGCGATATCAGTGCTATAGCGCTGGCGTCTCAAGTCGCCCTGATTGTTTTTATCTTTTCAGGCCATCCTTACCAAATTGACTGGCATATGTATTTCTTCGCCTCCATGTCAGTTCTGGCGGGCTGGTGCTGCTGGCGGGCTATTTTGATCGGCACCGCTGTGGTGGCGGTCCACCATCTGGCACTTAATTTCCTCTATCCTATGGCCGTTTTTCCAGGAGGAGGGGACTTCCTGCGCGTTGTGATGCATGCGGTTATTCTGGTGTTGCAGTCAGGGACGCTGATCTGGCTGACTTCCCGCCTTGCCAAAGCAGTTCAGGATTCCAGTGCAGCAGTGGAAGAGGCCAACCGCGCCAAGGCCAAAGCAACCGATCTGTTAAGCGAGCAAAAGCAGAACCAGACCCAAGGGCAAGAGCGCGCGGCAAAAGTGGATCTTCTTATTGGAGAATTCCAGCAAACGGTTGAGCGCTCCTTGGGGCAGGTGACCAACAATAGCGACGCAATGGAGCAAACAGCTCAATCCCTGAGCGATATCGCCGAGCACACCTTGCAGCAATCAAGCGGCATCGCCGCCTCGTCCGAACAAGCTGCAACCAGCGTAGGCATCGTTGCAACTGCCGCAGAGGAACTCTCGGCATCGATCGCTGATATCAATCATCAATTGCATCAAACCAAATCCATCGTGTCAGAAACCAGCCGCTCGGCACAAGACAGCAATACAAAGGTGGCAAGTCTGGATACTGCCGCCCAGCGGATCGGGCAGGTTGTCACCCTCATTCAGGACATTGCGGAACAAACCAATCTGCTTGCTCTGAATGCAACCATCGAAGCTGCTCGGGCTGGCGATATGGGTAAAGGCTTTGCAGTTGTGGCAGCCGAGGTAAAAGAACTGGCCAACCAAACCTCTAAGGCAACTGAGGAGATTTCGAGCCAAATCGGCGACATTCAGGTCTCTACCAAAGATGCAGTCAGTTCCATTGAGAAAATTGCTGACACCATGCAGCAAGTCGATGAATACACAACCGCCATTGCTAGCGCCGTGGAGCAGCAAGGCGGAGCTACTCAGGAAATCTCCACCAATGTGCAACAAGCGGCCAGTAGCACAGATATGGTCCATTCCAATATTGCAAATGTGACATCCTCTGCTTCAACCACATCACAGTCGGTGAATGATGTTATGCAAGCCTCACAAGAGGTCTCAAACGAGGCGAATAGGCTAAAAGCGCAGATCTTAAAATTCCTCTCAGAGGTAAAAGCTGCCTAAAGAAAAATAGCTGGGTTCGTAGAAGCAGGAACGACAAAAGGCCGCTCAAACAAAGCGGCTTTTTTATATCTTTCGGTAAGGGCGGTAGGGAAGAGTAGCCCTTGGCGATTTTGACCAAGCTCAGACCCGTCCCCATAGTATGCGCAAGCCCTGAAATAGTGACCGGGGAAATATCGGTGACTATCGGAAGTAAAAATAGTTCTTCACCACGTCTTTGCCTACAACCGTATCCTGAGCCTCTTTCAAAGCAAAGCCTGCTTCTTCCAGGATCGCATGTGCCTCAATCTGTTCCGGGCTTCCCACGGTCAGTTCAATTGCAACGGACTTTACTGTTTCCTGCTGTAGCAATTCTTTTGCGCCGACCAGAATTTCTTTCTCCAAACCATCCACGTCGATCTTGATATAGTTCGGCAATGCGATGTCGAACGCTTTCACCAGATCATCAGCAGAGAAGCCCAATATGCCCTGCTTAAAGCTCGCAGAAGAGTCAGCTTGCCCGAATTGCCCACCTGTATTGCCAGCCATGTTTGTTGGCATATGCAAATAGTCCAGTTTGGTTTGGGAAGACAAAGCCAGCAACATTGGTGTGATTTTGTCATCCAGTCGATTTTGCTCAATATTATTTACAAATACAGCGAAGTTTGTAGCAGATGGTTCAAACCCAAATACCGTCATCCCCGGTTTGGTCTGGGCCGCATATAGTGAAAAGACGCCCACATTTGCGCCGATATCCCAAAATGTAGAATTATCTTGAAAACCATCAATCCAGGCGATCGTCGCGGTTTCCTTGTCCGTGACAGATTGGGCACGAAAGCTGGGCCAGCCGCCAAAACACCAAAATTTCAGTCCGCCCGGTTGAACAAGATCATTGTCAAAAACAGGGACCAATTGTTCAGACAGAATAGCAAGAAAGGTTGTTCTTCGTTTCGGCCAGAAAGGCAACAGGATAAAAACAAGGCCCCTCACTATCGAAGCAAATTTAGAAACAATTCTGAAATTTCTGGATGCTGTGGAGGTCTTGGACATGCAATCTACCTTTTTATCCTAAAAACAGGCTATTGGAGGTCAATATCTACAAAATGCAGTGCTTGACATCTTGTGTGCCTTGGGAAACCTCAAAAGCTTTCCTCGCTTTAGCGACGGTTATATGGCCACAACTCCGACTATGCTTTTAAATCGGATTAGTATTTCCCGAGAAACGAAATACACTTAACCGATCCGTAGGCTCGAAAAAACGGAAAAGTCAAAATATTAACAAACGCGACATGAGCTGATCACAAATGCTATTACCTCAATAGCGCTTTCCTTGCCGGTTTCTACATCTCTTCTTTAATGAAATGTCTTATTCGCACGGTGGACAATCCGCATTGATCGTTTTATGACAATCTGCGCAGTTCAGGCTGTCAAAGCGTCTTTTCGCTTTGTTTGAGTGATAGGCTCCATCAGTTGAATACTTCATGATCAGGTGGATCATGACCCAAAAGGTAAGTCGTTGAATAAAATGAAAAGCAAAGAAAAATCAATGGCTAAGATCTTCTCTGTGGCTCCGATGATGGAGTGGACGGACAGGCATTGTCGGTACTTTCATCGCCTCCTTTCAAAGCAGACTTTGCTTTATACCGAAATGGTGACGACCGGTGCTGTAATCCATGGGGAGAGGGAGCGGCTTTTGGGCTTTGATGAGGCTGAGCATCCTGTTGTGGTGCAGCTTGGGGGATCCGACCCGAAAGAACTGGCGCAGGCCGCTGTGATTTGCCGTGATTGGGGCTATGATGAGATCAATCTCAATGTCGGCTGCCCATCCGATCGCGTGCAATCGGGAAAGTTCGGTGCCTGCCTGATGGCCGAGCCGGATCTGGTGGCCTCATGCATTGATGCCATGAAAAAGGTGGTTTCCATCCCTGTAAGCGTAAAATGCCGGATTGGCATTGATGAGCAAGATGAGGAAGAGGCCCTTGACGTGCTGGCTGACAAGGTACTGGCAGCGGGCTGTGACTCTCTTACCGTCCATGCCCGCAAAGCCTGGCTCAAAGGTCTGAGCCCGAAGGAAAATCGCGATATTCCGCCCCTTAATTATGACCGTGTCTATCGCCTCAAGCAGCGCTTGCCAGATGTGCAAATGGGCATCAATGGTGGCATTACCTCGCTGGGCGAGGCAAAAGACCATTATCAGATTATGGATGAGGTCATGATGGGGCGGGCGGCTTATCATTCCCCTGCGCTTCTCGCCTCGGTCGATAAGGAACTGTTTGGCGCGCCTGACGAAACCGATCTGTTTGTGGCCGCAGAAGCCATGATCCCCTATATTGAGCGCCATATTGCGCGTGGCGGTAAGGCCAATCATGTTACCCGTCATATGCTGGGGCTGTTCCAGGCCCGGCCTGGTGCGCGTCGTTGGCGGCAAATCCTGACCGTTGAATCCGTCAAACCTGGCGCAACAGCGCATGTGGTGGCGGATGCTTTGGCAGCGCTGGGCTAAGCGTGCCTTCAAACATTGCCTTGCAAGGCAAAATTATTGCCCAACAAGAAACCGACTTTTGCCCGTGCTTGAACAGAAACAAGTCCGCCAAGGCTTGACCCTGCTTGCTTGATCGTCAAAAGTGGCTGCAGATTTGCCTTATAGTGTCAGTTCTCAGTTTCTGGCACCTTTCAAGTCCCGCCTGCCAGAGAGTATGTCCATGCCAGAAGCCCTTGACGCAACCCTGATTTCCCTTGCTGTTGCCTTGATGGGGGCAGGGGCTGTGGCCGGTCTTCTTGCTGGCATTTTCGGTATTGGTGGTGGGGCCGTTCTGGTGCCGGTGCTCTATCAGTTTTTGGGGATTTTGGGCGTTGATGATGCGGTGCGCATGCATATCTCGGTTGGCACCTCTCTTGCCGTGATTGTACCAACATCCTTGCGCTCTTTTATGTCGCACCGCAGCCGCGGGGCAGCGGATGAGCAATTGCTAAGGAACTTCATCATCGCCGTGCCACTGGGAGTTCTGATGGGATCTTTTCTAGCCTCTTTCGTTTCAGGCAATAGCCTTAAGGCTGTCTTTGCTGTCATTGCTCTCTTTGTTGCGCTAAAAATGATGTTCGGAAAGGAAAGCTGGCGCTTGGGCACAGACCTTCCCGGCGCTATTTGGCGGGGTTTTGCCGGTGTGATGATCGGCCTTTTATCCTCGCTCATGGGTATCGGAGGCGGCGTTCTGAACAACACCTTTATGACCCTGTTTAATCGTCCAATCCATCAAGCTGTTGCCACCTCAGCCGGTGTAGGGGTGTTGATCTCAATTCCCGGTGCTATTGGTTATATTCTGGCGGGCTGGGGCAAAGAAGGACTGCCTGACTTTTCCCTTGGTTTTGTCAATTTGCTGGCTGTGGCACTGATCATCCCCATCACGATCTTGGTGGCACCCTTGGGTGTGAAAATTGCTCATGCCTTGCCAAAGCATATTCTCTCGCGCGCATTCGGGGTCTTTTTGATTGTTGTTGCTATCCGCTTCTTTCTGGCGCTTGATTTTGGGGCCAGCTAACGCACGAAAGCGCGCTTAAGGCTGGAAGGTCAGGCGGTCATTGGTCACGGACCAGCCGCCAAGCTTTTCCAAAAAGCTCATGCCCAAAAGGCTTTCGCGCAAGGCTCCCGGCTGCGAGACCAGAGCTTCGACGCGGCCGCGCTCAATCCCTGCCACATTGACTGAGTTAAGATAGATACGGGCCGCTTTGGTGGTGCCATTTGCTGTGGAAACAGGGGTGGAAAAACGCAAAGCATCAAGGTTAAGTCCGGCGCTTTTCGCATCGTCATATGACAAGACAACCGAGCTGGCACCAGTATCCACCAGCATGGGAACCTCGGCACCATTGACGCGGGCCAGAACCATAAAATGCCCGTTGCCAGAGCGAGGGAAGGTTACGGCCCCGTTTTTGGCTTCAATCCCCATGCCGGGGACCAATTCTCCCGCCACGCGGCCAACCAACAGCTTGGCATCGTCCTTAAAGCTATAACCAAGAACTAGCCCAAAGCCGATCAGCAGCCAGATGGCCAATTGCTTGATGGATTGGGCAAGTTGCCCAAGTCCAGACATGCGGCTGGGTAGCAAATAAAGAAGAAAAGACGACATCAGCGTAACACTGGCAACCTGTTCAATCGGCAGGCCAAAAACCTCTCCTGCTTCATGATTAAACATCAAAACAGCAACCGCGGTGACCAAGATCCCCAGCAAAACATAAAACATGCAGCATCCTTTCGTCTCTCTTGCCTTGATATAGGGGGACAAGGAGTAAAATGCCAGTCAGCCTTCGCGCAAACGCTCCGGCGGGTGAAAGGGGAATGCGTAAAAATCGAGTGAGTAGCAGAGAAACTGCGCTCTGTCTTTACGCTCAATCTACGATTTGGCTGCGGGGAAATGTTTGGACATACGCTCGGCAAGGCCGCTCATGATTGTGGCGCGTTCCGCGTTGCTCATACGGGCCCAATTCATCACTTCTTCAATGCTGCGCCCACAGCCTTCACAAAGGGCGCTGCGATCATCTATTTTGCAAGCTTTGATGCAAGGCGATTGAATGGCCATGATGCAATTCCAATATCTACCGGGAAAAAGAAGGTGGATGAGAGAAGACTATCCGGCTGATGCCAAAAGCAAAAGACCAACGCCAAAGGCAATCTCGCCAATCTGCTGCGCGCCGCCCAAAACATCTCCGGTTTGGCCGCGAATATGGCGCTTGGAGAGAAAGACCATATAGCCACTGGCAAGCGCTACAAAGGTAAAGGCGGAGAGAGCCGAGGCAAAACCAAAGCTGGGCACAATGAGCCAACCCGTTACAAAGGCAGCAATGGCAATGCCGATGCCATAAGACAGGGTTGTAGGCTGCCCTGCAACGGATGAAAGGCCGTTTAGCCGTGCTGCGGGTAGAATATACCAGACATGCAAGGTGGGAATGCGCGAGACCGTATTTGCTGCAAGATAGGCAAGGCCACCTGTCCATACACCATAATTTTCAAAAAGATAGGAGAGAATGCTAAAGCGGATAAGAACAGAGAAAAGCAAAGCCAGAGCCCCAAAAGAGCCAAGGCGGCTGTCTTTCATGATCTCGATCTTACGCTCGATTGTATAGCCGCCACCAAAGCCGTCGGCCATGTCAGCCAGGCCATCTTCATGCAGACCGCCAGTAATCAGCGCCATCACTGCAAGGGTTAGGCCTGCCATCAGCATAGGTGGTAAAGGCGCGGTAAGGGCAATCACATCAAACAGAGTGGCAGGCACCAAGGCGATCAGGCCCAGCAAGAACCCGAGCAATGGCAAAATGCGACTGGAGCGCTCGAAGTTGGGCAGACCTTCGGTAACGGGTCCAAGAAGCTTTGGCACCGGCAGGCGGGTGAAAAATGCAAGACAATCGGCAAAATCCTTGCGCCACTCCAAGAGCTCTCTCAAAAGACGGGATTTGGGAGAAGAGGGGGGAGTAGGATGATTATTATCAGACATATGGTCACTCTCACGCATTACATCTTGCTCTTTGGCAACTTCCCGGTATATCTCGGCGTAACTCGCATTTGGCATAGCCCTATCAAAGTCTATGCTGTAGGGAGAAGAGAAATATCAACGCATTCTGGCTTTCAGGGTGATTGCTCGCATAACAAATGCCCAAAAACCAGTCTGCGGCAAGAGCCTATTCCATGGCGATGAGAAAGACAAACAGATAAGGGTAACGAGACCATGACAACCTCTGCGACAGGCATGCCATTTGACGATATTCTCGCCCTCATTGGGCAGATGAGTGGGCCGGATGAGGACGCTCGGGCAAAGGTGCGGGCAAGAGACGCTGTTTTGACCAAACCGGCAGGCTCGCTTGGTCGCCTGGAAGAGCTGGCCGAATGGGTCGCTGTGTGGCAGCGTCAGGCCCCGCCAAAGATCTTCCGCCCGCTCGTGGCTGTTTTTGCAGGTAATCACGGTGTTGCCGCGCAAGGGGTTTCTGCCTATCCGCCGTCTGTTACCCAGCAAATGGTTGAGAATTTTGCCGCCGGTGGCGCTGCGGTTAACCAGCTTTGCATCGCGCATGATCTGGGCCTTAAAGTCTTTGATCTGGCGCTTGATTACCCCACCGGCGATATCACCCAAGAAGCGGCCATGGATGAAGTGGGCTGCGCCAAAACCATCGCCTTTGGTATGGAAGCCATCGCAGGGGGCACAGATCTTCTTTGCATCGGTGAAATGGGCATTGCCAACACAACCATTGCCTCGGTCATCTATGCGGCTTTGTTTGGTGGCAGTGCGGCTGAATGGTGTGGCCGCGGCACTGGCGTTGATGATGATGGCCTGACGCGAAAGGCAGAAGCGGTCGAGGCCGCTCTGGCGCTCCATGCCGGCAACCTTGATAAACCACTGGAAGTGCTGCGCCGATTGGGCGGGCGCGAGATCGCGGCTATGGTCGGAGCAATCCTTGCAGCGCGCCTTCAGAATATTCCGGTGATCGTCGATGGCTTTGTGGCCTCGTCTGCCGCTGCTGTGCTTTATGCACTTGATAAATCGGCAATCGACCATTGCCTCTTTGCCCACGTGTCTGCTGAAAGCGCCCACAAAAAGGCACTGGATGCCATGGGGGTAAGAGCCCTCTTTGATATGGGCATGCGTCTGGGGGAAGGCTCTGGCGCCGCTCTGGCCGCAGGTGTGGTAAAAGCCGCCGTTCAGGTGCATGAGGGCATGGCAACTTTTGAGCAAGCCGCTGTTGATGGCCCCGCAGGCTAAGTCACTAAAGAAGAAAAGACATAGAAAAGGCAGCCAAGAGGCTGCCTTTTTCTTTGATTAGAGTTCTGAATTTTGATCAACCAGCGCGCTGGATTTGAATACGGCCCCGCCCACGAGCATTATCAATGGGCATCACATCCATTACCCGCGATGGAGGGAAAGTGGCTGTAACTGTCGTGCCCACGCGCAAGGTCGATTTTAAATCAAATTCTCCGTCATGCATCTGCACCAGAGCCTGCACAATGGAAAGACCCAGACCAGACCCGTCTTCAGCAGATTGAATGGCAAGAGAGCCTTGCCCAAAGGCGCTGAGAACGGTTGGGATTTCCTCTTCTGGAATACCGGGGCCGGTATCTTTGACAGAAATATACTGCCCGCCTTCCGCTGTTTTGCGAACCGACATGGTAATCTCGCCACCTTGGGGGGTGAATTTGACTGCATTGGAGAGAAGATTGAGAGCAACCTGCCGCATCGCTCGCTCATCTGCCCAAAGCTTGGGGAGATTCTGATCAAGATCAAGACGAATGGTGACATCCTTGCTGCGGGCTTTGAGGCGCAGAAGGTTTTCGCAATCCTCCGCCACATAGCTAAGGGTGATGGCCTCTTCGTTAAGCTTATAGCGTCCGGCTTCAATACGCGACAGGTCAAGGATTTCATTGATCAAGTTGAGCAGGTGGCTTCCTGAACTATTGATATCATCGACATATTCTTTGTATTTATCATTCGGCAAAGGCCCCAGAACCTCATTTTGCATAATCTCGGAAAAGCCGAGAATGGCGTTGAGTGGGGTGCGTAGCTCATGAGACATGGTCGCCAGAAAACGGCTTTTTGCGGTATTGGCCTCTTCGGCTTGCCTGCGGGATTCATCCGAGATGGCTTTTGCTTGCTCTAATTCAGCAATCAAATAGTCTTTTTCCATGCGGAAATTAAGCATCGCCAGTGTCGAGCGATAAAGCCTGTTTGCGAGCATTAGGAAAAAGAACATCGCTCCCACAGCGAGCAGCGATAGCGTCATATCCATGGTTTCTGCATTCATGACAGCGGTAAAAATGATCACAGCAGAAATAGGAAGGGCACTGACCAGAGTGTTATAAGGCAGTGTGAAACACAGCATGGTAGAGACAGCAATTGCGATCAACATAATAGCGAAATGGAATTCCGCCAGATAATTAATATCCTTGTCTGTTGGGAGCAAAAGGATAGAGGCCCAGATAAGGCCCGAGATTAGATCTCCAATAAAAAAGCGGCGCTTCCAAGCCGGAAGTTTGATATTCTCCTGAGGCAGACGCTCAAACTTGCGTGCCATCATCAGCATGATCACATGGGCGGTGGTCGCGACAGCTATCCAGCCAATGGTCTGAAAAGCCGGTGCCCAAAGAGTAGAGACAGCACCAACAATCAGCAGAAGCAGAGGAATAGCCAAAGATGCGCTAGTGCGGTTTTTGGCATACATCATGATCAATTCATGCTGAAAGGAGGGGCGATAGCCATTCTTTGTGTTGAGCTGCTCTCTCACATCATGAACGGTACGCAAAACCGCACGACGACGCGCGGCGCGTTTCGAGTTCATGTTCAGATTATTCTTATCTTTCGTGCGCCGGGTGGTGCTGGCTGCTGCCATGGAAAGAAAGCCTTCTGGATTGTGATGCATGGGGCATCGAAAAACTTTTAGGTAAGATTGAATTAAATGTCTTAAGATCTTCCTCAAATTTATGGTTAATTCTTTGTAAAAAGGATAAGTGAAATGTGAGAAAGATTAGTATTATCAGATAGATAAAATATCTTTCATTCCACATGTACGAATTTGGCAACAGCCGGTATCGTAAGAACGAGGCGCGCCGCAAGATGGGAGTGGTTTGGCAGTCTATGTGTCGGACTTGTATTGTTATGGTCTGTCGATCTTATGTTGAAATCACAGTGAGTAATCCGCATGGGCGAGCCGCTCTAGTCAGCCACTACCGAAAATGGGATGCCAGTGAGCAAAGAGCCGATGACCGAAGACCAAATGAGCAAAAAACAAGACGTAAGCGCAAAGAAAGCTGCTCGTCTCGAGCAGTTTACAAAGCAAATCAGCGCTTGCCGCATTTGCCGTGATGCACCCTATAAAGGCCTTGCCTTACCGCACGAACCCAATCCGGTGGTGCGTTTGTCTTCCACGGCCCGCATCTGCATAGCAGGGCAGGCGCCCGGCATCCGCGTGCATGAAAGCAGCTTGCCGTTTAATGATCCATCAGGCGATCGCCTGCGTGACTGGATGGGACTGGATCGCGAGCATTTTTACGATCAGAGCAAGGTGGCCATTGTTCCTATGGGATTTTGTTTTCCCGGATGGGATAAAAAGAAAGCCGATCTTCCCCCGCGCAAGGAATGCCGAGACCATTGGCATGATCAAATCTTTGCGCAAATGGACCAAATCGAGCTTATTCTGGTCATCGGCCAATATGCGCAGGCCTATCATATGGGTAAGAAACGGCAGAAGAGCCTGACCGAAACAGTGCGTCATGCCGCGAGCTATTGGAAGAACTCACAGAAACCCCATATCCTGCCGCTTCCCCATCCTTCCTGGCGCAATAGTGGCTGGCTTAAGCAAAATCCCTGGTTTGAAGAAGAGATCCTGCCACTGCTCAAAGCAGAGGTAAAAAGGCTGTCCTATTGATTTTATTTGATAATATTTGACCATATGGAACAAAAACTATTGGTAAATTTTAAAAATCCATATATTCGAAATATAGAAATAAAAAGGAATGATATTTCGCATTTTAACCTAGTCATCGAAAATATCCCAAGATTACGTAGCGGCACGCTTGATCGATGGAATTAAATTTCCTAAAATCAAATGAAATAGTGATCGTGAGGAATAATTTTTCTTCGCTCTTTGGGGTTGGCAAGCGTAAGGGTGTGACATGTTAGACCGTCTTGATCGTCGTATTTTGCAGATTTTGCAGGATGATGCGACCATGCCTGTGGCAGAAATTGGCCGTCGGGTAGGGCTCTCAACCACGCCTTGCTGGCGCCGGATCCAGAAAATGGAAGAAGAGGGCGTGATCACGGGGCGTGTGGTTATTCTTGACCCTGAAAAGGTCAATGCCAAGGTAACAGCCTTTGTTGCTGTGACCACCACAGAGCATTCTGCTGAATGGCTCAAGCGCTTTTCTGAAGTGATCCGCGATTTCCCTGAAGTGGTGGAATTCTACCGCATGGCCGGGCAGGTTGATTATCTGCTGCGCGTGGTGGTGCCTGATATCGAAAGCTACGATAATTTTTACAAAAAGCTGATCAACCGTATTGAAGTTGGTGATATTTCTACTACATTTGCTATGGAACAGATAAAATATACCACGGCCCTGCCGCTGAATTATCTGCCGGAAAAAGAAAGCCGCTGACCTTCTTGCGACACAAAAGAAGCGCTTTTGACCGGATATGAAAGAAAAGCCTGCTTGATGACAAGCAGGCTTTCTTCGTTTGAGCATAGCTTTTGTCGCTCAATCGCGGTTGAGCAAGGCAACGAGCGAGGAGGTATCCCAGCGATTGCCGCCCATGGCCTGCACTTGCGCGTAATATTGATCGACAGCAGCAGTTACCGGCAGGCGAGCCCCATTGGTGCGGGCTTCATCAAGCACAATGCCCAGATCCTTGCGCATCCAGTCAACGGCAAAGCCAAAATCAAACTCGCCTTTGGCCATGGTGCCAGCGCGGTTTTCCATCTGCCAGGAGCCAGCGGCCCCTTTGGAAATCACATCGGCGACGGCATCTACGTCAAGACCGGCTTTTTGGGCAAAATGCACCCCTTCAGACAGGCCTTGCACAAGACCCGCAATGCAAATCTGATTGACCATCTTGGTCAATTGGCCTGCGCCGGACGGGCCCATCAGGCCAACCATGCGGGCAAAACAATCAATCACCGGCTTTGCCTGATTGAAAATGGCCTCATCGCCGCCACACATCACAGTAAGAACACCATTCTCGGCGCCTGCCTGACCACCAGAGACCGGTGCATCAATGAAGCCAACGCCAATATCTTTGGCATCCGCATAAAGCTCGCGTGCCACCTCGGCAGATGCCGTTGTGTTATCGATGAAAATCGAGCCAGGTCTCATGGTCGCAAAAGCACCGCCATCACCAAGGGTGACAGAGCGCAAATCATCGTCATTGCCAACACAGGCAAAAACAAAATCAGCATCTTTGGCAGCTTCAGCCGGAGTTTCGGCAAAGCTTCCGCCATGCTCCTCCGCCCATTTCTGCGCTTTTGCAGTGGTGCGGTTATAGACGGTTACATCATGCCCGCCCTTGTTTTTCAAATGGGCCGCCATCGGATATCCCATGACCCCAAGGCCAATGAACGCAACTTTTGCCATAAATCCCTCTGTGACTTGGTAGTGGGGGCTGCTCGCCCTGAAAAGAATTTGGCCACACCATAACCAAGCAAAACAACTTTGTCAGGCATCATATTGTATGGGCACAATCAAATGAAAAAGGCAGCCCGAAGGCTGCCTTTAAATCTTGTCCGAATTGATGGGGCACTTAGCCGGAGATTTTGGAGAAATCCGCCACCGCACGGGTGGTCGCCCGGATCTCGGACAGCATATTCAGGCGGTTTTCGCGCACTTCCGGACGCTCGTCATTGACGAGCACTTCGTCAAAGAAGGCATCAACCGGTGCCCGCAAAGTGGAGAGGGCAGTCATGGCCGCGGCAAAATCTTCTTTGGCCACAGCCTCATCTGCATCCGCGCGCGCTGTGCCAATGGCAGCGGCAAGGGCAATCTCTTCTGCTTCAAGCAAATGCGCCCCTTCAATAGCCCCCTCATAGGTAAGGCCGGATTTCTTCTCTTCAGCCCGCAAAATATTCGCAGCGCGGCGATAACCGGCCAGAAGATTGGCCCCGTCGTCGCTGGCAAGGAAGTCACCCAGCGCTTGGGCCCGCTTGATGATCATCAGCACATCATCTTGTCCGCCAAGGCCAAAGACCGCGTCAATCAGATCATGCCGCACGCCTTTGTCTTTAAGATGCACGCTCAGGCGATCAGCAAAGAAGCCCATCAAGTCATCCCCTTGCTCAAAATCAGGGCGCGCCAGCGCAAAGGCTTTGTGCAAGTTAAGGCGGATGACATTGTCTTCAAGAATGCGGATCACACCAAGAGCGGCGCGGCGCAAGGCAAATGGATCCTTGGAGCCGGTCGGCTTCTCGTCAATAGCCCAGAAACCGGTGAGAAGGTCCAGCTTGTCGGCCAGAGCAACGCTTGCAGCCACCGGATTGGAGGGCACGTCATCAGACGGGCCTTGCGGCTTGTAGTGCATTTCAATGGCATCAGCGACCGATGCATCTTCATTCTGGGCCAGCGCATAATAGCGGCCCATCAGGCCCTGCAATTCAGGGAATTCAAACACCATGTCAGAGACAAGGTCCGCCTTGGCAAGCTTTGCCGCGCGGCCAGCAAGGTCTGCATCCGCCCCGACAGATGGCGCCAAAGCTGTTGCCAAAGCCACAAGGCGGTTAACCCGCTCTGTCTGGGTGCCCAGCTTCTCATGGAAGACCATGTTATCAAGCTTGTAAAGGCGGGTCTCAAGACCGGTTTTAAGGTCGGTTTCCCAGAAGAATTTGGCATCGGACAGGCGCGCACGCACCACCTTTTCATTGCCCGCAACAATGGTTGCCCCGTCATCTGGGGCAATCAGGTTGGAGACAAGGATGAACTTGTTGGCCAGCTTGCCGGTTTTCTGGTCTTTGAGAACAAAGCATTTCTGGTGCTCACGAATGGAGGTCTGAATCACCTCATCGGGCATATCCAGAAATTCCTGATCAAAGGAGCCCATCAGCACCACTGGCCATTCAACAAGGCCGCCAACCTCTTCCAAAAGGCCGGCATCTTCTACCAGTTCCAGCCCTTGGGCAAAGGCGAGTGTCTTGGCATCTTCCAAAATGATGTCCTTACGGGCATCCATATCCAGAATAACCTTACGTGCTTTAAGGCCCGCTTCGTAATCTTCAAAGCGTTTGACCTCAAAGTCCTCCTTGCCGTGGAAGCGGTGACCCTGTGTTGTGTTGCCCGAGCGGATGCCTTCCACTTCAAAGGCGATCACTTCCGGCGCTTCGGTCTCAATGCCAAAGGTACACAGGATGGAGTGAAGAGGGCGGACCCATTTAAGCGCACCTTCGCCAGCCTCGCCCCATTTCTGGGATTTGGGCCAAGGGAATTTGCGCACAACATCAGGCACCAGCTCGGCAATAATCTCTTCTGCCTTGCGACCGGGCTTATTGATCACGGCAATGTAAAAGTCGCCCTTTTTCGGATCTGTCTGGATGGTCGCTTCGTCAATGGATGAAAGACCCGCACCGCGAAGAAAACCGGCAAGGGCTTTTTCCGGTGCACCAACGCGCGGTCCCTTGCGCTCTTCAGAAATATCAGGAGAGGCTGCTGTGCAGCCCGAGACCGCCAAAGTCAGGCGGCGCGGCGTTGCAAAGGCGCGAGCGCCTTCATATGTCAAACCGGCATCGACCAGACCATTGGTAATCAGTTTTTTCAAATCGTCAGCAGCGCGGCGCTGCATACGGGCAGGGATTTCCTCGGAAAAAAGCTCTAGCAGAAGGTCTGGCATTGTCGTCTCGGTTTGCTGGAAACATCACAGAATTGACTGTGTGACTAGCAAGAGGACGCCGCCTTGTCACTTATAAAATGCATGCAAAGCCGGACAAGGCGGATTGACCACAAAAAAGCCTGCCCAAAGCATGGCTTATGGGCAGGCTGGACGAGAGTGAGATGAAACTGCAAGCAGCCCGGAATTAGCGCCGCAGATGGCGGGTGAGGCGATGCTCGAGCAAATCCCAGAGCCGGCGCATCACTTCCACCACGATCAAATAGAAAATGGCTGCATAGAGATAGGTCTGGAAATCCAGCGTCTGCGAGAAGGCGCGGCGAGTCTGGCCCATCAAATCATAAATGGTGATGATGGAGACAACAGCGGACCCCTTCACCATCAAAATGATCTCGTTGCCATAAGGGCGCAGGGCGACGATCAGTGCTTGCGGCAAGATGATCTTGAAGAAGGTCACCATGGGCGACAGACCAAGGCTCTGGGCGCCTTCCGTCTGGCCTTTGGGCACATTGGTAATGGCACCGCGCAGAATTTCCGCCTGATAGGCCGCCGTGTTCAGCGAGAAGGACAGAAGCGCAATGTTCCATGCATCACGGAAGAACCACCACAGGCCCAGATCTTGCCAAAAAGGGCGGAAAGAGCCAAAGCCGTAATAAAGCAGGAACAGCTGCGCGAGCAGCGGAGTGCCGCGGAAGAAATAGATATAGCCAAAGGAAAGGCGACTGAGAAACTTGTTGCTCGACATGCGTCCAAAGGCAATGGGCAGCGAGAGAACAGCACCAATGGCAACCGACAGGGCCACCAATTTGAGCGTTATTAGAAAGCCGTCGAGATATTTAGGGGCATAGCGGTCAAACTGATATTGATCATAGCTGGTATAAAGAAACCAGATCAGCGCGATACCGGACAGGATCCAGAATGTAAGGGACAGGATCCCCATCACATTGCCAATGGTCAGATTGGATGTGGCAACGGATTTGGGGCGAGGGCGGGCCTCAATCATCTTTTTGCTGACATAGGCGGTCATGAGCGGGCCTCCCCACGGCGAACCGTCTCTTCAATTTTATTAAGCCCGATGGACGACAGGAAGGTCAGCGCCAGATAGATGAGGCAGGCAAGACCGAAAAACAGGAAGGGCTCTTTCTCAACTCGCGCAGCAACGCCTGTAATGCGCATGGTATCAGCCAGACCGATCACCGACACAAGAGCGGTCTCTTTGAGCAAAATAAGCCAAAGATTGGAAAGACCGGGCAGGGCAAGGCGGATCAATTGCGGCAGGATAATGAGGCGCATGGTGCGAAACCGCGACAGGCCCAGAGCGTAGGCGCCTTCATATTGCCCTTGATTGATGCCTTTAAAGGCCGACAGAAAAACCTCACTGGCATAGGACGAGAAGACAAATCCCAGCGCAATCATACCAGCGATAAAAGAATTGATTTCAATCTTGGAGCCAAACAGCCCCTGAAAGATCAAGTTGCCGAGAATTTGCGCCCCATAAAAGACGATAAACAGAGTAAGAAGCTCTGGTAAGCCTCTGAAAATGGTCGTGAAAATCTTGGTGGAAACCTGCAGGCTCTTCACCCTTGAATTGGTGCCAAGAGCCAGGAAAAAGCCAAGCATCAAACCAAATGGCAAGGTTGCCAAGGCGAGGGAAATGGTAATCCAGATGCCGCCAAGAATTTCATCCCCCCAGCCTTCTGAGCCATAGGAGAGGAGTGAGAGTGTCTCTGTCATAAAGCGCAAACCCGATAGTAAAAACCCGGCGAGAGGGTCTCGCCGGGATCAAGAATGTCAAGAGAGAGGCTTATTCGCCACCGTAAACGTCAAATTTGAAATATTTGTCGTTGATCTCTTTATATTTGCCATTTGCGCGGATCGCTTTGATCGCAGCAGAGAATTTGTTGGCAAGCTCGGTTTCGCCTTTGCGCACAGCAACACCGGCACCCGCACCATTGATAACCGGATCTGGGGTCAAAGGAGCCAGAATCTTGCAGCATGCACCAGCATCAGATTCAACCCACTCGGTCAGAACCACAATATCATCCACCGCACCGTCAAGACGGCCAGATTCCAGATCCAGCTTATATTCGTCCGGAGTTGGATACAGCTTCAGCTCAATGCCGCTCAGTTTCTGCTCAGCATATTCAGAGTGCGTGGTAGAGGATTGTGCACCGATGATTGCACCTTTCAAATCTTCCATGCTGGCGCTTTTCAGCTTGGAATCTTTAGGAACAGCAATCCCTGGAGGGGTGTTGTAATACTTTTCGGAGAAATCTACTTTTTTCAGGCGCTCTTCTGTGATGGACATGGAAGCAATCACGGCGTCAAACTTGTTGGCGATCAGAGCAGGGATCATACCGTCCCAATCCTGTACAACAAATTCGCATTCAACCTTCATTTCAGCGCACAGGGCATTGGCGATATCAATGTCAAAGCCAACCAGCTTGCCGTCAGAGGTGAGGGTGTTGAATGGAGGGTAAGCACCCTCGGTTCCGATGCGAACCTTGTCAGCAGCCTGAGCAGCACCAGCCACCATCATGACAGCAGCCGCCGTCAGAGCGATTTTTTTCATAAAACGCATAGAATTCTTCCCTTTTGCATATTGTATAATGCTTGAGCCTTGTACCGGCTTTCTTTCTTTGTAAGGCGCAGGCCTTACTTGAAACGCATATTCCCACTATTTTAGTTGAATTGACAACAGAGAAATGCACTTCCCGCAAGCTGCCCTGCAAACTGCGGGAACAGGGCGGTATGGCGGGATGAAAATGCTACCTTAAGGGTGCTTTCCAGAATTTTATGCTGAATGCCTTTGGAAAAGGAAAGGCAGGATCAATAGGATCGAACGACAATGTATTGATTGGCACGGCTGGTAATGCTGGCAAAATCTTCTAGTAGAACGGATTTTGCCAGCATGAATGTTTCTGCTTATCTCTATTGTTCTTGGTAAAGCATCAAGGCGCGCACCTTAAAGCAGCATTTCGTGCTGGCTATGCCTGTTTAAGAGGCAAAAGGTTAGAGGATATCCAGCTGACTGAAGGGCAGAAAGGAGACCATTTCACCTTTGGTAACCGAGGTAGTCTCTTCAGGAATTTCAATCAGGCCATCGGCCTTGCGAAGAGAGGAAATAAGACCCGACCCATCTCGAGCATATTTATCAATGCTCACCGTCCCGTCTTCACCTCTTACAAGCATGCCGCGCAAAAATTCGCGCCTGTCCGGTTTTTTGCGCCCGATTTCAAAGGCGGCGGGAAGGGAAAAGCGAACTGGCTCTTTATAGGTCATGCCGCCAAGGCGCTGGATAACAAGGCGCACATAAAGCGCAAAACACACCATCACCGCAACAGGATTGCCGGGCAAACCAAGCACAACGCAATCGCGTTTCTGATTGTCGCCCTCTGCCCCTTGAAGAGAGGGTGTTCTGATATGGGCAAAGCTCATGGGGCGACCAGGCTTGATAGCAAGTTGCCACATATGGCGCTGACCAATCTTGTCAAGGCACTGAATAATATGGTCTTCTTCACCCCGACTGGCCCCGCCCGAGGTGAGAATCAAATCATAACGCCCTGCGGCATCGCGCAGGCGCGCCTCGACTTCAGCCCCATCATCTGGCCAAACACCAAGATCAGTGACATCAACCTTATGAGCGGATAGAAGGCCCAAAATAAGGCTCTGATTGGCGTCATATACCTGACCGGGTTTGATGGGTGCACCGGGGCGAATGATCTCGTCTCCTGTTGAGACCATGGCAATCCTGAGAGGCTTAAAGGCCTTAATCTCTGCCGTGCCGATGGATGCAAGGGCTGCACAGTCCGGTGCACGCAGGCGCGTGCCGGTCCCGAACAGGATTTCCCCTTCGCGCAAATCTTCCCCTGCCTTGCGCCTGTTGGCACCGTCTTTAAGACCGGGCGGGATGGAGACACTATCCTCGGCGCTGGAAAGAGAGCAATCTTCTTGCATGGCCACGCTGTCAGCGCCTTGGGGCATCATAGCGCCGGTAAAAATGCGGGCAGCCGTGCCAGCAGCAAGCGGGGAAGGAGACATATCTCCCGCAGCAATCCGCTGGCTTATGGGTAGCTTGCCATCCAGCGCCACATAATCGGAATGAGCAAAGGCATAACCATCCACTGCGCTGTTATCGGTGAGAGGCACATTGCGCGGGGCAGTAATCTCTTCAGCCAATACGCGGCCACAAGCCTCAAGCAGCGGAATGGTTTCGATAGTGGCGATGGGGGACAGACGTGTCTTTAAGATCTCGATCGCCTCTTCGTGCCGCAAGCGGTCTTTGTCATGCAGAAAACAATCATCAAGCACGCTGGTTGTTGGAGCCATAATGCTTACCCTTTGCCCGGAAGCTGAGCATACTCAGCAATAAAATCAGCCATCTGCGTAATATCATCAAGATGAAAGGCGGGGAGGCCTTTGGTGTCTTCCAGCTTGTCCGGATGATCACTGGCCAGCGCCACGATCTTGTCGTCCTTTGGTGCAAGCGGATCGTGATGTTTGGCACCAGAGCGGCGGACCTCGATCTTGGGAAAGGCTTCATGCTTATAGCCTTCAATCAGCACAAGATCGCAAGGGGACAACTTGGGCAGAATATCGCCCAGCAAGGGCTCTGGCTCATCGCGGCATTCATGCATCAAAGCCCAGCGCGTGCCCGCTGCGATCAGCGCCACTTCCCCTGCGCCCGCCTCGCGGTGGCGAAAGCTGTCCGCTCCCGGTTTGTCGATATCACATTGATGATGGGCATGCTTGATAGTGGAAATGCGGTATCCGCGACGCACAAGCTCTTCGACAAGGCGAACAACCAGCGTTGTTTTGCCTGAATTCTTCCAGCCGGTTACGCCAAAAACCCGGTGGCCATGATTGTTGAAAAACGCCCGGTCATTCATTCTTCTGTCTCACTCATCTGTGCCAGTTCTTCCATTTGTGCAAGTTCTTCGGCAATCACTTCTGCAACGGCAACATCATCCGGTTCATTGATATTAAAGAAGGGGTCAATCTCGATGTCATCGTCAAGAACAGGGCCATTAAAGAATGCCCGGCTGTTCAGATGCTCCTCGGCCCACAACATGACTTTCCTGTCGCCTCTTTTAAGAAAGGCCTCCAGACTGTCAGCCAGCGTGATGGGCCACAGACCAAAAACCGGATGACTGCGCTCGCCGGAGTTGGCAAGAACAATGCAAGGTTCTGGCCCGCCCATGGCCATAATAAAGCGATCAACCAAGTCATTTGGAAAGAAGGGAGTATCCACGGCGGCGGAAACAACCCAGAACGCATCAGGCGTATGGACCTGTGCCCAGCGCATGGCAGAGAGAATGCCTGCAAGAGGCCCCACAAAGCCTTCCATCACATCCCCGATTACCGGACGATTGGTTGCAAGATTGTCAGCATCCCCATTGCTGTTGATGATGACCGTCCCGACCTGTGGCGCAAGGCGTGCTTCGGTCAGCTCCAGCATGGTCTTGCCGCAAATCTGAACCCCAGCCTTGTCTTGTCCGCCCATGCGGCGGGACAAACCGCCCGCCAGAACCACTCCGACAGTGCGGTGGGCCCAGCGATTGCGCTTGACATCTTTGCCATGAAAACCCGCCTCGCTTGCTTCCATCGCTTCGCGGTCAAGCGCGTGCAGCTGGTCAGGGGAAAGGGGAGCAGGTCTTTCTGTCATCGATCCGTCTCCGCGCCCTTGCGGCGCATCTTGGGGTCTTCATCGCCAATAAGGGCAGCATCCCCGTCATAGTCAATTCGTTCGGCACCCGACAGGGCCACAAAGCGCTTGCCCCGTGCGCGCCCGATCAGCGTCAGCCCAGCTTTTCGAGCAAGCTCCACCCCCCAAGCGGTAAAGCCCGAGCGTGAGACGAGAATAGGCAAACCCATCATCACGGTCTTGATCACCATCTCGGAGGTGAGGCGGCCTGTGGTGTAAAAGATCTTATCACTTGGGTCGATGTCATTAACCCGCATCCAGCCCGCAATCTTGTCCACCGCATTATGGCGGCCTACATCTTCCATATAGGCAAGGATCCGGTCTTCCTGACACAAAACACAGCCATGAATGGCGCCTGCTTCAAGATAAAGGGACGGGGTGGTGTTGATGTCCTTTGCAAGCTGGTAAAGCCATGAGGTCTTAAGGCGGGCATCGGCTGAGAGCGTGATATCGTCAAAGGCGTCCATCACATCGCCAAAGATTGTGCCCTGCGCACAGCCCGATGTCTTGATCTTCTTTTTCAGCTTGTCTTCATAATTGGTCTGGCGCTCGGTGCGCACAACAATCACGCCCAGATCATCATCATAATCAATGCCGGTAATCACATCTTGCGGCAGCAGCATATTCTGGTTTTGCAAATAGCCAATGGCCAAGAGATCCGGCTGATCGCCAATCGTCATCATGGTGACGATTTCCTGGCTGTTCAGGTAAAGCGTCAGCGGCTTTTCAGTAACCACCTGCAAGCTGATCTCGCGACCTTCATGATCAAGGCCACTTACCGTGCGCGACAGGCCTTCCGCCTCGGGCTGTGGCAAAAGCGGAAGGGCAGCAGGGTTGGATTGAGGCTCAGACAGGGCACAGTCTCCGTTGCTTGGCGCAATTAAGCGGCCATACTGGTGGCTTGATTGGTTTGGCGCTCCGATCAGCATAAGCCCAGTATAGCATGCACAGCATCGCGCGAGCGGCAGTCACCATAATCGGATGCGACTATAGGAGATGTTTTTCTTAGACTAAAGCCTTGCAGGCCCGATTGAAGAGGAGCGGCTTTGGTTACACACAAGTGTGGGCGCATTGTCGCAATCAGCCCCGCATCGCAATTTCTTTTCTGTCCTCTCATCTCTTTCGCTTGACGATGAACAAGGTGCCCCCTACCTAAAAGAAATTGAATGCCGCCACTTGGCCCTTTCCATTGACCTTGCGCCCTTGCGCAGGCATGAAAGGCCAGACGATTTTTGCCTGACCCTATCCAAAGCGCCAATCCTCCCCGAAAGCGCTTGGCCCCTATGGGTGATAAGTCAGGCGCAAGACCGCAATATGAGGGATCTCGCGTGTTCTGGAACAAAAAGAAAAAAGCATCCGGTGTCACACAGGAGCAGGTGCTGGATGTGCTGCGTAAGCTGAAAGTTTACTCGGACGGCAATGATATTGTGACCGATGGCATGGTGTCTGATGTCTTCATCAATGATGGTTCGATCATCTTCTCCCTAACCGTCGCTGCAGAAGAAGCGCAGGCCATGGAGCCATTGCGTCTTAAAGCAGAAGAGGTGGTCAAAGCCTTGCCCGGCGTTGAGAAAGTTATGGTGGCGCTGACAGCCGAGAAGAAACCGGGCAGCGGACCTGCCACCCCGCCACCTGCAAAGCCGGCTGCGGCAGCGAGCCCAAAGTCAGGCGCAGGTCAGCAGGCAGGCGGCCATAAGCTTGATGTGAAGGGCGTGAAAAAGATCATCGCAGTCTCTTCCGCCAAAGGCGGTGTGGGCAAATCCACCACCTCCGTTAATCTGGCGCTGGCGCTGCAGGCCAACGGCCTCAAAGTCGGTATTCTGGACGCAGATATTTACGGCCCGTCCATTCCGCGCCTTTTGGGAATTACCGGACGGCCCACCGCCGTTGAAGGCAAAATTCTTAAACCTATGGAAGGCTTTGGCCTGAAAGCTATGTCGGTTGGCTTTTTGGTGGAAGAAGACACCCCCATGATCTGGCGCGGCCCTATGGTGGTCTCGGCGCTGACGCAAATGATGCGCGATGTAAAATGGGATATTGATGGCGAGCTTGATGTGCTGGTGGTTGATATGCCCCCGGGGACAGGGGATATCCAGCTGACAATGGCCCAGCAAGTGCCGCTTTCTGGCTCAGTCATTGTCTCAACGCCGCAGGATCTGGCTTTGCTGGATGCGCGTAAAGGCATTGCCATGTTTGAAAAGGTCAATATCCCGATTTTGGGTGTGGTTGAGAATATGAGCTATTTCCTGTGCCCGTCTTGCGGCGAAAAACACGATATTTTCGGCCATGGTGGCGCGCGGGAAATTGCCGATAAGATCGGTGTGCCATTCTTGGGCGAAGTGCCGCTCCATATGGATATTCGCGAGCGCTCTGATGCAGGCCGTCCAATTGTGGCGACCAATGCCGATAGCGAGCACTCAAAAATCTATCGCGCCATTGCCAAAATGATTGCGGGCGAGATGGAAGGGGCAGCACGGGCCGCCCCTAAGATCGTCTTTGATAGCTAGGGTCGTGAGCCTACCCAAAACCTAAAAAGACAAAAAGGCGGCGACCCATAAGGATCGCCGCCTTTTGTGATCTGGCCTCAAGGAAATTGAGACCAGATCACCCCTTGCACAGATTGGCCCCTCGGTTGTGCCGTAAAGACAAATCTGGCTTGGTTGCTTCTTTGAGCAAAAGGGCATTCCAGATAGTTGTTGCAAATAATCTGAACTGCCGGGAGCGCAGCGCGCGACCCTTTTGCATGGCTGTCATGATCTCACTTTGATGAAAGTTATGCATATCTCATCCCTTTCTTTGCAATATTACAATTGGATAAACCAGTTTTCTAAAGTGATTTATCTCTTCTCTGTTTCTTGATTGTTTTTATATCGCTCTTGCCAGTCTTCTGACAAACGGGTAATTTTAAATCTTGAGTTCAAATAATTTGATCTGAAAGTTTCGCTATGCGTCTCCCGCCTCTCAATGCTCTAAAAGCCTTTGAAGCCGCAGCCCGTCATTTAAGCTTCCAAAAAGCTGCACAGGAATTGCATGTCACAGCCTCCGCCTTGTCATACCAGATCAAAAGTCTGGAAGAGCATCTGGGAGTGGCTGTCTTTGTAAGGGGCAATCGGCAAGTGACCCTGACGCGGGAAGGGGAGCAAATCCGGCCCGGTATTGCCGCCGCCTTTGAAACCATGCAGCAAACCATTGATCAGCTTAAAACCCGCGAAGAAGACAATATCATTGTTGTCTCTTGCGGCCCGTCCCACGCGGCCAAATGGCTGGCCCCGCGGCTTTACCGGTTTGCCGATGATCATCCCGATCTGGAATTACGGGTCTCGGCTACGCTGGCTTTGACCGATTTTTACCGCGATGATGTCGACGTCGCCTTGCGCTTTGGTCCGGGCAATTATCCCGGCCTGCATTCAGAGAAAATGTTTGATGAATTTCTCACCCCAATGGTAGCCCCCCACTTGTTGCAGCATGGGCCAAGGCTGGAGCATCCCGATGATTTGAAGAATTTCACGCTTCTGCATGATGATTCTTTCAAGCTCATTGGCCGCTCTGTTGGCTGGGTGGATTGGCTGGAGGCGGCTGGTGCAAGTGGGGTGAATGGCGAGAAAGGCCTGCGCTTCACCCATGCCGACCACGTGCTGGAAGCTGCGATTAATGGTGCAGGGGTCGTTATGGGGCGCGTGGCGCTGGGGCGTGAGGATGTTATGAAAGGGCGATTGATTGCGCCATTTCCCCTTCAGATCAATACCGGCTTTGCCACTTACTTTGTCTGCCCGCCCGCCCATATGGCGCGGCCCAAGGTGCAAAAGTTCCGCAACTGGCTGTTTAAGGAGCTTGGCTGCTGATGTGGCTTGAGAAGAGAGCAAGGAAGTTGGGCGCAACATCCAAGAGGCTTGACCAAAGTCCTGTTTTTGGCAAAGAAATAGGCTATCAATGTCCGCACAAGATGGAAAAAGAGACCGGCAAGAGGCTCAAATAGGGTAGATTTCATGGCTGAGAACAAGAAACCAAAGCGCGAGCTGAAAGAAGGCGATCTGAAACCCATCGCATGGGCTGCCTATATCCTGATGGGCGTGCTGTCGATTGTGATTGCCTTGCAGGACCCCGGCATCTTGCGTGCAGCTTATGCCAAAAGTGATGCACACAGGGCCGCTATGGATCAATGCTCCCGTGAAGCCAAGGAAAAGCTGCATACGCGCATGGAAGAGGGCGAATTTACCGTCTATGGCTCTTTCATTCGTATGCCCGGCGCCCAATTGCGCTGCCTTTGGAGGGAAGGTGAAGGCCCGAAATAACCTCCTGTCGCAAGGAGATATTTCAAGCGCTACCTAACTCTCATCAAGCAAGTCTATCCGATTTTCTCAGCGGCAATCCGAGCTGCTGGGCATAGTCTTGCGCAAGCTTATTGGGGGCAGGGACACGGGTCTCAACATAAAGCGGAACAGACCAGTCCTCATTTTCGTGACATAGCTTGATGATTTGATAGGTGATTTTCCCAAAATTATTGCGCGCCCTTGTGGCTTGCCCCTGCTCGATATGGGAAAAGTCTGTATAGGGCACGAAGGTCCGGCGTAGTCCTTGTTTGCGGTCATGGCGCACAATTCTCACGCCTTGAGGCCGGAAAAGAAGATAATGCCGCTGGCCAAGCCATTTGCGCCCTCCAGAAACCATCCACCATCCAATTGCTAGGAAGGGGGCTATGACGAGAAAGCCCTCATAGTCGATGCCCTCTGTAAGAGTTGAGAGAACAGCAAACAGTCCCGGCAGGCTCATCAATAAGAAAAAACCGCCAAGCCCGATTAGGAACCAGGCAGCTGAAGGGTGGGTTGAGAGATTGTAAAATTTTGGAAGCTGCTCAAATTCAACCTTGATATAATGGACATTATGAGGGCGGTTTGGATGTTTTTGTTGAAAATTAAAAGCCATGGCAATACTCACATTTTGAAAATGACGCGAGTATAGTCACGGGCCTTTAAGATTTGGTGTTGAGAGGGGTCAAGCCTGCTCCAATTCCTCAGCCGACGGGGTGAGGAGGCCGGTGATAGTGCCAAGAAGGGACAGCGCGCACATGATCAGCACCATGGGAAGCAGGCTATCGCTCAGCACAAAGGCCACAAAATAGGATGCTGCGGCCGAGACCATGGTCACCAAACTGCCCGAAAGGCCAGAGGCGGAGCCCGCAAGCCGCGGCACGATGCTAACAACCCCTGCATTGGAATTGGGCAAAGTCATGCCATTGCCAATGGCCAGAAAGAACATTGATACAAACAGAATGATCGGGGTTTCATATCCGGCAAAGCTGAGCACTGCCAGAATGACGCATGCTGCCAGAGTGACCAGATTACCCATCAAGACCATTTTGAAAATGCCTACAAGCGCCGAAAATCGCCCCGAGAAGAAATTGCCAAGGCTGTACCCGCCCGCAACCAAAATGAAATAGAGCCCATATTCCGTTGGGCTGATGCCAAAGATATTGCGGGTGACATAGGGCGCCCCTCCAAGAAAGGCAAAGAAGGTGCCCGCCGCAAAGGAGCTGACCGCTGTATAGGCCCAAAAGGAGCGATAGGTCATCAAGCGCAAATAATCGCGCAGCAAATCAGAGGCTTTTGCCGACTGGCCGATATGCTTGTTGGTTTCGGGCAGATAGGCCCATGCGGCAACCAGAATGATCAATGCAAAGAGGCCGGTAAAATGAAAGCCCGCGCGCCAGCTCCATAAATCATCCAATATGCCGCCAATGGTTGGCCCGATCATAGGGGCCATAGCCATACCCATGGTGACATAGCCCAGCATGCTGGCGGCTTCATTGGGGTTGTTGACATCGCGCACGATTGCACGCCCCAATACAAGCCCCGCAGCGCCCCCGGCAACCTGCAGAATGCGGCCAATAATCAGCCCGTCAAGCGATGGGGCAAGGGCGCAATAAAAGGACGCAAGCACAGCAATGAGCAAGCCCCCCAGCAAAATGGGACGGCGACCAAACTGGTCTGAAAGCGGGCCGATTATAAGCTGGATAATCGCCGTGCCCAAGAGCCCAAGAGAAAGGGTCAGTTGAACGGTTGCTGCAAGGGCATCAAACTCATTTTGAACGCTGGGCATAGAGGGCACATAAAGATTGAGCGCCAGCGGATTGACCGCTGTCACAGCAACCAGAATGAGCAGGGATGGCTTCACAATTTTTTGCAAAGCCGGAGGGGGCATAGCGTTCATAACAGCTTCTATTGCTTTGGTTTTGGCTTGGATGCTCTTCCCGTCTCAGTTCTGCAAAAGGAGAGAAGAGAGCAAATCAGTGGCGCTTTTTGGCATTACGAGCCCGAACGCGCTCGCGATAAATGGTGTAAAGGCCGGAGCCAAGCACCAACAGGATACCAATCTGCGTATAAAAATCAGGAACATCACCCCAGATCAAGAAACCATAGACCAGAGCAATGAGAATGGAGGTGTAACGAAAAGACGAGACCACAGCAATATCGCCGTTTTGCATGGCAATCACAATGAAAAAGTGACCGAACACCAGACAGAGCGCACAAATGGCCAGAAAGAGGAGGTTAAGATTGGAGATCGGAACCCAAACCTCATTCACGCTTACCAGCGCTCCGCCAATTGTCACAAAGACCAGTGTGGTTGTGGTAACCACCCAAACGGAGGTTCCTTCAGGAATTTTGCGCGTAACCAGATCGCGCAAGGCCGCCAGAAACATGGCTAGAACCGCATAGAGCGAAAAACTGTTAAAGCCCTCAAATCCCGGCCGCACAATGACCAGAACCCCGATAAACCCCACCAGAATGGCGCTCCAGCGGCGAATGCCCACTTGCTCGCCAAAGAAAATGGCAGCACCTGCTGTGGCGGTCAGGGAAATGGCCAGCAAAATTGCCGTGGCATTGCCAATGGGAATATGCGCCAGCGCCGTCAAAAAACAAAGCGCAGCTGCCGTCTCTAGCACAGAGCGCAGAAGGACAGTCCAGTGTTTGGCCTCGGAAAATCTGCGGTAACTGCCGGTAAAATAGAGAATGATGGAGACAACGATCAGTGTGCCAATGCCTCTGGCAAAGGTCAATTGCCCGACGGGCAGCGCCGCACCAATGATCTTGTTCAGCATATCATTGCTGACAAACATCAACATGGCCAACTGCATAACAAAAATGCCATACAGATTGCCTTTGCCGACCACTGCATTGCCTTCGCGGCGGGCAGCAGTCCCTTGAGGAGCGGTCGTCATGGTCCACCAACCTTCATTTAGCGAGGGTCCATGACGAAAAGAAGAGGATCACAAGGGGCTGCCAGATCGCTTTTTGATTCTAGCCCCCGGTCACGGACATATGACGACCAATAGAGGGGCGATTGTTCTCTCTGTCAATCACAAAATCATGGCCCTGCGGTTTGCGATAGATCGCCTCGCGAATGGCCTGATTAAGAAGGTCGTTGCTTTCGGACGCGCGAAGAGGAGCGCGCAAATCCGCAGCATCATCCTGCCCAAGGCACAGATAGAGAGTGCCGGTACAGGTGATCCGCACCCGATTGCAGCTCTCGCAGAAATTATGGGTCATCGGCGTAATAAAGCCGATCCGCCCGCCGGTCTCCTTCACCTGCATATAGCTGGCAGGGCCACCGGTTTTGTATGGAATGGGAGAAAGATCCCAGCTTTGCCCAAGGCGGCGTTTGACCTCAGAAAGCGGTAGATACATATCCAGCCGGTCTTTATCAATGTCACCCATCGGCATGGTCTCAATGATAGTCAGATCCATACCGCGCGCATGGGCAAAGCGGATCATGTCGTCAAACTCATCGTCATTGACCCCTTTAAGAGCCACGGCATTGATTTTAAGTTTGATGCCAGCTGCAAGAGCGGCGTCAATGCCGTCCATCACCTGCTCGAACCGGCCCCAACGGGTGATTTCGGTAAAGCGGTCTTCGCGCAAAGTATCAAGGGAGAGATTGATCCGCTTGACCCCCATACTGGCAAGATCACCGGCCATGGTTTTTAGCTGCGAGCCATTGGACGTAATGGTCAATTCATCCAAAGCACCAGAATCAAGATGACGGGAAAGGGAAGACATAAGAGACAAAATCCCCTTGCGCACCAAAGGCTCGCCACCGGTAAGCCGCAGGCGCTTAACACCGTGGTCAACAAAGGCGGTGCAAAGCCGGTCCAGCTCTTCCAAGCTCAAGACCTCGCGTTTGGGCAGGAAATTCATATTCTCCGACATGCAATAAAAGCAGCGGAAATCGCAGCGATCCGTTACCGAAACGCGCAAATAGGTTACCTGCCTCCCAAAAGGATCAATCAGTGGACCTTGGTCTTGGCCCTCAATTAGGGCTTGTCCGTCACCAGTCATCTCGGGTCTCCTTGGCTACAACCCAATGGGTGCTATTGGGTGGATGGTCTCTGCCAAATTCATCCGTAAATCTGTATCCTGCGTTTGGCTCACCAACGCCTTTAGTGAGAATGCGTCGCATAACCAGACCACAATGAATAGGGTTATGATACGCAATTTTTGCGGCCATTCTATGCAAAAGACGACATCTGGGATGATATTCTTGTTATCCACCTTAGATACGGCATTTTGCTTTGAGCCAAAAGCTTGCGGGGAGCGCGCCAAACCACGCCAGATTAGGGGTGAGTACAAGGGCTGGCATTGACCTTGAACAAGTTCCCTCCTAATTAGGCTTCCTATATAACGGACGTTGAAGCTCTCAATAATTGAAGGAAAATGCAATGTCAGATATTTGGCCAACTCAGATTCGGCTGCACAAAGATAAAAGAACCCTGACGGTCAGCTTTGATAATCATGAGAGCTATGATTTCCCTGCCGAGTTCTTGCGGGTGACGTCACCAAGTGCAGAAGTGCAGGGCCATGGGCAGGACCAGAAAAAAACAGTCGGCGGCAAGAAAGACGTAGAGATCATGCAGATTGACCCTGTCGGCAATTATGCGGTCCGCCTTGTCTTCACCGATTTGCACGATACCGGCTATTACACTTGGGATTATTTCCTCGAGCATGGCCGGGGTTATGATGAGATTTGGCAAGGATATTTGGCTGAGCTGGAAGAAAAAGGCCTTACAAGAGATTAGGTCCAGGAAGGCTTTAACTCTCAAGATAGGCCTTGTGCAAGGCTCTATGTGGTTCTTGAAGCAAGCTTTCTGGCAATTGCGCAAAAAAATAGCTGGCCGAGGCCAGCTATTTTTATGTCTGAACTTGTAAAATCAAGCTTAGCGGATCACGTGAACGCGAGAGCCGACTTTTACACGCTCATAAAGATGGGTCACATCTTCGTTGGACAAGCGAATGCAGCCTGAAGAGACAGCCTGACCGATTGACCAAGGCTCATTGGAGCCGTGAATGCGGTAAATGGTCGAGCCGATATACATGGCACGAGCGCCAAGCGGATTGTTCGGGCCGCCTTCCATATAAGCAGGAAGGTTAGGAACACGCTTGCGCATTGCAGGAGGAGGTGTCCAGCCCGGCCACTCAGCTTTGCGGGAAACGCGGTGAGTACCAGCCCACTGGAAGCCCTGACGACCAACGCCCACACCATATTTCAGAGCCTTGCCATCACCCAATAGATAATAGAGGCGGCGCTCTTTGGTATTCACAATGATTGTGCCAGCTTTTGCTTTTGAATGAGGGCCATCATATTTAACGGTTGAACGTTTAATGGGGGACTTGCCGCCACGGGCGCCACCCTTAACATCAACCCATTTATTGGCTTCCATATCATAATATCTGCCTGCTTCGGCGCTGGTCGCAACCAGTGTCATGCCCACAGCAAGTGAAGCAGCCAGTGTAAAGAATTTCCGCATGTATCCTATCCCGCGCTTTGTTCCCTTGGAAATCAAAAAGAAACCGAAATTGAATCTACCAAGGCGCACCCAACATTGAACCAATCCAAATTCGAGACGTTATTCTGTTAATCCTAACGCTAGTTGCAAGTATTTTTTGCGTTTTTAGCAAGGACTTTCCAATATCCCGAAGCCTTGAGAATAGTTTGTGTTACTTTCGCAACAGTTAATGGCCTATTCGTGGCTTGCATTCCATTCATTATGCAACAAAGGCATAATGTTTCGCAATATTTCAAGAAATATCACGGGCATTCCCTATGGGTAATGTGTCTTGTTTGCAATTGATTCGCAGGCGGTTTCAATGGACAAGACTGTTCCCGAAACGGCAATGACAGGTGCCGGTGGGAGGAGAGATTAGTAGGAATAGCGCAGTCCAAAGCTGCCGGAATGCGTCCGCTCCTCGACATTGAAGGAGCTGGAATAGCCAATGTTTAAATAAAGGCTCCGGTTAATGTTGGCCGAGAGGCTGGCATTGACATTGATCAGATCTCTTAGAGGACCATTGCCTACTTTTTCAAAGGACACACCGCGGTCGACCGAAACGGTGGTGGCACTGGACAAGTCGCCAAATCGTTTTGTCCAACCAGCGCCGATGGTTGGTACAATAGGGGCATTTCCCCAAAAGAGCACAGTTGACAGATTAAGCCCAACCTTGGTGGTGCCTGTGCGGCTTATGTCTTTGGCAGTATGCACTGCGGCCTTTGGGTTACCCTGCTCAACCACATGGGCTTGGCGCAGCCAGCTGCCTTGTGCGCCAACATGGGGTTGCGCAACAATAGGGCCCAACGCCAGACGATAGCCAGCTTCAAAAGCTGCAGTGATACGGTGATTGGTATAGTGAGAACTCATCTCACGCAAATCGCCTTTGCCATCAATATCAATGAACCGGCGTGTATCATAATATTCCGGCCCATACATGCCGGTGCCGTCCAGATACCAATTGTTCCATTCAAGGCTTGCGGTCACGCCCCCTTTGGGAAGGATGATGTCAAGGCTGGTGACATTCTCATCAATATCAACATCAACCTTATTAATCGAGCCAATCAATCCAATGCGTATGAATTGATTGGAGATGAGGTCAACGCCAGCCATGAGACCAACAGAATCAATCTTGATGCTGGCATCTGTCGGTGTTGCATCTTTTCGGCCTAATGTTCCAAGAGCCCGAAGAAAACTGGACCGCTCAAGAGAGGGAAGGGCGTCCCAGCGCTCATCGAAAGTCTGGGCCTCTTCCATAGCCTGTTCGGCTTGCGTTTTTTTGGGTTCAGGCACATAACCCAAAACGTGAGAGGCAGAGGGAGCGCCCGTGGGCATGGAGGCAGGAGCCGATGTCGCCCCGCCGGATGCTGCTGCCGCTGCCGAGCTGCTACCAGCCGATCCGCCGGAAGATCCGCCAGACGCAGCAGCTTCCCCGACGTCGCGTTGATAGTCATAGAATTCTTCAGGGATGTTATTGCAATTATGGGGCCGGTTTGGGGTTAGATAAATATACTGGAAATAGTCAAGCAGCCCGCAATTATTGATAGCAGGTGTTGCTGGGCCGTGTAGGCCATGAGCGCGCGCAGAATTATCCCATAGCAAGCCGGTTCCAGCCATCAGGCAGAACGACCAAAGAAGCGAGAGGAAGACCTTCATAATCTAAACCGTAAACCGGCTCCACTTAATTTGCGCGCACGCCACATGTGGTGCCGAATAAAAGTTGAGACAGCGCCACACATGGTTCCCAAATCCCCATTTGGAGATGCATATGTACCATCCGTGACAATTTTTTCAATCTTTCTCTTGGTATTGGTAGGTGATTCTGTATCGGAAAAAGTTAAATTTGTGAAAGCGAATATTGTAAAAAACTAATTTTTCGTTAAGTTGTTGCTGGGTTGTCCGGGGCGCCAGAGTTGAGGTAAGCGAGTAGTGGGCCTTCAGATTTGCCTGTGTAAAACATGGGATAAATTAAAGGGCAAAGAGCCAGAAGATGACTATCAAGCCAGTTTATGCGTTCCTTGTTGCCACTTTACTGATTGCATTCCCCGTCCCAAAAGCAAAAGCCGCTCCCATTGTTATTCCCGTCTGCGATATGGTTGGTTATCTGGCAGCTCTCGCCGCTCCTGCTCTATTTACATGCAGCAATGCTGCTGCAATGGAACGGCAACTGGCTCAGCAACAGCAGGATGAAAACCGGACTGCCGGGGCTGGCACCGCTGTGGGGGCCAGTGCCAGCGCTGCTGCTGGTGGCGACAGCGGTTCAGGTGGTGGCCGTGGCGCGTCCAGCAGCTCGTCCTATGCGCCAATGCTGCAAAAAGCGGAGGGCATTTCTGCAGGAACCAGTACCCATCAGATTGAAGAAGATGACGAGACATGGGATTTGTCCCCTGTCGAACGCTCTTTCTTTGTTGAAGGCCTTGGCGGAACGGGAAGGAACAGTCGCACTGCCAGCGCGCCAAGTTCGCGAGTTGAGTTTAAAGGGGTGATGGCTGGTGCCGATCTCTATGCAAATGAGTGGTTCCGCCTGGGGCTAATTGGTCTTTATGCGCAAGTGGATGTCGACGTCAACGCCAACAATAACCAGGTTGAGGTCCAGCTGCCCAAGGGCGGGGTAAAAGCCAATACCGAATGGGGTAACTGGCATCTCGACGGGCTGGTGCTCTATGGTCCGGAATTTACCAAAACCAAGCGAACTGCCGATGTTTTGGGCGTGAGTGAATGGCTGAGCGATAGCTATACCAATCACCGTATTACCTCAGCCTTTGAACTTGGCTACACCACCGCCTTGGGGCCAATCATCGTCCAGCCAGGGGCAGGGGTGGAACTTGATTGGCACTATCAGGAAAAAACCAAGGAAAGCGGCCCGGACACTGCAGCAATATATACACGATCGGGTGGAACATGGACTGGCAAGACAAAATTGGGTCTTTCTCTCTCAGCGGTCTTCATGCTGGGGGATAGGTCCATTGTGCCAACTATCGGAGGACACTGGGAGCACCGCTTTGGCAAACTGGCCAATGCCACCAGAATGTCCTTTGACCAAGGCGCCACATATGAAGGGATCGGCCAAGCTCCAATCCGCGATGTGACGAACCTGTTTGCCGGTCTCAATTTTAACTTGAGTGAACAGCTGAGCTTTGATGCGCGCTATTCAGCCAGTTTTACCGGATTTGAGCGCATGCATACGGGCAGCGCTGGCTTCCGTTTGGTCTTCTAATGGCCACCGCCTGTGCGCGAGCACGAAACTCCAATAACTCAAGCAAAGAAGAGTGAGTATGGCAGATCTCAAGATCGATATGGCAGATATTGAATTCATTCAAGGTATGGGCAGCATCAACCTGTCCAACCATGAAGAGGATGACCACAGCCCCTATATAAGTATTACAACGCCGGTTGCACTGGATGGCGATATGCAAGACGTAAAGCGCCAGCTCTATCGCAATGCCATTGATATGCTAGCCCAAGCGCAAGAGGTGCTGAAAAAAGAGCTGGATGAGTAGAGCTTTTCTATAAATCCCATCGAAATATAAAAAGCCCGGCGTTTTTAAATCGCCGGGCTTTTATCTTATGGGTGTACTGCCAACAGAGGCAGTACCGGGTAATTGTCCTAGCCCAGTTTCAGCTCTGCAAAGAAGTCATTACCCTTGTCGTCGACAACGATAAAGGCAGGGAAGTCTTCCACTTCGATACGCCAGATCGCTTCCATGCCCAGTTCAGGATATTCAATGCACTCAACCTTCTTGATGCAATCCTGCGCCAGACGGGCAGCGGGGCCACCGATGGAGCCAAGATAGAAGCCGCCATGTTGATCGCAGGCATTGGTCACAGCCTTGGAACGGTTGCCTTTGGCCAGCATGATCATGGAGCCACCGTGAGCCTGGAACTGATCAACAAAGCTGTCCATGCGGCCAGCTGTGGTCGGACCAAAGGAGCCAGAAGCATAACCCTCAGGGGTCTTTGCAGGGCCTGCATAATAGATCGGGTGGTTCTTGAAATAATCCGGCATCTCTTCGCCTGCTTCAAGCCGGGCCCGGATTTTGGCGTGAGCCGCATCGCGCGCCACAATCAGCGGACCAGTGAGCGACAGGCGGGTCTTGGTCGGGTATTTGGTCAGGGTTTCAAGCATTTCCGACATCGGAGCATTGAGGTCGATCTTGACCACCTCACCACCAAGGCTCTCATCTTCAACCTCAGGCAGATATTGCGCCGGATTGGTCTCAAGGGCCTCAAGGAAAATACCATCCTTGGTGATCTTGCCCTTTGCCTGACGGTCAGCAGAGCAAGACACGCCAATGGAGATAGGAAGAGACGCACCATGGCGCGGCAGGCGGATAACCCGAACATCATGGCAGAAATATTTACCGCCAAACTGTGCACCAATGCCCATATTCTGGGTCATTTTATGGATTTCTTCTTCCATTTCCAAATCGCGGAAAGCGTGACCTGTCTCGGAGCCTTCGGTAGGCAGAGCATCAAGATAGCGTGCAGAGGCCAGCTTGGTGGTTTTCAGGTTCAGCTCGGCAGACAGGCCGCCAATGGTCACAGCCAGATGGTAAGGAGGACAAGCCGCAGTACCCAAAGTCTTGATCTTTTCTTCAAGGAAAGGAATGAGACGATCTGGGGTCAAAAGGGAAGGGGTGCCCTGGAACAGGAAGGTCTTGTTGGCAGAGCCGCCACCTTTGGCCATGAAGAGGAATTTGTAAGCATCTTCCCCTTCTTCAAAAATATCAATCTGTGCTGGCAGGTTGGACGCGGTATTCTTTTCCTCAAACATGGAGAGGGGCGCTACCTGACTATAGCGAAGATTCTTCTTGTGATAGGCGTCAAAGACCCCTTGGGACAGAGCACCTTCGTCATCCCCTTCTGTCCAGACATTCATGCCCTTCTTGCCCATCACAATGCCGGTGCCAGTATCCTGACACATGGGCAAAATGCCGGAAGCGGCAATATTCGCATTCTTCAACAGATCATAGGCAACAAATTTGTCATTGTTGGTGGCATCATCATCATCAAGAATTTTGCGCAGCTGGGCCAGATGATCCGGACGCAACAAATGGTTGATGTCCATAAAGGCCTGCTCTGAAAGAAGCCGAAGACCCTCTTCCTCAACAACCAGAACTTCCTTGCCGCGGAAGGTCTCGATTGAGACAAAGTCAGAAGTGAGTTTGCGATAAGGGGTCTCATCTTTCCCGAGAGGGAAAAGCTTGTTTGCCTGATAGCTCATATTGGGTCCTCTTGCAGCATCATGCTTTGGGTCCGGGCTTATAGTCTTCCTTTACGCTCCTTGGGCGGAATAAGGGAAAGAAGCCTGATCTGCCGCCATCAGTGCGCCGCCTTGCGCCAAATTTCAAGCCCTTCTTGCGGGTAATGCGGCCCAAAGGGGGAATGTGGGGAGAAGTTCTGATAAATCTCACTCCAACTGGAGAAGGGAACCGCCTTCCAAAAGGGGATATGTGATTCCCAAAAATCGGTGGCAAAGGCGCGTCAGATTCTGGGTCGCAGGGAAGGTAGAGCAGATCTGTTTCCGGCTATGCCCCTTACCAAACAGTGCTTTTGCCATCTTGCCGCATTGACGACTGCTTTAATAGTTGCAAATGTTTGTACATAAAGATCGTCCCACCATATCATTTTGCGCCATAGCCACGGCACAAGAGTTTGGCCAAGGGGGCGGATCTCACGCAAAAATTAAGGAATGAGAATGGCAGAGCAAACAGACTATGTCGGTACATTGTTTGATGAAGTCAACAATCCAAACAAGGTGACGGTTGCTTTCACCATGGGCGTAAAAGCTCTGGAAGCGGGGCATTCTGCCACAATCATGCTGATGGTCGACGCCGTCCATCTGGCCAAACCGGGCAAGGTGGACGAGCTTGATATCGGTGCGCCTTTCATGCCTGTCAAAGACCTTCAGGAAGCCTTTTTGAAGAATGGCGGCAAAATTGTCGTCTGCAAGGCCTGCATGATTCACAATGGCGTTGAAGATAACGAGATTGACGAACGCTTTCAGATCATTTCTGCCGAAGAGGTGGTGCCGCTCTTGATGAATGCCCAAGGCACTCTGCAGCTTACCTAGCAGCGCTTGGGATGGCTCATCTTTGCGCCCAAGTAACCAGAAAAACGAAACAAAAAGCGCCTTTCTCACTCTTGTTTGCACAATCCGAGAAAGGCGCTTTGAAGGCATATAGACCAGCCATCCACCCGGCAGGTCTATATGCCTTTTTTATGCGTGAGTTGGGCAAAGCAGGGGAGAGGTGAAGAAAGTAGCAAAGAGGAAGGAAAGAAATAGAAGAATTAATATGAATATTAAATTCATATTAATTTGATCAAATGATCTCATGCAGCTAGAGTGAGGGCACGATTTGCGCCAACGGGTGCAACAATGTGTAATAGCCAGCAGGGGCGCACCTACCAGAAAGGAAATGCCATGTCCGATCATCGTCGTGAGCAGGATTCATTTGGAACTTTAAAGGTGCCTGCGGACAAATATTATGGTGCGCAAACCGCCCGCTCCCTGATCAATTTCCCCATTGGTGATGAGGTCATGCCAAAGCCCTTGGTGCGGGCGCTGGGTATTGTCAAATATTCCGCGGCCAAAGCCAATATGTCCTTGGATAATCTGGAACCGGAGATCGGCAATGCCATTATCACCGCGGCACAAGAGGTGGCAGACGGCAAGCTCAATGAACATTTTCCTTTGTCAGTCTGGCAAACCGGCTCCGGCACACAGTCCAATATGAATAGCAATGAGGTCATCTCCAACCGGGCAATTGAACTGCTCGGTGGCGAGCTTGGGTCAAAAGATCCTGTTCATCCCAATGATCATTGCAATCGCAGCCAATCCTCAAATGATACATTCCCCACGGCTATGCATATTGCAGCGGCAGAAGAGATCAATCATGCCTTGCTGCCTGCGCTCAAGAAACTGCATTCCGCTCTGCACGAGAAAGCCAGGTCTTTTAAAGATATCATCAAAATTGGCCGTACCCATTTGCAGGATGCAACGCCGCTGACTTTGGGGCAGGAATTTTCAGGCTATGTTGCTATGGTTGAAAATAGCATCCGCCGGATCGAGAGCACCTTGCCCGCGCTCTATGCGCTGGCGCAGGGGGGCACGGCTGTTGGCACTGGCATCAATGCAAAAGTCGGTTTTGCCGAAGCCTTCGCAAAGGAAGTGGCAGACTTTACCGGTCTTCCATTTATAACCGCTCCCAACAAGTTCGAAGCTTTGGCAACCCATGACGCGATGGCCGAAGCGCAAGCCATGCTGGGAGTGGTTGCCTCCAGCCTCTTTAAAATCGCAAATGATATCCGCCTGCTTGGATCAGGCCCGCGCTCCGGTCTTGGTGAGATCTCTTTGCCGGAAAACGAGCCGGGCTCTTCCATCATGCCGGGTAAGGTCAATCCGACCCAATGCGAAGCCATGACCATGGTCTGTGCTCAGGTGATCGGGAATAGCGCCACGGTTTCCTTTGCTGCAAGTCAGGGCCATTTTGAGCTTAATGTCTTCAAGCCGGTTATTGCGTTTAATGTGCTGCAATCCATCCGCCTGATCAGTGATGCATCCCAAGCCTTTACTGACAAATGCGTGGTTGGCATCAAAGCAAATGAAGACCAGATCGGACAACTGATGGAGCGGTCCCTGATGCTGGTGACTGCGCTTGCCCCTCATATCGGTTATGACAAAGCAACCGAGATTGCCAAAATCGCCCATAAGAATGGCACAAGCCTTAAAGAGGAAGCGGACCGTCTGGGCTATGTTTCATCCGATGAGTATGACAATCTGGTCAAACCGGAGAAAATGATCGAGCCGCAATAAACTTGATCCCGCCATATCTTGTTGTCATACTCGCATGCATATCCTTCCCCATGAAATGGTCTTGCCATTTCTCTTTTCCTTCAATGATATGCATGCCGAGGGCGCTGATAAGATGCAACGGATTGAATTTTGGTTTGAATTTGCCTCTACTTACTCTTATCTGGCTGCCATGCGGGCCGATGAGGTTGCTCACGAGCACGGAATCGAGCTGATCTGGAAGCCGTTTCTGCTGGGGGCGATCTTTAAAAAAGATCTGGGCTATGCGGATAGCCCTTTCAATCGTCATGAAAAGAAATCGGATTATATGTGGCGTGATATCGCTCGCCTTGCGCAAATGCGGGGGCTGCCGCCTCTCACCGTGCCCGAGCCTTTTCCGCAAAACGGGCTTTTGGCAGCCCGCATTGCAACGGCTTTGCTTGATGACGAGCGCCTGCCGGTCTTTGTGCGCTCTGTCTTTCGGGCGGAATATCAATATGGTGAGACGATTTCCCAATCAGATGTGCTGTTTGATATCCTCACCCAAAATGGTTTTGATGCTCCAAGCCTGATGAAAAAGGCTGAGACAAATCTGGTCAAAACCAAGCTTAAGGAGCTGACCGACTCAGCAGACAAGAATGGGATCTTTGGAGCGCCAGCATTTGTGACGCAGGATGGCGAGTTGTTTTGGGGCGATGACCGTTTGGAGACTGCCTGTCTCTGGGCAAAGCGGGTTTCAGGTTAAAGCATAACTGCGGCATATTCGTTTGTTTATGGCCTAAAGTTGCCAAGTCTTTTCTCAGAAAACTTGCAGCAGATCAGGTCGTGAGCTATTGTTTAGGACTTGGTGCGTTATATCTCTCCAAAGAAAAGAATTATTTTAAGTTTCTGATTTGCTGAGATGTTCTGAAACTTCTGGATGTTGATCCGGTTGATAGTAAGAGGGAAGATTTTCATCGGGTCATTAATTAAGTGTATATTGATACTCATGATTTGATTTTCCATACATCGTGCATTATAGCGCCATAAGATATGGTCTTTGGGAAGGGCTGTATTTGATTTGCTAAGGCGATGATGTCGAATTTGAGTTCGTGGTGGGGCTCAGTTTCTCGTTGTTTCTAAGCCGGATTTTGGCTGGGCCAGCGAAGGGATTTTGTTTGCGGGGGCAAAGTTTTGAGGCCGAAACTATCTGATGTGGCAAAGTTCGCTGGTGTTAGTCTGGCGACAGCAGACCGTGTCATCAATAATAGAACGGGCGTACGGGAAGTCACCAGAAAGAAGGTGATGGACGCTATTGATCAGCTTGGCTATGAGCCTGATCCTTTGGCTGCGCGCTTGGCAAGGTCCAAAAAACAGAAATTTGCCTTTGTGGTCCCATCCGATGGCAATCTGATTTTTCAAAGTATTGAACGGTGTTGGAGTCGCCTTCAGGCAAGTTCGGCCTATACAAGGGTCAGTCTGGATTTGGTTTTCTATGCCATTGATGATTATGAAGAATTGATGCAGCAATTGCATCAGGCCAGTAAACGGGCAGATGGTATCTTGCTGGCAGCACCGGATACCGAACGATCCCGTCAGATTGTCAAAGGACTGACAGAGCAAGGCATTCCCATTTCCTGCATCTTCTCCCAAGTAGGAGAGAAGGGAGCCCATCGCTATATTGGCTACGATCATACCAAGCTGGGGCGAACTGCGGCGCACTTTCTGAGGCTTCTGACCAATGGGCAAAATGGCCAGATTCTAACCCATACAGCATTTCAGGGCATGGCAGCTGCGCAAGAGCGCCTACGTGGCCAGCAAGCCTATATCAATGAGCATGACTGGCCTGTTGATCTCGTCCACATGACCTCTTCAGCTGGAGAAAGCAGGGCGAGTGAGCTGTTCATTGAACATTTGGAACAGAACGAAGATGTCATAGGCATGATCTGCATGGGACATGAGATTGCTGACTTGCTCGCAGCACTTCGGGAACGCCCAGATCTGAATGGAAGGCATAAAATAATCTCGGTGGTGATTGATATGGATCGGCATATTGTCGAGGCATTGCAAGAGGGGCATATTGATGCTGTTTTCTTCCTTGATGCGGGCAAGGTGGCAAAACATGCTGTCCGCCTGTTAAGCGACGACATCGAAAAGCGCCGTCACCGACAAGAAGGCTCCATTCTGCCACCACAAATTCTCGACTTCAGTATCTTCGTAAAAGACAATCTGCCTCAATGGGCATTGAGTTTGGCTGCCGAGGCTTAAGGCTACCATCCTATGTGCAGCTAAGCCAAACATGCCCGGACTTGTCCAAAATAATACTGTCATCCCCGCATAAATATTTGAAGACAGTTCAATTTTGGATATTATATCAAATATCAAGAGTGACTGGTGATGCGCGCTATCCCTGATCGGGCTTAATTGCCTGCCTTGTTTCTCACCTGTAGCCCAATGTGAGAGGCCTTCTTGCCTGTTTGGTAAGATGGGAGCGTGATCATTCTTTCAAGAAAGAGCCGGTAATCACTGCTGGTTTCTAAATAAACTGTTTTAAGGAGACTTTCATGGCCAGATTGGTACGCCGGACCACGACCAATATTGTGGCAGATGAAATTCGCCAGCGGATCCTGTCCGGTCAGTTGAAAGAGGGAGAGCAAATTCGGCAAGAAGCCATTGCAACGGAACTTGGCGTGAGCCGCATACCGGTGAGAGAAGCGCTGCGCCAGTTGGAAGCCGAAGGCCTGATCACACTCGTCTCCCATAAGGGCGCAGAAGTCACTCGCTTGGAGCCGTCTGAAATTGCAGAATTATTTGAAATCAGAATGATGCTTGAAAGCAGCATGTTTGGCCTTGCTATCGACAAGATTACCGAACGCGACCTGAAGGCTGCTGAAGCTTTGATAGAAGATATGCGCAATGATGCGGCAATCGAGGAATGGGGAACACTGAACTGGCAGTTCCACGAAACACTATATCGACCGGCTGAGCGGCCGGCCACAGCCAAGATCCTGCGGCGGGTCCATGATAATATTGATCGCTATGTGCGTTTGCAGATCACTTTGACACAAGATGGCAAAGAGCTTGCCCATCAACAGCATCAAGAGCTGGTCGATGCAGCGCGCGCAAAAGACCATGAAAAAGGATTGGCTCTTTTGAACAGCCATATCGAACATGTGAAAGACGAATTGCTGCAGTCGATCCAGGAAAAATCCGATCAGAGCTAGGCTCCTGAGCCTAGAGCCGAGGCAAAACAAGAGGCTGTCTTCTCTTAAACAGCAAAAATCTTGCAGATTTTGCCAAGGGAAATCCTAGTTTTGTGAAAAGGACGTTAGAACAGCCTGCGGGCGGTAGCGCGGTTTTGCCTGGATCATGCTGGAAAGCGGGTTGCGCGGCATTTCGCAATAGAAATATCCATCAAACAAATGGGCGCGATTGCCAATGCGCACCACAAGCGGGGGTCTCTCAAAGCTTGGCTTTGGCTCCTTTTGAAAAAACGGGTCTTTTTGTTCGGCCGATGTGGCCGCTAGGACCACATTGGGAAGATACCCTGAAAAGGCTGCTGCTTGGCTGGTAACTCCTGCCAGAATAGCAAAGGCGGCCATGGCTGCATAAAAAGACTGTTTCAACATATCTGCCTCCTCACAGGAAAATCTGTGAGGTCCCTGTACTCAATTTTATCACGTCAATTTGTTGCCCGATCTTGTGTCCGGCTGATGAAATGACTATGGCGTAAAAAGGTTAATATCGGGGCTGACAAGGGATGGCAGAAGAGAGCAAAAAGGCAAGAATACCCCGCTCTTTGAAACTATGCTTTCCAATTTCTTAAATATCGAAAGCTCAAATGATGTGAGTTAAGATATTGAAATAATTTGTTAAAATAAATTTCATTAGAAATGATATTAAGTATTTGTCAAGTGAGGTTGAGGGAGAGTGAATGGGTAAATTAAGTGTAAATGGCTTGAGTGTGTCAGGATTTGAGGGCGCAAAAATACGGGCTGGAGTGTCTAATATGACCGCACTAGATCTTTAATTGCCTCAGGCAGATCTGCAAAGTGATGAAGCAGGATTGTCGGGCCAAGCTCCTCCATGGGAACAGGGGTGTAACCATAGGAAAATCCGACAGAGGGAATGGAGGCCGCCTTTGCGGCTTCTATATCGGGGGAAGAATCTCCAACCATGACGCAACGCTCAAGTCGCATGCCCGCGCGCAGGCACGTCATCTCCAGATGATCTTTATGCGGTTTTCGGTTTGAAACCGTGTCTGAGCCGCAAATGGTGGCAAAATAGCGCGCCAGATCCAATTGGTCCATCAAATTGGCAGCCAAATCTTCTGGCTTGTTGGTGCAAACCGCAAGGCGATAACCTTCCTCATAGAGATGGGGGGTCACATCCCACACGCCGTCATAGGCTTTGCTATGGGTGCAAATATTCTCTTCATAATAGGCAAGAAAAGCCTTATGGGCGCGGGTCAGTTCTTCCTCTGATACTTGGTGTTCATGATGGTGAAAGCCAGCCTCCAACATGGCGCGGGCTCCAAAGCCGACTAAGGGCTGCACAAGCGATGATGGAGCTGGGGCCAGATCATAGCTGCCCAGCACATGATTGAGCGCTCCGATAAGATCTGGTGCGGTATCCACCAAAGTGCCGTCAAGATCAAACAAAAGACCGGTAATTGGACGCGAAGGCATGAAGCTATCCTGAATGTAAGGAACCTTCGGGCCTATAGCATTGTGCGACATGCCCAAAATTGGGAATCAGTGAAAGAGTTCAGACTAGTGTGCGCACTATTTCCGGCCATGCCTAGGCAAAGATCCCGTTTATGATGCATCAACTGTGGGAATATGCCCACAGCCAAGCTTGGCGAGAGACCTGCCACATGGTAAGAGCCTTGGTGAAAAGGCATCCATGCCATGACCTGCCGTCTGGCCGGAATGAAAACCGGCGAGAAACTCAAGGACAAGGCAAAGCAGACCATGCAAACCGAGCGAGCAAAACAATGAGTGAAGAGCTGAAAAGCCAATCAGCAGCCGCTGCCCTGGCCTATGTAAAAGATGGAATGAAGCTGGGAATTGGCACCGGCTCCACAGCCGACCACTTTATTCGCCAGTTGGGTGAAAAAGTCACACAAGGCTTGAATGTGATTGGCGTTCCCACCTCCGAGCGCTCTGCAGCGCTCTGCCGCGAAGTTGGCGTGCCGCTCACCACGCTGGATGAAACCCCGCATCTTGATTTGACGATTGATGGCGCTGACGAGCTTGACGCCCAGCTTCGCCTGATCAAGGGTGGTGGTGGTGCGCTCCTGCGCGAGAAGATCGTTGCAGCAGCCTCTGACCGGATGATTGTAATTGCCGATGCCTCCAAAGTGGTGGAAACTCTGGGTGCTTTTCCTTTGCCCATCGAAGTTATGCCCTTCGGCCTTGGCGCTACCGAGCGCGCGGTCAATATTGTTTGCGCCCGCTTTGGTCTGCATGGCGAGGTTGCTCTGCGCAAAAAGGAAGACGGCAATAATTTTGTGACAGATGGCCAACATTTTATTCTTGATGCGCCTTTTAGCCGTATTTCCGATGTAGATGGGTTGGACATGGCCTTGCGGGCGATTCCAGGCGTTGTCGAAACTGGCTTGTTTGTTGGTTTAGCCAGCCTTGCAGTGATTGCCAGCGCAGATGGCGTAAAAGTTATGGAGCCAGTGGCCTCTTAAGGTCATCAGCCAAAAATGAAGAGGGGCGCCGGCACTGGCTGCCCAAATGGAAAATCCAACGGGAGCAATAGGCTTCTTTAACGGATCAAGAGGACAATAGACAAATGAAATCAACCTTGTGTGCAGCTTTAGTTTCTGGCGCTATCGCCTTTGGCTCTCTCTCATCAGCTGCCTTTGCCCAAGACACAGCAAAGGACACACATCTGCAAGCCGCTGTTGCAGTGGTTGAAGCAACTGGCACCATGCCGACCGTGAAAGCACAGATTGATCTGATTAAGAAGAATGCCAAAATCTGGCTGATCCGCCAAAATCCAGCCCTTGAAAAAGACATCTCGGCTGCCGTTGAGAATGCTGCCAAGCCTTTCTATGACGACGGTTCCAGAATGACAGAATCTGTCGCAACCGTTTGGGCTTCCTATTTCAAGGAAAATGAACTGAAAGAAATTCTGGCCTTTTTCAATACCGACGCCGGCCAAAAAATGGCCAATTATCAGGCTCGTGTTATTGGCGAATCTATCGGTGCCATCCAGTCTTTCAGTCAGACAATCACTGCAGAAATGGTGACTGCAGCCAAAGCTGAGCTGGAGAAAAAAGGCCATAAATTCTAAGCCATTGCGCTAGGGCTTCTCCGGCGCTTCTTCTGTTGATGGAAGAAGCGTGCGCTACAAGGTAAAAACGCAGTATGCAGGCAAAAGCATGCTGCGTTTTTTTGTTCGCGTCTTTGTGATGGCTCTGTGACCATTTATCCCGCTTAAGGGCTTTAAATGTTTGCGCACTTGCTTATGTTGGCTAGAGCGTTTCTTAATTGGTGGATTAAAGAGCCTGACATAAGAGCGTGCGAATGAGAGTTGGACCAGCAATGGCGAATGATGTTCTTCATTGCTGGTCCAAGCTTTCCAAACATTGGGCAAATGGTAAGAGCAAGAGGCAAGAAAATGAGTGAATTTGATTATGATCTGTTTGTGATCGGGGCAGGGTCTGGCGGCGTTCGTGCAGCCCGCATGGCAGCGACCTATGGCGCCAAGGTGGCCATCGCCGAGGAATACCGGGTTGGCGGCACCTGCGTTATCCGTGGCTGCGTGCCCAAAAAACTGATGGGCTATGCCTCTAAATTTGCTCACGATTTCAAAGACAGTGCTGGTTTTGGCTGGAGCGTTGGCGAGACCAGTTTTGACTGGAAAACCCTGATTGCGCGCAAAGATGCGGAAATTGATCGTCTCAATGGCCTCTATATGCAAAATCTTGAGCGCCATAATGTAGAAATCATCCATTCTCGCGCCGAGCTGGAAGCCCCTCACAGAGTGCGCCTGATTGGTGAAGATCGCCATGTCACCGCAAAACATATTCTGATCGCAACAGGTGGTCGCCCCAACTTTGCCCAGAATTTGCCCGGTGCGGAGCATATGATCACCTCCAACGAGGTCTTTCACCTTGAAGACAAGCCCGAGCGGGTGGTTGTTGTCGGTGGCGGCTATATCGCGCTGGAATTTGCCGGTATTTTCAACGGCCTTGGCGTGGATACAACGGTGCTCTATCGCGGCGAGGAAATTCTGCGCGGCTTTGATGATGACGTACGTGCCACCTTGCACGAAGAAATGGAAAAGCAGGGCGTGAAAGTCATCTGCGAAGATGTGATCGAGAAGATCGACAAGGATGATGATGGGCTGACCGTCCATACCGCCAAAGGCTCAGTCCTCAAGGCCGATCAGGTGCTGTCAGCCATTGGCCGCTCTCCCTATACCGAAGGGCTGGGGCTTGAGCGCCTTGGCGTGGAAATGGACAAGGCCGGTGCCATCAAGGTGGATGAACATAACCGCACCAATGTTGACCATGTTTATGCGGTGGGAGATGTCACCAATCGGGTCAACTTGACCCCCGTTGCCATTCGTGAAGGGGCTGCATTGGTCGAAACCCTGTTTAACGACAATCCCACCGTGATTGATTATAAGGACATTCCGACAGCGGTCTTCACCCAGCCAGAAATTGGCACTGTTGGCCTGACGCAGACCGAGGCTGAAGCGGCTTATGATAACCTTGATATCTATATGGCTAAATTCCGCCCGATGAAAAACACTCTGGCAGGCAATGATGAAAAGATGCTGATGAAGCTCATCATTGATGCCGACAGCGATAAGGTGCTTGGCTGTCATATTCTGGGGCCGGTTTCTGGCGAGATGTCCCAGCTTCTGGGTATTGCTGTTAAAATGGGAGCCACCAAGGCGGATTTTGATGCAACCATGGCCGTGCATCCAACCGCTGCGGAAGAATTGGTGACCATGAAGGAGCCGACCACCAAAATCCGCAAACAGGGATAAAAATGAGAGGAAGAGAAGGGCAAGACCATGCCTTTGACAATCCGGCCAGTGCAAAAAAGCGAACTGGAGACGGTCACCCAGGTGGGAATGGCCGCCTGGATTTCCTCAATTGCCCCTTTGTTGGAGACAATCAGCCCTTCGGAGCTTCTCTTAATGGAAGAGGCGTTCCGGGGGCTTTTATTTGCCCATTTGAATGCGGAAAAAACTGCTCCAGCATCACTTTCGGCCAGCTCACTCTCGCTTGTGCAGTCAGGTGCGGATAGAGAAAAGGCCGATGACTGCGTCAAGGCCAAGGGAGAGCCGAGCTTTCTATTCTGTGCCGATCTTGGCGGACAGATTACCGGTTTTTATGTGCTTGATCTGCCGGTGGGGCAGCCTGCGGATCTTACTGATTTATGGGTCTCTCCCCAGTGGCAGGGGCAGGGAGTGGCATCCCCTCTTATTCGAGATGTAATTGATAAATCAAAGCAATATGGCCATAGCTCTATCCAGCTACAAGTTTTGGCCGCAAACCAAAGGGCACTGGCTTTCTATCATAAAAATGGTTTTTGCGAGTACCGGCGGCAAGCCACCTATAATCCATTTCTCAAATGCTCGTTGGAGACGGTAGAAATGCGATTCCAATTTTGAAATGAACCGCTTAATCCCTTAAACTGACGGCTCAAGCCTGCCAGCAAAGCCAGTCCATTACCAAGAGAGTCAGAGCCGTGCCAATAAAGAAAATCCTCAATGATCCCGAGCAATGGGTTGCCTATTTCGGGTATGGCTCACTGGTCAATGATCGCACACGCAATCTGGAAAGTTTCGGTCTGGCTGGCCGTCTTCAAGGCTTCCGCCGCCAGTGGCGCATGCGCTCAAAAATCGGGGGCAATGCCAACCCCGCCCAGGGCGGGGCGACCTCCCTTAACGTGATCAAAGATGCAGACAGTGCCATTGATGGGCTATTGATCTTTGATCACAAAGACCATCTGCCGCTGGTGGATCAGCGCGAACGTAATTATCGACGTATCGCTTTTGATCTCGCAGAGTTTGAAACCAGCTTTGATATCCCTCACGGCGTTGAGACCTATATCTATCTCGGCGAGCCGGACTATCGCCATTGGGCACAGGAGGCGTATCCGGTGCTCCAATCCTATTGCGATGCCGTGATGCAGGGTTTTTTGGAAAAATTCGGCCATGATGGTCTTGAGCGTTTCATGGCTGAAAGCGATGGCTGGCAGCGCCCCTTGCTGCAAGATCGCGGTGATCCTCTTTATCCTCGAGCCGTTGTTTTAACCCAAAGTGAAAAAGACCTGTTCGACCAGCTCTTGGTGAATGCGGGGGCTCACCCCCGGACCCATGGCAGGTAAGGCCCTTCTGTAAGTGTTTGGATCGTATTCCAATAAGGCTTAAGGATGCTTGCATCCACCCTTGCGCGCGGGAAAAATGAGAGCAAAGAGTAAGTTTGCTTGCTTGCACGGTTCAATAGAGGCCAAAAATGCTCTAAGAAGGGAGAAACTCCAACCGGTCCTGCTATCAATCAGGCCAACAGAGACAAACTGAATGGACGATAAAGAAGAAAGCGGCCTGTCCAATCCGTTCCAATCCTTTGATCCAGAAGGAAATGGGGCAGAAGAGGATAAGAATCCCAAGGACCAGAAGCATCGCGGCATCAAGGGCGTACCTTTGCGGGTGATTGCGCCCAATCTGGTGACCTTACTGGCTTTATGTGCTGGCCTGACCGGCGTGCGCATGGCCATTGAAGGGCGGTTTGAATTTGCGCTCTATGCCATTGTGGCTGCCGCCTTGCTGGACGGCCTTGATGGACGGATTGCGCGCCTGCTCAAAGGCTCATCCCGCTTTGGGGCGGAGCTTGATTCCCTTGTCGATTTCGTCAATTTCGGTGTGGCACCTGCCTTGATCCTGCATGTTTGGATCTTGCATGAAGTTCCAAGCTTTGGCTGGATTGCCTCGCTGCTCTTTGCCATGTCCATGGTGCTGCGGTTGGCGCGGTTCAATGTTGCGCTTGATGACAAGAAAAAGCCTGCTTGGCAGAAGAATTTCTTTGTCGGTGTACCTGCTCCAGCAGGGGCCATGCTGGTTCTCTTTCCGCTTTACCTAGAGCAGATCGGCCTGCCAAAATATATCGAATTTGCACCTCTTGTGCTGGTTTATACCCTGGTGGTGGCTACCTTGGTTGTCTCATCCTTGCCCACCTATTCAGGAAAAACCATTGGCGTGCGTATTCCAAGAAACCGCGTCTTGCCGCTTTTTGTCGGGGTTGTTGCCTTTGTAGTTCTGGTCTTTTCCTACCCTTGGGTGACCCTGTCTGTCATCTCTGTGGGCTATTTGATCACGATCCCGCTGGCCACCCGCTCCTGGCATAAGACCAACAAGGCCATGAAGAATGGTGAGGCGGAAGAGTTTGGTGCGGTGGATCTGGGAGAGGATTTTGATGAAGATGATCTCTCGCGCTGATTGCTTTATCGCAGATCAGCCCCCGATAAGACAAAAAGAAAGCCTGCAGGCCTAAACCTGCAGGCTTTCTTTTTGGTGTTGACCATTTCGTGGGGTGAAGCTTGCTGCCCTTAGGCCGCAAGCGGTGGTCAATCATTCCGCTGCATGCTTTTGACCAAGCGGCCCTGCATCATTGGCAGCAACCGACAGTTTTGCCATAGCAGGAGCGGCTGCAGGAGCCGGGCTTTCTGCAGGAACTGTGGCCGGTTTGGAGCTATCAACAACCACCAGCTCGTCACTCTGAGAAGGAGTGCTACCGGTTTTGCGGACAATCCAACTCCAACCGCCAGTGACACCCCTTTTAATCGGGCGCAAGGCCGGCATCAAGGTGACTTGAGGGAAGGCCAGCAGAACCGGGATCAGAATAAGCGTCAGCAAGGTAGAGAATGCCAAGCCGGAGATAACCGCTGTCGACAACTGAACCCACCATGCCGCAGTGATACTGCCCACAGAAATCACACGGTCAAAGAAGTTGAAATTGACCTGTGTTGCCATCGGAATAAGCCCGGCAATGGTGGTGATGGTTGTAAGCAAAATCGGGCGGATACGCTGGGCAGCTGTTTTAACGATAGCCTCGATAATCTCCATGCCCTCATGGCGGAAGCGGTTATAGGTATCGATCAGAACAATCGCATTGTTCACAACAATACCGGCCAAGGCTACAACCCCCGTACCTGTCATGATGATGGAGAATTTCTGACCTGTCAGTACCATGCCAAGCAGCACACCAAAGACCGACAGAATAACGGTCGAGAGCGTCAGGAAGGTCTGATAGAAGCTGTTGAACTGGGTGATCAGGATCATTGCCATGATAAACAGCGCACCAACTGCAGCCTTCATCAGGAAGACACCGGATTTCTGCTGTTCTTCATCCGCACCGCGGAATTTGAACATCACACCGGTTGGCCATGTCTGGTTATCCAGCCAGGCTTGCACTTCCTGCACCTTTGCATCCACCGTCACGCCATTGTCTTTCACGACCGTAGCTTTGACATTCATGGCATAAAATCCATCACGGCGGGTAACCGAAGAAACCTTTTGCTTGGGGACCACCGTCACAAAGTTGCTGATCGGAACCTGACCATTGGGTGTGAGAAGCTTGAGCTGATCCAGCTGATCCATATTGCGCTGCTCTTGTGGCAGGCGAACGCGGATCTCGACCTCATCTTCTGTGTCATCCGGGCGATATTTGCCAATCATCACACCATTGGTCACCAACTGCACCATAGAGCCGACAGGCGCAATGGAGGCATTGTAGCGACCTGCTTCCTTGCGATCGATCTCCAGCTCCAGCTCAATGCCGGGCAGGGGGCGTCCATCCTCAACTTCAATCAGACCTTTCATTTGATCAAAATGCTTACGGATCACGGCAGTGGTCTCAAAGACCTGATCATAGCTTGAGGAAGTGATCTGAAGATTGATGTCCTTGCCGGTTGGAGGGCCGCCCTGAATTTTCTGGATCTCTGTGCGAATTCCGGGAATGAGCGAGGCTTCTTTGCGGATATCGGCAAAAATCTCCTTGGCCTGACGCCGAACGGCATAGTCATTCAGCTCCATAGACAAAGTGCCAATCACATCACTTGGCTTGTTGTTGGAGCCAAGGGCACTAAAACCACCACCACTTGCACCTGATGGATGCGAGGTTGAAACAACATCGCGAACACCGGGTGTTTTAAGGACGATTGTCTCTACCTCTTTGACGATTGCACGGCTTTCAAGGGCAGACATATTGCCCCGTGCAGAGACATAGACCATGGCAAGGCGTGGTTCTTCCTCAACGAAGAATTCAACGCCTTTGCTATTTTCTGCAAACAGGCCAACAATCAAGAAGCCTGCACCAAAAACAGCACCAATGGTGAGCAGATTACCAAGCGGCTTGGAGACAAGCCAATGCAGAAAACGAACATAAACACCGGTAATGCCCGTTACTTCCTTGGGATCAAAATGCGCACCGCCAGAGAGATGAGCCGCATTGGCCATCTCTTCTTCAGAAGCTTTCTTGCGGCCAATAAAACCACCAGTGACTGGCAGGAAGACCATCGCTGTCAGCAAAGCCGCAGACAGAACAATGATCACCATGATGGGCAAATAGCTCATGAATTCGCCCGATACACCAGGCCACAGCAACATGGGCAAGAAGGCCGCCAATGTTGTGGCAGTGGAAGAGGTGATGGGCCAGAACATCAGTTTGGCTGCACGGATATAGGCTTCCTTACGCTCCATGCCTTCGGCAATTTTGCGGTCGGCATATTCCACAATCACAATCGCGCCATCAACCAGCATACCCACAGTCAGCACAAGGCCGAACATCACCATCATATTCACGGTCATACCGATGCCGGAAAGGATCAAAAAACCGAGCATGAAAGAGGTGGGAATGGCAATACCAATCAAAAGAGCAGAGCGGAAACCAAGCGCGGCCAGAACCAGCATCATCACCAGCGCAATTGCAGTCATGATGGAGGATTGGAGCGAACCGAGAATTTCGTTGATGGGCTGGGCCTCATCCAGCATGAAATCAACCTTGATTGCCGGATTCCAGTCAGCCGTTTCTTGCTGAACCACCGCGCGCACGGCTTCATTATTCTCAATAATATTGGTGCCAAGACGCTTCTTGACCTCAATGGAGATTGCCGGCTTGCCATTCACACGGGTAATGACGGTAGGGTCTTTAAACGTACGCTTGATAGTGGAGATATCACCAAGAGTGACAACGCCTTCACCATTTTGCTTGATGGGAATCGAGAATACATCCTTGGCTTCTTCGATCAGGCCGGGGACTTTGACGTTAAACCGCCCCTTGCCAGTGTCCAGAAAGCCAGCAGGCACCAAGCGGTTATTGAGCGTGACTGCATTGATCAGCTCTTGCTGGGTGACATTATAGGATTCAAGCTTCACCAGATCGACTTCAACTTCCAGCAATTCCTCACGGTGGCCGGACAGATTGGCTTCCAGAACCGTAGAAATGCCTTCAATCTCATCTTTGAGGCGGCGAGCATGACGATAGAGCGTTCTCTCAGGCACTTCACCAGACAGCGTCACATAAATTGTAGGCTGCAAGGAGAAGTTGGTTTCTGAAATCGTCGGCTCATCTGCATCACTTGGCAATTCGGCCTGCGCCTGATCAACCTTGTCCCGGATATCGGCCAAGGCCTTATCCTTGTCAAAGTCGATGGTGAATTCAAGAATGATGCCCGCATGCCCTTCAGAGGCAATAGCGGTAATTTCTTTCAGTCCATCAAGACTTTGCAGCTTGTTTTCCATTGGGCGGATAAGCAAACGCGCCGCATCTTCCGGTGAAATGCCATTCTGGGTAATAGAGACATAAAAGACCGGAACATCGATATCAGGATCAGATTCCTTGGGGATGGTGATATAGCTCATAATCCCGGCAGCGACCAGAACGACCATGAGTGTCATAACGGTTCTGCGTGCCCGTAAGACAGTGTCTAGAATGGCATTCATGATTTTGCATCCTCAGTCTTGGCGGCAGATTTGCTTGCATTGAAGTCACTTGCAGAGACAGGCTCGACTTCTTGTCCGCTTTTGACATATTCCTGACCGATGGTGATCAAGGTAACCGTCTCGGGCAGGCCAGAGACCCACACACCATCGGGTGCACTATTGACGGATGAAAGCGGAGTGAAGACCGCTTTTGTGCCTTCTATGCGCATCACGCCGATTTCGCCGGAATCAGACAGGGTCATATAGGAAGGACTCATCAAATGGGCCTTGCTATCCGGCAAGTGAATTTCGGCAGTTGCCGTCACTCCATCGCGCAATGACTTGTCTGCATTGTCGATTTCGACCTCTACAAGGAAAGTCCGGGTTTCGGTGTCGCTGGCGGTTGCGACATAGCGAACAATACCGCTTTTGCTCTCGCCAGTGACCAGTTTGACATCGGCTTTCAAGCCTTGAGACACTTTACCAATATCACGTTCAGAGACTTGCCCGACAACCAGCATCGGATCCGGGTCCATTACGGTCGCGCAAGCGCCGCCAACGGAAAGCTGGTCGCCAACTTCAGCAAGCGGCCCCTGAATAATACCCGAGAAGGGGGCTGTGATCTTGATCCGCTCCATTTCCAGATTGGCGCTTTTGACCTGAGCAAGGGCAGAATCGCGAGCCGCCCGAAGGGAGGTGATTTCTGCCGTTGTGGCAAAGCCTTTTTTCTTCAGCCTTTCCTTGGCATTGAGGTCAAAATCAGCCTTGGCCAAAGCAGCTTTGGCTTGGGCCAGAACAGCTTCGCGCGAGCCAACGTCAAGTTGGCAAAGCAAATCGCCCTTTGTGACTTTTTGGCCTTTGCTAATGGGACGGGAGCGAACAATTGCAGCGGTCTCGGCCCGCACAACAACCTTGGTATCGGCAAGTGTACGTCCGCGAACAGTGAGCTGATTGCTGCGTGTTTGTGCAGAAAAAGTCTGCACAGCCACCCGCATCAGGTCTTTTGTTTCGGACGCCGTGCGAGCGGCAGGAGGGGGGGCGCCATTTTCATCAGATTGACCGCTCACAACCAAAGTTCCCGTCGCCAACCAACCAGCAATGCCAGCACTGAACAGCAAAGCCAGTCCGTAAGAGCCTTTCAAACGCAATGCCATTATTTCTAGTTCCTTGTTTTCGTATAAAAGATGGCTTGGGAGGTCTTGGCCTCAGATCAAACGCATCTTTTGTTCAGCCGTGGGCTGCCTGTTATCTCAATCAATCTCTTTCCGGGAAAATACCTCGGAAAGACCAGTCTATTGGCTTGCCAGATCAGTCCTTAAAAGGATCAGGGCAAGGCTTTGGGTTCAAAGGACAGGGGTGTTAAATCCTGCGGAAAATCGCCGCGAGCAATGGCCAGCAATGTGTCCTTATTCTCTCGCAAGTAAGTGAGAGAGGCGGTGAGTACATAACGGCCATAATCCTGCGTCCATTTAGCTGCAGCCATGATCAAAGCGCTATTCTCATCGTCTTGGTTGATCTCGTCATCTGAGCAGTTGCTGCATTCTCCAAGCATGATCAATTCTTGCTGTAGCTGATGAATACGTTCATCAATTGCTTTGCCGATCACCTCCGGCCCCAAAAGACGGGCATAGATTGCAACCAGCAGAAATTCCGAGCGAAAAACATCGGGTTTGGGCGGGGTGCTCAATTCTTTGAGAAATTCCGAGCGTCCCGCCTCAGTAATGGAATAAACCTTACGAGCTGGTTTGCCCTCTTGTGGCTCAAGACGGCATGTGACGAGACCGTCGCTTTCAAGCCGGTTGAGGGCTGGGTAGATAGAGCCGAAACTGGCATCGACAAAATAGCTATAATCCCCTTCAGACGAGGCTTTGCGGATGTCGTAGCCGGTCGTATCCCCACGAAACAGGATTGCCAGACATATTCCTCTTACATTCATGCCATCTCTCAATCTGCCCCAAGCTGCGCTTTGCTTGGTCCCGCATTTACTGGCAAGCCTGTTATCTGGTTTTGCTCGCCTATATATCGTTTGGGGCTATATTGGTTCGATATAGTGATATTGTGTATGTATATATGTCGGTTCGATATACATGTCTAGTGCATGTATCGATTTGATATAGAAAATTTGGGTGCCGGCGGGGATTGGGTGATCACAAGAACGAGAGCTGCGGCAAAGCACCCTATAAGAAAGATTGTTCTTTGCGTTAGACTGGTTGCAGAGTCATGCGCTCAAGGCAAGGCAGATGATGTGCCGCAAAGTCAATCCATTCTATCTGGTGGCTAGACGTTTTTGATTTGTTTTTGGAATATAATCTTGGAATATAATCTTGGAATATAATCAATGTGCTAAAATATTTGCGCACGTCTCAAACGCCAACCAAAAGATAAGGAGATCATTATATGCCAATCACGCATCTTGTCCCTCCTGCTCGGCGGCAGGAGAAAGGAGTCAAAGGATTGTTCAAAAACCCTTTGATCCGGCTGCTCGCCATCAATTGGTTAATTGGGCTTTTTACGACACTTCTTATTTGTGGCGGTATATTGTTCACCAATGCTGCTGGCATGCAGGATTTGATTCTCAATAGTGAGAATCCATTGGTGCCGCTTGCTTTGCTCTTTTTCGGCCTGCTCATTACCATTTGCAGTGTGGCAATGGGGGCGGCAGTGATGAGCCTGCCGCGCGAAGATTTGGGAGATGATCCGGACCGCTAATAAACCCGTTTTGGCGGGGGGCTAGTCTGTCCCCACCACTCGGCTGCGCCGCTCAAGGAAAACAACATCGCGCCACTGGCCAGCCATGGGGCCAAAACTCATTTTTCCCAGCTTTTCGCGCACCCCGACACGCACAAAACCATAGCGCTCATGCAGAGCAAGACTTGCATAATTTTCAGGAAAAATGCCCGCTTGCAAAGTCCAGATGCCATCAGCTTCCGAGCGGCCTACCAAATTCTCCATCAAAGCCGATCCAAGACCATGCCCCTTGGCGTGAGCTGCTACATAAAGGCTAACTTCGGCGACTCCGGCATAGACGCAGCGCGAAGCAACCGGGCTTAGGGCTGCCCAGCCGACAACCTCACCATCCAATTGTGCCACAAGGCGACAGCAGGGAAGGTGCCCGTCATCCCAGTTATGCCAAGATGGAGCTTCGCTGGCAAAAGTGGCATGGCCGGTTTGAATGCCTTGACTATAGATTTCTAAAATGGCGGCGGCATCTTCTGCCTGCATGCCGCGGATAATGGCTTTGTTTTGGTACACGATAGCGGGCCTGTTTTGTGCAAAAGAGCTGGTATGATTAAGGCCAAGCCTAAAGCATCGCCGAAAATTAACAAGCAAATTCAGGCCGCCATACAAGCGGGCAGCCATTGATCTTAGTCAGCAATTTGCCCCAAGGACCGCTAAAGAGGGTGCCCATGATTGCGTTAAGGCAGCTTACAGAACAACAGCACCAGCAACAAAAATAGCTGCCCAGAGCAGTGCGACAACCACGAAAGTTTGTACAGATGAATTAGACTTGCTGGCTTGATCGGACATGGTTCCAGTCTTTCCTTTGGTTCTTTAAACCTTGGACCAGTTGAATTGGGCTTCTCCTATGCCTTGGATGTAAGGCCGTCTGGAAAAACACAGACTTGGTGCGTTCCGACTTGGCTGGAACAGAGCGATGGTCTATCTAATCTGGTCAGTAGGATACCAGATTTAATCAGACTTGGGCATGTTCCAAAGCGTCACAGGTAAAAATGGGGACAATAGCTATCTTTTCCATTGGTTATGTGCGCGTCTGTTTTGTACGGTTTAGTGAGCCTAAGGACTTGTTGACGGTCAAAACGAGAAAGAGCAAGGATTTGCCAACGTGCGGCAGGTTGTCTATCCTGCCACCAGTTGCCCTGATATAAGCTTTGGGAATATGCATGCCAGTTAATGAAGATCTGTCCCGTCCACCTTTCTCTGATGAGGTGGAACAGCTGCTCAAGCATTTCCATTCCCAAACGCCCATCCGCGCATGGTCGATGATTATCACGATTTTCGGTGACTGTGTCATGTCTCGGGGAGGGACCCTCTGGCTTGGGTCCTTGACGCGCATAATGGAGGCCATAGATGTCGGGCCCGGGGTGGTAAGAACCGCCATGTCACGCCTTGCAGCGGATGACTGGCTGGCGCGCTCCAAATCAGGGCGCAATTCCTATTACCGGCTTACGGATAAAGGGGCTGAGACCTTTAAAGAGGCAACGCGGCGCATTTACTTCGAAACCGCGCGCTCATGGAACGGCCAGTGGATTGTCGGTTTTCTGGCATCAGGACAAGATCGGGCCGCACGGCGCGAAAAGCTGCTGGATCGCGGTTATGGCACCATTGCCCCCAATGTGGTGGTACGCCCCTATACCGGCCTACTGCCCGATTCCGATCCATCCAATTGCGTCTTCTCGATTGTCGAGAGCTTGGGACCACTTGCCTGGACTTTGGCCAGTCAGGGATGGCCGCTTGAGAAAATCTCAAGTGACTATCTCGATTTCCTCTCGCGTTATCGCGCCATTGATCAGGCGGTGCGGGATGGCAATGTCTTCACCCAGCTTGAATGCCTGATCATCCGTATCATGCTCATTCATGATTTTCGCCGCGTTGTGCTGCGAGACCCGCTTCTGCCCCCCAGTGCCTTGCCGCAGGAATGGCCCGGTGACGAGGCCCGCCAGCTCTGTGCCCGCATTTATCATAAAGTGATGGAGCCTTCTGAAAACTGGCTCGACCATCAGGCAGAAGGCGAATATGGCCCCTTGCCAGCCCCCGATTTCGACTTTTATCGCCGCTTCAATGCCCTCTAAGCGTGCTTTGAGTCCCGCCATTTCTTCCCAAAGATAGAGTTTTTGCGCTTTTTCGCAAAAAGAAAAAGATCTGCAACCCTCTGTAAATGCGGAGATTTCTGCTCTTTCGCACATTTGGATTATTATATGTTACAAAAATTACTTGCTAATATTAAAAATCGTGACATATTGTAAATCATCCAAACATTGTTGGTTGGGAGGACCAGAACCAATGTATAGCCAAGCGCTGAATGCCGCCGACGAGCGCGTCGAAGAGGATCAGGAATTCCTCGATGCCTTTCAGGCCCGGATTGATGATGAGCAGAAAATCGAACCCAATGATGTGATGCCATCAGCCTATCGCAAGACGCTGATCCGTCAGATTTCCCAGCATGCCCATTCCGAGATTGTCGGTATGCTGCCAGAAGGTAACTGGGTTACCCGTGCCCCATCCCTGCGCCGCAAAGCAGCTTTGCTGGCCAAGATTCAGGATGAGGGTGGCCATGGCATGTATCTCTATTCAGCCTGTGAGACACTGGGCGTGTCCCGCGAAGAGCTGATTGACGATCTGCATTCCGGCAAAGCCAAATATTCTTCTATCTTTAATTATCCGGCATTGAACTGGGCTGACATCGGCACCATCGGTTGGCTGGTAGATGGCGCTGCCATCATGAACCAGATCCCGCTCTGCCGTACCTCGTTCGGCCCGTATTCCCGCGCCATGATCCGCGTTTGTAAGGAAGAAAGCTTCCATCAGCGTCAGGGTTATGAGCTGCTGCTGACCATGATGCAGGGCTCGGACGAGCAAAAGGAAATGTGTCAGGATTCCATCAATCGCTGGTGGTGGCCAGCTCTGATGATGTTTGGCCCGTCCGACGCTGAAAGCATCCATTCCAGCCAGAATATGGCGTGGAAAATCAAACGCTTCTCCAATGATGAACTGCGCCAGCGTTTCATTGATGCAACCGTGCCACAAGCTCATTTCCTTGGCTTGGAAGTGCCGGATCCGGACCTCAAGTTCAACGAGGAAACCGGCCATTGGGACTTTGGCGAAATTGATTGGGACGAGTTTATCAATGTCGTGCGCGGCAATGGTATCTGCAACAAGCAGCGCATGAAAGACCGCGTTGCTGCCCATGAAGATGGTGCCTGGGTGCGTGAAGCTGCGCTGGCTTATGCCGCCAAGCGTGCCGCACCGCAAGCAGAAGCTGCGGAATAATCATATCACTGGAAATGAATGCTGAGTGATGGTGTGAGGATTGGCGAGATTACAGACACGCCCCCATCACCTCAGCCCTGTCCAAGAGGCAGGAATGTGGAGGACTGAACTATGACTGAACAACATACCCCCCTTTGGGAAGTATTCATCCGCGCTCGTAATGGTATGGCCCATCGTCATGCTGGCTCTGTGCATGCAGCAGATGCTGAAATGGCTTTGCAGGCTGCTCGCGATGTGTATACCCGCCGTGGTGAAGGCCTGTCTTTGTGGGTGGTGCCATCCAACGCGATTACTGCCAATGATCCCGATGAAAAAGGCATGATGTTCGAGCCAACCGCAGACAAGATCTACCGTCATCCGACCTTCTACAAAATCCCTGAAGAAGTCGGCAACATGTAATCGCAGGCGGGCAGGGGGCTTCCTCTTGTCCTCCTCTCAAATGACGGAGACACCAAATGTCTGATCAATTGTTTAAATATCTGATCCGTCTGGCAGATGATGCTGCGATCCTGTCTCACCGCCTTGGTGAGTGGTGCGGCCATGCTTCCCATATCGAGGAAGATGTTGCCATGACAAATATTGCGCTGGACCTGCTGGGTCAGGCCCGCAATCTTTACACCTATGCCGGTGAAGTAGAAGGCAAAGGGCGCGACGAAGACCAGCTTGCTTACTTACGCAATGAGCGTGAATTCACCAACCTGATCCTTGTCGAGCAGCCCAATGGCGACTTTGGCAAGACCATGGCGCGCCAGCTTCTCTATTCCGCCTTCATGCTGCCGTTCTGGGAAGCTATGATGGCCTCCAAGGACAAGCAGCTTGCTGCCATCGCGGCCAAGGCTGAAAAAGAGGTGGCCTATCATCTTCGCCATGCCGCGGAATGGACCATCCGTCTGGGTGACGGCACACCGGAAAGCCACCGCCGCATGCAGGAAGGCATTGACGAGCTGTGGATGTATACCGGCGAGCTTTTTGCCAAGGATGAAGTTGAAGAAGAGCTGATCGAAAAAGGCATTGCCATTGATCCTGAAAGCCTTCGTGGCGCTTGGGAGCGGACCATTGACGAGGTGCTGACCCGCGCCACACTCAAGCGTCCTGAAGATGGCTGGATGCATATTGGGGGCCGCAAGGGCGTGCATACCGAGCATCTGGGCCATGCCCTGTCGGAGTTCCAGTATCTGCAGCGGGCCTATCCGGGCTGCACCTGGTAATTCGCAGTGGGCTGGAGAAAAGCAGACCAGATCATACTTGCCTCCAGCCTTCATGCTTCTTCTTTGTCGTCAAAGGACCCTATCGTGATGACCAATATCGAGACATCAAGCACCGAAAGATCAAACCACAGCGAGCAGACAAGCCCAAAAAGCAATGCTCAGGTTATGGCCTTTGCGGCCGCAAGTGAGGTGGTTGACCCGGAAATTCCGGTTCTGACCATTGAGGATCTTGGGGTTTTGCGCGATGTCGAGGTAACCCAAAGCGGCCGTGTCATTGTGACCATCACTCCCACCTATACCGGCTGTCCGGCCATGAATATGTTCGAAATGGACATTCAGGTCGCACTTGCAAAAGCCGGTTTTGAGGAAGTGGAGGTGAAAACCGTTCTTGATCCGGCCTGGACCACGGATTGGCTGACCCAGGAAGCGCATAAAAAACTTGAGAAATTCGGCATTGCCCCACCCAAGGGCAAAGCAGGGCGTCGGGCATTGTTTGGGGAAGAGCAGGTTTCCTGCCCCAAATGCGGCTCGGAGCAGACAGAGCGGGTGTCAGAATTTGGCTCCACAGCCTGTAAGGCCCTGTATCGCTGCAAAAGCTGTGCTGAACCTTTCGATTATTTCAAATGTATCTAACCGAACCGCTCCACCCCGCAAGAAGGGGAAGCAAGGCTCCGGTTATGAGAAGAGGTAGGATATGAGCCCTCGTTTTCACTCACTAAAAGTCATCGATGTTAAACGCGAAACACCGGATGCAGTCTCAATTGCCTTTGAACTGCCGGATAATCTGAAAGACGATTACAGCTATATCCCCGGTCAATATCTGACCTTGAAAGCGGATATTGGCGGCGAAGATGTGCGCCGTTCCTATTCCATCTGCTCCGGTCAGGGCGAGGATATCCGCGTTGCTGTCAAAAAGATCGACGATGGTGTTTTCTCCAGCTATGCCAATGATGATATCTGCGTTGGTATGGAAATGGATATCATGACGCCCATGGGTCGTTTCATGCTGCCAGACAATGAGGCAGGCGAGGCGCGCACCTATGTTGGTTTTGCCGCAGGCTCTGGCATCACGCCGATCATGTCTATCATCAAGGAAGTGATGCAGCGCGAGCCGGAGAGCCAGTTCTTCCTCTTTTACGGCAACCGCACATCACAGACCATCATCTTCAAGGATCAGCTGGAAGATCTGAAAGATCGCTATCTGGGTCGTCTGTCTGTCTATCACATTCTCAGCCGCGAGGAGCAGGAACTATCCTTGCTCAACGGTCGTCTTGATGAAGAGAAGGTCAATGCCTTCCTGACCTCAATCCTGCCATCACAGGATATCGACCATGCTTTCCTATGTGGTCCGGGTGAAATGATCGAGGAAGCCCGCATTGCGCTGGAGAAAACCGGTCTTTCAAAAGAAAACATCCATAACGAGCTCTTCACGCCGGCAGATGGCTCTCCAAGCCATGAGGCCCATGAGGCGAAAGATGCTGCAGCCGTTGATCACCGCGCCAGCGTTGACATGATTGTCGATGGTGCTCGCTACACCGTGCAGCTGGAGCCGGGTGAGACCATCATTGATGGGGCGCTAAAAGCCGATATCGAGGCACCATTCTCCTGTAAGGGTGGCATGTGTTGCACCTGTCGGGCCAAGGTTTTGGAAGGCGAAGTTGATATGGCCATCAACTATTCCCTTGAGCCATGGGAAGTGGAAGACAATTTCGTCCTTACCTGCCAGTCTCGTCCGAAAACTGACAAGGTCGTTGTCGATTTTGACGTGATCTAATCGCGATCACGCCCAGATCGGGATAGTGAATAAGAAAACCGCGCTGATATCCATCAGTGCGGTTTTTCTATGTATTTTTATGCTTTTGGACTGCAATTTTCCAAAAGATGCATCTAATGATTCATATTTCGAAAACCATAGGGAAATAAAATAGGCATCAGGTCAACGCGCATAAGTGGTTCTTTCATAGCTTGCAGGCAAGCTTCCTAAATAAGCAAAGAATGAATGCTATGGGATAAGCAGGCGGGTATGAAAATGGCGATATGGGAAAAAGGCGCAGTTGGGCAGTCGAGTAACGTAAAACAGGACCCTGTTGTGTATAGAGTAGACGGTAATCCTACACCCAGCCCAGCCCTGTCTCTGGCGCCTAGCCCACAGAGACGCGGCCCCTATGTTCCGCCCCCACCCGGAGTAACGCTCACCGATGGTGAAGCAAGCCACAATCCGGACATCAAGCAAAGGTTTGATGCAAAAAGCCTGATTGCTGAGTGGAGCAACAAGGCAAGTGCAGCTTTGCTGCCTCTGGCGGCAAAATTTCAGCAACAAGGTAAAGGCCTCGTCTCTGGTCGCGAGTTGCGTAAAACATCTGTTGGAGTGTTTGCCTATGCCATGCTTTGTTGCGCGGTCGTCTTTGGATCACTTTCAGGGAGCGAACGTTTTATCGGTTTCCTGAGTGCAAAAATGCACCATATGGGCACTGAAATGGCTAAAACCACAACGGCCAACCGCTTTGATACCGCAACCTTGCAGCAGTAAGCGCGCCATAAAAACGACCCGATATCATAAGAGCTTCAAATGCCAGCCCCGAAAAGGCTGGCATTGTTGTTTGGTGCACTTTATTTGTGAACCTCAAAGGGCAGGGAGAAGGTGGCATTCTTTTCAGAATATTTGTCGCGTAATTTATAGTGCGAGACGTATTTCCCTTCCGGCAGTCCATCCAGATTGACTGTGATGTTGAGATGGACTTCCTTATTCTCTGCGCCCAGCGGCAGGTTAAGGTTCAAAAGGCCTTCTTGCTGAAGAAGCACCTTGCCTTTGGGGTCGGTCAAAACAAAATCGGCAAGATAACCCGCAGACAGCCGTCCGTCCTTGTCTTTATGGTGGGTAAAACCGATTGGCTCGGCATAGATGATGTGAGGTTCATCGGGCTTGAAAATGGCATTCTCTTTGGCTTTGTAGCTGCGAAAGCCATAAATCTCTGTGGCAAAGCCGACATTATTGACCATCATGGGCATCTGCTTCCATACCGCATCAACTGCGGCCTGAATGGCTTTGTATGCCGCGCCCGGCTGGCCGGATTTGAGCAATTGCTCCGCTTTTGCTGCATTTTCTGTGATGGGAGAAGCAGCGACTGTGTATAGGGATGCTGGATTAAAAAGCAAGCTGCTGGTTAGGCAGAGTAGAGCTAAAGAATGGCGCATAGGACATCTCCCAAAGGCATTTTGATTATTGGTCGGTCAAATATGCAGCCAGTATGGCGCGGGTTTTTGGCTTTGGGGAGAGGCTTTTTTGAAATAGGGGAAAACACCAGGCGAATGGAATATTTTGCGCCCGGATTTCAACAGATGGTCGTTCTTGGGTGACCGTCTTATGTCTGCGCGCCAAGATGCTGGGTGCCATCAATCAGCATGGTGGTGACCAATTGGGCATATTCCTGCCGGCTCATGCCGCCGGAGGGGCGGAACCACAGATAAGTCCAGTTCAAAATGCCGAACAAACTCATGGTCACAGGCATGATCATCCGCTCTTGTTCGCCAATTGCCGGATTCGCTGCGATGACAGCTTGCGCAAAGATGCTTACCAAATCCCGTTCAAGCTGTTTAAGGTCTGCTTGTCGCTCTTCAGGCAAAAACGAGAGCTCATTGATTTGCAGCTTGTGTTTGTCGTCTGCATCTTCATAGGACAACAGCAAAGCCGTTACCAAAGCCTGCAATTGCGCTTTGGGGCTAAGCTCAGGATCAATCGCCGTTTGAACCTCACTGACCAATTCTTCAAGATGCACCTTGATGATATCGGTGAGCAAGGCTTCCTTATTCTCATAATAGTGATAGAGCAGGGCTTTGGAAAAACCGCAAGTCTTTGCAATTTGTGCCATGGATGTTTTGTCATATCCTTGCGCAGCAAAGACTTTGGCAGATTGATCCAATATGGAGCGTCGTTTGTCGCCATAATCGGCGGCGCGTGTCCTGGCCATGAGGTCTTCCAGATGTCTGCAGATATAACAACGGATAATCCTGATCCTTGGATATGCCATGGCGTATGGCACCAGTGATCAAAGCGGATAATCCACGAATTGGGGTCTTTTAAAGGAAATTCCCGAATAAAGGAATGGTCAAATCCCTTGCAAAAGGCTGATTGAGAGCACTCTGTCACCAAAAAATGCCCGTTAGAGCCTTGCCCCTTTCCTTCTTAAGGGGAGGGGCAAGACAAAAGGGCGGGTTATTAGTCCTCTTTCGGGCGCAGATCGACAATGCGCTGGGCTTTACCCAAAGAGCGCTCAACAGAGTGAGGCTCGCCCACATCGACCTTGATGGAAATGCCAACATTGTTTTTCACATGGGTGGCAAGTTCCTTGGCGCTGGCCATACGAGCATCGTCCGACCCAGACCCTTCAGCTGCCTCAACACGAACCATCATGGTGTCCATGCGGCCTGTGCGGGTAAGCTCGATCTGGTAATGCGGGGCAAGCCCTTCACAGCGCAGCAATTGCTCTTCGATCTGGGTGGGGAAGACGTTCACACCACGAATGATCATCATATCATCAGAGCGACCGGTAATCTTCTCGATCCGGCGCATGGAGCGCGCGGTGCCGGGCAGAAGTTTGGTCAAATCCCGTGTGCGATAGCGAATAACCGGCAGGCCTTCCTTGGTGAGTGTGGTAAAGACCAGCTCGCCTTCAGATCCATCCGGCAAAACCTCGCCGGTGATCGGGTCAATAATTTCAGGATAGAAATGATCTTCCCAGATATGCAGGCCATCTTTGGTCTCAACACATTCATTGGCAACACCAGGGCCCATAACCTCGGACAGGCCATAAATATCAACCGCATGCATGTCAAAGGCTTGTTCAATTTCGCCGCGCATCTTGTTGGTCCAGGGCTCTGCACCAAAAATACCCACTTTCAGAGAGCTTTCGCGTGGATCAATCCCTTCTTTGCGGAACTCATCCAGAATGGACAGCATATAGGAAGGGGTTACCATGATAATGTCCGGCTGAAAATCAGTGATCATGCGCACTTGGCGCTCTGTCATGCCGCCAGACATGGGGATAACCGTCGCACCCAGAGCCTCGGCCCCGTAATGGGCACCCAGACCGCCGGTAAAGAGGCCATAGCCATAGGAGATGTGGATTTTGTCACCGGCGCGACCGCCAGAGGCACGAATGGAGCGAGCCACAACATTGGACCATGTCTCAATGTCTTTCTTGGTATAGCCCACTACGGTTGGACGACCGGTGGTGCCTGAGGAGGCATGAATACGAACGATCTGCTCGCGCGGCACAGCAAACAGGTAGAACGGATAATTGTCGCGCAAATCCTGCTTGGTGGTAAACGGGAATTTGGCCAGATCGGCAAGGTTCTTCAAATCATCAGGATGCACGCCCGCTTCATCAAAGCGCTTGCGATAAAAAGGCACATTTTCGTAAGCATGGCGCACAGACCATTTCATGCGCTCCAACTGCACAGACGCAATCTCGTCGCGAGACGCGGTCTCGATCGCTTCCAGTTCACCTGCTTTTGGTGATAGATCTAGCATAGTTTCCTCCCTCGGGTGCCGGCCCCTCCCGGCCGGTGGTCACAGGGTGACCATCAAATTCAAATACTAAAAATCAGGCCTCTTCAACGCGGGCGCCGGGGACCAATTCTCCCTTGATATTGCGGCTGTTGCCGCGGAATTCGGCAATAATCTGTCCTTGCTGATTACGCACGGTCACATCATAAACACCGCTGCGCCCCACCAAAGTGCGTTCAACACATTCTGCTGTAAGTGTTTCGCCCAATCGGCCCGGAGCCACATAGGTGATGGAGCATTGCTGGGCCACAGTGTTGATATTGTGGCTGTTGCAGGCAAAGGCAAAGCAGGAATCAGCAAAGGTGAAGATATAGCCGCCATGGCAAGTGCCGTGACCGTTGCTCATCTCTTCGCGAATGACCATGCTCATGCGCGAATAGCCTTCGCGAACTTCATCAAGCGTCATTCCAAGCTTCTGGGTTGCAGGGTCGGCATCCCACATGGCTTGTGCAGCAGCTTTGGCCAATTCGTCCTTATTGGCAAATACCTGTCCCATCAAAGTCCTCCTCTTTGTGGTCGGGATTAATCGGCAAGAACATGAAGCAGGGTGATAAAGAAAAGTCTAAACCTGCCCTCAATGCGGTTCGTCGCCTAGTGACGTCCCGTAAAGGTCGGTGCACGCTTTTCCATAAAGGCCAGAACCCCTTCCATATAATCAGGGGTGCGACCTGCTTTACCCTGGCTATCCCGCTCCAGATCTAGCTGCTCATCAAGGCTGTTGGATGCCGATGCATTCAAAGCCTGCTTGATAAGGCCAAGGCCAATTGTGGGCTGGGTGGCGAAATGCTTGGCAAGATTGGCAGCTTCCTCCATGAGGCTTTCATCTTCAACCGCCCGATAGATCATACCCCATTCTTCAGCTTTTTCGGCTGAAATAGGCTCGGCCAGAAGGCAAAGCGCCCGTGCCCGTGCATCACCCAAAAGGCGGGGCAGGAAATAGGTGCCGCCTGAATCAGGCACAAGACCGATCTTGGCAAAGGCCTGAATGAATTTGGCGCGCTTTGCCGCCAGAACAATATCGCAAGCCAGTGCGATATTGGCACCAGCACCAGCTGCAACACCATTCACCGCGCAGACAACAGGAATGTTAAGCGCACGGATCTTGCGGATCAGCGGATTGTAATAGGCTTCAATGGTTTGCGTGAGATCAGGGGGAGGGGCATTGGGGTCCGGCTTGACCCGGTCGCCCAAATCTTGTCCGGCACAAAAGCCCTTGCCAGACGCCGTCAGAACCAGAGCGCGGCAAGTCTCGTCCGTCTCTACTTCCACAAGCGCTGCCATAAGGGCCTTATGCATCTCTTCATTAAAGGAATTCAACTTGTCAGGACGGTTCAGAGTAATGATGGCATAGCCGTCCTGTCGGTCCACCAGAATTGGTGCGTCGCTCATGATGTGATCCTCCCAGAAATCATAGCGATATGTGTCGAGATACCGTCAATGGCAATTTGATTGCTTAATTTCTCTCTCATTCATCCAAATGTTGCGAGAAAAGATAGCTTGATACAAAAAAATTACTTGCATTGACTGTCCGGTCGGTTAATTATTGATTGAACACGAACCGGCTGTCAATGCATCAAAGCTTGAAAGTTTCAAATTTTGCAAACTATTTTGTTGCAGTTGAAACTAATAAGCAGCACTATGCGTAGAAAGACAGAGGATCGCAAGCGAATGTAGTCAGGCCCTATCGGGAGGAAGAAATAGGGCTTGATGAAAAGACAAGAAGATCTTCTTAAAAGAGGGAATGAGCGGATGACCAATTTTTTTGAACGGCACAAGGCAACGCTGCAAAAGGCCATAGATACCAGCCGGACAAGAACCTATTGGGCCGCCTATCCTGAGGCTCCTTCAGGAAAAATTTATGGTGAAACTGCCAAAGCAGACGCCGAAGAGGCTTTCAAAGCCATGCTCGGGGGAGAGTTCGATCTTGGTCAGCCAAATAATGGCAACAAGGTTGGCGCAGAGGTGTCTCCCTTCGGTCTGGAGCTGAATGTCTCTTATCCGGATGCCGATGTCGAGCAACTGGTTTCAGCCTCCAAGGCGGCAGGCCGCAATTGGGGTAAGGCGTCTGTAGAGGAACGCGCCGGCGTTGCTCTTGAATGGCTCGATCGCCTTAATAAACAGTCTTTCCTTATTGCCAATGCGGTGATGCACACATCCGGTCAGGCCTTTATGATGGCCTTTCAGGCTGGTGGTCCGCACGCTCAGGATCGCGGTCTGGAAGCTGTGGCCTATGCCTATGATGAAATGGCAAAGCTACCCGGTCAGGTGCGCTGGGAAAAGCCGCAAGGCAAGCATGATCCGCTGGTGCTGGACAAAACCTTCCGCATCGTACCGCGCGGTGTTGCGCTGGTGATTGGCTGTGCCACATTCCCCACATGGAATACCTATCCGGGCCTGTTTGCCAGCTTTGTGACCGGCAACTCCGTGATCGTAAAGCCGCATCCTGCTGCCATTCTGCCGCTTGCCATCTCTTTGCAGATTGGCCGCGCTGTGCTGGAAGAAGCTGGCTTTGATCCTAATGTTCTTCTGCTGGCCGCAGACAATGCCGACAATCCAAAAACCAAGGATTATGTCACGCATGATGATGTTGCGCTGATCGACTTCACAGGCTCTTCCGCCTTTGGTCAGTGGGTGCGCGAAAATGCTGGCAATGCCTTGGTTTATACCGAAGAGGCTGGCGTCAATTCCATTGTCATCGACAGCACCGACAATTTCCGCGGTATGACATCCAACATCGCCTTTTCTCTCTCTCTTTATACCGGTCAGATGTGTACCGCACCGCAGAATATCTATATTCCGCGTGATGGTATCGAAACCGATCAGGGCCATAAGAGCTTTGAAGATGTGGCTGAAGGCATCAAAGTCGGCCTTGATAAGCTGCTCGGGGATGCAGGTCGTGCGGCTGCCATTTTGGGCGCGGTTCAAAATGTTGCCACGATTGAGCGCATCAATGAGGTGAAGTCACTGGGCCGGGTTGTGCGCGAAAGCGCCGAGGTTGAAGGCATGGACGGAGCGCGTTCTGCAACTCCAACCATCGTGGCAGTCGATGCCAAAGATGAAAGCGCCTATCTGGAAGAGCGCTTTGGCCCGATCTCTTTTGCCATTGCAACAGATAATACCGCTCAATCCATCGAGATTGCCTCAAGCTCTGCCAAAACCAAGGGCGCGATTACGGCATCTCTCTATTCCACCTCTGATGAGGTGATTGATCAGGCCGCGGATGCATTTGCATGGGGTGGGGCGCCTTTATCTGTCAACCTGACAGGCGGGATCTTCGTCAACCAGTCCGCAGCTTACTCTGATTTCCACGTAACCGGAGCCAACCCGGCAGGCAATGCAGCCCTGACTGACGCTGCATTTGTTGCCAACCGCTTCCGCGTTGCGACCTTGCGCCGTCAGGTTGGCTGACCGACCGCCGCAGGGAAGGACTTTGCCCCATTTTCGGGGCCGACAAGAATTTGGCCGGGGATGCCCCGGTCAAACACACACAGGACCGGGCTATAATCTGGGCCTTTCATATGCAGTTTGAAGATCGCATCGGTTTGGAGGAACCGGATCTTGAAACTGACAGGACTTATTGCTCATACCATTGGGAGGAATTGTTTATGAGTGTTCTTGCTAAGTTGAAAATTGCAGCTGTTGCTGGTGTCGCATCCCTGGCTATCGCGTCCGCCGCACAGGCTGATGGCCATGGCGGAAAGATCAAAATCGGATCTGTTCTGTCTGTCACCGGTCCTGCTTCCTTCCTGGGGGATCCTGAAGAGAAAACCCTCAAGCTGTATGTTGATAAAATCAATGCAGCTGGCGGCATCGACGGCAAAAAAATCGAACTGATTGTTTATGATGCCGGCGTTGACGCCAACAAGGCCCGCACCTTCGCCACCCGTCTGGTGGAAGAAGATGAAGTGGTTGCTGTTGTAGGTGGCTCCACCACTGGCACCACCATGGCGATGATCCCTGTTTTTGAAGAAGCAGAAGTGCCATTCATCTCTCTGGGCGGTGCTGTGGTCATCATTGATCCGGTCAAGAAGTTCACCTTCAAAACACCTCACACCGACAAAATGGCTTGCCAGAAAATCTTTGAAGATATGAAGGCAAAAGGCTTGACCAAGATCGCTATGATCTCCGGTACTGGCGGGTTTGGTAAGTCCATGCGCGGCCAGTGCCTGGGCGTGAAAGACGCTTATGGCATCGAGGTTGTTGCTGACGTGACCTATGGTCCAAAAGACAGCGACATGACCCCGCAGCTGACCAATATCAAAGGCACCGATGGTGTTCAGGCTGTGCTTAATGCCGGTTTCGGTCAGGGCCCTGCGATTGTGACCCGTAACTTCAACCAGATCGGTCTGTCTGTGCCGCTTTACCAGTCCCATGGTGTTGCGTCCAAAAAGTTCATCGAACTGGCTGGCGATGCGGCCAACGGCGTCCGCCTTCCTGCGTCCGCTCTGCTGGTTGCCGACAAGCTGGATGACAGCGATGCACAGAAGAAGGTCGTAACCACCTATAAAGCCGAATATGAAAAGGCAACCGGTCAGGCTGTCTCCACCTTTGGTGGTCATGCCTATGACGGCCTTTACATGCTGGTTGATGCCATCAAAAAGGCAGGCAAAGCGGAACCAGAAGCCATTCGTGACGCTCTGGAGCAAACCAAAGGCTTCATGGGCACAGCGGGTGAAGTGAACATGTCCGCAAAAGACCATCTCGGTCTTGATCTGACAGCATTCCGTATGCTGGAGATCAAGGACGGCGACTGGATGCTTTCCAAATAAGCCAATGCAGACCTGTCGGCACCCGCTTGGGTGCCGATAGCGCACAGATGCTCTGAAACGCTGGTGCGAGAATAGAGCATCTTGCAAATCCAAGCTGTTGGAAGGGACAGGCACGCTTGCCCCTTCACAGACTTCCTTTGCCCAAAGGGTGCTTTTCTTTCCCGGATTTTTAGCAAAAGCGCCAGACATGGGCAGACCAATGGACGGACCCGAACGGACTGATCATGGCTGAATTGTTGCAATTTTTATTTTCCGGTCTGACTGTCGGCGCAGTATATGCGCTCGTCGCGCTGGGCTTTACGATCATTTACAATGCCTCGGATGTGGTGAACTTCGCCCAAGGTGAATTCGTCATGTTGGGGGGCATGGTTACGGTATTCATGATTGCTGCCGGCTTGCCCCTTGTGGTGGCTGCTCTTTGTGCAATTCTGGTTGCAGTCATTATCGGTATTTTGCTTCACCGTCTGGCAATTGAGCCAGCGCGCGGTGCGTCGCACGTAACATTGATCATTATCACGATCGGTG
>JAOAQZ010000027.1 GCA_025210795.1 Cohaesibacter sp. | reverse complement strand
CTAGGGTCAGGGTCCATTAATTTAGTCTCATTCTGTTTATCTAGAAGTATTCAGATAGAAGAACCAATGACAAAGGAAGGGCGGTTCCCTTTCTGCCGTCATTGGTTTGATAGATGGATGCTTCCAGATAAACCCGAAGGGCGAGGCATTTTTGCGCTCTCACTGCGTCGTAAAATCTTGAAAATGCACCACATTGTCGCGATTTTCCTCCTTGTGAGAACACAAAACTGTCCTCGCAGAATGCACAAAATTAATGGACCCTGACCCTAGAAGCGCTATTGAATATTAATGATTATTTTCCAAACTTAATATGTGATAAAATGAAAATAGAATACTTGGGAAACAATAATTCTATTCATCAAATTGAATTTTTCCTGCGAAGGAGGACTTATGCTGAGCGATTGGTTGGAGAAAACAGCCGGGCTTGAACAAGGCAATGACTGGACCTCGAGCAAGTCCGAAGACCTCCTAATCAAGGATGAGCATCTTCAACATGCCCTGATGGCCCTATCAGCAATTTCTCTCCCGTTTGTCTCTCAAGAAGAATTTTACAAAACCAGTGTCGAGCAAATCGCTAAAGCCTATAGAGCCCAATATGCCTTTATCGGACTGCTCAAATGCCAGAAATCCCAAAGCCATATTCAAACCATTTCAGGCTTTGGCAATGGTGAGCATCTCCCAGATTTCGTCTATTCCCTTGATGGCTCTCCCTGTCAGGAAGTCCTCCAAAAAAACAAAATCTATGTCCCCACAGGTCTCGCAGAAAAGTATCCAGACGATAAGCTCTTGGAAGAAATGGGGCTGGATAGCTATTTCGGTTCAGTTCTCAAAAATCAGGCCGGTGAGCCCATTGGTTTGGTCCTGATCTCCGACTCTAAACCTATGAAGCTTGATTCCTGGACTCTTCCACTGCTCGACTTATTTGCCAACCGCATAGCCCACGAGGTTGAGCGCGGCCAAATCGACCGCCAGTTACGCCTTACCTCCAGCGTTTATGAAAACAGCCATGATGTCGTTCTTATCTTGTCAGAAGACTGGACGATCATGAAAGCCAATAAAACATTGACCTCGGTCACCGGCTGGAGTGAGAAGGAAGTATCAGGCCAACATCTCAACCAGTTGCAATCCAAAGCTACTCATAGCCCGATAACAAAAGCCATCAAGGCATCCGCAAAAAACGGATTATGGTCAGGAGAGCTATGGCTCAAGCGCAAAAATGGTCAAAGTTTTCCAGCAGATTGCACCATCAAGCTGGTTGAGCAATCTCAATATCTGGGCGAGATACACTATATCGCCATCCTCTCTGATGTTTCAGAAAAGAAATATGCCCAACAGCAAATGCATCGTCTCGCATATTTCGACACAGGTACTGATCTGCCAAATCGGGTTTATTTTCAGGAACAAGTCAATAAAACCCTTAACCAGAGCCGAAAGAACAAGGCAGAATTTGCAGTCATGTTCATTGATCTTGACAGTTTCAAGGCCATCAATGATCGTCACGGCCATCCTTCAGGCGACCTATTTCTGCGCAAAGTTGCTAATCGCATGCACAGCTTGGTCACTAAAGAGATTTTCTGCGCTCGTATTGGCGGCGACGAATTTGCCATTCTTTATACCCCAAAAGGGGATGAGGATCTGATCTGTGCCCGTTCGGAAGACATTGCCCAAAAAGTACTGGCGTTGATTAACGAGCCTTACTTTCTGGAAGGAGATCAAATCTCAACCTCCGCCAGCATCGGTATAGCTCTGTATCCTGCCCATGGCAGAGACGCTAAAACCTTGCTGCGCAATGCGGATCTTGCAACTTACTTCTCCAAGGATCAGGGAAAAAATCGGGCAGAGTTTTTCAAACAGATCCTGTGTGACAAGGCCGAAAATCAGGCAACCATGGGTGCGCTTCTAAACAAGGCCATCAGCCACGACCAATTCTCACTTGTTTTCCAATCCAAACACCAAGTCTCTGATGGTGCAATAATCGGTGCGGAAACCCTGTTGCGCTGGCAACTTGATGATGAAAGCATGGTGAGTCCAGCCGACTTCATCCCTGTTGCAGAGGAAAATGGCCAGATATACGAGATTGGGAGTTGGGTACTGAAAACGACCTTTGAACAGATCAAAGTCTGGCAGAGAACGGAACTAACACTGCCCAAAATAGCCATTAATCTATCAGGAAGGCAGATTCTTTCCTCCCATTTTCTACCTGACCTTAAAGCACTGGTCAGCGAAACTCATATCAATCCGGCAACCATAGAGCTTGAAATTACGGAGACCTGGTTGATGGAAGATCCGGAGCAATCGGCCAAGTTGCTGCAAAATCTAAAGGCAATGGGCTTTTCAATTTCCATTGATGACTTTGGCGTTGCTTATTCTTCCATGAATTATCTACGGCATTTCCCAATTGATATCATCAAAATTGATCAGAGTTTCATTCGCGATATTGATACCGAGAAAAGCAGTGCGGCCATTGTTTCTGCCATCATTGCTATGGGACACAGTCTTGGTCTTACCGTGCTGGCGGAAGGTGTGGAGACAAGACGGCAACTCAAGGTCTTGCAAGATCTGGGGTGCGACCAGTGTCAAGGTTACCTCTTTTCAAAGCCGGTGGCCGCTGATCAATTTGCCAATTCGTCTCTAATATCACCCCTTCACAACCAATTGGCAGGTTAATTCAGCAACAAAAGGCCATCATGCAGGCAGGCATGATGGCCTTTTAGGCAAAGATCAGATCTTTACAAAATGCGTTCTACTCGCTTTTGATCGGGCAGGTATTCATGCCAAGCAATGGGTAGAAGGGACAGAATTTAAACAAACCGGTTGCCAAAGGCACAATACCGATCAGGCCCCACAAGGTCTGCGGGCCAACAAAAACCAAAGACAACAACACAATCCCCACAACAATGCGAAGAATACGATCAATACCACCAACATTTGCACTCATTTGAAAACTCCTTGCTTTAGCTGCATCAGACGTGAGGCAAGAATACGCCAATGGGGCAAGCAAGTCCGGTGATCATGTCACAATGAAGCGAAAAGATTAGCTTTTTCTAATTTTGGGTGAGTATGCAGACCCAGTTAAACCGGCGGCGCGGGCAACAGGCGCCGAAGCGCCTCCTCATCAAGAATTTGCACAACACCGCGGCTGGTTTGCACAATTCCCTTTTGCACAAGGCGCTCCAGATGACGCGAAACCACCTCGCGCGCTGTGCCCAAATCACGGGCCAAATCAAGATGGGTTGCTTCAATCCGGCCATTCACATCCTGCCGAGCAAGCAAAACATCGGCAAGGCGAACCTCGATCGGCTCAAAGGCAATGCGTTCTACCGTCTGGGTGATGTCTTTAAGGCGCTTGGAGATAGAGGAAAAGACAAAGCGGCGAAAGACAGGAGAGGTCGCCAGCATCTGATCAAAAGAGACAGGATCGAGCAGAACCCCTTCAATATCATCTTCGGAGATGGCCTCGGCTGAATAGGTCTCTTCCCCAAGCAGATTAAGACTGGTCTGAATGCAAATCTCTCCCGGGCTCACCCGATAGAGCACAGCTTCCCGCCCTTCCTTGGAGACGGATTGAACGCGGACGACACCACGGTTGAGCAGCAAATAGCCCCGGCATGCCTGTCCCGGCGAGAAGACCTCACTGCCCTTGGGAATGTCAAAGGCCATGGCTTTTTCTTCCAGCATACACGCTGCAGCAGGTTCCAACTCCGCCAAAGCCGGATAATAGCGCACCAAATCCTTCTGCCCCATAACATCCCCTTAAAGGCCAAAGATGGCCCCTTCTTCTTCTCTCTCAATCCCTATTAGCCCTGCTCAGGCCAGCACCCTGCCCTAGCGTGATATTGCATCTTGAGCGCAGGCAAGGCAAAGTTAATCACGAAAGTCATCAGGCCGCCACCCATGGAGGGGCGATATACGGCCTTAATCCCATAATCCGGCGACCCATCTCAGACTATACATGCATTATTTCGAAGATTTCTCCCAAGGCGACAGGTTTGACCTTGGAAACCATACAATCAGCAAAGACGAGATCCTCACTTTTGCTCTTTCCTTTGACCCACAACCCTTTCACCTTGATGAAGAGGCAGGCAAGGCTTCCATCTTGGGCGGCCTCGCCGCCAGTGGCTGGCATAACGGAGCCATCCTGCTTTCACTGTTTAGTCGCAAGATCTTGCAACAGTCGGCCCTGATCTCACTGGACCATATGACCCGCATCGCCTGGACCCGCCCTGTCTATCCCGACCAGACGCTGAGCTGTAAAGCGCACGTTACGAATCTGGCCCAAAGCCCGGATGACCCCCATGGCATTATCACCTTTGAATGCCAGCTCTTTGATGAAAAGGGGCAAAAGGCCATGGAATTCATCGCGCCAGCCATCATCGCCCGCAAATCAGAGCAAGGAGCGTAACCATGGCTTTTTACTTTGAGCAATTACGCGAAGGCGACAGGCGCGATCTGGGCCAGCATCGCTTCACGCAGGAAGAAATCACGGCCTTCAAACACCAATTCCCAATCCATGACCAACTAGCCCCAGAGCAGGATAATGTCCATCCTTGGCATCTGGGCTGCATATGGATGAATTTGATGGTTGATTATATGAAGCATAAGGCCCAGCTCATTATCGAGCAAGGAAAGATCCCCGCACGCATGGGCCCCTCACCGGGCATGGAAGAAATGACATGGCTCCGCCCCGTCAAGGCCGGAGAGACCCTCCATTATTATTCAGAACTGACCGCCAAACGGCGCTCTCGCTCACGACCCCAGTGGGGGCTTTTAAAGGGCTATAATTACGCCCAAGACAAGCAGGGAGATATCGTCTTTTCCTTCCGCTCCAACGTCTTTGTGGAATGCCAAAATCCGCATGAAGAAGACTAAGGGCCAGAAGTGAACAGGCTGCACGCAAAAAGGCCGGAGGATTGTTCTCCCGGCCTTTTTGATAAGGCTCAAAATTAGCAATCAGGCAGGCTTACAACCCTTCAAAAGCCACAAGGGTATGAACCGCCACACCCTTCTCGCGCAGCAAATCAGCCCCTTTAAGATCTGGCAAATCAATAACAAAGGCGGTTGCAACAATCTCGCCCTCAACGCGGCGCACAAGATCCACCGCAGCAGAGGCAGTGCCGCCCGTTGCAATCAAATCATCAAGCAGCAGCACCCGCTCACCCGGCGCAATGGCGTCTTCATGCAGCTCAATACGATCAGAGCCATATTCCAGCTCATAATCCTGCCCAACGACCTTGCCGGGCAGTTTGCCCTGCTTGCGGATGGGCACAAAACCAACCCCGAGCAGATCAGCAACCGCACCACCAAAAATAAAGCCGCGCGCCTCGATCCCCACAACCTTATCAATATTCTGATCAAGATAGGGAGCGGCCAGCTGCCGAACAGATTGCTTAAACCCCGAGCCATCGGCAATCAGGGTTGAAATATCACGAAAGATAATGCCCGTTTTGGGATAATCGGGAATGGAGCGAATGATGCTTTTCAGATCAACACCAGGGGTTTGAGGCTTGGAAGAGGCCATTACAACACGATCCTTCTTATCTTACAAAACACGTCCGGCAACGGCATCAAGCTTGGCCACAAGAGCCGGATCTCTTTTCTCTGGCGCTGTCATAATGGCAAATTCAAGCGCCTTGTCAGAGCCGATGGGGCAGTCCACATGCTCTTGTGGCATGATCTCGCACAGGCGGGCAACAAGGCGCTGCGCCTTTTCACTATTGCCTTTGAGAACACGGATAATATCCTGAATATCAACCGAACCATGATCAGGGTGCCAGCAATCATAATCCGTCACCATGGCAACGGTGGAGTAGCAAATCTCGGCCTCTCGCGCGAGCTTGGCCTCCGGCATATTGGTCATACCGATCACATCGCATCCCCAGGAGCGATAAAGCTGGCTCTCTGCATAGCTGGAGAATTGCGGGCCTTCCATGGCAAGATAAGTGCCGCCGCGAGCATAATCGAGGCTTTCCTGTTTGGCTGCATCCTCAACCATATCCATCAGCGCAGGGCTGATCGGATGGGCAAGCGAGACATGGGCCACACAGCCTTTTGAGAAGAAGCTTTTCTTGCGCGCAATGGTGCGGTCAATAAACTGGTCAACCAGCACAAAGCTACCTGGCGCATAATCTTCTTTAAGGGAACCACACGCGGAAATGGAGACAAGATCGGTCACCCCCGCCCGTTTCATCACATCAATATTGGCGCGATAATTGATGTCATCGGGGGCAAAAACATGCCCGCGCCCGTGACGGGGCATAAAGACCAGACGGGTGCCATTCAGCTCACCGATCCGTACGGCGTCCGACGGCTCCCCCCACGGGCTTTCGATGGCCACCCATTCTCCGGCCTCAAACCCGGGCAAATCATACAAACCGGATCCGCCAATAATGCCCAACACAGCTTTTGCCATCATCCCACTCCCATAGAGCCCCGGCAAGGAGGCATATCATTCCACAAAAAAAGGGCTCAAACTGAGCCCTTTTCTATCATTCATCGCATCAAAGCTTAGTGGTCTACATTGGACCAAACGCGCTTCTTGGTGAAATACAGAAGACCTGCAAAAATCACCAGGAAGATAAGAGCGTTCAGACCAACGCGCTTGCGCTCTTCCAGTTTGGGCTCAGCGGCCCACATCAGAAACGCAGACACATCCTTTGCATATTGCTCAGTGGTCATTGGTGAGCCATCGGTATATTCAACCAATTCGTCATCCAATGGCTGAGCCATGGCAAGGGCGTCACCAGCGAGGAAATTGGGGTTGTAGCTCAGATCACCAACATCAACCCCTTCCGGCGCTTCTTCATAACCGGTCAGCAAGGCGTAGATATAGTCTGGACCATATTCCTGATAAGCTGTCACAGTGTGCCAGATCATACGGGTCAGATCGGTCAAAGGCTCGATGCCTGTGTCCGGACCCATGGAACCAGCGCGTGCTTTGGCAATCAAAGACAAATCTGGTGGCAAAGCGCCGCCATTGGCAGATTTTGCCGCATTGTCATTTGGATATGGTGACGGGAAGCGGTCATATGGCTTGGCTGTGCGGGTGAACATTTCACCTTCATCATCCGGGCCATCTTCCACTTCATATTCCGCAGCCAGAGCTTTGATCTGATCGGCAGTATATCCAAGCGCACCATCTTCACCCAAATTGCGGAAAGCAATATATTTGAGTGAATGGCAGCTGGAGCATACTTCCTTATAGACCTGGAAGCCACGTTGCAGCTGGGCTTTGTCATACTTGCCCAGAGGACCGGAGAAAGACCAGTCCTGCTTTTCAAAATGTTTGCCGCCGCCTGCAGCCATGGCACCGCCAGCAGAAACTGCCAGTGCACAAGCTGTAACGAGCGCGCGAACCGTAGTTTTGGTCAGCGTAATCATCGGTTTCCCTTTCCTCGCTCGTTATTCGGCTGCAGCGGACGAACCGCCATTTTTAGCCAGAACAGCCTCGGATATCGAGTTCGGCAATGGCTTTGGCTTCTCGATCAGGCCCAGAACAGGCAGGATGATCAGGAAGTGAGCAAAATACCAAACAGTCGCAATACGAGACGCGGTAACATAACCACCTTCGGCAGGCTTGGCACCAAGATAGCCAAGAGCCAGACAAACAATCACGAAGATCCAGAAGAATTGTTTACCCAAAGGACGGTAGGTGTTGGAACGCACCTTGGATGTATCAAGCCATGGCAGAACAAACAGAACTGCAATCGCGCCGAACATCAGCAAAACACCACCCAGCTTGTCAGGAACAGCACGCAGGATCGCATAGAATGGCAGGAAGTACCATTCAGGAACGATGTGAGCAGGTGTCACCAGGCTGTCTGCAGGGATGTAGTTATCAGGGTGACCCATAAAGTTGGGAACCATGAAGGCCATCCAGGCAAAGAAGATCAGGAACAATACAATCGCGTACAGATCCTTGATGGTGTAGTAAGGTGTAAACGGAACCGTATCCTGCGCAGATTTAGGCTCAACACCGGTCGGGTTGTTGTTTCCAGCTTCGTGGAATGCCCAGATATGCAGGCCTACAATCGCTGCCAGCATAAACGGCAACAGATAGTGCAGGGAGAAGAAACGGTTCAGGGTTGGGTTATCGACCGCAAAACCACCCCACAGCAACTCAACAATTGGCTCACCAACGATTGGGAAAGCAGAGAAGAGGTTGGTAATAACGGTTGCACCCCAGAAGGACATCTGACCCCAAGGCAGAACATAGCCCATGAAGCCTGTTGCCATCATCAGAAGGAAGATGACCACACCCAAAATCCAGACAACTTCACGAGGCTCTTTGTAAGAACCGTAGTAAATGCCACGGAAAATATGGATGTAAACTGCAACGAAGAACATGGATGCGCCATTGGCATGCAGATAGCGAAGCATCCAGCCCCAGTTCACGTCACGCATAATATGCTCGACGGAATCAAAGGCCATTGCAGTATTCGGGGTATAATGCATAACCAGAACAACACCGGTCAGGATCTGGGCAACAAGGCAGATAGCCAGGATGCCACCGAAGGTCCACCAATAGTTCAGGTTTTTTGGTACTGGGTAAGCAATGAAAGAGGAATGCACAAGGCCAGCAATTGGCAGGCGCCGTTCCATCCATTTCATAATGCCACTCTGCGGCTGATAAGTAGAATGTCCGCTCATGACTGGTCTCCTTAGAGGTCTTGTCGGACGTTAGCCGATTTTGATGAGTGTATCTGAAACGAACTCATAAGGTGGGAGTTCGAGATTCCGTGGTGCGGGACCCTTACGGATACGACCGGCACTATCATAGTGCGAACCATGACACGGACAGAACCAGCCATCATAATCGCCAGCATCGCCCAACGGAACACAACCAAGGTGAGTACAGATGCCGACCTGAATCAGCCACTGTTCTTTACCAGGCTTCACGCGTTCCGCGTCTGTCTGTGGGTCAATCAAGGTTGCAACATCGACAGCTTTCGCATCTTCAATATCTTTTGCAGTACGATACCGGATGAAAATCGGCTTGCCGCGCCATTTAACTGTCACGTTCTGACCTTCTTCAATCGAAGAAAGGTCGACTTCAATAGAAGCCAACGCCAGTGCGGAAGCATCGGGATTCATCTGGTCGATAAATGGCCAAGCAAGCGCTGCGGCGCCAACGGCCCCAAACGCTCCGGTCGCGATGTAAAGAAAATCGCGGCGGGTTGGTTCTGCCTTTTCGCTGGTAGCCAAGGCTAGGTCCTCTCGAAACCAGTGTCCTATTCCAAGCTCGCTACCTCATTTGACGATCTTCTTGGAGGGAAGAGTCAAACCCCTCAATGGCAAGCGAGCCAATTCAATCCATTCCGTAAAAAACCGGAACTTTGCGGGTCTCTTTTTACATTGAAAAGCCAACTTGTCCAGTCTGCGTAGCCAAACTTGGGCCATTTGTCGCAAAAAGAGCCTCACAAATTGGTCTTACACCGGCCGCAAAACACAGGCTGGATAGTTATACCAGGCTCATTCTTGAATTTGCCGCACATATTGCCCACCAAAAAGACACATGCGCCCGACCCGCCCCGTCTCACCAGAACGGAGCGAGTCCTTAATTAGGACCGGTAAATTTTCCTCTTCAAGCCAGATTTCAGCCAATAAAACCGCCAGACTGACGCTTCCACAGCGAGGCATAAAGACCATCTTGTTTAAGCAGGTCCTCATGTTTGCCTTCCTCGATGATTCTGCCCTCTTCCATCACAATCAGGCGGTCCATGCTAGCAATGGTCGAAAGGCGGTGGGCAATGGCAACAACCGTTTTGCCGTCCATCAATTCAGACAAGCTGTCCTGAATGGCAGCCTCAACTTCTGAATCAAGGGCAGAGGTTGCTTCATCAAGAATAAGAATGGGAGCATTTTTGAGCAACACGCGGGCAATAGCGATTCGCTGGCGCTGGCCACCCGAGAGCTTGACCCCTCTCTCCCCTACCTGCGCATCAAACCCATGATTGCCTTCGGCATCTTCAAGATCCTCGATAAAATCGAGCGCTTGCGCGCGGCGGGCCGCTTCGCGTGCTTCCTCCCGGCTCGCACCATCCCGCCCATAAATGATGTTATCAAGCACCGTACGATGCAACAAAGACGTATCCTGCGTCACAACCCCCACCTGCGCCCGCAAGCTATCTTGCTGGATATCGGCAATATCCTGCCCATCGACAGAAATACGCCCTGCATCAAGATCATAAAAGCGCAACAGAAGATTGATCAGCGTGGATTTACCAGCACCGGACCGCCCCACAAGGCCCACTTTCTCTCCCGGTTTGATGGCAAGATCAAAGTCATCAATCACCGGCTCATCCTTGCCATAGGTAAAAGAGACATCCTCAAAAATCAGCTCCCCGCGCTGCACATCCAAAGCCTTGGCATCAGGCTTATCAAGAACAATCTGCGGCTGGGCAATGGTTTTGATGCCATCCTGCACCGTGCCGATATTCTCAAACAGGCCCGCAACTTCCCACAAAACCCAGTCGGACATACCGCGAAGCCGCATCACAAGCCCCGTGGCAACAGCAATCTCCCCCGCGCCAACAATATCGGCCTGCCAATAGAGGATGGAGACCGCAACCGTCCCCGCCAGCAGCAGCTGATTGATGGCTTTAAGAGCCAGATTGAGCAAGGTTGCCAAGCGCATTTGCTTGTGAACCGTGGTCATAAAACGCAGCATCGAGCCTTTGGCATGGCGTTCCTCGCGCGCAGCATGAGAGAAAAGCTTGACCACAGAGATATTGGAATAGGCATCAACAATATCGCCCATCATGAAAGAGCGCGCATCAGCCTGACGCCGCGAAATATCGCGCATTTTGGGCACAAAATAGACAAGGATCCCGATATAGCAGATCAGCCAGAGCACCAGCGGCACCGCCATTTGCCATTTGGCCTCCCCCACCAGAATAAGCGCTGAGGCAACATAAACGCCGACGAAGACAAAGACATCGGCAAGACGCGAGATCACCTCGCGCACCGCAAGCGCCGTCTGCATCAGCTTTTGCGCAACCCGTCCCGCAAATTCATCCTGATAAAAACTCATCGACTGGCGCAGCAAATAGCGATGCACACGCCAGCGAATGGACATGGGATAGTTGCCGATAATGGTCTGGTGAAACAAAAATTGCCATATTGTCTCTAGCCCCGGATACAGCACCAAAACAACAACAGCCATCCAGATAAGCGCAGTTCCGTGAGTGTCAAAAAAGACGTCTTTCTCGGTCACTGAGAACCAATTGATCAAATCCCCCACATAGCCATAAAGCTGCACTTCGATGACAGCAACCATGGCACTTAAAAGCGAGACCACGATCATATAAGGAGCAACCGGCTTGGTATAATGCCAGCAAAAGGCCCAGAACTGACGGGGCGGCTGTTCCAGTCCGCCCTTCTGAAATGGATTGACCAGATTTTCAAAGCGAGAAAACATGCCCGCAGCTCCTCAAATTGAGTAACGACCTGAATTATAAGTTCATCAATGACAGACGATGTGAAACACTCAAGACAGAATGACGTAGGGATAAGACACAAGGAGCCTTGAGCCACAAAGAACGAGAATGCCTGACCATACCATCTTGGATGAATTAGAGCCCTGCCAATTAGCAATTGCCTTTAAACCCGATTTGGGCCAAACATTCGAGCTGACAGCATATCCCATCGCGCACAAGCAGGACAGAGCAAAGAATGAGCAATGGCCCCGCCCCGACCCCGGCGATCCCCCGCCTTGAGGCCCCCCTAGCCATTGCTCGATATCGGCCGGCTATTCCGGAAAATACCGGCCCAATCCTGCGCCTGGCTGCCGGCCGTGGTTTGCAGG
>JAOAQZ010000026.1 GCA_025210795.1 Cohaesibacter sp. | reverse complement strand
GGGTTGAATGGGCGGCGGTGTTGCGGGCAAGCTCGCGCCAATTGGCATGGCGGTTGGATGGCGCACCACAATTGACCACAATAGGGGATTGGCCGACGCTCAGCTCAAAGGCAAAGGTGCCTGCATGGGTCTGGGTGGAATGCTCGATCGGCGGGCGCTCACCATAATCAAACAAGGCGACCATGCTGCCTGCCTCAAGGCGCTGATAGCCCGAATAGGTGGCATTGGAAACAGGCGCACCGCGGGTCTCGTCATAGGCGAGAATGGTGGCTAGCAGGTCGGCCGGAGTGGCACCTGCGCCATTGAAATGGGCCATTTCTCCGTTGGGATGGCGAAAGAAGCGTACCATGGGCATCATGCGCTCAATGGCATGCAGCATGCCTTCTGGCGGCACCATATCACGCGAAAGGAATGCTTGTCGCAGAGGAAGCAATTCAAGAAGGCAATGGATGATCACCATGGCATTGCGCGAAAGATGACCGCCATCGGGCAGGATCTGCTCTTCCAGTTCCAATACCAGCTTTTTGCTGGTGGATTTAATCATGCGCTCCTTGCCAGCAAAGGAGAGCCAGCCTGCAAGCTCTGCGATCAGGATCATCAGCCGTGTTTCGGTATCGGGGCAGCTGCTATAGGCGGAGCGGAGATACCGCACCTGCAGATAGAGCGCCTTGATGAACCGGCGATAGAAGTCATGATCGGCAGATTGCAAAATGAGAGGCGAATTGTTGAGCCATGCCAGAACCCGCTCGGCAACGACCGGCAATTCCCATGCGATGGGGTCGTGGTGGCGACATTTGGTGATCCAGTCATCCACCAGCACCTGCCCTTTTGATTTGACGAGCTTGGCGTCAGAGGCACGCAAATGCCGCAACCAGCGAAAGCCGTGCAATTCTGCGGCCCAGTCGCGAGAGCGGGTTTGATGGGTAAAGGGAGATTGGCCGTCGCAATTCTCGACCTGTCCGGCAAAGACAAACAGTCCGGCATAAATATCATCGGCCACAGTGGGGTCTGCAGTGCGCAGATCCTGCGGGGCGATGAGCAAGCGATCAGGGCAGCCCGCAACATAGCGCGCCTGACAGTTCGGGCGCCGATTGCGCGCCGCAAATACCTTTCTGGAAAAGGCTGCCAGATACAAACTCAATTTTCGTAAGCTTGTTGCCACTCTTGTCTCACTTTACCGCTGCCGTCTCAGGCATCGCCCGAGCCTCTATTCTTATGTGATGTCTCAATGCCGCTCCCTGCAGGGACGGATCAAAGAAACGCTCCTCTGCATAGATCGCAAAGATAGTTATCACTTGGTTATCAATCTATCAAAACAGGGTTAACAAGCTGCTATCAGCGTCATTTCAGGCATATTTCCTGAAGCGAATTGCAAAGAAGCCATCCATTCCGCCTCTCTCGGGCCACAAATCTGGTCGGGTGCGGATGGAACCATCATCGGCAATGAAGGGATCAAGGCCTCCAATTTCGCCCGCCTTTATGGGCTCAATGCCAAAATCGGGATGCTCCATCAAAAAGTCGCTGACCAGATCCGGACCTTCCGCATTTTGCAAGGAGCAAGTACAAAAGATAAGCTGGCCATCGTCATCCAGCAGTTTTGCAGCCCGCCTCAGCATTTTTGCCTGAAGGGCGGCAAAATGGGCGATGTCTTTTGGCGTGCGCTGATGGATAAGTTCAGGGTGTCGGCGCATGGTGCCGGTTGCCGAACAGGGGGCATCGAGCAAAATGGCAGGGAAAGCCTTGCCAAATTTGTGTTTAAGGGCATCGCCTTGCACCAATTGGGCTGTAAGGCCTGTGCGCTCAAGATTTTCCTCAATGCGGCGAAGGCGTTTGCCTGATAGATCGAGCGCGGTTACCTCGGCTCCAGCTGCTGCTAGCTGCAAGGTCTTGCCGCCCGGCGCTGCGCATAGATCCAGCACTTTTTTGCCCGTCACATCCCCAAGCATCTGAACGGGAATGGTGGCGGCTGCATCCTGCACCCACCAATCCCCTTGCTCGAACCCTGCCAGTTCATCAACCTTGTCATGGACCGCGAGGCGCAGGCTTCCTGTTGGAAGCCAGGTGCCTTTCAGTTCTTTGGCAAGGCTTTCCGCTCTGTCATCGCGGGTTTTGAAACTTAGATCCAGCGGCACAGGGCTTTGGCTACAGGCCGCAGCCATGGCATCAAGACTGTCTTTGCCATAAGCCTCCAGCCAATCGTCATACAGCCAGGATGGCAGATTGGCCTTGGCGCTGTCGAGCTCTGCCAGACAGTCTGCGTCTTTGCTGGCAATATTGCGCAAAACGGCATTGGTCAGGCCTTTAAAGCCCGCATATTTGCGCCATGTGCGAAAATGGCTAACAGCGCTGTCGACCACAGCGTGGGACGGCACTTGCAAAAATAGCAATTCTGCCACGGCCAGACGCAGGATATTGCGTAAAGGGCCGGATTTTTTGGGCATGCCGCTTTTCATGAAGGCGGCCAGAACCTGATCAATTTCTCCCAGATGCTGAAGCAGTGTGATGACCATGCGCTTGGCAAATGCCCGGTCACGGCCGGTCAATTTGCGCAAAGGGCCATTTGCCAGTTCAGCTCTATAGGCATCATCCAGCAATTGCTTGTCATGAAGCACAGCATGGGTGAGGCGCAAGGCTCCCTCGCGGGCGGCCATGCCGCTTTTGCGGGACGAAAATGTAATCAGATCTGTCATGAAGCGGGCTTAGATCATATCCCTACGCGTTGCGCAAGGCATGGGGCCCAAGATTTGATCAAGACAAAGGCCGATTCGGGTGCCAATGATCAGGTCCGGTCTAGTCCTTTGACCAATCGACGTTCAGTTTGGCAAGAATGGGCGCATGGTCGGAGGGTTTGACCCAGCCGCGGGCAGTTTTGTACACCTCGATTGAAGAGACGTGATCTGCGATCGGGTTTGTTGCCCAGATATGATCAAGTCTGCGGCCCTTGTTGGACTGCTCCCATTTGGGTGAGCGATAGCTCCACCAGCTAAAGAGCTTTTCGCTTATAGGAATATGAGTGCGCACCACATCCTGCCATGGTCCGGCCTGCTGCAATTTGGCAAGGCGCTCTACCTCGATGGGGGTGTGGCTGACCACTTTGAGCAATTGTTTGTGGGACCAGACGTCATTTTCGTGCGGGGCGATGTTGAGATCCCCCACCAAAATGGCGTTGCGGTTGGTCTCTTCACCCTGCAGCCAATCTGTCATTTCATCCAGAAAATCAAGCTTGTGCTGGAATTTGTCATTCACCTCAGGATCAGGCACATCGCCACCGGCTGGTACATAGAAATTATGGATCTTGATGGGACCTTTGGAGCTGTCGACGGTGACTGCGATATGGCGGGCATCGCCCTTGTCGCAAAATTCGCGAATTTCAACATCGGCAAATGGTACGCGCGACAGGGTTGCCACCCCGTGATAGCTTTTCTGGCCATTGATGGCCATATGTTCATAGCCCAGTTTTTTAAGGGCTGCGGAGGGAAATTGATCATTCATGCATTTGGTTTCCTGCAGGCACAGGATATCCGGCGCGCGATCACTTTCAAATTGCTCGACAAGACCAAGACGGGAGCGAACGGAATTGATGTTCCAGGTGGCAATGGTAAGGGTCACTATCGAGCTCCTTTAAAGGCGGGCAGAAGAATCACGAAGCCCTAATGTAACCGCGCTGGGGATGAGGTCCAGAGCCAAAATGAAACGGGCAAAGAAAAAGGCACCAATGCCTTGATTGATGCCTTTTGCAAAATGCCTATGCGATTGCCTGATTGTGTGGCTTGTGCCTAGTTTTCGCTATTTTCCATATCGGAAAAAAGATTGGTTTTGATTTTGAACAGGGATTGCTTGATGGGCTTGCCGGTCTCGATATTAAAGACGGTCACCGTGGTGTCATAGCCTTGGGCATCGCGGATGGTCCATTGGCGCAAAAGGCTGGTTTCGCGCTCAAAGATCAGCGTAAGAGTCCCGTCGCCAAACAGGCTTTCCTGCTCGACCACCACTGAGACGATATCTTCGGACAGATCTACCGATTTAACCCGCTTGTCGCGTGCCAGATCAAGGCGTTCGGACAGAAGAACCTTCAAAGGGGTTTTGGACAGGGGATAGATATCCTGTGTCTTGAGCTTGCGATCCTCAATTGAAAGGGTTTTGCCGTCGGCAATGATATCGGTATAGGAGGGCGCTGCATAATAGAAGCGGATCTTGCCCGGGCGCTGGATGAAGAAATGCCCTTGCAAGGTGTTGCCATTGGGGGCGGTCTGGATGAATTCCCCGTTCATGGTGCGATTGCTGTTAAAGGCCGTTGAGATCACGCCAAGGGCTTTTACTGCTTCTTGCGACATAGCATGGGCCTTGTCCAGAGAAGCCGCTGTCAGAGCAAGCAGGAAGGCAAAGCCGAGGGCCAAACGCCGGGACGGGAAAAGACGGAGCTGAGCAAACATAAAGGCAATCCTCTTGATCTTGTCTGTTGCAGCAGGCTGGCTGCGAATTGTCTTGCGGACCAGCCTAGAAAGCCATTGCGGCAAAAAAGGGATGGAAAGGGGAAAATTGTGCGACCATATCGTGGCAAGCAGGGTGGTTTTTAGCAAAGGGCTGGAGGAAGAGGCCTACATGGTGGTCCCTTCTTCCGGTACCAGAATTTCGCGTTTGCCTGCATGATTGGCCGGGCTGATGACCCCTTCTTGTTCCATTTGTTCAATCAAGGTTGCCGCTCGGTTATAACCGATAGACAGGCGGCGCTGGATGTAAGAGGTGGAGGCCTTGCGATCACGCAGGACGATATCGACCGCCTTGTCGTAAAGGCTGCCTTCTTCGCCGGAGCCGCCCTTGCCAGAGCCTGCCCCCGCTTCCTCTTCTTCGCTGTCTTCCGTCACCGCTTCAAGATAATCCGGCACGCCTTGCAGTTTGAGATGGCGTACGACCTCTTCGACTTCCTCATCGGCCACAAACGGGCCATGGACACGCTGGGTGCGGCCGCCACCGGCCATATAGAGCATGTCACCCATGCCCAGCAATTGCTCGGCCCCCATTTCGCCAAGGATGGTGCGCGAATCGATCTTGGAGGTCACCTGGAAGGACATGCGGGTGGGGAAGGTGGCCTTGATGGTGCCTGTAATCACATCAACCGATGGGCGCTGAGTGGCCATGATCAGGTGAATGCCGGCGGCACGGGCCATCTGGGCCAGTCGCTGGATCGCCCCTTCAATATCTTTGCCAGCAACCATCATCAGATCAGCCATCTCGTCAACGATGATGACGATATAAGGCATCGGCTCAAGATTGAGCTCTTCCTGCTCATAAATCGGATCGCCGGTTTCGGGATCAAAGCCGGTCTGGATGGTGCGGGTCACCGCTTCGCCCTTGGCAAGGGACTGGCGGACGCGATTGTTAAACCCGTCGATATTGCGCACGCCCATTTTGGACATATTCTTGTAGCGCTGTTCCATTTCGCGCACGGCCCATTTAAGGGCTACAACCGCCTTGGATGGATCGGTCACGACCGGTGTCAGCAAATGGGGAATGCCGTCATAGATGGACAATTCCAGCATTTTGGGGTCGATCATGATCAGGCGGCATTGCTCAGGGCTATGGCGATAGAGCAAGGACATGATGGTGGTGTTGATGGAGACCGATTTACCCGAGCCTGTTGTACCTGCAACCAGCACATGGGGCATGCGGGCCAGATCGACAACCACCGGATCGCCGCTGATATTCTTGCCAAGACAGATCGGCAATTTGGCCTTTGATTTTTCAAATTCCGGCGAGGATAGCATACCGCGTAGGTAAACGGTCTCGCGGCGGGCATTGGGCAGTTCGATACCAATGGCATTGCGCCCCGGCACAACGGCCACGCGGGCCGAGATCGCACTCATGGAGCGGGCAATATCATCGGCAAGGCCAATCACGCGCGATGATTTGATACCGGGTGCCGGTTCAAGCTCATAAAGGGTGACAACAGGACCGGGGCGGACTTTGATGATCTCGCCGCGAATGCCAAAGTCGGACAAGACCCCTTCAAGGAGGCGGGCATTATGCTCAAGCTGGTCGGCGGTCAGGCCAGCATTGGGGCCAAGGCTCTTTGGTTCTTCCAAAAAGGACAAAGGCGGGAACTGGAATTCTTCCTTACGCAGAAAGGCATTGCCCTTTGCGGCACGGACCATGCGTTTGCCAGCAGATTCGCGTACGGTTTTTGCCTGAACCTCACTATTGGTCACCGCTTGCGCCACAGGGGTCTGTGGTTCACGGATGATCTCGCCTGTGGGTGGAGCCATCCCGACAGGGCCAGCTGCAGGCGCAGGGTTTGCAGCGCTTGCCGGGCTTATATCGTCATGGGTTTCATGGGCGTCATAGGCGGTGTCATAAGCCGCGTCATAGGATGGATCATAAGAGTTTTCATCCCAAGGAACATCGTTTTGTCCGGCCTCAAAATGTGCTTGAGCTGATGGATCCTGCCCATAAGCGGGCATGGCCTCTGGATGGCCGCCCTGATGGGGTTGGGCTGGATGAGGCTGCGCCATTGCCATTGGATGGGGTGCCTGCTGGTGCGGATGTGGCATTGCACCAGTTGGGGCACCATGAGGGGTCAAATGCGGCTCAAGACGATTGGCAAGAGCATCCAGACCATCATCTTCCGGCTCGATCAAACGCGCCTTGAGAGCCGCCCATCCCAATTGCAGCAAGGATTGGGGTTTTTGCGGGTGGGCCATCGCATCCTTGGTGCCAGCAGGCTGACCGTCGGCATAATTTTCCTCAGCCATTGGGGGCTGGGTTTGGAGAGGGGCATGAGTTGGCGCTTGGTTGGGGCGCCGCTTTTGGGCTTTGCGCGACAACAACCAGTGACTGATGGCCCCTTGCGCGACAGCGATCAGCCCCAGCTTTTTCTCGGATGAGGCTTGGCTGCGATCAAGAATGCCATTCTGGTACTGGTCTTGATGGGCCCCTTGATAGGGATCGGGAGCCTGCATCGTGTCATAGTGAGGATCGGCCTCGTCGTAATAGCTCTCGTCCCCGCCCTGATAAACCTCTTCATCCTGACTGCTTTGGGTAATTTCTACCGGTGCACGGCGACGGGAGAGAATTTGCCGCAAGGGTGTTGCAGTGGAATTGAGCAAGAGCGATGCGCCCAAAGCGCAAAAGCCGGTGCCGAGCAGGACAGCACCCAGCCCGTTGATGAAATGGGGGTCGATTTTTGCTACAACGGCCAGAAATCCATCCCCGATAATGCCGCCAAGGCTGAGGGGCAGAGGCCAGCTGGAAGGGGCTGGAATGGTGGAGAAGGCAATCGCGATTGCCGCAAGGCCGCCAACCCATGCAGCGATGCGGGTACGGGTCAGGCGCATGGGGGTGATGCGAACAAGACGCCAGAACCAGATAACGGGCGGGATCAGCAAAAAGGCAGAGCCAAGACCAAAGGTTTGTAACAGCAAATCGGAAATCATGGCGCCGGGGAGGCCAAGAACGTTTCTTGGGGGCAATTCGGTGGCATTTGAGAAAGACGGATCGGCCACATGCCATGTGGCCAGAGCTGCTGCAATAGCCACGCACAGGATAAGACCAAACAGTCCGGTTGCGGCATAGGCATTGCGGCGCAAGGCCCGACGCAGGGCGCTGTCGCGGTCTTTGTGAAGTGTCTCAAATGGTTGTGTTACAGACATGGTTGTCAGTCTCGATTTTGTTTATTGCCTGCGGGCTATCCCAATTTCCCGCTTTGCGTCTTGTCTTTCATCCGGTCACTGCACCCTGTACCGGATAAGAAATTCTTGTTAGCTGCCGGCAAGGCAGAGCTTTAAGCGCTCCAGCGCCTTGCTTGTTTCATCAAGGGGGCCAACAAGGGCCAGCCGGACAAAGCCAAGCCCGGGATTGATCCCTTGCCTGTCTTTGCGCGCAAGAAATGAGCCGGGAATAACCTTGACCCCTTGCTCGCTCCATAATTTGAGGGCCACCTCCACGTCCGTGCCAAAGGCACTGATATCAAGCCATAGGAAGAAGCCGCCCTGAGGGGTTTGATAGTCAAAGTTTGAGCCCAGAATTTGCTCGGCTGCGGCATATTTTTCGTTATAGAGGCGGCGATTTTCGATCACATGGGCTTCATCACCGTAAGCTTTGGTCGCAGCTGCAAGCAAAGGCAGCGGCACTTGAGGGGCGGCCATGTTGCGATATTTGGTCCAGTTGGTGAGAAAATCAGCGTCGCCCGCTGCAAAGCCGCAGCGCAGACCTGCCAGATTGGAGCGTTTGGACAGGGAATGGAAGGTCACGATATTGCTGATATTGCCCTCGCAGGCCTGCAAAATGCCTACTGGGGGTGTGTCGCGATAAATTTCTGAATAGCACTCATCGGCAAAAATCATGAAGTGGTGTTTGCGGGCAAGGGCAATCAGTTTTTGCCACACCTCTTTGGATGCGACCGAGCCTTGCGGATTGGCTGGAGAAGCAAAATAAAAGGCAATAGTGCGACCCAAAAGCTCTTCCTGCTTGGCCAGATCATCAAGATCGGGCAGGAAGTTGGTCTTGGCTGTGCCATTGAGATAAACCGCTTCTGCCCCGATGGCATGCGCGCCGGATGCATAGGTATGATAGAAGGGGTTGGGCAGAAGAATGACCGGATTGCTTGTGTCTTTGCCTTGGACAGAGCGGGCCCAATCCCTTGCGCCGATGGCGGCATGAAAGAGCCCTTCGCGGGTGCCGTTCAGCGGCAGAATGTGTTTTTCAGCACTGATCAGCGAGCCTGTTTGGTAGCGCTTGTCAATCCAGTTTGCTACTGCCGCGCGGAACTCATCGGTTCCTCGCATGGGGGGATAGCGGCGGAACTCTGCGCTATTTCCATCAATTGTGGGCTGGATGAAGGAGGGCATGGCATGCTTGGGCTCACCCAATGTCAGATCAATCGGGGTCTGACCTGCTGGCTTGTCTTTTAAAAGCTCAGCGAGCTGCTGGAAGGGAGAACGCTCTTGTTGCATATGTCTTACTGCTTTGCCCTATGAAATTGGGGTGATTTGCCCCAAGTCTAGCGGCGGCATGGTTAAGGCAGATTTAACTCTTTGGCATTTTGCAACAGTTGGATTAAAGCGCAGTTGGGGCTGGGTGAAAAGAAAAAATCCCCGGATCAGATCCCTGATCCGGGGATTTTTGCCAAGGTTTTCTTTGGCTTTTTTCTTACAGGTGCTTACTTGCCCCAAGCTTGGAGCAGGCAAAAGGCAGATTAGTTGCGTGCCAGATCTGAGAGCATGCCCGCTGCGACCGCAAATTTGGACACTGTCAGATTATCGCTATTGGTAATGGCATTGACCGCCTTGACCGTGCGCTGGATGGCTTCGCCCTCTTGCTCAAGCCAGATTTCCATGCCGTCTTTCTTGGCCGTGGTCAGGGTCAGCACATTGGCTGTCATCTGGTTGTGGGCTTCTGACAGGCTATCGCGAACACGATCAAGAGCCAGACCCTCATAATAGTCAGAGACATCAAGAGACTGAGCGAGAGCATCAATGCGGCCAATTTTGAAATGACCGGCCACAGCAAAGTAAGCCTTGGCAGAGGCGGTGAGCGTTTTGCCCGTTCTGTCGGCAACCAGAATGATGTCTGGAATGCGGGAGAGCAGGGATAGATGGGCAATCCGGCTGGCCAATGCTTTTGGTACGCCATGATTGGTGAAGCGATCGGTCTCGCGGCTCAATTTGTCAGCAAGATATGGTGGCAGATGATCATCCAACTCCTTGGAGAGCTTGGTGATGCCTGATCCGTAATGTTTGACCGCTTCGGCAATGGTCATGTTGCCCGGTACATTGCGCATGAACCACAGGATTTCAGCCAGAAGCAGTTTCTGGATTTCGCAATAGAGTTCCAGCTGGGTATCGCCAGATACCTTGTTGTCTAGCGCATCAATGGAAGCATTAAGGCTGCGCATGTCAAAGCTGTCACGCACAGCAATGAAGGCACGGGCGATCTCGGCTGATGTGGCCCCGGTTTTGTCCTTGATACGCGGGATAAGGGTTGCACCACCGCGGTTGATCATGGAATTGGTGATACCGGTTGTGATAATTTCCCGGCGCAGACGATGGTCTGCAATTTCGCCTGCATAGGTGCTTTGCATTTCATCAGGGAAATAGCGCACAAGTTCCTGATCCATATAATCTTCATCAGGAATAGTGCTGTCCAGAAGCTCGTCATAAAGGGTGTTTTTGGCATAAGCCAGAAGGACCCCGATTTCTGCACGAGACAGGGGTTTGCCCTTTTTGAGATGCTCGGCCAGTGCTTCATTATCCGGCAGGAATTCAACGGCGCGGTCCAGCTCGCCCATATCTTCGAGCATTTCCATCAGGCGTTGCTGATACCCAAAATCTTCCATACCCCTTAGCTGGGTGAGGGAGATAGAGAGTGTTTGCAGATAATTGTTGCGCAGAACCAGGTCGGCGACATTGTCTGTCATAGAAGCGAGAAGCGTGTTTCGGGCTTCGATATCAATTTTGCCTGCGCGCACAGCGGCGCCAAGGGCGATCTTGATATTCACTTCCATATCGGAGCTGTTCACACCGGCAGAATTGTCGATCGCGTCGGAGTTACAACGTCCACCAAGCTGGTTGAACTCGATGCGAGCCTTTTGGGTAACGCCCAGATTAGCCCCTTCACCGATGACTTTGACGCGCAGCTCGTCCGGTGTGATGCGGATGGCATCATTGGCGCGGTCATCTGCATCCGCATTGGTCTCGTCAGAGCCGCGGATATAGGTGCCGATGCCGCCAAACCACAGAAGATCAACCGGAGCCTTCAAAATGGCTTGCATGATTTCCTGCGGGGTGGCTTTGCTTTGCTCAAGGCCAATGGCGGCTTGCGCTTCCTTGGAAAGGGTGATGGATTTTTCCGAGCGGGAGAAAATACCGCCGCCCTTGGAAATCAGCTTTTCATCATAATCTCTCCAGGAGGAGCGGCCCAGATCGAAAACGCGTTTGCGCTCTTTCCAGCTTTTGGCCGGATCGGGATCGGGATCAATGAAGATATCGCGGTGATCGAAGGCTGCGATCAGCTTGGTTGCCTTGGAGAGCAGCATCCCATTGCCGAAGACGTCGCCGGACATATCGCCCACACCAACGGTGGTAAAGGGCTCTTTCTGGATATCGCGGTCCATTTCGCGGAAGTGGCGCTTTACCGCTTCCCAGCCGCCGCGGGCGGTGATGCCCATTTTCTTGTGGTCATAACCGGCAGACCCGCCAGAGGCAAAGGCATCTGCCAGCCAGAAGTCATGCCCCTCGGAAATGCCATTGGCAATGTCCGAGAAGGTTGCTGTGCCTTTATCGGCGGCAACAACCAGATAGGGGTCATCTTCATCATGACGAATCACATTCTGTGGCGGCAGAATTTTCTGACCTTCCAGATTGTCGGTGACATCAAGGAGGGATGAGATGAACAATTTATAGGAAGCAATGCCTTCAGCCATGAAGGCTTCGCGGTCACCACCCGCCGGCAATTGTTTGGGCACGAACCCTCCCTTGGAGCCGACGGGGACGATCACTGCGTTTTTGACCTGTTGGGCCTTGACCAGACCCAGAACTTCGGTGCGGAAATCCTGCGGGCGATCTGACCAGCGCAGGCCGCCGCGGGCGACTTTACCAAAGCGCAGATGCAGGCCTTCTACCCGCGGGCTATAGACAAAAATTTCGCGGAATGGTCGTGGCTCGGGCACCTCTTCCATGGCGCGCGGATTGAGCTTGAGCGACAGGGTTGGCTTGATGGAACCCTGAGCGTCGCGCTGATAGAAGTTGGTGCGCAGGGTTGCCTGAATGACATCAACAAAGCGGCGCATGATGCGATCATCATCAAGGTTTGAGACCACTTCCAATGCGGTTTCGATACCACCTGCAATGCGAGCAGCTTCCGCAACGCGATTTTTCTGTTCGGGATTAAAGCGCGTATGGAACAGATCCACGATCAGGGCTGACAGATCCGGATAGCTGTTGAGTGTCTGCCACATATAGTCTTGGGAATAGGGAATGCGGACCTGACGCAGATAGCGCGAGATGGTGCGCAATATGGTGATATCGCGCCAAGGCATATTGGCATGCAGCACCATGGCGTTATAACCATCATTTTCCGCTGCGCCGTGCCAGATGGCAAGGAAGCAGGCTTGCAGATTGTCACGAATCTCGGCCACGTCAATGGCTTTGCCATTGGCCCGTTCCAGCTCCATGTCATGCATCCAGAAGAGCTTGTCGCTATCAACCGGCTTGATGTCATAGGAGCGCTCGTCAATCACGCGAAAGCCCATATTTTCCAGAATAGGAACGCGTTCAGAGAGTGGGATCGGGGTATCCTGATGGAAAATCTTAAGGGCTATGCGGTGCTCGGGATCTTCGGATTTACGATAAAGCTGGATGGCTGTGTCCACATCGCCATTCATGCTTTCCATAATGCGGATGTCTTTAACAGCGATTTCCGGCTCAAAGGTATCGCGGTAGGCATCAGAGAAGGCGTCGCAATAATGGTTGATCAGATAGGCCGCCTTGGCAAGAGGGCAGGTCTCGCGTACGGCTTCGGCCAGACCATCGGCCCATGTGCGGACAATTTTCTGGATCGCATCTTCCAGCTCATTGCGGCTTGGGGTCGGGGTTTTGCCTGCAGAGCGACCAATGATGAAGTGAACGCGGGCCAGCGGACCGTCGGGGAAATCGGGATAGACCGCCGAGAGGCGACCGTCATAGGCCTCTTTCAGATAGTCACCGATTTTCAGGCGGATGGATGTGTTGTAGCGATCACGCGGTACAAAGACGAGGCAAGAGACGAAGCGGTCAAATTTGTCAACGCGAGAGAGCACGCGAATGCGCGGGCGCTCATGCAGGCGCAGAATTTCCTGCGAATAGGTCAGAAGGGTATCCTGATCGACCTGAAATAGTTCATCGCGCGGATAGCCTTCCAAGACATTCAGAAGGGCTTTGCCTGAATGGCCGGATGGATCAACGGCTGCGGCCTCAAGCGTGTTGGCCACCTTGCGGCGCAGGAACGGAATATGGGTTGCTGAGCGATTATAGGTGGTGGAAGTAAAGAGGCCGACAATGCGCAATTCGCCGGTAAGTTGCCCCTGGTCGCTATAGAGCTTGATGCCGATATAATCCATGTAAGCGCGGCGGTGAACGCCGGTCTTTACATTGGTTTTGGTGATGATCAGTGGTTCCGGTTTCATCAGAAATTCTTTGATTTCTGGCGTCATGGTCACCATTTCGGTGCCGCGACGCAGAACGCGGACATCGGGGTTGCGCAAAAGACCAAGGCCGGGGCGTTCGGAGCGGGCCAATTCCCCTTCCTTGGAGCTTGCGTCAAAGGTATATTCGCGCATGCCCAGAAGGGTGAAATTGTTGTTTACCAGCCAGCGCAGGAACTCGATGGTTTCGTTGATGTCATCCTGAGGCAGAGGAGGAGGCGTGATTTTGAAGATGGCGATGGTCTCTTCAAGACGCAAAAGCATGCTCTTCCAGTCTTCCACCACTGAGGATACGTCATTGAGAATCTTATCAAGAGCCTGATAAAGTTTGTCCTTTTCATCCTTTCCTGCAAGGCGGGAAATGTGAACATGGATCAGGCTTTCGCGCTGAAGCTTGGGATTGGTCTGGGCTGCGCTGCGCTCATGCAGGGATTTTGCATTGCCTTTGTCATCGCGGTCCACCGTGATGATGGGATGCAGCACCAGATGAATATCAAAGCCGGCATTTTGCAGCTCGCCCATAACGGAATCAACAAGAAAGGGTTTGTTGACGTTGTGCAATTCGACAACAGTGATCTGATTAAGGAGAGCATCACCATCTTCGGAAAAAGCAGGATCTGAGATGTTGATTTGATGTTTGCCATCAAAGTTACTGGCGAAAGCCTTAAGAGAAGATGCGGCCAAGTGTGCAAGTTCCTGTGCACTATAATGGGAGAGATCTTCCTTGTCGGCTTGTCCAAAAAGATTCTGGAGATAATCTTTGTGAAGGGGGCCATGTTGAGCGATCAGTTTCTGAGCTGCGGCAATCTGTTTTTTGTGATTGCTGTCCAGATCCGTTGTCATCTTCGTTTCCTCTGCAAAGGATACGGCCAATGTCTGGGAAGGACATTGGGCCGAGCCATTCTGCTTTTTGGGACCATATGTCGCGCTTTAATTTGGTCCTTACCTAGATTCTCGACTAAAGACTAGTACAAATTGGTTAAGCGTTGCCCAAACAATTTGAATAAAATTTTAGTGACATTAGGGAGGAAAAATTAATGAGTGAACAAAATACCGAAGAAATGCCAGCAAAACAGCAGAATGATGCGGTTACAGCGCTCAATCTATCGGCCATGGATCCTATGCCGGCGGATATTGATAAGTATTTGTCTATATGTGATGAGAAGCTTGGGCTGGTTCCAAATGTTTTAAAAGCCCACACATTTGATGAGGATAAGTTCCGTGCTTTCTCCGGGCTTTATAATAATCTGATGCTCGAGGAGAGCGGATTATCAAAACTGGAACGCGAAATGGTGGCGGTTGTCGTCTCCTCGGTCAATCGCTGCTTCTATTGTTTGGTGGCCCACGGGCAGGCGGTTCGCGAGCTATCGGGAGATCCCATTTTGGGGGAAATGATGGTGATGAATTACCGGGTAGCCAAGCTGTCAAAGCGTCATCGGGTGATGCTGGATTATGCTGCCAAGCTGACCGAAGAGCCGTCAAAGGTGACAGATGAAGACCGTCAGGGCTTAAGAGATGTCGGCTTTGATGATCGCGGTATCTGGGATCTGGCCAATGTGATTGGTTTCTTCAATATGTCCAATCGGGTCGCCATTGCGGTCGATATGCACCCCAATGATGATTATCACGGTATGAATCGATAACAGTTTGCTGGCCTATAGAGCCAAAGAAAAAGGCCGGATGAGAGATCATCCGGCCTTTTTTGAATTGCAAATGTAATGTGGTGCTTATGCCAGAGCTTTCAGCTCTTCGATGATGGCATCGCCCATCTGGGATGTGCTGACCTTGGTCATGCCTTCGGTCATGATATCACCGGTGCGCAGGCCTTTTTCGAGCACGTTGGAGATGGCTGTGTCGACCATTTCAGCTTCTTTGATCAGGCCAAAGGAATAGCGCAGGGCCATGCCGAAAGATGCGATCATGGCGATTGGGTTGGCCGCTTCTGTGCCTGCAATGTCAGGGGCAGAGCCATGCACAGGCTCATAAAGTGCCTTGCGCTTGCCGGTCTCGGCATCTGGTGCGCCAAGAGAGGCAGATGGCAGCATGCCAAGGGAGCCGGTCAGCATGGCAGCTACATCAGAGAGGATATCGCCAAACAGGTTGTCGCAGACAATCACGTCATATTGCTTTGGATTGCGCACCAGCTGCATGGCGCAGTTATCGGCCAATACATGCTCAAGCGGTGTGTCTGGATATTCCTCGGCACCAATGCGGGTGGCGACTTCTTTCCAGAGTACGCCGGATTTCATCACATTGTGTTTCTCGGATGAGGCCACGCGGTTGGAGCGGGTTTTGGCCAGATCAAAGGCCACACGGCAAATGCGCTCAATCTCGGATGTGGTGTAAAGCTGGGTATCAACTGCGCGCTTCTGGCCATCTGGCAGATCGGTGATTTCTTTCGGCTCGCCAAAATAAACGCCACCGGTCAGCTCGCGCACGATGAGGATATCAAGGCCTTCCACCAGTTCTTTTTTCAAGGAAGAGGCTTCGGCCAACGCCGGATAGCAAAGAGCGGGGCGCAGATTGGCAAAGAGGCCAAGATCCTTGCGCAAGCGCAGCAGGCCAGCTTCGGGGCGCACTTCGTAAGGAACATCGGCCCATTTTGGACCGCCAACCGCGCCAAACAGCACAGCGTCGGCTGTCATGGCTTTTTCCATGTCTTCTTCAGAGATGGCAGCGCCGTGGGCATCGTAAGCTGCGCCGCCAACCAGTCCTTCATCGGTCTCGAAAGAAACCGCATCAAGGTTGGAATTCATCCAGGTGATGATGCGTTTGACTTCGTTCATGATTTCAGGGCCGATGCCATCGCCTGGCAGGAGGAAGAGCTTACTTGTCATGATATCATTCCAGTTTGGGTAACAATCCTGCCTGTATGCCGGGGAGGCGGCAAGGATTGGAAAGAAAACAGATCTTGGGCAACCGATTAGTAAAAATCGGGCTTTAGCGCAAGGGCTTTGAGGGATCCATTAGGTTTAGCCTGCCAAATTTAGGCATAAAAAAGCCAGACTTTGTTCAAGTCTGGCTTTCGATATGTGCATTTTGAAGACTGCGGCAGGTCCTAGACCCAAGGACGGTCGCCTGCGATTTTTTCTTCAAATTTGGCGACATTGTCGATTTTTTCCATGGACAGGCCGATGTCATCAAGGCCTTCGATCAGGCATTTCTTTTTGAACGGGTCCACATCAAAGGAAATTTCGCCGCCATCCGGGCCCTTGATGACCTGATTTTCCAGATCAATGGTCAAGGTGGCGTTGGAGCCGCGAGAGGCGTCATCAAGCAAGGCCTTGAGATTGTCTTCGCTGACAATGATTGGCAGGATGCCGTTCTTGAAGCTGTTATTGTAGAAGATATCGGCAAAGCTGGTTGAGATGATGCATTTGATGCCAAAATCAAGGAGTGCCCAAGGAGCATGCTCACGAGAGGAGCCGCAACCGAAATTGTCGCCAGCCACCAGAATCTGCGCATTGCGATAAGAGTCCTGATTGAGGACAAATTCGCCATTTTCGCTGCCATCTTCGTTAAAGCGCATCTCATGGAACAGATTGGCACCAAGGCCGGAGCGCTTGATGGTTTTCAGAAACTGCTTTGGAATGATCATATCCGTGTCGATATTGATCAAAGGCATCGGAGCTGCAACAGCGGTCAATGTGGTGAACTTATCCATTTCAGATCGGTCCTTATCGTCTTGTAAAACCTGCAAGCCAAGGCGATGCAGGGTCCCGGGCAGGCTCCCGGGTTTGGTTCGGGCAGTTGGGGCCGGGTGCTTCCTTTAAAGGGAAGCAACCTCAAGGCTGGTGGTTTCATCCAGCCCCAGCATGATATTCATATTCTGGACAGCCGCGCCGGATGCGCCTTTGCCCAGATTGTCATAGACGGCAAGCAGCAAAGCCTGCCCTGTTTCATCATTGCCATGCACATGGATATGAAGGCTGTTGGTGCCGTTCAGTCGCTCTGGTGTGATGGCATCAGAGCGGGCTGCGTCTTCCAAGGGTGCTACTTTGACAAAAGTCTCCCCCTCATAGCGCAGGGAGAGGCATTTATGCAAATCAGCAAGGGATAGCTTTTGGTCGAGCGCCCACAGATTAAGGGGCAGGGCATCAATCATGCCTTGTGCATAGCGTCCGACGGCTGGCTGGAAGATTGGCGGATGGGAGAGGCCGGCATAGGCGCTCATTTCCGGCACATGTTTGTGTGCCAGAGTAAGGCCATAGGGGAAGTATGGAGTCTCTACCGGATTGTCCGTGCGCTCATAGTCATTGATCATGCCTTTGCCGCCTCCTGAATAGCCTGAAATGGCATTAAGGGTTGCCGGGAAGGCCGCAGGAACAAGGCCAGCATCCACCAAAGGGCGGATCATGGCGATATAGCCTTGCGGATAGCAGCCGGGATTGGCCACACGCTTGGCGCTGGCAATCTTTGCACGCTGGTCGGGCAGCATTTCGGCAAAGCCATAGGTCCAGCCGGGGGCAACCCGGTGGGCGGAAGACGCATCAATGACACGGGTCGTGTCATTACCGATCAGTTCCACGGCTTCAATGGCTGCGGCATCGGGCAGACATAGAATGGAAATGTCAGACGCATTGAGCATCTCTGCCCGGGCATTGCGATCTTTGCGCAGCTCTTCGGGCAGTCGCAGAAATTCAATATCGCTACGGCCTTCAAGGCGCGTGCGGATCTGCAATCCGGTCGTGCCAACTTCGCCATCGATAAAGATTTTCGCGCTCATGATCTTGCTCTTTCCCTAATATAATTGGTTGCCTGAGGGATATATGCAGGAGCTTAAACCTGCCTTGCGGCAGTGACTCTTGCACATTTTTATGAAAATCCCCTTCCCCCTACACCAAAAAAGGGGAGTACGCCAAGGATTTTGTCATCGTGTGAAATGATTGATGAGCCACAAGACCAGAATAATGGCAAAAATTGCGCCGCCAATGCGACCAATGCGGGTGCCCCAGACTTCAATCGGGTCATTGGCATCAATGTCGCTTGCACCCAGATGGTCTTTTGCCTTGTTCGCCGTTCGGGCAAAGGAGGATGTGCCCAAAGCTTCGCCCTCCCTCTCGACCCGTGCGAGAAGGCGCTCAGCTTCCAGTTGCTTTTCATCCTTGCCTGATGGCGATTGTGTCTTGTTGCTCATGGGAGACTTGTATCGCTTTTTGATCGCTCTGTCCTGCTTTTTTGCAAAATAGGGTGGCTGAAGAGAAAATCAAAGGGGTTTTATGCGGCTTTCTTGTGCTTCTTTGCGTGCGATGGAGCGTTATGCTTCCTTCATCTTTTGGTTTTAGTCTTTGATTGTCTCTTGACTTCACGTCATTGCTTGGGCAAAACACATTTCTGTACTGAGAGGGCCTGTTTTAAGCAGGCTGAGTTTAAAAAGGCATTTGATCTGATGGCCTATCCCATCACACAGCAAGCAAAAGTGACCACTGGCACATCTGCCGGTGCGATGGCTGCTGGCCTTCTTAAACGCACAACCACCACTACCACCAAGGTTTAAGCGCCTCTCGCTCCCTGTACGGCTCTCCCCGGGGAATGAGGGGAGCCGATCTGCATGCATGCCATAACGGTTTGCAGCGATCACTTGGGGGAGCCGGGATCAGGAGTTCAAGAAAATGGGTTATAAAATTGCAATCGTTGGCGCGACGGGGAATGTGGGCCGCGAAATGCTCGACATTTTGTCCGAGCGCGGATTTCCGGCAGATGAAGTGGTGGCGCTTGCCTCCTCCCGCTCAAAGGGAAAAGAAGTCTCCTTTGGCGATAGCGTGCTGAAATGTCAGGTGCTGGATCATTATGATTTTTCCGATACAGATTTCTGCCTGATGTCTGCTGGCGGTTCTCTCTCCAAGGAATGGTCTCCAAAGATCGCAGCGCAAGGCTGTATCGTAATCGATAATTCCTCCCAGTGGCGCTATGATGAGCGGATCCCGCTGATCGTGCCAGAGGTCAATGCCGCTGCTTTGGAAGAATGGATCGCCAAGGAAGACCGGATCAATATCATCGCCAACCCGAACTGCTCCACAGCGCAGCTTTTGGTGGCTCTAAAGCCGCTTCACGACAAAGCCAAAATCAAACGCGCTGTTGTCTCGACCTATCAGTCTGTCTCTGGTGGCGGCAAGGAAGCGATGGATGAGCTGTTTACCCAGACTCGCGCTGTCTTTGTGTCCGATCCGATCGAGCCAAAGAAATTCACCAAGCGGATTGCCTTTAATGTAATCCCGCATATTGATGTGTTCATGGATGATGGCTCCACCAAGGAAGAATGGAAAGTGGTTGCCGAGACCAAGAAGATGCTTGATCCATCTATCAAGGTGACTTGTACCGCTGTTCGCGTGCCTGTTTTTGTGGGCCATTCCGAAGCGGTCAATCTGGAATTTGAAAACCCGCTGTCGGCTGATGAAGCGCGTGATATCCTGCGTGAAGCACCGGGCTGCCTTGTTGTCGATAAGCGCGAAGATGGTGGTTACATCACACCTGTTGAATCCGCTGGTGAAGATGCAACCTATATTTCGCGTATTCGCGAAGACAGCACCATTGAAAATGGTCTCAATATCTGGGTTGTTTCTGACAATCTGCGCAAAGGCGCTGCGCTCAATACTGTGCAGATTGCCGAGACACTGATCAATAAAGGTCTGGTCAAGCCGCGCGGCTAAGCCTTTCCTTTAAGCACCGAAATGGACAAAAACCGGTCTGGCAACAGGCCGGTTTTTTTATTGGCTTTGCCAAGAACCTGCAAAAAGGGCGGAGCCAAATCAGGTTTTAACGGTCTTTTGGCTAGGAAAAATCGGCTTGGAAAATGAAGGCCGGTATGACACTATCGCGCCATTAGAAAATCCCAAGAGAAAATGCTGGTTCTGCGGCTGGTTGTTTTGATAAGCAAGGCATTTGCTTAACCGGAGCCTGCCCAAAACCATAAGCGAAATGGATGAGACTATGCCGATTTCCAGTGATGAGTTAAAAGCTGCACGCAATGCCTGGGGTGACGGGCTGATTGCCATCTCCAAAGCTTATGAAGAAGGTGATATTGATGCAGCGCGCGCAGTGGCCGAACAGGTTCTGGATGCCGCTTATGGCTATAATCTTGGTCCGGTTCTGTTCAAGCCAACACTTGCAAGCGGCGATCAGACCTTCCGTCCAACCCGCAAAGGGGCTTTGTCCTATTTTGTTGGCCATGATGCTGACTATCCGCTGGATTCCGGCTTTGGGATTAAAGGCTGGCGCGAAATGGAAAGCGTCACTGCGGCCGAGTTTGTGGAAGGCGACGTTGGCATGTGGATGGGCTGGATCAAGCTGACCGATAAGGATGGCAACCTTACGCAAGTCGATAAGAGCTTTGGTTACAAGAAAGATGAAGATGGCGTGCTACGCATCGTATTGCATCATTCATCCTTGCCCTATCAACCTTAAGACAGGGCAGGTTTGTGCTATTCACCTGACTATAGATGGCCCGCTTTGCGGGCCATAATTTTTAGTGGCTCTCGGTCAGGGACGCGAGTTTTTGAAGTTCTACATTTGAGCCGCACAGGATGATTGCGACTTTCTCGTTTTCTTTTGCTTTATAGGCACCGGACTGGAGAGCGGCAAAGGCCGCGGCGCCTCCGGCTTCCGAGGCCAGATGATAATCCTGCCATAAGGTGGTCTGGGCTTTGGTGATGGCATCATCGGGTATGGTGATGACCTCATCCAACACAGGCTGCAAGATCTCAAATCCCGTCTCGCCAATGCGTTTGGCACCAAGCGAATCGGCTGCAACGCCTGCAACGTCAACATCAACGGGCCGAGAGGCTGCCATTGCCTGATGAAGGGCACAGGCCTTTTGCGGCTCCACGCCAACGATCTTGATGCGTCGTCCGAACCAGCTGGCAAGGCCGGAAATCATACCGCCGCCGCCGACGGCGACAAGAAGCGTATCAGGCAGATCTCCGCCCCATTGCTCTTCCAGTTCCTGCCCCAATGTGCCTTGCCCGCAAATGGTGTGAAAGCCGTCATAAGCATGAAGCCCGATTGCGCCAGATGAGGCCTGATAGGCCTCGCACAGGCCAAGGGCGTCGGCGTAGCGATCCCCTTTGACCACCACTTGCGCCCCTGCATGTTTGATCTTGTTGATTTTGGCCGGAGACGAGATTTCCGGTACAAAGATTTTTGCCGGAATGCCAAGGCTATGGGCAGCATGGGCCACCGCTGCCCCGTGATTGCCCCCTGAGGCGGCGGCAACACCAGAGGACGGGACCTCTCTGCTGAGCAAATTATAAAAGGCACCGCGCGCCTTAAAGGATCCCGACTTTTGCAAAAGCTCTAGCTTGAGATCAACCGGCTGCTTTAATCCAAAGGGTGCGCCTGAGACAGAGAAGAGGGGTGTTTTGCGGATATGGGGCTTGATCAGATCATAAGCTTTGGAAATATCTGCTTGGCTGGGTTTGGAAGACATGGCGTTTCTCTGTCGCTTAAAGGAGGGAGATAGGGGGGGCGGGGCCGGATGGTGGTTGTCACGAAGGGTAACTTAAGGCAAAGGCAAATGACGGCAAGAGGTTTTCAGGATTTTGGTTGGCGTTTGGGGCCTTTGCGAAAGGGTGTTGTTTTGGGGCCTGCGCTGAGCGAGCGCAGATTGACCATAGCCATGGGGCGGATGAAACGATCCTGAAAGGCTGCAAGATTGAGATCTTTTTCCTCAAGCTGGCGCGTGCGCGAGACCACTTCAAAAATGCCGCTCGATGCCAGTTTGAGGCTTTGCTCGTCGCTGTGGCCAGCAAGCTGGTGGCCCAGATAGAGCGCGGCAAACAGATCTCCCGTGCCATTGGGAGGGGTGGGGATGGCCTGATGCTCGCACAAAATGGCCTGAGGAACCTTATCGCCCTCGGCCTTTTGAACCAGAAGATTACCAATGGAATTGCGTAGCATGGGAAAGGCACTGGTGATGATGGTTTTGGGCACATCAAGGCTTTGGGCTGCCTTGACCAGCTCCATATTGTCACTTGCCGCGCTTTGGGTCAGCCAATTCCATTCAAAGCGGTTCGGCGTGATAATGTCAGCGCGCGGTAGCAGGATGTCGCGCATGGCTTCTGCTGTTTGCTGCGGGATATAGAGTCCCGTTTCTTCTCCCATGACAGGATCGCAAACATAAAGAGCCTCGGGATTGGCGGCTTTGAGCTTATCAACCAGCTTGGCAATGGGGGCGGCTTGGCTGGCCTCTCCCAAATAGCCGGTCAGCACAGCACCAAGGGACGAAAAATCGGGATGCTGCGTTAAGTCTTCAAGGCTTTGGCTAAAGAGAAGCGGATCTGGCACCTGCCGTGTTGCTGGGCCATGGCCGGGATGCCATGGCAGCACAATTGTCGGGATTTCCCAAACGGGATGGCCCATGCGCTCCAGAGCAAAGGCCGCCGCTCTGTTCCCGACCGTTCCTGCCATGACATGACTTGAAATGACCAAAACCGCTTTGGCAGGAAGGGGGGCGGCAGTCTTTTGAAGGGTCATGAGCGCTTCTCTTGGCTTGATCCCATGGCCGGGACCCTAGATCACATTGAGTTCGCGAACCGGTTGTCCGCTTATGATCCTTTCATAACCGAAAATGGAGGGATCAAGCGAGCGATATTCGCCATGAAGGAACAATTCCCCAATGGCAAGGCCGGTTCCGGGGGCATGTTGCAGGCCATGGCCGGAGAAACCGGCGGCAATATAGAAGTTTGTGATTTCGGGATGGGCGCCAATGACGGGATTTTGGTCCAGCGTGCAATATTCATAATGGCCGGCCCAGGCATTGGCCATTTTGATGGCTTCAAATCCGGGCATGCGCTCATAAAGGCTTGGCCAGATTACCTCTTCAAACAAATCATAGTGCGGATCGACATCGTCGCAATCAACGGCAATATCACGCTCCGTTCCCGGAGAGACGCCGGAGATGTAAAAATCGCCTTCGGGGCGGATATAAACGCCGGATGTATCGACCATAAGCGGCATTTTTGGGTGAGGGACCTTGCAGTCAATGACAAAAACCGTGCGTTTGCGCGGCTCGATTGGCAGAGGGATATCAAGATAGCTGGCGACAGTCCCTGCATTGGGTCCGGCGCAATTGACCGCCGCGCCGCAAGCAATGGTGCTGCCCGAGGCGAGCTTGACGCCGGTAATGCGATTGCCTTCTTTGACAAAACCGGTCGCTTCATCCTTGATAAATTCTGCTCCCGCTGCGATGGCCCCTTTGCGCACGAGATTAAGCAGCATATGGGCATCAAACCAGCCTTCGCCGGAATGACCATAGGAGCCACCGGCCAGATCATCGACATTCATCCATGGAAAGGCCGCCTTGAGTTGCTCGGGGCTCATCAATTCGATATTGGCACCAGCAGCCAGCTGGGTTTTGTGGTTTTGCTGCAAGACAGGTAAACCGGCCTGAGAGGCTAGCAGCAAATAGCCGCCCTCATGAAAACCGATATCGGCGTCTGGCCCGAAGCGGTCTTTTAGCTCATGCAGGAACTTGAGGCCAAACTGGGAGAGTGCAATATTTTGCGGGGTGGAGAATTGCTGGCGAATGGATGCAGCCGACAGGGTGGTGGAGCTTTTGGCATAGGTTGGGTCCTTTTCAACCACCACAACCGAGCCTTCAAATCCAAGATCTTTTTTCAGGAAATAGGCAACAGAGGCCCCAACGATTGCGCCGCCAATGATGACAAGATCTGCCTTTTTCATTCTGCTTCTTCCGTCCCTTACAGCATTGCGCATGCTGTTTTGTCATTATGATTGTTGGAATTGGTCTAACGAAGGGGGTGGTCAAGTTTTGGCAAGCTGTCTATCTTGCAGTGCAACAAGACCATTTTTGTTTTATGGGAGTCAAACCAATGAGTTTCCGTCCTCGTCGTACCGCTCTTTATATGCCCGGGTCAAATGCTCGTGCACTGGAAAAAGCCAAGACCCTGCCTGTTGATGTGTTGCTTTTGGATCTGGAAGATTCGGTTGCACCAGATCAAAAAGACATGGCCCGCGAGCAGGTGGTTGCGGCTGTGAAAGAGGGCGGCTTTGGTCATCGCGAAGTGGTCATCCGCATGAATGGTCTGGAGACCCCTTGGGGTGAGAAAGATCTGGCTGGCGCGATTGAAGCTGCCCCCGATGCGGTGCTGGTGCCCAAGGTGGATTGTGCCGAGGATGTTTATGCCATTGGTCGTCGTCTGAATGAAGCTCATGCAGATCAGGACCTTAAAATCTGGGCGATGATGGAGACGCCGGGTGCCATGGTGCGGGCGCTGGAAATTGCCTCTTCAAAGCTTGAATATAACGGCTCCCGCCTTTCCTGTTTCATTATGGGAACCAATGACTTATCGAAGGAAACACGGGCGGCTCTCACTGCGGGTCGCGTTCCTATGATGCCATGGTTGATGCAGTGCCTTGCGGCAGCGCGCGCCTATGAGATTGACATCATTGACGGTGTCTATAACCAGTTTACCGATGCCGAAGGTTTTGTTGCAGAATGTGAGCAAGGGGCTGAAATGGGTATGGATGGCAAGACCATTATTCACCCCAAACAGATCGCAGATTGCAACCGCATTTTCTCGCCAAGCGAGGAAGAAATCGGTCGCTGCCGCGAGATCATCGATGCCTTTGATGCGCCTGAAAACCAGTCCAAGAATGTGATGACGATCAACGGCAAAATGGTCGAGCGTCTGCATGCGGAAATGGCCCGCCGGGTGGTGGATATTGCCAATGCGATTGCCCGGCAGGATGAGCAATAATCATGCAGGTTTATCGTTTTCTCACAGCTGATGATGATGCGTCCTTTTGCCATAAGGTAAGCGAAGCATTGTCAAAGGGATGGGAGCTTTATGGCTCCCCTTCCTATGCCTTTGATCAGGAGAGCGGGAAGATGCGCTGCGGGCAGGCTGTGATCAAAGAGGTTGGAGACGATTTTGTCTATGACCGGGATGTAAAATTGGGTGCGCTTTAAAGCGCACCCTTTTTGTTTGGAAATGGCCATAGCCAATCCTACCGGTTGTTTGCCTGAGAGCGGACAAGTTCCAGCCCGCGGCGGGTAATTTGATAGGGTCTGCTCTTTACCGAACGGATCAGGCGTCTTCGCTTTAATTTGCGAAAAACCTCCAGCGTTAATCCGCTAAAGAGCCAGCCTTCGCGAGTGAAAAGTTCGATTTTTGAGATATGGCGTCCGTCATGTTTCTCAAGGCGGATTGAGCCGCCTTGCGCCAACAGATGCAGAATTTTCTGCTCTGGTCTTGAAATATCCATGAATGAGATGAATCCGGGTACAAACGTGCGAAACCGCCCTTCTTGGCGCTGGCCGCAAAGGGTCGCATGAATGTGCTCACTGCCGAACTGGGTCTCTCTTTAGGCGTAAAGGCGTTCCCAATTCTTTTTATAAGGACCTGCCCCGATTGGTCAGGATCCGCAAAAATGGCAGCAAGCCAGATTACTGATTCTCTTTTTTGAGCATAAAAACTCCGGATGGACACTTCGCAGGCACGCTAACCGCGCTTTTGGGCAAGCTCAAGCCTTGCCCTTTTTACCCCAAGGTATTTTCCAGACATGTGGCTGAAATGCCTCATAGCTGGGGCAAGGCCTATTTGAGGCCCATGCAATTGGCGTAAAAGCTTGTTGTGGCTGGCCAGTCGGAGAAAACGCCGACCACGCCCACTTCTTTGGCCAAAATATCCAGCACCTCAAAGATCTGTCCGTCATGATTGATGACATCTTTGACTGACTGGTAATACCAGCCGCCGCCATTGTTCAGTGGGCCCGAGCGCTCCAGCGTCCATGTGATGATGTTAAGCCCGGCTTTCTTTGCTTCTTTGGCGTAAGCGGACGGGACAATCGTCTCGCCATGAAGGGACAGCAGCATCCATAAAGGCGGGGCGATATAGTTGATGCCCTTTTCTTTCAGCTCCGCCATGGTGGGGCTGAATGTGCTTGGATCCTGCGGCTTGAGGCCATCGCGCGCGCGGCCATCAAGAAAGATGGCCTGTTTTCCAAAGTCCGGCTCGTTTTCGATCCAATATTCAATATCTTTAAGATTGAAACTTTGCGGCCAGACGCTAGATGCGGGAATATCTGCGTCTTTATACTCATCTATGAGCATCTGCGCATAGTCTTCTTGGCTCATCCCATCAAAAGGCATGGTCACACTTGGCGCTTTTAGCTCTGGAGTGAATTTCACCCCAAGGTCTTTGAACAGGGCAATGGATTCTTTATGGCTTAAAAGCGTGCCGCCCATATTGGCGTAAAGATTGGTGCGCCAAGAGGTTGTGCCATCAAGAAAGCCTTGCACCGATACAGCCTTTTTGTTGGCATTGTCCATCTTACCGGTGAGATGTTTAAACTCGCTTAGGAGAATGTCAGCGGTCTGGCAGCTGGCTTTGGCTTTATTCCCACTTGCAGCTGGCTCAAAGGGCTGAATGCAGGTGGCGGCAAGATCTGTTTGCAAAATATTGGTGCTGGTGGCTAGATCCTTTTGGCTATGGCGACACACAAGCTCTTTATCCTTGGTGAAGGTCACATCGCATTCCACTATGCCAGCGCCCATGCGTGCGGCTGCTGTATAGCCTTCTTTTGTATGTTCGGGGAATTGCAGGGGTGCGCCGCGGTGCCCGATGGAGAAGAGGGTCTTTTTAATCGGCTTTCCCGCATCAAAGTCCTTGGCACACGCTTGCAGCTTTTCCTTCAAGGGGCTGTCTTGCATTTGCTCAATCAGAAAGAAGGGGCGGGGCCCAAGCGATGTGGCATGGGCGGCAAAGGTCAAAGCTGCAAGGCTGGCAGTAAAGGCAAGGCTGGTTTGCAAAAGGCGGGATGGCATGGCACGGCTCACTCTCAACAAGGAATGTGATTGATTAGCATAAAGATTTTGTCAAAGGTAAGACTGGATTAGTTTTTGACATGATCATTGTTCAATGTTTGCTGTTGGATCGTGTCCAAGGAAGAGATCAGTTTAGCGGTATTGTCTGGCCAAAATGCAATGATGCCAATTAGCGCAGCAACTACAAATATGAGAAGAAGATGGTGAGCGATTATGGCGACGGTACCATGAGCTGAAAGCTTAAGCCCGTAGCATGAAATTTTGAGGAAATTCTTTGGCTTTGCCATTGCGCACATTTCTCCATTGAAAGAGTTTTTGTGCTGCTTCCTGCTTCGCAGTGTTGAGGCAAGTTTAACTATTTGCAAGAGGTTCAGGCCGGTTTTCTAGCGATCCCCCTTTATTTCACAGCTTTCAAGCATGTTTGTGTATGTGTGAGTAGGCTTGCATCATCCCATTCCCTTTGCTCACAGGCTCTCATCCTATCGTAAGGATGACATTTGTTGTGCGGTGCAATAGGGTATGGCCAAAGAAGCGAAATAGGCCTGTCTTTGCGCGATTAAAGGCAGGTATGAGGGAGTGATGCCAATGAGCAAGACCAATGCTGGCAATTTTTTTGAAGATTTCACAATCGGGCAGGTGATCCGCCATGCCACACCGCGCACGGTGACGGTGGGGGATGCCTCTCTTTACACCTCCCTGTATGGCTCTCGCTTTGCTGTGCAATCCTCTGATGCGTTTGCCCAAGGTCTTGGCTATGAGCGCTCTCCCATTGATGATCTTTTGGTCTTTCATATTGTCTTTGGCAAAACAGTGCCGGATATCTCGCTCAATGCGGTTGCCAATCTGGGCTATGCGGGCTGCCGTTTTCTTGCTCCGGTCTATCCCGGTGACAGCTTGTCGGCCTCTTCCGAGGTGATTGGCCTTAAAGAAAATTCCAACGGCAAGACCGGTGTTGTCTATGTGCGCTCTACCGGCGTGAACCAGCATGGCACCACGGTGCTTGATTATGTGCGCTGGGTGATGGTGCGCAAAAAAGATCCTTCAACCCCGACCGGTCATGACACGGTCCCAAGCCTTCCTGCATCCCTTGAGGCTTCCAGCCTTGGTGATGCGGTGCCTTTGCTTGATATCAGCGCGTTTGATAAAGATCTCTCCGGCTCTGTTCATCTGTGGGACGAGTATGACGTGGGCGAGACCATTGATCATGTGGACGGCATGACAGTGGAAGAAGCCGAGCACCAGATGGCAACCCGCCTTTACCAGAACACTGCGAAGGTGCATTTCAACCAGTTTACCGAAGGCCAAGGACGCTTTGGTCGCCGGCTTATTTATGGCGGTCATGTTATCTCCCTTGCCCGCGCGCTGTCCTTTAACGGTCTTGGCAATGCCTTCCATATTGCCGCAATTAATGGCGGGCGGCATGTGGCACCGCTCTTTGCTGGTAATACAGTTTTTGCCTGGTCCGAGGTGATTGATAAAGCCGAGCTTCCCGGCCGCTCCGATGTGGGCGCTCTGCGCCTGCGGATGTTTGCCACCAAGGATCAGCCTTGTGATGGCCTGCCGGGCAAAGGCGAAGAGGGCTATGATCCATCCGTTATTCTGGATCTGGATGTCTGGGTGCTGCTGCCGCGCGCCTAGTGGATGGCCTGACCACGAGATGAAAGCTGAAAAGTCCGGTAACTTTTTGCTAGTTGCCGGGCTTTTCTTTTTGGCTACACTTCTTTTACCTTATGAAGGTTATGTGTGGGCCGTGTTTTTGAAGAAAATTAAGCTTCCCTTTGCGTAACGTAATGATTTTGCTTCGTTCCTTAGGCGAATTTTGTCGCTTTTATGACGAATCTGGGGGCTTTCGCTTTGACCTTTAGGCAATTTGTCGCTATGACAACAGAAATGCGAACCTGACCTATGGTTACCTTTACGCAAGCGTCACCTGTCGAGGACCTAAGAAGATGACAGACGTCGACCTGAAGGGCAAACGCCCTCTTTCTCCGCATCTGCAGATTTATCGTCCGATGCTGACGATGACTATGTCCATCGTGCATCGTATCACTGGAGCTGCACTCTATTTCGGTACTGTTCTGCTGGCCTATTGGTTGCTGGCACTGGCAACCGGCCCAGAAGCCTTTGAAACAGCGCAGGCTATTTTCGGTTCCTGGCTGGGGCAGTTGGTGCTGTTTGGCTATAGCTGGGCCCTGCTGCATCACATGCTTGGCGGCATCCGCCACTTTATCTGGGACTTCGGTCTTGGCTTTGGTGAGCAAGAACGTGAGTGGCTGGCGCGCCTGACACTTGCTGGCGGTTTGATCCTGACTGTTTTGGTCTGGGTTATCGGCTATAGCGTTCTGTAGGCGGGAGAGAGATCATGACCATGAAAACTCATATGAAATCTGTCCGCGGTTTGGGCTCTGCCCATAGTGGTACGCATCATTTCTGGATGCAGCGCCTGACCGCTACTGCCAATGTATTTTTGGCTCTGGCCTTTATCATCATTTTGATCAAGGTCGCCGGAGCTGATTATGCCACCGCCAAGGAGCTGGTAGCCTCGCCGCTGGTCGGGATTGCCCTGATCCTGTTTGTGGTGTCGGGCATCTATCACATGCATCTGGGTATGCAGGTCATCATCGAGGATTATGTTCACACCGAGAATGTGAAAATTCCTTTGGTGATGGGTAATAAATTCTTTTCAATCGTGATTGGTTTGGCCTGCATTTTTGCGGTGCTTAAACTGTCCTTTGGGGGTTAAGCACATGGCAGATGATTACAAGCCCGGTGCCTATAATATCAATGGCCGCGCCTATCAGATTGTCGATCACAATTTTGATGTGATCGTGGTTGGCGCTGGCGGTGCTGGCCTGCGTGCAACATTGGGTATGGCAGAGCAGGGTCTTAAGACCGCCTGTATTTCCAAGGTGTTCCCAACCCGCTCCCACACCGTGGCAGCGCAGGGCGGTATTGCTGCATCGCTTAAAAATATGACGCCGGATAGCTGGCAGTGGCATATGTATGACACTGTGAAGGGCTCTGACTGGCTGGGTGATACCGACGCAATGGAATATCTCACCCGTGAAGCACCGGCTGCTGTTTATGAGCTGGAGCATTATGGGGTTCCTTTCTCACGGACCGAGGAAGGCAAGATCTATCAGCGGCCGTTTGGTGGCCATATGCAGAATTTTGGTGAAGGTCCTCCCGTGCAGCGCACATGTGCCGCGGCTGACCGGACTGGTCACGCGATTTTGCACACGCTGTATGGTCAGAGCCTGCGCAACAATGCCGAATTCTATATCGAATATTTCGCAATTGATTTGCTGAAATCAGAGGATGGCGAAATTCAGGGCGTCGTTGCCTGGAACCTTGATGACGGGACCATTCATCGCTTCAATGCCAAGATGACGGTTCTGGCGACCGGTGGTTATGGCCGTGCCTATTTCTCTGCAACCTCAGCCCATACCTGTACTGGGGATGGGGGCGGCATGGTGGCCCGTGCCGGTCTGCCAATGCAGGATCTGGAATTTGTTCAGTTCCACCCAACCGGGATTTACGGCTCCGGCTGTCTGATCACCGAAGGTGCTCGCGGCGAAGGCGGTTATCTGGTCAATTCCGAAGGCGAGCGCTTTATGGAGCGTTATGCCCCAAGCGCCAAGGATCTGGCATCGCGCGATGTTGTTTCGCGCTGCATGACCATGGAAATTCGCGAAGGCCGCGGTGTTGGCCCTGATGGTGATCACATCTTCCTGCATCTGGACCATCTTGATCCTGATCTGCTGGCAGAGCGTCTTCCCGGTATTTCCGAATCGGCAAAAATCTTTGCCGGTGTTGACGTCACCAAGGCACCAATTCCTGTTTTGCCAACGGTTCACTATAATATGGGCGGTATTCCGACCAATTATTGGGGCGAAGCTCTTAACGCTGACAGCGACAATCCAAACCGCATCCAGCCGGGTCTTATGGCTGTGGGTGAAGCGGGCTGTGCGTCGGTGCATGGTGCCAACCGTCTTGGCTCGAACTCCCTGATTGACCTTGTGGTCTTTGGCCGTGCGGCAGCGATCCGTGCAGGGCAAGTGATTGACAAGGATGCTGCGGTGCCAAGCACCAATGAAGCTTGCTTTGATGCAATCATGGAGCGGTTCGATAATACCCGCTATGCAAATGGCGGCACGCCAACAGCTGATCTGCGCCTCAAAATGCAAAAGAGCATGCAGAACAATGCTGCTGTGTTCCGTACGCAAGAAACCCTTGAGCAGGGTTGCGCCGAGATGAAAGACATCTGGGGTGAGATGAAAGATCTGAAAGTGACAGACCGGTCACTGATCTGGAACTCCGATCTGATGGAAACGCTCGAGCTGCAGAACCTGATGCCAAATGCCATCCTTACCGTCAACGGTGCCGAGGCTCGTAAAGAGAGCCGTGGTGCCCATGCTCGCGAAGATTACAAAGATGGTGATCTGGCAGGCCGGAATGATGACGAGTGGCGCAAGCATACTCTTGCATGGGTGTCTGATGAAGGCGATGTGAAGCTTGATTATCGTCCAGTTGTGCTGGATCCGCTGACCACTGAGGCAGAAGGCGGAATTGATATGAAGAAGATCGCGCCAAAGGCCCGTGTCTACTAACAGATCCAATGCCGGACGCTTTGTGTCCGGCTCTTTTCGATAATATGCCTGTTTCTTATCGGCATAAGAAGCAGGACAAGGACCGAACAAGCGGAGCGAGATTATGGTAGAACTTGCGCTGCCGAAGAATTCGAAAATGCAGGAAGGCAAAACTTGGCCAAAGCCGGAAGGTGCGACCAATGTAACTGAATTCCGCATTTATCGCTGGAACCCGGATGATGGCAAGAATCCGCAGATCGATACCTATTATGTCGATCGCGATGCTTGCGGCCCCATGGTTCTGGATGGCCTTCTTTACATCAAAAACAGTGTTGACCCCACTTTGACGCTGCGTCGTTCTTGCCGTGAAGGCATTTGCGGCTCTTGCGCCATGAATATTGATGGCACCAACACACTGGCCTGTACCAAGGGCATGGATGAATGCATTGATGATACGGTAAAGGTTTATCCTCTGCCGCATATGGAAGTGGTGAAGGATCTGGTGCCAGATCTCAACAACTTCTATGCACAGCATCGCTCCATTGAGCCTTACCTTAAAACGGTAACACCAGAGCCAGAGACCGAATGGCTGCAATCTCGAGAAGATCGCGCCAAGCTGGATGGTCTTTATGAGTGTATTCTGTGTGCTTGCTGCTCCACTTCCTGTCCGTCTTACTGGTGGAACGGGGATCGCTATCTTGGTCCATCCATTCTGCTTCAGGCCTATCGCTGGCTGATCGACAGCCGTGATGAGTTTACCGGCGAGCGTTTGGACAATCTGGAAGATCCATTCCGTCTTTATCGCTGTCATACGATTATGAACTGCTCGAAAGCATGTCCGAAGGGTTTGAACCCTGCCAAGGCCATTGCCGAGATCAAGAAGATGCTGGTCGAGCGGGAAATCTAATCCCCGTTCATTCCAGTTTCAGACTTGTCGTTCTAAACACTGTCCCGGCTCGCCTGGGGCAGTGTTTTTTTGTGGCATGCCATTGGTTCGGGTTTCTATGGTTTTCGATAGAAAAACTGACACTTTTTTAAGTTGATTTTTGTATTCGCATTTTTTATGCAACTGATGCCGCTATTAGCCAAAAGGCTATTTTGGGTGATTACGTATTTCTGCGTGAGTAGTTTGTATAAACTAACTTTTGTTTGAATGTGGCTGGTAATATGCGATTAAATGTATAAATAGGCTATGTGTCAGCCTTTGTGGCAATTGTCATACAATTGTTGGAAAGGCGGAGTAAATCGCGCGTGACTTGGTCTGGTCAGGCCTCCAAAAGGGAGCCTGATGATGGGCTTAACTTATGGAGACTATGATGCTGCAGACGAATATCTTGTTTGTTGATGCCACCAATAATGGTCGGTCCATCATGGCAGAGGCCTATTTTAACCAGCATAGTCGTGGACATTTGCGCGCCTTCAGTGCCGGGATTACCCCCGCGCCGGTGCTTGACCGTCATATTCTGGAAGTCTTTAAAGAGAATAACATCACGCCGGATGATTATTGCCCAAAGCCTATCGATATCTTTTTGCAGCCTTATTCCCCTCGCATTGATTTGATCATTGGTTTTCAGCCATCTATTGATCAGTTCACACTGCCTCTTTTTCCCAATCAACCCAAGATCACCCATTTGCAGATCAAGCCTGTGGTTGAGCGGATGGAGAATGTTAGCCGCAAGCAGGCGGTGCGAGATTGTTTTGCTGATATGCGCCTTGTTATTGATCGAGCTTTGGCCTCGGGTCAGCTTCCTCGTCATGAAGCAGCCTAGATTCTCCTTTAAAAAGACTCCTGTGTGTTGATAGGGCTACCTGATCTGATTTTGAAGTGATCAGCAGAAGATAAAATGTGGCCAAAGGGTGGACCTTGGCATAAGAAGCGCTTAAGCTTGCCGCGCTTTAGGGTTCTTACAGGTGTGATAACTGTGTCCAAATCCGTCAATGCCTTTTGGGGCATTCTTGCTTCTCTGGTTTTATCGGGTTGCTCTCTTGGTGGGGTGATGGATGACAGCGTTGTTCAAACCGGTCAGAATGCGGGATCGTTATCTCCCGTCATGCAAGCAGCTTTGCCGCCTATTGATGAAAGCGCTGCCGAGAAATTTTCCCAAAAAGCATCAAAGGGGCCGCAGGAACTGACGATTGCGGATAAGGATCTGGAAGATCTGGGGAGCGAGTCTCAAGCCTTTGCAAGTCAGGGTGCTATTACTCAGGTCAGCATGCAGTCTGGAGCGGTTAATCAGAAGCTTTTGGGTCAGTGGGAGCTGCGGACAAGGCGTGTAAATCCGGCGGCGGATCTTGTCCGGCGGGCCTCTGCCAAATTGTTCAACCATAAGGGAGACGAAGCCTGCTTGCTCAATCTTGAAAAGGATCTGACCGAGGGCGGCTTTAAAGCAAGTGGCGTTCCATCCTGTCCAACAGCCTTTTTTATGCTTGAGAGCTGGCGTTACGGCAATGGCAAGCTGGTTTTGAAAAACCATATGGGTGACGAGATTGTCTCTATGACCAACCGTGATGGTGCGCTTTGGGTTGGCGTTGATGGTAAGGGTGAAACCTTTTTGATGGAAAAAGTACGCTAGGATCTGACCGTTCAATCGGCATTTGAATGCTGCAACTTTATATTCCAAGTCTTTTGCCTGCTATAAGGCTGGCGCTTATCTCTTTTCTACTTGTTGCAAATATATCTCAGTTTTGGCTGCAAGGCTTAAGGTGATCTTGATCTTTATCGGGGATAGATTGACTCTAAGGCAGTGCGATAAGGAGAGCCTTATGATTCGCTTGACTATGATAGTTGGTGCAGGGTTTGTGCTTGCAGGCTGTTCCTCCCTTGGGATGGACCGGTTTGGCGGACGGCCAGCTTCTTTGCCGCCGGCGCCCACGGCTCCGGTGCAAAGTCAAACCCTTTCGCCTCTGGATCCCGGGGCAAATGTTCAGATTGGTGGTCAGCCGGGTCAGCCAATCAATAATGCCATGGGGGCTGAAGCTGAATTGTCCCAGCAAGGGGCAGATGTAGCAGCCCAAGGCCAGTCTACGATTGTAGCCGCCGCTCCAGCCTCGGCCAAGAGTCTGTCCCGGACAGATCTTTTGGGGGCCTGGACCTTGGCGTCCGGTGCTGAGCAATGCAAGCTGAATGTGAACCTGACCAGTTGGAGTGGTGGTTATCGTGCATCCACACGGGGATGCCAGTCTTCTGAATTGCAGCGCATCAATGCGTGGAACCTTAATGGTCCGCAAGTGGTGTTGCTGGCTGAAGATGGAAGCACCATGGCCAAGCTCTATTCAACCAGCGCTGGCCGTTTTGATGGCCAGATCCTGTCAGACGGCAGGGCGGTTTCTTTCTTCCGCTAAATCTTGTCCCCCGTCATCGGGAGCATTAGAGAACAAGGCAAGTCGGCTTTTATAAGCCGGCTTTTGTCGGGTTTGGAGTAACTATGTATAAGACTGTCTCTGGCTTGTATGATTTCAAGGTTGAGCATGGCGAAATTGATCTTGATGAAGATCAGCGCGCCCTGACTTTGCAATTTGATACATTGTTGGAGCGGGTCAGCACCATGCGCCTTGCCAATAAGCATTCGGCGCTCGGGTGGTTGTTTGCCAAACGCCAGCCCAAAGAGAGCGTGAAGGGCCTTTATGTCTGGGGCGATGTTGGCCGTGGTAAGACCATGGTCATGGATCTGTTCTTTGAGGTGGTGCCGGTGCGGCGCAAGTTGCGGGCGCATTTCCATGAATTCATGCGAGATATGCATGAGCGGATCAAGCAGGCACGGGCTGATATTGCCGCAGGCAAGATCAAGGGGGATGATCCTATCAAGCCGGTGGCCGAAGATCTGGCTGAAGAGGTTCGGCTCTTATGCTTTGATGAGTTTTCTGTCACGGACATTGCTGATGCGATGCTGCTTGGGCGGCTCTTCTCGCGCTTGTTTGATCACGGGGTGGTGGTGGTTGCAACGTCCAATGTGGAGCCGCGTAATCTGTATCGCGATGGTCTTAATCGCCAGCTCTTTTTGCCCTTTATCGACTTGCTCGGCCAGCATTGCGATATTCTGAAACTCGACTCGCGCACCGATTTTAGAATGGAGAAGCTGGGTGGCCAGCCGGTTTACCTCCATCCACTTAATGATGATACCGCAAGCGCTATTCAGCGTATGTGGGAAGCCTTGATTGATGGCAAACATGCACCAGGCGATTCTGTAGTCAATCAGGGGCGTACGATCGAGATCCCTGAAGCCTATCACGGACATGCCCGGTTTCGCTTTGATGATCTATGCGCCAAACCCCTGGGCGCGTCGGATTATCTCAAGCTCTGTAGTCTCTATCATACGATTGTTATGGAAGATATTCCGCAGCTAAGACTTGCGAATCGCAATGAAGCCAAGCGCTTTATCATCTTTATTGATACGCTTTATGACAATAATGTGCGCCTGATTGCCTCTGCAGAGGCCTCTGCCTTTGACCTGTATGTAGCTGAAAAAGGCACCGAAGCCTTTGAATTTGCACGCACGACCTCCCGCCTTGTGGAGATGCAATCGGACGAATATTTGGCCTCTGGTCCCTTTGCAAGCTAACGCTGACGTTAAGGGTAAGTGCGCCTAAAATCTATATTTTTTTGCAGAAATTCAACTATCTGCGACTTGAAAGCGCACCTTAAAAGCGGTAGTTACAGCCATCCATTCCCTCTTATGGGACAACCTTACGTTTAGGGAAACTACCAAAATGGCGCGGAACAAAATTGCTTTGATCGGTGCGGGTCAGATCGGTGGCACGCTGGCTCATCTCGCAGGCTTGAAAGAGTTGGGCGATATCGTTCTCTTCGATATTGCAGAAGGCACTCCAGAGGGCAAGGCTCTCGACATTGCTGAATCAGCTCCGGTTGACGGCTTTGACGCAAAACTTTCCGGCACCCAGTCCTATGAGGCGATTGCTGGTGCTGATGTGGTTATCGTGACCGCTGGTGTCCCTCGTAAGCCGGGCATGAGCCGTGATGATCTGGTTGAAATCAACCTCAAGGTCATGCAGCAGGTTGGCGCAGGCATCGGCAAATATGCTCCAGATGCTTTCGTAATCTGCATCACCAACCCACTGGATGCCATGGTTTGGGCTCTGCAGAAATTCTCTGGCCTGCCAAAGAACAAAATTGTCGGCATGGCTGGTGTTCTTGACTCTGCTCGTTTCCGCCACTTCCTGGCAGATGAGTTTGATGTCTCTGTTGAAGATGTAACAGCGTTCGTTCTGGGTGGTCATGGCGATACCATGGTTCCGCTGACACGCTATTCCACTGTTGCCGGTGTTCCTTTGACCGACCTGGTTAAAATGGGCTGGATCGAACAGAGCCGTCTTGATGAGATCGTTCAGCGCACCCGTGATGGTGGTGCCGAGATCGTTGCTCTGCTTAAAACCGGTTCTGCTTTTTATGCCCCTGCATCTTCTGCCATTGCGATGGCTGAATCTTACCTCAAAGACAAAAAGCGCGTTCTGCCATGTGCGGCTGCTCTGTCTGGTGAATATGGTGTTGATGGCCTGTATTGCGGTGTTCCAACCGTTATCGGTGCTGGTGGTATCGAGCGCATCGTCGAGATTGAACTGAATGGCGACGAAAAAGCCCAGTTCGATCATTCTGTAGATTCCGTGAAAGGCCTGATCGAGGCTTGCCAGCGGATTTCTCCAGATCTGGCTGACTAAGTTTATCTGATTATGTCTTGCCCGGCCTGAGGCCGGGCAAGATCTTCGATCAAAATGAGGCGAATGGTTTGTAGGGAACTCTCTTTAGGGACAAACCATTTTCGGAGTGAAGGAGTGAAGCTCCCATGAATATTCATGAATATCAGGCAAAAGCGCTTCTGAAGGAATTCGGTGCCCCTGTTGCTGAGGGTGTGCCAATTTTTTCTGCTGATGAAGCTGCAGCTGCTGCTGACAAATTGGGCGGTCCGCTCTGGGTTGTGAAATCCCAGATCCATGCGGGTGGTCGTGGTAAAGGCAAATTCAAGGAAGAGTCTGCTGGCGAAAAAGGCGGCGTACGCCTTGCTTTCTCCAAAGATGACGTTGTTGAATTTGCAAACCAGATGCTTGGTTCAACTCTGGTAACGGCCCAGACCGGTGAGGCTGGCAAGCAGGTCAATCGTCTTTATATTGAAGATGGCGCTGATATCGAGCGCGAATTGTATCTCTCGCTGCTGGTTGACCGTACCTGTGGCCGTGTTGCTTTTGTTGCCTCTACTGAAGGCGGCATGGATATCGAGCAGGTTGCAGAGGAAACTCCCGAGAAAATTCTCACACTGCCAATCGATCCTGATACAGGCGTGACCGCAGAAGCTGCTGGCGAATTGTGTGATGCTCTGGTTCTTGACGGTGCTGCACGTGAAGATGGTCTCAAGCTGTTCCCGATCCTCTATAAGGCCTTTGTTGAAAAAGACATGTCCTTGCTGGAGATCAACCCGCTGATCGTGATGAAAGACGGTCATCTGCGTGTGCTTGATGCCAAATGCTCTTTCGACGGTAATGCCCTGTTCCGCCATGACGATGTGATGGCGCTGCGTGACAAGACCGAAGAAGATGAGAAAGAGATCGAAGCTTCCAAGCATGATCTGGCTTATGTTGCCCTTGACGGCAATATCGGTTGCATGGTGAACGGTGCTGGTCTTGCAATGGCGACCATGGACATCATCAAGCTCTATGGTGCTGAGCCTGCAAACTTCCTTGATGTTGGTGGTGGCGCTACCACCGAGAAAGTCACTGCTGCGTTCAAGATCATCACATCTGATCCAAATGTTGAAGGCATTCTGGTTAACATCTTTGGTGGCATCATGCGCTGTGACGTGATTGCTCAAGGTGTTCTGGAAGCTGTGAACGAAGTTGGCCTGAAAGTGCCTTTGGTTGTTCGTCTTGAAGGCACCAAGGTGGAAGAAGGCAAGAAAATCATCAATGACAGTGATCTCAATGTGATCCCTGCCGATGATCTTAATGATGCAGCACAGAAAATCGTTGCTGCTGTGAAGGGGGCGTAAGTACGATGTCCATTATTGTCAACAAAGACACCAAAGTCATCGTGCAAGGTCTGACCGGTAAAACCGGTACCTTCCACACCGAACAGGCTCTGGCTTATTACGGCACCCAGATGGTTGCTGGCGTTCATCCTAAAAAAGGCGGCACCAACTGGACTGGTACCGTTGATGGCAAGGAAGTACAGGTTCCCATTTTTGCTTCTGTGAAAGAAGCAATGGAAGCAACCGGTGCGAATGCTTCTGTTGTTTATGTGCCGCCTGCAGGGGCTGGTGCTGCGATTATCGAAGCGATTGAAGCTGGTGTTCCTTTCATCTCTTGCATTACCGAAGGTATTCCGGTTGCAGACATGGTCAAGGTTAAGGCGCGTCTTGAAAAGTCCGATTCTCGCCTGCTTGGTCCAAACTGCCCGGGTATCATGACCCCTGAAGAGTGCAAAATCGGCATTATGCCAGGTTCCATCTTCAAAAAGGGTTCTGTTGGTATCGTATCCCGTTCCGGCACCCTGACCTATGAAGCTGTGTTCCAGACCACTCAGGAAGGTCTTGGCCAAACCACTGCTGTGGGTATTGGTGGTGACCCTGTGAAAGGCACCGAGTTTATCGATGTGCTGGACATGTTCCTTGATGACGATGCGACCGAATCCATCATCATGATTGGTGAGATCGGCGGATCTGCTGAAGAGGAAGCGGCTGAATGGCTTAAAGAGCAGGCTGCCAAAGGCCGCAAAAAGCCAATGGTTGGCTTCATTGCCGGCCGTACAGCGCCTCCGGGCCGCACCATGGGCCATGCTGGCGCCGTGATTTCAGGCGGTAAAGGTGGTGCTGAAGACAAGATTGCTGCGATGGAAGATGCGGGCATCCGTGTTTCCCCATCTCCTGCAAGCTTGGGCACTACCTTGGTAGCCTTGCTTAACGGTAAGTAATGATACTATGACAGTATGAGGGGGATCCATTAACCATTCCCCCTCATAATCCGGCAAATCGTTCGGCAATGGTGCCGACGAAACGAAAGAGCGCCGGGAGAAATTCCGGTTGGTGGCGATGGCACGTCAGGACGCAAATGAAGCGTTCGCGTTAACTTCCTTCCTTTATGGTGGTAACGCGTCCTATATCGAAGATCTCTATGCCCGATACCAGGAAAATCCGGCAGCTGTTGAAGCTGAGTGGCAGGGATTCTTTCAAGATCTTAAAGACAATCGAGAAGATGTGATTGCAGGGGCACGTGGTGCATCCTGGAAACGGCCTGACTGGCCTATTCCCGCATCCGGCGAACTGGTCTCCGCCCTTGATGGTGACTGGGGCCCGGATGAAAAGACTTTGGGCAACAAGCTCAAGGACAAGGCGAAAAGCCAGGGCATCGAACTCAGCGATGAGGCGGTACAGCAGGCGACACGCGATTCGGTTCGCGCCCTGATGATGATCCGCGCCTATCGCATGCGCGGTCACCTGCATGCTGATCTTGATCCTTTGAAATTGGCGGAAGCCAAGGATCACGAAGAGCTGCATCCAACTTCTTACGGCTTTACCGAGGCAGATTATACCCGCAAGATCTTTATTGATCATGTGCTGGGTCTTGAATTTGCCACCATTCCCGAAATGCTGGACATTTTGCGCCGGACCTATTGTTCGACGCTCGGGGTGGAGTTCATGCATATTTCCGATCCGGCTGAAAAGCGCTGGATTCAGGAACGCATCGAAGGTCCGGATAAGGCAATTTCCTTCACCAAGGAAGGCAAGAAGGCGATCCTTTACAAGCTGGTTGAAGCTGAAGGGTTCGAGAAATTTCTTGATGTCAAATATACCGGTACAAAGCGTTTTGGTCTTGATGGCGGGGAATCGCTGATCCCGGCTCTTGAGCAGATCATCAAGCGCGGCGGTGCGATGGGCGTCAAAGAGATCGTGTTGGGCATGGCTCACCGTGGTCGCCTTAACGTGCTGTCTCAGGTTATGGCCAAGCCGCATCGCGCTATCTTCCACGAGTTCAAGGGCGGCTCTTATGCCCCTGACGATGTGGAAGGATCTGGTGACGTGAAATATCACCTTGGTGCCTCTTCTGACCGCGAATTTGACGGCAACAATGTTCACCTGTCTTTGACTGCCAACCCGTCTCACCTTGAGATCGTGAACCCGGTTGTTCTGGGTAAGGCGCGGGCCAAGCAGGATCAGATTGCAGCCGGTGACGGTCCGTTTATCGAAACAATTGATGTAGATCGCTCAACCGTTCTGCCGCTTTTGCTGCATGGTGATGCGGCTTTTGCCGGTCAGGGGGTAGTTGCGGAATGTCTGGGTCTTTCCGGTCTTCGTGGCCATAAGACCGGCGGTTCGATCCATGTGATCATTAACAACCAGATTGGCTTTACCACCAATCCGCGCTTCTCGCGCTCTTCGCCTTATCCATCGGATCTGGCCAAGATGATTGAAGCACCGATCTTCCACTGTAATGGGGATGATCCGGAATCTGTGGTATATGCGGCCAAGATTGCAACAGAGTTCCGCCAAACTTTCGGCAAGCCTGTTGTGATTGACATGTTCTGTTATCGCCGCTTTGGCCATAACGAAGGTGATGAGCCAGCCTTTACCCAGCCGATCATGTATAAAAAGATCCGCCAGCATCCGACAAGCTTGCAGATCTATGCAGACAAGCTGATTGCCGAAGGCACCATCACTGCCGAGGATCTGGAGACCATGCGCGGTGATGTGCGCAAGGTTCTGGATGAGGAATTTGAAGCCGGTCAGGCTTTCTCTCCGAATAAGGCGGACTGGTTTGATGGCAAATGGGCTGGCCTGTCAACGGCAAGTGCTGAAGACGATCGCCGCTCTGGCGAGACCGGTGTCGAACTTGAAGATCTGAAGGAAATTGGTGCCAAGCTGACCAATATTCCTGATGATTTCAATGTTCACCGTACCATCAAGCGCTTCCTTGGCAACCGCACCAAGATGTTTGAAAGCGGCGAAGGGATTGATTGGGCAACCGCTGAATCTCTGGCTTTCGGCTCTTTGGTAAAAGAAGGCCACCCGGTTCGTCTGTCCGGTCAGGATTGCGAGCGTGGTACTTTCTCCCAGCGTCATACCGTTTTGTATGATCAGCAAGATGAAAGCCGTTTTATTCCGCTCAACAATATCAGCGAAGGTCAGGAACGGTATGAAGTGATCAACTCCATGCTGTCTGAAGAAGCTGTTTTGGGCTTTGAATATGGTTATACTCTTGCAGAGCCGCGCGGCTTGACCATGTGGGAAGGCCAGTTTGGTGACTTTGCCAACGGTGCACAGGTTGTATTTGACCAGTTCCTCACTTCTGGTGAGCGCAAATGGTTGCGTATGTCCGGCCTGACCGTTCTTTTGCCGCATGGCTATGAAGGACAGGGGCCTGAGCATAGTTCTGCCCGTCTTGAGCGTTTTCTTCAGGCTTGTGCTGAAGATAATATTCAGGTGGCAAACTGTTCCACACCTGCCAACTATTTCCATATCCTGCGTCGTCAGGTGAAGCGGTCTTTCCGTAAGCCGCTTATCTTGATGACACCAAAGAGCTTGCTGCGTCATAAGCGTTGTGTGTCTCGTTTGGATGAGTTGGCAGCGCAAAGCACGTTCCACCGTGTTTTGTGGGATGATGCGCAGAGCAATCCTGACGCCAATATCAAATTGGTCGAGGACAGCAAAATCCGCCGTGTCATTCTGTGTACTGGCAAGGTTTATTATGATCTGCTCGAAGAGCGCGAGAAGCGCGGCATCAATGATGTTTACCTGCTTCGCGTCGAGCAGCTTTATCCATTCCCCGCCAAGGCCTTGATCAAGGAACTGAGCCGTTTTGCTCAGGCTGATATGGTCTGGTGTCAGGAAGAGCCGAAAAACCAGGGCTCCTGGTTCTTCGTCGAGCCTTATCTGGAATGGGTGTTGAACCAGATTAATGCACAGACCAAGCGTGCAGCCTATGTGGGTCGTCCGGCTTCTGCTGCGACCGCAACCGGCTTGATGAGCAAGCATTTGGCTCAATTGCAGGCTTTCCTTGATGATGCGTTCGCCGACTAACGGCTGGACCAATGCGAATTTGAAATGTGAGAGAAACTATGGCTACGGAAATTAAAGTCCCTACATTGGGTGAATCTGTGACCGAAGCGACCATTGGTCAGTGGTTCAAGGCCCCCGGTGATGCAGTGGCAGCTGATGAGCCGCTTGTTGAGCTGGAAACAGACAAAGTAACCATCGAAGTGCCGGCCCCTGCTGCTGGCACCATGGGCGAACAGCTTGTCGCTGAAGGTGACACCGTTGAAGTGGGCGCATTGCTTGCTATGCTGAACGAAGGCGCTGGCGGTGCTGCCGCAGCTCCGGCTGCTGCTGCCCCGGCCCCTGCTGCTGCTCCGGCTCCAGCAGCGCCTGCCGCTCAGGCCGGTGCAACTTCCATGCAGCCTGCCCCGTCTGCTGCCAAGATGATGACAGAGAACAAGGTTGATCCTGCCTCTGTTGCCGGTTCTGGCAAGCGCGGTCAGGTTCTTAAAGGCGATGTGATCAATGCAATCGCTGCTGGCACCACAGCACCTGCCGGTGCTGCGGCTCCAGCTGCTGCTGCTCGTGCTCCTTCTGCCCCTCAGGATGAGGCTCGCGAAGAGCGCGTTCGCATGACCAAGCTGCGCCAGACCATTGCGCGCCGCTTGAAAGATGCTCAGAACACTGCTGCCATGCTGACCACATTTAACGATGTGGACATGTCTGCTGTGATGAATCTTCGTAAAGAATACAAAGATCTGTTTGAGAAGAAGCACGGCGTTCGCCTTGGTTTCATGGGCTTCTTTGCCAAGGCTGTGACACAGGCTTTGCAGGAAATTCCAGCTGTGAATGCCGAGATTGATGGCACCGACATCATCTATAAGCATTATGTCAACCTGGCTGTTGCCGTTGGTTCGCCTCGCGGTCTGGTGGTTCCGGTTGTGCGTGATGCTGATCAGATGTCTATCGCCCAGATTGAAAAATCCATTGGTGATTTCGGTCGCAAGGCGCGTGACGGCAATCTGACCATGGAAGAAATGCAGGGTGGCACTTTCACCATCTCCAATGGTGGTGTTTACGGCTCCATGATGTCCACTCCAATCCTCAATGCACCGCAATCCGGTATCCTTGGTATGCACCGCATTGAAGATCGTCCAGTGGTGCGCAATGGTGAGATCGTCATTCGCCCGATGATGTATCTGGCGCTTTCTTATGACCACCGGATTGTTGACGGCAAAGAAGCTGTGACTTTCCTTGTGCGTATCAAGGAAGCTTTGGAAGATCCACAGCGTCTGGTTCTGGATCTGTAATCTTTGATCATTTCAGAAGACGGGGCGGTTACGCCCCGTTTTCTTTGCGCGACATATCGACCATTTTCGCTTTGGTGCTTTTCTTGAAGCGGTGATAGTGATTTGCGCGCAGCTCTATTCTAAAAGATAGAGATCAATCCAAAGACCCGGTTTCAAGTTTGAAGGCTTGCGGGAGTATCGGCCAAGGGCTCTTATGTCCTGCTGAATTATAAGAAAGGCGAATGCATTGGCTGTTGCTTTGAAATTTGGCAGTTGGTTATGCGCCGTCTATTTGATTTTTATCGCACTGGTTTGGCTTGTTGGTGGATTTTTGGTCACCAACGCACTTTCCACCAACCCTGATGCGATTGTCGGAATGGAATTGATCCCTCCCCTTTTTTGGCCGGTGCGGGCGATCATCGCAGCGCTTGGGGTGGTGGGGGCCATCATTCTGGTTTTGACACGTCCTGCATTTTTGCGGGTTCTCGCTGTCTGGTTTGCAGCAGAGCTGGCCTTGTTGGCCTGGCTTTATGTAACTGGTTCTCTTTCTTCTCAGTTCGATTCTTTTGACAGTGTACGCAGCCTTGCTATATGGCAGGTGTGTAATTTCTGTGTTGTGCTGTTTGCCTGGGTGAAACATAACACGCTTTATCGAACTGCTAGCATTCAGGAGTGAATGAAATGTCTTATGATCTTGTGGTGATTGGCACTGGCCCCGGCGGCTATGTGTGTGCGATTCGGGCAGCTCAGCTCGGTATGAAGGTTGCAGTTGTTGAAAAGCGCAAAACCCATGGCGGGACGTGCCTGAATGTTGGTTGTATCCCTTCCAAAGCTTTGCTGCATGCTTCTGAATTGTTTGAAGAAGCCGGACATGACTTTGCCAATATGGGCATCAAGGTGGGGACCCCTGAGCTGGATCTGCCAGCCATGATGGGTCATAAGGACGAAGTGATTGATGGCAACGTCAAAGGCATCGACTTCCTGTTCAAGAAAAATAAGATCGATGTCTTCCATGGCACCGGCAAGATTGTGGCAGCTGGCAAGGTTGAAGTGACCCCTGAAGAAGGTGATGCCCAGACTGTGGAAGGCAAGAATATTGTCATCGCCACAGGTGCTGATGTTGCCAATCTTCCCGGCATCGAGATTGATGAGAAACAGATTGTTTCCTCAACTGGTGCTCTGGAGCTTGATAAGGTTCCTGCCAAGATGATTGTTGTCGGGGCTGGTGTTATCGGTCTTGAGCTTGGTTCTGTCTGGCGCCGCCTTGGCTCAGAAGTAACTGTGGTTGAGTTTCTTGATCGCATTCTGCCGGGTATGGATGGTGAGATCGTCAAAAATGCTCAGCGTATGTTCAAGAAGCAGGGCTTTACATTCAAGCTTGGCTCCAAAGTCACCGGCGCAGAAAAATCTGATGCTGGCCTGAAAGTTGCCATTGAATCGGTGAAAAGCGGGAAAGCCGAAGAGCTGGAAGCCGATGTGGTTCTGGTTGCGATTGGTCGCCGTCCTTACACCGATGGTCTGGGTCTGGAAGCGGTTGGTGTTCAGCTTGACGAACGCGGCCGCGTTGTGACCGATGGTCACTTCAAGTCCACAGTCGATGGCATTTACGCCATTGGTGATGTGATCGAAGGCCCGATGCTGGCGCATAAGGCTGAAGATGATGGCGTTGCCTTGGCCGAGATTCTGGCCGGTCAGGCAGGTCATGTGGATTATAATCTGGTGCCCGGTGTGGTTTACACCATGCCTGAAATTGCCGTTCTGGGTCAGAGCGAAGAGCAGCTCAAAGAAGCAGGTATCGAATATAATATCGGCAAATTCCCCTTCACAGCCAATGGTCGCGCCAAGGCGCAGCGCCATACCGACGGTTTTGTGAAGGTGCTGGCTTGCAAACAGTCTGACAAGGTGCTTGGCGTGCATATGATTGGTGCCGGTGTTGGCGAGATGATCCATGAAGCCTCTGTCCTGATGGCCTTTGGCGGCTCTGCCGAAGATCTGGCTCGCACCATTCACGCTCACCCAACCCTGTCAGAAGCTGTAAAAGAAGCAGCTCTTGCGGTTGATAAGCGTCCTATCCATATGTAAGCGCTTGCGTTTGATGGATAACGATTTGAAAAGGCGGCCAATGTGCCGCCTTTTTGCTGGGCGGCTTTAAGGCAATAGGGCTGAAATCCAAAAATAGACTGGGGCGCTATTTCTTTTTGCGCCAGAGCACAAAGCTGCGTGTGGCATCCATTTTGCGTGGATCGTGGAAGTTATCAAAAACCTTTACATCCATGCGCCGTCCATTGATGGAAGCGGAAATCGTCCGTTTGGCGAAAAAGGTACGGAACATCACTTCAAAAGATTGCTCATCATAGCTTTTAGCAATGGCTCGCCCCCAAGTACAGTCGCGCGGGGCACAGGCGGTGTAGGCCTTGACTTTGATATGGGGGACTGACTGGCTCTCGCAAACGGCCCAGACTTCTAGCTTGGTGATGTCTGATTTGGCTCCCGCAAAGGGATTGAGCCATGTGCCTATGACTTGGGACTGGATGCAGCTTTCGGCATAGGCATGGTCTGGTGCCCAAAGGCCCAGAAGCAGTACTCCCATCAGTGCCAATTGCTTCAGCATGTCACCCACCTGTGATGTGCATCCTATGCATTTCCCTCTTTGCGTATGGGGTCGAGGCCGCCAAACACGCAAAGATAGGTCATAATGCTAGCAGAAAGGCGTTACCTTCTTGTTAAGGTTTGACGGATGGTTTCTGGTGGGTTGCTTGTGCGCGGGTTTTCTTCTGGTTTTTACCCTCCTGAGAGCGCGGATGGGATTTTTGGTAGATTTGCATCAGCTCGCTTGTGTCCACCTCGGTATAGACTTGCGTTGCGGTCAGGCTGGCATGGCCCAGCAATTCCTGAATGGTGCGCAGATCCCCGCCTTTACTTAAAAGGTGAGTGGCGAAGGAATGGCGCAGGGCATGGGGGGTTGCACTGTCTGGCAGCCCAAGTGCTCCACGCAATTTCTCGATTACCCGCTGCACCATGCGCGGATTAAGGGGGCCACCCTTAACGCCGCGAAAGAGGGGATCGTCCGGCTCCAGCTCAAAAGGGCAAAGTGCGATATAGCGCTCGGTTGCTTGTTGAACGGCGGGAAGGACGGGAAGCCGTCTTTGCTTGTTGCCTTTGCCGGTAATGGTAATTGCATCCCGCCCAATGGTTGGAGCTGCTTTCAGGGTAAGACCGAGCGCTTCGGAAATCCGTAGCCCGCATCCATAGAGCAAGGTGAGAATGGCGGCGTCTCGGGCCGCAATCCATGGCTCTTCTTCAAGCGAGCTTTCCGGTTTGGTGATTCGCTGCGCCTTTTCCACGGTCAGAGGTTTGGGCAGGCCTTTGGAGAATTTCGGGGTTTGAAGTGCTTTGAAAGGGGCGCTGGTTGCCATATTGCGGCTTTCGAGATGGCGCACAAATGAGCGGATGCCTGCCATTTTGCGAGCAAGAGAGCGCGAGCCAAGGCCTTCTTTTCTCTGCTGGGCCATAAAGGCACGAATATCGAGAGGTTTGAGTGCCTGAAAATGGGCAATATCTGCAACCTCACCCAAATAGAGCGTAAGAAAGCCAAGGAAGGTATCAAGATCCCGATCATAGGCCTGCTGACTTGCCTCTGACAAACGTCTTTCATTGGCAAGGGATTGCTGCCACTGCTTTTGGGCTTGCCGCAAGCGCGGGGTTGCTATCAACAGGGGTGGCTCGGCTTGGCTGACCATCGGGCGATCGCATTCTTTGCTCTGGGAGATCGAATCTCCCATAAAAAAACTCCTCGGTGCAGTTTAGCATCGAGGAGAAAGCTTGAAAAAGTCTAACCGAATCACGCTGAGGCGAGATGCCCACTAGAGAATGGACTGGCCTGTTTTTGCCCAATCAGCAAGGAAGGCTTCAAGGCCTTTGTCGGTCAAAGGATGTTTGGCAAGGCCTTTGATAACGGAAGGCGGAATGGTTGCCACATCAGAGCCAGCCATAGCGGATTGTTTGACATGGTTGGCAGTGCGGATGGACGCTGCCAGAATTTCGGTCTCGAAGCCGTAATTGTCATAAATGATACGGATATCTTCGATCAGCTCCATGCCGTCGATATTCATGTCATCAAGACGGCCGATGAAAGGCGAGATGAAAGTTGCACCGGCTTTTGCGGCCAGAAGCGCCTGATTGGCAGAGAAGCACAGGGTTACATTGACCATATAGCCTTCATCGGTGAGGATTTTGCAGGCTTTTAGGCCATCGATGGTCAGCGGCAGCTTGATGCAAACATTTTTGGCGATTTTCACCAGCTCACGCGCTTCAGCAACCATGGCGTCGGCTTCAAGGGCGGTGACTTCGGCTGAAACCGGACCATCGGTCAGCTCGCAGATTTCTGCGATGACTTCTTTAAAGTCACGGCCGGATTTAACAATCAGGGACGGGTTGGTGGTGACGCCGTCGATCAGGCCTGTTGCGGCCAGTTCACGGATTTCATTGGTGTCTGCAGTATCGACAAAGAATTTCATGTGGCAGCAAGCTCCCTATATGATGGCTGTTTTGTGAGCCAACCTTGGGATAGGACGCAAAGGCTGGCTGACATTTGTGATCCCTTTAGCCTAAAGTGGTCTCTTAGTCAGCTTAAAAGTAGCGCAATGCTGCGCTTTGGCCCAGTTTCTCGCCCCATAAATTCTTTCTTTGAGGTGAGAATGAATGTTGAGAGCTTATGCAAGATCAGATTCTGTCCGTGCTGGTGCCGGTTTTTGTCGACCAGACTTATAGCTATCGCTTGCCGGCGGATCTGGCGGGAGAGAGCGGGCTTGCGCCGGGATCGCTGGTCAAGGTGCCGCTTGGGCCCAGATCGGTCATTGGTGTTGTGTGGGACAATGATGCTGAGTTTAAAGATGCAGCGCGGCTTAAAAATATCGAGCATGTTTATGAGGGATGCCGGATAGGGGAAGATCTGCGTCGCTTTGTTGATTGGGTTGCGTCTTATACGCTGGCGCAGCGGGGCATGGTTTTGCGCATGGTGCTGCGCGGGGAAGAGGCTTTGCTGCCTGAAAAACCGCGCCGGGCGATTCGCTTGATCGGGGAACCCCCGTCACGGCTAACAGAGGCGCGCAGTCGGGTGCTCGATTGTCTTCAAGACGGACTTGCCGCACCAAAGGCCGAGATTGCCGAGCGGGCGGAGGTTTCCACCGCCGTGATTGATGGTCTGATCAAGGCTGGAACCCTTGGCTGGACCGAGATTGTTCCAGCCTCCCCTTGGGTCAAGCCGGTGCCAGATTTTGCTCCGCCTGTCCTCTCTGACAGTCAGGCGGACGCAGCTGGGCAAATCCGTGAAGCGTTCTTAGAGGGCGGCTTTGTGGGCATTTTGCTTGACGGGGTAACAGGGTCGGGTAAGACCGAGGTCTATTTTGAGGCACTGGCCGAGGCGATCCGGCGGGGCAGGCAAGTGGTCATCATGGTGCCGGAAATTGCCCTCACCAATGCATTTCTTGACCGGTTTGAAAAACGCTTCGGGGCAAGGCCTGCTGAATGGCACTCGGATTTGTCTCCCCGCCAGAAAGACAAGGTCTGGCGCGGTGTTGCCTGCAATGACATTCAGGTTGTCGTGGGAGCGCGGTCCGCTTTGATGTTGCCCTATCACGCCCTTGGATTGATCGTGGTGGATGAGGAGCATGACGGGGCGTTCAAGCAAGAAGACCGGGTCATCTATAATGCGCGCGATATGGCCGTGGTACGCGGGCATCTCTCCGGCTTTCCCGTTATTCTGGCCAGTGCCACGCCGTCGGTCGAGACCCGCAACAATGCCAATATCGGGCGTTATCGTCATATAAAGCTCACGAGCCGTTATGGCGGCCATGCCATGCCGGATATCGGTCTTATTGATATGCGCAATGATTCGCCGCCCAAAGATCGTTGGTTGTCACCTGTGCTTGTTGACGCCGTGAATGAGACGCTGGAAGCGGGGGAGCAGAGTCTTTTATTTCTGAACAGGCGCGGCTATGCGCCTTTGACCCTGTGCAGAAAATGTGGACATCGTTTCCAGTGCCCAAGCTGCTCCACTTGGCTGGTGGAACATCGCTACCGCAAACAGATGATGTGCCATCAATGCGGCTATACCGCACCGGTGCCGCCGTCCTGTCCGTCTTGCGGTACGCAGGATAGTCTGGTTGCCTGCGGGCCCGGTGTGGAACGGGTGGCGGAAGAAGCTGCCAGCCTGTGGCCGGGGCGTACTATTGTGATTCTCTCGTCAGATCATATTCACGGCGTGCAGCAATTGCGGGCCGAACTTGATTCGATTGCGTCGGGCAAGGCGGATATTGTTATTGGAACTCAATTGGTTGCAAAGGGGCATAACTTCCCTGCCATGACCCTTGTGGGTGTGGTGGATGCGGACCTTGGCCTTGCGCATGGGGATTTGCGTGCGGGCGAAAAAGTCTTTCAAATGCTGGCACAGGTTACTGGTCGCGCGGGGCGAATGACGGGGAAAGGCCGCGGGTTGCTGCAGACCTATGCCAGCGAGCATCCAGTTATCCAATGTTTGTCCAAAGCTGATTGGGAAGGCTTTTATCGCTACGAACTTGAGCAGCGTGAGCGGGCCAAAATGCCTCCCTTCGGGCGATTGGCGGCGCTGATTGTCTCTGGTGAGGACCGCGGGGCGGCTCTTTCCTATGGGCGTGATATGCTCGGCTCTATCCCCTCCATGAGTGGCATAAATGTGCTCGGGCCTGCAGAGGCGCCACTGGCTGTTTTGCGAGGTCGATACCGGTTTCGCCTGCTTGTTATTGCCGATCGTTCGGTGTCTGTATCGTCTTTTTTGCGTCGCTGGCTTCAGGCTTGTTCAAAGCCCACAGGCTCGGTTCGTGTACAGGTAGATGTGGATCCTGTATCTTTTGTCTAAGTTTCTGGCCCGCTTTTCTCAGTCTTTTGCATTAGAATCGCAAATTACGACTTATGGCGCTCATGCTGATGTTGCGCAGGCTCATGGCATGTGCTAGACGAGGCGCGGTTTTAGGGGTTTTACGACCCCTGGCAGATGAGACGGGTTTTCCGGTTTTGTGTTTCAACTTTTGAAAGACGGGGTCGGGAGCTTTTTTCTCCTAATGTCAGAGAGCGACCAGGTGACGGATAAGAATTCAGAAATTTCAGGAGTGGCCGAACGATACGCTCGCGCGTTGTTTGACCTCGCCCTTGAAGAAAAAGCCCTAGATGCTGTTGAGAAAGATCTCGGCTCCATCGAGGCTATCATGGATGAAAGCGAAGATTTTATGCGCTTGGTGCGCAGTCCGGTCTTCACTGCTGATGAGCAACTGGCTGCTGTTTCAGCACTTCTCGAAAAAGCTGGCCTTTCTGGCATTGTCGGGAACTTTGTCCGTGTTATCGCAAACAATCGTCGGCTATTTTCCTTGCCGGGGATTATTCAAGCTTTCCGCAACATTGTTACAACTCATCGTGGTGAGCAGGTGGCAGAAGTCACTTCCGCTCAGCCTTTGACCGATGCAAACCTGAAGGCGCTGAAAAAGTCGCTGAAAGATGCATTGGGTAAGGATGTTGCGATTGATGCCAAGGTCGATGCCGATATTCTCGGTGGCCTTGTCGTAAAAGTAGGTTCGCAGATGGTTGATTCCTCTGTGCGCACTAAACTCAACTCGCTCAAGATTGCACTGAAAGAGGTCGGCTGATGGATATTCGGGCCGCGGAAATTTCCGCAATCCTTAAAGAGCAGATCAAAAACTTCGGCTCAGATGCGCAAGTTTCTGAAGTCGGACAGGTTCTGTCTGTTGGTGATGGTATCGCCCGCATCTATGGTCTGGATAATGTTCAGGCTGGTGAGATGGTGGAATTCCCTGGTGGAATGCGCGGTATGGCGCTCAACCTTGAAATGGACAACGTCGGTGCCGTGCTTTTCGGCGACGACCGAGGCGTCAAGGAAGGCGATGTCGTAAAGCGTACTGGCGCTATTGTTGACGTACCTGTCGGAAAAGGCCTGCTGGGCCGCGTTGTTGATCCGCTCGGAAACCCAATTGACGGTAAGGGGCCCATCGAGGCAACTGAACGTCGTCGTGTGGATGTGAAGGCTCCAGGGATTATCCCTCGTAAGTCTGTTCACGAGCCAATGCAGACTGGCCTGAAAGCCGTTGACGCACTTATCCCGATTGGTCGCGGTCAGCGCGAGCTGATCATTGGTGACCGTCAGACCGGTAAGACCGCTGTGGCACTGGACGCTATTCTGAACCAGAAGGCTGTCAATGACACCGGTTCTGAAAGCGAAAAACTGTATTGCGTTTATGTGGCTATCGGCCAGAAGCGCTCTACCGTTGCTCAGTTCGTGAAAACGCTCGAAGAAAACGGCGCTCTGGAATATTCCATCGTTGTTGCTGCGACCGCGTCCGATCCTGCTCCTATGCAGTTCCTGGCTCCATTTGCCGGCTGTGCGATGGGTGAGTATTTCCGTGATAACGGCATGCACTCCCTGCTCGTATATGATGATCTGTCCAAGCAGGCTGTTGCTTATCGTCAGATGTCCCTGTTGCTGCGCCGTCCTCCTGGACGTGAAGCGTATCCTGGTGACGTTTTCTATTTGCATTCCCGCCTTCTGGAACGCGCTGCGAAGCTGAACGAAGACAATGGTCTTGGTTCTATGACCGCTCTGCCGGTTATTGAAACCCAGGCGAACGACGTGTCTGCGTTTATTCCGACCAACGTGATTTCTATTACAGACGGCCAGATCTTCCTGGAAACCGATCTGTTCTATCAGGGTATCCGCCCTGCTGTGAACGTCGGCCTTTCCGTGTCTCGCGTGGGCTCTTCTGCTCAGGTGAAGGCAATGAAACAGGTTGCTGGCCCGATTAAAGGGGAATTGGCTCAGTATCGCGAAATGGCTGCCTTTGCGCAGTTCGGTTCCGATCTTGATGCGACGACCCAGAAATTGCTGAACCGTGGTGCTCGCCTCACCGAGCTTCTGAAACAGCCTCAGTTCTCCCCACTGAAAGTGGAAGAGCAGGTCGCTGTGATTTACGCTGGTGTGAATGGGTATCTGGATAACATCGAAGTTAGCCAGGTTCGTGCTTTTGAAGACGGTCTTCTCTCTGTAATGCGCAACGAGCACAAAGACGTGCTTGACGCCATTCGCGAGAAGAAAGCTTTGAATGACGAAATCACATCTAAACTGAAGGCGGCGGTCGAAGGATTTGCAAAGAATTTTGCATAGTCTGACACGACTGGCGGGGAACGGAGGCTATTATGTCAAGCCTTAAGGACCTCAAAAATCGTATCGCCTCAGTTAAGGCGACACAGAAGATCACCAAAGCCATGCAAATGGTTGCGGCCGCTAAACTCCGTCGTGCGCAAAGCGCGGCGGAAGCAGCGCGCCCCTATGCCGAGCGTATGGATCAGGTGCTTGCCAATATTGCAGCCAATGCGACTGGGGGCGACTCCACTCCTAAGCTGCTTGCCGGAACCGGTTCTGATCAGAACCAGCTTCTGCTCGTGGCAACTGCCGAGCGTGGTCTGTGTGGCGGCTTCAACTCCTCTATCGCGCGCCTTGCGCGCGATAAAGCCCGTGCTTTGAAAGCAGAGGGCAAGACAGTCAAGATTTTGTGTGTTGGCAAAAAAGGCGCCGATGCACTCAAGAGTGAATTTGGCAATGACATCATTGATGTCATCGATATTCGCGATCTCAAGCGGATTGCTTTTCTCGATGCTGAAGGACGTGTTGGACGCCCTGTTCTCGATATGTTCGGGAAAGGGGAGTTTGATGTCTGCACTCTGTTCTATGCACGGTTCAAGTCTGTGATTGCACAGATCCCAACCGAGCAGCAGATCATCCCGGCTGTTTTCGAAGAAGTTGAAGACGATACAGCAAAATCATCTGGTGCTATTTACGAATATGAGCCAGGTGAAGAGGAAATCCTTGCAGATCTTCTGCCTAGAAACGTATCGGTTCAGATTTTCCGTGCGCTTCTTGAAAATGGTGCTTCTGAGCAGGGTGCTCGTATGTCCGCTATGGATAATGCGACGCGCAATGCCGGTGAAATGATCAGCAAACTTGAGCTGACCTATAACCGCCAGCGCCAGGCGAAGATTACGAGCGAATTGATTGAGATCATCTCGGGTGCTGAGGCGCTCTGACGGCGATTGACGAGGATAGACGAATGGCAGCAAGTAAAGCTACCGGACGCATCACGCAGGTTATCGGCGCTGTTGTGGACGTCCAGTTCGAGGGTGCTTTGCCACCCATTTTGAACGCACTTGAAACTGAAAACAATGGTCAGCGCCTTGTTTTGGAAGTTGCTCTGCACCTTGGTGAGAACACTGTTCGCACCATTGCTATGGACAGCTCCGAAGGCTTGGTTCGCGGTCAGGCAGTTTCTGATACCGGTAAAGCGATTTCTGTGCCTGTTGGCGAAGAAATGCTGGGCCGTATTATTAACGTGGTTGGCGAACCAGTGGATGAAGCAGGCGAGATCAAAGCATCTGGCTCCCGCGAAATTCACCAGGCCGCTCCAGAATTCGTAGAGCAGTCTACGGAAGCTGAAATTCTGGAAACCGGTATTAAAGTTGTTGACCTTCTCGCACCATATGCGAAGGGCGGTAAAATTGGTCTGTTCGGTGGTGCCGGTGTTGGTAAAACCGTTTTGATCATGGAGCTGATCAACAACATTGCTAAGGCGCACGGTGGTTATTCTGTGTTTGCCGGTGTGGGTGAGCGTACTCGTGAGGGTAACGATCTGTACTGGGAAATGATCGAATCCGGCGTGAACAACGAAGGCGGCGGCGAGGGCTCTAAATGGGCTCTGGTTTATGGCCAGATGAACGAGCCTCCAGGGGCCCGTGCTCGTGTGGCTCTGACCGGGCTGACCGTTGCTGAGCAGTTCCGTGATGATGGTCAGGACGTGTTGTTCTTCGTGGATAACATCTTCCGCTTCACACAGGCTGGTTCTGAAG
>JAOAQZ010000025.1 GCA_025210795.1 Cohaesibacter sp. | reverse complement strand
CTGGACCGTGTTTTCTGATCTGCTACACTGGATGTTCGGGCAATTTCTTGAAAAACAAAAGGAATTGTCCGCTTCCAGACCTGAAAAAATGACGTTTCTCGTCAAAAGAGAGCCAGTTGAGACGGGTTTTTCTTTTGCTTTTTGCGTGCCTGATCCGAGAATCGCACAATATTTTCATATTGGCGGTCGGTGAATTGAAAAATATAGATGTCGCCCCATTCGGGAAGGGCGCGTTCAATTTGGCGTACATAGCTCTCAAATTGCTCCTTGCCACTGCAAAATCTTAGATAGTTGGAAAACTGGCTCATCTCAAAGCCGATATCCAACAGAAATTCGCGGAACTTGGTTGCAGCTTTACGCTGTTTCTTGGTCTCGACTGGCAAATCAAAAGTTACAAGCATCCACATGATCTGATATCCGCTTAAATGTGTCGCTCCGCTATTGGCCTTGTGATGAAATGATGTCACGGCACCGTCTCCTTGCTGTTAAGCCCAAGGCTGGAAAGCTCAAGAGGTGAGGGCAGAGCGGGAAGCTCTATATTGGCCTCCCCCGTTTCAAAGCTGGTGGCAATCGAATGAACAAAGCGTCCCACTTGCACATTCAAGGGAGACAGGCCCGGGCCGCTTAAAAGATCAAAGGTGGAGAGGGACGTGAGGGCCATCTTGGTCTTGGGGCAAACCTCACTGTCGCCCGCAGCACCAAGATTGACGACAATTTGGTCAACCAATGGGCGGTAGAGTTCCATCAAATCATCGGCCAGAGCAAAAGCATTGGACCTGTTTGAGTGGAAAATGCCCATGGTTGGATGAAGGCCTGAAGCGCAAATCGCTCTGGAGACAATAGCCCTTAAAACCGTATAACCATAATTCAGCAAGGCATTGGGGCCATCCGCCCCTTGATCGCGCAAGAAATCAGAGCCAAACAGCGCCTTCCAATAGCGTCTTGCCGCCTGTGCTTCGATATTGTGAGGATCCCCAGAGCGAACCTTGCGGGCGAGGACTTCAAAGCCGCCGCTTTCCTTGCCATTGGCTAAAAGAACCTGCCCCTGCATGCGGATTTTAGCAGCAACAATTTTCTTCCAAAGCTGCTTTTGCAAGGGCTTGGAGGCATCAATCTGAGCACGAAGCCGCGCCCCTTGCACATGATGCCCCTCAAGGGGCCAAACCACCGAAACGGGCGCATGATTGGAGCCGCATAAAACCACAGGCACATTGCGCTCCGCCAGCCGGACAAAAACCTGATTGGACCAGCTGGCCCCATGGGCATGAATAATCAAACCGCCAATATCATCCAGAGCAATCCGGCCCTGTTCCTCACCGGATTTTGAGATGGTGAGGAAGCCACGATAAACAGAGAGATAAAGGCCATCACTTGATATATCGACAATCCGGTTCATGGCACCAGAATGCCATGAATGACCATAGATATGCAACTTAAAAGAGTATTATTTACTGATGCTCTTTTTCATATTTTGCCGTGATGCTCGATCTTGTGGGCCGGGATCAAAAATCCGTCCGGATTCGTCAATTCGAACCTGACGGCATTTTGCTTTTTGCAAAGCCCCTGCTGTCTTTTGGAAATATTTAAAGGGATCTGCACTGTCAGAGTTTCGCGCTTTCAGGCTGCCCCCTTCCTTATGATCGGCGAAATAGATGCTGCCTGACTGGGCAAATTTAACCACCCGCCCGATCGTGTAACCATCAATTGGATGCTCATAGGCCACCATATCATTTTGCTTGAGGCTAAGCACACGCCGCGCCGTCGGGTTTTCCTGATGGAAGCGTGAGGTCCAGCCTGCCTGATGAATATCGAACATGGACACAACTTCTGAATGCCATTTGTTGTCTAAGGTCTCCCAAACATCAAAGCGATAATTGGCGTCTCCCTTATAGCCTTTATAGGCCTTGCCATTTTTATCCTTGATGGGAATAAGAGATAATGTCTCGGCCATACGCACCCGGCGGATGCCCCGAAATGTCTTATGCTCCTTGCGGAATTTGATGAGAGCTTCCTGCAGGGCCTTCTTGTCATTTATTCCGTCAAGCGCGGAATAGAGTTCCGCCCGCAAGTGCTCGTCACGAATATCCGGCAGATCTTTGAGTTGCAAGGACATGAAGGGCTTGCGCCGCACGGCGACCGGTTTGCCATCTCTGTCTTTTCCCAGTCCATAGGCAGTCTCGTTATGCAGTTTGCCCGCTGTCTTGCCCTTGCCGTCTTTAAGACCGGTACGGGTAACGGTGCCATGGTCGGGCTTATGGCTGACAATGATAGAGCCGACAGCTTTTTGCAGATCCTCCCGGAAGGTCTTCCATGGTGGCGTTTGGGCCACCATCTTGTTGACCAGATTTTCCAGATCACTTTCTTCCATGCGACCGGCGGCTTGGGAAATGCGGTTCAACAGGCTGCGTGTGGTGACCCCGACCACAGCCGCATCAATCGCGTGGTGGCGATGATCCAGGCGGTTCTTGGCCTGGGCCATCTCTCCCAGATTGCTGTCTGGCAAAAGAGAGTTCAGCTGCCAGTTCCGGCGTAGCATCTCGGTCAACCGGCCGGGGGAGACCAGAACATGACGACGCCGTTTTAGCTCGCCATACTCATCTGGCTCCTCATAAGGGTAGAGGCATTCAAGATATTCCCGCGCCATGCGAGAGAGATATTGTGTGTCGGTCAATTGGCGGGCAAGAAAGCCGCCATCCTGCTCAAACTTTTCCATTGCATCTGTGGCAAAGCGCCAGCGCTTGTTTTTGGGAAGGCGCGCAGCACGAGCGAGAATTTCGTCATAATCATCCTGCCATTCGGCCACTTCAGCGGGTGCACGATTGCGCTTTTGGCGATTGGCAGATTTAAGACACAGGATCTTATTGGCCTGACTGTCATCCAGCGTGCGGGACCATGGCAAGATATGGTCAATATCCACCTCGCCCGAAAACAGCATTTTGCAACCAATCACTTTGCCCGAATAAATGCAGAGCCGGTTCTCAGGGCTATCAAGGTTCAGCTCTTCCCATAATTTGAGCAAAAGCCGGTTATAGCCATTGTTATACTGCTTCATTTCAAGAAGCTTTTCGCCCCGAGCTTCCGCCGCTTGTGTGTTCTTGCGGATGGTCTTGTTAAGCTCAGTCTTTTGCTTGTCAGAGAGCTGCAAATCGCGGGCCAGCTCCACCGCCATAAACCGGGGCTTGCCGTGACGCTTAATCAGCGTGTTGACGAGGCGGCGCAGCTGATTCAGTCCAATATGAACAGTCGGGTTGGTAATACGGCCCTTGTAAAGGTCATAGAGATCGTCGGGATTGCCAGAGCCGGGCGGAATATGCCGCTCCAATATTTCCTGATAGGGCGGCAGGAAGGGCTCTCCCTCATCGCTCTCAAAGCCAAGGCGAGAATGATCATAGCCGCAATTTTGGGCCGCCTGCGCTTCCACAATGACAAAGCCATCAATGATGGTGTTTTTAAGCTCATCCAGCATGGAGGAGAGGGCAGTCTCTCCCAGCCTGCCATGACCATCGGGCAGCGGAGCATTGGCAATGGCCTGTGCTTGCTCGCCCTCAATCTGATAGCTTTCCCACAGCCACTCATAGAGCGCCAGCGGGTCTTCTTCCTCTTTTAGTCGGGTGATGATCTGCCATTGCTCATCGCGATCAAAGGCGGCCCATTGGGGGCCAAAGCGCTTCTTGTCTGCCATCACAGCATGGACTTCATCGCCTTTAAGCTTCTTGCGGCTATCACTCTCCTTGTTAAAGCTGATATCAGGGGTCAGTTTCAAGGTTCGGCGAAGCGCGGTGAAGGCAACTTCCTTCTTGCTGCGAAGGTGATGAATAAGCGCATCACGCTGATCCAGACTTAGCTTTTGATGGCTCAGGTCAGGCAGCACCAGTTCCAGCTCATTCACCTCTTTATAAAGGCGAAATTCCTGAAAGAGAGGATGGGCCTTGGCCATCCGCTCTTCCAGCGGATTAAACGCGCATTTCCCCACTTTGGGCTTTTTAAGGGGGTGCTGATAAAACATCACGCGGAAGAGATAGGCCCGCCGCTCTTCGGTTAAAAGTTGAGGGTGATGAACGGATTGCGCATCCCAAATGGCATGAAATTCTGCCTCAAGCAGGCTTCGTTCAGGATAATAGGCATAGCCCTCTTCGCCAAAGACGTCCGACCCGTCGCGCAGGCGTACGACCTCGCCCTTTTCGCGGCGCATTGCCAGCCATTCCCCATAGGTGCGGGCAGAAGCATCATGCATGGCCCCTTTCAAATCGGCGATACCTTGGGCGATCTTGCCTTGATCATTATCGCGCCGATCCGTTTTGCGGTTGGATTTAAAGCCGCGCCGCTGGCCCAAATGAAAGAGAGCACGGCCAAGATAGGCAGGGGGCAGCTTTTCATCCAGAGCAAGCGCCCGCAAAGCATAAGGATTGGCACTCGGATCTCCGCTTTCTTCCTTGCGGTCACCCGTCTCGCGCAAAAGAGCCTCTTGCGCAGCCTTTTCGGCAGGCATCAAGCCAAATTCAATCAGCGTGCGAAGCGTTGCAGTCCGGCGGCGCTTATACCGATCACGCATGCGCGATGCCGCCCGCGCTTCCCGCCGCGCCACAGCAAGAGACGCTTTGGATTTTGGCTCGCGTCCATCGGAATAGATCCGCGTGCCCATATCAACAATCCGGTCCGGATCACCATGTTCATCAAGGCCAAGCACACACCAGCCAATGGAGTTTGTGCCAATATCAAAGGCGAAAAGGAGATTTTTTAGCGCAGGAAGTGTCAATGGGATTTCTCGGTTGTATTGCTTTGAAATAAAACTTTTCATATTTAAAGACTGTAGCAGACCCGAAAACAGGGTCCAGTACTTACAAGGCATTTACCAGCAAATATGTTCTATGCGACCAAGATGCAGTGGAAGATTGTTGTATAATATTAATTGTGAGTTGGGTGTTGATTTGAGATGCCTAAGTTAATAATCTTGTAAAAAGGCTCATGGAGATTCCGCCACCAAGCTAGAAAACCATGAGCCTCAATTCTAACCCAACGGAACGAAAGCCGTGAAGTCGTTGGCACAAGCCATTCGCGGGAGGTGGTACATGAGAAGACTATAAGTAGCTTTCCGGCAGTAGGCACCTGCGCTGCAAGTACTACTGCCAACTCCAATACTGCTTGTCAAGGATGTTGCCTTTGCAAGACATATTGTGAGTTGTTTCGGTCGGGCCGATTGAGGTATTGACGTGCTTTAAATTTTGTATCAATCTATGATTGATTTAAAGATCAGAAAACACGCGTCTGGCCGTTAACAAGCTAAGAAGCACCAAATAAGGCCGCTCCTCCGGGGGCGGTTTTTTGTTTGCTTGGTTTTCTGTTTGGCTTAAGCCTTCCCGCCCAATCAGCGTTTTTGTGTGAGCCGAATGAGACTACCATCTTTGCTGTCGGTCAGAAGCCAAACGGCTCCGTCCGGTCCGGTGCGGACATCGCGGATGCGGCCAAATTCTCCAACCAGATAGCGCTCTTCTCCAATCACCTTGTCGCCATCCAGTATAAGACGGGAGAGGTGTTGCTCGCGCAAAGCACCCGCAAGCAAGGAGCCGGACCAGTCGGGAATTTGCGGCTTGGCAGGGGCATAGAATGCAAGACCGGATGGAGCAATGGACGGATCCCAATAATAGACCGGCTGCTCCAGCCCGCTCGCATTGCTGCCTTTGGCAAAGGAGCGGCCCGAATAATTGCTGCCATAAGAGATAAGCGGCCAACCATAATTGCGGCCAGCTTGCGCAATATTCACCTCATCTCCGCCTGCAGCGCCATGGGACAGCGTCCATAGCTCACCAGTTTTGGGATGAATGGCAGCCCCTTGTGGATTGCGGTGACCTATAGACCAAATTTCTGCCAGTGCCTTCTTGCCATCGGCAAAGGGATTGTCTGAGGGGACCGAACCATCGCGATTGATCCGGATGACTGATCCGGCATGATCGAAAGGATCTTGAGCCCGCATCTGGCTGCCTCGTTCCCCCAAAGTCACAAAGAGTGTTTTGTCCGACGCAAAGCGAAGCCGTGAGCCAAAATGCCGCCCGCCGGGGCTTTTTTTGTTTGAGCGAAAAATGATCTGAAGGTTGGAGAGCGCAAGCGCATCCACATCCAGTTTTGCTCGCCCCACCGTAGTGCCGTACGTCCTGTCGGTGGAAGAGCGCTCGGCATAGGAGAAATAGATCAAGCGATTGTCAGCAAAATCCGGATCAAGGGCAACATCAAGAAGGCCGCCCTGACCGATTTCCCTGATCTGCGGCAATCCTTTGATCGGCTTCGAGACTTGCCCGTTTGTGACCAGACGAAGGGAGCCGGTTCGCTCGGTCACCAAGATGGACCCGCCGGGAAGAAAGGCCATGCCCCAAGGGCTGGAGAGGCCCGAAGCGATAATCTCGGCTTTAAGGGGCGTCTTTCCATCTGTGGCAACACAGCATTGCGCGCTATGGGCAGGGGACTGCATCGCCCAAAAGAGGCTGGCAAACATAAAAAACGCCCCGACGCTGTTGCCTATGCTCCTGTTTTTAACAGCGAGCGAGGGCAGAGAGTTTGGAAGCAATAGGCCAATGTGGAGCATGGTCTTAGTCATGTCTATCAACTCTCCTGTTTTGGGTGCCAGACAGAGGCGTAGCGAGCATAATCTCATTATGCACAATGCAAGATGCGAGGCCAATCAAGCCACAGTGATCGAAACCTGACGTTTGTAGAAAGCTGCTAAAGATCCCGCGTCTCGCCAATGCTCATGATAATGGCATTTTCCTCGCCAAAGTCCTGATCAATCGCTGCTTGGCGAAAGCGAGGTGGCGCTTCAAACGGATCTTCCGGTGTTAGCATGATGGTGCCCCAGTGCATGCCAATGGCCTTTTGTGCGCGAACGGCCTTGGCGATGCCAATCGCTTCTTCAGGGGTTGCGTGTACTTCTTCCATAATCGAGCGCGGTTCATAGGCACCAATGCCGACAATGGCGACATCAAAGGGGCCTTCCTTCTCGCCAACTTCCTTGAAAATCTCTCCTCGTGCCGTATCACCAGAAAACCAGATTTTGCCGTCGTTCGTCTCAATTGCATAGCTGGCCCAAAGGGTCTTGGTGCGGTCAAACAGCCCTCGGCCAGAGAAATGGATAGCGGGTAGGGCTTTGATTGTAACGCCATCCAGCTCCCATCCCTGCCACCAATCAAGCTCTGTCACCTTGCTATAGCCGCGCTTGGTAAAGAAGGGGGCAAGGCCAAGGGGCACGATCACCTCGGTCTCGGACTTGTAGGGATAGGCTTCAATCACACTGGTATCGAGATGGTCATAATGATTGTGACTAAGAAGAAGCACATCAACCTGGGGCAGCTCTTCGACTGACAGCGCAGCAGGGACAAAACGCTTGGGGCCAATCCCCATAATGCCAGCGGTCTCTTGCAAGTACGGATCGGTCAAAATCACCTTGCCACCGGTGCGGATCAGAAAAGACGCATGCCCCAGCCATGTGATGCCGGGATTGCTCGCTTGGGCCAGCTGCTGCTTTGTGTCTTCCTTACTCAAAACATGACCGGAAGGGATATCCGGTGCTTTGGTTTTGAAAAGCTGCTGATACATGAAGGCCAGAAAATCGCGAAAAGTCGCCGTGCCCTTTGGACTGCCGGGTGGGTTCTGAAAACGTCCATCGGCGCGGTGATGAGAGGGGCGGGTCCTGTCGAGCATAATGCCTTCTGTCCTTAAAAGCTTTATCAGTCAATCTGATAGACAGGTAAGAGGCAAGTGGATGATGTCAAGGGCTGGTGCAGGGCAATGAAGGGGAAAAAGCCTCTCGCAAGGCAAGATGGAGTGAAGAGAGGAAGATCACTTGACCAATCGCTCTTTTTGGGCAAATATGAAATATGAATCAACTGTCATGTTTGTCGAAGAATGCAGACATGCCCTAGGCGGGATTGGGGAGGAGAACCGGTTCCGCGTCTGATTTTGGGAGGAATTGGAATGAACCGGAAGGCTATTGCAGCTGTTGCTGCATCTCTTTTCATGTCGAGCGCCGCTTATGCCGACGATATCAAAATTGCTCATGTCTATGGCAAAACCGGCCCCTTTGAGGCCTATGCCAAACAATCCCATGTGGGGCTGATGATGGGGCTGGAATATGCCACAGGCGGCACCATGGAAGTGGACGGCAAGAAGATTGTCGTCATCGAGAAAGATACCCAGCTAAAGCCGGATATCGGCAAAGCCATGCTTGAAGAAGCCTATGGCGATGACGAAGTGGATATTGCGGTCGGGCCGGTCTCGTCCGGTGTGGCGCTCGCCATGCTGCCGGTTGCAGAGGAATTTGAAAAAGTTCTTATTGTTGAGCCCGCAGTTGCAGATAGCATCACCGGCAAGGCCTTTAACAAATATATCTTCCGCACCTCGCGCAATTCTTCGCAAGATGCCATCTCCAATGCTGTCGCTTTGGGTAAGGAAGGCGTCTCTATCGTTACGCTCGCACAGGATTATGCCTTTGGCCGCGACGGTGTTGCCGCCTTTAAAGATGCCCTGAAAGGCACTGGCGCAAAGCTCGCTTACGAAGAATATGCTCCGCGCGACACCAAAGACTTTACCGCCCATGCCCAGCGTATGTTTGATGCACTGGCCAAGGAAGAGGGTCGCAAGATCATCTTTGTCATCTGGGCCGGTGGCGGCAATCCGCTGGGTAAACTCAAGGCCATGAATCCTGAAAGCAAAGGCGTTGAGCTGGCAACAGGCGGCAACATTCTGGCTGCCATGAAAGCCTATAAGGCTCTGCCGGGCATGGAAGGCGCGACCTACTATTATTACGATATTCCGAAAAATCCGGTGAATGACTGGCTCGTGAAAGAGCATTTCAAGCGCTATAATTCTCCACCTGATTTCTTCACCGCAGGCGGTATGGCCTCTGCTATGGCTGTGATCGAAGCCATCAAGAAAGCAGGCTCCACCGAGACCGATGCGCTGATCTCTGCCATGGAAGGCATGGAATTTGATAGCCCTAAGGGCAAAATGAAGTTCCGCAAGGAAGACCATCAGGCCATGCAGTCCATGTATCACTTCAAGATCAAGGTGCAGGACGATGTTGAATGGGGCATCCCTGAGCTGGTGCGCGAATTGAAAATGGATGAAATGTCCATTCCGATCCGCAACTGATCTTCCAAATGCCTATCTCAGAACCAATCCTTTTTCAAATAGGATTGGTTCTTCCCAGAGCCTGATCTGGCCTTGCTGATTGGCCAGATCAGGAAGCTCTCACTCCTTTCAATGCGGGATAGAACCATGTTGGAACCTGCGGTGCTTTCCACCCGCGATCTGACAGTGCGCTTTGGTGGCCATGTTGCAGTGAATGCTGTAACAGCCGATTTCCATCGCGGCACCTTAACGGCAATTGTCGGCCCCAATGGTGCAGGCAAGACGACCTATTTCAATGTCATCTCCGGTCAGATCCCGGCCTATTCAGGCAGTGCCATCTTAAATGGCGAGGATATCAGCTCTCTGTCTATTGCAGAGCGGACCCATCGCGGTTTGGGGCGGGCCTTTCAGCTGACCAACCTCTTTCCCAATCTCAGCGTTTTGGAAAATGTCCGGCTGGTGGTGCAAAGCCATATGCATTCCGGTTTTGACCTTTTCTCCCGCGCCGACGGGCATCAGGAACTGATTGACAAGGCTGAGCATTATCTTGCCCGCGTCAATCTTTTGGATGTGTTCGAACAGCCGGTCTCCAGCCTGCCCCACGGGGACCAGCGCAAACTGGAAGTGGCTTTGTTGCTGGCTCTTGGCTCAGATGTTTTGATGTTCGACGAACCAACCGCAGGCATGAGCGTGGATGAAGTGCCGGTGGTGCTTGACCTCATCAAGGAGATCAAGGCCGACCAATCCAGAACCATTTTGCTGGTTGAGCACAAGATGGATGTGATCCACGCACTCGCGGACCGGATCATCGTTTTGCATAACGGCACCTTGGTGGCAGAGGGCGACCCTCAAGAAGTCATGCAGCAGGACGTGGTCCAGCAAGCCTATCTGGGCAATGATCCCGATACCGATGCAGACACAGATACGGGGAGGCAGGCTGATGAGTGAAGCGCTTCTCACCCTTCAGGATGTCTATACGGACATCGAGCAATATCACATCCTGCACGGGGTCACCATGGAGGTGCCGCGCGGTGGGGTGACCATGCTTTTGGGCCGCAATGGCGCGGGCAAGACGACAACCCTGCGGACCATTATGGGCCTGTGGCGGGCGCGGGCCGGAGGAATTTCTCTTGAAGGCCAAGAGATCTCCAAGCTTGCAACACCGGATATATCCCAGCTCGGGATTGCCTATGTGCCGGAAAATACTGGTCTCTTTACCGACCTGACGGTTGAAGAGAATATGATTTTGGCTGCCCGCTCGGGCAAAATGGCCGATGACCGGCTGGACTGGATTTTCTCGCTCTTCCCCGCAATGAAGACATTCTGGTCACTGCCAGCTGGCAATCTTTCTGGCGGACAGAAGCAGATGCTGGCCATTTCGCGCGCCATTATCGAGCCGCGCAAATTGCTGATTGTTGATGAGCCCACCAAGGGACTCGCTCCGGCTATCATTCAGGCGCTCACCGCCGCCTTTGAAGAGCTTAAAAAGAGCGACACGACCATTTTGCTGGTCGAGCAAAATTTTGCCATGGCCAAACGCCTTGGGGATACCGTCGCCGTGATGGATGACGGCAAAATCATCCATACCGGATCAATGGCCGAGCTGGCCGCAGACAATGCTTTGCAAGAGCGGCTGATGGGATTGAGCATGGAGGCGCATCAATGAGTGAGCAAGCGCAATCAAAATCAGCGCAAGACCTAGTACCCGATGGGGCAATCATCGAGGCCCCGGGCTTTCGCGATCAGCTTATCAAACATAGTCCTTGGCTGCTGGTGCCTGTTATGGCATTGGCGGGCTTCCTTGCTATTGCCAGCGGCTCGACATGGGCAACCTTGACCATTGCTGGTCTCGCTATGGGACTGATGATCTTCATCATGGCATCGGGCCTTACCTTGGTCTTTGGCCTGATGGATGTCATCAATTTTGGCCATGGAGCCTTTGTGTCCCTTGGTGCCTTTCTGGGTGTGACCATCTTGCTTTTGCTCTCTGGCTGGACCTCAAGCCCCTCCTTTTTCATCAATCTGGTGGCTTTGTTTCTGGCAATCTCCGTCGCCATGGGCGGCACAGCCATATTCGGCTGGGCTTTTGAGCGCTATATCGTGATGCCGGTCTATGGGGCGCATCTTAAACAGATCCTTGTCACTATGGGTGGCCTGATCATTGTCCAGCAGCTTATCCATGTCTTTTGGGGACCCGATGAGATCTTCATCGCTCGCCCTGAAAGCCTTAAAGGCTCCATCGAGATGTTTGGAGCATCAATTGAGCGCTATCGCCTCGTCGCGGTCGGCATTGGTGTGGCGCTCTTTGCGCTTATGCGATGGGTGCTCAACGGCACCAAGATCGGCCTTTTGGTGCGGGCTGGCGTTGAAAATGGCGAAATGGTCGAAGCTCTTGGCTATAACATTCGCCGCCTTTTCGTACTGGTCTTTATGGCTGGTTCCGCCCTTGCGGGCCTAGGTGGCGTGATGTGGGGGCTCTATCAAGAGGTCATCACAGCCCATATGGGCAACGAGATTATGATCCTTGTCTTCATCGTGGTCATCATTGGCGGGCTTGGCTCGATTGAGGGCTGTTTCATCGGGGCGCTGCTGGTGGGGCTTCTTGCCAATTATGGTGCCTATCTCGCGCCCAAATTTGCACTGGTTTCCAATATCGGCCTGATGGTCGCAATCCTGATGTGGCGACCGCAAGGGCTCTTCCCTGTGGTCAAGGCGAAATAGGAGCAGAACAGATGTTAAAACATATTCTCTCTGATGATTTCCCCCGCAGCCGGATTTTAACAATCGTACTGATTGTGATCGTCTTGGGATTGGTCTTTGCGCCCTTTATCTTTCCCGGCACGCGCTCGCTTAATACGGCGGCACGGATCTGCATCTTCATTGTGCTGATCGCGTCCTATGACTTGCTGCTTGGCTATACCGGCATCGTCTCTTTTGCCCATACCATGTTCTTCGGGATTGGCGCGTACGGGGTGGCGCTCACGCTTAACGCCATGGGGCCAAGCTGGTTTGCCATCCCTCTGGGAACACTTGCAGGCGTGGTCTGCGCAGGTGCGCTGGCGCTGGTCATCGGGCTCTTTTCGCTGCGGGTCAAGGCAATCTTCTTTGCCATGGTCACCCTCGCCGTCGCCTCGGCTTTTGCGGTTCTGGTATCGCAACTCTCCGATTTCACCGGCGGCGAAGACGGCCTTTCCTATAAGATCCCACGTGAATTCACCCCCGCTTTCAAACTGTTTGATGACAAGATTTTCGGAGTGCGAATCTCTGGTAAAATCGTGATGTATTATTCCATCGTCTTTGTCAGCATCATTTTGTTTCTTACCATGCTGCGTATGGTCAATAGCCCGTTCGGGCGGGTGCTGCAGGCCATTCGCGAAAATTCCTTCCGCGCCGAGGCCATCGGCTACCAGACGGTGCGATATCAAACCGCCCCCAATGTGCTTGCCGCCATTTTTGCCGCCCTTGCTGGCGCGATGATGGCCCTGTGGCTGCGTTATACGGGGCCGGATACAACTCTTTCCATGGAAATCATGGTCGATATTCTGCTGATGGTCGTCATTGGCGGAATGGGCACTATGTATGGAGCCATCGTCGGGGCGACCATTTTCATTCTGGCGCAAAATTACCTGCAAAATGCGCTGGCAGCAGCCGGAGACATCACATCGGGCATCCCGATCCTGTCGCAATTGCTGCATCCTGATCGCTGGCTCTTGTGGCTTGGCCTTCTCTTCATTCTCTCGGTCTATTTCTTCCCCACCGGGGTGGTCGGCCGCCTGCGAGAACGAGCGCTGTTCCGCAAAGGGGATGCTGCGTGACGGAAGACCTGAAGCCGCTTCTCGTCGCCTTGCATGGGTGGGGGGCACGAGGAGCCTTTTTTGAAGACTTAAAAGGACGGCTCTCGACTCTATGCGACACCATTGCGCCAGATCTTGCAGGCCATGGCAGCCGCCAATATCAGGACGAAGTGCGCCTCTCTGATCTGGCCGCGCAGATTGACGGGATTGTCGCAGCGCAGCCAGAGGACCGCCCTGTCTTTCTTCTTGGCTGGTCTATGGGGGCAGCAGCGGCCTTCACCTATCTTGAGCGCTATGGCGCGGTCCGGATCTCCGGCTTGATCATAGAAGATATGGCCCCAAAGCCCCTTAATGATGAAAGCTGGCGTCTGGGTATCGGTAATGGCTATAGCGCCGATGATATCAAGGCAACACTGGAGCAAGTGCGGGCTGGCTGGGCTCGATATGGCCGCAGGGTCTGGCGCGCAACTTTTGCCAATCCTGACATTGCCAAACGCTTTGAAAGCGATCCCTTATATGCGGCCTTTTTGGACAACCGCGAAGCCCCGATGGAAAGTGCCTGGAAAAACCTGATGGAGCTGGATGCCCGCGCGCTTATAGAGCGCCTTGAATGCCCCGTTCTGGCGCTTATGGGTGAGAGCAGTCATGTCTATGGCCCAGAGCTGGCCGATTGGTATGAAAAGACGTTGAAGCAAGGTGAGATATACCAGTTAAGCGGGGCAGGGCATGCCCCGCATCTGGAGCAGCCCGCAAATTTTGCGGGCCACGTGATGCATTTTATGCAAAAGCATTGCTGACATCTTTTGCCAGCACCAAGGCGCGCCCTTCGCAAATCAGGTCGCCAGAAGTATCAAGACATTCGGTCCGCAAATCAACCAGATGCTTATCTGGGCGCAACTCGGTGATGGTGACGCGCGCGGTGAGTTCCTCATTCAAGGGAGCAGGCATGACAAAGCGAAGGCTCTGCTTAAGATAATTGGTGCCCCGACCGGGTAGCTCGACCCCGAGAAGATAGGAGAAAAGCGCAGCAATCAGCGGCTCTGGCACGCTGCTATGCGCGGGCGCTCCGGAAAGAGCGGAAAAAGCGGCAAGATCATCCTTGCTATAGGTTCTGGAAATGCTGGCTGATTGATGAATTTCAAGCATTTGGTGCTCCTTCCCATGCAATCACACTTGCCCCTTCAAGCCCAACCGTGCCCCGCGACGGGGTGCTGGCGCGGGTGATAAGATGAAGCTGTCCCTTGTCGTCGACCTCGGTAATTTCAATTTCAAACAGAACTTCTTCCTCGGTAAAAGTGGGGGCGGGAAACTTGATCACCTGCTCCATCTGCACAGCACCGGGATAGGCCAACTGAATCATGCCCCAAAGATGGGAGTAAAGCAGCATGCCGTGAGAGACTGTTTTGCCAAAGCGGGTTTTGGCTGAAAAGTCAGGGTCTACATGGATGGGGTTATCATCGCCGGAAAGGTCGGCAAAGGCATTAAAATCTTGCTGAGAAAAGCAAAAAAGCTTTGTCTGCTTATCGCCCACAACTGGCGAAGAAGACTGCATTAAGGTGCTCATATGGTCATCCTTGCTGCTTGAGAACGTGTTTTTGAACCTTGCCAGCCGCAGTGCGCGGAAAGTCCTTTACGACAGAGAAATATTTGGGAATTTTATAAGCGGCCAGCTTGTCGCGGCACCAACCGCCAAGCTCGCTTGTCTCAACGCGCATGCCGGGCCGTTCAATCAGCTTGGCCTCACCAACTTCGCCCCATTTGTCATCGGGCACGCCAACAACGATGGCTTCTAGAATGGCCGGATGAGTGTTGAGGATTTTCTCAACCTCGGCAGGATAGACATTCTCGCCGCCGGAAATGAACATATCCTTGATCCGGTCAACGATGAAATAATAGCCATCCTCGTCCCGCATCGCCACATCGCCGGTCTTAAGCCACCCATCTTTGGTAAAAGTCGCCTTGGTCGCTTGCTCGTTGTTGTAATAGCCGGGAGTGATATTGGGGCCGCGAATTTGCAGCTCGCCTTGTTCATTGTCGCCAAGGGCCTGATCGTGCGCGCCAGCAATGCGAACCTCGGTCAGCATCTGCGCTTTGCCGCAGGAGCCTGCCTTTTCAAGCACTGCTCCCTTATCCATCAGAAAGACAGTGGGGCCGGTCTCGGTCATGCCAAAGCCAAGGCAAATATGGGCGTCCCTTTGAGCATAAGCCTTCAAGAGCGGAATGGGAAGAGGAGCGCCGCCCGCGCCCCAGGATTTCATGCCGCTAAAGTCAGTCGTTGCAAAGTCCGGGTGAAGCTGAAGGGCCTGATAAACGGCAGGCACCGCCAAAAAGGAATTGATCCGCCCTTCATTTATAAGTGCAAGCAAATCTCCGGCTTCAAATTTCGGCATCACAATATTGGTGCCACCAAACAGAAAGACGGGGAGGGAGATAAGATTGATGCCAGCTGTATGAAAGAGCGGCAGGTAATTGACCGTCACATCATCGCGGGCGATATCCATGGACTGCCCGATATTAACCGCATTTGCCCAAGCCATGCGCGGGGTTTGAATAACAGCCTTCGGCTTTCCTGTCGTGCCGCTGGTATAAAGAAGATACCAGATCTGATCACTCTTCCATGCCTCTGTAGGAACAGCGTCAGGAGACATTGTCGCCAGCTCCTCTTCATACCCTTCTTCATCAAGATTGAGAGAGGTAAGGGACAATTCCTTTGAAAGGGCAGAGGCTACCTCGGCAAAGGCAGTGTCATAAAAGAGAAGGGAGGGAGCACAATCTTCAAGGATCGGGATTAACTCCGCCACCGGCTGGCGCCAGTTAAGCGGCACAAAGATGCATCCGATCTTGGCGCAAGCAAACAAAAGCTCAAAGAAATCTGGGCGATTAAGGCATAGAATGGCCACCCGATCACCGGATTTAAGGCCGCGCTGTTGCAGCAAATGGGCGGCCCGCTGCGAGCGATCATGAACATCGCCAAAAGTGCGAACATCGCCACTGCCATTCATTTCAAAGGCGGGTTTGTCTGGTGACAATTCCGCCCTTTTCATCGTCATATCAGGTATCAGGTCCATCTTGGCTCTCCTCCCAGAGCTGTCAGGTCTTGCTTGCCTCTTATCTGGCCATTTGCTTGGCCTTCTAGCTGTTAAGCGCCAGAAAATCTCTCATTCCCTCGCTCACCTCAGGCAAGGAAATGCGATCAATGAAGGCTTGCCGCTCGCACTCAAGAGCCTTGCGATAGGTCTCCGCCCGCTCGGCATAAAGGAGCCGCTTTGCGGCGTACAAAGTGCCTTGCACCATGCGTCCCATCTCTGATTGCCATTGCCTCACTTGCTCCGCCGGATCATCACATAACGCATCGGCAAGCCCCAGAGCGATCAATTGCTCGGCTTCAAGCCTTTCATTGAGCGCAAGAATACGGCCCGCTTGTCGGGCACCAATGCGGTCGGGCAAGATCGCTGTCCAGCCACCATCGGGTGCAAAGCCAACAACAGAATAATAGGGTTGGGCAAAGGTTTTGGGGCTGATAGCAACAAGGTCAGCCGCCAGCATCAGGCCGAGTGACCCGCCAGTGATCGGCCCATGGACATTGGCAAGAACGGGGCAGGGCAGGGCCATAAGCGCCAGAATTGCTTCGTTTAAGGCCCCCACAAGCTCACGCGAATAGGTTATTCGGTCTTCTGCTTCCCAAAAGCCTTTGACATCCCCGCCAGTGGAGAAACTACGGCCATTGGCATTCAGGATCACGGATGCAAGATCAGAGCGTTTGGATAGTGCCGCCAAATGCTGATTGAGGGCTGCGGTCAATTCCGGCACAAGAGAATTGTGTTTCTCGGGCCGATTAAGAGTGAGGGTTGCGCAACTCTCGTTTTCACTCAAAAGAACAAGCTCAGACACAGGATCAACCCTTTCTGGCCTTCATGCCATGCTCAAGAATGTCCATGATGGTGTCGACCACATAATCAATGTCCACATCGGTCTGCCACAGGCCATAAACCTCACCCATAGAGCGCCCAAGACCCAATAAAAGCCACGCGCGAACCTCCAGATCACCGTCAGAAATCTCCCCCGCCTGAACTGCGGTTTCCAGAGTTTTGCGATAGCCAGAGGCAAATTCTTCAAAATAGGCGCGATAGACTTCATCATCGACAAATTGCGCTTCCTGAACAATGCGGTAAAGGTCAGGATTGTCTCGCGCAAAGGCAATGAAGTGGCGCAGGCCCGCCCGTTCAGCCGCAAAGCGGTCGGGGGCAGCGATGTTGATATCGCTCAGCTGCTGGCGCAGATCACGGCCCATTTCTAGAACAAGAGCCCGCATGATTTCCTCTTTGCTCTTGAAATAGATATAATAGGTGCCCTGACCAACCCCGGCCTGCCGCGTGATGGAGGAAACTGACGCCTCGGCAAATCCCTTGCTGCCGATTTCCACACGTGCAGCATCAAGCAAGCGCCGACGGGTTATCTCACCACGGGATGTGCGGGGGGCAGACGGGGCCTTGGCCATAGGGATTTGCCTCACATAACTAGAAACATGATAGTTGATTCATATGTCATATTAGTGGCAAATTCCACCATTTTGCAAGACTTTGCTGCGTTAGTCCGTACTATTGAATAAAGCCATGCTGCCAAAATGCAGGCAGGTCGGGTGTTAAGGCAAGAAAGATAAGCGGGAAGCTTACAAAACCATTTCCCGCTTAACTGGCTGTCTTTTAATTAAAGCGAATGCGCAGCGACCTTGATAGCTGCGTCAGTTTGAGCAAAATCATCTTCAGTTAATGCAAGGCTGGGATAGGTTTTTCCCGGTGATTTGAAAATTCCCTCCTTGCGCAAAATCTTATTAAATTGCGCATTGCGGGCTGCATCGGCCTTGAGCACATCGCGATAATTGCTCACTTCCCGATCCGTAAAGACGATATCAAACAAGGTCGGATGCCCTACGATGCGATGATTAATTCCCGCAGCATCCAAATGGGTTTGGAACAGTGTTTGTAAGCGCTGTCCATTGGCTATCAGCGTGTCGTAGCTCCCCGCGCGGCGCAGGATCTCCATGGTTTTCAGCCCTGCCACCGCAGCAACAGGATTGCCGGACAATGTTCCCAGCATCATCAGCCATTGATCCGGTCCGACCTTTGATTTGTCAAAATGATCCATAATATCTTTGCGGCCTGTTACGGCGGCAAGCGGAAAGCCGCCTCCGATAACCTTGCCCAACGTGCAAATATCAGGGCTGACACCATAAAGCTCTTGCGCGCCGCCATAGGCAAAGCGAAAGCCGGTGACCACTTCATCAAAAATCAGCACAATGCCATAGGCATCACAGGCCTCTCTAAGGGCCTGCAGAAATCCGGGGTCTGGCGGGATGATGCGCTGGAGCGGCTCAACGATAATTCCGGCAATATCCGGTCCATGTTCTTTAAGCAGCGAGTTAAGAAATTCCAGATCATTAAAAGGGGCGATCAACATCTCTGCTCTGACGGCCTCTGGAATGCCAGCACTGTCGGGCACAGCTTGCGGGAAATTGACCAGACGGGTTGGGGCAAGGCTCATTTGAGCCTCGGGCGACATGCCATGATAGCCCCCTTCAAATTTAAGGATCTTGTCCCGGCCGGTATGGGCGCGGGCAAGGCGCATGGCATACATGTCAGCCTCACCACCGGATGACAGAAACCGCACCTGCTCGGCGCAAGGGACAGCCTTGCATATTTCTTCTGCCAGCTCGATCGCAGCTGCATTATTGGCAAAAAAAGTCATGCCTTTGGGCAATTGCTCAAAGACCGCCTCCATAACCTCAGGATGACCATGCCCTAATAGCATCGGACCAGAGCCGATCAGATAGTCGATATATTCGGCACCATTTTCATCCCAAACGCGGCTGCCTTGCCCTTTTTGGATGATGATGGATGGATCAAAATTTCCCAAACCACCAGCGGGCAGCACAGATTTGGCGCGATTGATCCAGTCTTGTTGAGTATGAATGCGGGGCATGATGCTACTCCTTGGTAAAATCAATCAAAGTGTGCGATGGGGGCTCCAAGCAGATCGGGATCGGGTGAGACACCAAGACCGATGCCTTCTGGCGGGGAGATGCGGCCTTGATGCCTTACGGGTGCCGCGCCATCCAGACGTGGATAGACATAACCTGATAGGTCGCAGCTATTGAGCAACAGGCGCGGATCGGTGCTGGCGGCCAAATGAAGAAGGGCCGCCGTCGTAATATCCGACCCCCATGTATCCTCCACACACATTCTGGTGCCAAAGGTAAGGCAGAGATCGCGCGCCTTGCGCGTTGCACTGATGCCGCCAAACTTGGAAAGCTTCAGGGCAGCGGCATCCATAATGCCAAGGTGATGAGCCTTCATGAGCGTTGGAATATCTCGTACCTGCTCATCCATCTTCATTGCCAATCCCGATGCTGCGCGCACGGCGGCACATTCTTCCATGCTGGGGCAGGGGGCTTCGAGCATGATGTCGAGATGAGCAACCGCACGGGCCACGCGGGTCGCATCAAGCTGGTTTGCACCGCAATTCCAGTCACCATAAACGAGCGGACCTGCACCCACCGCTTCACGCACCATGGTCAGGCGAGCAACATCTGCCTCCCAGTTATTGTCGGCACCAAGCTTGACCTGAAACTGGCGTATGCCGTCCCTATAAGCCTCTTGTGCCATCTGGACCATCTCTTCAGGCGCAACACAGGTTATTGAGTGATAAAGCGGCAGATCTTTTGCTTGCCGCCCGCCCAGTAGGCTGTAGAGAGGCAGGCGTGCCGCCTGTGCCGTCAGATCCCACAAAGCGATGTCGATGATAGACTTTGCATAGCTATGTCCCTGCAGATGGGCGTTCAAGCGTGTCATCACTGCCTCGGGCCCAACAGGATCGGACCCCAACAAAAGGGGAGCCATATATTCAACCGCAGGAACAACCCCTTCAGCATAGGCCGGTAGGTAATGAGGGATGGGGCAAACCTCACCCCAGCCAGTCATGCCCGTATCCGTCTCTAGCCCAAGCACAACACTGGTGACCGTATCGCAAGTCTTGCCGCCTGCCATATAATAGGCTTTATGACTGGTCAGCGGTATGTGCCAAAGTGAAAGACGTGTAATTTTCATCCCATCCTCTCCTTAGTTTAACCGCAATAGACTGCAACAGGATCCCCAAGCAGATCCAGATCGGGGGTAAGACCAAGGCCCGGCATCGTTGGAGGCGTCGCAAAGCCATTACGATTGCGTGCGCCCTGTCCAGGAACCGGATCAATAACGAGGTGATCATGCCCAAGCCAGCTTGCAAGCCGGTTGGCCTCAGGCGTGGAAGACGCCAGATGGATTGCAGCTGTATCGGCCAGCGCTGATCCGCCGACATCTTCAATATGCATTTGCCACCCGACGCTCACGCCGAAATCGCGAATTTGCCGTGCCTTGGTCAGGCCTCCCACTCGATTGGGTTTGACCTTCACGCCTTCGCAGCTACGCATTTTCCAGGCATCAAGATGGTCATTAAAGTCATGAAGACATTCATCCAGCATAATGGGATTGGCAACGCGCTGAGCCACTTGCGCGCATTGCTCCAGTGTCTGGCAGGGTTGCTCCACCCAGTCACGCGCGGTGACCGAGTTAAGCACTTGTATGGCAACGCCGGGGGACCAAGCGCGATTGACATCAAAGGTTACTTTCTCATTGGCGGGCAAAGCGGCTGAAATGGCCTCAATTCTCTCGATATCAAGTGCAATATCCGCCCCGCCGATTTTGGCGGAATGGGTCCGGTAGCCCTTGGCGCTAGCCTTGTTGATGAGGTCGATCATTTCCTGCGGTGTGCCGGTCGAAATCGAACTGTTCACAGGAACGGGCAAGGCGGAGGCTCCCCCCATAATCTGCCACAAGGCAAGTCCGGCGCTCTGACCCAAAAGGTCCCAGCAAGCCATGTCAAGCGGGCTTTTGGCGTAAGGGTGGCCGGGTAAGGCAAGGTCCATAATCCGGTTGATATGATCAAGAGAGCGGGGGTCTTCGTCCAGCAAAGCAGGAGCAAGGGCCTCTATCCCAGCGCGAATTCCTGCGCCATGAGCAGGAAGATAAGTATGTCCCCACGGGCATCCTTCCCCCCAGCCAACAAGGCCATCATCGCTTTCTATCTTCACAAAGGTGCTATCCAATTGCTCAAACCGGAGCCGCCCGCCTGACAGGAAATAGGGCTTGGTCAGGGGCATACCGAGTTGAAAAACCGAGATCCGCGAGATCTTCATGGCACGACCACAATATTGCCGGTGTGTTTTTTCTCAATAAATGCGGTTTGCGCTTCATGTAGGGCCGAGAGGGGATAGGTCGCGGCAAGCATGGGAACCAGGTCGCCTGCCTCAATATAGCGGACCAGATCCTTGAAAATATGAGGCTGCGTAACGGTCGATCCGGTGAAAGTCAGATCTCGCAAATAGAGAGTTCTTAAATCCAGATCAACAATCGGGCCAGCAATGGCACCTGAGCAAGTATAGCGCCCACCGCGCTCTAGTGCTTCGATAAGGGTCGGGAAATAGTTCCCCCCTGCAATGTCTGCAACCACGCTGACTGTGTCGCGCCCGATTGTTGCCTGCAAAGCTGCGTTTAGATTGGCTGGGTTGCGTGGCAGCAAGGCATCGGGGTTGAGTTTGCCAACCTCTTGATGTTTGGCCTCAGACGCCATGGCGACCACTTTAGCCCCTCTTCGTTTTGCTAACTGAATAAGAGCCGAGCCAACACCACCAGACGCACCGGTGATCAAAACCACATCGTCTGCCCTCACTCCGGCGCGACTAAGCATGCCTTCGGCAGTGGAATAAGAACAGGCAAATGTTGCAATCTCCGCATCGCTCAAACTGCTGTCGATGGGAATGGCATTTTGGACATGGACCAGCGTATATTGAGCAAAACCGCCATCACATTCCGAGCCAAAATAGCCTGCTTTATTCTTGTTGTTAGGGTCGGACCAGTCGCGCAGCGTACAATCGACCATGACGCGCTTGCCCATAAGGTCATGGTTAGCATCGTCCCCCACCGCAACAACATAGCCAACAGCATCCGCACCCTGAATACGGGGAAACTGTATGGGAGCGCCACCCCAGCTTGGATCCTCTTTATTGATGCCATCATAGGCCCCGCCTGTCGTGGCTTCGGTTACGGCCTTGGAATACCAGCCTGATCGGGTATTGACATCAGTGTTATTCAGCCCGCAGGCTGCAACGCGGATCAAAACCTGATCACTGGCAGGGGAGGGAACATCCCAATCCTCATGCCATTCGAGCTTGTCCATGTCGCCATGTCCGACAAGAACCATAGCATTCATTTTTGCGGGAATTTTCTCACTCATCTTCGTTCTCCGGGCTATCCCAATCAGTTTGTTTTGCTATCTGTTCGGGGTATGTGACTGTCCGGGTCATAAACCGCTTCAGCGAGAATGCGCGCGGGACGTGGTTTGCCAGCAATCACCACATCAAGCTCGGTGCCGGGCTTGCTGGCTTTTGGGTCGATATAAGCAAAGGCCAGAATCTTGCCATAGGTGTGCCCATAGGCAACGGAGGCTGTGGTGCCCACAACTTGGCCATTAAGCAGCAAGGGCTCGCCACCATGGCCATCGTCCTGACCATCCGGTTCAATTTCAAGATAGGCGCAAATCCATTTCAGGCTGCCCGTTTGCGCCTCCTGGGCGCTGGCTCTGGTGGCGTCGGCACCCAGATAGTCCTTATCCAGCTTGACAAAACGCATGACATTGGCCTCGGGCAATGTCACTTCATTGGTCAGCTCGCCAGCCCCCGGAAAGGCTTTTTCCATGCGCAGGCTATTCATGGCAAAGGAGCCATAATCAGCTATGCCATGGGCCTTGCCAACCTCCCAAAGCGCGTCATAAACCGCGAGCATATGTTCGCGCGGCACGTGGAATTCCCACCCCAATTCACCGGCATAGGACATGCGCAAAGCCCAAACACGATGCCCTGCAATAGTGATTTCTTTTGCTGTCAGCCAAGGAAAATCTGCATTGCTGAGGGCGGCATCGGTACAGGCTGAAAGCACCGTTCGAGATTTGGGTCCGTTCAGCGCCAGGGCAGCCCAATCATCGGATAGCTTCTCAATCGTGACATCTTCCCCTTTATGCTGGTGAGTAAGATGATCCAGCAGGCGCTGCTCGAAAAAGGCAGCACAGGTGAGGTAATAGCGATTGTCATCAAGCTTTACGACCGAGGTTTCAAGCTCGATCCGGCCACGCCGATTGAGCATATGGGTCAAGCCGATCCTACCAATTTTTGCTGGAAGGCGATTGGCAACAAGGCGATCCAGAAACGCTGCGGCATCCGGTCCAGAAACCTCCACTTTGGTAAAGGCCGAGATGTCCATGATGCCTACATGCTCGCGCACGGCACGGCATTCCGCACCAACAATGTCATGCACGGCAGTACGGCGGAAAGAATAATGATCGCGTTGTTCTACCCCGTCTTTTGCAAACCAGCGTGGACGCTCATGCCCAAAGACCTCTTCAAAAACAGCACCCTTTGCTTTTAATCGCTCATAGAGAGGGGAAGGTTTGATAGGGCGCCCCGCCAGACGGTTGAAATGGGGAAAGGGGATTTCGTGCCGAAGGCAATAATCTTCCTTGGCTTTGATGACCTGCCATTCCTTGTGAGCATAGTCACCAAAGCGGCGTGGGTCATACTCGCGCATATTGATATCAGCTGACCCATGGACCATCCATTTTGCCAGCTCGCGGGTCAGTCCCGGTCCCCAGCCAATGCCGATTTGCGTGCCGCAGCAACACCAGTAATTGCGAACACCGGGAGCAGGGCCAACCATCGGGTTGCCATCAGGCGGGTGGGAAATGGCCCCATGAACCTCGCGGGCAATGCCCAGTTCGGCAAAAATCGGCATCCTTTCCATGGCATTTTCCAGCCACGGCATGATCCGGTCATAATCGGCGGCAAAAAGCTCGTTTTCTGCGTCCCACGGGCAATGATCCTCCCAAACCGTGTTGGGATTCTCTTTCTCATAAATGCCGATCAGACCCTTTTTCTGCTCCATGCGGATATAACCCGAGACCATTTTGTCGTCCCGCACGACGGGCAATTCACGCTCAAGATCAAGAAATTCAGGCACGGTTTCAGTCACCAGATAATGGTGGGTCATGGAGGTCATAGGCAATTGCAAACCGGACCATTCGCCCATCTGGCGCGCATAAGTACCGCCCGCATTCACCACATGTTCGCAGGTAATAGTGCCTTGCTCGGTCTCCACAACCCATTCGCCGGCTGCATTTTGCGCAATATGAGTGGCACGGCAACGGCGAATGATTTTGACACCCAATTGGCGGGCACCAATAGCCATGGCTTGCGTCACGCCCGACGGGTCCACATGGCCATCATCAGGCGTATGCAAAGCCCCAATCACGCCTTCAAGATTGTAAAAGGGATGCAATTGAGCAATGCGTTCCGGCTGGACCAACTCAATGTTAAAGCCCAGCGACCGTCCGACCGAGAGGGTGTGACGGAGCCAGTCCATCTCATCTTCGCTATAGGCGAGGCGGAACGAGCCGCATCCATGCCAAGAGACATTCTGTCCGGTTTCGGCCTCCAGCTTGCCTGCATAAAGGCCGATATTGTAATCGACCATTTTGCCCAGACCATAAGAACTGGTTGAATGGGTGATCTGACCCGCGGCATGCCATGTCGAGCCGGATGTTAGCTCTGCTTTTTCTAAAAGAACCACATCGCTCCAGCCTTCATGAGCAAGGTGATAGGCAAGGCCGCAGCCCATGACGCCCCCGCCAACAATGACCACACGAGCGTGACCGGGAAGTTTCTTCTCTGTCATGGCCTAATCCCTTCCAGTATCTCGTCTGTTGCCTTCGGCATCTGTCATCATCGCATGGGTCACCCAATGCCCCCCAAAAAAAGATGCGCTTCTTGGCAATGGGCAAAGAAAATGTTGGACAAGCTAAGCAAACATTTGTATCGTCGTCAATCATGAATGGTACAAATTTTTCATCAAAGGTCGTGGACCGTATTGCAGACGAGTTTGACGGGCTTTCGCCAGAAGCGCAGAAAGCGGCTCGTTATGTGCTCGAAAACCCACACTGTGTGGGTGTTTCCACCGTGCGCGAAATTGCAGATTTGGCAGGTGTAAAGCCCAATACCTTTGTCCGTATGGCGAGGCAGATCGGGTTTGAAGGCTATGATGATTTTCGCGAGCCATTTCGCGAAGATGTGCGGCAAGGGGTAACGTCTTTTCCCGATCGGGCGCGCTGGTTGCAGTCCATCAATCAGTCCGGGGCGCTGGGTGGGGTCTATGCTGATATGGTCAATGCGGCGATCCGCAATATTGAAGAGAGCTTTGCCCAAATCAGTGTTGAGGACTTAACCGCGGCAGCCCAGACGATCTGGAAGGCAAGGCAGGTCTTTACGCTCGGGGTTGGGGTTAACAATGCCAATGCAAGAAATTTCACTCTCTTGGCGTCCACCGGCATGACGCAGTTTCATGCTATCCCTCGGGCCGGATCCACACCTGTTGATGATCTGGCTTGGGCCAATTCAGAAGATGTTCTGATTGCGATTACCTGCAAGCCCTATCGCCGCGAGGTCGTTGAAGCGGTAGAGGTCGCCCGCGAGCAGGGGGTTAAGATTGTCGGTATTTCTGATAGTCCGGCATCGCCGCTTATTTTAGGCTCAGAACATGGCTTTGTTGTTGCTGCCGATACCCCGCAATTCTTCCCTTCCTCTGTCTCGACCATTGCTCTACTCGAGATCCTGCTGTCTTTCGTGATTGCCATATCCAGCCCGGAAATCATTGAAAGAGTGGAAAAATTTCACCAGCGTCGCCATGACCTGGGAATCTATCAAAGTGAATAAGGATCTCGCTGACGAAGCAGCCCAAAGCATATAAAGGACATCACCGATGAATGTACAATTGCCCGTGCGTTCCCTTGAGGCCCGCTATTATACCGACCCGAAGGTTTTTGAAATAGAACGGAACGGCCTTTTGGCGCGAACGTGGCAATTTGCCGGTCATGCCAGCCAGTTGGAAAAAGCTGGAGACTATTTCGCATTTGAGGTCGCGGGGGAAAGCCTTTTCTGCATCAAAGATAAGACAGGTGAGATCCGTACCTTTTACAATGTTTGTCAGCACCGCGCCCATCGTTTGGTCGAAGGGGACGGGTCTGCCCGTGTCGTTGTGTGCCCCTATCATGCCTGGACTTATGAATTAACAGGGGAACTGAGAGCGGGGCCCAATCTAAAATCGGTCCCCGGTTTTGATCGCAAGAAAATCTGCCTCACCTCCGTACGCACAGAGATTTTTCTGGGCTTTATTTTCGTCAATCTTGATGACAATGCCAAACCCATGGATGACTGGTTTCCCGAGGCCAGAGCGGAAATAGAAGAGTTTGTGCCGCATTGGGCAGACCTCAAACCGCTTGAATGGGTAGATGTGGATGAGAAATGTAACTGGAAAGTCTCGGTGGAGAATTATTCAGAATGTTATCATTGCCCGTCCAATCATCCCACATTTGCCTCAGGAGTGATCAGGCCGGAAACCTACGACATCCAGCCCCAAGGATATTGCTTGCGGCATACCACGGAATGCCAGAATCTTGACGCAATGACCTATCCGATTGATCTGGGCAGCAATCCGCGTGCCGGTGATTATTCAAGCTGGTTTCTCTGGCCCATGTTTTCTTTTCAGGTCTATCCTGGAAACCTTCTCAATACCTATCATTGGCGCGCGATTGATGCGGGCCATGTGGTGGTCTGGCGTGGTTGGTACAGTATCGGCGGTGTTGATGATGAAGTTGTCCGCAAACTCGCTATTCAAGATCGCTCCACCACGGTTGAGGAGGATATCCGGCTGGTAGAATCCGTTCAGCGGGGGCTTCAGTCTCGCGGATATGTGCCCGGGCCCTTGGTTCTTGATCCCTCTTGCGGGGTGATGTCAGAGCATTCCATTCAGGTCTTGCAAAAATGGATGCGCGAAGCCGTGGATGGCGCAGAATAAGCAGAAGAAAGAGGCAATGCGAGAAGGCATCGCAAAGGGATCAGGCATGAGCAAGATTAAATCGCACTGGAAGAATTACATTGACGGTGACTGGCAAGAGGGTGGCGCTGGCTGGCTGGATGTAACTGATCCCGCAAGCGGCGGGGTGCTGGCAAAGCAGGCAATGGCCGATGCGCTGGATGTCGACAAGGCCGTACAGGCTGCCAAGCGCTTGCATCTCTCCGGTGTCTGGTCGGACCTGCGTCCGGTAGAGCGCTCGCGGATGGTGCAAAAGATGGGCCAATATCTTCTGGACCATATTGAGGACATTGCGCAAATCCTGACGCTTGAACAAGGAAAACCCCTTTGGGAATCACGCCTCGAGATTGAAGGCGCTGCCCGCTATTTTGAATATTACGGCAATCAGGGCGAAACCATAGAGGGCCGCTCGGTGCCGCTTGGGGGGAGTTACTTCGATTTCACCACCCATGAGCCCTATGGTGTCTCGGCCCAGATTATTCCCTGGAACTATCCGGTGGAAATGACGGCCCGCTCCCTGTCGGCAGCTTTGGTGACGGGCAATGCCTGTGTGGTGAAAACACCAGAACTGACCCCGCTGACCAATGCCTATTTTGCCCATGCCGCAGAGTATGTGGGATTGCCAAAGGGAGCCGTCAATATCCTGTGTGGTTTGGGGCATCAGGCAGGGGCCGCTTTGTCAGCGCATCCCGATGTAAATCAGATCGTCTTTACCGGCTCCGTGCCGACAGGCATTGCGATTGCCAAGGCCGCTGCCCAGAATGTCGTTCCTTCCATTCTGGAGCTGGGGGGGAAATCTGCCGCCATTGTCTATCCCGATGCCGATCTGGAGGCATTGGTGAGTGATGTACGCTGGGGCATCTATTTCAATGCCGGCCAAGTCTGTTCTGCTATGTCTCGCATGATTGTGCATGAAAGCATCCATGATCAGCTTGTTGAGCTCTTGGCGGCAATGGCCTCTTCGCTTTCGGTAGGGCCGGGAATCGAGCGCACGGAGTTTGGGGCCAATATGGGAGCCATGGTCTCTCTCAGCCAGCGCGACAGGGCGGCAGGCATGGTGTCTGAGGCCCGTGATGCCGGAGCAACACTTGTGACCGGTGGGCATGCTATGAATAGCCCCGGCGCTTTTTTAGAGCCTACAATTCTAGCCGATCTGACCCCGGACATGACCATCGCCCGTGAGGAAGTCTTTGGGCCGGTCTTGTCCGTTCTCAAATGCCGCAATGAAGAGGAAGCCTTGGTCATTGCCAATGGCACGGATTACGGCCTTGTCGGTGGTGTTTTCACAGCGGATCTGGATCGCGCCATGCAGGCCGTACGCAAAATCAAGGCAGGGCAGATATTTGTCAATGAATGGTATGCAGGGGGCGTGGAAACCCCCTTCGGCGGCTATGGAAAATCGGGATATGGCCGGGAGAAGGGGCGCGAAGCCCTATGGAACTATGTGCAAACCAAGAATATCGCAATTCGTTTGCGATAAGCCAAGCCGCTCCTTTGTGAGCGATGAGATGACAGGCGAAAAAAGCGGGACAAAGGCGCAATAGGGGAGAAGATCCATGACATTATTTGATGAAGATCTGTTTTTAAAAGGCCTTGAGCAGCGCAAAGGCACATTGGGTAGCGATTATGTCGAGAAAAATCTTGCCGCTGCCGATGACTTTACCCGTCCCTTTCAGGAAGCCATGACAGCATGGTGTTGGGGCTTTGGCTGGGGGGATGATGTGATCGACGCCAAAACCCGATCCATGATGAATCTCTCCATGATCGGCGCTTTGGGAAAAATGCATGAATGGGAGATCCACTGCCGTGGTGCCCTCAATAATGGTGTGACCAAAGAAGAAATCCGCGCCATCATTCATGTGGTCGGCATCTATTGTGGTGTCCCCCAGGCACTTGAATGCTTCCGCGTCGCACGTAAAGTGCTGGAAGATCAAGAATAGCGCTTAACATTGATTGCCGGGTTCAGGGTAACCAGATAGAAAAAACGCCCATTCTCATCTAGAGCCTTGGAAAGGCGTGCAGCAAAAGGATGATGAGAGATAAACCCAGAGGTGAATCAGAGTATCACCTCTGGGTTTTAACTTGATCAGCAGTATCTCAAATTCCCTATTGTTGAGCCACGATCGCGGTGTGGGGGACAAAGCCCAAAAGCTTGCCTTTGCGTGCGATGTGAGCCCAGCCATTATTCTCGCTGACCAGGCGTACCAAGGTGCCCGGATCAAGAGATTGGATAATCTGACCGCTCTCATCTCCCGTTTTCCTAACCTCAACATTGGCAATCACCACGTGGGTAGAGGTAGAGGGAATAAACTGATCCGAGCTTTGTACCTGTTTGGTGATTTTCTGCCCAAGAGGAAAGGAATTGACAACTTGCGTTTCAGGGATTTGCCGATAGCCAAAATATTTGTGGCTAAGGTCTGGCAATCTTTGTTGGACATAACCGGCAAGTTCAGTCAGCTCAATGAAATTATCATTGTCTGAATCAGCTTCGGTGAGCCCTTCCAAAATACTGTAGGTAAAGACCCCGTGGCCTCCAATGCCCTCCAGCGCCACTCCTTCTTCAGAGGTTGCTGCAAGGGTGGATCGTCCGGTGGCGCGCTTCAGTCGGTCCGCCATGGCCCGGCTGTTGAGTGAGCGCGATTGGCGGGAGACCAGAGAGCCGCTTTCGCATGTGTCATAAAGCAGAACTGATTTCTCCGCCAAAATGCGAGAGAAATAAGCGCGCCACTTCTCGCGTCCAATCCCTTGCTCCTTGATGGAATCCTCGCCCTTGTCGACAAAATCCTGCGGCAGATAATAATAATGCCCGTCCTGACTTTTTCCATGGCCGGCAATATAAAAGAGGAACACATCTTGGGGTTTCGCCTGCTTTGCCACTTTCTCAAAAGCAGCTTCGATGCCCGCTGTTGTTGCGGCTTCATCAAAGACTTTGGTGACATGAACCTGCCCAAAATGGCCTGAGGCAGCTTTTGAAAAACCATCAATGATTCCAGTCGCATCCGACAAGGCATATTGAAGCTTAAGGCCGCTGTCATAATAGTCATTGATGCCAATAGCCAGTATATGCAGATCGGATTTAGCTGCCAGTTTATAGTTGGCTACCATTTCGAAACGGGCAGGAGCCGAGGCAATTTGATTGCGGCTGTTATAGGCAACAACCTCAATCACATTTCGGCCCGGATAGAGCGTCACTTTTCGGCTTACTTTCTGCAAGCTCTGCTGACTATCGCCGTCGCCTGAAGCCGTGGATATAGCCGCCCCCAAGCCGCGGCATGCTGTATCGGCTCCATCGCACACGGTTTGAAGATTGCCATTGACGCGCACGTCCACTCGCCCCAGTCCGCCTGATCGCAGCGCAAGTTCAGCGTCGATGATCACGTCCTGTTTTTCAGTCTGGTTGCCTTCCTGGCTTGTAACCGAGCGAATAAGCGGCGGAGCGCCATTATTCATAACAGCAGCCAAATCAAGCTTGCGACCCGCTTTCTCCAAAGCTCCATCAGGGTCGCCCGTCAGCGCCTCTTTGACCAGATCAGGCCGGTACAGAATATCATAGGCTTGATCAATAGAAACCGCTTCACGCCCCTTTAAGATGCTCAGATATTGGGCACCATGAGCAGAGGCATTGAAGAAACCCTGCGGGGTGAGCACAATCCAGGAATTATCCTCAAAAGCCAGTATTTCTGCCATTTTGGCCCCGTCTGGCACCCGCGCGACTTTGACGTGATTGATGCCTGCAGCTCCGTAAACCAAGCGGCCATCAGCACCAAAGCGACTGGGTATGAAATCCAGCACGGCGAGCCGCTTTCCATCTGACAGATCCCATAATTCGCCCAATTCCTTACCATGTCTGCAACTATGAAAAGCGCCAAAGCGGCCGTCTGGGCTAATGGCCCTGAGTGGTGTTCCGCACTGCAAACCTCCGCCTTGAAGATCTGTATCAAGTTTAAACTGGCGCAGGCGTTTCTTTTGCTTCAGATCCCAAAGATCCACCCGTTCCTTTGATGCCCAAACAGCTTTTGAGCCATCTTTTGAGGCAAGGAATTTGAAAGTGTAAAAGGCATGCCCTTCACCACTCGCGCCAGCAAGAGGGATGGTCTGCATATTTGTCAGATCCTTCACGCTGACGCGCCCATCCAGATTTGCAAGCACCAGAAAGCGGCTATGAGCGTCAAACTCAAATTTCGCATAGTCATAGGGTGACCCTGACCCCATGGAATAGGCCTTGTTGTCAAGACTGTCATAAAGCGTCCAGTCGCTCTCTGTGCCAGCGGCAAAAATCCAACGCCCATCTGGGCTGAAAACCGCATTGGCACCGGAGATTGACCTGAAACCCTCGCTCCATGACTTGGCGCCATGAAAAGCCCATTCCTCATCTTGCGCACCATCCGCCAAGTCGGCCACGACCTCGCCCGTGCGGCTGTTATAAAGGCGCAATCTGGAGCGCGCCCCATCCTTCACGACAAGGGCGAAATGCGCTCCATCAGGGGTCAGCGCTGCGTCACCATAAAGAGCGGGAGCCACATTGATGCGCGCGAGGATGTCTCCGGTATGGATGTCGCGAATCTTGTAGCCGCCTACGGCATCGCCATTTTGAAAGCTGACAAGCTCCAGCCCGGCCTTCTCGGATCGAAGAGCATAGCCACCGGGACTATCGGGGAAGACCTTGCTGGCTCTCTTGGTACTGTCCGCAACCTCTCCGCGCAGCAGTTTGACCATATGGGGTTTATCAAGCTCCCAGTCCGGGTCATAGGGGAAACGTTCTTCCTCGGCCACTTCTTCAAAAGCGCGTGCCTCACTGCGCCAGACTTGTTTGCCGCTTTGCAGATCAACCAGCATGACCTCGCCTTTTGTGCCCCCAATCGCTGCATGTCGCCCATCATCACTGATCCCAACTTCTGCTGTTGCCCAGCCATTGGAAATCACAGACGGGGCTATGAGTGCAGTCTGAAGCACTTTACCGGTTGAGAGCCGACGAATTTCGATCTTACTGACATTGCCTTGAGAATGCCCCGTCTTGACGGGATGAGCGGGAAGAATAATCCGGTCGGCCTTGAGATTATAATGATAGGTCTGCTTGCCATTTTGATCGCCCAAATCATTGAGCCTTGCCTGATAAGACCAAAGCAATTTTCCGCTTCTAAGATCCCAAACAGCCAGTAAATCCATCATTTCGCTATCGCTGCCAATATATTGGTGGCAAGAAGAGAGATAAAGCGGCTGCCCCTTCACCATGATTGTCTTGCCGGACTTGAGGCATGTGCCAAGATGAGGGCCGAACGGCTCCAGAGCTGCACTAACCCGCCCTGTCAGCAGGTCCAGTACGCGAAACTTCTTTTCCGCGGCAATACCCAGCTTGCCCATTCCCTTGATGAAAAGATCCCGCTTTTCATGAAATGCATTAGACCAAGACTGCTTAAGCCCTTCATGGGCAATGCGGCTTTCATTCTCGGTGATTTTGCGCTTGGCCCTTAAGCTGTCAACCAGCATGAACCGCCCATAGGCGATACCGCCATCCGGCGCGTAAGGATAAAGCCCGCGGGGCTGTTTATATTCCTTCACCAGCACTTTGTTGGCAATGTCCCAAATCCTGATGGTCCCCGATTCATAATAGGCATAGGCCAACAAAGCCTTGGGGATGTTCTGATAACGGGCATAGAGGGCCTTGTCGCCATCCCCTTTCTTATAATCAAAGGAAAAGAGAAAATCGTCCGAGGCATTATCCTTGACCACCCATTTGCCTCTAAATTCCTTGATAGAAGTGCGATTGAGCAGCGGATGACTTAAAGCCTGCGAGGGGGCGAAAATCTTGCTTTTTTGCTCATCCGTCATGGCCTGATTGACGAACATGGCACCCTGCATGCCAAAGGCTCGCATCTGGTTGCCACTGGCCATCCAGACAAGCTTATTGGCCGGATCAAAGCGAACGTCGGTGGCGAGATTGGAAAATCCCACGCGGGAGCGGATCACATAATCTTCTTTGGGAAGATAAGACGAAATATCAGGCGCTGTGGGGTGAGGG
>JAOAQZ010000024.1 GCA_025210795.1 Cohaesibacter sp. | reverse complement strand
GATTGACCCAGTGCTGATATCACTGGGGCCTGTCCAGATCCGCTGGTATGCGCTGGCCTATATCGCAGGCATCCTGCTTGCCTGGCATTATATGAAGCGTGTCGCGCGACAGGCCAATCTGTGGCCGGCTGCGCAAAGTCCTGCCAGCGATGAACAGATCGACGATTTCATCCTCTGGGCCACGTTGGGCATCATATTGGGCGGCAGACTTGGATATGTCCTCTTTTATAATCTGGAAGCCTATCTGCAAAATCCGTCACAAATCTTTGCGATCTGGAATGGCGGCATGGCCTTCCATGGTGGCTTTTTGGGCGTTGCCCTTGCCATGGTGCTGTTTGCACGCGCAAAAGCCATCCCGCTCCTCTCTATGCTGGATCTGGTGGCCCTGGCCGCACCCTTTGGGCTCTTTTTCGGGCGCATTGCCAATTTCATCAATGCCGAACTCTATGGCCGCGTGACCGATGTGCCTTGGGGCGTTATCTTTCCAAATGGCGGCCCTCTGCCGCGCCATCCCAGCCAGCTATATGAAGCAGCGCTTGAAGGCCTGCTGCTGCTGATTTTGCTGCGTTTGATCAGCCATCACTTCCATTTGCTCAAAAAACCCGGTTTTGCCGCAGGCTTTTTTGCAGCCGGTTACGGCATTGCCCGCTCATTAGTCGAGCTGGTGCGCATGCCTGATGACCATATCGGCTTTCTGTCCTTTGGCACCACGATGGGCATGTGGCTATCCGTCCCGATGATCCTTGCCGGCACCCTCTTGATGCTCCACAGCCAGCGTCAGGCAAACAAAGGCGCGGACAATTCAAGCCCCGACAAGGCCTAAGCGAGTTACAAGACCCTTGACAGATCTTCCTCATCCCTCTTCCGCCGCACCTGCAATGCCCTCCAGTGACACATCTTCCCTTGAAGAGCGGATCAAACGCAGCATTGCCCTGCAAGGCCCCATGGATCTTGCAACCTTCATGGCCATGGCTTTGGGGGATCCCAAAGAGGGATATTATATGAGCGGAGATCCTTTCGGCAAGGCAGGAGATTTTACCACCGCGCCGGAAGTCAGTCAGATGTTCGGGGAACTCATCGGCATCTGGATCCTTGACCAGTGGCAAAAAGCAGAATGCCCATCGCCCTTCCATCTCATCGAGCTGGGGCCTGGTCGCGGCACATTAATGGCAGACATGGTGCGCACCCTATCCCAGCACCCAAAAGCCAAAGAGGCCCTCTCCCTGCATATGGTAGAGACCAGTCCAAGCCTCCAATCAAAGCAGCAGCAAGCACTCAAAGGTTTCACCCAACAGGGCATCAAAGCCCGGTGGCATGAGACGATCGAGAGCCTTCCCAAGGGCGCGCCTCACTTCATTGTCGCCAACGAATTTTTTGATGCCTTGCCAATCCATCAATGGATTTTCCATAAAGACAAATGGCATGAGCGGATCATCGGGCTAGGTAAAGACAAAAATCTGGCTTTTGGCCTTGGACCTGTGCGCGACCTGGGAGACAAAACCTGCCCCGAGGCTCCAAAGGATGGAGCCATCTGGGAGCATGCCCCCTTGGCCTCGGCCCTGTGCCAGACCCTTGCCCGCAGCATGGCAGAGACAGGAGGAGCAGCGCTTTTCATTGATTATGGCTACAAAAAATCTGCTCTGGGTGACACATTACAAGCCCTCAAAGCCCACCAGTTTGCAGACCCGTTGCACGCTCCGGGCAAGCAGGACATGACCGCCCATGTCAATTTTGAGAGCCTTGAAAAAGCTGTACAAACTGCAGCACCGTCCCTTTCCTCTGTCTTGACCACCCAAGGCAGTTTTTTGCTTGAAATGGGTCTTTTGCAACGCGCAGGCCAATTAGGCACTGGCAAAAATCATGAAGAGCAGGAAAGCATTCGCGATGCCGTGGAGCGGCTCGCTGCTCCTGACCAAATGGGAGAGCTGTTTAAAGTTATGGCAATTCTCCCCCAAGGCATCGACGCACCGGGTTTTTCCAACTAGGCTATTATTTCGCCTGATCAGGCTGTGCCTTTTTCCCTCTTTTTTCTGCCGTGGGAGTTTTCCTTCATGCGTCTTCACCACACCGCCCTGTCTGATATGCCTGCCATCGAGCATGGCTTTTTCACCAGAAATGGCGGCCAATCCGCTGGCAGCACCTATCACAGTCTCAATTGCGGATATGGGTCTGATGATGATCGCGAGAATGTCACAAAGAACAGGGCAAATGTTGCAACGACCATGGGCGTCAAGGCAAGCCACTTGCTCACGGCTTATCAGGTCCATTCGCCCGACGCGCTGATTGTCTCAGCCCCTTTTGAAGGTGAAGAGCGGCCCAAAGTAGATGCACTGGTTACCAACGTCCCCGGCATAGCAGTGGCGGTACTCACTGCCGATTGTGGCCCCTTGCTTTTTGCTGACCCCAAGGCGGGAGTTGTGGCAGCGGCCCACGCAGGCTGGAAAGGCGCCTTTGGCGGCGTGATCGAGGCAAGCCTTGCCAAAATGGAAGAGCTTGGCGCAGAGCGCAAGAATATCACGGCAATCCTCGGCCCCACCATTTCCCGCCCCAATTATGAGGTGGATGACGGTTTTAAAGACACTTTCCTCAAAACAGACCCCACCTTTGAGCGCTTTTTCAGCGATGGCAAACGAGAGGGGCATGCCCAGTTTGATTTGCCTGCCTTCATTCTTGCCCGCCTTGAAAGCCAGAATATTGGTGCGGCCTATAATCTCGGCCGCTGCACCTATGGTGAGGACGATATGTTCTTTTCCTACCGCCGTTCAACACACCGCAAAGAGCCTGATTATGGCCGCCAGATATCTGCGATTGCCATCAAGCCCTGAACCTGCTCTGATCCGCAAGCAAGATTGAACAAGACCAAACAGATTTTCGCCAATTGGAGGAACCAAGCCATGGCCCTGCATTTTACTCAGGAAGAATTCGATCGGCGCAAGGCAGCCACCATTGCCAAAATGACAGATCGCAAGCTTGATGCCATGCTCCTGTTCGCGCAAGAGAGCATGTATTGGCTAACCGGCTATGACACCTTTGGCTATTGTTTCTTTCAATGTCTGGTCTTGCAAAAAACCGGCGAACTAACCCTGCTCACCCGTTCCGCCGACCTGCGGCAAGCCCAGCTTACCTCCAATATCGAAGATATCCGCACATGGGTTGATCGGGGCAATGCCTCCCCTGCCATCCAATTACGCGAAATGCTTGATGATCTCAATCTGCTGGGCTGTAATTTCGGCGTGGAATATGACACCCATGGCCTGACCGCGGCCAATGGTCGGGCTCTTGACGAAGCCTTGCGCACCTTTGCCGATTGTCAGGATGCTTCGGATATCATCCCTCCCTTGCGCGCCATTAAATCCCGCGACGAACTGGCCTATATTCGCAAAGCGGGCGAATTGTCCGACCTTGCTTTAACCGAGGCCCTGCCCCTCATCCATGCAGGTGCGGATGAAGGCAAAATCCTTGCCGCCATGCAAGGTGCTATCTTTGAAGGAGGCGGGGATTATCCAGCCAACGAATTCATCCTCGGCTCCGGCCCCGATGCCTTGCTCTGCCGCTATAAGGCAGGCCGCCGCAAACTGGACAGCCAAGATCAACTCACCCTGGAATGGGCCGCCGCCTATCGCCATTATCATGTTCCCATGATGCGCACTGTGGTGATCGGCCAGCCTTCAAAACGCCATGAGGAATTGTTCGAGATCGCCAAGGAAGCACTTGAAGCCGTTGAAGAGGCCATGCGACCGGGCAACAATTTTGGCGATGTCTTTGACGCCCATGCCAATATCGTCGACAGAGCTGGCCAGCAGGCCCATCGCCTCAATGCCTGCGGCTATAGCGTCGGGGCGCGCTTCTCCCCCAGCTGGATGGAATGGCCCATGTTCTATCGCAGCAACGATGCTGAAATCCGCCCCAACATGACCCTGTTTGCCCATATGATCTTAATGGACAGCGACAACAATATCGCCATGTGCCCGGGGCAAACCTACATTACCACCGAAGACACCCCAGAATCGCTTTCAAAATTGCCCATTGAAATGCTGGTTAAGAAATAGAAAACACTCATGGCATAGAATGGGGCTGATCTTTGTTTCAGCCCCGCAGCCTTGCGCTGTCTGGGGGCCTTTGCGTGTTGGAGTATTGCCATGGCTGTCCCGTCTTGCTTGCAGACATTCAAATCCCTCGTGATTGTGGCATCCATCGCCTCACTGGTTGCCTGTACTGGCGGCGGCGTGCCAACACCTCCGGGCACTATCAGTTCCAGCGATCAAAGCCCACCCTCCATCATGGCCAGCCTGCCAGCGGATGGAAGTCAGCCCGCGGATAATCAGCCGCTTGCAAACGCGCCAGCCCAGCAGCAACCAAACAATCAGGGCCTGCCGCCCGCAAGCAGCCTTGGCTCGGTCAATCAGGCCAGCACACCAGCCCAGCAACCTGCGACCCAGCAGCCAGCCCAATCCCGACTTGTTGCCTCCTACAAACCACCTGCATCAAAATCAGTCCTCACCTTTGAGCCCATGGTTGGCGCCCCGACCAATGTGGCGCGGGAGCTTTCCGGCTCCCTTGGACAGCGTGTTGCCCAGCAGGCCCTGCCGGTGGTGACCCGCTCGGATAAATCGGTCACCCATCGCGTGAAGGGATATTTCTCAGCCAGCGAATCTGGCGGCAATTGCGTCGTCTCCTATGTCTGGGATATTTTTGACAAGTCAGGCAAACGCATCAACCGCATCACCGGCACCCAGCAAACCCCCATGGTCGGAAGTGATCCTTGGGAGGCTGTCACAGGACCGATTCTTGACAAGGTTGCCATCGATACAGCAGCCCAACTCAAGACCTGGCATGCAAGCCTCTAAAAGCTGCAAATACGCGAACAAAGCAAGGCAATTCGCGCGCACTTGTTGCACATTTGCTGCGCTTTGGAAGCAATTTTGGAAAAAGCCAAAAGAATCGCCCTGACTCTCGCTTGGGTAACTTTACATTCGCAGGATTCCATGCTTACAACGCCCTCGTCAAAGGGGCGCTAAGGAGCCATCCCCGACCAGCGGCTCCTCCATCTTGCGAAATGACAGGGCATTCGGTTCATGAAACTCCTAGCCGGCAACTCCAATCCTACTCTTACCAAACGCATTGCCGAATATCTCGGCATCGAGCAAAGCGATTGTTCTGTAAAGCGATTTGCAGATCAGGAAATCTTCGTTGAAGTCCATGAAAACGTCCGCGGTGAGGACGTTTTTGTCGTTCAGCCAACCTCTTTCCCGGCAAACGACAATCTGATGGAGCTTTTGATCATTATTGATGCCCTGCGCCGTTCATCTGCGCGCCGCATCACAGCTGTTATTCCTTATTTCGGATATGCACGACAGGATCGCCGCAGTGCTCCAAGAACACCGATTTCAGCCAAACTGGTCGCTAACCTGATCTCTCATGCAGGAGCAGATCGGGTGATGACCCTTGATCTGCATGCAGCACAGATCCAGGGCTTTTTCGACATTCCGGCCGACAACCTCTATGCCGCTCCTGTTTTGTCTCGCGATATTCTTGAGCGCAACGAATCTGACAATGTGATGGTGGTGTCACCAGATGTTGGCGGCGTTGTCCGTGCCCGGTCTTTGGCCAAACGCATTGGCGCTCCGCTGTCCATCGTTGATAAACGCCGCGAACGCGCAGGCGAATCCGAAGTGATGAATATCATCGGCGATGTCGAAGGCTATAACTGCATCCTGATGGATGACATCATCGATTCCGGTGGCACATTGTGCAACGCCGCAGAAGCCCTTCTTGCACAAGGCGCAAATTCGGTGACAGCCTATATCACCCATGGTGTCCTGTCCGGCGGCGCTGTAAAACGCATCACCAATTCCAAACTGCGCGAATTGGTCATCACCGATTCCATCGAGCCAACACAGGCCGTTCTGGACGCTCACAATATCCGCGTACTCTCTGTTGCAAACCTGCTGGGCGAAGCCATCTCCCGTACAGCAAACGAGCAATCCGTCTCTAGCCTGTTTGACTAAGCTCCAAAGCGGTCTTCCTGACCAGTTTGAGCTTGAATGCAAGCCCAATAAAGTTCCAAAAGCCCGACCCATTGGCCGGGCTTTTTCATTTTGTGCCATTGCGGCTCAAATATGGTAGAAAAGCGCGAAAAAAGGCGGATTTGCGCCTCCTTCCCCGCTTGCCATTTTCTCCATCTTGCCCTATAAGCCAGCTTGCTGCCTCTACACCCTTGGAGGAGTTGCAGTAAACGGGCCGTCTTAGCGGCCTTTTTTTGATCATTCAGGAGAATTTCCAATGGCTGAATTCGAATTTAAAGCTGAGCGCCGTGAGCGGGCCGGTAAGGGGGCTGCCCGTGCTATCCGTCGCGAAGGCCGCGTGCCTGCTGTCATCTATGGTGACAAAAAAGACCCTATCTCCATTTCTCTTCCTTACAAAGAAACAGAAATGCAGATCAAAAAAGGTGGTTTTCTGTCCCACATCCTGACCATCGATGTTGATGGCGAAAAAGTACGCGTGATCCCACGTGACTACCAGCTCGACGTTGTTCGTGACTTCCCGATGCATGTTGACTTCCTGCGCATTTCCAAAACAACCAAAATCACGGTTGGTGTGCATGTGAACTTCATCAACGAAGAAACCTGCCCGGGCCTTAAGCGCGGCGGTGCTCTGAACATCGTTCGTCGTGAAGTTGAAGTGGAATGCCCGGCAATCTCCATTCCAGAATCCATCACTGTGGATCTGGCAACTGCTGACATTGGTGACTCCATTCACGTATCTGCCGTTGAGCTGCCAGAAGGCGTGACACCAACCATTACCGATCGTGACTTCACCATCGCAACCATTGCTGCCCCTGCTGGCTACAATGAGCCTGCTGAAGGTGAAGAAGAAGGAGAAGAAGCTTCCGAATAAGCTTCTCATCTGAACACGTTTTGCCTGAACACTAGGGCCCGGGAGGTCTCCCATGTATCTGCTTGTCGGACTTGGAAATCCCGGGCCCAAATATACTGGAAACCGTCACAATATCGGCTTCATGGCCATTGACGAAATTGCCCGCCAGCATAATTTTGGCCCTTGGCGCAAAAAATTTCAGGGCGAGGTCTGCGAAGGATTGCTGGGCGGTGAAAAAACACTTCTTCTCAAACCCCAGACTTATATGAACGAATCCGGCCGCGCCGTATCAGAAGCCTGCCGTTTCTACAAAATCCCCCCAAAAGATGTTTTCGTTTTCCATGACGAGCTGGATCTCAAACCCGGCAAGGTCAAGGCAAAGCTTGGCGGTGGTGCGGCGGGCCATAATGGCTTGCGCTCAACCGGCAATCATATCGGCAACGATTATCATCGCATTCGTTTGGGGATCGGCCATCCGGGCAAGGATCTGGTCACGCAATGGGTACTGGGCGATTTTGCCAAAGCAGACCAAAGCTGGCTCGACCCTGTACTCGACGCCCTTGGCTATACAGCCCCCAGCCTTATCAAAGGGGATCTGGGCCGGTATATGACCGACTTCAATCATCGGCTAAACCCGCCTGCCTCATCGGCCCCTAAGGCAAAGAAACCATCCAGTGATGCGCTAGAAAAAAACAAAGCCGCTCCTGACACCTCATCCAAGACACAAAACGAGACCGGAAAAAAGACAAGCGCCACCAAACAGTCCGATGCCCCCAAGACGGCAATGGCAGAGGCGCTGCTCAAACTGGTCTCCAAGCACAAGGACTAAACCCATGGGTTTTAAATGCGGTATCGTTGGTTTGCCCAATGTTGGCAAATCCACCCTGTTCAACGCACTGACAAAGACAGCCGCAGCCCAGGCTGCCAACTATCCCTTCTGCACCATCGAGCCCAATACCGGGGACGTAGCAGTGCCCGATCCCAGAATGCAGGCGATTGCCGAGATTGCAGGCTCCAAAGAATTAATCCCGACCCGCCTGACTTTTGTTGACATTGCCGGTCTTGTGCGCGGCGCTTCCAAGGGCGAAGGTCTTGGCAACCAGTTTCTTGCCAATATTCGCGAAGTCGATGCCATTGTCCATGTTCTGCGCTGCTTTGAAGATGACGACATCACTCATGTGGAAGGCAAAATCGATCCGGTCACCGATGCCGAGACCGTTGAGACCGAACTGATGATTTCCGATCTGGAAAGCCTTGAGAGACGGGTCCAGCCTTTGCGTAAAAAAGGCCAGACCGGCGACAAGGAAGCCAAGGCACAGGCTGAGCTGATGGATCAGATTCTGGAGCTGCTGCATGATGGCAAACCAGCCCGCCTCCTCGAAGTCTCCCCCGATCAGGAAAAAGAAGTACGCGACCTGAACCTGCTAACCACAAAGCCCGTTCTTTATATCTGCAATGTGGATGAGGACAGCGCCGCAGAAGGCAATGACTTCTCCCGCGCCGTGGAAGACATGGCAACCAAACAGGGTGCCGGAGCGGTTGTTATTTCAGCGGCGATTGAAGCGGAAATCTCCCAGCTGGACAATGAAGAGCAGGACGAGTTTCTTGAAACTCTGGGCCTTGAAGAGCCCGGCCTTGACCGCATGATCCGCGCTGGTTACGACCTGCTTGCTCTCATCACCTATTTCACCGCAGGCCCCAAAGAGACCCGCGCATGGACAGTGACCAAAGGCTCCAAAGCCCCGCAGGCCGCTGGCGTCATTCATACCGATTTTGAACGCGGCTTCATCCGCGCCCAAACCATCGCCTATAACGATTATGTCGAACTCGGCGGCGAAGGCCCTGCCAAGGAAGCAGGGAAAGCTCGTGATGAAGGCAAGGAATATATCGTCCAAGACGGCGACGTGATGCTCTTCAAGTTCAATACGTAAGGCAACGCATCGGCACTAAAAGCCAAGCCATAATTAGCTATGCAAAATCCCCGCAGAAGAGCTTTCTGCGGGGATTTTTTTCAGCTTATCGCAAATTAAAAGAAGCAGAACGCCCTTGAGCGCGACCAGCTCAATCTAGGAACCAGCCACACAAAATGAGCGGCAGAACAATCATCCCGCCGCTCGCAATTGGTTATAAAAAGTAGATGCAACAATTGAAAGGCATTGAAAAAACCAGCAAATTCAATGCCTGTATCTAGTGGAGAACAAAAGCTATTTTGTCTCAACCCCCAAATGGGGGGCGCAGAAGTTGATCTTTAGCCAATTATAACCCAAACTAGCCTTTAGCTGACCCTGTCAGCTGGTCGGCGCCTCCCCCCAACACGTTGATCAAAACCTATATTCATCTCCTGCTATCCTTCAGATGGCGCAGCTTCACGGGATGTCACCAATGGCATTTGATCAAACTGATCTTGACAGGATGACCGAAGAGATATCGGAACTGATCAGCCTTGCCCCTGTCGGATTGGCAGATTGGATTGAGATTCCTCGCGCCATAACACGCTGGTTTCCCGGCTCATTTTCCGGCCTTCAAAATTTTGATCTGGTAAGCAATAGTCTACCATTTCTTGCTGTAGATGGCATAGAAGACCATCATCTCACCTCCTATTCAAACTACTATTATTCAATCAATCCTTATGAAAAATACTGGCGCGGACATAAAGATGGGCAGGTCTGGATATCAGACTATGTTCTCCCGACCAAAACATTGACCTATGATGAGTTTTACAACGATTGGATGATAAAGGTCGGCGAGTTTGATTCAGCAATCGGCGTCAAACTTGATGCCACAGCTGAGAACGAAATCCGCTTAAATCTGCAATTCTCTCCCACTCTATTTGACCAATATAAGGCACCAGTGCTGCAAATATTCGATCGCTTGCAGGCACCCTTGCGCCGGGCCATTTCTATCTCACGGCATATGGAAGCCCAGAATTTGAAAATTGCCACACAGTCTGCCCTGCTTGAACGACGCAACAAACCCGCCTGTATTGTTGATATTTCAGGCAACCTGATCGATGGCAATCCCGATTTTGAAACTCTTTTGAGACGGCAAAATCTGTTCAAACTAACCCATAACCACCTCTCGCTGATTGCAGGCAATATGGGAGAGCAATTCAGCTCTCTTATTCGTCAGATCGGCCTGCTTGCCAGCGCACAAAATTCAAAAATGGTCGTGCGCACAGATCACGGAAACTGGATCCTGTCCTGCTCCCGCCTGCCAGCCATCATGGGCCAGGGCCCCGTTATTCAGCAGCCCATGATACTCATTCTGGCAACCTTTTTTGGACAGACAGGCACTGACCTTGACCTGTCAGGCTTTCGCGAGAGCTTTGAGCTAACCCCATCTGAAGAACGCTTGTGCCAAGCCTTAGCACGCGGCTATAGCCTGTCAGAAGCTGCAAGTGCTCTTACCATCACTTATGAGACCGCCCGCTCCCGGATCAAGGATATCTTTCTCAAAACCGGCACCAGCAAACAAGCCGAACTTACCGTCATGCTGGAGAAATTCAGATCCTCCTGATGCCGTCCCCATCCTGAAAATCTCTCAAACACAGATCGAAAGATCGGGGCTACGAAGTCATTTGCACCAGTTGAATGAGGTTGCCGCAAATATCATTCAAAATCGCTGTCTTACAATTGCCTTGATCCATAGCCTCTTGTGTAAACACAACACCAGCCCTCTTCAGGCGGTCATAGTCAGCATGCAAATCCTTAACAAGAAAAGAGGCCAACGGAATCCCATCAGCCATAAGAGCGTCGCGATAAGGGCCAACAGCCGGATGTGTATCTGGCTCAAGAAAAAGCTCGACTTCACCGTCAGCACCGGACTGGGATACAGTCAGACAGCAGTTGCCTTTTGGGCGACATGCTGGCCCTTGCTGCAGGCATAGCATGGGGCATCACCGCCTTGCTCATCCGCACCACCGGGTTGGCAGAAGCTCCTCCTGCACAAACCTTATTCTTCCAGCTGCTGATCTCAAGACTTCTTCTCTCGCTGGCCGCACTGCTGCTTAAAGGCAACTTTACCCTTCCTCACACCCGGCAGAGTTAGTCCTCGATACTGCTCCAAGTCATTGGATTAGCGACCTTATCCTATCTTGGCTGGTTTGCGCTGGTTGCACGCTATTCCGCCACCAAACTATCAGTTTTTTCCTTCCTCATCCCTTTATTTGGAGCCCTGGCCGGCATTGCTTTTCTGGGCGAGCAAGTCGGCAACCATCATATTATTGCTTTTGTTTTGACAGTTCCCGGCATTGTTATCGCCAACAAGTATGGGCACCACACGCCTCAACAGACCATTGCCAGTAAAGAGGATGAGACCGCCTAGAGATTAAACAGGAGATCAATCAAGCCGCCAAGTTGAGCATTTCCCGCTGTGCCTTGGCTGGTAACCATTCGCTAGCTGTAAATGACACCTGACCAAGCAGTCCAGCGCCTCTAGACACTCCATATTTCTTCATACTCTCGGTCATAAAAGATTACCAGGCCCTGCCTACCAACAAAAGAAGAGCCTTAAATAGCTAGGGTCAGGGTCCATTAATTTAGTCTCATTCTGTTTATCTAGAAGTATTCAGATAGAAGAACCAATGACAAAGGAAGGGCGGTTCCCTTTCTGCCGTCATTGGTTTGATAGATGGAT
>JAOAQZ010000023.1 GCA_025210795.1 Cohaesibacter sp. | reverse complement strand
GGTAACAACCACCGCAACAACGATAACAAGAATGATCGAAACAAGAAAAGACGCCCAAATTGCCTTCATCAGCTGGATGGTATAGTCGGTTTTACCAAACTTCCCGCCGCGAATGGAATGCGGATAAATGAGCCGCCCAACCTCGCGCACCGCCTGCATCATCATCGCCCCGATGCGGTAGAGTTTAAGCCCCCCTGCGGTTGAAAAGGGTGTCGCCCCAACAAGCGCCACACAAGCCACCAGCAAACCAGGCAAAACGGTTACGTCCGCATGCCGGACCTCAAAGCCGGTGGTTGAAACAAGGGAAACGGCAGTAAAGAAGCCTTGGCGCAGTGCCGAGAATGGATGCAGCACCGAAGCACTACCTGCAAGGCGAAACAGAATAATTGCATAAAGAAGCCCCAGCCCTGCCATCAATCCCACAAGATAATAACTCTCACGATGCTCGGCCAGCATCTGCAATTTGCCTCGTACAGCCATTCGGTGCCACAAAATGCTGGTCGCACCAGCCAACATACCCAAGGCAATCAAAAACTCGGCCCATTGGTTTTTGTAGCTTGAAAGCGTTCCATCAATCGGCATAAAGCCACCGGTAGACAGGGTCGAGAAAGCAAGACAAATCGCATCAAACGGCGCAATACCACTCAAAATAAGCAGCCAGGCCAAAATAAGGGTCAAGGTGCCATAAGCTGCCCCCACTTGCCGCACGACAAAAAAGGTCCGGCCAAACTCTTCGCCAAAGCTGCGCTCCATCATGCCTATATGGCGATTGGGCAACCCGCCCACCCCATTGGGAGCTAAGATCAGAAGGAAGGTGACAAGGGTCAAAAATCCCCCAAACCATTGCAGGATTGCCCGCCAGAAAATAATGGCAGTTGGCACCTCTTCCAAAGTACGAAACATGGTCGAGCCGGTTGTCGTCAGGCCGGAAGCTGCTTCAAACAGCGCGTCGATCCCAGACAATTGCCCGGAAATAACAAAAGGAAAGGCTGCAACCACCGGCAAGCCAAGCCATATCAGCACGCACAGCAAAAAGGTCTGAACATTGACCAGCTCTTTTTCCTGCCCGCGCAAGGCAAAGAACACCCCACCCGACAAAAAGCCTGTCAAACCGGCTGTCAGCAAAAACTCCTCTGCCAATTCGGAATGGCCAGCACTGATGGCAATCAATGCTGTTGGCAGCATCAAGCTTCCCAAAAATCCCAGTATGATTGACAGAAAATAGAGTATGGCTGCCATTAAGGAAGGTGCCCCCGGATAAGACAGGATCGTTGGTGTGGCTTAGAAAAACTCGAAACTGACGCGGAACAGCATTTCGACCTGTTTAACCCGGTCGGCAAGCGCAAACAAGATAACCCGATCACCGGCAAGGATTTGAGTTTCCCCATCTGGATTGATCACTTCACCCGCGCGATAAATAGCCCCTACACGCACCCCGTCGGGAAATTCAACGCTGCGTAGAGGGCGCCCAACAAGTGGGGAGGTTTCAAGCGCCTCAGCCTCAATCCCTTCCGCCGCACCATCTTCCACGGCGTGAACCCCGCGGATACGTCCGCGCCGCACATGTTGCAAAATCTTGGAAATGGTCACTGAACGGGGGTTCACATAAGCATCAATCCCCAGATCTTGCGCAAGTTCGGGATAATGAGAGTCATTGAGAAGCGCCATTGTACGGTGACACCCAAGGCGTTTTGCCATGGCGCAGGACAGGATATTGACCTGATCGTTATTGGTGAGCGCAATCAAGGTATCGGTATCGCGCGCATCGGCCTCTTTAAGAATATCGAGATCAAGTGCACTTCCCTGCAGCACAATTGTATTGTCCAGATCATTGGCAACCTTGATCGCACGCTCGCGATTGACCTCAATAATCTTGGTCTTGGTGCGCGCCCGCCGCTCTTCCAATGCCTTCGCCACATAGCGGCCAATATTGCCGCCCCCCGCAATCACAACGCGGGCCGCCTGCCCTTCATCATGGCCAAAAATAGACAGGGTTCGCTGCACCTGATCTTGCGCCACCACAAGATAAACCAAATCTCCTTCCAGCATCTGATCATCGGTATGGGGCACGAACAGGCTGGAATTTCGGCGAATACCAACAACCACGGCCTGCAAATCAGGAAAGAGTTCGGACAATTGCCGCAAAGGCGTATCCACAACGGGGCAGCCTTCATCGCACTGCACGGCAACCATAACGACCTGACCATCAGCAAAGCGAACCGTATCTTCCGCCCCCGGCAAAGCCATGCGCGAGAGAACCATCTCCCCCACTTCCACCTCAGGCGAAATAATCACATCAATGGGCATATGCTCGCGTGAAAAGAGATTGGCCCAGTGCTTTTCCAAATAGCTTTGGGCCCGAACGCGGGCAACCTTGGTCGGCACGTTGAAAATAGAGTGCGCAACCTGACAGGCTACCATATTGACCTCATCATAAAGGGTCACGGCAACAATCATGTCCGCTTCATCCGCACCAGCGCGAGCCAAAACATCGGGATGCGCCCCATGGCCAACATAGCCGCGCACATCCAGCGTATCGCGAATGGCAGAAACCAAAGCAGGCGAGCTGTCAATGACAGTCACATCATTTTGCTCAGAGGACAAATGCCGCGCAATGCCATACCCGACTTGACCGGCTCCGCAAATTACTACCTTCATAATCCGTCGCTCTCTCGTCCACCTCACAGCAAGGCTGATTGGTTTCGTTCCATTCAAACGCTGCACATTACAGGAGCAGAACCGTTAGCGATGTGATACATCTCAAAAATGCCGGTTATTTCCGCCCCTATGGATCCCCAGTAAAGCCTGCTTACACCACGCCAAGAGACTTTAACTTGCGGTGAAGTGCGCTGCGCTCCATTCCCACAAATTCCGCTGTGCGCGAGACATTACCGCCAAAGCGTGCAATCTGTGCCTTAAGATATTCGCGCTCAAACACCTCACGCGCTTTTTTAAGCGGCAGGGACATAATCTGCTCACTCGCTTCTCCACCACCGGGAATGCTGGGAGCAGTCTCCCCCACTTCACTGGGCAGAAGATCAGCAGAAATCACCGCCTCTTCATCCCCCTTGGTCAGAATAAGCAGCCTCTCGATATTATTCTTTAACTGGCGGATATTCCCCGGCCAATCATGGGCCTGCAAAATCGCCATGGCATCTTCCCCAATGCGCCGGGCAGATAGGCCCGCCGTCGTGGAAAGCTGCTCCATGAAATGCAAAACAAGCTCGGGAATATCTTCGCGACGATCAGCAAGCGGCGGCACCGCAATGGGCACCACATTAAGCCGGTGGAACAGATCTTCGCGGAACATCCCCTCATCAATCATGCTTTCCATATTGCGCGAGGTTGAAGAAATAACACGAATATCAACATGAACAGGCGCCCGCCCCCCAACACGCAAAAAGCTCTGATCGGTCAGAACCTTCATCAGTTTGAATTGCAGATCGGGAGGGAGATCGCCAATCTCATCAAGATAAAGCGTGCCGCCATGGGCTTCCTCAAGCGCCCCAACCTTACGAAGGCTGGTTCCATCCGCCTCAGTGCCAAAGAGAAGGATATCAAGCTGGTCAGGGTCATTGGGGGTTGCAGAAAAAGAAACAAAAGGCGCATCAACCCGGCGCGAGCTTTTATGAATGGAACGGGCTACCAGCTCCTTACCCGAGCCGGACTGGCCAGAGATCAGAACTCGCGAATTGGTCTGCCCAACCCGCTCAATCATCTGGCGTAGATGGTTCATGCAAGAGGAAGAGCCAACCAGACTGGTCGTGTCACCGGAGCGGGATTTAAGGTCCTTGACTTCGCGCTTAAGGGCGGAGGCTTCCAAGGCCCGCTCGGCAATCAGCAAAAGCCGATCTGCCTTGAAAGGCTTTTCGATAAAGTCATAAGCACCACGCTTGATCGCCGCAACCGCCGTCTCTACCCCGCCATGACCAGAAATCATAACCACTGGCAAATCAGGGTGCTTGTGCTTGATCACACCCAAAAGAGCCAAACCGTCAAGACGGGAGCCTTGCAGCCATATATCAAGAAAGACAAGAGAAGGCCTTCGCTGCTCGATCAGTTCCAACGCCTCATCACTGCCTGCCGCCATGCGCGTGACATAGCCTTCATCTTCCAAAAGGCCTGCAACAAGCTCGCGAATATCAATTTCATCGTCAACGACCAGAATATCTGCAGACATCTTAACTCTCCCCACTTATGGCACCATCACCCGGCCCTTCCAGACCGGAATTATGGTGGCCATCCTCTGGCTGTTCATCCGCCAGTTTGGATGCATCTTTAGGAATACGCAATTCAACACAAGCGCCGTGGCTGTGGTCAGATACTTCGCGCGCATCGCGAAGCTGAATGGAGCCCCCATGCTCCTTGAGAATCTTCCGCACAATCGCCAGCCCAAGGCCGGTGCCCTTCTCACGCGTTGTCATATAGGGCTCAAGAAGGCGGGCCCTGTTGCCAGATGGCAAGCCAATCCCGTTATCAATCACCTGCAAGCAATAAGCGTCACCATCCTCATTGGCACGAACAAGAATATGGCCTTTCTCATCCAGCCGGTTCTCACGACCGTCAATCGCCTCGGTGGCATTCTTGACGATATTGGTGATCGCCTGAGAGAGCAGCCGCTGATCAAAAGAACCAGGCATTTTATCAGGAATGGCCGTCTCAAAACTGATTTCCTGATTGGCAACCTCAATCAAAAAGACCGACTGGCGAACCATTTCAGACAGATCGGATGGCTCAAATACTGGCTTTGGCATACGCGCAAAAGACGAGAATTCATCGACCATCCGGCCAATATCACCCACTTGGCGCACGATGGTATTCACGCATTGGTCAAAGACGCGGCGGTCATCTTCCGCAACCTTTTTGCCATAACGGCGGCGCAGGCGCTCAGCTGAAAGCTGGATGGGAGTAAGCGGATTTTTAATCTCATGGGCAATCCGCCGCGCAACATCAGCCCAAGCGGCCGAACGCTGCGCGCTCACCAGATCGGTCACATCATCAAGCGTTACAACATAGGAATGGGTCTCTTCTTCAGAGATTTCAGACGTCACGCGCACCCGCAAAGAAAACTCGATGCCCTCGCGAATGATAGTCACCTGCTCTTCGCTGCGATTGCCCGTTTCATGCTCCGCGCCTTTCACAAGAGGCGCGATTTCTGGTAAAATATCGGCAAGAGCCTGCCCCAAAAGATCTTTCTCATGACAGCCAAGAATTTTCTGAATGGACGGATTGGCAAGGGTCACCTTCCCCGTCGCATCAACACCAATAATACCGGCAGTCACCCCTTTAAGCATCGCTTCAGTAAAGCGGCGCCGATCATCAATCAAATCTTTGGCTGTGAGAAGCTCATCCCTTTGGGAGCGAAGCTCCGTCGTCATGGTGTTAAAGGTGGTGTTGAGATTAGAGAAATCAGCTGAATTCTTCTCAACCGGCAAGCGGACAAAAAGGTCCCCTTGCCGAACCCTGTCCGCTGCAAAAATAAGGCGGCGAATAGGCGCAACCAAGCGGTTGGCAAAGCCGATGCCGATCCAGATGGCCGACAAAACCACAATCAGGCCAGCTCCGGCATAGAGAATGCCAAAAGCAAGCTGGATATTGTTCCGGCTATCAAGAAAGGTGCGATATTCCTGCACATTTTCTGAAGTCATGCGAAGGAAGTTGGACACCGCCGGATCAATAACCCGCAGAATGAACAGGAAAGCATCGTTAAACTCGTCAAGCTTGAGGATGCCCGCCACGAGATTGGAATTACCAAGCGCAATTAGCAGCGGTTGTCCATGGGCGCGCTTGATCAAGTCCTGCGTTGGCAAATCAGGTGGCGGCTGATCCAGACGATTGGGAGAGGAGACGAGCTGCTTACCTTCACTATCGACGAGGAAAACCAGCGGCAAACCGCGAATATTGGCCTGCTGCACCATGATGTTTTTAAAGCGCTTTTCATCAAGAATGAAATAAGGCTCGGACGAATTGAGCACCTGCGCCATGCCCAATAGCTCGTTACGCAGCACCGTTGCATGCTCGCGCCGGTAAGCCTCGGCCACCGTCTGCGAGGTATTGATAATGGCAAGCGTACGCGACGAAAACCACCGGTCAAGGCCCCGATCAAGTGTAATGGTTGCAAAGATAGCCACCAGAATGGTCGGCACCGCTGCAACCAGCGAGAAAAGCAAGACAATACGAATATGCAGCCGCGCCCCGGCGCTTCCCTTCCTGCGCGATAGCAAAATGAGCGAAGCTTCCCAGCCAATAGAGAAAATAAGAGCCACAAGAAAGATGCTATTGATAAGCATCGCATTCTGGATGACCTGCTCAGTCGGCTCAATCGAGGTGAGTCCCAGCAAGATGACAAAGGTGATGATACCCGAGGCAACGGCCAAAATAACGGTTACCAGCCCCAGCAGCCGCGCTCGGCGCCCCGGCTCATTAAGGGAGACCGCATTCTTGGTGTCTTCAACACTATTCATTCAGATAACGGATCCCAGCTTAGCTACATTTCAATATGATTCCGCAGAAACGGACATCATCACACCATCGCTCTGATGGGCCTTCTATTCAACCAAATTGTTGCTAAAATGTGACAGCTTGGACAAATAAGCCGGATGCACCCAGCCCGGCTGTGATTAAAATACCACAGCCTCTCATTTTGGACCCCGATACGGCGTTCAAGGAAACGAGAGATCAGAAAGACCCAGCTCTAGCCGCCGCGCACGACTTGAATATCCAGATCCTTGATTTTCTTACGCAATGTATTGCGGTTAAGACCAAGAATTTCAGCGGTTTTAATCTGGTTGCCCTTTGTTGCAGCAAGGCAAGCACTGATCATTGGATATTCAATCTCGCGCAGGATCCGGTGATAGAGACCGGGGGGCGGTAGGCTATCGGCATAATCGGCAAAAAGCTGAGTCATATGCGCTTCCATCGCACCGCCCAACGTGACAGGGGCAGGCGAATAGTCCCCAACCTGATCACTCAGCGTGATTTGGCTTAGCTCCGTCTCCACCTGCACCGCAGAAATACTATCCTGCGGATAGAGGGCTGCCAGCCGCCGCACCAAATTTTCAAGCTCGCGCACATTGCCCGGCCAGCGATAGCGCAGCATCACATCAAGCGCTTCAGGCAGAAGCTGCTTGCTATCAAGCCCTTCACGCTCACCCAGGGCAAAGAAATGCCGCGCGAGATCGTGAATATCTTCAAGACGTTCGCGCAAAGGTGGCAGACGCATAGGCACAACATTGAGCCGGAAGAAAAGATCCTCACGGAACGAGCCTTGATGAATGAGGGTCTGCAAATTCTTATTGGTAGCCGCCACAATCCGCACATTGGTCTTGATCGGTGTGCGCCCGCCAACCGTGGTATATTCCCCTTGCTGCAAGACCCTGAGCAATCGTGTTTGCGCCTCCATCGGCATGTCGCCAATTTCATCAAGGAACAAAGTGCCCCCTTCGGCTTGCTCAAACTTACCAGCCGATCGCCCCGTCGCCCCGGTAAAGGCACCCTTTTCGTGGCCAAACAATTCGGATTCAATCAGGTCTTTAGGAATCGCCGCCATATTAATCGCAACAAAAGGCCCCTTCTGGCGCTTGCCATAATCATGCAAAGCGCGGGCGACCAGTTCCTTACCCGTTCCGCTCTCACCGGTAATCATCACCGTCAGATCATTCTGCATCAGGCGGGCGATTACACGATAAATCTCCTGCATGGCAGCAGAACGGCCGATGAGCGGAATATCAAGTCCCTCTTCCACCTTTTCAGGCAAAGCCTGCCTAGGCTCGGATAGAGCACGCCCGACAATATTGATCAGCTCTTTCAGATCAAACGGCTTGGGCAGATATTCATAAGCCCCCCGTTCGGACGCTTTGATGGCGGTCATGAAGGTATTTTGCGCACTCATCACAATCACTGGAAGATGAGGGCGATGCTTTTTGATACGCGGCAAGACATCGAAAATATTCTCATCCGGCATCACCACATCCGTGATCACCAGATCCCCTTCACCTTGCGAAATCCAGCTCCAGAGCGTTGTGGCATTGGAGGTGAGACGAACATGATAGCCAGCACGGGACAAAGCCTGATTGAGAACAGTACGGATACCCGTATCATCATCAGCTAGAAGGATCGTTGCTTTACTCATTATCCTATGCTCCATCCAGATCAGAATGGCCCAAGTCAGCCTGACTTGTTGGCAGCATCACGCGAAAAACGGTCTGACGACCGCTCTCGTCAAATTCAATAACCCCGCCATGATCGCCAATAATCTTGGCAACAAGCGCCAGTCCAAGGCCCGAGCCATTGGTCTTTGAGGTCACAAAGGGATCAAACAGGCATTTGGCAAGCTCTTGCGGAATGCCTGGCCCATTATCCTTGACGCAAATCTCAAGCGGCAGCGAGGTGCGCGTCTGCGACCCAGGAACCTGCATGCGAATGCCGGGGCGAAATGCAGTGGTGAGGACAATTTCCGGATCCTTGACCTCCATCAGTGCTTCGGCGGCATTCTTGACAAGATTGAGAAAAACCTGAACCAATTGGTCCTGATTGGCATAAACTTCCGGCAAGGACGGATCATATTCCTCAACCAAGCGGATCCGGTCGCCAAATTCAGCCCGTGTCAGTTGCTTCACCCGATCCAGAACCACATGGATATTCACCCCCTCCCGCTCGATGGGGCGTTGATCGGAAAAGACCTCCATCCGGTCGATAAGGCGCACAATCCGGTCGGTTTCTTCGGTAATCAGGCGCGTTAGCTCCCGATCCGGATCATCAACCGAGCTTTCTAGCAATTGCGCCGCACCGCGAATGCCCGAAAGCGGGTTTTTGACCTCATGCCCCAGCATTTGGGCAAGGCCGGTCACCGCCCGCGCTGCATCCCGATGAACCAATTGCCGGTCCATCTTGTCAGCAATGCTACGTTCCTGAAACATCACAGTGATACAGCCGGGCCGGTCAGTCACTGGCGAGGCATACACATCGACAATCTTGTCAGAACCAATACGCGGATTGGAAATATCCACTCGATATTCATTGACAGGCGCAAGACGATCTCTTGCCTGATCAATCAACGCCAAAACCGGGCTCCCAAACGGCAGCAAATCCGGTATTCTTAGCCGAATAAGTGAGCTGGTGCTGGTTTGAAAGAAAATCTGCGCCATATCATTGGCACCACACACCACACCATGCGGATCAACCATAACAATAGGATGGGGCAAAGCATTCATCATAGAACGGCTAGGATTGCTTGCCCGTTCTGAGCCATTCCCAAAGCCTGATTCATCCTCGTCAACAGATGAAAGATGAGTGCTCATGCGGACTTCCTCTCTGTCAATTGATCAAAATAGGCGCAAATCAGATCAGGCACCCGACTAGCATCATTCTCGGTTAGAATGGCGCGGCGAAAAGAAGGAAGCGTCTGCCCCATCTTGGCTTCATGCCCATCCATATACCAGCCAAGATGCTTGCGCGCGCAGCGCACGCCTACCACATCAGGGTAATAGTCGATCATGTTGCGATAATGGTCGAGAATGAGAGAGACCAGCACTTCACCTTCTGGTTCCTCCAGCGCTTCCCCCGTTGCCAGATAATGCGCCACATGGCCAGGAAGCCACGGTTTGCCATAAGCCCCGCGCCCAACCATCACACCGTCAGCACCAGATTGCTCCAACATGCGCGGCGCGTCTTGCGGCGTTAGCAAATCACCATTGGCAATAACGGGAATGGTGACCGCATCCTTGACTGGCGAGATCGCACTCCAATCCGCTTCACCTTTATAAAACTGACAGCGCGTCCGCCCATGAATCGTAACCAGCTTCACGCCAGATTCTTCGGCCCGCCGCGCAAGTTCTGCTGCATTCTGGCTGTTATCATCCCATCCAAGACGCATTTTGACAGTCACCGGCACATCAACAGCCTCAACGACCGCATCAATCAAGGCCTGGGCATGATCGAGATCTCGCATAAGAGCCGAGCCGGAATAACCATTGATCACGCGCTTCGCCGGACATCCCATATTAATATCAATAAGGCTGGCTCCAGCCCCGGCGCAAAGTTTGGCAGCCTCTGCCATCCAATCGGCCCGATTACCAGCAAGCTGGACGGCATGAACCTCCATGCCCTTGCCTTCTGCGCGCAGACGCATTTCTTCCTTACCAACGGCAAAGGCCTTGCTTGCCACCATTTCAGACACAACAAGGCCTGCCCCAAATCGTATTGCAAGCTCCCGAAATGGCAAATCAGTAATACCAGACATTGGGGCCAAAAAGACCGCGTTGGCTATTTCCAGCGGCCCGATTGAGAGCTTACCAGCAGCTTTATGAAGCACGTGAGCAGCCATTATCATCCTGTTCAGTGACGTTATTTTTCATCCAACAGTATAGTAATGCACATTTTATAAGCAAAGAGTGAAAATGTCCAAAAAATAGGCAAATCCCAATTCTCCCGCTTAAATTTCGCGCTTTCCTCTTGACCTAACCCGCGAACTGACAGAAAGCGAAGGGAGGGAACTCCATTCATTCTCGACACCAACAAGCGCCCAGACGAACGAGGAGACGCAAAAGACTATGACATCACTTGCAATCATCGTTGCAGCTGGCAAAGGCCTTCGTGCCAAGCGCGATCAGGACACACTGCCCAAGCAATTCATTCCTGTTGGCGGCAAAGCGGTTTTGTGCTGGACGGTTGAAAAGTTTCTGACCTCTCCTCACATTGATTATGTGCAGGTTGTCATTTCATCCCAAAGTAAAGAGCTTTATCAGACTGCATTGGCACCGCTTGCTGACCCCACCAATTCTGCCCACGCATTTGCTCATAAACTGCTCCCGGCAACATTTGGTGGCGACACACGGCAAGCCTCTGTTATGGCAGGGTTAGACAGCGCACAAAAGAAACTCGGCGACCAATCACCAAAGCCCGAAATTGAGCATGTCCATATTCACGATGCCGCCCGACCCTTTGTAAGCCAAGAGATCCTGGCGCGACTTACTACAGCCCTTCAAACCCGGCGCGCCTGCCTTGTTGCAACCCCGATCAGTGATACAGTCAAACGCACATCAGGCGATGACGTTATCGAGACCACACTGGATCGGACCAATCTCTGGTCGGCCCAAACACCGCAAAGTTTTCAGTTCGCCTTCATCTATGACGCTCACAAAAAGGCAAAAGCCGAAGCACTCTCTGACTTTACCGATGATGCAGCCGTAGCTGAATGGGCAGGAGCAAAAGTCCATATCGTTGCGGGTAGCCGAGAGAATGTAAAAATTACTACACAGGAAGACCTCACCATGGCCGAAGAGACACTCGCCCCCCAAGCCCCTCTCCTGACCGACATCCGCGTCGGCACCGGCTATGATGTGCATGCCTTTGATGAAGGCTCCGCCTGCATCATCGGTGGCATCGCCATTCCGCACACGAAAAAGCTCAAAGGCCATTCAGATGCAGATGTGGGACTCCATGCCATCACAGATGCCATATTGGGCGCAATTGCTGACGGAGATATCGGAACCCACTTCCCTCCCTCTGATCCGCAATGGAAAGGCGCGAAATCGGACATATTCCTGAAAGATGCAGTTGGTCGCGTTCAAAAGCTCGGCGGAAAATTGTCCAATATTGATATGACCATCATCTGCGAAGAGCCAAAAATCGGCCCCCATCGTCCTGCCATTCGTGAGGCCATTGCCGAAATCTGCTCACTATCCATCAACCGCGTCTCGGTGAAAGCCACAACCTCAGAGCAATTGGGCTTTACGGGTCGCCGCGAGGGCATTGCAGCCATTGCCAGCGTTTGCGTACGCCTTCCAGAGCAGGACTGACAACAGAACTGCCAAGCAACAACCACCAAAGCGGAAGCCCTCATGCATTTGACAGACAAGACCCTGACCCTCGCGCAGGACGTTATCGAAAAGGCCAGCGCAAAAGGCATTATGATCGCAACAGCAGAATCCTGCACTGCGGGCCTCATCGCTGCCACCCTAACCGAGATTGCAGGCTCCTCCGCCGTGATTGATCGGGGCTTTGTCACCTATTCCAACGAGGCAAAAATGGACATACTGGGGGTTCCGCAAGAAATGCTTGATGCCCACGGCGCGGTTAGCGAACCTGTTGCCAAGGCAATGGCACAAGGAGCCTTGGCGCATTCAAGAGCGCAGCTTACTATATCCGTCACCGGCATTGCAGGCCCCGGAGGAGGATCGGCAGAAAAACCGGTTGGCCTCGTCCATTTTGGTGCTGCGTGTAAGGATCGCACCCTTCATGACGCACAAATCTTTAAAGGCCCCGGCAGGCAGGACATACGTGCCGCAACTGTTGAGCATGCCCTGATCATGCTCCTTGAAGAAATCGAACGCCTTTAATCTCGCACGCTTTGGGCTACCCAATAAAAAAGGCTTCCCAAGTGGGAAGCCTTTTTATTGTCTTATCTAATCTGTGATCAGGAAGCCACGAGATAAGGAACCGGATCGACCGGATCACCCTTGATCCGCAGTTCAAAATGCAATTGCGGGCTATCAACATTGCCGGTTTTGCCAGCTTGAGCAATGATCTGACCGCGGCGCACTTGCTGACCTTTGCTCACCAACACTTTGTCATTATGCGCATAGGCGGTTACCCAGCCATTAGCATGCTGAACAAGCACAAGATTGCCATAACCTTTCAGCTTGCTACCGGAATAGATAACAGTGCCGCCCTCAGCAACACGCACTGATGTTCCGGCAGGAACTGCAAGATTGATCCCGTCGTTACGGCCACCATCGCGCTTGCGGCCGAAGTTAGAGATGATACGCCCCCGCACGGGCCAGCGAAATTTTGGTTGACCAGCCGCAGCAGAAACGGACTGCGAATTGTTGGACGCAACTTGCGCTGAAGCTGGGCTTACGTCTGACATGACTTTAGGCTTTGTCGCCTGCGGAATATCACGAGGTTTCAGCGCTGCAACACGCTGTTTTGCCTTTGGCAAGGCTGCAATCGGTCCAGCAGACCGAACACGCACAACGGGCGCTTGCTGGCGCACGAGTTGGCGCGGCTTGGCAACCGGTATCCGCTTCAGGCTCCCAATCACGCCAGATTGTGCTGGATTGACAGCAAAACTTGCAGATTGCGGCCGAATGGACGCTGTAGAAGTATAATCAACACCGGCAGCTTGCGCCGCAGGAATACGAAGCCGCTGCCCCATCCGAACGGGAGAATTGGTGGTCAGATTATTGGCAGCTGCCAGATTGGAAATAGGCACATTATAGCGGCGCGCAATCCCTGTAAGGGTATCGCCCGGCATGACCATATGACGCTGGGAAGCATTGGCCGTTTCCTGCATGCGCACAATCTGCTGACCGTAAGGCGTTTTGCGCTGAAGCCGCAGCGGGTTAGCCTTTGGCGTTCTGATCACTGATGGCACAGCATAGCTATTATTGTTGCTAAGCGCGGCCACACGCTGGGCCCCTATTGAAGGGCCAGTGCCATAAGTTGTTTGCTGCTGATAAACAGGAATAAGAACGCGCTGACCGGGAGCAACAAAGCTCTGATCAACCAAGCCGTTTACATCAGCAATCGCCTTGGCTGGCACACCATAACGGCGGGACAGTGCATGAATATCTTCACCAGGGCGCACTTGCACCATAGTGCCACCTGCACTGGTCCAGCGGCCGGAAGTGCGAACCTGATTGCGATCAAGAGACAAGGGAGCAACAGAGGCAACTTGCGGACCGGAAGGTTGACGCACAGCTGCGGGCGCTTGAGCCTGCGGTTGGATAGCTGTCTGGCGATTAATCGCAGCGGTAGAGCGATAATCTACCCCGTTCTTTGCGCGTGGCGCAGCTTTTGGCAGAGAGAAGAAGCGAGCAATCTTGGCACCAAAGCTGTTATTTGCTGACTGCACTGGCTGTGGCTGCGCATAAGTGGGCGCAACAGCTGCTCGCGGATTGCCAACAGGAGCTGGAGGCATAGCCTGCATAACACCTGAGCGCACCGGAACAGAGGCGACCGGCCGCACAGCAGCAGTCGATGTATAATCCACATTCCGGCGCTTACGAGGAGCCGACTTTGGCAGCGAATGGAAGCTCGAAATAACAACCGGCTTATCTACAATTGCCTTTGGCTTACCAATAGATCCGGTGGCCGCATAATCTGCATTTGGCTGGCGCATTGCTTGCACAGGAGGCTGATAAACAGGCACTTGCTGACGCACCACTGGCACTTGAGCCGGCTGATAGACCTGCACGGGGGCAGGCGCTCGATAAACCGGCGCAGGTGCTGGTGCATTATAGACAGGAACTGGCACGGGTGCTGGAGCGCGATAAACTGGAGCCTGAGCAATAGATCCGGTTGTAACAGGCGCTTGAACCGTTGGCACCTGACGGGTGGCGGCAGTATAGACAGGTGCTTTATAAGTCTGCGGCGCTTGATAGACCGGAGCCTTATAAGTAGCTTGCGGCGCAACAGGCACGGCAGCCGGCATTGCCTGATTATAAACAGGCTGAGCCACTGCTCTCTGCGTAGAGGCTGTAAAGATTTCTTTCTGATTGGATGTAAATCCGCCAAATACAGGCGACCCAAACCGCTCCACCTCGCCGCTACACGCGGAAATTGTAGATGCAACAGCAAATAATGCAGTTGTCGACAGAAACTTACGCAATACAGAATAGCTCATACCAACACCGGTCTTTACGCACTTTACCCAAAACTAACTATCTTGATTAGACCTCAGTAACCTTTCCAAACATTTAAGATGCCGCATGGATCATGCAAAACACGCCAAATTCCCCAAGCCATTTTCAAGCATGGAAAAGGCATGCGCCATCGCCTCTTCGGCAAGGTGCGAAAAGCATAAACATCGGGATAACGCAAGAAGAGAGAACGGAGCGTCAGGCTCCCGACCTATCAAGGTTTATGAAGAGAAAGACGCGCGCAGCTGCTCAAGGCAAGCCCTGTCAGTCAGATCAATCTTGAGCGGAGTGACAGAAACCTGACGATTATAGATCGCATGCAGGTCCGAGCCGGTTTTCGGATCAACCCGCCTTCCCTCAAAACCCAGCCAATAATAAGGGTGACCGCGGCCATCATGACGCTCATTCACGCTAAGCTGAGCCTGATCGCGCCGCCCTTGCGAAGTAATGGCAATGCCTTCCAGCTCATCCGGTGCACAATCGGGAAAGTTGATGTTGAGCAAAGTCTGGTCCGGCAGATCATGGTCCAGCAATTTCTTGACCACATCTGCCCCATGAGCGCGGGTGCAACTCCAATCCACCTGCGATTTGGAGGACCAGCCATAAGACTGGCTAAGAGCAAAGCTTTTGATGCCAAGAAGCACCCCTTCCATCGCCCCTGCAACGGTGCCGGAATAAGTGACATCTTCCGCCAGATTCTGCCCGCGATTAACACCGGAGAGAATAAGATCGGGCTTTTGCGGCAAAACATGCCCAACACCCATAATCACACAATCGGTGGGCGTGCCCTTACAGGCAAATCGTTTTTCCTCAATCTGCCGCAAACGCAAAGGGTCATGCAAAGTGAGAGAGTGGGACATGCCACTCTGCTCTGTCTCAGGGGCGACAATCCAGACATCTTGCGAAATGGAGCGAGCGATATCCTCCAAAATGGCCAATCCCGGCGCATGAATGCCATCATCATTTGTCAGCAAAATACGCATCGGGCTCTCCTCAATCGCTCTCTATACCATTTCAAATTGCAAACATGCCTGAGGCCATATAGGCCCAAAGCATTAATCGAGCGCAAACTGGGTCAGTCTGTGCAGTCGGGGATCAAGAGGCAGAAATAACCTCAAGCCCTCCCATATAAGGACGCAAAACCTCAGGCACAGCAATAGAACCATCAGCCATTTGGTAATTTTCCATAACCGCGATCAGGCAGCGACCAACCGCTACACCAGACCCGTTGAGCGTATGCACATATTTGACAGCCTTTTCACCGGCAACGCGATAGCGTGCATTCATGCGGCGCGCCTGAAAATCCCCACAGACAGAAACCGAAGAGATTTCGCGATAGGTATTCTGGCCCGGCAACCACGCTTCAATGTCAAAAGTCCGGCGGGCGGAGAAGCCCATATCACCAGTGCACAAGGTCATGACGCGATAAGGGATTTTCAAAAGCTGCAACACCTTCTCGGCGCAGCCAAGCATGCGCTCCTGCTCGGCAACAGAAGTCTCGTCATCAGTGATGGAGACCATCTCAACCTTGGAGAACTGGTGCTGGCGCAGCATGCCGCGCGTATCCCGGCCAGCTGACCCTGCTTCAGAGCGGAAACAATGGCTCAGCGCGGTAAAACGCATAGGCAAATCCCCCTGATCGAGAATACTATCGCTTACCAGATTGGTCAGCGGAACCTCAGAGGTCGGGATAAGCCAGCGATCATCATCCGTATGGAAGGAATCTTCAGCAAACTTTGGCAACTGGGCCGTGCCGAACATGGCATTGGAGCGCACAAGGGTCGGCACGCACACTTCCTCGCAGCCATGCTCATTGACATGCAGATCAATCATGAACTGGCCGATTGCACGCTCCAGCCGCGCAAGCTTGCTGCGCAGAACCACGAAACGGGAGCCAGACAATTTTGCAGCCGCTTCAAAATCCATATCGCCCAGCGCTTCGCCCAGTTCGTAATGTTCCTTGGGCTCGAAATCAAAGCTTGGCACATCCCCCCAGCTGTGAAGCAGAACATTGTCGTCTTCATCTTCACCGACAGGAACGCCTTCAAGCGGAATATTGGGCAAGGCAGCAAGTGCTTCATTAAGCGCATCCTGCAGCTCGCGCCCCTTGGCCTCGCCTTCCTGCACAAAGCTTTTAAGCTCGGCAACCTCCGCCATCAGAGCTTGGGCTTTTTCTTCATCACCCGAACCTTTGGCCTTGCCGATTTCCTTGGAAGCTGAATTACGGCGCTGCTGAGCTTCCTGCAATTTCTGCACGTGAGCCACACGCTCATTATCCAAAGCGATCAGGCGCGCAGAGGACGCTTCTGCTCCGCGTGTCAAAAGGGCCTTGTCAAAGGCATCGGCATTCTCATGAATCCATTTGATATCGAACATAATGCAGCATCCGGGTTCATCCCCGCCGCCGAGAATCAAAGGGCTGGCAAGGAGAGATGGGTCAAGTGATTTGGCCGCAAAATAGCGGAAGCAATCAAGGATATGCAAGCTCTTTGCGGCAGCAATCACCCCTTTTCATGCAGCCGATTTCTGCAAGGGCGCAATAGGTGCGAAATCCGCAAGTGATGCAGCAACAATCCGCCAAGATTTGGGATTTTTAAAAGCCCCGAACACAACGGGCACTTTAATGCGAAACAGGGCCATAACGGCCCTGCTCTATACTCAAACTCGCAAAAAGAAGATTCGCTCCCTCACGACTCGAATTCTTCGCCTTCCAACTCCCGCTCAAGCCGTTTTTTCTCAACCAGACGCACAGAGAAAATAGACAACTCATATAGCAGCAACGTCGGCACAGCCAATCCAAGCTGACTGATGGGGTCTGGCGGTGTCAAAACAGCAGCCATCACAAAAGTCGCAACGACAGCATATTTGCGTTTGTCTTTAAGGCCTTCCTCGGTTACAAGCCCTGCCCGCGCAAGCAAGGTGAGCACCACAGGCAGCTGGAACACCAGACCAAAGGCAAAAATCAGGGTCATGATCAGCCCAAGATATTCGCTCACTTTCGGCAAATGGGTAATCTGCGCAACACCCGGCCCTGTCTGCTCCATAGAGAGGAAGAATTGCAGCGCAAGAGGCATGATGACGAAGAAGACAAGGCTCGCCCCGATGATGAACAGGATGGGGGTCGCAACAAGGAACGGCAAAAAGGCATCTCGTTCGTGCTTATAAAGACCCGGCGCAGCAAACATATAAATCTGTCCAGCAATAACCGGAAAAGCAAAGAACAGCGCCCCGAACAGAGCTAATTTCAACTGCGTGAAGAAATATTCCTGAGGGGCTGTAAAAATCAGCTCAACCTGCCGATTCTCACCAACAGCTTCTTCGTAAGGCAAAATGAGGATATTGAAGATGTCCGTTGCAAAGAAGAAACAGATCAAGAAGGCAATTGCAACCGCAATCACCGTTTTCATCAACCGACTACGAAGCTCAATCAAATGCTCGATCAAAGGCGCCTTGCTGCCCTCAATCTTTTCCTGTTCATCGGCGCTCATTCATCAGCCTTTTTTGTTGGGGCTTCTTTTTCTTTACTGACATCAGCAACGGCAACAGCCTCGGCTTCAGGCTCCGCCAATTCTGGCGGCATCATGGAATGGTGATCTTCGGCAAGATCCCCAACATCCGATTGAAGCGCAGAAGACGAATTTCCCGAAAGTTCGCCAGACGCAGCCCCATCAGTATTAAGAGCCTCATTAATCTCGCTCTTACTGGCAGACATCTGGCTAGACAAATCTTCAGAAAGATCATCAACGGAAGACAGCTGCTTTTTGACAGCATCTTTTACCGCAGTGCTTGGGTTAAGCTTGCGAATATCCCCAATAGATTTCTGAACATCATCCAATTCAGCCTCTTTGAGAGCATCATTAAACTGATGTTGAAAATCGCCAGCCATACGCCGCAAGTTGCTAACCGTCTTACCAATGGTACGAAGCAAGCCAGGTAGCTCCTTCGGCCCCACAACCAAAATGGTTATGATGACAATAACGAGGATTTCACTCCAGCCAATATCGAACATAGACGTGACCCAGCTCCGCTAGTCAAAAAGAAAGGCATCAAACCCGGCTCTTAAGAGCTGGCTTTGTCTTTATTTTCGCTTTCAACGGCTACATTTTCAGCTGGTTTATGCTCAATGCTTTCAGTGTCTGCAACCTGATCTTCGTCTTTCAGGCCCTTTTTAAAGCTATTGATGCCTTTGGCAACATCGCCCATCAGTTCAGAAATTTTACCGCGACCAAACAGCAAAACAACAACAACAGCGATAATTACAATCTGCCAAATACCGATCTGTCCCATTTACTCAAACCTCTCCTACGCGGGTCTCTTAGCCCCAAAAACAGTTGGTTAGATCATATGTATGCGACCTGACCAAGGATTTCTAGTCCTGTATTGAATATGGGACTTAAGCACTTTGTCGGTCTTTAGCAAAGATCAGCATGTGTTTTTTGCGAAACGATACACCGATATTATCGCCCCGAGCAAAAGTCTTTTCCCCACCAATCCGCGCAAAGAAGGGAACTGAACTGCCTTTGAGGGCAATTTCATAAAGGTCAACTTCGCCCAAAAACATTCGGCGAAGAATACGGCCCGGGCGAGCCGCGACATAACCTTCCCCAATTTCTTCATGCAATTTCATACCATGTTGGCGGATACAAACTCGCACGACTTGCCCTTCCTCAAAGCCATCACAGTCAAAAGAGCCAATCTCGGTGACGGCTTTGCCATCACGCACAACACCCTCAATTTCATTCAGTTCAGAGAAGAAACGTGCAGCCCAATAATCAACGGGCTGGTAATAGAGCTCTTCCGGACGGCCATTTTGGACAATCTTGCCATCTTTGAGCAAAACAATCCGATCACTCATCCGCAAAGCCTCTTCAGGATCATGGGTAACAATCATGCAAGTTGCGCCAATTTCGCGCAAAACAGCCAATGTCTCATCGCGAACCCGATCCCGAAGGCGATTATCAAGCCCCGAAAATGGCTCATCCATCAAAAGAACGCTGGGGCGCGGAGCAATAGCGCGCGCAAGGGCCACACGCTGCTGTTGCCCACCTGAAAGCATATGTGGATATTGATGAGCATATTCTTCAAGGCCGACCCGCGCCAAAGCAGATCGCGCCTCATTCTCAGCCGCTTTTCTGGGCAGATCATTCAGACCGAACATCACATTGCTCAAGATCGAAAGATGGGGAAACAGAGCATAGTCCTGAAACATAAGTCCGACAGATCGCTGCTCAGGCGGCAGAAAAACGCGATCATCCGATGCAACCACATCATTGATCAGCAAGCTCCCGGAGCTTTGCCGTTCAATCCCGGCAGCAATGCGAAGCAAGGTGGTTTTGCCTGAACCGGATTGACCAAGAAGCGAGACAACTTCACCCGGCTCAACCGATAAATCCACACCCCGCAAAGCGCTCGTGTTGCCAAATTGCATAGTGATTGCATTAAATGTCAGCCCTGCTGCAATGGATGTACCGGCAGTACCACGACTTCCCCAATGACCATTCTCGGCAAAATCATCCATCCAAACGCACTCCACTCATGCAGACCCAACTCAAGACCATCAATATGGCCTTCCGCTTATAATTTTGCTGTTGTAGCCTCTCAAAGCAAGAAAACACAACTCTGATTTTCATATTTTAAGCATTAAAGGCTCAGCAGCTTTTGGGCGCATCGAAACGAAGCTCACTTCAAGCAAAGAAAATCAAAAGGCTCAAGACAGCCTAATCACTCTCTTGATGTGTCTCTTCTTCCAGCTCATCAAGAAGAGCCCGTTCCACCAGATCCTCGTCATCAAGAGGTTCTTCATCTGGCATTAATTCTTCATCATCACTGGGGATAGGCATTGAGAAAGCGGGCGGCAAGGCCGAATCCAACATGCCCGCCCCGCGCAATTCTTCAAGACCCGGAAGATCCTGAATGGTCTCAAGCCCAAAATGCACCAAAAAGTGCTCTGACGTTCCATAGGTCACCGGTCGCCCGGGGCTTCTGCGTCGCCCACGCAGGCGCACCCATTCCGTCTGCAGCAAAACATCAAGCGTGCCTTTTGATGTCCCAACACCGCGAATAGCCTCAATCTCAGCCCGCGTTACGGGCTGGTGATAGGCAATGATTGCAAGGGTCTCAAGCGCCGCGCGCGATAACTTGCGTGGCTGCACTGCCTCACCCTGAAGCAAAAAGGACAAATCTGGCGCAGTACGAAACAGCCATTTACTATCGACAGTGATAAGATTAACGCCCCGATCCTTATAATCATGACGAATTTGGACCAGAATTGCTTTCACATCGGCAGAATCTGGCAAACGAAGGCGGATATCATCAATGCTGAGGGGCTGATTGCTGGCGAACAGCAGCGCCTCGACCATGCGAACCAGTTGCATATGAGCTTCTGCCGACAAGGCGGTGAAGTCATCATTCCCGATCATGGATGAAGTATCCGTCATCTATCGCAAATCCTTCTTGATGGCCATATAGTCAACCGATTGTAGATCCGACCATATCATGATCCGTCACCCTGCCCCGACTTTGCCCCCCGTCCCGACCGCACCATGAGCCGGCCAAACGCCTCACTCTGGCGAAGTTCCAAATGTCCTTCTCGCACAAGTTCAAGCGAGGCTGCAAAAGAGCTGGCAAGTGCTGTGGAGCGCACCTCATCAAGACGCAGATATTTCGATAACAACTCATCAACGGGCATCCAGTCGGAGGCAGACCCGATAAGCCGCTGCAAAATATCCCGCGCCTCTTGCAAGGACCAAACCTCACGCTTGCGAACATGCACCAGCGAAACAGCCTGCCTTTGCCGCTGAGCTGCATAAGACGTTAGCAGATCATACAATGTGGCCGAAAAATGCACTTTTTTACTCAGCGACATATCCTCAGGTGCACCACGGGTATAAAAATCTTTGTTGAGCTGCGCACGTTCCATCAGCTTTTTGGAAGCATCCCGCATGGCATCCAGCTTTTTAAGGCGAAAAGCCAACATAGCCGCAAGCTCTTCCCCCGTGGGTTCTTCATCTTCCTGAGGATCAGGCAACAAAAGCCGCGATTTCAAATAAGCAAGCCAGGCGGCCATCACCAGATAGTCAGCTGCAAGTTCAAGCCGCAAGCGCCGGGCTTCTTCAATAAATTGAAGATATTGCTCTGCAAGAGCCAAAATAGAGATTTTCGACAGATCAAGCTTTTGCTGGCGCGCGAGCATCAAAAGGAAATCAAGCGGGCCTTCAAACCCCTCCACATCCACAATCAGGCTAGGCTCATCACGCTGCGCAGAACCAGCAGAAGCGGCAGCAAGGCGCACCTGCTCCTCGCTCTCCCAGTCATAACCTTCCCCGGACTTATTACCAAACAAGGTCTCTTTTTGTGGTGGTTGGCCCATACCGCACCTTGCATCTGCATCTTGCGTGTCTCAAATCACCTTATATCAAAGCCTATAGAAGAATGGCGCAACACACCAGAAGGGAAAAGCATTTCAAACACTCATATTTCTTTCAGGCTCCAGCCCCTCATTCTCCGCATCTAAAACCCAAACAAAAACCCCGCTCCAACAAGGAAGCGAGGTTTCAATTCCAAATCGTATTTTCCAGGCGCTCTTACACGCTCTATTGGCGAGCAACGAGACAATCCCCACCAGCAGCCTTAATGCTCTGACAGAAATTGGTAGCTCCACCACGATCAGCAAAAGAGCCAACTCTTACGCGGTAATAGACCCCTTTGGCACCCAGATCAGCACGTTTGATATCCGGCTGATAGCCACCCAAAACGGAGGACAAACGAGACTGAATATTGGCGTAACTTGCACGGGCCTGTTCAGGTGTTCTCTGGGAGGTAACCTGAACGGTATAACCGCCCCGATTGGCAGTCTGTGCGGGTGCCGCTGGCTGAGCTGGTGCGCGAGCCTGACTGTTATTTGCCGGCGGCAGCAAGGATAGTGGCTGGCGCGTATTGTTGGCCGGGCGCGGTGCTTGCACAACCGGTGCAACAGCTTGCTGAATCTGATTACTCACAGTATTGGCCGCTTGCTGAGCTGCCAAACCAGCAGGTTTTGGCTTCGGCAAAGTCGAGGTCTGAACGGTTTCATCACCTGCCTGACCTGCGATTGCAGGAGACGCAGTGCCCACACCATTATCAAGTGTCTGGCTCATTGCCTGCTCTGAAGGAGTTGAAGCAAGCATCTGCTGATCAACAGAAGACAGGGTGCTGGAAGGCGCAGAAGACGATGCATCGCTTGATTTCACAATCGTGCCATCGGGGCGCACAATAACGGTCCGCACTTTCTTGGGCGAGGCAACAGAGCGATTTGCAGAGGACGCGCCGCCATCAGATGAAGATTGCGGAACGGAAGTCTCTCCGCCCGAGAGAGAAATCACGCGAGGATTTTTGCCATCTGCCGTCATAGCCAGTGGTTTTTCCGTCGCTGGCATCAAATTGCCCGGTCCCTCATCACTGCTGGTCCCGTCAATTCGGTCATACACCTCTTTATTCTGGTGCGGAATAACCTTACCGCCCGGATCTTGCGGGGCTTCTTTAACAGGATCAGAATTAGCGATCAAAACAGGTGTTTCACCGCCCGTATCGTCAGAGCCACCAAAGCCCCAGGCAATCAGCCCCCCCACAACGACAATACCCAAAGTGGCAGCTGCAACAACCAGACCTTTCTTAGATTTGGCAGGCGCTTCCTGAGCAGGAGACACATCTTGCGCTTCTGTATGATAGGACGCTGTCCCATCTTCGCTAAGATAAGGCATGGCTTCGGCAGCAGCTTGCGCGACTTGCGGATCGGAATAACTACCATGAGGTCCCGAGGCCATTGGCGGCACATCGCCAGAATTATCATAGGACGATGCAGCATAAGCGCTGGCATCATAACCGGCAGGCGGTTCCGCCTGCCCGGTGACATTCACGGCAGGAGCAGTATAGCTCTGATGGCTATCAGAGGACGGCATAGCTGGCTGATAGCCTGCCATCGGGTCAACTGCCGGAGCTGAAGGCTGCGGAGCAACAGGTTCCTGATTAAAAGCAGCATAGGGGTCATCTGCCTGCCCTTGCGGGGCGGACGACACCGGAACATAACTTTCACTGGACGCAGGAGCAGCTGACGGCCCGGCCGGGCTATAGCCTGCCATCGGATCAACCGCAGGAGCAGACGGCTGTGGCGCAACCGGCTCATATGCGGGAGTTGGCGCTACAGCCGGTTCGTAAGATGGTGCAGGCTCCGGCGCAGGAGATTGGGGCTGATAGGCCGCAGGCTCATAAGCTGAAACCGAAGGCGCAGGCTCCGCAGGTTTTTCCGCAACTGGCGCAGAGGTCCAGCTAGGAGAAGACAGCGGATCTGGCGATACCGGATCAAGTCCGGCACCCGCACCCGAAGGGGCAGAAACATCTGGAGCCGGACTATAGGCGGGTTCGGGTGCTGCAGGAGAATAAGAGGCCATCGGACCAACCGGCGCTGCCGCACTGTCCTGAGGCTGACTATAGGCACTCATCTGACCGCTTGTATCAGCACCGCGGGACAATTGCCCGTAAGAGCCGGATTGGGCTTGCGGCTCAACCGCCGGATCTGATGGCGTATCATTGGAGAGAGAAAAATCGGCCCAAGGATCATTCTGCACTGGTGGCGCAGAGGGAGCCTCTTGTCCGAAATCAGAAACCTGAACTTGCGGAGCCTGCGGCGCTGCGGCCTGTGGTGCAGGCTCTTGCGGCTGAGACAAACCACCCTGTCCAAAAGTCATGGGCAGCAATTGCGTAGCAGGTTGTTCGGGCGCTTGCGGCGTTGGAGCAAGTGGCTCCGCGGCAGAAACGACTGGAGCAGCCGCAGGAGAAGTCGGCTGCACAAGCGGCGCTTGCTCCCCGCGCAATTCTCTTAGCAATTCTTGTTCAAGAGCACGCAAATCATCATTTCTGCTCGGGGTTCCTGTAGAAAAATCTGCTGATTGATCCACCTGACCACCGCTTACGATTCGGTCCAGCTCAACCAACGGATCTTCTGAGGCATGCCCATAGGCCTGCCCCTCCTGTGGTTTGGCAGCTTGTGACTGCCAGTCTGCGGGACCAGAATACGGCTTTTTGTCATTGGTATCAGACATGACGATTCGCCTTTTTTATCAAACACATAACTACTAGCTTGGCAAATTTGTCTGTAAGATCTGCAAACAGATCTATCGCATTTCCTCTGGGGCATTCACACCCAACAGGCCCAAACCGGATGCCAAAACATCGGCGACAGCCTGCACAAGAGCCAAGCGCGCTTGAGTTAATTTCTCATCTTTAGCGTTAATAAAGCGTAATTGCGGCATTTCCTTGCCTTTATTCCACACACTATGGAAGTATCCGGCAAGGTCATACAGGTAAAAAGCAACCCTGTGCGGCTCCTGTGTTTCTGCCGCGCCCTCGACAATTCTTGGATATTCCGACAATTTGCGGATCAAGGCCAATTCTACTTCGTCTTCAAGCCCAGACAAAGAAGCCGAAGACAAAGTCACACGGTCAGCGGCAAGATTTGGCATCTCGCTGGCAGCCTGACGGAAGATAGAGGCAGTGCGCGCATGGGCATATTGCACATAGAAGACCGGATTGTCTTTGCTCTGCTCGGTTACTTTGGCAAAATCAAAGTCGATAGTTGCTTCCGCCTTACGATACATCATCATAAAGCGCACCGCATCCACGCCCACTTCTTCCACCACATCACGAAGGGTGACGAACGTCCCTGCCCGCTTGGACATTTTTAGCTGCTCGCCATTGCGCATCAGGTTCACAAGCTGACAAATCTTGACATCAAGCCCGCCATTGCCTTCGGTAATCGCTTTCACAGCGGCTTTGAGGCGCTTGACATAACCGCCATGGTCAGCCCCCAGAATATCAACCTGCTGGGCGAAGCCGCGCTTATATTTGTCAAAGTGATAGGCGATGTCATTGGCAAAATAGGTATTGCTGCCATCAGATTTTTTCAAAGCCCGGTCAATATCATCACCAAACTCGGTTGAACGGAACAGGGTCTGGTCCCTGTCTTCCCAATCATCAGGAAGCTGGCCTTTGGGTGGCGGCAATTTGCCAACATAAACCTGACCGCGATCCTCAAGCCATTTGATAGCCTCTTCCACCCGATCATTCTCGCCTTCAATCAACGAGCGCTCGGAGAAGAAAACATCATGATGCACATTAAGAGCGGCCAGATCGTCACGAATGAGATCCATCATCGCATCAATGGCAAAGCTGCGGACAATTGGCAGCCATTCAGCCTCATCCTTGCCTTTAAGGGCATCGCCGTGGATGTCGGCAAGTTTTTCGCCCACCGGCACCAGATAATCACCGGGATACAAGCCTTCAGGGATCGTACCGATCTCATCACCCAAAGCCTGACAATAGCGAAGATAGGCAGAGCGGGCCAGAACATCGACCTGCGCGCCGGCATCATTGATATAATATTCGCGGGTTACATCATAACCGGCAAAATTAAGCAGATTGGCAATACAATCCCCCAAAACAGCGCCGCGTGTATGGCCAACATGCATAGGACCGGTCGGGTTTGCCGACACATATTCCACATTGAGCTTGGCACCTTTGCCAAAGCTGGCACGACCAAAATCCTTGCCCGCACCGAGAATGGTCGTCACAACACCGCGCCAGTAATCATCTGACAAAGTCATATTGATAAAACCGGGTCCGGCAATATCAACCTTGGCGATATCGGCGTCCTGCTCCAACTGCTCGGCAATCTTGGATGCAACATCTCTTGGCTTCATTCCCACCTGCTTGACCAGCACCATCGCAGCATTGGTTGCCAGATCACCGTGAGAAGCATCGCGTGGCGGCTCCACCCCAACGCGAGACAGATCAAGCTCGGCACCATCTTTGCCGGTCAAATCTGTTGTCTTGATTGCTTCTACAACGCGGGCGGTAAATTCCGTAAAGACGTTCATCGTCATTCCTGTATCGTTTCATCACGCCAAAAGGGCAGCACCTAACCTTTAAAAGTGCCGCCACGACATGGTTTTGAAATTTTGTGTGTGGACTAGCGCAATTCTGGCGTGACGTCAAACAATCGTCGATGTTCCTGCAAGGCAAAACGATCTGTCATGCCAGCCACATAGTCAGCAACGCGGCGCGCAAGCTTCTCCGTCTCACATCCATCAAGACCGATTTTCCATTCTTTCGGCAGGTCATCAGGGTGATCAAAGAAATAGCGGAACAGATCAGCCAGCACCCTCTCGGCATCTTTCATCACGCGCATCACACCTTCTTCGCGGTAAACATTGGCAAAGAGAAAGCGCTTGATCTCCTTGTCTGTCTGGCTCATCTGGCGCGAGAAACCAACCAGTGTCTCGCCACACAAGCGCACGTCATGAACGCTTTGGGGCGCAACACGGGCAAGATTACTCAGCGAAGTATGAATGACATCCTCTACCATACGGGTAATCAGGCGGCGCACAATCTCATGCACCATCCGCGCTTCTTCCAGACCGGGATAGAGCTTTCTCACCTCCGCCAGTGCTTCTCCGGCAAGTGGCACCTGTTCCAATTGATCAAGAGAGATGAGACCGGCACGCAACCCATCATCAATATCATGGGCATTATAGGCAATATCGTCAGCAATGGCAGCGGCTTGCGCCTCAAGACTGGCATGAGACGATAACATCAAATCCTGCAAGGGTTGATAGGCCTTGATGCCAAAGGGAAGCCCCTCCTTTACATAGGGCCCCAAAGGCGAGCCATCGTCTGCCAGAACCGGGCCATTATGCTTGACAAGGCCCTCAAGGGTTTCCCAAGACAGGTTAAGCCCATCAAATTGGGCATAGCGCCGCTCAAGGGACGTCACCACCCGCAAGCTCTGGGCATTATGGTCAAACCCGTCATAGGGTGCCATCAATTCATGCAAGGCACGCTCCCCCGCATGGCCAAAGGGTGTGTGCCCCAAATCATGAGCCAGCGCCAGCGCCTCGGCCAGATCCTCATCCACTGATAAGGCGCGCGCGATGGAGCGAGCAATTTGCGAAACCTCGATGGTATGGGTCAGTCGCGTGCGAAAGTGATCCCCTTCATGATAGATAAAGACCTGCGTCTTGTGCTTAAGACGGCGAAAAGCCGAGGAGTGAATGATCCGGTCCCTGTCGCGCTGATAAGGCGTGCGGGTCGGGCTTTCGCTTTCGGGAAACAGGCGACCTCTTGTTTGCGTCGGCTCCACCGCATAAACCGCGCGCGGCTGTGCGCCAAATCCCAATTGAGCAACCATATCCTATTCCCTCAGACTTACCTGATTTCTTATTTGCCCGGCCGTTTCAATCAAACCATCCTGCAAACATCATCCTACAGGACCCTCATCCGCAATACCGGACCAATATTGACATAGCGCTATTTCACACTACCTATCAGGAGAAAGACATATATTATGTGAATGGAGACAAGACACCCCCTCACATACGCACAAATTTGCTATAATGAAGGGCAAGTCTTGAGCCAAATCCGGCACAAGAACGGGCCAGATCAGGCAAACGCCCAGAAAAACACCTAGGAAAATACCTATGTCTCAAACAATTTCGGTAACCGACAGTGCAATTCGGCGAATCGCAACCATCCTCTCAAGCGAGGCAGATGGAACGATGCTGCGCATCTCTGTCTCTGGCGGTGGTTGCTCGGGCTTCCAATATAATTACGACCTTGTCACCAGCAAGGAAGCCGATGATCTGAGCATTCAAAGAGACGGCGCGACCATTTTGATCGACCCCATGACCCAGACCTATATGGAAGGCTCTGAGCTGGACTTTGTTGATGATGTCATGGGCCAGTCTTTCAAAATCACCAACCCGCAAGCAACGGCCTCTTGCGGTTGCGGCACCTCTTTCGCTATCTAAATTTCACGTTTTACCCTAGCCCCCTCCTCTTGCTATTGCTTACCGCAAGGACAGACCATGCGCATCGCCACCTGGAATATCAACGGCATCAAAGCCCGACATGACAATCTGCTGCGCTGGCTCAAGGAGGAAAGTCCCGATATTGCCTGTCTTCAGGAAATCAAATCGGTGGATGAGAAATTCCCCCGCGCAGGGATTGAAGAGCTGGGTTACCATCTCGAAACCCATGGCCAAAAGGGCTTTAACGGGGTTGCCCTTCTCTCCAAAAAGCCGTTTGAAGAAGTCAACCGCCGCCTTCCCGGTGATGACAGCGACGAGCAAGCCCGCTTCATTGAAGGGATTGTCTCCACGACCAAAGGGCCTTTGCGTGTTGTCAGCCTCTATTTGCCCAATGGCAATCCGGTTGGCACCGATAAATATCCTTACAAACTGGACTGGATGCGCCGCCTGATCACATGGTCACAGCAGCGTCTTGAACTGGAAGAGGCCTTTGTTCTGGCTGGCGACTATAATGTCATCCCCACACCGCAGGACACCCACGATCATGATGCATGGTGGGGAGATGCCCTCTATCGCGAAGAAACGCTGGATCTGTTCCGCGAACTGCTCGCAACCGGCCTCACCGAAGCCTTCCGCGCCTGCAATGACACGCCGCACCTTTATTCCTTCTGGGATTATCAGGCAGGAGCATGGCCGCGCAATATGGGCATTCGCATCGATCATCACTTGCTGTCACCCGAAGCTGCCGACTGGCTGAAAGCCTGCGACATTCTAAAAGACGTTCGCGACTGGGAAAAGCCGTCAGACCATGTGCCGGTTATGCTGACGCTTGATTGCGAATAAGAGATTTTACCTCAGCGTAAAATGCACAAAAGGGGCCACAAGGGCCCCTTTTTCTTGATTGGATAAGATCAGGAAGCAGGCTCACTTTATCTCAGGCTCTGGGTCTTGTTCAGCGCTATGGCCGGGCTCAATGCCTGCTTCAACGTCAGCTTCGGAGTCACTCTCGTCCCCTTCAGCGTCGCGTGCCTCGCCTTCTTCGTCTTCTACGTCTTCTACGTCTTCTTCCTCATCCTCGCTTTCGCTCGGCTCCCATTCATCGGGCACGACGGCATAATTGTCTTCCTCATTCAGCAGTTCAGGTGCCATAACACCACCAACCGCAGCCGAGGTCGCCGCCAAGTCGAAATCCTCTTTTTCTTCATCTTCAACCGCATCCTGACGGACAATCCGCTGGGCAAGATAAAAAACAAGAAATGTCAGCAAAGCCGCCGGAATGAAAAACAGGGCATCCGGCCCGATATATTCCATGCTGGCAGAGATAATGAACGGACCAATGGTTGAGCCAATGCCAAAAGCCACAAGAAGACCTGCGGCCATTTTCACATAGCCATCAGCATCCGCATGATCATATCCATGGGCCGCCGCCAGAGAATAGGCCGGCAGGGTCATCGCACCAATCGCAAAACCGGCCAGCAGCAACAGCCAGAAATTAGTGCCATCGTTTAAGGTAATGGCCAGTGAAGCAACAATCCCCAAAATACTGATGATCAGCAAAATCAGGCGGCGGTCGAAACGGTCGGAAATACGGCCAATAGGCCACTGGAACAGCATCCCCCCCACCATGATGGAGGCAGCGAAAACCGGCGCTTGCGATAGAGCATCATAGCCTTTATCAACCGCGTAAATAGCTGAGAATGAAGACTGAGAACCCTGAACGGCCCCCACCACAATCGCTGACACAATCGCAGCAGGCGATGTGCGAAACACCTTGCCCAATTCCAGCTTAACAACCGCAATCGGTGCAGGCTGGGCAGATTTCGTCATGGCCACCGGCATCACCGCAACTGAGATGATGATAGATGCTACAGCAAAGAGCAAAAATTTGTCCGGCTCTGCAAAGGTCGCCATCAACTGGCCTGCGGTAAAGGCCGAATACTGGATGATAATATAGGCCGACATCACCAAGCCGCGATTGGTATTGTCCGAAAACTCGTTCAACCAGCTCTCAATGATGAGATACAGGCCGGCAATGGTGAAACCGGTCATGAACCGAAAAAAGATCCAGGCATATTCATCAGCCATAAGCGGATGCAAAAGAGCCGCCGCCGACGTGGTGGAGACCATAACGGCAAAGCCACGAATGTGACCCGCTCGCACCACAAGATGCGGCGTCACCACACCACCCAGTACGAAACCGGCGAAATAGCCCGATGCGGCCAAACCAATGCTCAAATCCTGAAAAGACAGGCTTTTGGAAGCAAGCGGAATAATCGTTGACTGCAAGCCATGCCCCATAAGAAGCAAGGCGACAGAAACGAGCAAAGATGCGATAGGCGCGAAGGTCTGAACCATGGCACATCATCCACAAAACGAGGGCCCAATCCGTCACTCGAGCCCTAAACCACACAAATTTTGAGAAATTTCTATTCCATCTTTATGAGAAGGAATATTACGCGCAATCGTCTCTCTGGTGAGTACTCTGGTCATCCAGAAAAGAGCGTGCTGAAACCACATTGACAGTACTTATTGATTTCTGTCGAGTACTTTTTTCCCAAAATCAACATTTTGAAAAAAACACCAGCAAAAACAAAAAGAAAGACTAGGACAAATCAGCAAAAATAAAGGGGAAATCAGCCTGTTGCAGCGCGGCAATTCAGACCAGTTTGACATGATGGAGGAAAGCCGCTCCAAATCAGACAAAGAAAGACTGAAGAAAAGCCGTATAAGGCAGGCAATCAGCGACCGCTGCCATTCACCCAATCTTCAGCCAAAGAGACAGCAATACGGCGGGTTTCAGGGTCTGCCAATGCAAAGGCAGCTTCCTGCCGATCGCGCACATTTGCATTGCCGCCATCAAGCATACGGGCAACAGTCAGCCATTTCAGCCCATTGACAGGCTGGCGGGGAATCCTCTCCCCAGACAGAAGCAAATCACCAAGCTGCAACTGCGCCATGACATGGCCTTTGCGAGCCGCTTTGTTAAGCCAGCGCGCAGCCTGTTTGGAAGTCTCCGCACCACCGCGCTGCTCAAGATAAACAAGACCGAGATGATATTGGGCATCAGGATCGCGGAAATAGGACGCAGCATGATAGAGAAAATCACGGGCTTTGCCCTGATCTGGCGCAACTTTCTTCTTGATACCAATGCGGAAGAACTCGCTTAGCTTAACAAAAGCATTGGACACATAACGAGCTTCAACCGAGCCGGGGCGCGCATCGCCAAAGCTGACAACGATCTTTTGGAAAATATCAAAAGCCCGACCGGAATCGCGATTGACCCCGTCCCCATCGGCATACATCCGGCCTAGCTTCCATTGAGACGCCATATGGCCGTTATCAGCCGCATAGGTTAGCGCGTCAATTGCAGTGCTCTTGTCTCCATTTTTGTAAGCCTGGGCACCAAAACGGAAGGCATCGACGGTCGCTGTCTCACTCTGAAGCATAGTTGAAGGGTCGAAAGCCTGCACAGACTGACCGCGCAGAACTATCATCACACATGCAAGAGCAAAGTTACGCATTCGACACTTCATTTTTTCCATCTCTCCCTCTCCGAACCAGACAGGGTAGAGAATCCGTTTTACGTCCAAGACCACTATTTCTAACCCAGAGCTGTGGTCCAATTACGGCAATCTTGTCACAAAATTGTTAAAAGACGTTCATGCACGCAGCATAGAAAAGATGCAAAAGCATCCCTTACGCCGTGTGGCAGAACTGGCCGCGCCGGAATATGGCGGCATAATGTGGCGGAAGGCGGACAAAAGACTATAGCCATCATCACGTTTAGGCATTTTTCTTGTCCGTCGTGTCTTTTGTGCAACTTTCCCGGTGCAAGACCCACAAAAAGCGTCTGGATCTTGATGCAAATCATGGAAAATATAAGGAAAAATGCAGATAAAACTTCCAGTATTTCGAACAGCACTTTTTACACGTCAACGGGAGATAAAATGCAGGATCAAACACCAAAAAACCCGACCGGGGCAACACCCGCTACCAAAACAACATCTTCAGCTCCTGTAGCCAATGCCCAGAATGGGGCAACAAGTACCCCTGCTCCTGCAGCAAAGCCAGCTCAGGAAAAAGCGCCCGCTGCGCCTAAGGCAGCTGCTCCCGCTTCTGATGCGGCCCCCGCACCAGAAGCCGCAAGCATGGACATGACTATTGAAGCCAATGACGCTTCTGAAGTACGCCGTGTGTTCGAGCAAGGTGTCTATCCTTACAAAACCAAAATGAAGCGCCCCGCTTATGAAAAGCAAAAAGCCTTGTTGCAGGTGGAATTGCTAAAAGTCCAGAGATGGGTTGAAGAGACCGGGCAGAAAATCGTCATTTTGTTTGAAGGCCGTGACGCTGCCGGTAAAGGGGGCACGATCAAGCGGTTTATGGAGCATATGAACCCGCGTACTGCGCGCGTGGTCGCTCTTAATAAACCAACAGATCGTGAAAAAACCCAATGGTACTATCAGCGCTATATCGAGCATCTGCCAAGCGCTGGCGAATTGGTGATGTTTGACCGCTCTTGGTATAACCGCGCTGGCGTAGAGCGGGTCATGGGCTTTTGCTCTCCTGCTGAATATCTTGAATTCATGCGGCAAACCCCGGACTTCGAGCGCATGATCTGCCGCTCAGGTGTGCGTCTGTTCAAATATTGGTATTCGGTCACGCAAGAAGAGCAACGCCGCCGGTTTGCCTCTCGCGAACTGGATCCGCTCAAACAGTGGAAATTGTCACCAATCGACAAGGCATCCCTTAATAAGTGGGATGACTATACCGAGGCAAAGGAAGCTATGTTCTTCTATACAGACACAGCCGATGCCCCTTGGACAGTCATCAAATCCAACGACAAGAAACGCGCCCGTTTGAACACAATGCAGCATTTCTTGGCGTCCCTGCCTTATCCTAACAAGGACCCACGGGTCGTTCATGGACCAGATCCGCTGATTGTGGGCCATTCCAGCCATGTGATCGGGCAAGATGCTCACATCTTGGGTAAAAGCCTGCATCCTACCCAGCGGCCATAAAACCCGCTCTTGGGCGGCTACAAAGCCAAATATAGAAAAATAGAAAAAGCCGCGCAGTTCTGCACTACGCGGCTTTTTCTTTAAAACTCAAACCCAGGAAAACAGAAATCGATCAGGCAGCCCCGTAAATCCGGTCAGCCCGCTGCTCAAAGGCACTGGAGAATTTATGGAAAGCCTTATCAAACACGGCCCCCATCAGGCCTGACAGCATCCGGTTCCTGAACTCGTAATCAATATAGAAGCTGACCTCGCAAACATCCTCACCCTTACCGGGCACCGGGAGAAAGCTCCATTTATTCTCCAAATGCTTGAAGGGCCCATCAAGATATTCAACAAGGATCTCGCGGGGCTGAGGCCGCAACGTCACCTTGGAGGTAAAGCTCTCGCGGATCATCTTATAGGCAATCGTCATATCGGCGACGACAATCTCCTGCTCGCCTTGCATTTGCCGTCCGCGCACATGCAGAGATTGGCAAAGCGGCACGAATTCAGGATAACGCTCAATATCCGCCACCAGATTAAACATCCGCTGGGCGGAATGCGAAACCTGACGGCGTGTCTGGAACTTGGGCATAAAGACTGACCTTACCTAGTGGCCATATTTGGCAATTCGCGCAGCCTTAAGCTTTGCAAAATCATCCCCCGCATGATGGGATGACCGCGTCAGCGGACTGGAGGAGACCAGCAAGAAGCCCTTGGTATAGGCAATGGTCTCATAGCCCTTGAACTCTTCAGGCGTCACAAAGCTTTTAACCGGATGATGCTTCTTGGTTGGCTGCAGATATTGCCCGATTGTCAGGAAATCAACGTCAGCGACGCGCAGATCATCCATCAATTGCAAAATCTCGTTCCGCTCCTCACCAAGACCAACCATAATGCCGGATTTGGTGAACATGGTTGGGTCCAGCTCTTTTACGCGCTGAAGCAGGCGGATGGAGTGGAAATAGCGCGCACCGGGCCGAACTTTAAGATAGTTGGACGGAACGGTCTCCAGATTATGGTTGAACACATCCGGTTTTGCCGCGCCCACCGTTTCAAGCGCACCCTCTTTGCGCAGGAAATCAGGCGTTAGCACTTCAATGGTTGTCTCTGGCGATGCATCGCGAATGGCATGGATAACCTTGGCAAAATGCTCCGCGCCACCATCATCCAGATCATCGCGATCAACAGAAGTGATCACGACATGCTTAAGCCCCATCTGGGCAACGGCTTTGCCTGTATTGGCAGGCTCATCTTGGTCCAGCGCATTGGGAATGCCGGTTGATACGTTACAAAAAGCACAAGCACGGGTACAGGTCTCTCCCATAATCATGAAAGAAGCATGACGCTGTGACCAGCATTCGCCCATATTGGGGCAGCCTGCTTCCTCGCACACCGTGGTTAGCTTGTTTTCCTTCACAATACCGCGCGTCTCTTTATAGACCGGAGAGCCGGGAGCTTTCACGCGAATCCAGCTTGGTTTACGCAAGACGGGATTGTCAGGCTTATGCGCTTTTTCCGGATGGCGAGGACGGGCAGTTTTCGCAGCACCCGTTTCCTTGGACACGGTATCGATGATTGTAACCATTCACTTAAATCCCTGGCTCACCCAAGAGCGTTAAGACCGGTGATGAAAGAGCGTGGAACTGGTCCCTCGCACGCTCTGTCTCACGTGATCGGTCTGGTCCGGATCCGCCTAGTCGCGGATCTTCTGATAAACAAACAGCACGATAATTGCGCCAACACTGGCAATCACCATCTGATCGATGAAACCGCCGGCAACTTTAAGATTAAACAGATTGGCAAGCCAGCCACCAACAAAGGCACCAACAAGGCCTACGCCGAGATTCATGAACAAGCCATGATCCGACTTTGTCACTTTCTCAGCGATATAACCTGCAATAATACCAATAATAATCCAGCCAAAAAAGCCCATGACCATGTTCCTTATAAATGAGAAGAAGCACCCAAGCCCTAAACTGTCTTTTACATAGCATCTATCTGGCGCGGTTCAAGCAAAGCCTGCATAGTCATCACATAAACCACTGCCAGAACCAGCATAACACAGCTTCAGTCCAGCACCTCTTCTCTTCTATAGCATACTCCGTCAGCTATGGATCACACGATCATAGGCATCCATCACACTTTCATGCATCATTTCCGACAGGGTTGGATGCGGGAAGATGGTGTGGATCAGCTCTTCTTCAGTGGTCTCCAAATTCATGGCAATTGCAAAGCCCTGAATAAGTTCGGTCACTTCGGCACCAATCATATGCGCACCCAAAAGCTGGCCGGTTTCATGATCAAAAATGGTTTTGATCAGACCATCGGGCTCACCAAGGGCAATGGCCTTACCATTGCCGATGAATGGAAAACGCCCGACGCGAACCTTATGCCCGGCAGCTTTGGCCTGATCTTCGGTCAATCCAACAGATGCAATCTGCGGATGACAATAGGTACAGCCCGGGATCTTGTTGGCATCCATAGGATGCACGTTGGGCAGACCCTTGATCTTCTCAACACAGATCACACCTTCATGCTCGGCCTTGTGCGCCAGCATTGGAGGGCCAGCTACATCACCAATAGCATAAATGCCGTCAACATTGGTGCGGCCATAATCATCAACCACAATACAGCCGCGATCGGTTTTGATTCCAAGCTTTTCAAGGCCCAGATTTTCAATATTGCCAACAACGCCAACAGCAGAGATGATCCGGTCCACTTTAAGGGTCTCGGTCTTGCCACCTTTCTTTTCAATGGTGGCCACTACATTATCCTCACCCTTGGCAACGCCGGTTACCTTGGCTTCGGTCAGGATTTTGATGCCCTGCTTTTCAAGGCGCTTGCGCGCAAGGCCTGCAATTTCCTTATCTTCAGCGGGCAGGATTTGCGGCACAAGCTCAACCACGGTTACCTCGGCACCCATGGTTTTGTAAAAGCTGGCAAATTCAATGCCAATCGCACCAGAGCCAACCACCAAAAGCTGTTTTGGCATTTTGTCCGGATTAAGCGCCTCAAAATAGGTCCAGATATGCTTCTGGTCCGGCTCAAGACCCGGCAAGACCCGAGGCCGCGCACCGGTTGCCAGAATAATATGCTTGGCCTTGTAACTGCCCGCGTCATCACCATTGACGGTCAGCACACCTTTACCAGCAAGCTCTGCCACGCCTTTGATAACGGTGACCTTGTTTTTCTTCAAAAGGAAACCAACACCGGTATTCAGCTGCTTGGAGACGCCACGAGAACGGGCGACAACCTTTTGCAGATCAAAATCAGCACCCTTAACAGACAGACCATAATCCCCTGCATGCTGCATATAATGAAAGATCTCAGCGGAACGAAGCAAAGCCTTGGTTGGAATACAGCCCCAATTGAGGCAAATACCACCCAACTCGCCTTTTTCGACAATCGCAGCTTTCATTCCCAGCTGTGCTGCCCGGATTGCAGTTACATATCCACCAGGGCCGGAGCCCACGACGATCACGTCAAATTCATTTTGTGCCATATCCCAGGTCCCTTTATACTGCCTGTCTTAACCCTAGGGGCCACCCCGGCCCGGATTCTCATTACTTTTCTTGACCCATACCAACGGATATTCGACCCGTGCCGAATTCCCCGATATGGTGAAAGTTACGCCTTATGCCGCGCACGTTCCGCGCGAATGCGAGCTGGAGACCAAGTCATGTCGATTTTCTCGATCAAGCCACGCTCGCTGATTCTTCTGTGCCTGAGCCAGGTCTCTGTTCTGGCCCTGTGGTTCTCGGCCTCGGCCGTTGCGCCCAGCCTTGCGCAAGAATTTAATCTCACAGGGGGCGATATCGCCCTCCTCTCCTCTATGGTGCAGGCGGGCTTTGTTCTCGGTTGCCTGATAAGCGCCTTTCTGGGCCTTGCTGACCGAACCGATCCGCGCCTGCTCTATGCGCTCTGCGCTCTTACGGGCGCCGCGGCTAATTATGCCTTCATCTTTTCCGAACCCGGCTCCGGCCTGTCCATTGCCCTGCGCCTTTTGACCGGCGCTGTCATTGCAGGCGTCTATCCCGTTGGCATGAAAATCGCCATGAGCTGGGCGGGAAAGGATGCCGGCCTTCTGGTCGGAGCCCTCGTCGGCTCTCTGATGATCGGATCCGCCGCGCCACATCTTCTCGCCTTTTGGGGTGATGTCGACTGGCGCGCGGTACTTATAACCACCAGCTGGATTTCCGGCCTTGGCGGCCTGTCTGTCATTTTGGTGGGCATTGGTCCCAATTATGCAAAATCGCCCAAATTCCAGCTTGGTCTGGCCTTGCAGGCACTCACTAATAAACCCATCCGCCTCGCCAATTTTGGCTATTTCGGCCATATGTGGGAGGTTTATGCCATGTGGGCCTGGATTGGTATTTTCCTTGGGGCCAGCTTTGAACAAGCCGGACTTGAAAATGCCCAAAGCTGGGCGTCCTTGATGGCCTTTTTCACCATTGCAGCAGGGGCACCCGGCTCTGTCGTTGGTGGCATGATTGCCGATCGCATCGGCCGCACCGTCATGACCAGCGCCGTCCTTGCCATGTCCGGCACCTGCGCGGTCATAATCGGCCCGCTGTTCGGTGGCTCCATCGGGCTTGTCTGCCTTGTTGCCATTCTGTGGGGCGCAACGGTCTCCCCCGACAGTGCCCAATTCTCCGCTTCCGTCGGTGAGCTGTCCAAACCAGAGCATAGAGGCACGATGCTGACGATGCAGACAGCTATCGGCTTTACCCTTGCTCTTGTCTCTGTGCAACTCATGCCCCATTGGATCGACCTTGTCGGCTGGCAATGGGCCTTCACGCCGCTGGCAGCAGGCCCAGTTTTTGGAATTTTGTCCATGCTGAGACTGAGAACACTCCCCCAGTCCCGGCAACTTGCAAATGGTCGGCGGTAAAATAAAGGTCGATAAACCTGAAAGCCGCACCAAAGGGCTCATTCCAGCCCTTTGGTCCTTTTAAAGAGGCTTAAACAAGCATCCCCATCGGGTTTTCAAGATAATCTTTGAAGGCGGCAAGCAATTCCGCACCCAATGCACCATCCACCACGCGGTGGTCGCAAGACAGGGTGACAGACATCACTGTTGCCACGGACAAGTCACCATCTTTATTGACAACCGGACGCTTCTCGCCAGCACCAACTGCCAGAATAGTTCCGTGTGGCGGGTTGATAACGGCTGAGAAATTCTTGATGCCGAACATACCCAAGTTGGACACTGCAGTTGTGCCGCCCTGATATTCTTCCGGCGCCAGCTTTTTATCGCGGGCGCGGGCAGCCATATCCTTCATTTCGTTAGAAATAGCAGAAAGAGACTTCAATTCGGCCTTGCGAACAACAGGCGTAAACAACCCATCGGGAATAGCAACCGCAACACCAACATCAGAATGCTTATGGATAAGGCGAGAGCCTTCCGTCCAGGTTGCATTGGCCATGGGCACTTTTTGCAGAGCCATAGCCATGCCTTTAATGATGAAATCATTCACAGAGAGCTTGTAAGACGGCTTTCCATCCTGATCCTTGGTTGCCTGACCATTAATCTGACTACGCAAGCTCAGCAAGCTATCAAGCTCCACATCCAATGACAGATAGAAATGCGGAACGGTCTGCTTGGATTCCTGCAAACGCTTGGCGATAACCTTGCGCATACCGGAATGAGCCATTTCCTCATAGCTGCCATCTTCATACAATGCCTTAATGGCATCATCGGATGGAGCAGCAGGCGCTGGCGCAGCAGCTGCAGGGGCCGCCGCTGGGGTAGCAGCTGCCTGAGGTGCTGCAGCACCCGCCTTTGCTGTGCCTGCAGCAAGAGCTGCATCAACATCGCGTTTTACAATCCGGCCCTTGGGACCAGTACCAGAAATCTTTGCCAAATCAAGATCATTAATTTTGGCAAGGCGACGCGCCAAAGGCGAGGAGAACAGGCGATCACCAGCAGCAGAGACTGCGACAGGCCCTGCACTACCACCCGCAGTTTGAGCAGCATTATTAGCAGCCGCAGGAGCGGATGCTTCAGCCGGTGCCGCCGCAGCAGCGGGAGCTGCCGCTGGCGCAGGGGCTGCATCAAGAGCCGATGCATCTTCCCCTTCTTCAAGAAGAAGGGCGATCACCTCATTGACCGGAACATTCTCGGTGCCAGCTGCAACAAGGATCTTGCCGATTGTCCCCTCATCAACGGCTTCCACTTCCATGGTCGCCTTATCGGTTTCAATCTCGGCGATGACATCACCTGCGGCAATCTCATCTCCTTCATTGACCAGCCACTTGGCCAGATTGCCGCTTTCCATAGTGGGAGAAAGGGCAGGCATTGTAATAGAAACAGGCATTCTCTTTCCCCTTAAGCGCTATAGGTCACGGCTTTAACGGCTGCAATCACCTCGCCCACATTCGGCAAGGCCAGTTTTTCCAGATTGGCTGCATATGGCATCGGCACATCTTTACCGGTCACCCGCGCAACCGGCGCATCCAGATAATCAAAGGCTTCTTCCATGATGCGGAAACCCAGCTCGGAAGAAATTGAGCATTGTGGCCAGCCCTCTTCCACTGTCACACAGCGGCCGGTTTTGATGACAGACTTAAGCACTGTGTCCATATCAATGGGGCGCAGGGTCCGAAGATCAATCACTTCGGCGTCAATGCCTTCTTTTGCCAGATCTTCCGCCGCAGACAGGGCATAAGTCATGCCAATACCGAAGGAAATGATAGTCACATCATTACCGCGGCGTGCCACACGAGCCTTGCCAATCGGCACATAATGATCCTCGATATCAGGCACATCAAAGCTGTGACCATAGAGAATCTCGTTTTCAAGGAAGACCACTGGATTGTCTGAACGAATGGCAGACTTCAAAAGCCCCTTCGCATCCGCTGCACTGTAAGGCATCACCACATGCAAGCCGGGCACCTGACTATACCAAGCCGAATAATCCTGACTATGCTGGGCGGCAACGCGAGCCGCTGCACCATTGGCACCACGGAACACGATGGGGTTGGTGATCTGACCACCAGACATATAAAGCGTTTTGGCTGACGAGTTAATAATATGGTCAATGGCCTGCATGGCGAAGTTGAAGGTCATGAATTCGACAATCGGCCGAAGGCCCGCCATGGCCGCACCTGCTGCAAGACCGGTAAAACCATGCTCGGTGATGGGCGTATCAATCACGCGCTTGGAACCAAACTCATCAAGCATACCTTGCGTGATCTTGTAAGCACCCTGATATTGAGCAACCTCTTCGCCCATCACAAAGACACGGTCGTCTTTACGCATCTCTTCAGACATGGCATCGCGAAGCGCTTCGCGCACTGTCTGGCTTTTCATCGGAGTACCTTCAGGAATTTCAGGAACTTCCGGCTCATCAAGAACCACTGGCGCTGCTGCAACAGCAGCGGGAGCGGCGGCGACAGGTGCAGCCTCAGCCGGAGCAGCAGCAGCGGCTGGCGCAGGCGCTGCATCCGCAGCCCCTTCAAGGGCAGACGCATCTTCGCCTTCTTCCAGGATCAAAGCAATCAAGCTATTAACCTTGACCCCTTCAGTACCTTCCTGCACCAAAATCTTGCCCAGAGTCCCCTCTTCGACAGCTTCCACTTCCATGGTTGCCTTGTCGGTTTCGATTTCTGCAATCACATCACCGATTTCGATGGCATCGCCTTCATTCTTCACCCACTTGGCAAGATTGCCCTCTTCCATAGTCGGGGAAAGAGCTGGCATTAAAACTTGAATAGGCATGTCTTATGTCCTTCTCTTTACGGCTGACTATGCGTTGTCTTCGATGGTGATGTCGGTCCAGAGCTCAGATTCATCCGGCTCTGGATCGGTTTGGGCAAATTCTGCAGCATCTGACACAATCGCGCGGATATCCTTGTCGATGGCTTTCAGCTCGGCTTCTGTTGCCATACCGCCCTCAATAAGGCGCTGACGAACCTGCTCGATCGGATCGTGATCATTGCGCATCTTCTGCACTTCATCCTTGGAGCGATATTTCGCCGGATCAGACATGGAGTGGCCGCGATAGCGATAGGTCATCATTTCAAGAATGTAAGGGCCTTTACCTTCACGCGCCCACTGAATAGCCCGCTCGGCAGCAGCCATTACAGCGCGCACATCCATGCCATCAACCTGCTCGCCCGGAATACCGAAAGACGCGCCGCGCTCTGACAAATCCGTATTCGATGAGGAGCGCTCGATCGATGTACCCATGCCATATTTGTTATTTTCAATGATATAGATAGCAGGAAGATCCCAGAGCTTTGCCATGTTAAAGCTCTCATAAACCTGACCCTGGTTGGATGCACCGTCGCCAAAATAAATCATCGAGACATTATCGTTGCCGCGATAATTGTTGGCAAAAGCAAGACCTGTACCAATGGCAACCTGAGCACCAACAATGCCGTGACCACCAAAGAAATTCTTCTCGCGGCTAAACATATGCATAGAGCCGCCCTTACCTTTGGAATAACCACCGCGGCGGCCGGTCAGCTCTGCCATCACGCCCTTGGGCTCCATACCGCATACCAGCATGTGACCATGGTCGCGATAGGAGGTGATCACTTGATCGCCCTCTTTGGACGCCATTTGCATACCAACAACGACAGCCTCTTGCCCGATATAGAGATGGCAGAAACCACCAATCAGGCCCATGCCATACATCTGGCCCGCTTTTTCTTCAAAGCGCCGGATGAGCAGCATCTCGCGATAAGCGTGAAGCTCCTGGTCTTTATCAAATTCTATGATTGTGTGATTGATAGAGGCACGAGCGCCCCCTTTTGCTGCACTTTTCTGCGCATTTCCAGATGCGGATGCCGGCATGGTAGGCTGCCCCCTTCAAACGTTTCCCTAGCGAAAGAATAGAGGAATTTCCAATTCCCTGCAAACCCACAAAAAACAAGAAAAAGGACAGAATTACTTACCTAAACATCAGAAGAAAAAGGGAATTATAAAATTAACTGAAATTAAGTTTATTTATTTAAATTAACAAAAATTCAGTTAATTATTAAAAATGACCAATTCATCGGGATGCGCCATATTCACATAGCGACGAGCCCGCTCATCCATCATATCAGGATCAAGCGTTTCACGGCGAAACAGTGCAATCCGGTGCTCTTTGCTCTCTCGTTCTTTACGCAGTGCCAGCAGATCTGCCTCAAGCACATCCACTTTCATTTTCATATCGGCAAGCGCATAGGCCCCATAGCCCCCATTGAGGGAATGAAACACAAAATAGCCTATCAATAACATGAAGAAGAATGGCAACACCAAATGGCGCAATGCCGAATTTTTTCTCTGACGAGTAGCCATGCCGTACACCCTACACAATCGGCATTTTTTACAAAGCGTCCAGACAGTACGCAAAACCAAATCTGTCCGGCTCGACACCTATTTAGCCCTGCCAGCGTTAACAAACACTTTCATTCTCACAAAAATGAGAAACTTTTTAGTATATGAATAGTTAACCAAATCAACAAGTTAACAAATTATATATCTCCAAAACATGAAAAGCAGAGAATAGCACCAATCTGAAACAGATCTTCTCCTGCGGCCTGCCCGTCTACATTCATGCCCAAGCTCCACCCCATCCCCAACCATGACATCTGATCACAGGAAGAGAGAGATTTGATCTTCATCATTCCCCCTTGCCACCTTGCGCGCCATCTTCCCTGGCAGCGGCAAAAAGGGAGCCAATCCATGTTCACGCGCAGCAAACCGGTATTTTCAGATTTAAGAGACTTCATGCGCTATTGCGAAGAGCACGGAGCCTTGCGCCGCATCTCCCATCCGGTCAACATGCATCTTCAAGCAACCGAGCTGCAAAGACGCGTCATGGAGAAAAAGGGCCCTGCCCTGCTTTTAGAAAAACCGGTTTTGCAAAATGGTGAGATAAGCAACATCCCCGTATTGCTCAATCTGTTTGGCACCATTGACCGGGTTGCATGGGGGCTTGGTTGCTCGGCAGACGAACTTATTCCCTTTGGCGAGTTCTTAGCCTATCTGCGCCAGCCGCAACCACCCAATCGCTCGGAGATCTTCCAGACCATCGGCCCCCTGCTCAAAGCCGCCACATCTCTGAAAGGCACCATCAAGCGCAAAGCCCCTTGCCAAGAGGTCGTTCTGACAGGCGACGAGATCGATCTTACCAAACTACCCATTCAGGGCTGCTGGCCCGGCGAGCCTGCCCCCTTAATCACATGGCCCATCGTCATTACCCGCCCGCCCAAAACACTGCCAGATGAAAAAGATAGTATCAAAGCCTATAATTGGGGCATCTATCGCATGCAGGCGCTGGGTAAAAATCAGGCCATCATGCGCTGGCTCGCTCATCGCGGCGGAGCAAAACATTTTCGCGATTGGCAAGCGCTGGATGGCGGCAAAGGAAAAGACATGCCTGTCGCCATCGCCATAGGCGCAGATCCAGCCACTATTCTAGGCGGCGTCACCCCCGTGCCTGAAAGCCTGTCCGAAGCACAATTTGCCGGCCTTTATCGCGGCAAGGCCACCCAATTGACCAAAGCGAAAACACAGGATCTGCTGGTTCCTTCAAACGCAGAAATCATTATCGAGGGTACGGTTTCAGTCAGCCAAACCCATCCTGAAGGGCCTTATGGGGACCATACCGGCTATTATAATAGTGTCGAGCCTTTCCCTGTGATGACGATTACGGCCATCACCCACAGGAAAGACCCGATCTATCTCTCCACCTATACGGGCCGTGCGCCCGACGAACCTGCCGTGCTATCGGAAGCACTCAATGACGTCTTCCTGCCACTGGTCAAACAAACCTTCCCTGAAGTCGTCGACTGCTGGCTCCCGCCAGAAGCATCCTCCTATCGCATCGCCATTCTCTCAATCGACAAACGCTATGCAGGTCAGGCCCGTCGCGTCATGATGGGGCTATGGTCCATGCTGCCGCAGTTCAATTATACCAAGCTCATCATCGTGGTCGACAAGCATATCAATGCCCGAAACTGGTCTGACGTCATGTGGGCCGTGGCGACCAAATCCGACCCTTCGCGCGATCTGCTCAGCGTCGATCAAACTCCGATCGATTATCTCGACTTCGCCTCCCCAATCGAAGGGCTGGGCGGCAAACTGGGTATTGATGCGACCGATAAAATCGGCGGTGAGACCAATCGCGAATGGGGGGAAGAATTATCGATGGATCAGGATACAATTACTGAGATCGATGCCTTGATGGATCAGCTAAAATTGTGAGCCCAAAGAATAAAAGGAAGACACCATGACCGCCCCCCGCAAACTTGGAATAGTCCTCTCCGGCGCCTCCGGCTCGCTTTTGGCACTACAAGCCCTGCGCCTTGCGCACTCCATTGCAGACTGGGAAAGCCACCTGATCATCACCGAGGGCGGACAAAGAACAGCAGAACTAGAATTAAACAGCCAGCAACGCGCAGAGATCACTGCTCTTGCAGATCATATCCATCAGGATCGGGATCTGGCCGCAACCATCGCCAGTGGCTCGAACGCGCTAGACGCCATGGCCATCCTGCCCTGCTCTATCCGCAGTCTCTCTGCCATTGCCTATGGCCAGACAGATCGTCTCTCCATTCGCGCAGCTGACGTTATGCTCAAGGAAAGAAAGCCCCTTGTACTGGCCGTGCGCGAAAGCCCCCTTCATGCAGGGCATCTGAACGCCATGAGCCAAGTCACCCAAATGGGCGGCATTATTGCCCCACCGGTTCCCGCCTTCTATCTTGGCAATCTCTCAATTGAGGACATGACAAGGCAAATGGCAGCAAGGATCCTGCAATTGCTCGGGCTTGACGTGAAAGACCAACGACAGGCATGGGAGCCACCTGGGTAAGCTCTCAGAAAATCCGGAATACATGCCTGAACCCAAACCGCAGCTACCGCCGCAGCCTTAAACATCTATCTTGATAGCCCGTAGCCACATATCCGCATCATATAGCGGGCAAAATACCGCACCGTTCACAAGCTGACTTGTAAGATGCCTCAGCTTTTCATTTAATTTATTTCATACGCAATGAAAATAATTTCAAACATTTCAAATGAAATAAATTAATCCAAACTATAGATCACTCTACCGCAACACAGCAGAAATCAACGTCGCTACAGTCGTCGGGAATTTCATTATATCTCTCTAGAGCGCATCACAGCCGATGGACTTCACCACACATGCTCCAGTTCTTTACTCACGCAAATCTCGTCTGTTGATAGTGAATCCAATCAAACAAGACACACACTGGAAGTCAGACTTAGCCGTTCCCGGCGGCGAGATCACGGGCTTTTCTCTGAGTGCCGGTAAAAGGATTATGATCGAACCACGCCATCAAAAGCCGAACAATCACCAATGTCAAAAGAATACGGCCAATCAGCAGCATCCATATATCACCGCCTATCGCAACCATAACCGCAGTATCTTCAATCAGACTATGGCAAAGCGATAACCAGCAAAGCGAATAGAATTTCGCCTCTTTAGAGATAGTTCCATCATTGGCGCGAGCAATGATCAAACCGCCCCCATAAGACAGACCAAGCAAGACGCCGGTGGTTGTGATTGGCGTAACTGAAGGATCAAGCCCCGAGACACGCAAAAGCGGAGACAGTAATTTGTTGATCCATGTGGTGATATTCAACCAATCAAACAGATCGAGCAGAACCAGAAGGCCAACCAGAATAATCAGCAGCAGTCCCAGTCCCTGCAAACTGGACAAAGCCCACTCCACATGCCCCACATCGGGCTGCCCCAGATATTTGAAATGCTCAATGGATTGCGGCTCGTTCAAATAGCCCGTGGTTTTCGCAATCACATCAATCAGCCAGCACGCCAATATCCCGACCACAACACGCAAGATGACAGTTCCCCAGAAACTGCCGCCAGCCTTGCGAACAATAGCCTGTTCAATTGGCAAAGCATGGGCAACCAGAATGAACATAAAGATAGAGGTGATCTGCGCCGCCGTCATTTCATGCCCGACAAGAACCGGCAAAGCAGCAATGGCTCCGTAAACTCCCATCAAAGCAGAGGTGAGAAAGACAAGCGCCGCTTCCGCAGGCAAATTGAGCAAGGACATCGCAGGCTCCAGCCAGGGAACCATCATGCCAATCCAACCCAGACCATCCGCTATGCGAAGCAGGACCATGATAGGAACCATGATCTTGATAAGCTCCCAAAAGGTAACAAAGCTCAGCCGTGTTAGCTTGGCGAGATAGGTGGTCATCGCATCACTCAAAAAAACAGGAAAGAAGCGCAATCAAGATTGCAGGCAGGAATTTCCATCTCGCATGCTTCCCTTTAAGAATCAAGCATAATCTGCATCCCAAACCCTTGCACCAAGCCGCGCCAAACAGAGCAGATCAGAGACACAGCACAAAAAATCCGGCACCCTGAAAGGGATGCCGGATTTCAAAAATCTTCAGATCAACCAAATGCCGAAGGCAAGAGCTGATGACTAGTCACGTTTCTTAAGAATAGAGCGACCGGCAAAAATTGCCATTGGGCCAAGCTCTTCCTCAATGCGGATCAGCTGATTATATTTTGCCAACCGATCAGAACGGGCCAAAGAGCCGGTTTTGATCTGGCCGCAATTGGTTGCCACAGCAAGGTCAGCAATGGTTGCATCTTCGGTCTCGCCAGAGCGGTGAGACATAACAGCGGTATAAGCTGCTTTATGAGCAGTCTCAACAGCGTCCAGTGTCTCGGTCAGGGAACCGATCTGGTTGACTTTCACCAAAATAGAGTTGGCAGCACCCATATTGATGCCATCACGCAAGCGTGCGGAATTGGTCACGAACAGATCATCACCAACGAGCTGGCAGCGATCTCCAACCTTCTCGGTCAGCAATTTCCAGCCATCCCAATCATCCTCGGCCATGCCGTCTTCGATGGAAATGATCGGATATTTGTCAACGAGAGCCGCCAGATAATCAGCCATACCGGCGCTATCCAGCTCTTTGCCCTCACCTTTAAGGTGATATTTGCCGTCGGAGAAGAATTCGGTAGAGGCACAATCAAGGGCAAGATAGATATCTTCGCCAGCCTTGTAGCCAGCCTCTTCAATGGATTCCATGATGAAATCGAGAGCCGCTTCAGTAGACTCGATATTGGGAGCAAAGCCGCCCTCATCACCAACATTGGTGTTGTGACCGGCTTTCTGCAGACCCTTTTTGAGGGTGTGGAACACCTCGGCGCCCATGCGAACGGCTTCGGCAATGGTCTCGGCCCCGACAGGCATGATCATGAATTCCTGAACATCAATCGGGTTGTCCGCATGCTCGCCACCATTGATGATGTTCATCATCGGAACAGGCAGGGTGCGTGCATTGGTGCCGCCGATATAGCGGTAAAGCGGCAGACCAGCTGCATTGGCAGCGGCCTTGGCAACAGCCATGGACACACCAAGAATAGCATTGGCACCAAGACGGCCCTTATTGTCAGTGCCGTCAAGATCCATCATAGCTTCGTCAATCTGGATCTGGTTTTCAGCTTCCAGACCGATCAGAGCGTCGAACAAATCATCATTGACGGCCTCAACGGCCTTGCGAACGCCTTTGCCCAGATACCGCTCTTCCCCATCGCGCAGCTCAACAGCTTCATGTGCACCAGTGGAAGCACCAGATGGAACGGCTGCACGGCCGAAAGATCCGTCTTCCAGAATGACGTCTACTTCTACAGTTGGATTGCCGCGGCTGTCTAGGATCTCGCGACCCAAGATGTCGATGATGGCGGTCATGGATATATCCTCAATTGCATGGATCAAAGGAAAAGAGTTGCCTGCTATCTAGCGAATTCTGCCCGCGATTCCTAGCCATAAATGCGTCTTTTTTGCACTTGCGGCAATCTTTGCCAGCCCAGAAGCGAACCTAAGCGCCAATGGGCTGCGCCCCTGCTGGCTTTTTAATTCCATCTCTCTTCGAAAATGACCAAAACCAGACACCGACAAAAAGGTCCGCACCTACTTACCTGCATGCAATCAGGCAAATGAAACAAACCAAAAGAGGCACTTGCTTCTCACTTGCCTCTGGCAAATAGAAACGCTTATCTGGCAAGCCGTGGGGGAGGAAGCTTTTTGTAAATGGCTTCAGCAATCAACTCCACCATGTGATTGTTACCATCGGTCACACTGCCACCCACCTGAAAGTTATTCCAGTGTCGCACAGTATTCCAGGCATTAGCCGTATGCGGCCCAAAAAACACCGCCGTCTTTTTATCCTGATCAATCACGCTGCTATCCTTCCAGACAGATTGCAAACTGTAATAGCTTGATGGCATCCCGGCAGGATATAAGGGTTGCCCAACTTTGGAGGGATCTTCAGAGCTGGAAATGACAGCTCCGCCGGCGCTGTTTCTATTACTTGGATTGCTTGGCGAGTCAGCAGGAGCATCAGTCCAGATTGCAATAACGGGATAGACCACCTGACTACGATCCACCGGTTCGGTCCAATCAGTTTTCATAGCCGCATAGAAACACTCCATACCAGCTTCGGGCCAATCTCCACCACCAGACGGGGACTTGTTGTTTACATAAGCCTGAAATAGACCACGCTGTTCTGGCAGCTTGTAAAAGTTGCCATACTTTATTGCATTCTGCCCATCGCCTTCAAAATCACGATAATAAATCGGACGAATATTGACCTTGTCTAGCTGGCGCCCCTTGGCTTCAATCGCTGCGATAAGGTTCTGATCAAATGCAAGGGCATTCACCTTAACGGCCTGCAAGGTATTATACATGGACCCCGTCGCATCAATACACATGGCAATATCAACAATAACTTCTTGATCGCCTCCAACAGCAGTAGAGGTTACCTCAATGTCCATATCATTAATATGGACAAGCTTCATCATTGTAGTAGGGATCGTGCCTTTAGCAGTGGCCTTTATCGACTGTTCTTCTCTGTTAATCACAATCGTCAGCGTAAAACTATTACGAAGATCGCTTGGCATATTGTTATCGTAAAGCGACTGAATACGCTGTTTTACAACCGACTCCTCGTCATAGATACTGCGTCCGGTGGTGCCCGATAAGACAGCGGCGTCAAGAGCCGCCTGAATATCACCTCGCGCCTGCGAGGCCCGAGCATAATCTAGCCCAGCCCCAGCCATAACCAGAAGAGGCAACAAAAGCACGGCAAAAATAACAACCACCGACCCATCTTCATCACGGCTGAAACCAGCAGCCCTATCTGCGCATAAATTGCTCAGATAGTCTCTGGTGCGCACTGCAAAACTAAACATGAGAAAACCCACTTATTGCTGGAACAAAGCCCAAGCTACAGGAGAGATGTGTAAAATTTTATTAAATTGAAAGATCAACAAAAACAAAGAGATAAAGAGGTAAACTTCTAAATTACCGATAGAGAAAAAGACACGGATAACGATTAATTAATTGATTAGAACAGCAAAGCTGAGACTACTCTGATACCATGGCTTTACGTCTCGCATCACAAGACTACGTAGTTAACACCCCCCACGGCAGACAAGGCTTTTTGCGATAGAGAGGGAAACAAATACTTATCCCCATACCGAATCTGGTAAGAAGGACCAAAGAAAAAACGAGATGGCGCGAGAGAGCGTATGAACAGACTCATCATCACAAACGGCGATAGTGCAGCAGAGCAACTACGCGAGGCAGGACTGGGAGATCTGGTTTTGCCATGGCGGGATTCTTTGCATGAAGGACCGGTTCCCGATGTTACCGATGATAAATTCATCAATGCCCGCGCCAAGTATCACGCCATCGGCAACGATGACAGCGCCGCAAGCATCAAAAAAGACTTTGTAGCCCGCGATAAGGTTCTGGCTGATCACGCCGCCTATGACCGGATTGAATTATGGTTCGAGCATGATCTTTATGATCAGCTGCAAATTCTCGAGATCCTCGACAGACTGGCAAAAGCCGGTCGCGTTCATTCGGTCTTTTTGGTGCAAGCGCCGACCTATCTGGCAACGCAAGGAGCGGATAAGATCGGACGGTTTGCCGACCTTGGTTTGCCAGTCCTCGACCGCATGTTTGCCTTTGCCTCCAAAGCATGGGCAGCCTATCGCTCATCAACGCCCGAGGCGATCAAAGCTTTGCGCGAAGAAGCAATCCCCGGCTTTCCCTTTATGGGCCATGCATTAAGACGGGCCTTGCAGGAATTGCCCGGCCCCGATGGATTATCGCGCACAGAACGGCAAATCCTCTATAGCCTTGATCGAGGGGCTGCCCGCCCCGGCATGCTCTTTGCACAGGTTCTGAACATGGAAGAGGCCGCCTTTCTTGGCGACTGGAGCTTTTTCAAAATCCTGAACAATCTCCAATTCTGCCCGCGTCCGGCTTTCACCGGACTGCCGCAGCAATTCCAGCCCAAAATCTTTTCCATTGATGAACAGCGCAAGGAATTCATCACAGCGCCCCTGCATCTTACCGATTTTGGCAAGCAGCTGCTGGCGGGCAAAGCCAATTTCATCGAGGAAAATGGCATCAAACGCTGGTGGGGCGGCTGCGAGCTGACCACCGCCAATTATTGGCAATGGGATGACGAGGATGCCCTCCTCTCCCATCATCAAGCTGCTTAATCAACCTTCTTTTGCAAATCTGATCAGGCAAACAAAAAGGGGACACTCGCAATGAGGTCCCCTTCAAAATCCGATCCGGCATCCTTGCAACGCAAGGGCTCTTTATCCTCGGGTCATGAAGACCAGAACAAAGATGGACAGGAATGACAAGGCAACAGCAGGCACAACAACCGCTGGATAGCCAACTGCGAAGATTGCTACGCCCCATACAGCCAAGATAACGATAGCAACCAAAGCTGCAAGAAGGCCGCTTTTGGAAAATTCTGCTTTTTGATGTGCGCTCATAAGTCTACCCCAAAACTAGATTTAAGGATCTTTCCGTACGAAAAGATCCGAAGAAATTTTGACGCAGACTACGCATAACCTTGGGTAAGTCCAGCACTATCGCTGCAGTGCAACAAAACGTCGCAGCACAAGCCGTTAGTTATTCATAATCGCATATTCACAAGTGACCAATAGTTGTAATCACTTCAAACCTTTGGATAAGACATCAAAGTCCATCAAGGTCTTAAGAAGGCCCTGCAGCTCCTGCACCGGAATCATATTTGGCCCGTCACATGGAGCATGATCGGGGTCCTGATGGGTCTCAAGAAAGACGCCAGCAACACCGACAGATACTGCCGCGCGTGCCAAAACGGCAATAAATTCCCGCTGACCACCGGAAGAAGTGCCCTGCCCACCTGGTTGCTGCACCGAATGAGTAGCATCAAAGATAACTGGCGCCCCGGTTTCAGCCATGATCGGCAGACCGCGGAAATCGGTAACAAGCGTGTTATAGCCAAAGCTGGTGCCGCGATCGGTCAGCAAGATATTGTCATTGCCGCTGTCGGTCAGCTTGGTGACAACATTGCGCATATCCCAAGGAGCAAGAAACTGCCCTTTCTTCACATTCACAACAGCACCGGTTTTGGCTGCTGCTACCAACAGATCGGTCTGGCGGCACAAAAAGGCCGGGATCTGGATAATATCAGCCACTTCAGCCGCAGCCGCACATTGGCCTGCATCATGAACATCGGTGACGATGGACAGGCCATAAGTCTGCTTGATCTCTTCAAAAATGGGGATCGCCTTTTCAAGGCCGATACCGCGCGCCGCTGACAGGCTGGTCCGGTTGGCTTTGTCAAACGAGGATTTATAGACCATCCCGATGCCAAGATTGTCGCTGATCTCTTTCAGAGCTGCGGCCATTTCCATAGCATGGTCACGGCTTTCCATCTGGCATGGTCCCGCCATAACAGACAGCGGCAAGCTATTGCCAAATTGGACAGAACCAGCAGAAACAACGGATTTAGGTGCGCTCATAACAAACACTCTTTGCGATTTGAAGATTTATTGCTCGGCTGCGCTCAGGATCAAGGCACATCCAAACAGATCTGAAGCGGGAAGAATTAGATCATTTCCCACTTCATGAAAAGGGGTTTTGGCATTTTTAAGGCAAGCCCGCGCCTTATCGATATCGGTAACGATCTGAAACGCCGCCATACCGGCTGTCTCCACTCCCGCACCAGCAGCAAAGCCCCCATAAAGAGCCTCCATCGCAGAAGGCTCAAGGCAATGGATCACCCCATCACCCGTATCAAGGAAAATCCCGCCATCAAAGCTGCGCGCCTCACCCTGACCACTAAAGCCGGACAGAAAAGCCTTTTGCGCGCTTGCTTTCTCGCAACAGAGATAAACAGCCGCCAGCTTGTTCGCCCCATTGGCATGGGCCTGAAAATCCTTCTTCCAGAAATTTTCAGGATAATGGTTCTGACAGACAAAAAAACTCATCTGCGGCATATCCGGATTTTTCAAAAATCCAAGAGAAAAGCCAACCTTCAACAAGCTCCCGTCAGCTTGCGCGGCCTCTCGCTCAAAATCAAAACGGGGATAAACATGAAGCCCCTCCGCTCTGAACGCCTCCAGATCCGCCTCAATATCATGAGAGCGCAAGACCAGCATCGAGGCCCCTTGCCGCTTTTTCAAAAAGTCACGATTGAAAGCGGGGAAAGAAAAGAAGCCTTCTTTGTGGGCAGGAAACAAAGTTTCATCATGCACAGAAAGCAGCTCAAGAAAGGCACCATCAAGCTGGACCAACGCATTTTTCGTACCAAAGGGATGATAATTGATGGGGGTCACCGTAAAGCCCAAAGAGGCGTAAGCCTTCCTTGCCGCTTCAAGATCATCAACAGCCAGAACGATATGATCCAGACCGCGCGCCATCGCTTTATCCCTATATATTGATTGCAGCTTTGGACCTTGCCGAGCCCCATAAACAAAACGCGGGAAAATCCCGCGCTTTGCAATCATTCCTAGACCAAGCGGCTCTGCTCAAGCGCAGCTGCCACAAAGGATGAGAAGAGCGGATGCGGATCAAAGGGACGTGATTTCAGCTCAGGATGATACTGAACCGCCACAAACCACGGATGATCGGCAATCTCGACCGTCTCTGGTAGCACCCCGTCGGGTGACAGGCCAGCAAAGATCAAGCCGCAGTCTTCCAGCTTTTCCTTGAAATCAATATTGACTTCATACCGGTGACGGTGGCGCTCGTGAATGATCTCGGAGCCATAAATTTCGGCAATTTTCGAGCCTGCCTTAAGGTGGGCTTCATAAGAGCCAAGACGCATGGTCCCGCCCATATCGCCGTCATGGCTGCGCGTTTCCTTCACATTGCCCTTGGACCATTCGGTCATCAGGCCCACAACGCTGTTTTTGGCATCACCAAATTCAGAAGAAGTCGCCCCTTCAATGCCTGCAAGATTGCGAGCAGCCTCAATCACGGCCATTTGCATACCAAAGCAAATGCCGAAATAAGGGATCTTGTTCTCACGGGCATAACGAACTGCAGCAATCTTGCCTTCAGATCCGCGCTCGCCAAAACCGCCCGGCACCAAAATACCGTGCACGTCTTCGAGCAACGCGGTCGGGTCGCTGTCTGAATCAAAAGCGTCTGATTCAATCCACTTCAGATTGACTTTGACCTTGTTGTCGATGCCGCCATGATAGAGCGCTTCAATCAGTGATTTATAAGCATCCAGCAGCTGGGTATATTTGCCAACAACTGCAATGGAGACTTCGCCTTCAGGATTGTGAATACGCTCGACAATCCCTTCCCAAATCTCGAAATTCGGCTTCGGCGCCCCATCAATGCCAAAGGCCGCCAGCACTTCGTTATCCAGCCCTTCAGCATGATAGGCCAAAGGCACTTCATAGATATTCTTCACATCCAGCGCCTGAATAACAGCCTCAGGCCGAACATTACAGAACTGGGACAGTTTGCGCCGCTCCCCTTGCGGGATTTCGCGGTCACAACGCACCAGCAAGATATTTGGCTGAATACCGATCGAGCGCAGCTCTTTAACCGAGTGCTGGGTTGGTTTGGTCTTAAGCTCGCCCGCGCTTGGGATATAAGGCATCAAGGTAAGATGGATATAGATGGCCTGACCACGGGGCAATTCATTGCCCAGCTGGCGAATGGCTTCAAAGAAAGGCAAGGCTTCGATATCGCCAACCGTGCCGCCAATTTCGCACAAAACGAAGTCATAGTCTTCGTTGCCATCAAGAATGAAATTCTTGATCTCATCCGTCACATGAGGAATGACCTGAACGGTACCACCCAGATAATCACCACGCCGCTCGCGGGTAATGATGTTCTGGTAAATCCGTCCGGTCGTAATATTGTCCCGCTTGTTGGATGGACGACCCGTGAACCGTTCATAATGGCCCAGATCAAGGTCCGTTTCCGCACCATCGTCGGTTACGAAACATTCCCCATGCTGGTAGGGAGACATCGTACCGGGATCAACATTGAGATAGGGATCGAGTTTGCGCAGCCGAACTGAATAGCCACGCGCCTGTAGAGCCGCCCCAAGAGCCGCAGACGCAAGCCCTTTGCCAAGCGAAGACACCACACCGCCAGTAATGAAAATATATCGCGCCATGGACTCGTAGATTACTTCTCTTTGCGCAAAATTGCCAAATCAATTTCGCATCCGTCCAAAAGAAAATCGCCTGCCTGAAATCCCCTGTAAGGAAATTCACACAAAACGACGCCACACAAAAGAGGATCATGCCATCCGGTCAGCCCAACCGACCAGCCATGCACAGGCAAGCAAGATCTTTGCGTCTTGCATCCCCCATCCATAAGCCAGACATGCTCTTCAATAAAACAGAAACCGGCCCTGCCATACTCTGAAATGAGGGGCAGAAGCCGGTTTCCATTCGAATCATAAACGGACCTTACTGCGAGGTCGGAACCTGCGGGCCACTTGGGCTGAGCTTATTCAGCTCATCCAGAATACCCGGACCACCTTCGGAAGGCTGGGACTGTCCGCCGGACTGGGTTTCAGTCTGGGCAGGAACATTGTCAAGCACATCGGCAGGCTTGTCACTGACACGGGCCAGAAT